>NZ_JAUSZD010000002.1:2794000-4191000 GCF_030817275.1 Paenibacillus sp. V4I7 | reverse complement strand
TGTATGTTCCTGTTAAGAAAAAATTGACTGAAGTTCAAAGGGAAGTTCCTTATGTCATCACCATCGTCTCGGATTATCAAACGATTCAAAGCACTTTAAACAAGCAGCTCGTTCAGCTTACGCTTCTCATTGTTTTATTTACGATTTTTAGCTGTGTACTTATATATTTGGTTTTCCGATTTATTACGAAAAGCCGAGAAACAGCAGTCCAGTCTACACAAGAAATGTACATTCAAAACGTGGATCTCATGTTTGCTACGATACGCAGTCAACGGCATGACTTTCTAAACCATGTACAAACCATGTATGCTCTCCTGTCTAAAGGAAAAAAAGAAGATCAAATGAAATACATGAAGGAATTAATTGAAGAAATTAACGAAGTGAACGATATCATTCGAATTGGGCATCCGGCTATTGCAGCGCTTATCCAAGCAAAGATTGCGCTTGCCATGAGAACCAAAATCGATTTCAATTACCATTTTACCGGCCTAGAAGGCTTGTCATTAGGAGTGAAATCCGTTGATATCGTGAAAATTATTGGGAACTTGATTGATAATGCGTTTGATGAGGTCAATAAATTCCCACCAGACGAACGTGAAGTTATGGTGAACGGATGGTCGGAGTCTAACCATTTAACCATTTCCGTAACCAACCCGGTTGATCCCGAATTCCAACTTGATGATTACAACAAAATGTTCACGATTGGCTACAGCACCAAAGGTGGCGGTGATCACCAGGGGCTTGGTCTATCGGTTGTGAAGGAACGAATCGAGCATTACAAAGGGACCATTGAAGTGTCTGTTGCAGACGGCTGCATCTGTTTCCAAATATCGGTTCCGATGCAATAATCATCGTATCCAAGCTTCTTTTGATTCGACCAAAGCCCAAGTAAATCTTGGGCTTTTTGTTATTGGGTATTAGCTCTGCCTGTTATGAGCTGTATACACGAATTTGTGATCACCATTCAAGGGAAGGAAATGGGGGATCTGGTATGAATGGGCAGTCCGAAAAGTAAATAGGGGCACAGAAAAACAAAAAAATGAGGTGGCAAAGTTACTTGCCTTCTCATTTTTTTGTTTTTCTGCCGAAGGCAAGGGAAAAGTCAACGGACTTCTAGTTAGCGGAACGTCCATGCGTTATTTTGGGAAACCGGCGCTTGAAGTCGAATGTGAGGAACGTAGGTGCGCTATTTGATCAAAGGAACGATTCGGAGGCAAAAATCGTGAAATAGCGCATCGTCGTTCCGCTTCCTGATGATTTCGGGTATTTTTCGTCCAAATAGCGAATCGACGTCCCCAGCAAATGCGGGGTACCGACTTTTGGGCCAGTCTACTTTCTTTTTTCATAAAATCGTTTCATTTAGTTTTCAAACGCTTAAGTATGGGGTAAGGATAACTAACGAATGAAAAGACTCGTGATATGTAAATGAATCGAGAAGGGGGAGCATAGAATGAATAGGCCAAAGTACCGTTACAAGGAAGAGTTCAAGAAAAGTCTCATACATTTATTTCCTTTGTTTCTGCTGTTTGCATTCATTTCTCCGGAGAAAAGTATGATGTCGATGGAAGAAATTCAACCGGCTCCAGCCTATGTGGCTGGAAGGGTCATGCAAGTAAAAACGAATGATACGGAAACAGTTTTATTGGTCTCAGTTCCAGACAATCTGGAAATTCCGAGCCATCTGCTGCACCACTCTGAATTATTGGATGAGAACAATCCGACTCATTTGAGACATCCTGTTATTATTCCAGGAAATAGGGGGAAAGAAGTCGAGATCCTTGTCCAATCAACGATGAAGAAGGAATTGAACGACTTCTTAGGTGTTCCTGCCGTTGGCGAGATCGTGCAGAGCTTAGCTGAGCCCGACGCTCAAGGAGCTTATCATGCACAATTTCTTCTCAATGCCAATGGGGACTACATTGTTGCAACGCATTAAAACAAAGCGCTATGAAGCAAGATTTGAGGAAGTAAATAAGTCCAAAAAGGGATGATTAAACTCAAAGCCAGAAGTAACCAGCGGAATACGGTTTCACTCACTGACCCCGTGTCAATAGCTATCCATTTTGGGAGTAGACGAATCTTGAAGGGAATAGGCCAGAAGAGCTGAACCCCTCTATCATTGAATAAATCGATAAACGAGTGAGACGCGTAAGAGAGGATGAATACCCAGAAATATAAAGGAGATAAGGGCATTGCAATGACAACTAAGAGTAGTAGAAATAGCAAAGAATGGGTGACAGTTCTATGCTTTACCTTCAGCAGCCGCAGCAGAGCAGATAAAGGGAAAAGAACCTTCGCCATGGTAGAACCTGGCTTATCGACATCCGCTAACGTGCCTGCCAAACAACCAAGTAGAAGAGCCCCAGCGGCATCCCATGAGAAGAAACTAATATCTTGATACGTGAGAACGATTTCCGCGGAAATGAATCCGGCAATACTGTGTGTTTTTTGTAACATCTTAAACTCCTACCCATACGTGATTTATCGATAACTGTATATTATTCGTATGCGATTTCTAAATTGAGGGGAAGCCGAAAAAAATAAATATTCCGTGTCGTATTCTACCTATAAGATTGTCTGAATCCACCTTCATATTATGTCATATGATGCACTACAATAGGACATATTGATGCTTGCTTTATAAAAAGGGTACATGACATTTTGATGAAAGTAGGAGGTTTTTTTGAATGACGACATTCCATATTTCTAACTTAACATGCGAATACCGCGTCAACCCGATTGGGTTGGATACGACCCAGCCTCGCTTTACTTGGCAACTAGAATCGGACATCAAACATACCATCCAATCAGCTTATCACATCCAGGTGAGTAGGGTTGAAAATTCTTTCGAACCGAGTCGTTTGGTTTGGGATTCCGGTCACATACAATCGGAACAATCTGTGCTTGTTGTTTATGAGGGTCAAGAGCTGCTGGCGCGAAATCGTTACTTTTATCGTGTCAAAGTATGGGATCAGTCTGGTTTGCAATCGCCTTGGAGTGAAATCGCTTTCTGGGAAATGGGACAGCTAAATCCCAATGACTGGTCAGCAAAGTGGATTACACCTGATGCAGCTTCTATTGATCCTGACGCAGAAGAAGCTTTCTATTTGAGGAAGACATTCACAGCACGTAAGGGAATTCGTAAAGCGACAATTTACGCGACGAGTCTAGGCATTTATGAGCTTGAACTCAACGGATCTCGTGTCGGGGATTGGGAGTTCACACCCGGCTGGACCAGCTACCGACACCGGCTGCAGGTTCAGACGTATGAGGTAACGAGCCTGCTGCAGCAAGGTGAAAAACATACCCTTGGCGCCGTGCTGGCAAACGGTTGGTATAAAGGTAATTTGGCTTGGAAGAATCAACGAAATATTTTTGGGGACGTTAGAGCTCTTTTCCTCCAATTACATATCGAATACATAGACGGAACTTCGGAAATAACCGTTAGTGATGATTCCTGGCGCGCTTCATTAGGACCGGTTCGGATGTCTGAACTGTACCATGGAGAAACCTACGATGCTAACTTGGAGCTTAGCGGGTGGGGCATGTCGACGTATCAGGATGATAAGTGGTGCCCGGTAACGGTTCTTGATCACTCCAAAGACATCCTAGTCATGCAAGAGAATGAGCCATCCCGCATTACCCAGCATTTGAAGCCAATAACTGTTATTGAAACACCTTCTGGTGAAACCGTTCTTGATTTTGGGCAAAATATGGTTGGAAAAGTGCACATGCGATTGGAGCTGCCGGTTGGAATTCGTCTTCAGCTGCTGCACGCAGAGGTGCTGGATCAAGAAGGGAACTTCTATATTGGGAATTTGCGTCATGCGAAGCAGACGGTTACTTATGTATGCAAAGGTGGCGGGGAAGAACAATATGAACCCCATTTCTCGTTCCAAGGCTTTCGATATGTCAAAGTGGTAGGCTGGCCCAAGGAAGTAGCATTCGATGCAGAGCGCTTCACGGGACATGTTATTCACACGGACATGGCAGCTAGCGGCACTTTTGAATGTTCCCATCTCTTGCTGAATAAACTTCAGCAAAATATTGTGTGGGGACAAAGAGGCAATTTCCTGGATGTACCGACCGATTGCCCGCAGCGGGATGAACGATTGGGTTGGACAGGGGATGCACAGGTATTTATCCGCACGGCAGCATTTAATTATGAGGTGGCTCTATTTTTCACAAAATGGCTGCGCGACTTAGAAGCGGATCAGCATGAGCTTGGCGGCGTTCCATTCGTAATCCCTAACGTACTTGGTCCGACTGACCACTCTTCCTCTGCATGGGGGGATGCAGCAGTCATATGCCCATGGACAATATACCAAGTTTATGGCGATAAGCGTGTTCTGGAGGAGCAGTATGACAGCATGAAAGCGTGGATTACGTACATGCGGGACCAAGGAGAGAATGAGTATCTGTGGAATACAGGCTTTCATTTTGGTGATTGGCTTGGGCTTGATGCCAAAGAAGGCAGCTATATAGGTGCGACCCCTAGGGATTTAATCGCGACATGCTTCTATGCCTATTCGACTTCGCTTTTCGTGAAAGCTGCGGAAGTGCTGGGACGCCGCGAGGATGTAGCTAAGTATAGTGAGCTTTATGAGCGCATTGTTGAAGCTTTCACACAAGAATTCCTAACACCAAGCGGGCGTCTGGCCGCGCATACACAGACAGCACATGTGCTCCCGCTGATGTTTGGACTCGTGAAAGGAAGTACGCGTGATCGATTAGCAAAGACGTTAGCCGAATATGTCGTGGAGCAGAAGAATCACCTGACGACCGGTTTCGTAGGTACGCCGTATCTGTGCCATGTATTATCCGAGAATGGCTACCATGATCTGGCTGTTCGTTTAGTTCAACAAGAAGATTATCCTTCATGGCTGTACTCGATTCACAAGGGAGCAACGACGATCTGGGAGCACTGGGATGGCATCAAGCCCGATGGATCGTTTTGGAGCGATGATATGAACTCCTACAACCATTATGCGTATGGATCCATTGGGGATTGGCTGTACCGTGTAGTGGCGGGTCTCGACTCTGATGATCAGCAGCCTGGATACAAACGGATTCATTTCCGCCCGCGACCAGATTCCGGCCTTGAATACGCCAAAGCATCGCTCCATTCTAGCTACGGTAAGATACGAAGTGAATGGAAGAAAGAGGTCGATGGCAGAGTAGTCTACGAGTTCCAACTACCTCCAAATACGACTGGCCTTGCAACCTTGAGAGGGGCGACATTCGCAATGGCATCCGTTAATGGTCAAGCAGCTCAGACAGCACCAGGAGTCCTATCAGCAGAGGAAAGTAATGGGGAGCTGCGGTTAGAACTTGGATCGGGGATATACGCCATTATTTGTTGAGAAATGAGGATATAAGAGGGCTGCACGCATTCGTGTGGCCTCTTCTTTTTGATTAGGAGGATATGAGTTATAATAGAGATATAGTTGAATCAAGAAGGGGTACCCACAATGGCAGTCTTCAATGCAATGGAAACGATAGTGATGAATTTGTTTGATGAGTTTCAAAAAAACTATGAAATGAAATGTGATTGCACTACTTGCAAAGAAGACGTGCTTGCTTTGGTATTAAATAAAATTCCTCCGCGATATACCTCTAGTGAAAAGGGACAGTTATATGTAAAAGGTCTATATATCAATCCACAGCTGCAGTCCGATGTCATGCGAGAATTAATAGAAGCGGCGAATATTGTGGAACATCATCAGCATCACCGAGAAGAATCCCAACCATAAGAGAATGGCAATTAAAAAAGACTGGTCTCTTCATCACGAGAGGCCAGTCTTTTTAATCACTAATCGCTTCTTCAACCATCTATAGCCGCCGGTTAACTTCATAAATATGCTTGAATTGATTAAATTTATCTACTGCTTGCGCCCTTGATTTGACGCCTAATTTCTCATAAATTTTGCGTATGTAATTATCTACGGTTCGCTTACTCATATGCACTTCCTCGGCCATTTGCTCATTGGTTAGGCCTTGAACAATCATGGTCATCATATGTACTTCATCGTCGTCCAAGGAATCAGTCTGATGCAAATTACCACTGTCCACCCTCATTTTGTGAAAAACAGGAACGGGTATTACCGTGAAATTCTCCAACAAAAGGGTAACTAAGCTTTTAATAAGCGTACCGCTAGATTCCTTAGATATAACAGCACTAACCTCAAGTCCGATCAAATAATTGTAAAGATGGGATAATTCTATGCCAGAAAAAATGACAAGGTGGATGGCGGGATATTTCCCTTTAATGATTTTGGCAATCTCATCGCCGTATTGATCCGGAAGATTATAATCCAAAAAAACAATATGCGGTTGATGCAAATCCACGAGTTCCAAGCATCGTTTGCCAGTACCAGCTATCCCTATAATCTGTATGCCTTCGATTTGCTGCAGTGTATTCGATGTTGCTTCCGCCATTAAGGGATGATCATCTACGATCAGAATCTTCGATTTCTTAATCATATGATACTTCCTTCCTGATTTGGTAGGGATCCGAATGGTGAATTCAACGTCGCTGTTTATCTCTCTCCTTAATTTTACCAAATTTCACAAAAAGATTGCAAATTAGATTTTATTTATCTGATTTTGCGTCTTTTTTCGTTATACGCAAATAAAATTTGCGCATTTATGGAAAAAAATGTGGATTTGCGAAAGAAAATATTGCGCTGTTATCGATAGCGTTTCTATATATGATTAAGTATAGGTAATCTTCCAAAATTAAGTAAATAAGGAGGGAATTCATATTGAAAAACGAGCAATTTGATTGCATGTTTGATTCTGTGTTAACGGATGTTGTGAAGCAAACGTACTGCAACTTAACCTTGCCCTCCGCTGAACAAATTCAGCTTTCGATGAAGAAAATGATGGATATCATCGAAGCCAATGATGGTTGGAAATCAACGAATGAAAGATAGGAATAACTAGAATTCGATTAGCGATGATTCGCTTGTATATACAACAATCAACAGTCTATTTTCTCTGAAGAGGAAATAGGCTGTTTTTTTAATTGGCCAATACCGTTATACTATTTGTAAACGCTATCATGGAATGAGGGGGAAGGATGAAGACTCGTTTGTTAGCTCTAGGCATGACTGTATCTCTGATGCTTACCGCTTGTCAAACCCAGACAGTTACGGTCGTTCCTAAACAGCAGCTCCAGGAGCAGACGCTTTCGTGGATTCATCACTTTGATGAGGAGGGGGCGCGGAAATGGCTGGAGGCGGGGACACAGCTATTTACTAAACAACATCCTTCTTATGCGTTTACGCTGACTGGCGTGGATGGCGGCAATTATATGAGCTTGCTTCGCACGCGTGTGATTTCGAATAACATGCCTGATATCTATATGCTGGATAATATGGAAGCCGCTCAGGATCTTATTCATAAAGGATATGCGATGGACTTATCGGGTCAACCCTTTTTGTCACAAATCGATGAGAGGTTCCTGAATGGTGTGAAGACAGCTGATGGGAAAATATGGGCGCTTCCGATAGACGTGAATGGAGCGGGTGTCATTTACAATAAGGAAGCTTTCGCCCAAGCAGGCATTCAAAGTCCGCCAACAACATGGCCGCAATTCTTAGCTGCATGTGAGGCGCTGCAGAAGGCAGGAATTATTCCTATTGCAGCAGGCTACAAGGATAGTTGGACCCTGATTTGGGATATTGCAGCGGATCTTCTGGCTAATCAGAATGCCGCTGGCCGCAATTGGATGGCTGATATAGAAGCAGGTCGAACTACGTTCGCTGAGGATCAAATTCACTTCAAAGATATCTTGAAACGATATGGAGAACGCTTGCGTTATGTGAATATCAAGCCGTTCGAAACCGATTGGAACCAAGCCCAAGGGCTCCTTGCTGAAGGGAAAGCCGGTATGATTATTAACGGCACGTGGACGGTAGACGGTGTTAAATCCAAGAATCCTGCGAGTATTCTAGGACTGTTCGCTTTCCCTTATTCGAATAATCCCCAAGATGCCAAGTTTGGACTAAAATCAACAGGAGGGATTGTGATCAATCCCCAATCACCTCATAAGGAGGCGGCGCTTCAAATGCTAGAACTGTTTGCCTCGAAGGAAATGGGGACCATTTTTCAGACGAAAAAGAAGGCCTTGTCTGTGATTAAAGGCTTGCCGAATGACTTTGATCCCACTTATGTGGAGTTGGATGAAACTTATATCCAAACAGGCCAAATGTATGACTGGTCAAGTTTGCCAACAGATTTTGTGAATCAGGATTTGCAAAAAGTGTTTGTAAATGCACTTACAAAATTCGTTATTGATCGCAGCCACAATGTGGATAGCTGTATTCTAGAGTTGGATCAAGCATTCGATCGGATTCGCAAACCATCCAAATGACAGCAAGGAGATCTGCGTATGACAGCCACCCCGTGGAACTTAAATCGGGTCAAGGACTTTCGCATCCGAACGAAAATATTTCTATCTAATATGATTCTTATTTTGTTCATTTCATCGGCGATTGGTGGAGTTGCCATCTATGCCTCTACGAAATTCATTGAATCGAATACAAGAGACCTCTCGATGCAGGTCATTCATCAAGTTTCCGACAATATTGAAATTAGAGCGAAGGAAGCATTCACTTCCTCCGTTTACGTCCTAAGTGACAGTAATATTCGGCAAATTGCTGCTGAACAAGGTGAACAAGTGACAGGTGACAACTATCCGGCTTTTCGCAGCCGAATGGAGTTCTTGCTGGCTCAGTACGGAAATGGGAATCCCTATATGAATGCCATTATGATTCAAACTCATAAGGGGCAGGTGTACTGGTGGGAAAATAAAAAAGGCTTGGATCGTACACTAAATCATGATGATGTAACCGTGATGACAAGCCATGCCTCTGATTATTTGAAAAATCATGAACGAAGTACAAGCTGGTCGCCTTCTCTGAGAATGCAAAAAGAAGTGTTCCTTATCAGGGATTTCACTGATCTGAGTCAAATAGATCGTAGTCTTGGCACGATTGTCATCAGTATCGATTCGGATTATTTCTTGTCCCTGGGAAGCAATAGCTCCATCATTAAGCAAAATAACGTTGCGATTCTCAATCCTTTTAACGAACTGCTTGCTGGTGGCGGAACCCCTCGCATGGACAATCTCATCTCAAGGAGCTTAAGTTATACGCTTAAGGAGAATGATGACTCTATGGCAATTGTCGACCATGCTGCGGGAGGGAGTCATTTATTCGTCCAAGAACGAACATCTACGCTGGGCTGGCGGGTGCTTTGTTTTATTCCGATGTCTGAGCTTCTGTCCAATACACGCGTGTTAGTTTTTGTGATCGCTCTCGTTTCACTGCTTGCCGTTCTGATATCTACCGGAATTGCCGTATTACTTTCAAATTCTACGACGCGAAATATCAAGATCTTGGAGCAAACGATGCGCCGAGTCGAAGATGGCAATTTCGATGTTCGAATTATTCCGCTGGGGCGGGATGAGATTGGTAGTTTGTCTATACGGTTCAATTTTATGCTGTCTCGGATTAACGATTTAATAAACACGGTGTATAAAGAGCAAATTGCCAAACAACAGGCTGAATTTACTGTCCTCATGAGTCAGATTAATCCTCATTTCCTTTATAACACGTTAGGTACTGTGAAATGGTATGCTCGCATGAACCGTCAACCCGAGATAGAGCGAATGGTCACTTCCGTTATTGAATTATTGAAATCCTCGGTACGACGTGTTGGCGAATTCCACAGCTTGGAGCAAGAGATTAACCAATTAAAAAACTATATTTATATTCAAAAAATTGGTTATGGCGATGCCTTTCACATGGACTATGAAGTCGATGAATGGTTGATGGAAAGCGAGGTGCCTTACTTCATTCTTCAGCCGCTTGTCGAAAATGCGATTCTTCACGGCATCGAAATGTCCAAGGGGAATGGACGAATTGTCCTTTATGCACGCATAGAAGAGAAGCAGCTCCTGCTCATTGTCGAAGATAACGGAAGAGGGATGGAAGCTGAACAAGCGCATAATCTATTGAACGCAGCAACACGTAAAGAATCGGTTCCAGGAGTGACGAGTATAGGCATTCACAATGTGAATGAACGCATTCAGCTGTATTATGGGGAGAAATATGGCCTTAGTTACGAAAGTGCACCGGGATTAGGTACGAAAGCTATTGTGCGAATTCCGCATAGAACGCATCGGCAAAGGAGGAATGAGCATGTTGAACGCCATGATCGTTGAAGATAATGCGATATATCGGTATGCGATTAAAACGATCATTCGTTGGGAAGATTATGGCTTCCAAATTGTATGTGAAGCACTCAATGGCGTGCATGCGCTCGATCTTCTGCAGCATCAGCAGGTTGATCTTATTGTCACGGATATTTCGATGCCCGAGATGAACGGTATAGATCTTATCCAGCAGGTTAAGCAAAAGGATGCTTCCATCAAAATTGTGGCACTCAGCTCTTTTGATGATTTCCGATTCGTGAAGGAAGCCCTCAAGCTCGGGGCAGAGGATTATTTGTTAAAACATGACCTTGAACCTGATGCGTTACAACAGCTATTAGAACAAATGAATAGCAAGATTATGGAAGATCATAGGCGGAGAAAACAAGCTAGTATTCGTGATGCCAGCTTTCAAGAGGTGCGCTGCCTGTTGGGGCGTAAGCTTCTCCTAGGCGAGTTAAAGCGAGCGGAGGATATCGAGGATCAAGCGAGCGCCGTTCATTTCCCAATTCATGGAGGTCCTACGGCAGTCGTTGTGATCGATGCTAGCTTTAAAGTCTTGGCGGATGGTTCTAAGGAAGAACAGACTGCATACTCAAACATGGTTATACCAATTTCAGAGCGGAGAACCGCGGTCATTATCTATTTTTCGCAGGAGAAGAGTGAACACAAATGTATGGAGGAGACACTCCGGCAAGCGTCGCAGCTATACACCCGGATGAAGAAGCTCGGCTCTGCAACAATGGGAATTAGCTCGATCGGGTACGGATTGAAGGATTGGGCTGTGCTATATAAGCAAGCTGAAACAGCCTTAGATCAATATGTTTATGAAGGAACGGACCAACTCTATGCTTACACGTCTCTTCAAAGTAATAACAAGGTTGAAACGCTGGCAGGAATCACGATTCAGCCTCTTGTTGCTGCGATGAAAAGTGGCCTATTCACTGATGTTGAAACGCAAACTGAGCTTTGGTTTCAAAGCCTCATCCAAAAGAAGCCGCCTATATCCGAGCTGCGCAGCGTGCTGGCAGCGTTAATGATGCAGCTGAAAACATTGGCTATAGAGAGGAACAAGTTCTCAGATCAGTTTGAACATGAGTATAAACAGGTTAGCCAGGTGATAGAAGCCCATCAGCCTCTGCAGCAAGTGAAGCCGCTATTTCTAAATTTGAATAAGCAAATCGTTGGGAATAAAGCTGAGCACACGATGATGCGGAAGGAAATCCAAGGAGTAATCGCCTATATGGAAGAGCACTATGCCGAAGACATCACGGTGGCAAGGCTGGCAGATGTTCTCCATTTGAGCGCGAATTACCTATCCAATCTATTTAAAAGCGAGACGGGGATGCGGATCGTCGAATATCTGAATCGATGCCGGATACAGAAGGCGAAACAGCTGCTTCAAGAGCCTGCATGGAAAGTATATGAAGTCGCTGAGAAAACAGGATTTCAGGAAACTTCCTACTTTTGCAAAGTATTTAAAGAGCTGGAAGGGAAAACGGTTAAGGAGTTTAGGCGCAATGAGTAATTATTAAAGAAAAATTATCGTAAATTCTGTGAATAATATAAGAAATCAGTGTTATATAGAATGCAAAGGGCTGCGAATTTGGATAAAATTCGGAGCTTTTTTTGTTTTGCGTGAGGCTGTTTCTTTGTAGTTTTGTTATATATCTTGATGTTTCTTTCAATGTAAGCGCTTTTAAAACAGCTTATACTAACTTCATATAGAACAGCAGCAAACATCCCTACCGGATGAAACGGGTTTCATAAATGAATGAGGGTAGATCAAGGAGGTAAGCCATTGTATTTATCAAAAAGTGAAGAAGCAGTGATTCACTTATCGTCAGAAGCACTGCGGATAGATGGAAAATCAGAAATTATACTTTGTGCCTCCTTATTTTATTTTCGATTACCACGCGGTTTATGGAAAGAGAGACTAACTAAAGTTAAAGCCTTTGGATATAACGCGATTGATGTGTACTTTCCTTGGAATCATCATGAGACCGTGGAGGGAACTTGGGATTTTACTGGAGAGAAGGATGCGGCTCAGTTTCTACAGGATGCTTCCGATGCAGGACTGTGGGTGATTGCGCGACCAGGGCCGTATATTTGCTCGGAATGGGATGGGGGAGCACTCCCTGCTTATCTATTCGCGAAAGAAAATCTTCGCTTGAGGGATAACGATCCTACCTTCTTGCGGCACGTAGCCAGGTGGTATGAACAGATTCTTCCCATCCTGAAGAAATATGAAACGGGTCAGGGTGGCACCATCATTGCTGTCCAATTAGACAACGAGCTTGATTTCTATCCTTGCTCTGATCCCAAAGGGTATATCTCGGCCCTAAGAGATTTAGCTCTGCAGCATGGGATAACCGTGCCGCTCATTGCTTGTGCCGGACAAGGCGGCTTGTATGAGGCTTCTGGTTTTGCTGAAGGTGTTGTGCCCACATGTAACTTCTATCCAAATGACCAAGACCCTGCTTTCGAAGAAAAGGTGCTCTTCTACAGAGAGGAGTTGGCTCGTCGCGGGCTGCCCTTACTCGTCACGGAGACGAATCGCTCGCACTTCCTGCTTCGCAGATTATTATCAGCAGGAGTAAAGCTGCTCGGTCCTTACTTGCAGGCTTCAGGGACGAATTTTGGCTTTACCAATGCGGCTAACAATTGGGGGAATCCACTTTCGTTTCTCACCTCGGACTATGATTTCCATGGCATGATAACACCGGAAGGACACATTCGAGAGGAAGCTTATGAAGGAAGAATGCTGCATCGTGTGATTCAAACGTATGGCGCTTCCTTCGCGGAAGCGAAGCCTGAGCCAATGAGTAGTGTCTCCCCTTATCGGTTAGCGCTAAAGCAAGGCGGCGAGCTGCTCTTCCTATGCCAAGTAAACGAGCAAGATGAAGACGCTTACTTTCACGTGGCAGAAGAAGTCATACCCCGTTATACCACACTTGTCGCCAAAGCAAGCCGCTGCCCAATTCTTCCCGTGCAAGTGCCCTTGCAGACCTGGGGGATCGCTGAAGGGACACTGGCCTACGCAACTGCAGAACTGCTGCTGGTGAAGCAGCTTGAGCAGCGCACGCTATTCGTGTTTCACACGGAGTGCGAAGGCGAAATTCGTCTCTGCTTTAACACGGAGGTGCAGACGGAGGCTGGCACGATGACGGTACACGAAACCGAAGACCAGGTGACGGTATCCTTTCAATCGGGCGAGCAAGAGAGATCAGCTCGGATTCGCTTACTAAGCGGTCATGTTATCGAATTGATCGGGATGAGTCGTTCACGTGCTTTGCTGCTAGAAAATATGGATGATGAAGGCGAGCTGCATGTTGGCGATTGGGTAGAACGAGTCTCGGAAAGCTGCGAAGTTGAACTTAGCTGGTCACAAAGCTTAGTGAATCCTTTGGATACACTTGCGGATGAAAGCTTATTGATCGGTGATACCGCCGATTATCTGGAGAAGCATGGTGTTTACCGAGGTTTTGCCTGGTATACCTCGCAATTATCACTACCGCTGGAGAACAGCTGTCTTGGCATTATCGTTCAGCAGGCAAGTGATGTCGTTTCCGTTTATACTGGTGAAACGTATTTAGGTACAGCAACTCCTGGAGGAGGAAGTCACTACCTTCCGATTCCTTCCGGCTCGCGCGTAGAGCCAAATCTGGTTACTCGCGTCGAGATCTGGGGACATACCAATTTCCATGATACGAATTTGCCGGGTTTGCACTTAAATGCTCTGAAAGGGCTAACGGGCATTGTTGGGGTAACGTCGGTTGGGGAAATAAACCAAAACTGGCGATTCAAGGTTATGCAATCCGGAGAAGAGAAGGACGATTACATAGCATCAGACTATGACGATCGACAATGGCCGATTGTGAGTGCTGGAGGGTGGCTCTCCACAGAACAGCCCGCCCATCAATGCTACCGCAAACAAGTAAAGCTGAGGAAAGAAGCGGATACGTGGATTCTTCACACACCTGGTAATTTCTCGCACACCTATGCTTATGTGAACGGGCACGCACTCGGACAATTGAATCCGCTCAATCCGTATCTTGATCTTACGCCTTATGTAACTGCGGGAGATATGGCTACGTTAACGGTATTTCTGGATAAAACGTATGGTTCACACAGCGGAAATATATGTCTCTACGAAGGAACTGCCGCTAAACAGTGGACATTATCCTCTTGTCAGGAGAATGGCTTACTGCAGCATGCCAAATCGTCAAACGTTGGTGCTCTCCCCGTAGAAGGAGCTATCTCCTTGAAACCGGGTACCCTGTCTTGGCTGTACGGTGACTTCCATGATGATAACCAAGGATTAGGCTGGAGGGTTTATGTCAAAGGCAGCCATATGAAGCTGACCGTATTCTTCAACGGACGCTTAGTTGGCCGCTTGTGGACACAAGGCGGTGCCAATAGACCTATATTCCGTGGCGGAAGCGATGAATCCTTTTATTTACCGGGACCGTGGTTTCAGGGTGGCGAATCGGGCAATGAAATAGCCATCCTATTGGAGGCTGTAGCGACCTCTGAAGATGCATTGCTGGAGCCTCTGCGCTTTGTACCTGTAGCCGAAAATTAATTTGGAAGGAGCGCGCGCATGAAAACTGCTATCTCATCAAGCACAGTGGACGGGGCCGCTACTCACGTCAAAAGGCGAGTGACCCCGCTGCGTAGGTTTTGGTCGTATCGAACGTTAATTCTCATGTGTGTTCCTGCGATTTTATTTTTCGCAGTCATGTCATATCTCCCAATGCCAGGGCTTTACCTTGCTTTCATTAATTATAACTACTCAGCGGGGATCTTCGGCAGTGAGTTCGTTGGGTTTGACAACTTCAAATTTCTAGTGACCTCTGGGGCACTTTGGAAATTAACGTTTAATACGATTGCTTACAATTTAGCTTTTATTATATTTGGAAACATCTTGCAGATTGGTATTGCCATTTTGCTGAACGAGCTTCGTAAAAAGTGGTTTAAGAAGATTTCACAATCACTGATGTTCCTGCCATTTTTCATCTCCTTTGTACTTGTTGGTCTGATTGCCTATAACATTCTCAGTTATGACTTTGGACTGCTCAATGGGATTCTCAAATCGATCGGTTGGGAGCCGCTTAAGACGTACTCAAATCCAACGATCTGGCCTTTTATCATCGTCATTACGTTTCTTTGGCAGTCGACAGGGTACGGTTCCATCGTCTATTTCGCGGCTATTATGGGGCTGGACTCGGAGATTGTTGAAGCGTCAGAAATTGACGGTGCGAATGCGCTGCAGCGAATTCGATATATTGTACTTCCTTGGCTGAAGCCGACTTTCATTATCCTGCTTTTATTCTCACTTGGCGGCATTCTCCGAGGGAACTTTGGATTATTCTACAACTTAGTTGGAGCCAATAATACAGCTCTTTTTGATGCAACAGATATTATTGAAACCTTTGTGTTCCGTTCCTTAATGAACAACTTTAACTTTTCGCTAGGAAGCGCTGTCAGTCTTTATCAGTCCGTGTTTGGTTTCTTTATTGTCATCACAGCCAACTGGCTGGTTAAGAAAGTTTCGCCTGAAAACACGCTTTTCTAAATTAAACAAGCACGATTCATCAATATCGGTAGATAGGAGGGACAACCAGTGGAGCAAGTCATCGCACGTCAAAGGGGAACTGATTTCTCCTCGGTGGCCATTCGGCTATTCGGCTACTTCTTTATTGGTCTATTCGCTCTGTTCTGTTTGCTGCCTTTTCTTCTCGTCCTTGGGACGTCGTTCACAGCAGAGAAATCGATCACATTACACGGCTACAATTTATGGCCCAAGGAGTTCAGTACGTTTGCTTATAAAATTGTGTTCGAGAACCCAGGACTCATTATCGGCTCCTATGGGGTTACACTGGGCATTACGATGATTGGAACAACCATTGGGCTATTTATTGTAGCTATGACGGGTTATTCCTTACAGCGTCCTGATTTTCCGTATCGGAATCGGATCTCCTTCTTCATTTACTTTACAACATTGTTTCAGGGGGGGGTTGTCCCCTTTTACTTAATCATGACGCAGTGGCTGCACCTGAAGGATAACTATTTGGCTGTCCTGCTTCCCGGACTGATGAGCCCTTTTCTCATTATTATGATGAAAAGCTTCGTTACGTCTATCCCGCATGCGATTACGGAATCAGCCAAAATGGATGGGGCGGGTGATTTCAAAATTTTCACTAAGCTCATCCTGCCTATGACGACGCCGGCTTTGGCCACCATTGGATTGTTTATTGCTTTGGGGTATTGGAACGAATGGTACAATGCGATGCTGTTCCTATCACCCGATTTAAAGTATAGGCCGCTTCAATTGTTCCTGTATAACGTTGTAACAAGTGCCGATTTTATCAAAAACTCATCGGTCTCCTCCAATGTACAACCTAGAGATATGCCGCTGGAGTCCATGAAAATGGCTACGGCCGTAGTCGCAACGGGACCGGTCATTCTCTTTTATCCGATGGTGCAGAAATATTTCATCAAAGGTATTACCGTTGGTGCTGTAAAAGGCTGACGCAAAGCATATACCAAAATGATTATGGGGAGGCAAATCCGTATGTTCAAGAGAAAAAAGAAAGCGCTTAGTGTAGCTCTGGCAGCAACGCTTGCTGTAAGCTTGACGGCGTGCACCACACCTAGCAGTACAGGAACTAGCTCCACGGATAAAGCGACAGCGACTGCTGCGGCAACGGGGACAGCAGCACCATCCGGCAAAATTGACACCTCCGAGTTCCAAACGATTTCGTACGTGATGTTGGGGGATAAACCGAAGAATGGTCAATTTGAAAAGGTGATGGAGAAGCTCAACGGCATTTTGAAACAAAAAGCAAATGCAAAACTGGAAATTAAATGGGTTGAATGGGCCGACTGGCAAACCAAATATAATCTATTGCTAGCTTCAGGAGAACCTGTTGACTTGATCACGGTTGCAACAGATTGGTTGGATACTTGGCAGAATGCACAAAAAGGTGCTTTCATGCCGCTGGATAAGCTGCTTCCTGTGTACGCGCCGTTAACTTGGAAGGAAGTACCGCCAGAGAACTGGGCTGAGACGAAGTACAAGAATCAGATCATGCTCATTCCTGAAGATCATTACACGCAGTGGGTTAATCACGGTTTCTTGTATCGTGGCGATTGGGCGAAGGAGTTTGGTATCACGGCACCAATTACCGATTTTAAGATGATGGAGACCTATTTCCAAGGGGTCAAGGATAAGAAGCCAGGCGTTGTTCCTTGGGATGCGAATGGTACCGCTGCAGGTAATATTGGTGGCTACATCAATTCCTACACAGATGCGATTGAACTTCCGGTCAGTACAGGTTTATTCGGTCTGATCTACGGTAAATCCTATGATGAGAGGTATAAAGCCTACAGCCCTATTCTCGATGATACCTTCGTGGATTTTGCTAAACTCATGAAGTCTTGGGGTGACAAAGGCTTCTGGCGTGAGGATGTGCTGAACTATAAGGGCGACAACCGGTCCGAGCTTGAGGCTGGTAAGTCAAGCGTTGATCAGCATCACACGCAAACCTTCCTGGGTGAACGTATCAAAATGGATAAGCTGCAGCCGGGCTCAGATCTCCAATTCTTCCCATTCTCAGCCACGCGCAACAATCTCGTGTCTATGTCGATCACGCATGGCGGTACTTCCATTGGCGCGAAAAGCAAGCATCCGGAGCGCGCTCTGATGGTCTACGAGCTGATTCGTCAAGACCCGGAAGTGTACCGTTTGATGAATTACGGTTTGGAAGGCGTACAGTACGTCATCAAAGATGGCAAACGTTTCCGTCCAGATGGCTATGATGTGCAAAGAGATGATTTCTACTCCAATTTCTGGGGTGGACGGATTGATAAGAATGAAATTCCTGATGGCAATGATTGGTCTGGTAAAGGGGCGCTTTATGCTTCCTATGACAAAATTAAAAAGCCATACCCATATGGTCGGTTTGTTTTCGATAAGGGACCTGTGACGAACGAGTTGACTGCGGTTACGCAAGTTGTTGGACAAATGGGACCTGCGATTCTTTATGGCAAAGCGGGTGACCCTGTCAAAGCGGTGGATGAATTCCGCGCGAAGCTGAAAACAGCAGGTTTTGATAAACTGATGGCCGAAGTACAAAAACAATTGGATGCCTTCAAAGTCACTGTAGAAAGCACTAAATAAGGATGAAGATATCGAAGGCCTGTTTCTGAACAGGTCTTCGATCTTTACATTTTGACGTAACGGAGAGTGTATGCTTGGAAGCTATAACCGTCTATGATATTGCCCGAGAAGCGAACGTCTCCGTCGCGACAGTTTCCCGAGTTCTCAATGATACCGCACCCGTTCGAACATCGACTAGGCAGAAGATTATGGCGATTATTGAAAAGCATAAGTTTCAGCCCAATGCGTTGGCACGCAGTCTGGTGAATAAGAAAACGGGCATGATTGGCGTGTTATTCCCAGATAGCAGTAACATGTTTTTTCCTGAGGTGTTTGGAGGGGCAGAGAGAGCTGCGATGAAGCTGGGATTCACACTCTTTCTATGTAACACATTCAGCAACTTCAGCAGAGAATCTGAATATTTAAATCTGCTTTGCGAAAGGCAGGTGGAAGGACTCATTTTCATGGGTGGACGCATCAATTCGCGTCATTGCCCCGAGCTGCTCGTCCAGGAAGTCGTGGATATCCAGAAGAGAATTCCAATTGTTTTGATTAATGGCAGTCTTCCAGGTCATCCCTGTCATCGGGTGAAAACGGACGAATATGTGGGTACCCAGCTCATTATGCAGCACCTTATTGACCGAGGTCATCGAAGCATTGGCTTCTTGGGGGGAGGCCCTGACACGACAACAACGATGGAAAAGCTGCAAGCCTACAAAAGTACACTAGGAGCGAATGATCTCCCTTTTCGCAAACAAATCGTACGCTTGGGAGACTTCACTATGGAATGTGGCCGCAAGTTGATGGATCAGTTCCTTACCATGCCAAATTGTCCAACGGCCTTTCTTTGTATTAACGATTACGTGGCCATTGGTGCTATGAAAGCGGCTATTTCTCATGGGCTGCGTATTCCGGAGGATATCGCCATTGCAGGGTTTGACGACACCCAATTAGCTTCTGCAATGAACCCCGAACTGACAACCGTTTCGCAGCATAGTGAAGAGCTAGGGAATCAAGCGATGGCATTATTATCGAGATTGATTCAGAAGGAAAAGGTGAAGAAGCTGACGGTTCTGGAGCCTAAGCTCATTGTTAGGCAGAGTACATAATGAGAAAGTTGGTATACATCGTGCTTGCGAATCCTATACAATATAACCGACAGGTATTGCCTGAAGGTAGATTGTATGGGATTTTTTCAGTTTTTGATAAGTAGGGGGCAAATCATGCAGTTTCTACAAAAATATATCACCATGCCTTGGTTTCGTAATCAACGCATCCGCTATAAAATCATCATGATTTATTTTCCACTTATCTTCGTGCCTTTATTTGTACTAGGTTTTGTCTCGAATCAGGTGTACACGAATGCGATTGTCAAAAAGACGATTAAAAATGTTTCGGATAACTCGTCCCTCATTATTACGCGCATCACGGGTATGTTAACGAATGTAGAAAGCTGTGCCAATATGCTGACGATCAATCTAAACAAATTGATCGTGGAAGACCCGCAGTCCCAGGGGGCAGCGGAGACGAGCTTACAGATGTACACGCAGATTACGAATCAGTTGAGCTTTGCCATGCTTGTATTTCCCGATGTCCAATCCGCTGCGTTTATAGATGCAAATGGTCGGGTTTTTGGATCTAATCTCCTAATGGAACGGAATCGCGAGTTGATTGCGAGCAGCGATATGCTTAAACAGGTTGACACCTCCAGTGGTAATAATATTTGGTTTCCCATGCAGCAGCGTAGTTATTTGACCCCTGACTCACAAGAAATTGTCATGACGCTAGGTAAGCGGATTGTAAATATTTATACAGGGCAAAAGCTCGGTATGCTTGTACTGAATATCAAAGAAAGCTCCTTATCCGCGATTTATCAGAAAATCGGCTCGATCCAGGATAGCAGCTATTTTATCGTGAATGAGCGAGGCGTCGTTATTTCATCGCAGCATCCGAAGGATTTACTTCAAGAAGTTGCCGATCCAACGATGAAAAACTGGATTATTACTTCCAGTGAGGATACGTCGGATGTTACCTCTTTTCAACATGAGAAAACGCTTGTAGTAAGCTCCGATGTACCTAGCTTTGGGTGGAAGCTTATCTCGATGGCTCCGCTTGAATCCTTAACCGCGGATACGCGTAAAATCACTGTCCTTATTGTGCTTATTGGGTTGATTTGTTTATTTTTTGCTTTGCTTGGAGCGGGTATGCTTTCGCAATTCATTGCCAAACCGATTATGGGGTTAACCAAACATATGAAGAAGGTCAAAGAAGGCAATCTGGACATTGAATTCCAGGTGAATTCAGAGGATGAGATAGGTTTATTGGCCTCAGGCTTCAATGCCATGATAAGGCGAGTTCAAGAGCTGCTGACGAACATTAATTTTGAGCAAAAGAAGAAGCGTGAATACGAGCTAGCGCTTATTCAGGCGCAAATTAAACCGCATTTTCTGTATAATACGTTAGATGTTATTTACACCTTGTCAGAAATGGGACGAGCACGGGATGTACAGCGAACAACCAAAGCGTTGGCTGATTTCTATCGCGCAGCTTTGAGTAAAGGAAGAGAGACGATAACGATCGAGGAAGAAGTCCGTAATGTGAAGGATTATTTATCCATTCAGCGTATCCGTTATTCCGATGTGTTTACCTTTGAATTTGATATCCGGGGTGAGGTGTTCGGCGGTCTTATACCGAAATTAACCATTCAACCACTTGTTGAAAATGCGATCTACCATGGTCTCAAAACGAAGGGCAGCCTGGGTCTTTTGAAAGTAACAGGTGAAATTGTGGAGGGTAAAATCAAGATTATCGTCAGTGATGACGGGGTTGGCATGCTGCCGGAACGGCTTGAGGTTCTTTTGAAGAAGTCGGAATCTCCGGAGCAAGCTGTCGGCTATGGGTTAAGGAACGTGAATGACCGTATACAGCTTTATTTTGGCGATGATTATGGCCTGCAAATTGAAAGTCAACTGGGGCAGGGCACAGAAGTAACACTATGGCTCCCTTTTCAAAGTGAGGAAGGTTAAGATATGCAGAAAATATTAATTGTTGATGATGAACCCATTTTCCGAGAATACTTGCGCACGGCATTAGATTGGGAAGCTTATGGATTTGAAATATGCGCTGAAGCCAAAAATGGGGTCGAGGCGTTGGAACAAGTCGATGTCCATCGTCCCGATATAGCCCTTGTGGATATTACCATGCCATTTATGGATGGACTCACGCTGACGGAGCATTTGAAGCAGCGATATCCAGCTACAAGTGTGGTGCTGATTACGGGCCATAACGAATTTGATTATGCTCGAAAGGCGCTTAAGCTTGGTGTTGAAGATTACATTCTGAAGCCGTTTTCAAAGGATGAATTGGTACTGACGCTGCTTAAGCTTCAGAAGGAACATCAGCGGGCGCAGGAAGAGAAGTCCACATTGAAGGAAAATCAGTTGTTGATGAAGGAGAGCTTTCTTAATCATTTGCTTAGCGGTGATTACAACCTTTCCAATGAGGAGACCAGTTCAAGACTCAAGCAGTATGGAGAATCCTTCGACTCACTATGCTTTGTGGTGGCGTGTATTGAGATTGATAACATGGATCTCAAATGGAATAAAGTGAGTGAACGCTTACTCTGGAAATATGCGGTGACGAACATTCTGAATGAGGCGCTGGAGGAAACGGAGAATCACTTGATTTTCAATGGGCCTGAGGGGCGTATTATTTGCTTGGTGGAGCACCAAGGGAATGGTGAGATGGAAACTCCTGCGTTAGGCGGTTATGAGAAATTATGTTTCCTGATCAAAAAGTATTTGAAATTTACGATCACGGTCGGTGTTGGTCGTAGTCAATCCGGTTATCAGGGGATCCGTACTTCCTATTTGGAGGCGCTTGAAGCCTTGCAAAATAAGTTTGTATTGGGGAATGATCGTGTTATCGCTTACGGATCAGGGGCTTTGGAGTCAGGTACTCAAGCATTCTACCCCACAGAAGTGAATGAAGAGCTGCTCGTTCAATTACGCATGCAAAATGGGGAAAAGGTAGATGCTAAGTTGGAAGAAATTTTCCAAACGATTCGTGATCAGCGGCTATCGTTAGATTACACCTATGTCATAAGTATGGGACTTATTTCTGTTTGTCTCTCTTATGTAACGGAAACGGGGCATCCGATTGAAGACTGCTTCGGAGAAGCCTTTTTTCCCTATAGCGAAATCAAACGGTTGGAATCCATTGACGCCACATCCGTATGGATCAAGGAATTGTTCAATCAAGCGATCCTGTATACGGGTAAGCACCGAAAGACCCGATCGTCGAAAATTGCCCAATCCGCCAAAGAATATATCGAGCTTCATTACAGAGATCCCGAGCTGCAATTGGATCAAATTGCCCAGCAGGTGTTCATCAATCCCAGCTATCTCCGGGCTGTTTTTAAGAAAGAAATCGGCATGACGGTGACCGATTATGTCACGCATGTTCGTATGCATAAAGCGAAGGATTTACTTGGTAAAGGGAACATACGCCTTGCGGATATTGCGGAACAAATCGGCTTTAACGATCCTAGTTATTTCAGTAAAAGCTTTAAGAAATTTTTTGGTTATTCCCCTAGTGAGTACGAGAATAACCGCTTATAATGAAATTTTCTAAATGTGCGGATTTTACAAGAACCCCTCGATTATTCCATTATCATAAGGGGTTTTTCCTTTTATACTCAGGTTGTAAAGAAGTGAAAGCACATGATGCCTGGGAGGTCCAACAAATGAAAAAAATGGGAGTCACTCTCGTAAGCTTGCTCGCGGCTACTAGCCTTGCAGCTTGCGGAACCGCAAACACAACAAAAGATGCTGGTGCAACTAGCGCGCCAACGGCTGCAGCAACTGCAGCACCCGTAAAGACGGATGCAAAGCCGGTCAAGCTTAGAATTTATGCCCAGTACGCAGATGAAGATACGAAAACACCTTATGACTACGCGGTTGCGGAATTGAAAAAGGAAATGCCGAATGTAGAGCTAGAGCTCGATATTCAAGCGCAAGATGATGGCCAGAAGCTGAAGACTTATGCAGCTACAGGCAATCTGCCAGACATTTTCGGAGCAGGATTAGACATTATCGATACGTTTAAGAAATCCAATAATATTCTCGTTCTGGATGAGTACGTAACTAAATTTGGCTTCAAAGACAAAATGCAACCAAGCTCATTGAATACACTAGTAACCGATGACGGCCACACTTACGCATTCCCTTATGCGGGTAATGAAGTGGCACTGCTTTACTACAACAAAGATTTGTTCCAACAAAATGGTGTGAAAGTGCCGACTACCTATGATGAAATGATGACGGCTGTTAAAACGTTCAATGCGAAAGGCATTACGCCACTATCCATTTTTGCGAAAGAAAAATGGCCCTGCGTAGCCCTTTATGACATGTTCGTTTCACGCGCTGAACCAGCTGGTGTGACGAAGCTTGATAAAGGTCTTGCCAAAGCAGATGATGCTGCTTATAAAACAGCTGCTGAGAAACTCATCGAGCTGGTTAAAGCAGGCATGCTGCCAAAAGGCGCTACGAACTTGAACTACGATCAAGCAGCAGCGCTCTATCATGAAGGTAAAGCAGCTATGTTCATTAACGGTCAGTGGGAAATCGAAGCGGCTACGAAAGCGCTCGGTGATAAAGCTGGCTACATGTACCTTCCAGCTGCTGATGCAGCAGCTTATGAAAAAGGTAAAACAGCATTCAGCGGCAGCGGCGGTCCTGGTGGGTATGCCGTATCTTCAAACACCAAGGATAAAGAACTTGCAGCAAAAGTGGCATCCTTCATGTCCTTGAAATATGCGGAATACAAGTTCACAAACCGCAGCAATCCAATCGTAGCTACCAAAGTGGATAAGCCGATTGTGAAACAGTTCCCTCCGATGATGGAACAGCTTTCCAAAGATATTCCGAAAATGACAAGCACAACAGCTTTCTCATGGGGGTTGTCCAATCCTAAGTTCAAAGCAGCGCTTGAAGATGCCACGCAAAACCTGATGACAGGGAATTATACAGCGGATCAATTCGTGAAAGATTTGAATAAAGCGGCAGTAACAGCGAAATAACCGAAGTTTCTATGGAAAAGGAGACTCACACTGGATCCTCTGCGCCGGTGTGAGTTTTCTACTAAATAAGGGAAGTGATGACATGCGCAAATTCATGGGAAATAAGGCAGCCATTATGCTTTTCACACTGCCGGCACTCCTTTTGTATACAGTTATTGTGTTTTATCCGATTTTGCAAACTTTCTATCGCAGTACATTCGAATGGGATGGATTAAGCGAAGGCACTTTTATTTTTCTGGATAACTACATTCGATTGTTTCAAGATAGTATTTTCTACACATCATTATACAACGGTTTCGTTTTTGCAAGTATTTTGGCTTTCGTGCAAATCGGGATTGGCACTGTGCTAGCTTTTGCCGTCGCAGAAGGGTTCAGAGGAAGCAAGTTTCTAAGAATTAGCTACTTCATTCCTGTGGTTCTTTCCATTACGGTGGTATGTCAGCTGTGGCTGGCGATGTATAACAGTGAGTATGGCTTGATTAATAAAATATTTGAAGCGCTCGGCATCTCGTATCGTCAGGATTGGTTGACGAACAACAAAACAGCGATTTTCGCCATTGCGTTCGTGAATGCTTGGCAGTACATGGGTTACCAGTTCGCATTGCTGCTGGCGGCTGTAAAGTCCGTTCCAGAGCAGTACCTAGAGGCTGCACGTATTGATGGAGCATCCAAATTCAAAGCGCACATGGCGATCACAATCCCTATGCTGGCTGAGACGTATAAGTTTTGCCTCGTACTGGCGATTACAGGTGGTTTGAATGCTTTCGCCAACATGTTTATCATGACCGGCGGGGGCCCAGGGAATTCCACATACACATTGACCTATCTGATGTACCGCTCTGCGTTCCGCGTTGGTGAATTCGGTTATGGAAGCGCCGCGGCTGCTTTCCTGGTCATCGAGTGCTTGATTGTAACTTTGGCTATTAACCGACTGATCGCAAGAGAACGGATTACATTTTAAGGGGGATGACAGATGAACGGAATACTCAAATTGCGTAAAAAGAATCCGCTCCTTGGCATCTTCTTATGGGGATATGCGGGGTTGTCGGTGTATCCACTGCTGTGGATGGTCTTTTATTCGCTTAAAAATAACAATGAAATCTTCGTAACGAATCCATTCGGTTTTCCGACTCATCTACGATTCGAGAACTATGTGGATGCTTGGTCAAGGTTCAATGTTCCCGTCTACTTCAGCAACAGCTTGTTAGTGGCAGCGGCGACCGTTGTGGGTACGATTGCACTTTCGGTTACGTTCTCCTATGCCGTTGCCAGAATGCAATGGCGGTGGAAGGAAGCCGCTCGTATTTATGTCGTGATTGGGATGTTCATTCCCGTGCAAGTCATCATGATTCCACTGGCGATTCTCGTACGTGAGTTCCATTTGGCGAACACGTATTGGGCGCTTATCGTGCCTTATATTGCTTTCAATATTTCATTCTCCAGCATGGTTTTCTACGGTTTTTTCCGCAGTATTCCGGTTGAGCTGGAAGAATCAGCTTGTATGGATGGGGCTAGCATTTATCGGACCTTTTATACGATCATATTGCCGATTATTAAACCAGCAATTGCAACAATGGTAATCTTCGTCTTCTTGTCGGCATGGAATGAATTTACGATGGCGTTAATCTTGATTACCAAGGAATCCTTGAAAACATTGCCGCTCGGACTGCTCTTCTTCCAAGGTCAATTCACCACCAATTGGGGGGCGATGGGCGCGGCGATGACGATCGCGAGCTTGCCGACCGTGCTTGTGTATGTACTCTTTAGTGAGCAAGTGGAGAAAGCGTTGACCGTAGGGTCTGCTGTGAAAGGATAAGACTGCTGAGTATTTGTAGAGCTTTTGGATACTAATGTAAAAGGTTTAAAACGATAGCGGCTGTCCCGAAAGTCATATTTGGAAAATTTTAAGATGCCACTTTGTGAATTTCGCAGTCTGCCTGCTACTTCCATTGGATTATTCTAATAGAAGCACAAATATCGAGACCTAAGAGTAGATTTCATTGGAAAAATCCAATAGAAGTGTGAATTTTGTTCTGAATCCAGATTCGAATGTCTCAGAGGGTCAATAGGCACTAAGGGGCTGTCCTCAAGTATTTACTTGAGGACAGCCCCTTTTACATTTAGAAACGGTTCAATCACGAGCTTTCCGGGTCCTTCGGCCTAAGGTCAGTTATCTTCACATAATTATCGAAGTGGTAGTTGATTGAATCTTGATTTGGCGATTAGTCGGATTCCCAACTTTGGAAACTAAGTATTTTGCTGACCTGAACAAGTGGTGGATTGACCACCGACATGCGGTGGCGCTATGACGAGCGCCCAAGATTCGTGCGCGTTGGGGAAATTTCGTTTTGCGTGTTGTACTTCGTACAACAATTTCCTTGATTTTTATCATAAAAGTGGAAAATGTTGCATTTTGTACAATAATTCAGCCGTTTTTTACTCGAAATGGACACTTTCAAGCGAATTTGTTGTATTTTTTGCAACATTCGATGGGAAAAGGTTGGTTAGCTCTACAAAAGTTGTACATAGTACAACTTAGCCGAGTGGCGTCACTACTGTAAGGCATCACTGCTTTTAAGTATCACCGCTTTAGGTGTCACTGATTTAGGCGTCACCGCTCTAGGCATCACTGATTTAGGTATCACCGCTTTAGGTGTCACAGTTTTTAGCCTTCAACTCAATTAGCTATCACTGACTCCCCTTGCTAACCCAAAACGTAACATTGTCGCCCTGCAAACCTTTTGTACCTGACTTTGGGTCTTGTTTAATGACGGTTCCTTTAGGCTGATTATTCGCTTCAATAAAAAAATTGTAATGCAGACCGGCAGCTAAAGCTTGCGCCTCTGCATCAGCTTGGGATAGACCTACCAGGTTCGGTATTGCCACTTCCTCGTTTTTTTTGTTCGAATCACCGAGAGACTTCGTTGTAGATGGGACAGGCGTATTTGTCGGCGCAAGAGTTGTGGCGGTGGGGATAGGTACCATAACAACCGGCTCCACTTTCGGAGATGGCCAAAGCGCCCAAACCGTGACCAAGACGACGACCAAAATAGCAATTGCTCCTATCCCTGCCTTACTTAAAGCGCTCAGAGATTGAGATCGCTTTTCAGCAGCGGGTGCAACCTCATCCACCTCATCCTCGTTTTCATTCACATCCACCACGTGGTTTTGAGGTTTACTAGGATTCTGATAATGAATTTGTTTGTGAATAGGCCCCACGTCCTGCTTTTGACCGGAAGATGGTAAACTCCGCAATCCAAAAATCAACGAAGAAAGAGATGCTTGGCCTTGACAAACGAGCTTAATCAGCTTAATTAAAGCCAATTTCTGCTCATATGTCGCAGATGGAATAGGCGTGCGCTCCAGATGTGTATGCATCACTTCAAAAGCACTGGTAATCGTCTCCGCGCCGGTAAAGAGCTGAATCATCAACCGACAAAGCCCGATTGCTCCTTGTGCCTGAGGATCGCCTTTGTCCCAATAATTAATGACAGAAAGTTTGCCATGATCATCTAACCATAAGTTTTCAGCGCCTACTGTAAATCCTGTAATACGTTCTTCCATCGCGTCTAGCAAGGAAACTCCTAGATCAGCAATCATGGCGATGATGGTATGGAAGGACATTTCTTTCTTGTTAACATGGTTGGAGAATAGTGAGCCTGGCTTTGCTTGCAGAATGATCGTAACCGAGTCTTCCTCTACAGATGTATCCAGGATATGTTGAAAACCGTCATGTATGAAAGCTGCTTTATGATGAAGGGTTCGAATGTAATCTTCGCCGATTTGTCCAGGGTTAAGCTCTATTTGATAAAGGAGAACCTTTCGAGTAAGAAATAAATCATCACCATAGTACAGAGTGCCATGAGGTAAAGCGACGATCTGTGTATCTGGCACATAGCGTGTACCGATCTTTTTATGCATGGAATATCCATCCTCTCTCTTGATGGCATCATTAGGAGTTGCCTTTATTATATATGATTCGGTGGGATATAGGAATTTAGGTATTTTGTTATGAAAAATAACATAAATAGTCGATTTTTTTTGTTGAATTTTATCTAAATAGGTTTAAGCAAGAGTCTGAAGGTGGAATTCATAGTAAAGTTATTAAATAAACGCTTTATGGTGTTAGATAAACTAACGCCAAACAAGGGGGGGATAATGATGAAGTCTATAGGGTTGTTCAAACTAAAATGGTCGAACATGTTCAAGCCTGCTATTGTCCTTATGAATAAACTGCGCTATCCGCAGAAGTTTTTATTAATCGGCATCGTATTCGTCATTCCTATTGTTATTAACGGGTCAGTTGCTGACCAGTATTAGGAAAGATTCACAGGCTGTAAAGATTGAGTTGAAAGGAATGACTTTTCAACAACATCTAGGTGAATGGATGGTTTCCTTGGATGAATATGGTCGGAGTTTACATTCTTTGGAAGGCGTTCAGGCCCCTCAAGGAGCGGACATCAAGCAAATTCAAGATCAGATAGATCGGATTTTAGCGTCTATAATGGATGAGAGTGCTCGCTCAACGCCGAAATTAATGGATGATCAAGTTTTTACAGAACTCCAGGAACAGTGGAAATCAATTTCATAGAGTGGAAAAGATTTGAGTCAAGCGTATTATGAGCTTCAACATGAGCAGTTGGAACAGCTTGTTGTAAAGCTTATCGAAAAAGTCGAGGAAATCTCAAAGTTGAGTTTGGATCCTGAGGCAGATAGCAGTTATTTCATTAATTTTACTGTACACCTTTTTCCTCAGTTTTGGAACAAGCTTGAGAAAATTGAGTTGAAAGGTATTCCGGCTCAATTAAATATAAAGGAACCGAATTTTCTATGCATATCTAGCTGACAAGATTCAGCTGATCTAGGCTTTTTTTTCTATCTTCGCAGAACTAAAAGTCTATGATTCAAATGACCTAGATGATATGATAGTTTTACAGAATTTTTTACAATTTGATCCAATATGAGGGGGAACTGTGTTGAAAAAAGTCGTTATTTTGGGCGGCGGTGTTGCCGGGATGAGTGCCGCGCATGAATTGATTGTAAGAGGCTACGAGGTGTCAGTCTACGAATTTAAAAGTATTCCAGGCGGGAAAGCGAGAAGTATGCCTTTCGTAGGCAGCGGAACTGATGGGAGGAAGGACCTTCCAGGTGAGCATGGTTTCCGGTTATTCCCTCGCTTTTACAGACATGTCATAGATACTTTGAAGCGAATTCCCTATGAGAATGGAACCGTATATGATAACTTAACAGAAGTGACACGGTTAGATATTGCCACCTATACAGCACCGCTATTGCCGCTGCTGGCCAAAATTGAATTTAGTTTAGACAATTTTATGGTTGTCATCAGAGATTTATTCGATAATGGCTTAGGTCTGAGTATGGATGATCTGGAGCAATACGGACGTAAGCTATGGCAAA
This sequence comes from Paenibacillus sp. V4I7, assembly GCF_030817275.1. Taxonomy (NCBI): domain Bacteria; kingdom Bacillati; phylum Bacillota; class Bacilli; order Caryophanales; family Paenibacillaceae; genus Paenibacillus; species Paenibacillus sp. V4I7. The sequence continues at coordinate 4,161,120 of NZ_JAUSZD010000002.1, read as the reverse complement.
TCATGACGAGCTGTGATGAACGTATTCGCGAGGAATATAACCTCATCGATTGGTGGAATTTCATTGAGGCGGATCAACAATCCCCTGCCTTTCAAAAAATATTCGCTGGATTCACCAAAACCCTCGTTGCCTGTCAATCCAAAATTGCAAACACACAAACTGTCGGTCCTGTAGCTGTTCAAATGACACTAGATATCACAACACCAGGCACCAGCTTTGTTCGTCTCTTGAATGGTCCTACGAACGACAAATGGGTGAACCCTTGGCTAAACTTTTTACGAGACCAGGGAGTTGATTACCATTTAGAGGCGAAAGTTGAAAGCATCGACTGCGTGGATGGCGTTATTCGCGGTGCAAAGGTGACAGAGAACGGTAAAACCTTCAATGTAGAAGCTGATTATTACATAGCTGCATTCCCAGTTGAAGTGATGGGTAAATTCATTACCGACGCTATGGTGCAAGCCGACCCTACACTTGTAGGTGTGCAGAAGCTTGTTGATTCCGTCGCATGGATGAATGGTATTCAGTATTATTTGAAGGAAGAACTGCCTATCACACATGGACATGTTATATACTTAGATGCACCTTGGTCGCTGACTTCGGTATCCCAGAAGCAATTTTGGCCGGATATTGACCTTAGCCAGTATGGTGATGGGACAGTGAAGGGTGTTTTATCCGTTGATATTTCGGATTGGGACACACCCGGGGTACTATTCGGTAAATCGGCTACACTTTGCACGGCTGAAGAGATTAAAGCCGAAGTATGGGCACAGATGAAATTAAGCTTGAACGTGGATGGCGCCGTTATCCTAGAAGACGATGTTCTGCATTCTTGGTTTTTGGATACGGATATTCAATTCGTGAATCCTGATCAGGCGTGTACGAACATGGAGCCACTGCTCATTAATCGCGTGGGTACTTGGGATGACCGTCCAGAAGCGTATACCGCAATTCCGAATCTGTTCCTTGCTGCTGATTACGTTCGTACGAATACGAACCTTGCGACGATGGAAGGCGCTAATGAAGCAGCGCGGCGTGCAGTTAATGCCATATTGAAACAAGATGGTTCGACGGAAGAGCCTTGTGAAATATGGGAAATGTACACGTTTGAGCTTTGGCATATCGATTTGTTGAAACCTTATCATCATCATGACAAGCGACGGTTTGAGAAGGGGCTTCCTTGGGATGGAAAGCTTTTTTAGGAATACCTAGCAGCTAGTTTTACTAGGAGGATTTTATGCTTATTTTGCCGGAATACGAGTTGATCAGACAAATCTATCAAGGCGAACGGACTGTACTCTATCGTGCTGTTCATAAGCCGTCTATGGAAAAAGTAATTATCAAAACCCTACGTTCTGACTTTCCAATTTCAGCAGATATCGCTAGATTGAAACGTGAGTATGAGATAGGCAAAATGCTGGACTTTCCCGGCATAGTTAAGCCATTGGCGCTGCCCAAGCATCAAAACAGCTTAGCTCTCATTATGGAGGACTTTGACGGTGAGACCTTGTCGGCTTATTTCCCTATGTTTCGTCAGTCTATACAAGCCTTTCTCATAGCAGCTATTCAATTGGTCAAAATTGTTGGGGATATTCATCAGCGGTATGTCATACATAAGGATATTAAGCCTAGTAACATTATTATTAATCCCGAAAAGCAGATCATGAAGCTGGCAGATTTCAGCATTTCCTCTTTTACGAGAGAACGTCAAGAAATGCTAGACCCGATGATGCTCGAAGGAACGCTAAGCTATATGTCGCCTGAGCAGACAGGTCGTATGAATCGTATTATCGATTACCGAACGGACTACTATTCCTTAGGGGTCACGTTCTATGAAATGCTCACCGGACGTCTTCCGTTTCAAACGGAAGATCCGGTGGAGCTGATTCATTGCCATTTTGCCGTGACGCCGATTCCTCCTGAAAGCTTACGGATGGGCATACCGAAGCCGCTATCGGATATTGTTATGAAGCTTCTTTCTAAAAATGCGGAAGATCGATATCAGAGCGCCTACGGCATTATTCAGGATCTCGAGCACTGCTTGATGCTTAGCAATTCCGGGGAAGAAATGACGGAATTTACGGTTGGGTTCTATGACATGACGGACATGTTCCAGATACCTCAAGGGTTGTACGGACGTACTCAGGAAATCGAAAATCTGCTTCATGTATATGGACGTGCGGTTCATGGATCGTTGGAGGCCGTTTGGGTAACCGGGGAATCTGGTTATGGCAAAACGTTTCTCATCGCCGAGACGATGAAGACGATCATGAAGGACAATGGCTGGTTCTTATCCGGCAGATTCGAGCCAAACAAACAGCATGTCTCGTATCATGCGTTGTCTAGAGCACTGCGACAGTTAGTCCGTCAGCTTCTGACGGAGAAAGATCATCAAATCGAACAGTATCGCGGACGTTTGCAGAAAATACTGGGAACGAGCGGGAAAGTGTTGACGGATCTCGTTCCGGACCTTGAGCTCCTAATCGGTGAGCAGCCCATTGCGAAACAGCTTCCCCCGCAAGAAACACAGAATCGATTACACTTCTTGCTGCAGCAATTTCTATTAATCTTCTGTGCGAAAGACCGGCCCATCGTGTTGTTTCTGGATGATTTGCAGTGGGCAGATGCAGCCTCCTTGCAGTTTCTTGATCTGCTTTTGAACGATTCCCAAATGAAGTATTTCCTATTCATAGGCTCCTATCGAAGCGAGTATGATACCAATTGGTTATCATCTACTCGTGTTCAATTGCTGGACAAGCTTCCAGAGCGCCTCGTTACGGAACGGATTATTTTGCAGCCATTAGAAATTGCGGACGTCCAGCAGTTGATTGCGGAGTCGTTGAAAACCGAGCAGCAGAAGGTAGTTGAGCTGGCTCAGCTCGTTTTGCAAAAAACCGGAGGAAATCCTTTTTTTGTCAAACAATTTTTAACTGCCTTACACGAGCAAAATTTACTCACTTTTAATTATGAAGTTAATCGTTGGATATGGGATATTGGTGAAATTCAGAAGCTTAGAATTACCGATAATCTGATGTTCCTTCTAGCTGAGAAGCTGCAGCGTATGCCACCAAGAACGCAATACTTAATGCGGCTAGCTGCCTGTTTGGGTGCCTCCTTTGACCTGGAAGCGCTTGGTATTATTGCCAAGATGTCTTTTACTGATGTTCTGCATGAGTTGGAAATTGCTATCCAAAACGGGTTGATGATTCCTGTTGGCACAGATTATAAATTTTTTATCGAGATGCAAGGGAATTCAACTGCACGAGACATACGTTTTATGTTTGTGCATGATTCGATTCAAGAAGCCGTTTATGGATCCATTGAAGAATCAGAACTGCCAGAAATGCATTTGAACATCGCGCATCAGCTGCTGGAGCAATTACCTGAAGATCAAGCCCAGCCACGGTTGTTCGATATCGTTAACCATATGAATATGGGCTCTAACTTGTTAACGGAGCGCCAGGAGCTTATTCAGCTTCTAGAATTTAATTTAGGTGCAGGCCGCAAGGCTAAATCCTCAAATGCCTATCGTTCAGCGCTTCAGTATTACAATAAAGCATTAGCTTTGTTGAAGTTGGTAGAGGGTGTGGAGTTAAATGACTTAAGCTTTTCCATTCGACTGGAGAAGTCAGAAGTGCTCTATCTGAATGGTCAGGCGGATGAAGCCGAAATATCGTATGAGGAACTGCTGGCAGATGCCCGTACGAACGAACTTAAGCTCGAAGTATACAACTTACAAGTGATTCTGTACACGAACGTTGGAAAACAGCATAAAAGTGTGGAAGTCGGATTGAAAGCCCTAGCTGAGCAAGGCATCCGTGTTTCCAAAGAACCGACGGGCGTGAACATCTTTTTCGAATATATGAAATTGAAAGCAATGATTGGACGCAAGAATACGCTTCAGCTGTACGATTTACCGATTATGGAAGATGAGTACAGAACCAAGTTAATGAATTTAATGATGAGTATTGCCATCTCTGCTTATTTCGTGAATACGAATTTGTTCGTTTTGTTCATGTTCATCATGACGAAGCATGCCTTGAAGTATGGCAATACCCCCATGATGGCCTATGTATATGGATGCTATGGCTTGATTCTGGGCTCGGGCTTCGGGGATTATCAGCTAGGATACCAATATGGGCAACTTGGCGACCGCATGAATGCCAGATTTCAATCCCATCAATTCCGCAGCAAAAGCCATTTCTCATTTGGTATATTCGTTACTCCTTGGGTTAAGCCTTTGCAGGTGTGTTTGGATCATTTGAAGGAGTCATTCAGGAGTGGGATCGAAGATGGTGATTTGGTTTTCGCAGGTTATGCCCTGACTTATCAGATTTTGGTGAAAGATTTTCAAGGTGTTGTACTTTCGGAAGTGCAGGAAGACCTAGCTAAAAACTATCGGATATTGGAACAGACCAATCATCATGACACCCTACTCATGTTAGAAATGCTGCGTATGGTCATTGATAATTTGGAAGGAAAGTCTGAGAATCCCCTGATTCTCGGCAGGGATGAGGAAGAGGAGGATCAATTTGTCCGTAAGCTGGAGATCCACCCCAACCAAGTCATTTTTCATGAGTATACGGTAAAAAAAATGATGCTGAATTATTTGTTTGGTCAATATGAGGAAGCTTTAAAGTTTGGTAGAGAGGCAGAACCTATGCAGTCTGTTTCATTCGGGTTGTTTCATATTCCTGAAAACTATTTCTACTATGCTTTATCTATTGCTGCTAAGTATAAAGAGGCTGCGATTCTAGAACAAAAGATGTTGGCCAAACAAATGAGAAAGATGCTTCGCAAGATGGATAAATGGGCTGCCCATTGTCCGGAAAACTTTTTGCATCTTAGCTTATTCATGCATGCAGAGTGGAACCGTGTAACAGGTCATTTCCAGAAAGCGGAGCAAGAATACGAAACATCTATCCGGCAAGCAAGGGAGCAGGGCTTTATCCAGCATGAAGCGATGGCCTGCGAGCAAGCAGGGAAGATGTATAAGGAAGCTGGACGTGAAAAGATTGCCAAAACCTATTTCGTCGATGCGTATTACGGTTATCTAAGCTGGGGTGCGAAGGCTAAGGCCGAAGAATTAATGCTGCGTTATCCGAACTATTTAACTTCACTTAAGGAATCGAAGGATTGGAGCACGACCAAAATAAGTGACTATTCCCTGCAGGCGCTTGATTTTATGACGATTATGAACACGTCTAGGTCGTTGTCGAGTGAAGTTAACTTGGATCAATTGATCAAACGATTAATGGAAATTGTAACTTATTCATCTGGCGCGGAGAGAAGCATCCTTGTTTTGAAGGAGCGTGACAGCTTATTCGTGGAGGCTGAGATGCTTGCCATCGACGGCAAGGATTCCTGCACCGTAAGCTCTGTTCTACTAGAGACAAGAGAAGATCTCCCGACGGCTGTGATTCAATTCGTGGCACGAACCAAGGAAGGCGTTGTTCTCGATGATGCCGAGAAAAAGGGATTCTTCACACATGATCCGTATATTCGGGCAACGGAGAGTAAATCGATATTCTGTGAGCCGATCCTGCATCAGGGTAATCTAGTCGGCGTCTTTTACCTTGAAAATAATTTGATTCGCAATGCCTTTACATCAGACCGTCTTGATATTATCAAGCTGTTGTCTGCCCAGGCGGCAATTTCGATCGAGAATGCAAGACTCTATAATGATTTGGAGTCCAAAGTCAAAGAACGGACGAACGAATTGATCTTGATGGAGACGTCGCGTCGAGATCTGCTGTCTAATATTTCCCATGATTTGGGCACGCCACTCACGTCCATTCAGGGTTATGTAGAGGCTATTCTGGATGGGGTTATTCAAGAGCCTGAGGAACAGAGAAAGTACCTTACGGTCGTTCACATGCGGATTGTCGGTATTCAACGGCTCATTACGGATCTTTACCAATTAAGTCGACTGGAGACTAAGCAGTTCCATTTTCAGCTAGCTCCAACCTCATGCGGAACGATGGTTCGCCAGCTTTTTGCGAAGTATGAACTGGATGCAGCGAATGCTGGAATTACCTATACGCTAAACATGGCACATTCGGAAGGCGAAGAACTGCTTTTAACGGTAGATACAGATCGTATTGAACAGGTGTATGCGAATATTCTGTACAATGCAATTAAATTTTCTACGAGAGGCGGATTCATTGATGTTCACGTGGCAATCAAGGATGAGCCGAGCGAGTTAGTGATTCGGGTTACCGATACCGGCGTGGGGATTAGCGAAGAGGATCTTCCGCATATTTTTGAACGCTTCTACAAAGTGTCCAAATCACGCAGCACGTCTGGCGGCAGTGGCTTGGGACTCGCAATTGCTAAAGAGATCGTGCAGTATCACGGTGGCCAGATTTGGGCGGAAAGCCGCCTTGGCAAAGGCTGCAGCATCTCGTTCTCGTTACCTGTGCATAGGATTTAGGCCGCAAGAACCGTATACCTCACATGATTTTATGTGCGGTGTACGGTTTTTTGGGCTATGGTCGAATGGAAACTCTGGTGTGAATGGGTACAAGTGCGGCTAACTCAAGCACATCTTCATTGTACATGCGGATACATCCGAGGGATGTTCTTTTGCCTATAGAAGAGGGGGCATTCGTACCATGGATGCCATAATGAGGCTTACTTAGACCCATCCAGAAGGCACCGTAAGGGCCGCCGGGACGCGCTTGCTTATTGATAATGGTAAACTCTCCCGTAGGTGTTTGGGTAACCATTTTACCAATACCAACAGGGAATCCGCGTACAACACGATTTACATCCAAAAGATATAATTGAAAGTCGGAAAGATCAACAATAATTCGGTATTTGGGCATGGAATCGTCACCTCGTTCTATCCTATGTAAGTAGGTGCGTTTTCGATATTGAATCTTACTTGTGGTATACTCCTGTAGATATTAGTCATCGAAGGAGATACAGACATGCAATCATTTCTACAGTTTAATCCAACAAGATTATGGTTTGGCCAAGGTCAAATCGAGCAGCTGCAGCAGGAGCTTGGTACTACTGGCAAGCGAGTATTGCTCGTGTATGGCGGCGGAAGCATTAAGAAAAATGGCGTATACGATGCTGTTATTGAACAGCTTACACATATGCAAGCAGAAGTGTTTGAAATGTCCGGTGTGGAGCCTAATCCACGGCTCAACACCGTACGGAAGGGCATAGATATTTGCCGTGATAAGCAAATCGAGCTCATTCTGGCCGTTGGCGGGGGCAGTGTGATTGATTGTGTCAAAGCGATTTCCGTTGGCGTTTATTATGACGGGGATGTTTGGGATATCGTGACTCGGAAAGCTGTGCCTCACAAAGCGCTTCCTTTCGGAACGGTTTTAACACTTGCGGCTACAGGTTCTGAAATGAATCCTATTTCCGTCATCACACATTGGGAGAAAAATGAAAAGCGAGGCTGGAGCAGCCCTTTCGCTTATCCGGCTTTCTCTATTTTAGATCCGACGTATACCTATTCTGTACCTATGGATCAGACCGTTTATGGGATCGTGGATATGATGTCGCATGTGCTGGAGCAGTACTTCCATCGGACGGAAAACACACCTATGATTGATCGTTTCATGGAGTCTGTCCTTTTGACAGTCATAGAAGCTGCACCGAAGCTGCTTGAAGATCTAAACAGTTATGAGCATAGAGCAACGGTCATGTATGCGGGGACGACTGCCTTTAACGGGCTGCTGTCCTGCGGCACAGATGGTGGAGATTGGGCATCGCATCAAATCGAGCATGGTCTATCCGCAGTCTATGATATTCCGCATGGCGGAGGGCTTGGGATTGTATTCCCGAACTGGATGAAGCATTGTGCTGAGGAAGATCCTTCGCGGATGAAGAAACTGGCGATTGCTGTTTTTGGTATTGATCCATCGCACAAAACGGATCATGAAATTGCACTCGAAGGGATTGACGCACTGCGAAGTTTCTGGAATTCCCTTGGTGCGCCGAATCGGTTAGGGGATTATGGGATCGATGATTCTAGGATAGAGGAATTAGTCCATAAATCATTCATGAAGGACAAAGTGGGGCAATACAAAATGATGACGCGGGAGACAGTCAGAGATATTTTAATTCGATCTTTAGCTTAAGAATTGTATTCATAAGGTGAATTCCTAATCGTGAGATTAGGGGTTCGCCTTATTTTTATGGAAAGTTCACTTGAAATAGTTGGAAAAGTTCATAGTTATTCTAGTTTATTCAGTAGAAGAACAAGCCCCTTATCTTATATGGTAAAAGCATAGGAGGTGATCATCATACGTTTGAAAGCGCTTAATTTTTAGCGAGGCTAACTTTGAAGCGGCTGGTAAATGGCCTAACCACAAAAATAATAATGGAGAGGAAGGATTCATTTGATGAGAAAATCTTTATCACGTTTGTTATTCTTCATGCTTGTGACTGTGTTAGGACTTCAGGTACTGAGTGTATTCTTATTTGCAAAAGAAACAGAGGCAGCAGCCGTTAGTGTTCAAAATGGCATTCAGTTCAAGGATACCGGTGGTAATGTGATTCATGCGCATGGTGGCGGTGTTATTAAGGTAGGCAGCTACTACTACTGGTTCGGCGAGAATCGCAACACAGACGGAACATTTAATGCGGTTTCTTGTTATCGCTCTAGTGATCTCAAAACATGGGAATTCCGAAGCAATGTCCTGACGAAAAATTCTGCCGCTGAGCTGAATGTTTCCAATATCGAAAGGCCCAAAGTGATTTATAACAGTTCTACCGGCATGTTCGTGCTATGGATGCATTGGGAAAATGGCGTCGACTACGGGCAAGCTCGTACTGCTGTAGCTTCCTCGAGCACAGTTGACGGTATGTTTACGTACCAGGGCAGCTTCCGCCCGCTTGGTTATGATTCCCGTGATATGACGGTGTACAACGATAACGGAACGGCTTATTTAATCTCCGCAACGAGGGTTAACGCAGATTTAAATATTTACAAGCTGACCCCAGACTTCCTCGGTGTTGAGTCCTTGGTTCAAACGCTTTGGGTAGGGCAATACCGCGAAGCGCCAGCCATGTTCAAACGAGGCAGTGTCTATTTCCTTGTGACCTCTGGGGCGACAGGCTGGGATCCTAATCAAGGTAAATATGCTACCGCCAGCAGTATTACGGGGACATGGAGCGGACTCAGCAATTTCGGTGACGGAACGACATACGACTCACAAAGCGCTTATGTACTCCCTGTTGAAGGCTCTAGCACAACGACATATCTGTATATGGGAGATCGATGGGCTGGAGCATGGAGTGGTAAAGTGATGGAATCCCGCTATGTCTGGCTGCCACTTCAGTTCCCAACCAGTACATCGCTTACGATGAGCTGGGGCAGTAATGTCAGTATAGATACGAGTACAGGTATCGTAACAGCATCCTCACCAGCAATCGATACGAATGCGTATTACTTACTCGAGAATCGTAACGGTGGTAAAGCTCTTAATGTCCTGAATCAAGGAACGGCGAACGGTGATAATTTGGAGCAGTATATCGATAGCGGCTGGTTCAGCCAACAATGGAAATTCGTTAGTGCAGGAAGCGGCTATTACAAAATACAGAACCGTGCCAGCGGTAAATTGATTGGAGTTGAGAACGGGTCAACGGCGGATGGAGCCATTATCGAGCAATGGTCTGATGGCGGTTGGACTAGTCAGCACTGGCAAGTCATTGACAACGGAGCGGGTAGTTTTAAGTTGAAAAATAGAGCCACCAGTAAGATCATCGATATTTCCGGCGGTTCCAAAGCCAATGGCGGCGCGGCCATCCAATGGACTGACAACGGCGGCAAAAACCAGCAATGGCGTTTACTGAAAGTTGAGTAGCTAAGAGAAAAGCTATCCCGTAGAAGGATCTACGCGGGGTAGCTTTTGTATTTGTGCAAACATTAAAATTGCACAAATTCGTAGAGATGTGGTCAATTATCGTGTAAAGTTGGAGGGTAACAACTCATAATATGTAAAGTCTCAAGGGAGTGGATCTAATCAAAATTCGAATCATACAGCTTTGTTTCTGGGATAGCCCTATCGGGGATGTCCAAGCATGAAAAAACCTCTAGTAATAGGTATTTCTGGTGGGACCGGAAGTGGAAAGACGACTTGGAGTCATTACTTGTTAGAACATTTTAGTCATTACAAAATCCGAATTATACCTAGCGATAGATATTTTAAGAAATTCAGGCCTGTTACCAAAGCACCTTTCTCAAATAAAGAATACGATGATTTTAATCAACCGGAGTCTGTTGATGTTGAAAGATTAATAAGTGATATAGATACTACTATCTGTATGGATGAGTTAGATCTTTTAATTGTTGAGGGATTTCTGATATTTCACTTTGAAGTTTTAAGAGAGCGTCTAGCATACAAGTTTTATATTGATTGTGAATCTGATGAGAGATTAGTTAGAAGGATAGCGCGAGATTCGAAGGATGGAAATAACATTACTGAAATCGTTGCTGAATACCTAGACCTTGTTAGACACAGTCATGATAAGTACGTGGAGCCAACAAAATGGTATGCCGATCTTATTATTAATGGTACTAGTAGTGAGAATAAGGGGAGACAAATCATTGTTGATTGGATTCACAAGGAATTAGCATTCCGAGAATCTCGGTTCTGAGAAATGCTGCTGCTCATTCTCCGATATTGATGGCGTACCCAAACGCGCAAAACTGCAATTTTCTGAAACGGCGGTCGGACCTATCGCTTATGAAGTGCAATTGGAGGAAAAGAAATGGCGTTTTTCAAGAAAATGTTAGCACGAGTAGGGATTGGGAACGTCGATATCGACACACAGTTTCATACGGAGGATTTTATTCCGGGAGAGCTGGTTGAGGGCGTCGTTATTGCCAAAGGCGGAAAAGTGGAGCAGAAAGTGGATAAAATCTACTTTCAAATCATGACGGAATATAAGAAGCCTGTGGAGATAGATGCTGATCGCGATGGGCGAACTGAAACTCGTATGCAGAAGGAAACCATCGTTGTTGCCAATCTGTTGCTTGGTGAAAATCTCGAGATTGCACCGGGTGAAACGATTGAAATTCCTTTTCAATTCGTTCTGCCACATGAAACGCCAATCTCAATTGGTGTCAGCCCGATCTGGGTGCGCACAGGCTTAGACATTGATAATGCGGTTGATCCCTCAGATCGTGATGATATTAAAGTTCAGGCACACCCGCATACTGCGGTTGTTTTTGAAGCTTTGGAAGAACTTGGTTTTCATTTGCATCAAGCGGAGAATGAGTACTATCTACAACGCGATTATCATTTGCCGTTTGTTCAGCAGTTTGAATTTGTTCCCTATCAAAATGGCGAGTACCGCAGCTCGGTGGATGAACTCGAGCTCATCTTCTACCCGAATGAACACGGCGTAGAGATCATTCTAGAGTTTGATCGAAAAACGCGTGGTTTCAGCGGATTTCTATCGGATATGTTGGATACGGACGAGTCCCATCATCGCTACTTTTTCAACAGGGAAGAGCTGGAGGAAGGTTCTTCCTCTGTAGCGGATCAGTTCAGGGAGATCTTTGACGAATTGCTGGGGTAAAAAATAGATAGAGGCTGTCACCAACGGTAGGATGATTACCGGAGGGACAGCCTCTTTTCAATTCAACTTTAGTTTCCGTAAATGTCGACTTCTGTTATGCTGTTCCAACCGTTGCCAGAGGAGTTGCCATGACCTACGATTCGGACATAACGCCCACTAGTATCCGTAAAGTCATAGGTTACTTGCGAAAGTGTTGTGGTACTGACCTTATTCGCTAGCAGCGTTGTCCAGTTCGTATTGTCGGAGGATATTTGAACATCGAATGTTGTTGTACGGACATCACCTTGGTGAAAAGCGATGGATGCATACTTGACTGTTTTGCTGGAACCGAGATCGAAGTTGATCCATTGTCCGTTTCCTTGAGAGGACCAGCGGGTGCTTAGGTTATTGTCCAATGTATTGGAGGCCACATTTCCATCGTTGCCGCTATCGCTAACGGAAGAAACGGACAAAAGGGAGGGGGAAGGTGCTCCCCCTGTACAAGTCGTGTACACCGTTACCCCGGCTGTATACATATTGCCAGCAGGCGTACGTGTGTTGTTGCAAGCTTTTGCTGAACCACCATTGACGAGCACAACATTGGGGGTGCCATTATCCATATTTGCAGTGTTGTTAAAGAAGTCGTTGTTAAAGCCCCAACCCGGTGAACGTTCATGCACCTGGAAGGCATCAACAATAATCGAATTGCCGTTGCGATTCACTGTATTATTGCGAATGATCGAGTTGTTTCCTTTGACATCCATGAAGCTATTTGCTGCATTGGCTCCGCTGATGCCTGTGCCGTTGAACGTACTATTCTCGACGATGGTTCCTGTCGTGCCTTCTTTGATATCAATGGATTCTGCTGTTACATTGGGCCCGATCGTTACGTTCGTAATTCTGTTGTTATCAGCTTCTTTGATATAGGTGCCCCATTTGCCGACATCAGAACCCACGTAGACGCCTTCGCCGTAATCGGCAGTTACCTGTCCTGTGTCGTGAACACTGGAGTTTTGGATGATGTTGTTGGAGCTGCCGTCCCGATAATGAACGCCTTCTTCTCCGATATTGTACACTTCGACCCCGTCGATTAAACCGTTGTTGGCATTATCGATCATGATGCCCTTCTTGGCATTGGTGATCTTTAGGTTTTTAACTTGGGTATAATTCCCGGTTAGATGAAGCGTGTAGCCACTTGATGTTCCACCGCCATTTAAAATTGCTTTATTGGTGGAACTGGCACTTTCGATGATAATCGGGTTCGAAGAGGTGCCATTTACGCCAGACACAAAATTGCCCGTATAGGTTCCGGCTGCAAGAATAATGCGGTCTCCAGCTACTGCATTGGATAATGCTGTTGTTAAACAGGAGGCCGTACTGCAGTTAACCGGTGCTGCGCCAGCTTGCGTAGGCAAAGCAATGGTTACCACTACCGTAGACATAAGAAGTAAACTTGAAAATTTCCTCCTAAAAGCAGCGTGTAAGTTGTTACTACTAGCTGAAAAATAAGTCATTATAAAACCACCTCTCATTTTTGTAATCGCTTACAAATGAAAGATAACACAAAAACGGAAGTGAATCAAACATTTTCGTACAATAAAGATATAAATGAAACCAGGGAAATAAAAAGAGGCCCTAAAGGCCTCCACATCCATCCATTATGCATGTGCTAATTGTTTAAGTTCAAGTTTTCCTGTCGTTAAATACGTGAGTTCCGGTGTTGAGAAAAAGTCAGCTAATCGCCGAAGTCTCATATATATCGTTCGCAAAATAACGGAATCCATCTCCGTGATCATACTGCGATTTGCAATGAAATCTCGCATGCTCACCTTGATGAGATACTCACTATCTCGAAGATCGGTTATCAGTTGTTTATTTGGAAGGTCTCCGTAGTTGACTATGTATTTCGTTTGTCCCAGAGCACTTTGATACAGTTCAGCACATGTTCGCGTAATTTGTACTTGCCTCTTAGTACCCATAGAATCAGTGACTGTAAGCAATTGATTTTTAGCATCTAATGAGTTCTTTTTCAAATAAACAATTTCGTGAGAGGCAATACCTTCTGTGAGTAAACGAACAATAATGGCATCTTGCGGATTGATACAGCGAGTTTCGATAAAATGAATTTGTTCTAATGTAATAATACGAAATCAGCATCCCTTCAAGTGTGAAAATTGGATTTCAGTAAACTTTCATACGGCTTTCAGTAATAAGCAACTATATACTCTATGCGGGATAAAGTTCGATAATGACTGTTTTATTAAATAATAATTAGCTCAATTTTCATTAAGAAGAAGGGAATACTTGGTTTATGCAGAAAATGATTGTATACATTTATGGGTGGAGTTGTGAGGGAGAGCTGCTGAATATGGTGAATGAAGAAGGAAAATTGAAGAAGGTGTTAGGCTTACGAGATTCAATTGGTATTGCTCTCGGACAAATTATTGGAGCGGGTATCATGTCAATTACTGGCATCGCCATAGCTTTAACGGGGACTGGTGTACCGCTTGCTTTCGTGCTTTCCTCTGTTTTTATGCTTATCATCACGATTCCTCTTGCTGTATTAGGCTCAGTTCTGCCTACGACTGGAGGCATGTATACCTACACGAGTCGTTTACTCTCTCCGAATGCAGGGTTTGTCTATTTAATCCTGTTTACATTCGGTCATTTGACCATCGCTGTATACGCCATTTCATTCGCTCAATATTTACAGGGAATCATGCCTTATACGCCGATCATGCTTGTTTCCTTCACTGTGCTGACTTTCTTCTATCTCATTAATCTGTTTGGCATCAAGTTCATGTCATCCTTAGGAAAGGCGCTCGTAGCGATTAAGCTGTTGTCACTTCTTGTTTTCATTGTGTGGGGAATTTCGAAGGTCGACTATTCGGTGTTTCATCCCGCAGAGATTTTTCCTCAGGGAATGGGGAGCTTTCTTACAGCGGTTGGAATCACATCCTTTGCATCTGGAGGCGCTTATGCCGTAGTTGAGCTCGGAGGTGAAATGAAGCGGCCACAAAGGGATATTCCGCTTACAATTTTCATCAGTAGTGGCATAGTTGCCTTGCTTTACATAGGCATTGGCATCGTGGCAACCGGAGTTCTGCCGATTTCCCATGTTGCAGGAGAGTCGCTTTCAGATGTGGCGAGGACGATATTGCCCAATCCATTGTTCCTATTTTTTATCATAGGCGGGGCTATGTTTGCTCTGGCTTCTACACTCAATGTAACGTTTTCCTGGGTGACGAGGGGGATGCTGGTGGCAAGTCGCGATGGCTGGCTCCCAGCATCGTTCGGCGCCATTAATCGAAGGTATGGTACACCACATTGGCTGCTCACGTTTTACTATCTGCTTGGGGTCATACCCATTGTGACTGGAGTCTCGTTGACTACGGTTTCCCAGCTAGGCGTTGGTATCTTACTTATTTCGAGCATTTTCCCCGTACTTTCTGCCGTACAGCTTCCTCGCAAATACCCAGAGCTTTATCGCAAAGCACCATTCACTATGAAGCCAGGCCTACTTTACACCATTGTCATCATAGCCGTTGGTTTACTGGCCTTTCAAGGCTATTTACTCCTCAGCCGATTGTCGACTCCATTAATTGTAGGCAACATCGTGCTTGTCGCAGGAGCCATCGTTTATGTGAGGATTGTCGGCAAACGCCGAGTAAATAAATATGCTTCTTACGCAGCATCAAGCGAGAGTCAAGATATCAAATTGTTGCAATAATCGTTTTCAGTTCTTTCGTAAACTCTTTGCAGGGCAGGGACTGATAGCGATTCTTTAGACGTATGGAGCAGAAGGAAATATCCATATCCTCTCCGGTGATTTCTAATGCAATAATGCTGCCTGTTTGGACATAAGGGTCGTATTTTAAGCCGATTTCCGTATAAAATCCAATAGCAATACCTTCAGCAATCACTCGTTTTGCAGCCTCTGAATTCCCTAGCTTAAATAAAATATTCGGCTCTCCATATTTTTTTAATTTATTAATAAGGTACTCCGAATTCAGGAGGATCGGTTGATGTACAAGTTCTTCTAAGGAGATGCTTTTTCGATGAGAAAGTGGGGAGTTTATCCCTACACATGCCATCACTCTGCTGTCCATTAACGTCTCTGTGATCAATTGTTTATTCGGTTCTTCATAATTCCGGGATACAGCTATTAGACCGATATCTACATTACCGCTTTGGACTTCTTGTTTAATTTGCGGATAATCAAGTTCCAACATTTCAAGCTCTACGCCAGTATGTTTCGCTTTGAAAATCGCCAAGGTTGAGGGTAATACACTCAAGCACAGGCTAGGCACGGAAGCGATGGAAAGGAACCCTGAGAGCTGATTGGACTGAAAAATTGCCGTCTCTCGGAGTTCCTCAACTTTGTTAATAATCTCTTCCGCTTTACTTATTATTAATTTCCCATCTTCCGTAGGAACGGCTCCGAAGCGCGAACGCTTAAATAGTTTAACTCCAAGCTCTTCTTCCAGACTCACAATGGCCTGACTGATATTCGGTTGGGAGACGTGAAGCTTTTCGGCAGCTAGGGAAATCGAACCGGTTTGATTGATTTCAATGATATAGAGAAGTTGTTCAATCCGCATAGTTCTCCTTTTTTTGGGAAGTGATTTATGTCGTAAATATATCCCAAAAGCGGACCATAGGCAATGATAGGGAAGCCCTATTTTAAGAGGCTCCGTACTCAACACTTAGTTTGCTTAGCTCTTTCATTTGTTCGTTATAGACGAAACGAGATAGCACGACGCTGATTTCATATAAAGCGAATAAAGGAATGGCCACTATGAGATGTGAGATGAGATCTGGCGGTGAAATAAGGCTGGCTACGATGACTAGGACAAGGTAGGCATATCTGCGAATTTTGTTCAAGAGCTTTGGATTCAGCAGCTTTAGTCTAGTTAGAAACATGACGACGATGGGAAGTTCGAAGGCAATCGACAAAGGCAGCACAATGTTCAGCATGAAGCTAAAATATTGCGCGACGCCGTACGTCGGGGTTAATCCGAGGTTATCGGAAATTTGGGTAGTGAATGCCATACACATGGGGAAAACAACGAAGTAGGCAAAGGTTAAACCGATGATGAAGCACAGGACCGTATAAGGGATATAACGAAGTGAGGCTGACTGCTCCTCCTTCGTTAGACCTTGTTTAACGAATCCCCAGATCTGATATAGGATAAAAGGCAAAGAAACCGTAAGTGATATGACGAACGCAATCATCATATAGAGGCGAATACTATCCATGGGGGAAAATACATGCCATGTCATGTCGGATGCCGGGGGTGTTTGCTTCAAGTAGAGGAGGAGCTTCTGGGCAGCAAGAAAACCGGCAATCATCGTAAGGACAATTACGATGAGAACTCGAATAATGCGTGTTCGCAGTTCGGACAGATGTTCAACGAGAGACATCATTTCTTTTATTGGCATGAAAGGCACCTCCAAAGCTATGTATGGTTGTCATTGTCTTAAGAACCCGCTAGCATACGCTTAAGTTCAACGGTGTGGAAGCCGTCCATCAGCTTTGTGTGAATTTCCATGATGGTCTGAATATCCTCAAATGAATATTTACGAACGCCTCCTTTACTTCTTTCTGGGAAAATAAGCTTGCGATCTTCGTAATAACGAATCTGCCTCTCCGATAACCCGGTTAATTCGCTTACCACACCAATTTGAATCACTTTCTTCTTCGTCATCGACATCATCCAACCTCCTAGAAATGTTAGATAAATTAACGTTTACATGACATTGTTTACAAGTTAACTCTATCACCATGCCCATATCTGATCAAATAACCTATTTTTATCCCGGTATAAGTAATATTTATGTAATGTAATCTAACACTTAATAGTGACGAATACATGTCCTACTGGTACGTTTAAGGTGCGGTTTATCCAAACTTGAACGAGGAGATGGGAGCATGGAGAAGACACCAATCAAAGAAGATCAAATTACACGTAGACAATTTTTGACTACTGTCGGCAAAATTGGAGGGTCAGCCGCACTCTTTAGTGTTATGGGGACTCTGGGGCTCTTATCCCCAGAAACGATGAAAGCGGCAGATTACACGCCACCTTCAGGTAGGGATCTCACTTCAACAAACCGCAATGGGAAAAAAGTGATTATTTTAGGTGCTGGGGTAGCTGGTATGACGGCTGCCTATGAGCTAGGAATGGCTGGTTATCAATGTACAATTTTAGAATCGAGAGCTCGTTCTGGCGGCAGAGTTTGGACAGCCCGCAGAGGAACGACCGTTACGGAAGTCGGAGGCAGCAAGCAGGTTGCGCGCTTTGATAATGGGATGTATTTTAACACGGGACCGATGCGGATTCCCCAGTTTCATGTAACCTTGGAATATGCACGCAAATTCGGTGTCGCCATTGAGCCTTTCAACAATGTAAACGAGAGCGGCTACTATTATAACGAAAATGTCGGTGAATTGTCGGGAAAGAAAATTCCGAAGCGCCAAGCAAAAGCTGATGTTAGGGGGTATGTCGCCGAGATGCTGGCCAAAGCAGTAAACCAGAAGGCGCTGGATCTCCCGCTAACAACAGAAGAAAAAGATAAGCTCGTTGCTTATTTGAAGACCGAAGGAGATTTGAACGCCGATCTGTTCTACAAAGGCTCTAGCAGAGCTGGCTATGTCGAAGAACCAGGTGGTAAGTTTGACTCAGGGGTTCGTAGAGATCCTTTTAGTTTAAAAGCGATCATTAATTCCGGTTTTGGTCAATTTTTTAGCAGTGAATACAGCTACGATCAACAAATGATGATGTTTCATCCGGTAGGCGGGATGGACCAAATTGCTAAAGCGTTTGAGAAGCGTGTAGGGGACCGTATCGAGTTCCATGCTGAGGTACAGGAAATTAAACAATCGTCGGAAGGTGTTCGCGTCCTGTATAAGGATTTGAACAGCGGCGCCAGCAAGGAAGCTGCCGGAGACTTTTGCATATGTACGATTCCATTACCTGTCCTTAAGGATATCAAGGCTGATTTCTCTGCCGAAATGTCTACTGCAATTTCTAAGATTAGCTACGCATCTGCCGGTAAAATTGGCCTCCAATTCAAACGGCGGTTCTGGGAGGAAGATGAGCATATATTTGGCGGAAGCTCACTAACGAATATGGACATATCCAGTATTTATTACCCGCCAAATGACTATTTTTCCACAAAAGGCATCCTCTTAGGCTATTATGCTTTCGGGGCTAACTCTGACAAGATTGGAAAAATGACACCTGTCCAAAGGGAGGACTATGCTTTAAGCCAAGGGGCGAAAATTCATCCCCAATACCATAAGGAGTTTGAGGCCTCGTTCTCCATCGATTGGAAGAAGATTAAATATAATCTTGGCGGATGGGCTTCCTATACGGCGGACGACCGCAAAATGTATTACCCTACCCTGTGCAAGCCGGATGGTCGCATATATTTGGCTGGGGAGCATATCAGCTATATTACCGCTTGGCAGGCAGGGGCGATTGAATCTGCTAGAAAAGTAGTCACTGAAATTCATGAGCGAGTAATGAAAGAGTAGATGATGAGGAGCGATGAACGATGATGATAACGAAGAAAGTGAAAACCATTGCAGCCGTCACATTAGGTTCATGTCTCATATGTGTCAGCGCCTATGCGGCCGGAACGGAAAAATCTAGTAAATACCCATCAGAGCCAATTCATGAAATGGAATTCTATGGCAACCCAGCGTCCTCTATATCTGCCGGAGTGTCCGTACCTGCAGGCTCTTCTTACTTATTCACAAGCGGAACGGTACCGCCTGTTCTGAATAAAGAGGGGAAGACGGTATATGAACGTTATGGTGATACTAAAACGCAAGGTATCGGTATTTTAAAGGAAATTGAGAAGCAATTGAAGGATAAGGGATTAACTCTAGCCGACGTCGCTTATCTTCGCGTTTATATTACGGCTGACACGGCCAAAGAGGGGAAGTTCGACTATCAAGGCTGGTTTGACGCTTACGCGCAATTCTTTGGTAATGAAGCGAATCCGGTTAAACCGGCTCGTTCTACGGTTGGTGTGGCAGGACTCGTTAATTCCGATTGGCTTATTGAGATCGAAGCTGTAGCGGTATATCCGAAGCATCATAATCAAAACTAATGAAACGGAGTTGATGATCCTATGCTGCAAAATATTGGCTTTCCTGGTCTCATGTTAATCTTAGTTGTTGTCTTAGTCTTGTTTGGTCCATCCAAGCTGCCAGAGCTTGGCCGTGCGGTGGGACGCACCCTCCACGAGTTTAAAAATTCTGCGCGGGAACTCGTTTCCGAGGGCAAAGAAGTGCCCGAACATGTAGAACCATCTGATAAACTGCTCGAGAAGGCAAAAGTATAAACGAAGCTCAGACAGCCTGTATCTGTGATTGTTCTCTTTGGAGGAGAGCATCTGGATACAGGCTTTTTTGTGCTTTGGGTTGGGGTTAAATCGAGCCGAAAGCAGATTTGGGAAATCTATCATGCGCATCCATGTATGGAGTTCCTATTTGTGTATGAAGGATAGCATATCGACGTTCCTCTTCACTAACAAAATAGCAGCATTGAAGCAAAAGTATCACGCCGATGTTCCGGAAGGAAACCAACGATTCATTCCTCCTCCGTGCATAAAGACGAATATAAAAGATCAACCTGAGGTGTGAAGCCTCGGGTTTTTTTACATGTGATTGGATAAAAGCAGCCATAAATGGGAAATCACTAGGAGGTTAGCATCTGCTCAGACCAAATTATCCTCTTTTACATATCGACATTATGTCTTTTGTATGGGATTATGAAGGAATGTGAGTTGGATAATAGGGGGCAGCCTGGATGAGTTTCACAAAGCCGACAGCATTAGTGACAGGCGCATCTAGCGGATTTGGCTTATTAACGTCAATAGCTCTGGCTCAAAAGGGGTATCACGTTATCGCAACTATGCGCGACCTAGGTAGAGGTGAAGCCTTGCTCGCGCATGTCGAACAAGCTGGCGTAACAAATGCCATCGAAACCATGGCTCTGGACGTAACGATTCATGACTCGATTGAACAAGTTGTTTCTGATATTATGGACAAGTATGGCAGAATCGATGTTCTTATTAACAATGCCGGCTTTGCTGTCGGAGGGTATGTGGAAGATGTACCGATGGAAGCGTGGAGATCACAGCTGGAAACGAATGTATTCGGTGTCATTGCGGCAACGAGGGCTGTCCTGCCGCACATGCGCGCACAGCAATCTGGTTGTATTGTTAATGTAAGCAGTGTGAGCGGGTTATCCGCATTTCCTGGCTATGCCCCATATAGCACTTCGAAGTTTGCCATTGAGGGCTTCAGTGAATCGCTTCGTTTGGAGATGATGCCCCTAGGTGTGCGCGTCGTGCTTGTAGAGCCAGGTGCCTATAAGACGGAGATTTGGCGTAAAGGCTTCGAGGCGATTCATACCGCGGAAGCGTCTCCTTATTGGAAAAGGCTTAGCAAAATGCTTGACTACTCAAGGAAAGCCTCAGCGACAGCACCTGAACCGCAAGAAGTAGCAGACCAAATTGTACGAATTGTAGACAACCCGCGGCCAAAGCTTCGTTATCCAATGGGACGCGGTGTGAAGGCGGGGCTGTGGGCGAGAAGTCTTTTGCCATGGAGATGGTATGAAGGCATTTTGAATCGATTATTGAAATGAAGAGGGATGTACCTGAGTAAGTACGAATAATCCAAGGAGTGAATGGAATGTCACGTAAGTGGGAAAGAATGGTAAGCAAAAATACGAAAACAGTAAATAAGAATCGCTCCAAACAGGGGATTGCTCCGATTTCTTCGGATACGGATCGATCGGAAGTGTTCAAGGGTAGAAGCATTATGTTATCTTTATTTTTTGTTCTAATTTCCATCTTATTATTGGTTACTTTGACCAAAACAGACGGGGACAAGATGTACTGGTATACGACACTCAGCTACATGGCGGTTGGACTGTTCGTTTATTTTATTCGCCGTCCGTATTTAAAGGTTAGCAAGACGAGCATCTCAAAGAGAGGTTTTGCCAGAGAGCTCATACTTAATGCCGATAAAATTAAAGAAATCGTATACTCCCCCGGTCAGGTGGTCATTGACCTGAATGGGAAGTCACCACGTTGGGTGTACAACAAATCCCTGAATCGATTCGACATAGCTGCCATGGCTGCTAGATTGAAAAAATTTGCTGAGCAGAACCAGATTCCGTTTGTGGATAAAACGGTTTAAGTGCGGTTAGCACGATACGAAGCTAATAAATGAAGAAAAAGCCCAATTCGATATTGGGCTTTTTTTGCTGCTTGGGCGCGATGAGCCAAGATTAGACTTGTTGATGTTAGAGCAGCGACGATTCGCAATTAACTTTTAATCGTATTTATCATCGTCGATTCTAACCACATTATCCATGATAAGCTCAACTTCCGTCTCGAAGTTCAAATGAAGCGGTGCTGGAAGTACATCGAGAATTTCCTGCATCATATCCATATCTAATAACTCATCAATGGTTCGAGGTCGCGGTTCTAACTCATGGACCCATTCACGGACCGTATCAATAAATAAATAAAAAGATGATTGGAACTGATCAGCGACAGCTTCCTGCTCATCACCATGTGATGCCGACATGGCATTCCAGTTTTTTAGCGTGGTTTGTAAGGCTTGCTTTACGTTTGGGTTCATTATAATCTCCTAAAGGTTCATAGGGTGCAACATAATCCCTTCATTTTAGCTCAAAAGCTACTGTATGTTGTGCGACGTACAACAAAGTCGAGGCCTGATCATCCATAGGCTCCCCTTTTAACCGCAATGTCAACCATCACTTCAACGCTTGCGTTGAAGCACGGATAATCATCTCCGAAGGCAGAATGATCTTCCGATTCTCATGAACGGCTTCACCTTCAATGCGTTCGATCAATAACTGCATACCTAATAAGCCGAATTGATAGGCGGGCTGTGAAGCCAGGGTTAGAAACGGGTTAATCGCACCTGCTGGGCCGAAATCGTCAAAACAGACGACTGATAGATCATCTGGCACCTGCAAGCCGCGCTGTCTCAATGATTGAATGACGCCGACGGCGAGCATGTTGTTAGCAGCGAAGATGGCTGTAGGCGGATCTGCAAGATTGAGTAGCGCGTCTAACGCGGATTCATCATGGAAATCACGATAGTTTAGATGTGCGACGAGCGAGTCATTTATAGATAATCCGCGAAGCAAATGTGCCTCGCAATACCCCGTATAACGCAAGCGGGCTGTAGAGACATCCTGTGAACCGTTAATCAAAGCGATTCGGCGATGCCCCAGACCAATTAAATGATCAACAAGTTTCCTCGCGCCTTCCTTGCTGTCCCCGAGTACCACATCCGCCTCAATTCCGGGAATTTCACGGTCTAAAACAACGAAGGGGATATTATGCTTTTGGAGCCGACCTAGATTCTCGACAGAATGATCGCCCGTCGGGGCGAATAGGACGCCATCCACACGGGTTGATAAAATCATATCAACGTAGTCTTTCTCTTTCGCATAATCCTCGTCACTATTTGCAAAAAGCAGCCGATACCCAGCCCGTTTAGCTGCATCCTCTGCACCGCGTGCAAGCGTAGTATAGAACGGATTCGTAATATCCGTAATGAGCAGGGAAAGAATTTTCGTCTTCTGAAGTACCAGACTGCGTGCCATCGAGTTCGGAATATAGTGGAGATCCTCCATTACTTTCCTAACCCGTTTGCGCGTTGCTTCGCTGATACGACCTGTATTATTGATAACCCGTGAAACGGTCATTGCCGAAACACCGGCTTTTTCAGCGATATCATATATTGTAATCACGTCGAGTCACCTTTTCATCTCATCCTATTCGTCTATTGTATAGAAATTAAGGATTGACAGCAAGGCTTAAAATTGATAATTTTGAGTTATCGATAACACTCATTCTTTGAGGAGGTCTTGAATATGCTTAAAGGTATTCCTTCCATCCTGTCGCCTGAGCTTTTGAAGGTGCTGATGGAAATGGGGCATGGGGATGAAATTATTCTAGCAGATGGCAATTTCCCTGCTGCGAGTCATACGAATCGTTTGCTGCGCAGCGATGGCCATGGTGTACCGGAATTGTTGGAAGCGGTTTTATCGTTATTCCCACTGGATTCTTACAGTGAAAAACCGGTAGCGCTAATGGCCATAGTACCAGGAGATAAGGTGGAAACACCAATTTGGGCAGCATATGAAGAAATCATTCATAATTATACAACGCCACAAATTGAGTATGTGGAACGATTCGCTTTTTATGAGCGAGCGAAGAAAGCCTATGCGATCGTGGCCACGAGTGAGAAAGCTTTATACGCCAATATTATTTTGAAAAAAGGTGTCATTAGCGAGTAGTTTGGATTATCGATAACTCTATAGTCGTACCCGTTTAAAGGCGCAATTTATATCAATCCCATACACAACGAGGAGGATGAAGTGAAAATGGCAAACAGTGATTACAGATGGAACCAGGATTTCCCGAAGATTGGGATACGACCAACGATTGACGGCAGAAGAAAAGGGGTTCGTGAATCACTTGAAGATCAAACGATGAATATGGCCAAAGCTGTCGCTGCCTTACTAAGTGAAACTCTGAAATATCCAAACGGTGAACCTGTAGAGTGCGTTATCGCTGACACCTGTATCGGAGGCGTAGCCGAGGCTGCTGCAGCAGCAGATAAATTCACGAAATCCGGTGTAGGCGTATCCATCACCGTTACTCCTTGTTGGTGTTATGGAACGGAAACGATGGATATGGACCCATCCACACCGAAAGCCATTTGGGGCTTTAACGGTACGGAACGTCCGGGTGCGGTATACTTGGCCGCCGTTTTATCAGGTCATGCACAGAAAGGCATTCCGGCCTTCGGTATTTACGGCAAAGATGTACAAGATGCTGGTACAACAGACATTCCGCAAGACGTTCATGAGAAGCTGATTCGTTTTGCTAAGGCAGGGCTTGCTGCTGCTTACATGAAAGGGAAATCATACCTCTCAATCGGGTCTGTATCCATGGGGATTGCTGGATCAATCGTAAATGAGGAGCTGTTCCAGAATTACCTGGGCATGCGCAATGAATATGTCGATATGTCCGAATTAGTGCGACGTATTGATGAAGAGATTTTCGATCCTGAAGAGTACCAATTGGCGCTGAACTGGGTAAAAGAGAACTGTTCAGAAGGCCCAGATAAGAATCCTCCTGAGATTCAAACGAGCCGTGCAAAGAAAGATCAAGATTGGGAAACCGTTGTGAAAATGTCCTTGATTGTCAGGGATTTAATGGTCGGCAACCCACGTCTGGCTGACATTGAGTTCGGGGAAGAAGCACTTGGCCACAATGCGATTCTCTCTGGTTTCCAAGGGCAGCGTCATTGGACGGATCATTTCCCGAACGGAGATTTCATGGAAGCTATTCTGAATACTTCCTTTGACTGGAATGGCAAACGCGCCCCTTATCTGGTTGCAACAGAGAACGATAGTCTGAATGGTGTTGCCATGTTATTCGGTAATCTGTTGACGAATACAGCGCAAATTTTCGCCGATGTAAGAACGTACTGGAGCCCAGATGCGGTGAAACGTGTAACAGGGCACACTTTAAGCGGTGCTGCCAAAGACGGAATTCTTCACTTGATTAACTCCGGCCCAGCAGCGCTGGATGGTACAGGCGAACAGAGCCGCAACGGCAAACCTGTTATGAAGCCTTACTGGGAAATCACGGACGAAGAAGTGACTAAGTGTCTGGAGGCAACTTCTTGGCGTCCAGCATCTGTTGAATATTTCCGCGGAGGCGGCTATTCCACGGATTTCCTTACGAAAGGCGGTATGCCGGTCACGATGTCTCGCATCAACCTAGTAAGGGGCTTAGGTCCCGTGCTTCAGTTAGCAGAAGGCTACTCTGTTGATCTGCCTGAGAATGTGCATCAACAGCTGGATGATCGCACAGATTCAACGTGGCCGACGACTTGGTTTGCTCCTATTTTGACAGGTGAAGGCTCATTTACAGATGTTTATTCGGTTATGGATAACTGGGGCTCCAATCATGGATCGATCAGCTATGGTCATATCGGTGCTGACTTGATCACACTTGCTGCTATTCTAAGAATTCCTGTATCTATGCACAACGTAGCGAAGGATCACATTTTCCGTCCGCGCGTTTGGAGTAATTTCGGAACATCGGATCCAGAAGGCGCTGATTTCAGGGCTTGCAGCAGCTTCGGACCCTTATATAATTAGTAATTGCACGAATTGAGGTGACTCTGTTGGGGACTAACCATTTGAATATGTTAGCCGTAGATTTCGGAGCTAGCAGCGGCAGAACCATTTTGGGGCGTTGGAGTGGTTCTACACTTTCCGTAGAAGATATTCATCGCTTCTCGAATGATCCTGTTGAGCTTGGCGGCAGTTTGTACTGGGACTTTTTGCGACTTTTTCATGAGTTGAAAGCAGGAATTCATGCCTACAAGCAGCATGCCTCGGGGAGTCCAGCTTCCATTGCGGTTGATACGTGGGGAGTGGACTACGGCTTTGTTGACGGAAAAGGCAAGCTGCTCGGCAATCCGTATCATTATAGGGAAGCGCGGAATGCTGAGGCGATGAGCAAATTGCTGCAGCAAACGACGGAGCGTGAATTATACAGCCACTCAGGTATTCAGCCGCTCTCGTTTAATACGATTTTTCAGCTCTATGCTGAGAGCAGAGAACAAGGTTTATCCCTTCCTGATGATGTTCGTCTCTTGCTCATGCCAGACTTATTCCGTTTCTATTTGTCTGGTATTCGTTCCACGGAGTACACGATTGCCAGTACAACAGGGCTTCTGGATCCAGTGGCGAGAGACTGGGACCGTTTACTTTTGCAGAAGGTTGGAATCCCGTCCGATCTCTTTACAGACATCGTGATGCCCGGAACGAAAGAAGGAACTCTGCGTAAAGAAATTGCCGAGGAACTGCAGGTTGGCGCGATGCCAATTGTGGCTGCGGCTTCACATGATACTGCTTCTGCGGTCGTTTCGATTCCTTCGCTCGAAGGTGACTATGCGTTCATCTCCTGCGGAACCTGGTCCTTAATGGGCGTAGAAATCGATCAACCCATCATGACGGAAGACAGTCTTCGTTGGGGATTCACAAACGAGGGCGGCGCTGAGAATAAGATTCGCATGCTGAAGAATATCATGGGACTATGGCTACTTCAAGACTGCAAAAGACAATGGGAGCTCGAAGGGGATTCCATAAGCTTTGCTCATATGCAAGAGATGGCGAAGCAGGAAACAGGGCTGCAAAGCTACGTGGATCCGCAGGATCCTGTGTTTCTTGCTCCAGGAAATATGCCGGAACGAATTCGTCTTTATTGTGCGGAAACAGGCCAAACCGTACCACGAACCAAAGCTGAGCTTATCCGCTGCGTAGTGGATAGTCTGGCTATGAAGTTCAAGCAAACGTTAGATGAGATTGAACAGCTTCTTGCCAGAAAGCTTTCAACCATTCATATGGTAGGCGGAGGAATTCAAAATCGGCTGCTCTGCCAGTTGACGGCGAACGCCACAGGGAAACCGGTCATTGCCGGTCCTGTGGAAGCGACGGCGATCGGCAATATTATGATGCAAGTCAAAGCGCACGGCGAGGTCCAATCGTTGGATCAGATACGCCAAGTCGTTATGGACTCCTTCCCGCCTGATCGTTATGAATCTCAGGATGAAGCTCAGTGGCAGGAGGCTTACCAAACCTATTTGCAGGTGATTACTAAGAAATCAGTAAGGAGTTGAAGGGTAGATGTCCGAGCAGCAAACAAGAGAAGAACTGACGAAGTATGCCCGTAAAAGTGTAGCGAAAGGACTTGTCGTAGGTCCTGGCGGGAATATAAGCGCAAGATTTGAAGATACGATGTACCTTTCTCCCAGCGGTTTCGCACTAGAAGATATTGAGCCTGAGCAATGGGTGCCGGTCGATATCCCAACGGGGAACATTCTGGATTCGACCTACCGACCTTCTTCCGAGGTGCTCATGCATTTATTTTGCTATCGCGTGAATCCCATCATGAAGGCGATTGTGCATACGCACCCGGCTTACTGTATCGCATTAACACTCGTTGATGACGAGCTTCCAATGCTGTTTCCGGACCAAGCGGCGCTTGTCGGTGACGTAGTCTTCGTTCCCTATGTCGTTCCGACAACGGATAAACTAGCCAACCTAGTGGCGGAGAAGGCTGACCGTTATAGCTCGATTTTGCTAAACAATCATGGACTCGTCACAACAGGTAAAAATTTACGTGAAGCCTACTACCGTACCGAAGTTATGGAAGAGAGCGCGAAGATTTACCTCATCGCCAAGTCCGTTGGTCAACCGAGAAGGCTGACTGAGGAAGAGTACAAAGAAATTCAAGGCTTAGAAAGTGAAGCTTACCGCGTGAATTTATTGCAGCAAATGAAATAATTGACTTGTCAGGTAGGACCGCTCTCATCGCAATCGATGGGGGCGGTTTTTTTGTTGTGTCGGGGATGACTCAAGGTGCTCGAGCTTGGGCCGATCTCCTGACAGTACTTGATGAGAACGAATTGAAATAGCCCCATCATCTGGGGCGCTGCCATTTCTTCCTATAAGCTAAAGGGGTATCTCCAGCGCGGTCTTTGAACAAATTGATGAAATGACTGACATTGTCAATACCGACACTGGCGGCTATTTCGGATACGGGCATATCAGAGTATTTCAAACGTTCCTTAGCGTGTGTCATACGGATTGATATGAGAAATTCATGAGGCGAATAGCCTGTATAACGTTTGAACTGCTTGGCCAAATGGTACTTGCTGACGGCATGATCATGGGCAAGCTGATCCAACGAAATCGACTCATTGAATCTACGATCCAGTGTTTGACAAATGTCTTCGATATAGCTGGGTTCATCTGTTTCGGACAAAACCAGATTTTGTGATGACAACAGGAGCTCGGTCAGGAGTTCTACGAGAAGCTTGGACGAAATGAGTTCCGTACGAGCTGTTCTTTGCTGCTGGATATGTAAGATTTGACGCAGTAGAGCGGGGATGAAGGATTCAGGGTTCAGTTGAAGGACAGGCTCATTATTGGCAGCAAACTGCTCATAGTAACCAGATGTTGAGCTGCCATTGAGATGCACCCATAGAATCTCCCAAGGCTCGAGTGGATCTGTTTCATAGTAATGATAATCTTCACAATGAATGAAGAATACCTGCTGAGGTTGAAGGAAATAGCTCTTTCCTTGATATTTCAAGCGGCCTTTGCCTTTGATCGTATAGACGATAAGGTAGGAGTCCAACTGTTCGCGTTCTGTAAAATAACCAGGTAACGTACGGAAATGGCCAATTTCTTGCACATGATAGAGGGTGGATTTGGCGAATACGGAGGGGCTGGATATGAATCGTATCGAGTCTTCAGACCAAGCAGTAGTAAAATTTTCTTTAGGGGTTGTCATGGCGAATCACCTGCACAAGATTCTATTATTTTTAAACAAGATTATTGGATGTTATCTGTATTGTAAGCCATTACAATGAGTTTATAAAGGTATTATTTTTATCTTATAAACGAATGGAGTGGTAGGGATGTCTGTATACCCAGCTATTAAAGCAAGCCAAAAACCGCGAATCGGACTTTACTCGGTGGGGCTTCGTGCCTATTGGGAACAGTTCCCTGGCCTAAAAGAACGACTTGAGGCATACGGTCGATTTATTGAGGAGCGAATCTCGGAATGGGCAGACGTCTATTACTATGGGTTGGTAGATACGGAAAATGAAGGGCGGAAGGCTGGAGAATGGCTGAATGAACGCGATATCGATCTTGTATTCTGTCACGCAGCGACATACTCGACAAGCTCGACAGTGCTTCCCGTTCACCAAATTTGCAAAGCGCCAGCCGTGTTTCTGAACTTGCAGCCGAGCTTACGGCTTAATTATGAGCAATCCACGACAGGGGAGTGGTTGGCGCATTGCGGGGCTTGTCCTGTGCCTGAGTTCGCCAATGTGTTTAACAGAGCGGGTATCCCGTTCCGTGTCGTAAATGGGGTACTAGGACTCGATTATACACCGGCGATTTCGTTAACGAATGAAGTGACACATAAGCGCCCAGAAGCTGTTCGAGCATGGAGGGAGATCGAGGAATGGGTGAAGGCAGCCGGCGTGCCTCGGACGCTTCAGCATAGCCGGTTCGGCTTTCTTGGTAATACGTACAGCGGCATGCTGGATATGTACAGTGATTTTACGATGATTTCGGCGCAGACAGGGCTGCACGTGGAAGTGCTTGAAATGTGTGATTTGGATCGCATGCTGCGGGAAGTGACACCGCAGGAGGTGAAAGCGAAGCTGGCTGAGGTTCACGAGATGTTCCAGATCAGCGGCGACTCGCCATCTGATCCGATCGCGAAGAAACCTACGGATGAGCAGCTGGAGTGGTCTTGCAAAGTGGCGGCAGCGCAGGAGAAGCTCGTCAGAGCTTACGATCTGGACGCCTTGTCCTACTACTACCACGGCGCGCCGGGAGGCGACTATGAGAAGCTGCAAGGCGGCTTCATCGTCGGCCACTCGCTGCTTACCGCACGCGGTATTCCCTGCTCCGGCGAAGGGGACCTCAAGACGGCCGTCGCGATGAAAATCAGCGACATCCTCGGCGTCGGCGGCAGCTTCTCGGAGATCGTCGTCGTGGACTATATCGACGAGACGATCTTGCTGGGCCATGACGGGCCGTTCCATATCGCGATTTCCGAAGGAAAGCCGATTCTGCGGGGCATGGGGCTTTATCACGGGAAGCAAGGCACGGGCGTATCCGTCGAGGCGAAGGTGAAGACGGGGGCGATCACGACGCTGAACGTGACGCAGACCGGCGATGGACGGCTGAAGCTGATCTCCAGCGAAGGCGAGTCCACGAACGGGCCGATCATGAAGATCGGCAACACGCAGACGCCGGTGAAGTTCCGCGATCATCCAGACGCGTACATGACGCGCTGGTTCGCCGAAGCGCCGACGCACCACTGCGCGATGTCCATTGGTTATAATGCTTCCATGTTCCAGAAAGTCGCAGAGCTGATGAAGATGAAGCATGTGATTTTATAATTCTGTTATAGTTTGTTAGAGCTGCTGAAACTGTTAAAACTGTAAAACTGTAAAACTGTAAAACTGTAAAACTGTTTAAAGCTAATAAACTGTTATAAATGTTAAAGCTTGTATAGCCCTCTATTGGCGGGTTTTTAAGTTAAGACTTAGGTTTTTTATACATGCCCTTCGTCTCTTCATTCATGATAAAAACGTATTGTTGTAAAACGTACAACAATTTCGTTTCTTCTCAATAAGCTTCAAAGTTGTATGTAGTACTATGTAGTACAACAATTTTGACTGATTTTATACTCTAAAGCTGCTTTGGAGAGGAAATGTTGTATTTTCTACAACAATGGCGGGGAAAACGCGAATTCGTCAGTGAAATGTTGTACAAATTACAACAACTAGGTCCATAGATGAAGGAAGCAGTGCCCTTATCCTACGTCGGGGGGAACGACAATCCGCGATTATAGAGAATTTGCCCGTAATCTGAATGAACGGAACGTCATTCCGCTATTTGTGGGAAAAGTACCCAATAAATTGAATGAACGGAACGTGAGTGCTCTATTGGGTGAAATCTATGCTCTCTTGGGGTGAAAATGACGGAATAAGGGATCGTCGTTCCTCCTGCTTGTGAAATCAAGCGGTTTTTCATTAAATAACGCATCTACGTTCCTCTATGGGTCCACTCGATGCTAAATCGGAGAGATTTGGTTAATGAACATTTCGTTAATTCAACATGTATATGATTAGTTTTGCGGCATACCGGATTCCGCATCCTCGCTCGAATTGTTATCCGTGAATTCCACATAATAATCGACCGTATCTAGCACTTGGCTTAGCTGCCAACGGCTAAAAATAATATGATCTGATGAAATCGCATTATAGATGCTTTCTTGTTTGCTAATTTTAAAACCTCGGTAATTCTCATAAATGGTTCTCATTCTGATCTCTCCCTCACTTGGATGTATATCTTAAACTATCATCAAACGAGCAATTTTGGTAGAGGTGTAAATTGATAGAAATTGTCTATTCCTGACTAATTGCATGTAAATATGGTTAATTGCTTCTTTTCTGTTGTCTATACGGTGTGAATTGTTCTCTACGCGGGTGTTCGTTTAGCCGGAAATACCATTTGCATGTATGTGAGTTATTTCAATTTTAAACGTTGACAGAATCTGGATTAATTCACTATAATCTAAATACGATTAATTTTATCGGAATAATATGAATCAACCAGACAGCTGGAGATGCTTCATCCTAAAGGGATGAATGCGTCTCCTTTTTTCATTCATAAGCCCAAATGCTAATTAATGCTTACGATGAAACTATATCTTATAATACTATCTAGGAGGAATAAGAATGAAAATTGAATGGACTTTTGCGAGGAATAAACCTTGGACGATTGATCTTGTGTTGGATTTTGTGACCATAGCTAATCGGTATTCGTGCAATATTTATGTGGGCGTAAGTGGAAAAATGCTGAATGCAAAGGGTTTACTGGGCATTGTTTCCCTTAGCCTATCACTCGGTAATCAGTCAGTTATTGTCTTGCAATTAGATGGCGTTGATGCTCAAGAAGCATTTGAAAATGTGTCTGTGTACTTACAAAGTACGGATCACAGTATACAAAAGGCCTATTCACATAGTTCGTAGTCGCTTGCAAGCTAGAGCGGGAGTTTATTGTCATGAATATTGAAAATATTGAATCATTCGTCTAAAGATGCCCAATAAGTAGATGCGTAAAGACAGTCGGGAGCCATTCTGGCTGTTTTTTGCTATTCTGTGCTTAAATATGTTACAGTTAAAAGGAGGTGATCGAGCATGTTAAAATTGGGGATTTTGGACCAATCACAAATAGGAGAAGGTCGTAATGCCGCCCAAACGCTGGTTGAAACGACCGTGCTGGCGCAAGAGGCAGATAAACTTGGATATACGCGCTACTGGGTGTCGGAGCATCATGCTTCCGAGGCGCTTGCTCACTCAAGCCCAGAAGTACTTATTGCTCATTTAGCTGCAAAAACGAATCGGATCCGCTTAGGGTCAGGCGGTATTATGATGCCGCATTACAGTGCATACAAAGTTGCAGAAAATTTCCGGTTATTGGAGGCGCTGCATCCGGGAAGGATTGACGTTGGTCTTGGACGTGCGCCTGGCGGCATGCCAATCTCGACGCGAGCGCTGCAAGAGGGGAAATACACGAGCGTAGATCAATACCCGCAGCAAGTTGCTGACTTGACTGGGTATTTATATGATTCGCTGCCTGCAAACCATCGTTTTGCTGCGCTGCACGCGTCTCCAATTATTCCGACAGCCCCGGAAATTTGGCTGCTTGGTTCTTCCTATGACAGTGCCAGCATTGCTGCTGAAAAAGGGGCCGCTTTTGGTTTTGCGCAATTTTTTGGCAATGCGGATTGTGAGCAAGCGCTGCAGATTTATCGCGAGCAGTTCAAACCATCTATTTTGAATGATAAGCCGCATTCACTTGCAGCAGTTCTAGTCGTTTGTGCCGATACGGAAGAAGAGGCGAACGTACTTGCGACGAGTACGGATTTGTTCTTCCTGTCCCTTGGCCGCGGCGCGCTGCTGCCCTCATTCCCTTCCGTTGAAACGGCAATGAATTATCCATACACGGAAGCTGATTTGGCACTTATTCGGGGGCGCCAACACAAACGTATTGTCGGCACACCTCAACAAGTAAAAGCGGAAATTCTCAAGCTGAACGAGGCGTATAAAGCTGACGAGTTTATGGTCGTTTCTCCGATTCATGATGTGGATGCGCGTATTCATTCTTATCGTTTATTAGCCAAGGCGTTTGAGCTGCAAGGGTAAATGTTAGCGTAAAGTGTGGCCGTATGTAAATAGGCTCAATCTTATAAATCAGAAGCAGCACACCGATTAACGGTGGCTGCTTTTTTCTATTGCTAGTGTATCTTTAAGCCGTATTCATTGGCGTACAGCCTTTGTCATGAATACATAATTTTGGATATTTAAAGAAAGAATAGAGGTGAGGGTGGTGAAGTTCGTTGCTATTTTCAAACTGGTTCGGAAGGAAGAAGTATCGTTCGGTTCCAGAGCAAATTAATCAGCCGCCTAGCGACACGATAAGTGCGTCGTTGGCGCAAAATATAACCTATTTACATAGTCAGTTCTGTCAAACTCCCGATCTGGTTGTGCGGCATTTTATGATCAAACAGTCAGGGGATCAAGCGGCGCTAGTCTACTTGAGTGGACTCATAGATAAAAACGCAATCAATAATAACGTGCTTCGGCCTCTGCAATTTGAAACGGGAAGCGGCAATTCGGAATATGGCTTTACGATAAATGTAGGTCAAATCAATCCGTTGTTGTCTTGGCCTCAAATTGAGTCTGCCATTTTGCATGGCAGCAGTATTCTCTTTGTTGGCGGACGAACAGAAGTCTACGCCTTAGGAACGCAAGGGTGGCCGCAGCGGGCAATTGAAGATCCACAGATTGAGGCTTCTTTGAAAGGAGCACATCAAGGCTTTGTTGAAACAGGAAGCCAAAATATTGCTTTAATCCGTCGCTATATTCAAAACCGTGAATTGAAAATAATAGAGCTGACGGTTGGACGGAGAGGGAACAGTTTAGTTTCTATCCTATATTTGGCTGATGTCGCGCATCCTGAGGTACTGAAAGAATTGCAAGACCGGATTCAGCAGCTAGATGTTGATGTCATCATCAACACAGGTGAGTTGGCAGAGTTGATAGAGGACAATCCGTTTTCCCCATTCCCGCAATTTATTACGACGGAAAGACCGGATGCTGCGGCATCACAAATATTACAAGGAAGATTCGCTGTAGTCGTAGATCGTTCACCGAGCGTATTGATCGCTCCGGTGGCATTTATGTCATTTTTTCAGAATATCGACGACTATAGCACACGATGGTCGATTGCTACTTTTATACGGCTGCTGAGGATTTTGGCATTTTTTGTTGCCGTATTTTTGCCGGCATTCTATATTGCTGTCATCTCCTTTAATTTCGAGATCATCCCAGTTAAATTACTTCTGACGATTGGTGAGTTCAGAGGAAGAGTACCATTTCCGCCATTTGTAGAAGCGATCCTCATGGAGGTCACATTAGAAATGATGCGGGAAGCAGGTGTGCGCCTGCCTGCTCCAGTTGGGCAAACCGTTGGTATTGTTGGGGGGATTGTCATCGGGCAGGCGATCGTACAGGCAGGACTCATCAGTAATATCATGGTGATTGTCGTTGCTTTTACGGCCATTGCATCGTTCATCCTGCCCAACTATGATATGGTCGCAGCCGTCCGGCTTATCCGCTTCGGCATGATGATTGCTGCCTCCATGTTTGGCATTGTTGGCATCATTATTGGTTTGATGACGATGATCGGACACCTGATTGCGCTCGAATCGCTTGGAACACCGTACAGTACTCCTTTCGCGCCAGTTCGGTTTGCCGATTGGAAAGATACGTTCGTCCGTTTACCGCTGTGGAAAATGGGCAAGCGTCCTCTAGGCACAAGAGCGACCCAATCGCAGAGGCAAGGATCAAATCGTCCAAAAGGTGATGGGAAATGAAGAAATATGCTTACAATGAGATCACCTCTATGCAATACATTTTTCTGAATAGCGGCATTCAAGTGAGTGTGTTCTTTTTGGCAATG
Source organism: Paenibacillus sp. V4I7 (assembly GCF_030817275.1). Taxonomy (NCBI): domain Bacteria; kingdom Bacillati; phylum Bacillota; class Bacilli; order Caryophanales; family Paenibacillaceae; genus Paenibacillus; species Paenibacillus sp. V4I7. The sequence goes on along the minus strand of NZ_JAUSZD010000002.1, from coordinate 4,125,883 downwards.
CCGGGAAAATTAGCCGAGAAGGCAGGCACGGATGGCTGGATCGCACTTATCATCGGCTGGGCTATTACGGTTGCAGCAAGCTTGATTGTTATTCAGGTGATGAAAAAGCACCCCGAAGGAACATTGTTTGATCTAATAGCACGATATTTGGGCAAATGGGCAGGCAGGGTGGCTGCTATCTTTTTTGCCCTTTATCTCTTTTACTACGCTTATACTGGGCTCGTTGAGGCGGTTTTGCTCACGAAGGCATGGCTTTTGCCGCAAACTTCGGCATCTACCGTCATGCTATTATTGCTCATTCCCACTTATGTGATTGCACGTAATGGACTTCGCGTCTTGGGCAGATATGCGGAACTTGTTTATATGATCTCTTTGTGGATACCATTTGTATATTTATTTCCGCTCAAGGACGCCCATTGGCTCAATATGGTTCCCTTATTAAAGGAAGGATGGAAGCCTGTATTCTCAGCGGTACCTACTACGTTCTTTTCTTATATCGGATTTGCTACCACGTTTATTTTGTATCCGTTTTTGAAGAACAAACAAAAAGCTTCTAGCGCTATCTTGATCTCCGATACACTGACGATGCTTGGATATTTGTTCATTACTGTTATCTGTTTTGTCTATTACAGCCCAGACGAAATTCAGAAGTACAACGAACCTGTGGTTAATATCTTAGAAGCCATCGAATTTAATTTTGTAGAACGGATGGAAGTGCTGTTTATCGCGTTTTTCTTGCTTATTTTTTCATTAGCGTGGATACCTACTATATACATGGGTGTTTTTTGTACAAGCTGGCTGCTCGGAAAGCAGGATCACCGCAATCATTTGCGGATACTGTGGTTGATCACTGCTCTGAGCACGTTTTTCTTCATACCAACTTTTAATCAGAACGATCGCATGAATGATTTTCTTATTCAGATTGGTATTGGAATCGAATATGTTTTTCCCGGTTGCTTACTCGTATATTTATGGGTGCAAGATCGCTTTCAGTGGGGGAAGCGTTTATGAACAAGCGGCTCCTTCATGCTATACTCATCGCCACGGTTATCGTCATCATTGCGAGCTGCAGTGACAGGTTAGATATGGAAGATGCTACACATGCCTTATTAGTAGGTTTTGATCTCGATAAAGAAAACGAGCTCATTCTATACAGCACATCTCCAGTTTTCAGCAAAAATGTCGAGAAAAAAACGCGTGAACTTAGAGTGAAACCACAGACGAATCGTCAATCAAGAGGAAAACAAGACAGTTATACAGAAGGCGTTTTCCAAGGGAGAAGTATTCAAGTCCTACTACTATCTAAGCGAATATTGCAGCAAGAAAATTGGTTCCAATTAACGGATGTTTGGTTTCGCGATCCGAAAAATCCGCTAACTCCAAGGATCATTGCTTTCGATGGACCTCTCTCTGAAATCATATACCTGAACCCGAAAGATCAGCCGATGCTGCCCATATTGCTGCGGGAAATGGTAGAAACGAAGAACGCCCGATCGGAAACGGTTAAGACGACTTTACAGGGGCTGCACCAACAAATACGTGAAAAGGGTGTCACTCCTATCATCTCTGAAGTTCGATTGAAAGATAAGCAGATTGCGATAACAGGGACGACACTGTTGGATCATAAAGGGAAATATGCTGATTCTCTGAACATGCAGGAAACTATTCTACTGCGCATATTGCAAAAAAATACAAAAAAGAGCGTCAACTTAACAATTCCCATTCCCGGCGAAATGAAGATTGGACCGTTCCATACAGATAAAGTAAGTTTAAACGCGGATGAAATAAAGGTGAAAATCAAGACCTCCTTCCTCAAGGACAAATTTCAGTTCCATATGCACATTACCATGCGCGTTGGACTATCGGAGCTTTTGTTCCCTTTCGACGTACGTAGTCAAGGAAAAGAGTTAGAGAATAAGATTACCGAACAAGTGCAAATGAATTTTGAAAACCTCATAAAGAAAATACAAACGGATAAAATTGATCCGATAGGGCTCGGGCTCTATGCGCAAGCGCATGAATATAGCCATTTCAAGAAAGTGGAAGATCATTGGGGTGAAACGCTGGCCAATGCGGACATTCATGTTTCCGTTAAAACAATCATAGGAGCTATGGGAACAGTGAAGTAACAGCCTTGTATGCATACGATGCGCTTCTTAATAGAAAGCTCTAGGGGGACAACAAGTGAAAAAATATACCTTGAATGAAATCACCTTCATGCAGTATATCCTTCTCAACTTCGGAATGGTTGTGAGTATCGGATTTTTGTCGCTGCCGCGAGTATTAGCCGAACAGGCAGGCACGGCAGGCTGGATTGCGCTCATCATCGTTTGGGTCATCTCCATAGTGGCGAGTCTGATCGTCATACAAGTGATGAAGAGGTACCCAGATGGTACCTTGTTAGATCTATTGTCGATGTACTTGGGCAAATGGGCAGGCAAAGCGGGAGCCGTCCTATTTGCCCTCTATCTCTTTTACTACGGATACACAGGTCTCGTATATACCATATTGATTTCAAAGCAATACCTTTTGCAGCAAACCCCTGATTATATCATTATGCTTCTGCTGCTCATTCCCACTTATGTTATTGTGCGGAACGGACCACGCATATTGGGCAGATATGTGGAAGTGATAATACTCCTATCTCTATGGATCCCCTTCGTTTATTTGATTCCGCTTAAGGATGCTCATTGGCTCCGTCTGCTTCCTGTTCTTAAAGAAGGATGGAAGCCTGTTTTCGCAGCGTTACCATACACTTTATATTATCATATAGGTTTTTCAACCACGTTTATTTTGTATCCGTTTCTCAAAAACAAGCGGAAGGCCGCAGCAGGAATCGTTATCTCGTATACATTGACGATGCTCATGTATTTGTTCATTACCGTTATCTGTTTCGTCTATTTCAGTCCAGATGAAATTCTGGAGTACAACGAACCGACGATCAATGTATTGAAAGCTATCGAGTTTAAGTTTATATCACGGATCGAAGTGCTATTTATCGCGTTTTATTTACTTATCTTTTCATTGTCATGGATACCCACGATGTACATGAGCGTTTTTTGTACAACTTGGCTAATTGGAAAGCAGGACCACCGCAATCATTTGCGGCTGCTTTGGCTTTTCATCGCTGTGGGCACGTATTTCTTCATGCCTACTTTTTTTCAAAGTGAACGGATGAATACTTTGCTTGGTCAGATCGGTTTTGTTGTTGAGTACTTAGTGCCTGGTTGTTTACTCCTGTATGTATGGATACATGATCGTTTGGGGTGGAGGAAGCACTTATGAACAAGCAGCCGCTGTACGTTTTGTTCATTATCATGATGATTGCAATTGTTCCGGGGTGCAGTGACCGGTTGGATCTGGAAGATACCACAAACAACCTAGCTCTCGGTTTGGATCTTGATAATGAAAACAACATGCTTGTATATATGAATAGCCCTGCATATGGCAGAGATATAAAGAAGAAAACACTAGAAGTCCAAGTGAAATCGCAAACAATTCGTCAATCGAGAGAGAAACAAGATGAATTTGCGCCAGGAGTTATTACAGGCAGAAAAGTTCAGGTCATACTTATTGGGAAACGCATCTTGGAACATGAAGACTGGTTTCGGATACTTGACGTCTTCTTTCGTGATATGAAAAATCCATTAACACCCAGAATTATCGCTGTCGATGGATATATCTCCGACATAATATTCCTACATCCGAAAGATCAGCCGATGTTACCTTTAATGTTGCGGGGGATGATCGATACGAAGAGCGCTAGATCGGAAACGGCAAAAACAACACTGCAGCAGCTGCATTGGCAAATGTATGAGAAGGGGGTTACGCCCTATATTTCCGAAATTCAGTTGGACAAGGCCAAACAGATCAGGCTGGTTGGCGTAACGCTTCTGGATCATAAAGGGAAGTATAAAACCTCTCTGAACATAGAGGAAACCAGTTTACTTCAAATATTGAATAAAAACGCCAAGAAGCCTGTTAGCTTTACACTTCCGATTCCTGGTGAAAAGAAGAGCGGTCCATTCCATACAGACCATTTAAGTATATCGGTTCAAGGAATGAAAACGAAAATAAAAACCTCGTTTAAGCAGAACAAGTTTCGGTTCGATATCAACATTAAAATGCCAGCCGGTCTTACTGAACGTTTATTCCCCTTTGATGTACGAAAGAATGGAAAAGAGTTAGAGAAAATGATTTCTGAACATATGCAAAAGCAATTCGATAGCCTCATCAAAAACATACAGAAGCATCAAATCGATCCGATCGGGCTTGGTCTCTATGCGCGGGCCCACGAATATAGTCAATACAAGAAAGTGGAGGATCATTGGGGAGAAGCGCTGTCAAAGGCAGACATTCATGTTTCCGTTAAGGTGATCTTAGGAAGTATGGGGCCCGTGAAGTGACTGATTTTGGAGCGTGTAACCACCTTTTTGACATAAAGTTGATCATGATTGGCAGCAAAAATTTGCGTTTTTCTACTTATGCCTTTACACTTAAAACAAAAATGGAGTGGTGAAATGAGTAAAGGCAGAGTTTGGAACAAGGGTAAACGCAACGGAGGTGGCGGACCAGCGGCTGGAACGGGTTATAAGGAAAAGCTAGCGGCCACCATGCAAGCGGAGGGTAAAACCGTCGAGATTATCGATCTTAAGAATCCGATAAATCAGGTTCAACGTATGAATCGTGAGAATTGGGTCGAGAGGCCCGTTCGTGTTAACCGTGAACAACCTAAAAAATAATACAGATAAGCCTATCCAGACACTTTATGAGTGTTGGGTGGGCTTATTTTATTTTGAAAGTTCCCCCCTGTTGTACAAAGTGCAACAACATGAAAGGGATGAGCGAGTAATTAAACACTTTTCTTTCACACTCTCGTCCAAGGCAAAGTGTAAGCCGTATATTCTCGAGTAGCTTATTACTCCAAATTTACATTTGATAACTGTCCCGCTTGATAGTAAGGGTAATCCATCTTTTGTTGAACTTGCTGTACGAAATGTGAATCCGTAAGCGATTCAATGACGAATAATCCTAAATCAATGGATGCCGAAACTCCGCCGCCGGTAAAAAGATTCCCGTCTCTGACGATTCGTTTTTTAACGACTTCGGAACAGTAAGGCGTCAATAAGTCATAAGCGGAAGGATTGGTGGTTGCCTTTTTTTCATGTAAGAATCCGGCTGCACCTAGTAACAACGCACCTGTACACACAGAAGCTTTGTAAGTCACTTTAGCTGAGGTTTGGAGCCAAGTGATGAAGGCAGAGTCGAATCTAAGGCTTCTCGTTGAAAATCCGCCAGGTACAAACAGGAGATCATATCCTGATAGGTCGGGATAGACATGTCTTGCCTTTACAGTTAAGCCTCGGTCGTCCGTAATTTCCTCCTTATTGGAGCAAAAATCCCAAGTGACGTTCTCTTTGGCTCCCAAAATGCCCATCCATGTGATAGCTTCAAAGAAGCCAGCGAAGTCTAACGTGGTCATTCCATCGAATAGTACGAATGCCATTTTCATACACAGCCACCTGACCTTTCAATTGTCATAAAAGCACAAAAAAGCATTTGATTAAGGATCAAATACTTTGCCCAGGCGTACGGCTGTTAGCAATGTGCTCCCTCATGGTTATCCATGTTTACGCCAGTCACACATCGGGTTGATTTCTATAATCTTACAATTACTCGCACCGAAATTCAATATCTTTTTTCAAGTGACGACCATGACATAAACCTTTCACGTCCCCATATGAATGGAAGAGGCGTTTGTTGCGTACGTCATAATGGCCGACAAGCTGGGAGGGAATGACTTATGAAATCGGTGTTTAAGCTTGAAGTAGAGGAAGCGAGAGTCATGATCGCAGCAGGCATACAAGCGGCAATAGAAGCGAATACAGCCGAAACGATATGTATCGTAGACGATGGCGGGTATCTAATTGCGTTAGAAAGAATGAATGGCGCTCGCAATACGAGCCCGGAAATCGCCATAGCTAAGGCTTTTACAGCTAGCGGTCACAGGCGTTCTACGCATTTGTTTAATCAGCCAGGTGGCCCAGCAACCATCCATGGTGAGGCATTTGGTATTCATGCAATGATGCCGGGTAAATTTGCCATTTTCGTCGGTGGGCTTCCGATTGTGGTGAACGGGAGTGTCATTGGAGGAGTCGGTGTAAGTGGAGGAAATGGAGAGGATGATATTGCGGTGGGGGTTGCGGCGTTAAAGGCGCTGCAGTCTTATTTGGGTAACGCGTATGAAGTCATGACAGAGCCTGATATAAAGAAATAGACATCATTTCAAATAGGAAAGCCCCAGTCCCTCAGATGATAGAGAGAACGGGGCCAATTTCCTTAACTCAAAAGGCTTCTTACGTATTGAATGGTTTCGTCAATCGTATCATCCGCAAGTTGTTCTAAAGAGATGTCGATCCCCGGTTTTACCCGGTGCAGCTTCTCTAAGAACGTTTTTGTTTGGAAAATACCCTTACCAGATCGTACCTCTTGCCGTTTGTTGTTCTGAATGACAACATCCTTAAGATGGGCAAGGACGATACGATCACCGAAAGCAGCAAAGGCTTGATCCAGGAAAACTTCTTGTGCCTCAACAGCAGTAGGTGGCATTAGATTCACTGGATCAAACACAACCCCCAGATTACTGGAAGGAATCTCATCCAAAATTCGAACCATTTTCTCAGTACTAGATAACGTGTGAGTGAATACGGGTTCGAGTCCGATGAAGACACCCCAACGCTCAGCTTCCTCTGCCAATTCTTCAACTGTTTGCTTGAGGATTGCCCAACCAATGGCTTCATAACGTTCGGAATCCTGCGAAAGGTAAGTCGTTAGGTCAGCTGTTTCCGTCGCAACGATAGAGGTACCAAAGTCTCTGGCGAAACGCAGATGCTCTTTGAACCGGTTGATTTCATGACGCCGCTGCTGCGGATCTGGATGAATCGGATTGATATAACAGCCAAGCACGCCAATCCGAATACCAGCACGATGGAATTGCTCGCCAATGTGGTTGGCCAGAGCAGGGCTGAGCCTACCGAGGCTGGTGTCAATATCACTAATCGCTTTGCTGAGTGCCAGTTGAACGAAGTCAATGCCTCGTCCGCTTAGCTTCTCTGTTAATTGCTTCAATGGAAGATGGCCGGCAGCATGGGCTAACGTTCCGATTCCCATCTATCTAGCCATCCATCCGCCGTCCACGCATAGTACGTGTCCGTTCATATAATCCGACGCATTCGATGATAAGAAAACAACAGGACCTTTCAAATCCTCTGGTGAGCCCCAACGGCCTGCCGGAATTCGATCTGTAATGGATTGTGTGCGTTTTTCATCTTTGAGGATAGGAGCTGTATTATTGGTCGTCATGTAACCAGGAGCAATGGCATTGATCTGGATACCTTTCCCGGCCCACTCGTTCGCTAATGCTTTAGTAACACCAGCGATAGCATGTTTACTCGCAGTGTAGCCAGGAACATTAATGCCTCCTTGGTAGGTCAGCATAGAAGCGATGTTCACGATTTTGCCGCTGCCGCGCTCAATCATGTGACGGCCAATCAGCTGGCATAAGAAAAAGGCAGAGTTCAAGTTCAGATCAATGACATCATGCCAATCTTGACGTCCATGGTCAACTGCCGGCGTACGTCGGATGATTCCGGCATTATTGACGAGAATATCGACGCCGCCGTAGATGCCGATGGCTTTGTTTACCACATCCTCAAGGATGTCTTCGTTGCTAAGATCAGCTGCGATCAGCTCGGCTTTGCCGCCTAATGCTCGGATGGCTTCTACCGTTTGTACGCTTTCGGAAGAGGATACGGCAATGACTTTTGCGCCTGCTTCAGCAAGGCCAATGGCCATCGCTTGACCAAGACCGCTGGAAGCGCCGGTTACGAAGGCTGTTTTGCCTGTTAAATTAAAAAGTGTCATGAAGGATACTCCTTTTCACTATTGAGTTACGATCTGGATGCCAGCCTCACGGTACTGCTTGGCAATATCAGCGGGTAGGGCACTGTCTGTTAGGATCATAGCCACTTCGGACAAGGCAGCGAACGTACGTAAGGCACACTGTCCGAATTTGTAATGATCGGCAACGCCATACACCGTTGCACTGTTTCTAATCAATGCACGTTTATAATCGGCATGATCACTCGTGTAGATGGTAAAGCCGTGCTGTAAATGAACACCAGTGGCAGAAATGAACGATTTCTGAATGTTGAGCTTATTCACATATTCCACGGCTTCAGGACCTGCGAGCATGTTGCGCAGACGGTAGCCGCCTGGAACAACCAGCCGAATTTCTTCCTTATGCAAGAGCTCGGAGATAATAAATAAATCGTTCGTTACAACAGTAAGCGGCTGATTTTCCAGCCGCCTAGCAATTTCAAGGGTTGTGCTGCCGCCATCGAGGGCAATAATATCTCTTGGTTGAATGTATCGCAGAGCAATCGTCGCGATTTCGGATTTCTGATCGGCATGCTTAATGATCGGCTCTTTCGTTGAAAGTATGCCGAGCTGATCACTTTGAGCGAGCATCGCTCCGCCATGAATGCGGACAAGCAGCCCTTTTTCTTCGAGTTTGGCCAAATCTTCGCGAATCGTTTTACCTGTAACGTCCAGCCGTTCGCTAAGCTCGTTAACGGTTACTTCTTTCTGTGCCAGAAGTATTTCCATAATGGTTTCATATCTGCGTAGAGGGTTCATCGGTTGTCATCCGTTTCTAAATTGAGGTTACCGACTATTTTAAATCTTTCATGGCCACGGCGTCCATATCATCAAAAATTTGATTTTCGCCAGCCATGCCCCAAATGAAGGTGTAATTGTTCGTGCCAACACCGCTATGAATGGACCAGCTTGGGGAAATGACAGCTTGCTCATTGCGCATAACTACGTGACGTGTTTGCTGCGGCTCACCCATCATGTGGAACACAACCGCATCTTCCGGCATGTCAAAGTAGAAATAAACTTCGGAACGACGATTGTGTGTATGAGAAGGCATTGTGTTCCACATATTGCCTGGCTTCAGAAGCGTCATACCCATAACGAGTTGACAGCTTTTTACGCCGCCTGTGTGGATATATTTGTAAATCGTACGCTCGTTAGAAGTATTGATGCTACCTAAGTGAGTAGGAGTAGCTTCGCTGATGGCGACTTTTACCGTTGGATATGTTTGGTGAGCAGGTGTTGAATTAAAGTAGAATTTCGCTGGATCTGCAGCGTTATCACTAGCAAACGTAATATCCTTCGCGCCAAGACCAATATAGATGCAATCTTTGGAATCCATGTTATACACCGTTCCGTCAACTGTGATCGTACCTCTGCCACCAACATTAATGATTCCGATCTCGCGGCGCTCTAAGAAATAATCAGCAGCCATTTCTTTCTTGTCAGCTTGCAGTTGAAGTGAGCCAGTAACAGGAAGCACGCCACCAATGATGAAACGGTCAACGTGGGAGTAAACCAATTTAATTTCATTAGGTGAGAACAAAGCGTTAATTTGAAACTCAGCTTGCAGGCGTTCAGTGTCAAATTGCTTTACTTCATTCGGGTGTGATGCGTAGCGGATATCCATCGGTTAATCTCTCCTCAAATTTGGTTTATTTATGTTGATATGTGTTCATATAGGTTTAATTTACTCCAATAAGGGGGTTTAGGCAAGAGTTTTTGGACCTATGTTTTAAAAGTTTCTATTTGGGTGAATAAAGTATGCGGAATAAGTAAACAACTATCCATCAGTTAGGTTAATACCTAGGAGGTTAAGTACATGGACAAGAGTCACAATTACGATCGTATAAGTAATGATGCGAATCCCACCAAACCTGGTGAAGAAGCTATATCATCGACAGACATGGTCAGTGAGGCCGTAGAGGAAATCATGGATAATATTAAAAAGGCGTTTTCGACCAGCGATCCCGATGATCGCGATTAGGACGTGGAAGAGCTTCTCCGGAGGAGGGGAGAGCGCTGAAAAGGACCTTGTTGTCTACGTGTGTTTGTGTAGATGACAAAGGTCCTTTTTCATTTAGGGTTAAGGTAAGGCGACGAAGTTTAGGCTAAAGTATTGTATTTTTTGCAACATTCGGTTGGAAAACGCTTGATTAGCTTGCCTAAAGTTGTAAAAAGTAAACTTTACACGGATAAGTATGCGAATGGTTCAGTATTACATCACTTAGGCGGAAATTACTTTGCATCAACCTTATAAACACTCTCAACCAAGGGCGGCGTAAGCCGTTTATTTTCATTGCACTCAATTAAATGGAGATTCTCCCTACGCTCTGTTGAAGCATTCGGACTACTCGCTAGCGTGCATCATTTCGGACAGTTTGATTCATTCTCCATTGGATCGGGGTCATGCCTGTGATGCGTTTAAACACGGTGGCAAAATGTTGACTGGACGCGTAACCCAACTCATTGGCAATCTTTGTTACTGTATCCGTGCCTTCAGTCAACAGTCCGCAAGCATTTTTAATTCGTGCACGTTCAATAAATACCATTGGCGGGAGCCCTGTGTATTCCTGGAAGGTGCGGAAGAAGTGGGAGGGACTGATTCGGACAAAATCAGCCATTTCTTCGATGGCGGGGCGCCATTGCGGATCTTCCGCGATCCGCCCAACCAGGGCATCCAATTGACGTAATAGATCGTCAGCGAGTGAAACCATTTGTTGACTAGGCTGAAGAATTCGAAGCAGCATCCCAAGCAGTGCTTGACGGGTAGCGGAGGTTCGTAATGGATTGTTGGAATTAATCGCATTTCGCAGCTGTCTAATGTCGTCAACGGATTGCAGTCCAGTGTGGGTAACTCTGGGCAGCGCCTCGAGTGCCTGTCTGAAGCATTCACTCTCGTCTTGCGGCAAGCGCAACCAGTTTTCTGAATGCGGTGGTGTGATGATGAACCACCAGAATCGGCTGGGCTCAATCACGTTGAAGCGCCCGCGATGAACCTCGCCAGGACTTGTGTGAAACACGTCACCTGCTTTTGTCTCATAGACGTGCCCATCCAGCTCCCAGCTGGCTTTACCGCGTTCAACCAAAACGAATTCATATCCGTCATGCTGATGATAGGAAAGGGGCAATGCCGACCTAATCTCATCGAAGCCGAAAAGGAGAAGCTCCGGAACTCCTGGTATGCGATTTTCCGTATTGATGTCATAAGTCCAGCGTGGACTTAGTTTCGTAGGCAAGGGGGAGGTCCTCCTCTACGTTCGGATGTTCTTATTTGTCTTATATGTTTCTTATACTACTTTGTAGCTATGTGAACGTCAATCAACCAGGAATTAAGTATGATGAAAGTAAGACGTAAAAGGAGGAATTTACGATGACTTTGCAAGCAGATAGAACATACAAAATTACGGCTCAGGATAAGGATACATTCAATCGCGACGGTTACTGGATATCTCCGAAGTTGCTGGATGATGATCAAATCGAACGGTTGCGACTTGCGCATGAGCGGGTTTGGACTGGCGATTACGATGGTGATGGGCTACCGATGAACCATTATCGTCCAAACTCGAACCCTGATGCATTACGCAAGCTAGATAATGGATGGTGGATCAATGACGAGATCCGAAGAACCGTCACGGATCCGTTTATAGGTGAACTTACAGCCGATTTGCTGGAGACCGATGAAATTCGGCTATGGCACGATCAAGTTATTTATAAGCCAGGTGTCGGCGATAAAGAGACGAAGTCTGGCAACGTTGGTTGGCATCAGGACTATGGCTACTGGCAATGCTCCAGCCATCCGAATATGGTAACCGTATGGATCGCGCTGCAGGACACGGATCTAACCAACGGCGGAATGATGACCATTCTCGGCTCTCACAAGTGGGGACTAATACCTGATAGCAATTCGTTCTTCGATCCGAACATGGAGGAGCTTAGGAACAAATATGCGGCAGGTCGCGAATGGGTCGAGGAGCCCTGTATTCTGAAGGCAGGTCAGGCAAGCTTTCATCACGCTCTTACGTTCCACGGGTCCGGCGCGAACAAAACAAATGAGCCTCGTATGTCTGTTGTTGCGCATCTGATGCCGGGCGGTACAAGCTACCGCGCGGGCGTGCAGCGTCATGACAATTCCCGTCTGTTGGGACCGCGCCCTTATCACGGTCAAGCTTTTGCAAATGAGTATTTTCCAGTTTTGTTTAAACGATAATGAAGGCGCAAAATCCCTTCCATACGAGGGGATTTTCTTTTTACCTACAGGCGGTTACAATTGCCTTAATGACGACACAGCTATTCTGGAGATGAAGTACATGGCGAATCCATTAGAACATCTTAGTTTTAATCATATCGGTTCCGCTACGGTCGGTACGATTGTATATCCACCTGGTGGCAGATATGGTCCTCGCATCCAACCAGATATTCAACTCGTTTTTTTACATACTGGTTCTATGGAAGTGGCCATTGATGGCGTACACTTCCGACTGGAGCCCGGCAATGTGGCACTTCTAAAGCCTGGGCACATCGAGTATTTTACATTTGCGGATGAACAAGACAGCTGGCATCGTTGGGTGGCCAGTTACCACTTCGCGCGATTGGTGAAGCAGCAAACAGGTAATACCCCTTCAGAAATAAGGATCTTGGGGGAAAGGAGATTCCCATGCAGAATAGCGATAGTCTTTTCCCCGCCTTTTTGACCGAGCATCACTGCCATCCTCAGGTGATGGCGTATTATTTTAAACAATGGCAAGGCTTCTATATGCCCTTTCATCGCCATGATGCGGTAGAAATCATGTATACCATTCAAGGTTCCTGCGACGTTGAAATCCAAACTCTGCCTACACAGATCGAAAGTGTTAGTCTCAAAAAGGGAGAGTTCATTATTATGGACGCAAATGTCTCCCATCGATTGATCGTTGACGAGGCTGCCCCCTGTAGAATGCTAAATGTAGAGTTCCGCTTTATCCAGCAAAAGGGTGTGTTTCCATCGATTCTTCAGCTGGCCGCAGAAGACAAGCTATTGGCTTCTCTACTGGGGGTAAAATCTCCATATTTGGTATTGCGCGACCCCGATGAGGTTTACCACATTATGAAAAGCTTGGTGCTTGAACTGGATAAAGCTGCTGCCAAAAGTGAAACAATGGTTCAATTGCTCATCGCTCAACTGCTCATTCGTATTGCGCGTCTTAGGCGAGAAGCAGCAAGCAGCGGCATGGCGCAAAGTGAGTGGTATGTGAAACAGAGCATGGATTATTTGCATCAGAACTATGACCGCGACATTCAAGTGAAGGATATTGCCGGAGCTGTAAATTTACATCCCGGGTATTTACAGCGGATTTTCAAATCGTTAACGGGGCAAACTCTTATGGCTTATTTAACTGTGATTCGAATGGAAAAAGCCAAAATGCTGCTGCTTGAAACCGATGTGCCGATTTCTGAAATATGCGATTATATCGGGGTAGGGAGCCGGCAGTATTTTCATATGCTTTTCAAAGACTATACAGAGTTAACCCCTACAGAATATCGTAAATCAATGGATACTCATAAGTCGGATTATCCAGAAAAAAGTTAGGATTTTTGACAAATCACCTCCGATGAAGTTAGGAATTTGATAACGTTTTCTCTTTCGCGCTTGATACAATGTGAATTGTAGACTAAACGATAGAGAGGGCGATAGATATGTCATTTAAGGTAGCTTTTATTGGAGCAGGGAGTATTGGATTTACACGCGGATTACTTCGAGACTTGTTAGCAGTATCTGAATTTCACGATATTCAAGTCGCTTTTACTGACATCAATCAACATAATTTAGATATGGTTACCGAACTGTGCCAAAGGGATATACGAGAAAATGGATTGAACATAGAGATTCAAGCAACTACAGATCGTAGAGAAGCTTTGAAAGATGCGAAGTATGTCTTATGTACGATTCGTGTGGGAGGTCTGGAGGCTTTTGCCACCGATGTGGATATTCCGCTGAAATACGGCGTTGACCAATGTGTGGGCGACACGCTGTGTGCAGGCGGCATTATGTATGGTCAGCGGGGCATTTCAGAAATGCTTCGCATTTGTCAGGATATTCGAGAAGTGGCGGCGCCTGATGTGCTGTTGTTAAATTACGCGAATCCGATGGCCATGCTGACTTGGGCTTGCAACAAGTACGGTGGTGTGAGGACGATTGGTCTGTGTCACGGTGTTCAGCATGGACATCAACAAATTGCGGAAGTATACGGTTTGGAGAAAAAGGAAGTAGACATTATTTGCGCAGGTATCAATCACCAAACTTGGTATGTACAGATCCGTCACAACGGTCAGGATTTGACGGGCGGTCTGCTTGAAGCTTTCGAGAACCATCCGGAGTTCACGCGTACGGAGAAAGTGCGTATCGACATGCTGCGCCGCTTTGGCTACTATAGTACAGAATCAAACGGACATCTGAGCGAGTATGTGCCTTGGTACCGAAAGCGTGCTAGTGAAATCCAAGATTGGATCGACATGGGCAGCTGGATCAATGGAGAAACAGGCGGTTATCTGCGTGTTTGTACGGAGGGGCGCAACTGGTTCGAAACGGAGTTTCCGAACTGGATGAAGGAAAAGCCATTTGTTTATGCAGCTGAGAAGCGCAGTGAAGAGCATGGCTCCTATATTATTGAGGGTCTTGAGACAGGACGCGTGTATCGCGGACATTTCAACTTAGTCAATAACGGTGTCATCTCGAATCTGCCTGATGATGCGATTATCGAAGCGCCAGGCTATGTAGATCTCAACGGCATCTCGATGCCGCATGTTGGGGACCTGCCGCTTGGACCAGCAGCGGTTTGCAATGTAAGTATTTCCGTGCAGCGGCTTGCAGTGGAAGCTGCTGTGCATGGAGATGATAAGCTGCTTCGTCAAGCGTTTATGATGGATCCGCTCGTAGGAGCCGTTTGTAATCCCAAAGAAATATGGCAGATGGTCGATGAAATGTTGGTCGCACAAGAGTCATGGCTGCCGCAATATGGCACGGCTATTGCCGAAGCGAAACAACGTCTCGCAGCTGGGAACCTCGTTCCAACGCGCAGCTATGAAGGTGCAGCACGCTTGAAGGTGAAAACAGTGGAAGAAATGCAGCAGGATCGTGAAGCTGCGAATAAAAATGCAGGTGAAGCGGACAAAGGGAAGGATCGCGCAGCTGTTAACTCTTAATGTTCGTTTAGATTCAAGTATGTTCATTTAGGTGCTTTTCATATATAATTAAAAAGTAAGTGAAGGACCGCTTGCGGTCCTTTTATTTTTCGTTGGTCGTTTAATTATGAAAGGGGAAAGTCAGATGTCTAATATTGGCGTATGGGAAGCAGCCGAGCCAGGCGTTCAGCGCTGCATTCTGAAAGCTGAGGTTGGTTTGATGATGATGGAGGTTCATTTCGAGCCAGGAGCCATTGGTTACCAACACAGTCATGTGCATGAACAAATGTCCTATTGCTTAAAAGGGAAAATTGAGTTTACCATAGATGGTGTGGTGACCGTTATCGAGAAAGGCCAGACGGTATACATACCAAGTAACGCCAAGCATGGTGTTACAGCATTAGAAGAATCAGCCTTATTAGATGTCTTCACACCGATTCGCGAAGATCTTGTAAAACGGTAACCAGTTGCTTTATGCAGCTGGTTTTTCTTTCCTACGCATTGAATGCGTTTACAAATTCGGCGGAATGGAGGCTAAACATGAGTAGAAGAGGCCGTAGAGCTTGGATCTGGTTCTATAGAAGCTTGTTTTTGCGTGATCGTCCACTGACAGTGAAACTGCTCGTCTATTCGGCTATGCTGGTTGTCATTCCGCTGCTTGTGGTTGGACTGATTTCTTACCAGAAATCATCCGAAGTGCTGCGTGAGGAAGCCAATTTGAGTAACAAGCAAATCATTGAGCAAGTCAAGCTGCATATTGAATATTATATTCGAGATTTCGAGATCGACTCGATTCGCATGCAGAATCATCCTTCGATGCAGCAGTTTCTTAGGATGACAAGCGAACAGGAGGTGAAGAATTCAGGCATCCGCGAGCCGATGATGCAGCTTTTGAACGATACTGCTTACTCTCGATCCGACATCTCTCGGATCATGCTGGTTATGGAAAACCAGACGGTCTTAGATACAAGCATGAACAAAAATGTGACCCCGGCGCTGCAATTAATCCAGGAGCCATGGTTTGCCAGTGTACCCTCCAACAGTGATATTATGTTGATCATCAGACCGCCTTCTCAACGCTACGAGCTGGAATATGTGCCTGTTCTCTCCATCGTGAAGCGCTTAGTAAGTCCACTTACCTTAGAACCCGTTGCAACGTTAATTATGGAGGTCAACTTCAAACGGATTCAAGAGATTGCTGAACGAGTTACAATTGGCCGAACAGGGTATTTATCTATTCTCGACTCCTACGGGCGCTATATTTATTCACCTGAGTACACGGATATTGGTCGTTTGTCGGCTTGGGATCAGCTAGAATGGATTTTACAGCAGGAAAGCGGTTCTTACCAAGCGCAAACAGGAGATAAGCCTTTCTACACCTTCAGCCTGTCATCCTATTTAAATTGGCGGTTGGTGACGACGATCCCTGAAGAAGAATTGACACATGGAACCGAGTATATTCGACGAACGATTTGGTGGACGGTCCTTGCCACATTATTGATTGCCTATTTGATTGGGATTGGTTTTGCTACGAGTATCGTTCGACCTGTAAGGGCGCTGCAATTTTTCATGAAAAGAGTGAAAGAGGGCGACTTCCTGGCTCGTGTGGATATCGAATCCAAGGATGAGATTGGGCAGCTTACGAACGATTTTAATAAAATGGTCGAAAAGCTCCAGGTACTTCTCGATGAAATTTACTACTCTCAGCTCCGCGAGAAGGATCTTCAGCTGCGCCAAAAAGAGACAGAACTGAAAGTACTGCAATCGCAGGTTAATCCGCACTTTCTCATGAACGCTTTAGAAACAGTGCGTGGGATGGCACTGGAAAAGGATATGACCGACATCTCTGTGCTCGTTGCTTCCCTTGCTCGTCTGCTGCGTTACAATTTGAATCATGCTGGGGCAACGATCTCGTTGCAGCAGGAAATTCAGATATGCGACATGTATTTGCGGATTCAGAAATATCGATTTGACGATAAACTCACCTATGAATTCCAGATCCCTGAATGGGCAGAAGGACAAATCATCGCTAAGTTCGCTTTACAGCCCTTGGTTGAAAATTGTGTCATTCATGGATTTGAAACAAGCGCACAACCTGTTCATATTGTCATTTCAGCTGCTCAATTAAATGATCATCAATTTGTTGTTGAGATTCAGGATAGCGGTATTGGCATTCCGGCTGCCAAACTCCGTGTCTTACAGCTCGATTTACTGCAGAAGGACATGATTACAGCGGTATCACAGATCGGCATCGTCAATGTACATCGGCGTATCTCTTATCTGTTTGGTGAGGCCTATGGTCTAGAGCTAGAAAGTGGCGCAGATGCAGGAACTCTGGTGAGAATTAAGCTGCCGCTGAAGCCTCACGGAGAGGAAGGGAGGTAGGAGATCATGTACAAAGTCATTCTCGTGGACGATGAAAGATGGGTTCGTGTCGTGCTTCGGAAAGCCGTGGAACAAACAAAGCTTCCATTCGAAATCGTGCAGGAATGCGCGAACGGATTGGAGGCGATAGATGCACTGCAGAAGCATAAAGCTGATTTGGTTATCTCGGATGTAAAGATGCCGATCATGGATGGCATTGCTTTGGCGGAGCAGATGACGCAGATGTTAGCCAATTTAATCCTAGTGAGCGGGTATGACGATTTTCAGCTAGCTCAGAAAGCGATACGCTTTGGGGTGAAGGACTATCTGCTGAAGCCTGTTGAAATGGAGGCAATGGCAGATTGTTTGGGACGATGGATGCAAGACCGGGTAACGAAGACCGCGAGGAGGTTCGTGGATTCCCCGCTAATCGGAACGGACGAAATGTCAGCCATTGAACAAGTGCAGCAGTTTATCGGCTCGAACTTATCCAGAGATATCAGCTTAACGGATGCCGCAGCTCTGGTCCACTTGAACCCCAGCTACTTAAGCCAGCTCTTTAAGCAGCAAACGGGAGGCAAGTTCGTCGATTATGTCATTGAAATGCGCATGGAAGAAGCGAAGAAGCTGCTTATAATAACGTCTTTACGTGTTTCTGAGATCGCGGAACGGCTTGGTTATGGGGATATTTCTTACTTCAGCAGTACGTTCAAAAAGCTGATCGGCTGCTCCCCGTTGGAATATAGGAAATCTGGCGGTAGGCTCGATGAAGCGAAATGAAGTCAAATGAAAAAGGACACCTGAGGGGGAGATTGTACCCCTTAGAATGTCCTTTTTTTACTTTGTTTTGAATGGCTATTTTCTAGCTTTCTCGATAGCTTCTAACGTTTCTTTGTAGTCGTTGCGGTACTTCTCGATAACAGGCTTTACAGCATTTTGCCATGGCCCCAGGTCAGATACGTCTGTAATCGTAACTCCCGCCGCTTTCACTTTGGCTTCGGAATCCTTCTCGAATTTATCCCATTCTGCTTTTTGCGTTTTGACGGATTCAATAGCAGCTTTTTTAATAAGTGCTTTATCATCAGCTGACAGCTTATCCCAAGCTACTTTAGAAATCAAAAGGACTTCAGGCACTCGTTGGTGCTGGTCAAGAATGAGATTTTTGGCTTGTTGAAAATGATTGGATGAGAAGTAGCTTGGATAGTTATTCTCAGCGGCATCGATGACACCTGTTTGCAGAGCATTGAAGACGTCTCCATAAGGCATAGGAGTTGCATTCGCACCAAGTGCATTCATGAGATCAATGTTGACCTTGTTTTGAATAACGCGTATTTTGAGTCCTTTCAGATCGGCGATGCTTTTAATCGGCTTCTTGGAATAGAAATGACGAGCCCCTGAGCTGTAATACGCCAGTCCTTTCATTCGTGAAGACTCTAAGCTATCGAGCAGCTTCGTTCCTTGCTCACTTTCTAGAAATTTCCATTGATGATTATCATTATCGAAAATGTAGGGCAAGCTGAACACTTCATACTGCTTGTTGAACCCGCCAAGTGCTCCCGTACTGACTCGTGTGAATTCAATTGCACCAAGTTGAACTTGCTCGATCACAGCCTTCTCCTCACCGAGCTGGGAGGCAGGGAATACATCGATTTTGATGCGGCCATCCGATGCTTGATTGACAAGTTCGGCGAATTTCTTATCGCCTAGCGTCGTTGGGTAGTCTGCGGGGTGTGTCTCAGCTAGACGGAAATTTAATTTAGGACCATCAGCTTTCTTCGTCGCTGCTGCAGGGCTCGCGGCTCCAGGAGTCGTTGTTGAACCGCTATTCGTCGGTGTGCTGCCGCCACCGCAAGCTGCAAGCAAGAGACTAGTACCAATCACAGTACTTAGAGCCGTGATGTATTTTCTTTTCATTTTCATATCGAATATTCACCCTTTTTATCGTATTAGTTGCGTTGTTTCCTTATTTCATTAAGTTAGGAAGCCACATGACAAGCCCCGGTATATAGGTAAGTATCATGAGCACGACACACATGACATAGAAGAACGGCATCATGGCTTTGGTGCCTTCAGAAATCGAAATATTTCCAATCGCAGAGCCTACAAAGAGAACGGTTCCGACAGGCGGTGTCAGCAGTCCAATGCCTAAGTTTAACATCATAATGATGCCGAAGTGAACAGGATCCATGCCTAGGGTCGTCACGACAGGAAGTAAAATAGGCGTCATGATTAAGATGAGTGGAGCCATATCCATCGGTGCCCCCAGTAAGAGCAGCAAGACATTGATGATCAGCAAAATGACAATAGGGCTGTCTGTGATGCCCAGCATCCAATCCGTTAACATGCCGGGAACTTTGAGAAAGGCAAGTACCCAGCTGAAGGTAGCGGAGGCAGCTATCAGGAAGAGCACCATCGCTACGGTCCGGAATGTACGTTGGAGAATGATCCACATCCGGCTTATGGGAATATCTCGGTACACTAGAAAGGTAAGAATAAAAGCGTATAGACAAGCTAATGCGCCGCTTTCTGTAGCCGTAAACCATCCCGTGAATATACCGCCTAAAATGATAACGGCTGTCAGAAGGGAAAGCAGACCATCGCGTACAATCTTCGGAATTTCTCGCACGGGAACAGCTTCACTCTTCGTATAACCGCGCTTGATGGCGATAATATAACTCGTGATCATAAGGGAGACACATAGGATCAATCCCGGAACTATGCCCGCTAGGAAAAGGGAAGCGATGGAGATTCCACCACCAGCCGCTAGGGAATAGAGCACGAGGTTGTGGCTTGGCGGCACAACGACGCCTTGAATGGCGGCAGAGACTGTAACGCCAACTGCGTAATCGGTGTCATAGCCCTTTTTCTTCATCATCGGAATCATGACAGAGCCGATGGAGGAGACGTCAGCAATGGCTGATCCGGAGATGTTCCCGAAGAACATACAGGCGACACAGTTGACCATGGCCAAGCCTCCGCGTATGCCTCCAACGAGAACTTGAGCGAGATTGATGAGCCGCAGTGCCATCTGGCCTTCACTCATAATTTGCCCGGCAAGAATAAAAAACGGAATGGTCAGGAGGGAGTAAGAGTTCATTCCCTGAATCATCGTTTGTCCCACGGTTGCCAGCGGAACTTTCAAGTAAAGTAGGGTGAGCAATGAAGACCCTGCTAAAGCCAATGAGATCGGAAAGCGGAGGACGATCAGACCAACAAAGGTGATAGTAAGGATGAGAATAGCGATGGTCGGATCCATTATTCGGGACCTCCTTCTTTTATATGTTTATGCCGCTTCGTCTCGATACCAAACAACTGCAAGAGCGCGTAGGCACAGGTCATGACGCCGGTTATCGGCATGATGACATACAGCGTGCTGTTAGGCAGGCCCGTCGCTGGTAATTCTGATTCATTCATCATGACGGTGAAGTCCCATCCAAAATAGACAAGATAGGCACCAAAGGCGAGAATAACAACCTCGATGACTTTATCAAGAACTTTATTGATGGAGGCTGGAAGCTTGTGAGTGAAGGAATCGATGCCCAAATGCAGCTTCTCACGAAAGCCTATCGCAATGCCCATGAAGGAAAACCAGACAAGAAGCAGCATCGTCACTTCCTCCGACCAGAAGAAAACGAAGTCAAACAGCTTGCGGGTCATGACCTGTACGGTGACGATGATGATCATACTAAGCAAGCCGATGAGGGCGGCAGACTCGATAAATGAATCGATACCGAGAGCAATTTTTCGAAGTATTCTCATTGTAATGCGGACCTCCTCTCTCTTTTTGTAAGTGCTTTCATTTGTGTGACTTAAGTATATCGCTCCTTTCGACCCACAGGTATGCCATTGTTTTTAGTTTTTTTTGTAGTTTTTTTAGATATTTGGTTGGAATGAAACAAATAATGAGCAGGTGTCGGGGGACAGCCTGCTCATTATTTGAACGAAAGTATTTTAATGAGTACGAAAAATTTGCTCCAGGTGATGCTCTAAGTAAGGGTGATTTTATTGTTATTCCTCCATACCTTTTAAATGAATTGCATACCCATATATACAGCAACAGCCCATATCATACAAGCAGAAACCTTGTTTAATTTGGTAATGAATAGACCTTGAGGATCCCGCTTACCCACTAGGCGTCCTGCGAACGCTAAACCGAAGAACCAGAGCCAGGAGACTAGAATAACGCAGACAGTGAACGCCAATTTTTCTCCGGCAACATAATGTAAGGAATTTGTACCGATAACTCCAATCGTATCCAGTATAGCGTGGGGATTCATTAACGATACGGAGGCTGCAAACAGGATTTGTTTTTTTGGTTCGTTTTCCCGTTGTGAGGTCATCGAACCAGGTTTACTTTTCCAGAGTACCCATCCCATATAAAACAAGAAAAAGAATCCAAATCCATAGAGCGCTGCTTGAAGCCAAGCGAAGGTTAATACGACGAAAGAGACCCCTAAAACAGCTAATAAAATTAGGATCGTGTCACAAATCGACGCCGTGAGGATGACAGGCAGTGCTCTAAGGTAAGATGGCCCACGGGCACCTTGGTTGAATACGAAAACATTTTGTACCCCTACAGGCAGGATGAGCCCACAACCCAAAATAAGCCCATGTAAAACAGTTTCCAGCAAAACGATCTCCCCCATCTATAAGACTATTCTTCACTAGTATAGAGCAAATCAATCGAATGTCTCCCTCCAAATGGATGGCGTATCACCCAACCAAATGTTATAGTAGAACTCGTTAGGAGAGGATCATTGCATGGACTGGAAACCGGACTTAGCGTCGGAAACCCCTTTATATAGTCAGATTAAAGATTTTATTAAAAACAAAATATCGCTAGGCGAATGGGCGGTTGGGACCAAAATTCCCTCGCAGCGTGCATTGGCTGAACGCTTTAACGTCAATCGAAGTACGGTTGTGACCGCGCTGAGCGATTTGATAGCTGAGGGGTTATTGGAGGGCAACACCAAAGGGGGGACTAGAGTTATCAATAACTCTTGGAACCTTTTAGCGGCTTCGCCTCCCCCAGACTGGAGCTCTTATGTGCAAGCTGGTACTTATTATCCAAACCAGCCTGCCATACAGCACATTAATCGTGCGGAATTTCAAGATGGCATTATCCGTTTGGGAACTGGAGAGCTTTCCCCTGAGCTGCTTCCTTCTGAACAAATGAAAAAGATTTTTGAAAATAGTTCATTGAATCTTTTCTCATTGGGCTATGAAGAACCTAAAGGAAATCAGTATTTGAGGGAACAGATAGCTGCTTACTTGCAAGGAATTGGCGTTCAAACGTCGCCCTCCAACATCCTTATCGTATCGGGCTCGCTCCAAGCGTTACAGCTCATATCTATCGGACTACTGCAGCGAGGTTCCTCCATCCTTCTGGAAAAGCCATCCTATCTGTATTCGGTCCATGTGTTTCAATCTAGTGCAATTAAGCTAGTTGGTCTACCTATGGATGAAGAGGGCATTCAGACGAATCAGATTAGCCGTTACAAAGAAGGCTATAACGCATCGCTGCTCTATACCATTCCTACTTTTCATAATCCTACCAGTACGTTGATGTCAGAGCCGAGACGTCAAGCGCTGATGAGAATCTGCGCGGATGAGGGACTCCCAATCATTGAAGACGATGCGTACAGGGAGCTTTGGTTTGAAACCCCGCCACCTCCGCCATTGAAGGCTAGGGATCCCAATGCGCTGGTCCTTTATTTGGGGAGTTTGTCGAAGACTTTAAGTCCTGGACTACGAATTGGTTGGGTGGTTGCCCCAGAGCCTGTTATTGAACGATTGGCTGATATCAAAATGCAGAACGATTACGGCTCGAGCTCGGTATCCCAATGGGCAGCAGCCGAATGGCTTGGTAGAGGTTTATATCAAGAGCATCTTGTCTATGTTAGAGAGCAGCTTAAAATAAGACGGGATCTAACTGTTCAGTTGTTGAAGACCAATTTTACGGAGATTGCATCATGGTCAGTGCCGGCAGGTGGTTTCTACATTTGGGTTCACCTCAACGTGGATGTCCCCATGCAGATGCTGTTTGAGCGTGCTTTGAAAGCAGGGATTTTGCTGAATCCGGGTTCAATTTATGATAGAAATGCAGGAAGTTACTTGCGTATTTCCTATGCCTATGCCAAGCATCATGAGCTTGAATGGGGTATTATGCATTTGGCGGAGATGATTAAAGAGTTAGCTGGGGTCATAAAAAATAAATAAACTCCGAGGTGATCATGTGTCTATTAAAGGTCTGAATCATTTATTATTTTCTGTTTCTAATTTAGAGAATTCGATTTCGTTTTATCAACAAGTTTTTGATGCTAAGCTGTTAGTTAAAGGAAGAAGTACGGCCTATTTTGATCTGAATGGCATGTGGCTTGCCCTGAATGTAGAATCAGATATTCCACGTAATGAAATAAACCATTCCTACACACACATTGCTTTTTCAATTGAGGAAGCCGACTTTGATGATCTGTATGAGAAGCTAAAGAAATTGCATGTTAACATCCTTCCTGGGCGTCCAAGAGACGAGAAAGATAAGAGGTCTATTTACTTCACAGACCCAGATGGTCATAAGTTCGAATTTCATACGGGTACTTTACAGGACAGATTAGATTATTATAAACAGGAAAAAACACATATGGAGTTTAACGATGAATAAATATTTCTAATTTAGAATGCAAAAAGCAAAGACCAGAAGGACTCGATCATTTTTAACAATAATCGGCTTCACGAGATGTTCGGCGGCTACGAAATAGATTGGAGCTATCCATGCAATCTGATTATTTGGAAAGCATAGGTCGGGAGGGACGTTAAATCCTATCTGTACGCATAGTATCATTTAGAACAATAGAGAATTTTAGCGGAATTCTGGAACATGAAGTGGCTGTGCAAAAAGTCGCCGAAGATGTGAGATAGGTCCTTTAAGACAAAACAAGGGGCTGTCCCAAGTCATAAATGACTGCGGAGCAGCCTATCTGCAGGAGCTTCACCGCTATTCACGTTCGAACCTACCCGACGGATCATGGGGTATCTGAGGACAATCAACGGGATATGATCCATTGGTTGAGTTCTAATAAGCTATTACTTCATAATTATAATCTACTCTTGAAGATAATTTTTTTGTTGACTTAGGCCGTTGGTAGATGTGCTAAATAGAGAAAAGGCACGCTAAGCGTGCCTTTTCTTTCTTTTTTCACGCCATATCGTCATGTTATTAAGAAAGGTTCTGAATGATTGGTGATTAAAGGTTGTCCTTCTTTATAGTACAAATGAGGGGATAGCAGGATAAAAAAGATATGAACATCGCGAAAGCCGTGCTCACATAAAATCGTATAGAGTTCTTTAACAATGTTATCATGCAATTCCTGATCTCTAGGGAACATATATATTTCTAAGGATAGGGGAGAATTATTTAATTGTTCCACAAGAAGAAGTTCGATTTTTATTTTTTCTTGCACAACGCCCGTTAACTTCGAAAATTGTTGGATGATGGTGCTTGAAATCGAGGAAATGAAATCCTTTTGAAAACCTTTAAATCTGAGAAAAGGCATATGGGTTCCTTCTTTGCAAAATGGTTAGCGAATTTAATTATTTTAATAAAAAATAAGCGTAAAAACAAATCCTATATTAGATGAAACCATTCTCATATATAGATAAGTACCTAATCTGAACGATATATCTTATAATGAGATCGATCGTACTGTCATATTGTGGGGGTAAAGATAATGAGTAGCTTACCAGAACAATTCGTTCAAACATTAAGAGATGTTCATAAGGGTAAAGCTGAAATATGGTTGAGAGATTTTGATAGGCTTATTTATGATTGCGAGAAGCGTTGGCAAATGAAAATATTGCCCCCGTTTGATTTATCTTTTAATTTTGTGGCTCCTGCCATACGGAAAGATGGAACTGAAGTTGTGATAAAACTCGTCATCCCAGGCGATGAATTTGTATCTGAAGTTGATGCCCTTACACTTTTTAATGGGAATGGCATTGTTAAAATCATTGATGTTGATATCGCAAAAGGGATTCTTATTCTTGAACGATTAATTCCTGGGAAAACATTAGCCTCAATAGAAAATGAGGAGGAAGCTGCACAAATAGCCTCGCAAGTAATGAAGAAACTATGGATTCCTGTACCATCTAATTCATCTAGTATTCCTACAACTATGCATATGGAAGAGAAATTAATTCATATTTTCAAGAAAAATAGAGAAGGTCTTGGTCCTATAACAAAGGAAATACTGCAAGAAGCAGTGGACACTTATAGATCAATGAACGCTATGCCGGATACACCATTTTTACTTCATGGCGATTTGCATCATTACAATATTCTGACGGCTGCAAGGGAACCTTGGTTAGCGATTGATCCTAAAGGGTTGATTGGCGACAGAGAATACGATGTCATTCAATATTTATTAAATAAATTGCCTAATGGAGATTCAACTCATGTTATTGAGAAGCGTATTGATAAATTTGTAAAAGAGTTGAATTTAGACAAAAAAAGAATGTTATCGTGGGGGTTTGCACATTCTGTTCTTGCAACCTGTTGGACAGTTCAGGAGGATGGTCGTTATAACGAGCCTTTTTTTGATGCCATCCATATTTTTAAGCGGTTGAAGCAGATATAGCGAAGACAGGACAGCGTTTAATTTATTATCATATTTAAAAAATGGCTATCCCCGGGTCTGTTAAGACTTAGGGGATAGCCATTCTTTATACGATTTGATCATTTGTCGTTAGATAGCTTGAAAACCTCTAACAGCTTGAAGAACATGCTAAGCAAAATGGCAACTATGGTGGCCAGTGCCATACCCTTAAGTTCAAAATGCCCTAATCTCAGCGTTGCTCCGCTAAGGCCAATGACAAGTACAACGGTAGTTAGAATCAGATTGACCGGTTTGGAATAATCGACTTTGGTTTCCACCAGCATACGGACCCCCGAAGCAGCGATGATACCGAACAGCAGCAAGGAAACGCCTCCCATGACAGGTGTTGGTATGGTTTGAATCAATGCTGAGATTTTCCCGACAAAGGAGAGCACAATCGCTAGGATCGCTGCTCCTCCGATAACCCACACAGAATATACGCGGCTAATTGCCATGACACCAATGTTTTCACCATAAGTTGTATTTGGCGTTGAGCCTACTAAAGAGGACAGTATGGTAGAGATGCCATTTCCAAGTAAGGATCTACTAAGTCCAGGGTCTTTTGATAAATCTTTTCCTACCATATTCCCGGTAACAATCAAGTGGCCAATATGCTCAGCAATGACAACTAAAGCAGCAGGAGCGATGATTAAAATACTCGCCAGATCGAATGTTGGGCTGTAGAAAGTAGGGAGTCTGAACCACTGGGCACCTCCAAATGTTTCGCTTACATGCACCAAACCAAGCAATGCTGCAAGTAGGTAACCGGCAACGATAGCTGCCAAAATCGGAATGACCTTCAAAAGTCCACGGAAGACAACGGAACCTATTACTCCTACCATCAATGTAAAAATAGAAACCGATATAACGATAGGATTGGGAACCCAGGCTTCTTTTAAATTAGCTGGCGGAATAATGCCTGCCATAGTGGCGGCTGTAGGTACTAACTCTAGACCAATAACGGCAACGATCGCTCCCATCGCAGCAGGTGGAAATACGACGTCAATCCAGCGTGTCCCCACGACACGAATTAACAACGCTATGATCGTAAAAATCAATCCGACGACCAGAAATCCGCCTAACGCTGAACTATATCCTTTGGAAGCGATGACGACGAAAACGGGGGAGAGGAAGGCGAAGCTTGACCCCAAAAATGCGGGGATCTTTCCTTTTGTGATGAAAATATAAAGCAAAGTGCCTAACCCATTCATCAACAGAATCGTAGCTGGATCGACATTAAACAAAATAGGGACCAGCACGGTGGAGCCAAACATTGCAAATAAATGCTGTAAACTAAGGGGAATACTTTCACCTATGGAGGGGCGTTCATCTACTTGAATAATACGAGACACGGTTGGAACTCCCTTCTTAAACTTATCGTACGATATCTTATCATAATTCGGATGAAAAAAAGAAATAAATGATCAAAAATTCGATAAGGCCATGCCATCTTGTTAATGCTGCCTTTACTTTGTTTCTGTCAGATTATACAATAATCGGACAATCCTATGCTTATGGAGCCTTCATATGTTAAATTATTCAAAGAAAAAATTCCGCTGGGGTCCACCTCAAGTAATGGCGATCGGATTCGTAATAATGATCCTCATAGGTGCCGTCCTACTTTGGCTGCCTATCTCCTATGTTGGCGAAGCCAGATTAACATTTATTGACGCCGTATTTATGTCGACTTCCGCTACTTGTGTTACCGGGCTGTCTGTGATCAATACAGGAGCGCATTTATCGGCCTTTGGGGAGATTGTTATTATTGTGCTAGTCCAAATTGGCGGTCTCGGCTTCATGACGATGTCTACACTAATTGCACTCGTACTACGCCGCCGTATTTCTTTTCAGGAACGTCTCATCTTACAGGAAGCGATGAACCATGATTCAACGGAAGGTATAGTCCGTCTTATTCGCAAGGTGTTGATCTATGCGCTATATATTGAGCTGGCAGGCGCGCTGTTATTCGCACTTCGATGGTCATTTGAAATGCCGATCGGCCAAGCATTGTACTTCGGTGTTTTTCATAGCATCTCGATATTCAACAACGCGGGATTCGATCTGTTTGGCGGTTTACCTAATAGAATGGGAAGTCTCATGCATTATGTAGAAGACCCGTACATCAATATCGTCTCGATGTTGCTTATCATTTTAGGCGGAATCGGATTTATCGTTATCTCTGACTTGCTTACGTACCCTAAGAATAAAAAACTAACGCTGCACAGCAAGGTTGTCCTTAGCGCCTCTGCGGTTCTGATATTGGTAGGCACACTGGTCATCTTTGTGTTTGAGTACTCGAATTCCCTTACACTTCAGCCATTGTCCACCTTAGGTAAAACGCTCAGCGCGATGCTGCAATCCGTGTCATCACGTTCAGCGGGCGTGAATTCGGTCGATATCGCTTCGATGCGGCAGGCTACGCAATTTTTTATCATTATCATGATGTTTATCGGTGCCGCGCCTGGTTCCTCTGGTGGGGGGATTAAGGTGACAACCTTCGTAATCCTTGTCGGAGCGGTTTACGCAATGGTTCGAGGCAGGGAAGAAATTGTACTATTCCATCGAAGAATTTCGAAGGATCGGATTTATAAAGCTATTACATTTACTTTGCTCTCCTTTATCTTAATTGTACTTTCGACAATGATCCTCTCGATCACCGAGAACTTCCCATTCTTGGGCATTTTGTTCGAGGTAACTTCGGCGTATGCTACCGCGGGAATGTCGGTTGGATTAACGTCGCAGCTCTCGGGATTCGGTAAGGTGTTTATCATCATGTTAATGTTTGTCGGACGTCTTGGTCCCGTCACATTGGCCTATACCTTGTCGCCGTTGCCGAAAAAAGAGACGTATCGTTACCCCGAGGGGAAGATCACGATCGGCTAATAGTAAAGGTGTTCATCTTCACTCGTTGGGCAACCTGCTTATACCTTTGAACCTGGAAGCCACGATATTACGGTGTCGGCCACAGACTTGGCAGGGAACACCAGTAACGTCACATTTACGTTCCAAGTTTCCGTGACTTATGACGGGGTGAGCGAACTCATTCGTCAATTCATGGCGGACGATCAGGGGATTGCAAGTGAGCTATGCAGTAAGTTTCTGAATGCGCAGGAAGCGGAGAAGCGAGGTAATCAAAAGGCAAAGGAAGGTATGCTCCATGCTTTCCTTAACGAAGTGGACGCCCTAAATGGCAAAAAAATGACGACAGAACAAGCACAAATTCTTAAGAAGTTGGCAGGTTATTGTAACCCTATTGGAGGATAACCATGGATATAACCGTGATGACGTTTAACCTGCGGGTTAATGTCAAACAGGATGGCGACAATGCATGGCCGAATCGTATCAATGAAGCGGCTGAGGCCATAAAAAAAGCAGAAGCAGCGATTGTTTGCACGCAGGAGGGAACGCATGCTATGCTGCAGGATCTGCAGGAGCTGCTATCGGATTATGCTTGGCTTGGTGATGGCCGTCAGGGAGGGAACGAAGACGAGCATTGTGCTATCTTCTATCATCGCGGCTTGCTGAAGCCAGTCGAGAGCGGGAACTTCGGTCTATCCGAATATCCTGAAAGGCTCGGTTACTTGAGCTGGAACACTGGTTGTCCGCGTATATGCACATGGGTACGGCTTAGGCAGCAAGACGGACAGGAGTGGTTCGTGTTCAATACTCACTTGGATCATAAAAGTGAGGAAGCCAGAACGAACGGCATCCAGCTTATTGTAGAACGAATCCGCTCCATGAGCGGCCGAGACGGAATTCCGGCAGTGTTGACTGGTGATTTTAACTGTAGCCCAAGCAGCAAAGTGATCGAAATTCTGACCCAAGCGGGGCTTTGTGACGCTTACGACGCGAACGATAAAGTAGGCAGCACCTGGCATGACTTTAACGGCGGCGACACGGGAGAGCCGATAGATTACATTTTCGTGACGCCCGAAATTCAAGTGACTTCAATCAACGTCGACCGAAGTATGTACAACGGTCGTTATCCGTCAGACCATTATCCTGTCGTGGCGAGTGTACGATTGTAGCATGGAACAGCTATAGCAGCTATACTTGCCAATAAAACTTAACCCGCAGCCTGTTGCTGTGGGTTTTTTTTGTGCCATTCAGAAGGGCAGTATAACGAAACTATGATTAGCTTTAACGCGTCTAATAGTTACAAAATCATGAAAGGATACCTGTCAAATAGTAACTATCCTACTCTTGAATAAGGAGGCGTGTCGTGCGGAAAGAGATGAGGTTGTTCGGTGTAGTTGTTTGTATAATAGTTGTAGCGATGTTATTTTCAAGTTGTGGGAAATCGAATCTCCTGAACAGAGGTGAGGGAGCTGAGCCATCCAAGACTCCTGGAAAGGTGGCATCTATATCTAAACAGGAGTTGGAAAAGTATGTGAATCAGCTCCCCTCATTGAAAAACGTATTTGAAAGCCACCATGTGAAGTTCCAGTCATCATACAGCAACGAAAACGAAGGTTTCCTAGAAATCCGTCGAATTGGCGATCATTCTAAGTTGATGTCTGAGGATGAGGAAGCCGGGCTCAGACAATCGATCTATAAGGCGGTCGGTGGCGAGTTTCCACTGAACATTTCGGTATACACAATTGGAGATCAACCAGGATTGACTGGCAAAATCACTGCAATCGATGAAAAGGGTCGGTTTCTGGTTGTGTCATCCAATAAATTCTTAGACAAAGAAAAGAAAATGCCTGACGCTGCGTGGTACACGATGTCGGACGATGCGAACATGGAGTTTGAAGGGAAGCTAATCCATGCGAGGGACGTAAGAATCGGCTCTATAGTCAAGGTTTGGAGCGAAGGCTTGATGTTGACGAGTTACCCAGGGCAAACAACGGGACTACGCCTTGAAATAATGACAAGAGACAATGGAATAGGCGATGCAAGAGGTAATGTCACGGGATTAGAGAAAACGGGTGAAGGCGTTAACACAGAACGAACAATCGAAGTTGATGGTGTAAAGCATCGACTGCTCCCAATTACACAAGTGTGGATGAATGATAAAAATGCGGACATTTCCGACATCAAAATGGGAGAAAGCGTAAAGATTTGGTTTGCAGGATACGAAATTGGGCCGGAGAAAATCGTGACACAGGTTGTCATTGAACGTTAATGGGAGAAAATAAGGAGGACTTAAGATGCCTAAACACAAAAGCATTGAACCTAATCATGTGGAAATTGCCGACGAGCAGAAGTCTGACCTTCCGAAGTTAAGCAATCCAGGTCGTCGAGCACTCGCAAGTGCTGGATACTTGCGGCTAGAGCAGTTCACCAAGCTCACCGAGTCCGAGATATTGAAGCTTCATGGAATGGGACCAAAGGCTCTGGAGCAGATCCGTCAAGCTCTTGCCACCAAAGGCCAATCGTTCGCCGATGGCTCTTAAAGCTATTCAGGTTGACCACTCATGTTGCGCTGAAAAAGACAGAGACTTATAAATCTCTGTCCAGCGTGACGGATTCTCCCTGAAGGACATGATGAGTGATAAGTGTCTCGGCAGGAACCTCGTCATTGTTAATTTGGCTAATTAAGATGTCGGCGAGTTTCGTGCCGATTTCATTCACATTATAGTCCACTGTTGTTAGTGCGGGATTAATGTATTTTAATACATGAATGTTATCGAAACCCATGAGGCCAATTTGTTCGGGTACTCGGATTTTGCGGGATTTCAACCATTTCAGAACCTCAAGTGCGTACACGTCACTAGAGCATAAGATCGCACTCTTGCTGTCCGTTTTCTCTATCAATTGCTCCAACTCAGCCAAATAATTTTTCTGTGCGATGACGTTATGCCGCATATCTGAGATCTCATCACATGCCTCGATAAAACCAAGGTATCGTTGTTCGGGCACATAAATATTCTCTTTCCCCTTTCGCATTAGAGGCGGGCTTAAGTAGATCAAGTACCGATAGCCTTGACTGGAGAGAAAGGCGACAGAGTCTCTGATCGCTTGCTTGTCGTCGATCCAAACATAAGGAAAAGGGCCTGAAAGGCGATTGCCGAATGTTACGATAGGTGTCCGCGAACGTGTCAAAAGAGATTCAAATTTTTTGTTGAAATTGGTCGGCAGCAATGCGATTCCGTCGACTCTACGATCTAACAAGTTGTTGATATACTCTAGTTCTAGGTCCTTGTCACGATTAGAAAGGACAAGATAGACGATATAACCCCGTTTCCTAGCTTCGGCTTCGAATGCGTGGAATAGCTGGGAGAAAATCTGATTATGAATGTCAAACAGCACGATACCTAACGTTTTTGTATGCCCTTTGACAAGGCTTTGTGCTAGAAAATGGGGGCGGTAGCCGAGCTCCTCTGCGACCCGCAGTATTTTCACACGAGTTTCCGAATTAATACCGGGACGGTTGTTTAACGCCCGATCCACCGTTCCCCGTGTAACTCCGCACAGCTCGGCGATTTGTTTACTTGTAATGTTCATGCGGCCTCCGTGAGAATGGGATCTAGTGGTCTAATCGTAGCTTAACAGAGCGGGTTGGTCAATACCCGTGCTCGTGAACGATGCAGGGAAGAGTAGGTATAGGAAAGATGAACTAATTTGTAATAAAAGCGTTTACAAACTTGGGGGCATTTGATAAGATAAGGTCGTTCACGTGCACGATTTACGTAATTGAAGCTCATATTGTTAATTTGCCACTCATATGCAGGAACGGTGGCGAGGGGGACGCCCCTATCGGTAATTGTATCTTCGTAACAAATTTTTTTAGCTTTTTCCGTTCACGTGCACGGAGTGTTCATCTCAAGCATGGCGGCTTTTGCCTTCTCTCGTATTGCTTTTCCGGGACGCAACGTCCTATTTCTCGTCTTTCTTTCCGGACTTATGATCCCAGGGCAGGTAACGATCATTCCTCAGTTCATTCTGATGTCGAAGTTAGGTTTGGTCGATACGCACTTGACGCTCATTTTGCCAGGCCTTATCAACCCGTTCGGAATATTCATGATTCGGCAAACTATGATGACCCATATCCTATTCCTATGACGAAGCCGCTTATATGGACGGTGCTAGCCGATTATGGGTTTTCCTTAAAGTCATCCTTCCCATGTCGTTTCCGGCGGTTGCCGTTACCTCGGTCATAAGTTTCATCGCGCATTGGAACGATTTTTTCCGCCCATTAATTTTTCTGAATTCCTTCGAAAAAATGACGCTGCCGATCGGTATGACGGCATTAACCGGAGCGTTCGGGACGGGGAATTTGTCTGCTATTCTGGCAGGGGTGACATTGTCGCTTATCGTTCCGCTGCTCTTTTACATTTTCGGACAAAAATACTTGCTAGATGGCATTACGGCGGGGGGTCTTAAACTATGAGGCCTGCCAGGATTCATGAAATCAGTTAGGAACTTGAGGAGGCTAAGATATGAGCAACAATATACTAAACCAACAGTTTCGTATGGACAAAGATTTTATGTATACAGGAACCAAAACGAGCCAAATCTCTTTTCCGCTTGGCGGGATTGGAACGGGTAGTATCGGTCTCGCCGGCAACGGACGTCTGATAGATTGGGAAATTTTCAACCGGCCCAACAAGCTGAGCTTTAACGGATTCTCATTCTTTGCCGTAAAGGCGGAATGCAAGGGTGAGGTCAAACTAACCAAAGTGCTCAATGGGGATTTACAAACACCGTACACAGGAGAAGGGAAAGGGAAATTCGAGGGTTATGGGTACGGACCTAGACGGGAAAACATGGCCGGCTTTCCTCACTTTACAAACACATCGTTCCAAGGACAATTCCCATTCGCAGAAATGACGTTCGACGATGCGGATGACCCGATCACGGTCAAACTGACAGCCTTCAATCCGTTTATTCCTCTGAATGATCGGGATTCCTCTATACCTTGTGCCATTTTCGAGTATGAGGTGACGAATCGGTCAACGGATGAGTTGGAGATCAGTGTGGTCGGCAATGTGTCAAATCCGTTTCGTCAAGGGGCTGTCAATGAAGCGGTGGAATTCGGCGGAAGACGAGCCATCCGTATGTCATCCACACAGTATGAAGTGGACGAAGCGGAATTCGGCGATCTGACGTTGATGACTGACAATGATGACGTCAGCTATCAATCATATTGGTATCGTGGTGGATGGTTCGATAACTTGACCGTATTCTGGAAGGATTTCCGTCAGCCAGGCCGCTTTCAGGAACGAAGTTACGAAGGACCGCGTGAACTGGATGCGAAGAGGCTGCATGAAAAGCATCAGGATGTTGGCCTGCTGAGCGGGCATCACACGGTAGCAGCTGGTGGGAAGGCAAGATTCCGTTTCGTGCTTTCCTGGAACTTTCCGAATTGCGTAAACTTCTGGAATCCAGGCAGTGGGGATGATAGCGGGCGGCAACCTTCTTGGAAAAACTACTACTCGACGCTGTTCCGTGACTCCACAGATTCGGCAAATTACATCATGGAACACTATGATCGATTGAACAAGGAGACTCGGTTGTTCCAAGAAACGCTGTTCTATTCTACACTTCCCGACACTGTGATTGACGCTATTAGCAGCAACATTTCGATCCTGAAATCGCCTACAGTGCTGCGTTTGACTGATGGGACACTTTACGGTTTCGAGGGCGTTCATACGAACGAAGGCTCGTGTGAAGGTTCCTGCACACATGTATGGAATTACGAGCAGGCGACAGCCTTCTTGTTCCCGGCACTTGCCCGTTCGATGCGAAACATCGAGTACAAACATGCCCAGTTTGAGAATGGAAAAATGGCGTTCCGCCTCATGCTGCCCGCCGAGCGAACGACTCGTGATAACACGTTCAGGGCGGCTGCTGACGGTCAGATGGGAGGCGTGATTAAGTCCTATAGGGAATGGAAAATTTCAGGCGATACGGAATGGCTGCGCTCGATATGGCCGAATATTCGTAAAGCTCTCGAATATGCCTGGGATCCTACAAACGAAGACCAATGGGATGCAGACAAGGACGGTGTCATGGAAGGTCGCCAGCATCATACGCTGGACATGGAATTGTTCGGCCCCAATTCATGGCTGACGAGCATGTACTTGACTGCGTTGAAGGCGGCAGCAGAGATGGCGGGAACTCTTGGTGAACAGGAGAAAGTGGCAGAGTATGAAGGGCTTTACGCAAACGGGTCCGCTTGGACGAACGAGCATTTGTTCAATGGTCGGTACTTCCATCAATTAGTCGATCTCAAAGACCGATCTGTCCTCGAAAAATATGACGCGGAAGAAGTGTACTGGAATGATGAGGCAGGAGAGCATAAGTATCAGATTGGTGAAGGCTGCGGCATAGATCAAGTACTCGGACAATGGTTTGCTCATCTTGTAGGCCTCGGCTATGTCCTTGATCCTGTGAAAGTGAAACGAGCGGTCCAATCGATTTATGACAATAATTACATCGAGAATTTAGGCGATTATCCAAACGCCTGCCGTATCTATGGATTAAATGACGAGTCCGGACTCATGATCTGTACTTGGCCTGACGATAACTGCCCGACCGTGCCGGTTCCTTATGCAGATGAATGTATGAATGGGTTCGAATATCAGGCTGCTTGCCATATGATCTATGAAGGGCTCGTAACAGAAGGGCTAAGCGCCGTTAAGTCTATTCGAGACAGATATGATGGAGAGCGTCGCAATCCATGGAACGAGTTCGAATGCGGCAGCAATTATGCCCGTTCCATGGCGTCGTATGGGCTGCTTCTTGCTCTTAGCGGTTTCGAATATGATATGGTAAGTGGACATATCGGCTTTAGCCCGAAATGGCAGGCTCAAGATTTCCGTTGTTTCTGGAGCTTGAACG
This sequence comes from Paenibacillus sp. V4I7, assembly GCF_030817275.1. Classification (NCBI taxonomy): domain Bacteria; kingdom Bacillati; phylum Bacillota; class Bacilli; order Caryophanales; family Paenibacillaceae; genus Paenibacillus; species Paenibacillus sp. V4I7. The sequence continues at coordinate 4,089,983 of NZ_JAUSZD010000002.1, read as the reverse complement.
ACGGTTGGGGCGAGTTCCGCTGCAGTGATGAACAGATGGAGTTAGAGGTATTGATGGGGGAACTAAGTCTATCCAGCTTTGGAAGTGGACTGTTAGTTGGGCGAGTCGTGAAGAGTGTCATGATTGGCGGTAAAAGCGTCTCTTTCGAACAGTCAGAGGGAAATCTGATATGGAAAGATAAAATAGTTATTGAACCGCAAATCATACTTGTCCTACACTTTTAATAATATGTGTCGGAGCTGGCCATTCATCTTGTTGTTGGGCTGGCTTTCATATGGAATGGAGGCTATGGAACATGGATGCAAACGATGTAATTGAATCCGTTGTTGGACAATTACGCAATGTCCCGGGAATTGGGGCAGTTGTGTTGGGCGGATCTCGGGCCTGTGGGACAGAAACACCGGAATCCGACATTGACATTGGACTCTACTACCGATCTGGATACCCGATCAATACGGATGCTCTTGATAGATTAGCATCGACGCTAGACGACGAACGACGTAGTGGTCTAATTACGCCGCTAGGCGGATGGGGACCCTGGATTAACGGCGGCGGCTGGTTAAAGGTGGGAGGTTATTCATTAGATCTCCTCTACCGCGATACAGAGATTGTAACTGGCTTGATCAACGATTGCCGCCAAGGTCGAATCGACATCCATTATCAGCCAGGGCACCCTCATGGATTTTGCACATCCATTTACATGGGAGAAGCGGCGTATTGCCGACCTCTCTGGGATCCGGATGGCATAGTCGCTGAGATGAAGACGTTGACAGAGCAGTATCCGGATCCCCTTCGGCAAGCGACAGTCTCGAAGTTTATGTGGGAAGCTGAATTTTCCGTATCGAATGCCAAAAAAGCATTGAGCCGTAAGGATGTATCTTATGCGGCAGGTCATCTTTTTCGGACCGTAAGTTGTTTGACTCAAGTGTTGTTTGCATGCAATGGGGTTTATCTTCTGAACGAAAAAGGGGCAGTAGCTCAGTGCAGTCGTTTTCAATTGGCTCCAATTGCTTTCGAGTCACGCGTTCAGGAAGGCTTCGCCTGTTTGACAGCTGAGCGTTCTGATTTGTCCAAGGCAATTGGCCTATTTGACGCGCTAGTTCGTGAAACGGCAGAGATTGCTTCATAAACGAGGTGTTTTTTCAAGAAGGAAGGGGCTTAAAGTGGACTGTCCTTTGCAATCGATAAAAACAAAAAATGAGAAGGCAAGAATGACCTTGCCACCTCATTTTTTTTGATTTCTGTGCCTCTGAGTGATCTTATTTATTTTGGGACCGCCCTATCAATTCATTGATTTCATTTTTTCTACAGCCTCATTTGTTGGCCACGAAGCACTAGCAATCATACGAAAATTTATTTTTGCAGCCTTATCCCCATCCAAGTCGTTCATTTTCCCGGATGCTGTAGCATCGTGAACCACTGCCACTTCAAAGCCTTGTTCAATTAGTTCGCGCATATGAGATTCAACGCACAAGTTCCCAGACATACCTGCAAGAATGATGCGGGTAATTCCCTGTTTTCGCAGTTGCAAAACCAAGTCATTGGCTTCGGGGCCGTAAATTTTATGTGGGCTTGTGATAACGGTTTGACCATCTTCAATAAAGGGTTTATATCTGTCCAAAAAGTCGGCACCAGAACCTTTAAAGCCATCGAGCGTTAATGGACCTTTTCGTTGATACATGTTGAGAGCGTGCATCGAATGTTCCATAGCGCCTCCAAACATCCATTTTTGGTCATAGGGATAATAGTATGAGGAGAAACAAACACTTTAAACTGATTCGCTTTTGCTGTTTTTAATAATAATTCAATGTTCTCGATCGTATGATTTTCAGCAACACTGTCTTTAACTAAATGCCATGCTGCACCTTTTGGACTTAAAAAGTCATTTTGTGGATCAGTGATCACCAAAGCGGTATTGTTTCGATCCACCTTCATTCCCGGCGAGGGAAGTGATGAGGTTTGTGCTGTTATAACATTTTGATGAAAAGCATAAAAATTAACATGGACAAGGAACGAAAACACAAAGAAACAAAGTAGAATTTTTCTCATTAGAATCTCCTTTTATTGGGGTCTGCCTATATTGTGTGCCTAGTGACATTCCTTTAGTAATTGTTTAAAGAATTTATTGCCCAAGTATAGAATCGGCATATTTATCCAAACTATGGTTGATGGAGGTGATCAATTTGAAAGACAAGTCCCAATCCAACCATAACGAGCCGACAATTGCACCGGGTATGAACACGCATGATCCTCTTGAAAAAAAAGCAACCGAAGAAGATATTGAAAAGGGCGATGTTACTTCAGTGACTCGTTTATACTTGGATCGTACACCAGAAGACTAAAGTCATTTTATAAATTTCCCATTGGCCGAAATGGCTAACGGGATTTTGTTATATTTAATCCAGAAATAAAACAAACAAGGCGGAAGAAAGGTGGGCTTCTACATGATTAGCAGCCTAGGTAAAAGGAACGGACGAACATGCTGACGAACCCGGACATACCGTTTTCCCGCAATTGGCTTTTGCACTTGGTGATCTTCGTGTTTGTTGTGTATTGGGGATTCACGGCCTTTTCACCCACTGACAGGATACAATGGCTTATGGAGAGCATACTTCCCGTTATCGTGGTGCTTGTTCTCACTTTCACTTATAAAGTTTTCCGGTTCTCCAATGCTTCTTATTTACTCATGTTTATTTTTCTGTGCTTACATACCTATGGGGCCCATTATACCTACCAGAGAACACCGTTTGACATGTGGCTGAAGGCCTCGTTTCATATCCAGAGAAGCTACTATGATCGGGTCGTTCATTTCGCATTCGGTTTGTTCTGGGCATATCCATTCCGCGAATTGTTAACCCGGGCAGCTGCACAGCGTGGTTTTTGGTCTTATGTCATTCCCACGACAGTCGTTTTCAGTTGCAGCGCCTGCTTCGAAATCATAGAGATGGTAGCTGCTTTTGTAGCTGGGCAACATGGGGAGGAATATGTTGGTCTACAAGGTGATGTTTTTGATACTCAAAAAGACATGGGACTTGGATTAGGCCGGAGCGGTTATTTCAATGGGCATACTTGCATGGTATCTACACAGAAAGCAGCTCAAATAAACACATTGACGCGCCCTGCTTCTCAACTTATGATGGGGATAACTACGAACTGAACGAAAGGAGAGTCCCCATTATGATAGCTTTCGCACGACCTCCCTGCTAAGACGTAACCGCTAGTCCACCGCGAGCGCCCCCTGATTTGATTGAGCCAAATTAGCCAATCAGATTTAGGAGAGGAGCTCCTTCATGGACCACACAGCCAATCTTCCCAAACTATATGCGCTCCGCTTCTTTTCCAGCCTTATCCCAGCCTACGTCATCGAGAGGCTATTTTGGGAGGAACGGGGCATGACTATTCAGATGGTCGTGTATACGGAAATTATTTACGCCCTGACAATCGTCCTTCTGGAGGTTCCGACCGGTATTATGGCCGACAAGTGGGGCCGAAAAAAAATGCTTGTGCTCAGTAGCCTGCTCGGGTGCAGCGAGTTTCTGATTTTACTGTATGCAACCGAATTCTGGCACTTTGCTTTGGTTGTTTTCCTGGCGGGCGTGAGTAGATCGGCAAGCAGCGGCTCAGAAAATGCCTTGCTTTACGATTCCTTAAAGCTGCAAGGGAAGGCCAATTTGTTCGAAAAGCAGCTTGGCAGATTGAACGCCTGCGACTTCGTATCCGCCATACTCGCCGCCTTGTGTGGAAGCTTGCTCGCAAGTAAATACAACCTCGAGCTGAACTATTGGATATCACTCGGAAGCGCACTGATCGCCCTGGTCCTTTCATTGCTATTGATCGAGCCTGCTGCTGAAGACAGCACTTCTCTTGAGGAAGTTATTCCTTTTAAGACATATGTCGCTGTGTCACTGCGCTTTTTCCGAACGAATCCAAGTGTCACCCTTGTGATGCTTTCAGCGATGGTAACAGGTGCTGCCATGGGCTACATCGAAGAATTCTGGCAGTTGTACGTGAGCAGATTGGGTATGCCGGTTGTCTATTTCGGCGTGTTATCCGCCGCGATCATGCTGCTGCAGCTCCCTGGCAATCTGATGGCGCACGTGCTGTTACGTTGGATTAGCTATAGAGCGCTGATTTTCATGGTTATGGGTGTATTCGCCGTTGGCTTCACTTATGTTGCCTTTAGTATGGATTTCATCGGCCTAACAGCGATGCTTATCATCTGTTTGTTCTCTGGCGTGATGGAGCCTATCGCTACTGGCTACTTGCATCACCGGATCAATTCCTCCATGCGGGCCACGATCGATTCGTTCCAGTCGTTAGGGGAGAATCTAGTGCACACTTTCGCTGGTCTTGGCTTCGGCTACTTCGCTTCAAAGTATGACGTGTTCGGCGGCTATGGCTTTATTGCAATGCTGTGCTGCGCTTTTCTCGTTTGGTTCATTGGAGCATCCCGTAAAATTGAACAATAAACACCCTGCAACACGAGACGACGGCCTTAGTTGGCTGTCGTCTTTTTCTGTATAAAAGCTTGGACAATGATGTTTATTGACGGGACGAAGTTGTCGCGGTAAAGTACAATTGATTACATGTTAATGGGAAAGGGTGACCGTATGACAAGTAGTGGGAAATTCGCATGGACATGGACGATACGTGAAGAAGTTTTAGAGGAATACGTAAGTATGCATCTGGCTCCATGGCCGGAAATTATGGAAGAGCATACGAAGGCAGGGATCAGGGATTACTCGATCTTTCAAAATGGTGCACAATTTTTTTATTGCTTCTTGTGCGATGATTTAGAAGCTGCTTTCGCTTATTTAGCAGAAAGCGAGGCTTGTAATCGATGGAATGCGATTACTTCGAAGATGGTCGTCGGTTCCTTCGACTTCCGCGAAGCGGTGCCAATCCAACCGATGCGTGAAGTGTTTTATTTGGAATAGATAGAAGAAGAGCCTTGGGAAGCAGCTGCTTCCCAAGGCTCTTTCTATCTATCAAAGTATCTCCGATCCCGGTGTTACGGGAATCGTAATCTCCACTTCCGTACCCTCGCCAGGTACGCTCCGATATGTCAAATTCGCGGGTTCACCGAAATAGTGGCGAATGCGCTCGATGACGTTTTTGACGCCGTATCCGCTGCCGCTGATTTTGCTGCGGCTCGTGCCCGTCATGATGTCTTCGACCTGATTCGCGCGCATGCCGACGCCGTCGTCCTTGATGATCAGGTGAATGTTGTCATTCACCCTTGTGCCACTAATCATAATCGTACCTTCTCGGTGGGTACGGCCAAGAATACCGTGCAGGATCGCATTTTCTACAATTGGCTGCAGAGTAATTTTCGGAATCGCGTTATCTAATAGCTCCTCGGGAACATGGATCTGAAAATCAATCTTATTTTCAAATCGGATATTCTGAATCTGCACGTAAAAAGAAACATGCTTTAATTCCTCGCGAAGCGAAATAATATCTTTCCCGCTGCTTAAGCTGACTTTATAGAAACGAGCTAGCGCCTTGACGACCTTTTTGATGTCCGTGTTAAGACCGCTGTCAGCCATCCAGTTAATGAGATCGAGCGTATTATATAGGAAGTGAGGATTGATTTGCGACTGGAGTGCTTTCAGCTCCGCGTTTTTTACTTCTTGTCCTAATCGGTAATGCTCCTTATTCATTGAGCTAATTTGTTCAATCATGTAGTTGTAGGTCTGAATCAGCTCCCCAATTTCATCTTTTCCTTGCGTTTGAGCCAGTGCGATGAGATTGCCTTTCTGTACATCACGCAAACGGCTCGTCAATTGTGAAATACGCCGAGTGACAGAAAAGGAAAATAAATAGGCTAGCAGGTAGGCAAGTACACTTACAATAAGCAGAATAATTAGTAAGTCATTGCGCAGCTCATTGCTTTGTTGAACGACTTCATCTAGCGGAATGACTGTCACCATGCCCCAATTCGATGGAAGCTGCCGGTATAAATAGTAGTTATTGTTGCTTTGCCAATTCATCGTGACCGTGTCGCTGAAGACATCCGGCAGGGTAAAGTCGGTAAGAGTCAGAGGTTCAGATGCAAGAACGATCTGCTGGTTCTGGTCGACTAGGAAGGTGGCGCTGTTCTTCACGACGTTGGCTTTTTTAAGCATGGATCGCAGTGTCTCTGCTTGTACATCCACACGCAGCTGGCCGATGGGCACCGAATAATTATTTGGATCCAGAATGCTCCTAACCACATAGAGGGAGGAGTTATCATGGGTAGCATGAGAACCTAATTCCGATGGCGAGCACCATAAATACTTGGCATTCAGTTCGTTTAAACGAGTAAAGCAAGGGCTGTCAACAGTCTGCTCTAGGGGCAGGAAATTCTCCGATTCGTTGGAGAAAATAAACGCCTTCGGCACATAGAGGATGACCCGTGAAATATCAAGACTGTCCTGCATAGATCGGAGGAGCTGCTTGAGATTGCTGTAATCCTGCAGCTCACGATTAATATTTTGGGTGATACTCGTGTCCATTAAAATGCCAGAAATGGTTGTATTCGAAACCAGAATATTCGTTGTTTCCGCTATTCGCTGTACGCGGTAGCTGAGGAACGAATAAGTTTGGTCGAAGCCTTGCTTTGCCGAATACGTCACATGATTAATGATGATGGCTGACATTTTATCCGAAGCAATGAATTGATAGAAGCCAAGTGGAATCATGATCAGCAGCAAATAGGTAACCATGATTTTATGCCGTAATTTCGCGTTGTACAGCCATTTTCGTATCGTTTGAATAAAAGTGAATATCATAGTTGACATCGCTCCCGATACTCGGAAGGTGTCATCCCTGTGGATTTCCGAAATATTTTCGCGAAATGCTCCCCATCTTTAAACCCCACCTGTGAAGCGACGTCAAGCACTTTCAATCGATTATTTCGGAGCAAATCCTTCGCCTTTTCCATTCGGTATTCTGTGACGTACTGCTTAATGGTTTTGCCAGTCGTTTCTTTGAAAATCGAGATGAGATGTGAGGCGGTCATTTGCATATGATCACTTACATCTTGAACAGACAAGTTATCCTCAGCAAAATGCAGATGAATGTAACGAATGATCCGCGAACTGGCAGATGACGTGGTTCCGTTCCCACGTTCCCTGAAGGATTGCTTTAGCTCGTCCAGCTTCTGAGTGATTACCCGATGAATATCATCTAGGAAGTGACATTCCAAAATAAGCTTCCACGGCACATTATTTTCTTCCGAGACATTGAACAGGATGACATTTCGGCTGCGAGCAAATTTGTCCATTTCTAAAGCTAAACGATAATAGAGCTCTTTGACGCTGACAATGAGCGTTCCAGGATGCCGATGAATATCCGCGGTAACCGTGTTCAACAAACGGGAGATTTCCTCAAAGTTTTCCTCGACAAGTGATTCTTGGAACCTGTTGAATAACTCAGCCGGCACTTGATAATGCTCAGAATGCACTTCGCTGCCATAACTGTCATGAAGAATGACGGAGCATGGTTTATGAAAAAAAGACTCCTGAAGACGCAGGACAGCACTTGTGTACGACTCCTGAAGCCGTTTAACCGCAGGAACTATTTTCCCCGCGGCAATGGAGAAGGAATGGAATTCCTTTTTTAAAGCAGAAGAGAGTTCGTAACAAACATGATGCAATCCACTGCTTTCTAAAGGCTCTATGCCGCTCGAAAATAAATGCAGGATGACATGATTGTCATCTTTCAGTGCATATAAGTAGGGGCTCTCGCAATCCGTCAGCGCAGACTCAATAATGGAACTGATAATTTCTTTAGCTGGTTGTGGCGTGATTAGCTTGGCCATGATCGTAACTGCCGGGGCGTGAAGCGATGCCTCGAAACCAACGGCTAACAGTCGCTTAACTAGCAATTCCTCGACAAATCCCCCGCGTATGAGCTGGAGTGCTGCTTCTTGCTTGATATAGCTCTTATTATCTCTGGCTACCGCGTCGTTCGCCAAATGCCGCTGTTCTTCCAAGCAAATGGCTATTGCGCTTCGCAACGCTTCTTCTAGCTCCTCGATATCAATCGGTTTCTCTACATAGCTAACCGCTTTCAACGATATCGCTGCTTTCAAATAGTCTTTATCTGCGTATCCACTCATAAAAACAATTTTGCACAGTGGATACTTCCGCCGAAGATGTGTGGCGAGCTCAATGCCGTCCATGCGCGGCATGCGAATATCTGTCAGCACAATATCGGGCTGGAATTGCTCAGCGATAGCAACCGCTTCTAGACCATCGACTGCCTCGACAAGCTCGGTAATCCCGAGTTCTCCCCATGCTATCGATTTACGAATACCTTCTCTCGTGAATTTTTCATCCTCTGCGAAAAGAAGTTTCATAGTTAAAATCGCCCCCAAGAATTTTCAAAGAAACTTATGATGTAGGAGTAAGCTTCTCTAAAGTTGATAAGAAAGTATAAGTTTTATACTTTGGCTTTGCATCAACCTGGATAAACGCACTCGTCCTGGAGGACGGCGGAATCGTTTATCCTAGTGTAGCTTAAGATTAGCGCATATTAGATAGCAAAGCCACTAACTTAGGTGCTATCCGCAAAAGTTACAGGGAATCGATATTTTGTCGGGTTACTAGGTGGAATGGAACCTGTTAATTTAGTAACAGGAGAGAACAACTAGAACCGGATGGGGGAACGAATAAAGATGAGAACAGGACTCCTGTATCGACTCAAGTCAAAGAAAACACTGCTGTTCATGATTGCGCCGGCAGTTCTTTACTTCTTACTTTTCAGCTATGTGCCCATGGCCGGTATCGTGCTTGCGTTCAAGCAGTACCGCTATGACTTGGGCATTATGGGCTCACCTTGGGTAGGATTTGATAACTTCAAATTCTTTTTTATGACGGGTGATGCGTTTAGAGTCACTCGGAACACGATGCTTTACAATGCGGCTTTTATCATTATTAACAATGTGCTGCAGATTGTGGTGGCGATTCTGATGGCCGAAATCGGCTCGAAACTGTTTCGCAAAACAGCGCAAACAATTATGTTTCTACCGTATTTTTTATCCTGGGTCGTTGTAGGTGCTGTAGCTTACAATCTTTTTAATTATGAGCATGGAACCGTGAATACACTGCTTCGATCCCTACATATTCCTGAGTTAGATATTTATACCACTCCGGAGTATTGGAAGTATATTCTGATCTTTTTCTCAGCGTGGAAAGCGGTTGGTTACGGCGCTGTATTTTACATGGCATCAATCCTTAGCATTGATCGAGAAACGTATGAAGCAGCTGAAATTGACGGCGCCAATGTCTTTCAAAGGATTCGATATATTACGCTTCCTTCCTTGCGTCCGACGATAACCATTCTTGTTCTACTGGCGATTGGCGGTATTTTCCGCGGGGATTTCGGACTATTCTACCAACTCGTGGGCAATAATGGTCTGCTATATCAAACGACGGATGTCATTGACACGTATGTGTATCGTTCCCTATTAGTTAACAATGAAATCGGGATGTCGTCTGCGATAGGATTCTATCAATCCATCCTCTGTTTTGCGACCATTATGGTAACGAATTTCCTTGTGCGTAAATCGGATAAAGAGAATGCCTTATTTTAATCAGAATGTAATTTGCGGGGTGAACCTATGAGTACGACGAGTGTTAAAAAGAGTCACATCGATCAGCGGATGCTGGATGTTATTGGCTATGTGTTTATCAGTTTGATCAGCTTGGCTTGTTTAATCCCTTTTATTCTTATTATTAGCGGCTCGTTAACGAGCGAATCCTCGATTACGAGTGATGGCTTTCGAATATGGCCCAAGGAATTTTCTTGGGATGCCTATGCCTTTGCGCTCAAACATCCGCAGCAATTTATTAGCTCTTATCTGTTAACGATTGCTTTAACCGTAACGGGGACGATTGTGGGACTATTCATATCAGCGATGGCCGCGTATGTCCTTCAACGTCAGGATTTTGAGTGGCGTGGCGGATTTTCCTTCTTTTTCTACTTCACAACCCTTTTTAATGGCGGACTTGTACCTTGGTACATCTTAATGGTTAACTATTTACACATGAAGAATACCTTCTGGTCGCTGCTTTTACCGCCCCTCTTGAACGTTTTCTATATCATCATTTTACGAACGTTTTTGCGGAGCATACCAGACGCCATTACGGAATCTGCGAAGATTGATGGAGCAGGGGATTTCACGATTTTTATCCGTTTAATTCTACCGCTAGCCAAACCTGGATTGGCCACGATTGGACTCTTCACCGCACTAAATTATTGGAACGATTGGTTTAACTCTTTGCTGTTTGTACAGAATGAGAAACTGTATACCCTGCAATATTTACTTTATAAAATGCTGGGCAATCTCGAAGGCATTCGTAAGGTTATGGCTATTACAGGTATGCAGGTTACGGAATTGCCTGGTGAAAGTTTGAAAATGGCGCTCGCCATTCTTGTCACAGGACCGATCATCTTCTTATATCCGTTCGTTCAGCGTTATTTCGTGCAAGGCTTGACCGTTGGAGCTGTAAAAGGATAACCCCGGGAATTCAAATTCCCGGTTATCATAAATTATCTATCTTTTATAAGGGGAGAAAAAAATGGCATACACCAAGAAATTAGCGACACTCAGTCTAGCATCACTTTTCGTGATGGGTACTGTTCTTACTGCTTGTGGCACGAAGGATGCATCACCGACACCAGGTGCTTCTACGGCACCTCAAGCAAACGCTTCCGCGACTTCAAGTAATGGGATGGATACAAGTAAAGAAGTAAAGCTGAAAATGGTTTTGCTTGGTTCCAAGCCAAAAGCTTTTGATGAGGTTTATGGTGAAGTCAATAAATTGATGAAGCAAAAGATTAACGCAACGCTGGATGTTAGCTTCCTCGATTGGGGCGAGTATCAACAGAAATATCCGCTTATGTTTGCAGCTAACGAGGATTTCGATCTTGTGTTCTCGGCCACTTGGTCCTACTACGCTCAGCAAGCTACGAAAAACGGCTTCATGGAATTGACAGAGGACATGATTAAAAAGTTTGCCCCGAAAACATGGGCAGAACAGCCCAAAGTAGCTTGGGAGCAAGCGAAGATCAACGGTAAAATTTATATGGTTCCACAAAATAATTTTGAGTATAGCTACCATATGGTCGGTATCCGTGGAGACTTGCGTCAAAAGCACAATTTGCCGGAGCTGAAGACGTACGCTGACTATGTGACTTATTTGAAAACGGTTGCTGAGAAAGAGAAGGATTTCAAACCGAGTATCGGTGTTAGTGAATTTAATGCTGTTGAATTGGTTCAACCGAATGAGTGGAACTTCGTAGTCCCTCAGATGCCTGTCGTTTATAAAGTAACGGATGGTTCTGGCAAATTATTCAACTTTGTCGATACGCCGGAGTTTGCAACTTTCTCTAAGAAAATGTATGACACCCAAAAAACAGGTGCTTGGTCCAGAGATGCGATTGCCAACAAAGTTGACAAAACACAAGCGTTCAAAGACGGCAAGCTAGCTTCCGTAGAGTGGAACTTAGGTACTTTACTGCGTGCAAAATCCGAGATGCAAACTACGCATCCAGATTGGAAAGTAGAACTTTATGATTTGAGCGCAGATAAAAAACGTCTATCCAATCCATTTATCAACAATGGGATGTCCATTCATGCAGGGTCGAAAAACTACGAACGTGGTTTGATGGCGATTGACTTACTTCGTTATGATCCGGAAATTCATGACCTGACGAACTATGGGATTAAAGGCAAGCACTACGAGGCTGTAGGAAACGATCAGTTCAAACCGCTTCCTGCTTCTGCTGATTTCCCTCCGGGCGGTACGTGTCCATGGGGTTGGAACTCCATGCATGAGCGTTTGGATTCCACGGTTGCTGCTGAAACGCAAAAGTTTACAGAAAATTGGAAGAAAACTGTAACGGTCAACCATCCATTAGAAACGTATACATTTGATGATTCCAAAGTGAAAAATGAAGTTGCCGCGGTAAGCAACGTGATGGATACTTACGGTAAGCCGCTCTTCTACGGTTTGGTTGATCCTAACGATGAAAAGCATGGTCTGAAAGTGTTCAATGATAAGTTGAAGCAAGCCGGCATCGATAAAGTCGTTGCTGAAATGCAGAATCAAGCAAATCCGTTGATTGCGAAAAAATAAGTTGAAGAAAGGTCCGCTTCCTGATTTCAGGAGGCGGACTTTTTTAACTCTTTTTAATGGACCCCTCCAAAAACAGGAAATATGTCGAATATGTTAGGGAGTTAATAAATCACAACAGAGGAGTCGTTATTATGAAAATGAACAAGACTTGGATGATCACAGCAACATGCGTTGTTGTAACTAGCCTTATGACAGGATCTGCCTTTGCAAAATCCGAGAATGGCAACAATGCGGATAAAGTGGATTCGTCCAAACCAGCAGTAGAACTGAATGTGAAGGTTAATGGAGGTACTGATGCAACTGTAACTTCTGATACCTATGGCAATGAAGGCAAAAACGGGTATAAAGGTCTTCTTAAAGCGATCGAAAATGTAAAAGATAAGCCAGCCGGAGCTGTTATTGCCGATATTCTTTTAACTAACTACGGTACTCACATTAGCGCTGAATTAAAGGCTGAACTTGATGCAATTGTAGATCGTGATGCTGCACTTACTGCTGTTGCCGATGTTTTGGACGAGCAGGGTAGTGTAACCGATGCGGTTTATGTTCAAAAGGAAGCCGTAAAAGCAAACATAAAGAACTTGCAATCCTACAAGAAATTGGGCAAACTTTTTGAAAAGCTAGGGAAAAAAGGCGTGTTTTTGTATGTGAATGGTGAAGAGCCTACATTGGAAGTTAATCCTTTCATTAAAGATGGCAGCACATTGGTACCATTCCGTGCGATTTCGGAGTCATTAAAAGCTGAAGTAACATGGAACGCGGAAGAACGTTCAGTAACGGTTACTCGTGACGGCATTACAGTGAAGCTCTTTATCGATAGCACGAAAGCTACTGTAGACGGTAAAGAAGTAACATTGGAAGTTCCTGCGGCTATCGTTGAAGGTAACACGGTTGTACCGGTTCGTTTCATTAGCGAAGCTCTAAAAGCGACTGTTAAATGGGAAGCAGAAACAAAGTCCGTCGTGATTTATGAGTAATAATTAGTTTTTTCCATGTGGAGCTTACCTTCGGGTAGGCTCTTTTTTGTTTATTGGTTACTGGTTTGAGCGAGCAGAGGGGAGTCCAGTCTGACTGTCTTTTCATTGGTTTATAAGATCGATTGTTGTTCGGAGTACAACAATTTCGTTGGTTTCTTCTCATCAAGCTGTCAATGTTGTACGTTGTACAACAATTCTGCCTTATTTCCTTCTATGGAGCTATTTTAGGGAGAAATGTTGTATTTACTGCAACAATCGAGAGATTATCGCGGCTTAACTAGCTTTTTGTTGTACGAAATACAACATTGCTAGGATCAAATATTGGGGGCATCCATAGCTAAGGCCGATATAAACAACGATGGTCTCGTTGATATAGCTGATTTCCAGCGTTGGTCGAACAAATGGTTCGCAAGTAAAATCGAAAGAAATGACGGGTAATCGATATTTTGTCGGGTATTATTGTAGTGGTGAACCTGTTACACTTGGATGCAATGAACCCAATATGAGTCCATACATTTATCCTAGAGGTGATCATCTTGTCACAGAAGTATCCGCCAATAAGCCCGAAATTACCCGTCTTCATGCACGGGGCCGATTATAATCCTGATCAGTGGCAGCACGATCTACATGTGTTGGAAGAAGATATCCGTATGATGAAGCTGGCCAAATGTAACGTGATGGCTGTCGGCATTTTTGCTTGGTCAGCGCTTGAGCCGGAGGAAGGTGTGTTCACCTTCGATTGGCTTGACCGTGTATTGGACAAATTCGCGGCCAATGGCATTTATGCGTGGTTGGCTACCCCGAGTGGCGCCAGACCGGCATGGATGGCGGAGCAATACCCGGAAGTGCTGCGGGTAGGTCCTAACCGGGTGCGCAATTTATTCGGTGCGCGTCATAATCATTGCTATACATCCCCAGTCTATCGGGAGAAAGTCACGATCATGAACAAGCAGTTGGCAGAGCGCTATGCGCAGCATCCTGCCGTAGTGGGCTGGCATATCTCCAATGAATATGGTGGGGAATGCCACTGTAACTATTGTCAGGAAGCTTTCCGCGGTTGGCTGAAGCGCAAATACGTAACGCTGGATGCTCTGAACATGGCGTGGTGGACTTCATTTTGGAGCCATACGTATACGAATTGGTCGCAGATTGAATCTCCTGCACCGCATGGCGAGAATCTTGTCCATGCGATGAATTTAGATTGGAAACGGTTCGTGACAGATCAAACGGTTGATTTCTGCCGTCATGAAATCGCTCCGCTGAAGGCGGAAAATACCGAGCTGCCCGTAACGACAAATCTCATGGACGCTTACGAAGGTCTTAATTACTGGAAGTTCGCCGCTGTACTGGATGTCATCTCATGGGATGCTTATCCAACTTGGCACAATGTGGCGGATCAAAGCAATCTAGCCGCATGGTTCTCGCTCAACCATGATATGTTTCGCTCGCTTGGTGGCGGTAAGCCTTTCCTGCTAATGGAGAGTACACCTAGCTTAACGAATTGGCAGCCCATTTCAAAACTGAAGAAGCCGGGCATGCATCTCCTTTCTTCCTTGCAAGCTGTCGCACATGGATCTGACTCCGTTCAGTATTTCCAGTGGCGCAAAAGCCGCGGAGCCAGCGAGAAGCTGCATGGAGCGGTGATAGATCACGTTGGTCATGAGCATACGCGTGTATTTCAAGATGTAGCTGAGCTTGGCGGCGCTTTGGAGAAGCTGTCTGATCTCATCGGGACACGAGTGCCCGCACAAACGGCATTAATTTTCGACTGGGAAAATCGCTGGGCCGTTAAGGATTCGCAAGGGCCTCGTAATATGGGAATCAAATATGAACAAACGGTTTTAAGTCACTATCGCGCATTTTGGGAACAAGGTGTTCCTGTCGATGTTATTGATATGGACTGTGATTTCAGCAAATATAAGCTGGTTCTTGCGCCAATGTTATATTTGGTACGCCCGGGAGTCGGAGAGCGAATCGAGCAGTTTGTCGCGAATGGGGGAACCTTCGTCACTACGTATTGGTCTGGCATCGTGGATGAGAATGACCTTTGCTTCCAAGGCGGCTTTCCAGGACCGCTTCGCAAAACGCTTGGCATCTGGTCTGAGGAAATCGACGGACTGCATGATCATGAGGTGAATCGTGTCCTCTTCACGGAGGGCAACGCTCTTCAAATCACAGGTGAATATGAGATTCGCGAGCTGTGCGAGCTGATTCATACAGAAGGTGCCGAGACTCTTGCCATCTATGGTGATGACTTCTATGCAGGCCGACCTGCGTTGACAGTCAATGCAGTTGGTAAAGGCAAAGCCTACTATATCGCAGCTCGTACAGATCAATCTTTCCAGAGCAGCTTCTATAAGCAGATTCTTAAAGAAGCTGGGATCGATGGTGCTCTACAAACAGAGCTGCCTGCAGAGGTTACAGCTCAAATTCGTACGGACGGTGTGAATGAGTTCATCTTCCTCATGAATTTTAGCGGTAAAACCCACACCATTACATTGGATGAACAAGCTTATACGGACATGCTAGCCTCGGATCCAGCGTCGTCTGTGAAGATCAGTTCAAGCCTGCTGCTCCAGCCTTACGGAGTTCGGGTACTGAAGAGAAGTAAACGCTAGAATTCGTTGGAGAATGCCTAATTTCTTAAACCGAAGAGGATGTCTGGTTACTATTTCCAGCATCCTTTTTTGTTATCCTTAAAGGGAATTGGAACATCCATCACGAAGACTCTCTCCAACATGAACCTTATTCAGCGAAGAAAAGTGGTGACGTTGCATGAAATCAGGCATAAGCAAGTGGTTTAATGAAATACGCAATCTGCGTATTAAAGCGAAGTTGTTTCTGCTCATTACAATATCTATGGCTGTCAGTTCTTGCATCTCATTGGTGGGGCTCCAGATTGCCTATTCCATTTATGATCAGCAAATTTATGAGAAATCATCTCAAGTTCTGAATCTATCATCCACCTTGATAGAGAACGAGTTAAATAAAGTGGAACGATTGACCTTTAGTATCATGTCGGATGAACAAATCCAGCAAAATTTGATCGTGATGAACGCGGATGAATCCGATTACAATCGTATCCAATCACGTGCCAAGCTTGTGGATCGGCTTGTGCAATACATTAATTCTGAGACGTATATCATTGCAGCAGATATAACCGATGTGAAGGGAAGCAGCTATTCCAGCGGAAATTTGACGACGCTCTCATCAGAGCGGAGAGACCTTATCCAAACGACGGCTGACCAAGGCAATGGCACTCTGGGGTGGGTGAACCCGGATGCGCAGGATTATAGTTTAATTGCTGCCAGACAAATTCGTTCCTTCGAAAAATTGGAGCTTAACAAGCTGGGCACCCTGGTGCTGCATGTGAATTTAGACAAAATTGTTAACCAATACGCAAGAGAAGCCGTAACAAGGGACGGCGAACTCGTCATTGTATCAGACAGGAATTTAGTATACCCGCGAGCAGCTAGTATGAAATCCTTGCTTAGTGAGGGCAATCCAGCGGAGTCGGCATCCAAGGGTTTTCGCATTATGGAACAGGACGGAGAGAAATATTTCGTTTCCCATATTCACTCTGATTATTTGGGCTGGACGTATTACAACACGCTGCCCTTCCAAACCATCTTTTATCATATAATTTTGATGAAAAACTGGATGATTGCCGCATTCCTGCTTAGCTTTTTCCTCCTTGTCGGATTTGGGATGACAGTGGCAAGAAGCGTAACACGGCCGATAGAAGGCTTAATTACCAACATGCGCGGCCTGCAAATTAGTGATCTAGAGAGGTCCGAACTGCCAACGCTCGCACCATTATCACAGCAGATGGATGAGGTAGGCTTGCTGCAGCGTACGTATCGCATGATGCTAGTGCGTATTCAAGAGCTGATCAAAGAGAACTACACGAAACAGTTGATCATCAAAGAAACTGAATTTCGTTCCCTGCAGGCGCAGATTAATCCGCATTTTCTGTACAATACGCTTGAATCAATCAACTGGATCTCCAAGATGAATGGACAGAAGCAAGTGTCCCAAATGGTTGAATCCCTCGGTTATTTGCTCCGTTCGTCGATTAGCCTAAAGCAGGATATCATCTCTGTGGAAGATGAACTTCGGCTTGTGCAGCATTATATTACGATTCAAAGGGTCAGATTTGAGGAACGGCTTGATTTTAGACTCGATGTTCCGGAACTAATAAGAAGCAATAGTATACCGAAACTGACGCTGCAGCCGCTTTTGGAAAATGCGATTAAATATGCGGTAGAAGTCATGCTAGAACCATGTGTCATCCAAATTATCGGTCGAGAAGAAGGCGAATACATTTTGCTCATCGTGGAAGATAATGGACCCGGTATTGATGAAACCTATTTAGAGCAGATCCTGACAGGAGAACGTAAATCCAGAGGGACAGGTATCGGTCTGAAAAATATTGATGAACGGATCAAGCTGTCCTTTGGCGATGTGTTCGGCATCCAAGTTGATAATCGCGTGGACGGCGGTGCTCGCATTACAGTCCGTATTCCTAATACGAAAAGAGGGTAATTGTTTATGTATAAAGTGCTGTTAGTTGATGATGAACGGATGATTCTGGAGGGTATTTCTTCCATTGTGGACTGGCATTCGGTGGATACACAGTTAGTTGGAACAGCGCGAAATGGTGTTGAAGCCTACGCCTTCGTGTGTGAACATGCACCCGACATCATTATTAGTGATATTCGTATGCCTGGTATGGATGGACTCCAGCTTGTGGCCCGAGTAAAAGAAACCCATCCGCACATCCGGTTCATTATGCTTTCAGGATTCGATGAATTCGAATATGCCCAAATCGCCATGCAGTATGGGGTGAAGCATTATTTATTAAAGCCATGCAACGAGAACAGCATTCTGAAGGCTTTAAGCGAAATTGCTGCAGAATATAAGCAGGAAGAGAGCAAGGAAAGCTTTATTCAGTCGATGAAGGCGAATTTGCGGAAGGTACTGCCCCATGTGAAGGAACAGTTTCTGAAGGAGTTCGTGACGAACAAGTCGTATGGAAGCCGGGATTGGGATTATTATCAGGATTTATTTGGGCTGCAGGTCAGCGGGAAGAAAGTGCGCTTATTGCTTTTCCGTCTGGAAGACAAGTTCGAATATGAGCATCTTTTTGCCGTGAAAAATATTGCTGAGGATATTCTCGATGAAACTCTGCTAAGCTCAACCATTGCGGAACAAATTCTGATTATGATTGAGGATCAGGAAGATATGGAGCGATTACAGGAGCAAATCAAAGAGATAAGGCGCATTTTTATGCTATATTACAAAATTGATACGACTGTCGCCTTAAGTGAATCAGGAGACATCGTAGAGGCGAGACGCCTTTATTTGCAAGCGCTTGATTGTTTGGGCCATCGCTTTTATCTCGGTGAAGGCGGGCTGATTACGATGCGAGATATTTTGGATTCCACCCTTCTGAGCAAAGCTGATTTCGTCTATGACGAAGACCGGATTCTGTTCCCGATACGGGCGGGCAATTGGGAGGAAGCAGAAGTGAGCATTGATGCGTTTCACGATCAACTAGCAAATTCCCGACTCGATATTCAGACGACCAAGTCGTATGTCATTCAAATATTTATTTCCATGACGCGACTATGTGCGGAAGAGCAAATGAATCATTACATGGGGCTGATCAGTCAAATATCTCAACTGGAAACCCTGCAAGCGAGCATCCATTTGCTGAAGCAAATCGCATCCGAAATCACGCTTATTAACTTTGAACAAAATAAAAATAAACATTCGCAAGTCGTTCAAAAGGTTATTGATATTGTTAATTCGGAGCTAGCCAACGCTGAACTTTCTCTCAATTGGGTAGCTCACCAGATGCTGTATATGAACCCGGATTACCTGGGGAAATTGTTCAAGAAAGAAACGGGTGAACGTTTCTCTAACTATGTGGTTACTGTAAGGATTAAGAAAGCAATGGAGATTATTAGACATCATGATGATGTTAAAATGTTCGAACTAGCGGAACAGCTTGGTTTTGGCGACAATCCGCAATACTTCTCTCAAGTGTTTAAAAAGATCGCAGGCTGCGCTCCTTCCGAGTATAAGAAGTTGACGCTATAATCTTGTTTTCACTGTTTTTTGAACATTTATCGCGGTAAATTAGATTCAACTTTCGCTCTTCCAAGCTGATAATAAGAAGTGTGGAGCGCAGGTGACTCATAGGGGGAAGCTAACTATGAAACGCATACCAATACCAGTCCTGCTCCTAGTCATGTTGCTGTTTACCATAATCGGATGCAGCTCGAGTCAGCAATCAGCGAATGGGGGAACTGGGTCATCAAGAACGATAGAAACGGCGAAAAGTGAAAGCAAGCATGACGTTAAGCTTCGAATCGCGTGGTGGGGCGGTCAAGCCAGACATGACTACACCTTGAAGCTGATAGAGATGTACCAACAGCAGAATCCTGGCGTGAAGATCGATACGGAATATGCCGGCTTCGATGATTATTGGAAAAAGCTGGCACCGCAAGCCGCGGCCAACCAACTACCGGATATTATCCAGATGGATATTTCGTACTTAAATCAATACAGTTCGAAGAATCAGCTGGAAGATTTAGATGAGCTTACGAGTAACGGAACGCTAGATGTTCGTTCAGCCTCACCGGAAACGATAGACGCTGGACGAATTGGCGGCAAGCTTTACGGCATTACTCTTGGGGTGAATGCGATGGGAGCGACCTTCGATGCAGCGCTGCTGAAGCAGGCCGGTATTGCTTCGATTCCTGTGAACTGGACTTGGTCTGATCTGGAGCAAATCGCCAAGCGAATGAAAGGACAAGGCAAAGTGCTTGATCATATGCGATTCGATCAGTTCTTTCCTTACTACTTGCGTACGCATAATCAGCACTATTTTAGCTCGGATGGTACGAGTCTTGGTTATAGCGATCCCCAATATTTTATAGATTACTTCACGATGTATCTCAAATGGTACGATGCCGGCTACATGCGGAACTGGGATAAAGAGTCTTTAACCAAATTGACACCGGAGGAGAATCCGGTTGCCCTCGGCGATGGGTTCATGACGATGGCGTGGTCGAATCAATTCATAACTCTGCAGGAGGCCTCTAACAAGTCATTGAACATGATAGGGATGCCAGGTCCAAATGGGAAGCAAGGACTTTATTTGAAGCCGACGATGCTGTTCTCAATTTCGAAAAGCTCAAAGCAGAAAACGGAAGCAGCTAAATTTATTTCTTGGTTTATTAATGATTTGGAAGCAAATAAACTCATACATGGAGACCGCGGGATTCCGATTTCGGCTGCCGTTAAGGAAGGTTTGAAACCCCTACTAACAGAGGCAGATCAGAAAGTCTATGACTACGTCGCTTGGGCGCAGTTGAACAGCAGTGCCATGGATCCGCCAGATCCGCCAGGGGCTGCAGAAGTAAGCAAGCTGCTTCGGGATATGCAAGAACAAATCTTGTATAGGAAGCTCTCAGTGGAGGAAGCCGCAGCCAAATTCATGAACGATGCCAACGCGGTTCTCGCCAAAAATAAGAAGTAAGAATTTTTTGAAAAGCTTTACAAAGGGGTTAAAGGGTAGCTTCATGCAAGCTGCCCTCCCAAATAAATAGAAATTGACGAATGTAAGGGAGTGGAACTATGAAACTACGTGAAAATGATCACATAGTCGGTTATGTGTTTATATCACCATTCATCTTGGGTTTTCTGATCTTCACGCTGTTTCCGATGTTTTCATCGCTGTACTTTTCATTTACCGAGTACGATTTGCTATCGGCTCCAAGATGGGTGGGACTTTCCAATTACGAGAAAATGTTCACGGATGACGACAAAATCATGGATTCCATCCGAGTGACACTAACTTATGTGCTTACGTCTGTCCCATCCAGACTCATTATCGCTCTGCTCGTTGCCATGCTGTTGAATCGCGCGGTTAAAGGGATTGGGTTATACCGAGCCACGTATTACTTACCATCCTTGATTGGCGGCAGCGTCGCAGTCTCCATCATGTGGCGTCAGATTTTCGGAGATAAAGGACTAATCAATGCTTTCCTAGATACAATTGGCATCCATACCACTATATCCTGGATTGGCTACCCAGCTACAGCACTTGGTACTTTAGTTCTGTTATCGGTTTGGCAATTCGGTTCCTCCATGTTGATATTCCTTGCCGGACTAAAGAATATTCCTGGTACCTATTATGAGGCAGCCAGTGTAGATGGCGCAGGACCCATTCGCAAGTTTTTTCATATTACCTTGCCTTTGTTAAGTCCGATCATTCTCTTTAATTTAATCCTGCAAACGATATCAGGCTTCTTAACCTTTACTCCGGCCTACATCATTTCCAATGGGGAGGGCGGGCCGCTGAACAATACCTTGCTGTATTCACTTTACTTATTCCATCGAGCATTCGTCTTCTTCGAAATGGGTTACGCTTCGGCCATGGCTTGGTTCATGCTGATCCTGATCGGACTCATCACCTTAGTGATTTTTAAAACATCGAAATATTGGGTTCATTACGAAAGCTAGGAGGGGTAAACAATGGTTTTACGAGCGAAAAATGTCAAGACAGTGCTATATCATCTCATCGTATGTATCATCGCAGTAACTGCGATTTATCCGATCCTATGGCTGGTCGCGAGCTCACTGAAGCCGAATGATGAAATTTACACAACGGCTACCAGTCTGATCCCAAGTCGGCTCGAGTGGAACAATTATGTGTCGGGCTGGAAAGGGTTTGCAGGCAATACGTTTGCTACATTCATGAAAAATTCGTTCATTATTGTTATTCTTTCGACGATAGGTGCGGTGGTTTCCTCCGCTTTGGTAGGTTATGGATTTGCCCGGATTCGTTTTGCTGGAAGCAAATTCTGGTTTTCGGCTGTTATGCTTACTTTGCTGCTTCCTCATGACGTAACGATTATTTCTCAATATGTTTTATTTGCCAAAATAGGCTGGTTATCCAGTTTTAAACCGATTATCGTCCCGCAGTTTTTTGGGATTCCATTCTTTATCTTCTTGATCATGCAGTTTATTCGTACGATTCCGCCAGAATTGGATGAAGCCGCGAAAATGGACGGCTGCAGCAAGTACAGCATCTTTTACAAAATTATTGTACCTTTAATTGTTCCGGCACTCGTGACGTCGGCGATCTTCTCCTTCTATTGGAGATGGGATGATTTCTATACACCACTGCTTTATTTGAACAATCCGAGTCAATATCCGGTTTCCTTAGCATTGAAGCTTTTCTTGGATAGCGAGTCGTTGAATAACTGGGGTGGCATGTTTGCCATGTCGACGTTATCACTTGTCCCGATTTTCGTTGTTTTCATCATATTCCAGAAGTACATTGTTGACGGAATTTCGACGAGCGGTTTGAAAGGATAAGAAGAGATGATTACGAACACAGAAAATAGCCAACTACAGGGAGGAAATGAAGAGATGCCAGCCTTACAATTTGATCCAGATGAAATTCGCAAAGTGATTGACCGTGTTGTCCATAGAACGTTCCGAATGGACTTTAATTGGGATTGGCCGGGCGGCGTAGCCTTCTATGGCGTAACCGAAGCCTATGAAGCGACGGGCAAGGAGGAATATCTGCAACTGCTGAAAGATTGGATCGATGAGAAGCTGGAGGATGGCTTGCCTAAGCTGTCCGTTAACGGGATCTCAATTGGACACTCCTTGCTGACACTGTACAAAGAAACCGGTGAAGATCGGTATATCGAAATTGCTTCACAAATGGCTGAATTCCTTCAGCATGAGGCGGAGCGTTTCGGAGAAGGCATATTCCAGCATACGGTGAACTCGGAAACCTATAACTTTCCGCAGCAGGCATGGGTGGACACCATGTTCATGGCAGGCTACTTCCTCTTGCGGATCGGTTCTGTGCTAAAGCGTGACGATTATTTTGAAGATGGGTTGAAGCAATATCACGGTCACGAGAATTATTTGCAAGATATGACAACTAATCTGTACTATCACGGCTGGGATCATCTAGCACAAAATCATATGTCCGGTATATTCTGGGCACGTGGCAATGCATGGGCAGCAATTACGATGGCTCGTGCGCTGAGACTGGTGCATGTGACGCATCCTTCTTTTATGATTCTCGAGGGCTCGCTGCGTGATCAATTGAGCGCACTTGTCCGCTTGCAAGATGAGAGTGGACTGTGGCATACCGTATTGACAGACAAAGCTGCTTATTTGGAAACAAGCGGTTCTGCTGGTATCGCGGCGGCGCTTATCAGTTCAGGTCCTCTCTACAACAAATATACGAACAAATCCATTCAAGGTATACTTTCACGCATCACGGAAGATGGGACAGTCACTCATGTTTCAGCTGGAACAGCGGTAATGAGAGATATTGACGGTTACAAAGGGGTTCCCTACAAACGGATTCAAGGCTGGGGACAGGGGTTAGGGCTTACTTTCTTAGCATCCTTGCTTAATCGCAAAGACTGGTAGGAGGTAACGTTGATGAGCGTACACTTCAGGTTCGATTTCGGTCCAGAAGAGAGTTCAAGCTGTACAAAAGAAGGGTACACGAGAATTAGCGGTCAAACGTATTACAATGAGAAAATGGGCTATGGCTTTCTGGATGGTTCAACGGTGTTTGAGCGAGATCGAGGGCGTCCCGCGGCGCTCCGTCAAGATTTTTGCATTCCGGTTGGTGCTGTCTTTATTGTGGACGTGCCGAATGGCAGCTATACGGTTCAGACACTCATGGGGGACCTTATAACGTCAACTTGTACGGGATTGAAGGCGGGGCCAGGAAGACTTGTATTGACCGATGTTCTGACAGCATCAGGAGAGTTTGTTACTAGCAGCTTTACCGTTCATGTGGCAGACGGACAGTTGAGACTTACTTTCTCTGGTGTGGCCCCGAGAATTAATGCATTAGAAATTACCTCGGCACCGCAAGCGGCAAACTTGTATATCGTCGGTGATTCCACCGTTACCGATCAACCGCAGGATGGTTATCCGTACACGGGTTGGGGACAAATGCTGCCGCTTTTCATTAAAGCGGACGCCGCTGTAGCCAACTATGCGGTATCAGGCCGCAGCTCCAAAAGCTTTTTGGAGGAAGGACGCCTGGCACCCATCCTTGACCAGATGAATGCGAATGACTGCCTGTTCATTCAGTTTGGACATAACGATCAGAAGCTGGATGCAGAGCGGGCTACATCCCCTTTTACAACGTATAAAGAGCATTTGAACATCTACATACAAGAGGCAAGATTGCGGGGAGCGGCCCCGATTCTAGTAACGCCAGTTCAGCGAAGATTTTTTGACAGTGCCGGTAAAATCATAGATACGCATGGTGACTATATTACCGCGATGAAGCAGCTTGCAGAGGAAGAAAACGTTCCCTTGATAGATTTGGCAGAAGAGAGCAGGCAATTGTTTGAAGCACTAGGTCCGGAAGAAACGAAAGCAATATTCATGTGGGCGTGGCCGGGTGAGTTCCCTAACTTCCCCAAAGGCGCAGAGGATAATACACATTTTCAGGAAAGAGGCGGTATTGCCATCGCCAAGCTGGTCGTAGATAGCATAAAGAAGCAAAATATCCAGCCGCTTATGCGTTATCTTCGTTAGTAATTGGCTGTCTATAGAAACCCAAACCCCAGCCATGCGATAAATATCACAATAGGCTGGGGATTTGTTTTGGGGCAAATAGGGGAGGATTGACCATCCTAATCCTATATATGGCCTGAGACGATGTTTTTCTACTCAGGCTACAATACAAGCCACTCCACAGTTTTGGCTTACGTTAGGCTCGGCATCCGAGCTTAACGCAGAACAAACGAAGACCTGGCTAAACAGCCAGGTCCATTTTGAATCAATCAGTCCATCTTCTCAATCGAAACTTGATCGATTTGCAAAGAAGTTAACCCCGGTGAATCCACATAGAAGCCGATATCCAAGCTGCCATTCGTTACGTTAACAGTGGCTTGAACGCGTTGATACCCTTTGGTCGGACTAATGTTCTTGTATATGGTCTTTGCACCATGCTCACTAAGCTCCATCCGGACTGTTGTCGGTTTGTTTCCATATAACGTCTCTTTAACCCATGCGCTAACGGTATAGGATCCATTCGGAAGTCCAGTTAATTTCTGATGAATGCTTTGCTTATAGGCTTTGGTGTCCCAGAAATAGAGCTTGTATTTACCTTTATACGCATCGTAGGAATCAACACCGTACTTTGCGGTCTGACCTGCTGGATGCCATTCCGACCATCCTCGAATGTCACCGCTTTCAAAATCCCCATTTTGCACGAGCGAAGAGTCAATGTTGGCTAACCGATTCTTGTCGAGCACAAGACCATCCAAATGAATCTCACCCGTATCTGAGGCTGTACGCTCTAAGGTGATCAGGTTCACACCCTTTTTCAAATGAATGCGATCATTCTGATTCATCCATGTATTCCAAGCTGAAGTCGAACCGAACGTGACTGCCCGCGATGGTTGAACCACAACTCCCTTCTCATCGGTTGCGCTTACATGAAGAGTGCTGTTCATCCCTGAAGCATTTGCATAACGATAGGAGAGCGCATAGACACCTTCTTCAGCTGCTTGGACTGCATAGACAATTTTAGCCCCCGTCAATCCCAACCCATCGACAAAACCAAATCCTTGATAACCCGCATAGTTATTATTAAAATGCGTACCGCCCATCCAAGTAGCAACCTCAGCAGCATAACTCGCTTTCGTGCCTTCCGGTTCGATTTTCACAACT
This sequence comes from Paenibacillus sp. V4I7, assembly GCF_030817275.1. Lineage (NCBI taxonomy): Bacteria > Bacillati > Bacillota > Bacilli > Caryophanales > Paenibacillaceae > Paenibacillus > Paenibacillus sp. V4I7. Next base: position 4,064,134 of record NZ_JAUSZD010000002.1, on the reverse strand, counting down.
TTTGATGCATGTTTCACAAGGGTCGGGCTGTAGGCAGTAAGTTTGCCAAGGCTAGTTCCTGTCCAGAGCTCGGTTGTATCCGCTGATTGAGTCAGTCCCAAATCTTTCAAATAATTGACCGAACGAGTGGCTGTCCCATCTGATCGATTAAATAACCCGACAACCCAGCTGCCATCTGGTAATTGTCCAAGCCATTTTTCTGAGTTCCTTGCCCCTGGATCGCTGCTAAATGAATGCCCATTATTATAGTAAGGTTTGCCTACGAACCCTTGATTATGGAGCGCAAGCATGTTCTTGTTTTTGTAAAAGCTTCCGAAATTGCCAATCGTGGAATGCTGATCCGTGATCGCTATGGGTGAACCCGCCATGGTGAATAATTGAATGATGCTTTTGCGTTCTTCATCTGTTTTAAAGGTATTCATGCGGATGAAATCCCCATCCAGAATCATATTGGAACCGCGGCCAGCGATGTCGGAAAATCCAGTAAATCCTTGGAACGGATTGGCCCACTGCGACCAGCTGTTCACCCAATTTTGACGTTGACCGCTTAAGTTTTCCCAACCGCCATGGGCGAGATCCTCATTGATTCGGACCATATCACCATACGGCAGTTCGCCAGCAGCATGATTGTTCAAATGAGGCATTACGAGACTTAGTTCCATATCATCGCCGGCTGCTTCCTGCATCCACTTTAAAGCCGTCTGATAGTTCTCTGAGCCATGATTAACCCCAATCGTCTTGCCTTTATCTGTTCCGGTTTCATACCAAGACAAAAAATCAATTCGCAGGTAGGGAACACCTAGCTGTTTGAAGTAATTCACGTACCCTTGAATATACGCCTTGGCGCCGGGTTTCGTAACATCTACCCAATACAAATCATCATTAAATTTATCTGCGGAACTGGCAATCTCACTAATTTTGTAGTTCGTTCCGACGATTGTTTTCGTTGGATCTGCCGCGGCACTCCGCGTTACCCACAACGGGTTATAGTAAACACCGAGCTTCATGCCTTTATTTTGAATGTAGGTTGACCAATAAGCCCAGTCATGCTGCCAGTTATCATTGTGAGACAAAATGTAACCGTTCTCATTTGTGCGTTGAGCACCTTCAATCCAGCCATCGGAGGCTATCATGTCATAGCCCGATGCTTTGTAATCGCTTGCAATCCAATCAATGTTTTTCTTCCATTCTGCCTCGTTCATAGGTGCATTATTTGTGTATTGATATTCATAAGTGCTCCAATAGAGGGGCCCTGTTCCATCTCTAGTAAATTGACTTTCCCTGGCTTCCGTCGTCTGAGTCCCTAAGTTCAGCAAGAATAAGAGACTGGCGCAACCAAGCAGCGCTTTCGTGAATGATGTCATTGTCATGGTGGTTGCTCCTTTCTGTTAGTTGATCATGTTCACACCCTCATCATAACTGAAAGTTTGCCGAGTACCTATGACCTGTTTTAACCAGTACATTTTGAGTGAAAAAGATACATGTCCGTGGCATTCCAAAGTGGTTTGCATACTTTGAACATAAAGCTTATTAATTACTACTTGAGAGATGGTGATATGTTTGAAGATTCGAAAAGCGGTCATACCTGCAGCAGGTTTGGGTACGCGATTCCTACCGGCGACCAAAGCTCTCCCAAAGGAAATGCTGCCTATCATAGATAAACCAACCATTCAATTTATCGTAGAAGAAGCGGTAGCTTCAGGCATTGAAGACATCATCATCGTGACAGGGAAAGGGAAGAAAGCGATCGAAGATCATTTCGATACTGCCTTTGAATTGGAGAGCTATCTTAGAGAGCGTGAAAAGTTTGATCTTCTTGGGGTTGTGCAGGAGGCAACCCAGCTAGCTAACCTTCATTATATTCGCCAAACCGAGCCGTTCGGACTAGGACATGCTATTTGGTGCGCCCGCGCTTTTGTTCAAAATGAACCCTTTGCCGTGTTATTGGGTGATACGTTTTTTGATGCCGAAACGCCTGCACTGGCGCAATTAATCCATTACTATAATCGATATCATAGGTCCATTATTGGTGTTCAGGAAGTAGAGGATCAACTCGTTTCGGATTACGGAATTGTAGATGCAAAAGTCCTGCACGAAGGTATTCATAGTGTCATAGACCTTATTGAGAAACCAGTTCTTCCAATGTCGCCGTCAAATTTGGCCATGCTGGGTCGTTACATTTTGACACCTCAGATTTTCGAAGTATTGGCCACTCAAAAGGCCGGCGTAGGTAAAGAAATTCAATTGACGGACGCATTGATTACGCTAAACAAAATCGAAGCCATGTATGCCTGTGAGATAAAGGGGCAATGGCATGATATTGGAAATCATAGAGGATTTATTACATCGATTCTTTCTGAAGCGAACAAGAGAGCCAATCTGAGGCCATGGCTTCGCGAGCACATAGAGAATATGTTAAGAGAAACGGAGTGATAGGGGATGAAACGTCTTCACATTGTGCAGGTGATTTCTAACTTTCCAGATGCACAGAAACTGCCACCAACGAACCAGGGAGGAACGGAGAAAGTTGTGCATGAATTGACAGAAAACCTTGTGCAAAGAGGACATCAAGTGACCGTATTTGCAACACAAGGAAGTCGAACTAGTGCTAACCTTATTCCATTTCCAAAGGGTCTTCGTGACCAAGGAATAGCAAGGTATGTTTTGAGTAAAATGCCGCGGGATGTTGACGTTATTCATGATCATACGTTCAGTTCTGCACTTGGGCGGAGCAAGCATACTTTTCCTACGGTGTGTACCTTGCATCTCCCTGTAAAACAGCATGTGAAACATCCTGTATATGTTTCCAAACGTGCTAGGCAGGTGATGGGCAAAAATCGTGGGTATTATGTTTATAATGGACTTAACCCAAGCGAATATGAGTTCAGTGACAAAAAGCGCAGTTTTATGGTATTTATGGGACGAATTCTGAGAGAGAAGGGTGTCCTACTCGCCATTGAGATTGCTGAGAAAACGAATAAAAAACTAATCATTGCTGGGCCAATAAAAGATAAAGCATTGTTTCGTAATGAAATTGCTCCTCGTATCCGAAGGAATCCCAATATCCATTATGTAGGACCCGTTGGAGGCAAAAAGAAACAGAAGCTGCTTAAATATGCAAGCTGTTTGCTGTTTCCAACCCTGTGGGAAGAGCCCTTCGGACTTGTCATGATTGAGGCCATGGCCTGCGGTACACCCGTAATCGCCTTGAAACATGGTGCGGTACCTGAGGTTATGGCGGGATTTCCTCAATTAATCTGCCGTTCCGTTTCTGAGATGGTTGCAAAGGTAAAAGAAGGGAATTATCCGCATCCAGCTGAGCTTCGCCGCTATGTTATTCGTAGATTTACAACGTCCCAAATGACAACAAAGTACTTGAAAATATATCAAAAAGCAATGAAAAAGTAATCTGCAACAAACTGCGCGCATTCCATAGGGATGCGTGCTTTTTGCACGCTGCAGCCTATGGGTGAATATACTGGAATACAATTCTGCTAACACACCGTTGGAGGCTATGGGATGCGTAAATACACGGTTAAACGGGACCAGAGAGATTTTCGGGATTATTTTTACCGAAGCGTCAATTACATCCGGGAATCACAATTGCCCCGCAAAGTAGATTTGCGCAAGGAGCTGTCTCCTATCGTGAATCAGGGGAATCTAGGCTCTTGCACATCAAATGCCATTGTAAGCGGGCTGCGTGAGTATTGGCTTCGTCAAGAACGCGATTCAACGTTAAGGCTATCTCGTCTTTTTCATTATTGGCATGAGCGTAAATTAGAGGGTACGATCAATTGGGACTCGGGAGCTACAGTTCGCGATGGCATGAAGGTTCTGCATAAAATAGGGGTATGCCCGGAAGCCGATTGGCCTTATCGCATAGCCAAATTTAAAGAAAAACCTGATTCTGAGGCCGAAGCTGCAGCAGGAGCCTACCGTATAGAGGGGTATTATCGGATTCATGATTTGGCAGGGATCAAAGCTGCGTTAGCTGATGGGAAGCCTGTCGTCTTCGGAATCTGGCTGTATCAATCTTTCGTAAGTCCAATGGCGGCAAAAACAGGGAGGATCCCTTACCCGAATCGAAAAAAAGAGCAGATGTTAGGCGGGCATGCCTTATTGGCCGTCGGATACAAGGATGGTAAGCAGAAGGGACAGGGAATAGTCATCGTGCGGAATTCATGGGGGAAAGGATGGGGAGACCAAGGCTATTGTTACTTGCCCTATTCCTTTTTCAAAAACAACGTGATGACATTCGATTATTGGACCGGTAAATAAACCGACTTCAGGGAGGTACTGAATCTATGTTAAGTGTGGAAGATGCCAATAAAATCATTGCGTTCTTGTCTGCGGCTTATATGGCAACCGAGGATGCTGACGCTAGAGAAGAATTTCATCGATTGGCCAATGAGCTAAGGAAATCATCTGGGCAACCATTGGAATAAATGGGAATCTCATCCGAAACGAGGGGCGGCTTGAATGCCAAAAGATAAGCTGATACTGCTTATATTAATTCTATTCGTTTTACTTACTCTGATACTCGTCAGTATGTTCTAATGCAAAACCAGCCGTCCGCGAGTGTTCGCAGCCGGCTGGTTTTGGCTTGTTAACTAGAAGCCTTTGTACTGAGGTTCTTCATTTTCTAATTGCTGCACACGGGAGGCAACTTGATTTACGATGTCTTGTGTAGATAAGGCGGCCGCTTCATACAACTGTTTGGCTTCTTGATTTTGCGTGCCAAGAGCAAATGTTTCTAAGCTCGCTTGCGCACTTTTAAGTGAAGCCAGTGTTGTTTTTACTTGAGAAGCTACTGTCATGTTGTGCACCTCTTCTTTAAGATTTTTATAGGATAGCAAGCAAATTGATCGTATTTCAATTGATTGCGATCTTTAATATGCCCTAACTTTTTACCCAGATATACAACAATTAAATCCAATACAGAATTGCTCATAACGGCTATCTGAATCGTACATCTTAATTGCTATATGGATGTGGCATTCAAGGAGTTCTCTACGGTTGAAGCTCTGACTGAAAGCTTGCCTTCCAGTTGTGGTGTCTTCTTATTCTCTCCGTTAATGAGTGATAGCAGAAGTTCTGTCGCCGCTAAACCAACCTCCATCCGAGGATAACAAATAGCTGTCAAAGCTGGCGAGACTTGCGAAGACATTAGAATATCTTCGCACCCGGCCACTGCCAATTGTTGTGGGACAAGAATGCCGGATTCGCGGCAAGCTGCGAGGCAACCAGCCGCCATCAAATCATTTGCTGCTACGATAGCAGTAAAATCAAAACCTTGCGTAAGTGTTGTGGTTAACACTTCGAAAGCTCTCTCAAAGCGGCCGGCGCCTTCGAGAATATATGGCTCCGGCAGTTTCAATCCTTCGTGATGCATAGCTTCGCGGAAAGCCAAGAGCCGATGAGCAATCGGATCCTGCGGATCGCCAGCGGTCATAAATGCAATCTGCTCATGCCCCTGTTCACGAAGATGAACAATTAACCGCCGCATTTCAGCTATCCAATCCACATCAACGACAGGGATGCTCGGCATGGCAACACCTGGATGCATCAGAGACACGATGGGTAGCTCCATCAAGCTGTAAAATGCCTGACTTTCCTCACTGAGCGTTTGGCCGAGCAGAAGAATGCCGTCCACACGCCCCATCAGTGTATTTTTTAATTCTTCTTCACGAGCAGGTTCAAAGGAATGAAAAAACACCGAATAATTGCTGAGTTTAGCTTTTTTCTCAATATATAATAGCAATCCACCCTCGAATGGATTTCCCACGAAATGAACGAGGACAGCAATTTGCCCTGTTTTCCTGGTTTTGAGGCTGCGTGCTGTCTGATTGGGACGATAACCTAGCTCATTGATTACAGCAAGCACTTTTTGTCTGGTTTCTTCTTTGACGATGCTTCGATTATTAAGCACATATGAAACGACAGCTACCGAAACACCAGCCCGGTCTGCGACTTCTTTCCTGGTAATCATAAGGAACTCCCTTTTCTTGTTTCCTCAAGGGTATCATAAATTTGGACAAATCTAAATGTACTCACTTTTGGTTGCAGCACCGCCTAACCATAGCTCTTTAAGCGGGACCATTGACTCCTCCGGTACGTAGAATTTGAAATAGTTTTCACTAATTGCACCAAGCAGTTGACGACGTATTGGATCTGCCGCTTCGAGTAGAGCTGGCGAAGCAGCATGGTAATCGATAGGCCTCATCCAAATCGGGCTATAACCGATAAATAATTGGCGACGTGTGAAATCAGAGCGATTCGGGGAACCGGCATGCCAAAGATTTTGTGCAAATAGGAATACGTCCCCAGGCTTACCGCAAATTTGCATTTCTCCTGGTAAAGGCACATTCACGTCGGTTTGAACGGGGGGGTAATCCGGCCACTTATGACTGCCCGGAATGATTTTCGTATTCCCGCGGTCTATCTCAGACATATCACTCAAAATGTAACAAACTTTAATGTAGTAGGTGGATGTTAATCCGTTAATACTTGGGAATTTGGGAGCTGGTCCATCCTGATGCCAGTTAATGAAGCTGTTGGTCTCCGTCTTGAGATCATCGGGATTTGGTTTGCGCACGGTCAGATGTGAGATATGAAGTTGAATGTTATAACCCATCAAATTAACGATAAGTGGAAGAAGAGTCCGATTGTCCATTAAGGACAAAATAGAGGAGTCTCTTTCTATGCTATTGTAAATGTTGTAGGATAACGACTCTTGCTCATCAGAAAGGATGCCGTCAACGGCTCTATTCAATTCTGCTATCCTTTCTTCCGATAGTACATTGCGAAGCAGTAGGTAACCATCATTTTCAAATTGTCGTGAGAGCTCAGGGATATCCAGGGTCACTGTCGTCATTCTCATCGTCCTCCTTGTATTTTACTCGTGTAAAATAAATTGAAGATAAAATGGAATAAAGAGCATTTTACTCTTTATTCATTTGTTATAAAATGTATTTTACTCGTGTAAATTTAAACTTGCAAGCATATTTTTTCACTTGCTACGTTAACATTTAAATCCAACTCAAATTGATCATACTTGCTGCCTAAATAGTGCATAATGATGTTGTTTCGAGCTTTAGGAGAAGGAGGGAAAGCTTGTGGCGGATTGGATGAATATCGTTGTCAGATCGTTTTTTGCCTTATTCTTTTTGTTTGTACTAACTCGAATTCTTGGCAAAAAACAAATTTCCCAACTTACTTTTTTTGAATATGTTCTTGGAATTACGATTGGTGACTTGGCTGGGACAATTTCCACTGATGTGGATTACAATTTCTGGCACGGGGTCATCGCTATACTCGTTTGGGTTCTCATTCCGTTGACATTGGAGATTCTGACGCTCAAAAGCAAGACGTTACGGCTTTGGTTTGAGGGTAGAGGAACTGTTGTTGTTCAAGATGGCAAAATTCTTGAGAACAATTTAAAAAAAGAACGTTACACTGGCGATGAGCTGCTGGAGCAGCTGCGCACCAAAAGTGTTTTTCGCGTGGCAGATGTTGAGTTTGCTATGCTTGAGGCTAATGGTGATTTAAGTGTTCTGCTCAAAAGTGAACTCCAACCTCTGACACCAAAGCATTTGGGCATAAAACTGAACATTGAGAAACCGACTCAATCCGTTATCATGGATGGTGTCATTCAAGATGAACCTTTGGCAGTAACGGGTAGAGGAAGAGGATGGCTACATACGGAACTGGATAAGCTAGGAGTAACGAAGGAGAATGTGTTCCTCGCACAAGTAGACACGCATGGCGAATTAACGGTTGATCTTTATGATGATAAATTAAAAGTGCCTCAACCAGTTGAAAGGCCTGTATTATTAGCCAATTTGAAGAAATGTGAGGCAGACCTTGAACTTTTTTCATTGACGACTAGCCATCCGCAAGCGAAGAAGATGTACGAGGCATGTTCGGTACAGTTAACGAAGGTCATTCAAGATCTGTATACGATTCTAAGAGCCTAGGGCGTTTGAGGAAGCAGGAGGGAAAACATGGCCAACAACAAGAAGAAAAACTTAACAATGACACAGCAGGAGTATCAGAAACTAGCCAAGAAACAAGAGCCCAAAAGACCCGTTCTAATAAATTGCATGCGAGCCTTTCTCGTTGGAGGGGCAATCTGTTTAATTGGTGAATGCTTCATGCAAATGTTCATCAATTGGTTTGGTTTTACCGAAAAAAACGGCTGGGAATCCAACGGTTGCGGTGTTAATTATCATATCCGTCATACTGACGAGCTTCGGTGTGTACGATAAAATGGCCCAATGGGCTGGGGCGGGAAGCTCCGTTCCTGTAACAGGTTTTGCAAATTCATTATGCTCAGCTGCTATTGAGCACCGAGCGGAAGGACTAGTGCTTGGGGTAGGCGGTAATATGTTCAAGTTAGCTGGCTCGGTTATTGTATTCGGAACCGTCGCTGCCTTTTTTGTAGGTATTGTACATCTTATCATTACGGGTGGAGGTTGACCTTATGCTAAAGGGACATCAGAGCTGGGTCTTTGAGAATCGACCCGTGATACTATCTACGGGGACGGTTGTAGGACCTGATGAAGGTCAAGGGCCAATTAGTGGAGATTTTGATATCGTTCACGGAGATTTGACTGTTGGTCAGAAAACGTGGGAAAAAGCCGAAAAGGCGCTGCTAGAGGAAGCGGCGCAGCGAGCACTTGCAAAGGCCGGGCTTACGGACGGCCAGATACAGTTCTATGTTGGAGGGGATCTGATGAATCAGATCATCTCTAATACCTTTGCTGTGCGCACGCTAAATATACCGTATCTCGGCATATTCGGCGCTTGCTCCACATCGATGGAAGGGCTCGCGCTAGCCGCCCAGCTGGTGGACTCGGGGGCCGCCAACTACGTGATGGCTGGCACCTGCAGCCATAACTGCACAGCGGAGAAGCAGTTCCGCTATCCGACGGAATACGGATCGCAGAAGCCGCCGACAGCTCAATACACAGTCACCGGCGCAGGGGTCGCCGTGCTTGGTAAGACCGGTGACGGCCCCGTCGTCACCTCGGCCACAATCGGACGAATCGTTGATATGGGCATCACGGATCCGTTTAATATGGGCGCTGCGATGGCGCCGGCAGCGGTAGATACCATTCAAACTCACTTCCGAGAATTGAATATTGAGCCTAGTTATTACGATCTAATCGTCACCGGTGATTTGGCAACAGTGGGTGTGAACATTGCGCGCGAACTATTCGATAAGCACAAGTTTCCAATTGATCAAACGACTTATGACGACTGCGGGTTGATCATTTATGATCGCGAGAAGCAGACCGTCCAAGCGGGAGGGAGCGGTTGTGGCTGCTCGGCAACCGTTACTTATGGTCATCTCCTAAAGCGCATTAAGAGTGGCGAATTGAAGCGAATCCTAGTCGTAGCGACCGGAGCTCTACTCTCGCCGCTTTCTTTCCAACAAGGGGAAAGCATCCCTTGCATTGCACATGCTGTTTCAATTGAGTCTGGAGGGTTGTACGCATGAACTTTTTTTGGGCTTTTCTGATTGGTGGAGCCATCTGTGTATTTGGCCAACTTTTGATGGATGTAGGTAAGTTGACGCCCGCTCATACCATGAGTACGCTTGTCGTGCTGGGTGCTATAGCAGACGGCTGTAATTTGTATGATCCGTTCATTGAATTTGCTGGTGCGGGTGCAACTGTCCCGATTACCAGCTTCGGCAACGCACTTGTGCATGGTGCGTTAGAGGAGCTCCATAAGAATGGCTATATAGGGATCATAACCGGTATATTTAAAGTGACCAGCGCTGGGATATCCGCGGCGATCATCTTCTCCTTCATAGCTGCTGTATTTGTCAGACCCAAAGGATAAGATGATTGCTTGAACATGGGCTGTCCCAGGACGGGTGACTTTTCCAGTCACGTTGTCAAACTTCAATAAAAGAGGGCTGCCCTTAAGTAGACTTTTTTTCTACTTTTGGGACAGCCCCTTTTTCGTTAAATCACGCTAACATCATTCAAAAAACAGTGATCATTGATCCTAATCTCAAAACAGGCCTTTACTATCTGATATTTGTCCATACATTTCAAATGCCATTGAAATACAATAGACCATCTGATAACAGAAAGGAGCGAGATAGAATGGGTTATGCTGCAGGAGGTTGTTATAGCGGTGGTGTGGGTACAAGTACGGCTGTAGTCTTGGTTCTCTTTATTCTTTTGGTTATTATTACTATGGCTTTTGCAATCTGATTCGCCGCAATAGGTAATATATTAAATTTGGATCCACAGCACGATGCTGTGGATCTCTTTTTTTTGCTTATCCTCGTTTACCGCTGTGGATGGTTAAATTTAACAAATAAATTTAGAGGATTTACAAGTATACGGACGAAAAACTTTACTGTAAACTAGATTTACGCTCATTTTCCTATCATTTTTGAGGAATATGGACTTATGGAAGTATTTTCACCCTAAATGGCAGCATAAACGCAATATGCCAAGAAAAATGCAGCTAATGCTTACGTCGTAAATTTTCTGAAACTCGAATGCTTACGACGTAAGTTTTCTTACGAAAACTCAGTAACGCTATCGAAGCAAGTTTTGCTGAGCAAAACTCTAAGGAGGATCACACATGGAAACTGCCACCCATCATCATGTAGAAGCTCTAGCTAGGTTGAAAACGAATTTGGAATCATGCATTCTTGGCAAGAGCTCTGAGATTGAATTGTTGCTAACTGCGATGCTGGCCGGTGGGCATGTTTTGCTTGAAGATGTGCCGGGTACTGGCAAGACAGTGCTGATTAAAGCACTTGCTCGATCCATAGATGGTCAATTTCGCCGTATTCAATGTAATCCGGATTTATTACCTTCCGATATAACAGGTGTTTCTATATATCATCCCAAAGAAGAGAAATTCCTGTTCCGTTCAGGACCGATTATGGCGAATATTTTACTAGTCGATGAGATTAACCGGGCAACAACCAAAACACAGTCTGCTTTGTTGGAAGCAATGGAAGAACAACACATCACCGTCGATGGTGATATACATGAGCTTCCTTCACCATTTATGATGCTGGCGACCCAGAACCCGATTGACTTCGAAGGCACATATATTTTGCCTGAAGCGCAGCTTGACCGATTCATGATGAAGTTTAGCCTAGGTTATCCGAGTGAAGCCGCCGAGAAGCAAATGATTACATCCCAGAGCAAAGTGCATCCGATGGAGGCACTGCAGGCGATCATGAATACGTCTCAAGTACTAGCCATCCAGGAACAGGTCCGTCATGTCCACTTGGATGAAGCAGTAGCTGATTATTTAGTGACCATTACTAGAAAAACGCGGGAACATCAGGCTGTATTCCTCGGAGCCAGTCCAAGAGCAACGCTTTCATTAGTTTTGGCTTCCAAATCTTTTGCATTCCTCCATGGAAGAGACTATGTGATTCCTGATGATATTAAATACCTTGCTCCTTATGTTCTTGGTCATCGAATGATTCTTCATTCCGAAGCCCGTATGGACGGAGCGACGGTTTCCTCAGTTCTCGGCGCGATTTTCGAGCAAGTACGCGTGCCGGTTCGATTGGAGAAGTGAGCCTATGAATCGACCGGTATTCAAACGATTCGGGGAATTTCCCCGGTTTCCGGCAGCTCTATGGCTTCTTATTTCTTGTTTCACAGCTAGTTTATTGTTCCTGTTGTTTCAAGGTGGGAAGCTGGCCTCTATGCTTTTTATTATTATCACGTTATTGTCTGCTTATTTACTCTCTGGCAACTGGAGTGGAATTAAACGTGCGCAAGGTACCCGCAAGCTTACGAATGTAGGTCAAGAAACTCAAATAGAAGCTGGGCAATCATTGCAGATTGGTATTGGCGTGCAGATTCCGGGGTACTGGCCTATTCCTTATATGATGATTAAAGATCAGCTTATTCGACAGAATGGGGAAGAGACCATTTTCGAAGGCTCCATTGTTCCGGATTGGAAACGTAGAGGCGAATTACTTTACAGTACCCCACCATTAAGAAGAGGGTATTATCGATTTGGTGATACGGAGTGCTTAACCGAAGATATTTTTGGCTTCTTTCAGCATAAGGGACGATTAGAGCTTCAGCAGCCGATTACTGTGTATCCACAAACGGTTGCTATTCGGGAATGGGCGCAATTTCACCAAATGCTTAAGGGCATGCAGCATCACTCCACAACGACACGAGCACATCGTGAAACGACGCAAATTAATGGTGTCCGTGAATATATTTATGGAGACCGCTTATCACGTATACATTGGAATGCCACTGCGAAGACAGGTACATGGAAATCCAAAGAATTCGAGCGAGAATCCCTTCCCAAGACGATTATTCTATTGGATCGGAATGCCAGGGCCTACCGGGACGCTGCCGAATTTGAACTGGCGGTATCTGTAGCAGCGTCCTTATTTCGATATGGAGCGAGTCGTGATTTAGCACTGGGATTACTTTCGATTGGGAAGGAATCCACGTATTTTGAACCGAAGCAAAGTCAGAAACATCACAAGCAAATCATCCAGCATTTGGTCGGGGTAGAAGCAGATGGTTATCACTCACTTCACCAAATCATCAAAGAACGCTCGCGGGAATGGCCAGCAGGCTGCTTCTTTGTACTTATTTCACCGCAAAAGGGCTCAGCGATGATACAAGTGATTCATCACCTGGAACATCTTCAGATGAATCCATGCCATATCTGGGTTCATGCGAAGTCCAACCATGTATTCAAACCGCAAGGGACGGACATTGAAGGTCATCAGGAGGATTGGATTAAGGCGATTCGCTCACAAGGTTATATGGGTTATGAGGTTAGTCAGTTGACGGACTTGCCTAACCTGTTGGGAGGGGCGAAACGTTATGCCTAACGTACTTTGGAAAAGGATTTTGCTGACGGATTGGTCAAAGCGAGTTACAGCAATTCTTACGGGGATTTTCCTTTATCAATTTGTTATTTGGATCATGAAAGAAGATGGACTTTGGTTGCCTGAAACAGTCGCCTTTGTGACGGGAACCCTCTTAATTGTAGCGGTTACTTACCTCATACCGCACTTACATCGCGGCTGGCGTTCCTTGATTCAATTTGGTTTGATTATATGGCTGCACGGAATTGGTATGAGCTATCATTTTGTTGCGGTTAATGTGACGGCATGGAAGGATGCAGTGAAGTGGATTGCTCTGAATGCGGGGCAGTTGGAGCCGTACATTTGGTTTAGTTTAACTGCATGGATTACTTATTTGTTTGCGATGTGGTCAGTCCAATCAAGACTGCGTGTATTTGTCCTTATTTTTGTCAGTATCTTATTTTTTGCTATTCGAGATTCCTTCAGTATAATCTTTTTGTGGCCGCAAGTAGCTATGGTCATATTTTGCGGATTCTCACTGTTGATGGTTCAGCATTTTAGTCAACTGAAGAGGCGGGCTCCGGTCATTTGGGAAACGATTACGGATTACCCGTCAACCCTCATTGTTCCCGTTCTATTGATTGTCGGTGTCACTTTTCTAGTTGGTCTACTAGCACCAACTGTGAATCCGATATTAACGGATCCTTATACAGCCTGGAAAGTAAGCCGTGGTGAAGCTGTCCCTCTACTTGGAAAAGGAGTCAGCATCACGTCATCTACGAACGCCGATGCTTCTTCCGGTTATAGTCGGGATGACAGCCGGCTTGGCGGTGGTTTTCGTTATGATTACACGCCGGTTATGACCGTTGAAACGAGCAAGAGAACTTACTTCCGAGGCGAAACGAGATCGTTATATAATGGAAAAGGCTGGGAGTTTAGCCCCGTGGAGCGGAAATTGCCAGTCAATCGTGTGAATGGTAATCCGCTGCCGCTAGATCCGCGATTTGACCTGTCACTTTTGAAAACCAAAGAAGTGACTCAAACGGTTGTTATGGATAGAGAGGAAGTATTTCCCGTTTTGTTCGGGGGATTCGCTATCCAGAAGATTGTGGAAGTGAATAAAGGTGAGAACCCGTTTCAACGCCTGATTTGGTCTCCGCGTCAGTCTGAACTGCGCTACGCAGGAAGAAATAATTATCCTAAAGATTATACAATCGTTACCCAGGAACCTATTCTGGAAGAAGCGTTATTGCGAGAAGTCAAATCAGACTATGCCAATCAACTGGAATGGGCGGAGTATCTACAAGTGCCTGCCGACCTTCCTGGACGTGTGAAGCAGCTGGCTGTTGAAATTACCAAGGCAGCGACGAATCCTTATGACAAAGCAAAGTCAATAGAGAAGTATTTATCGGATAATTATCCGTATACAAATACCCCAGATGAAAGCAAAGGCAAGAGCAAGGATTTCGTAGACCGCTTCTTATTTGAAGTGAAGCAAGGGTATTGTGATTATTACTCAACGTCTATGGCTGTATTAACCCGTTCTATTGGGCTTCCAACTCGTTGGGTGAAAGGCTATTCATCGGGCACCTCACCGATCCCTGAGGAATTTAGGGATTTAGGTATTTTGAGTCAACTGGGTACTGAAATCGATGTGGATGGAGCAGGTACCTATACAGTTAGAAATTCAGACGCCCATTCGTGGGTTGAAGTGTACTTTGAAGGCTTTGGCTGGATACCCTTTGAACCGACCTCAGGCTTCAGTCTACCGAATGTGTTCCCAGAGCAAACACCGCCACCCGTTGATCTATCAACGGAAAGTGACCCTGTTACTTTGCCAGAAGAAACTAAAGAGGCTCCGAGCCTTACATGGTTGTGGTTGACATTAAGCGGTGTAGCTGCTATCGCAGTTGTTGCAGTTGGTTTATTCTTTATCTCGAAAAGCGACTACTGGAGAGTATGGCTAACACGCAGGAAGAAAAGGCAAGCCGTTAATTTTAATCAGAAAATTATCGTTGAATTCGAAAAACTGCTGCGGCTAAGCCGTCGTAAGGGTTACACGAGACATGAGTACGAAACCATGCGAGAAGCGACGACAAGGTGGTCGAACCAAAGTAAGTGGATGAAAAAAGAGTTAGAAACGGTGCTCGAATTGTTTGAGCGCGCGAAGTACAGTCAGGAGAATTCCACTGAAGTCGACTACCAAACCGTTAGTCAATCTATTATTCGATTAAAAGAACAAATGAAATAGGGCAATGAAGCCACTCACCTTTCGAGGGGGTGGTTTTCCTATGAGAGGAGATTATGATATATGGCTTTTATCGACTGTCATTTTTATTCGGATTCCCTTGGTGTTTCAGCTTCAATGCACGTCATTTTGCCGCAAGCTGCTCAAAATCAAATCGGGTTGGCATCTGCGGTTTATGGGATAAAGCATCCTACGCTATATCTGCTGCATGGCTTATCCGATGATCATACGATTTGGATGCGAAGAACCTCGATAGAACGGTATGCTTCGAAGTTGGGGATAGCGGTAGTCATGCCTGCCGTCAATCGCAGCTTTTACACCGATATGGCGTCGGGGCCGAAATACTGGACGTTTATTAGTGAAGAATTGCCTGCTATAGCACGATCATTTTTCCCGCTAGCTGAGGAAAGAGAATTGAATTATGTGGCAGGCCTGTCCATGGGTGGCTATGGCGCGATGAAACTCGCACTTTCACATCCAGATCGGTTTGCAGCAGCGGCAAGCTTATCTGGGGCATTAGATGTATCACAAAGAGCATTGAATTTTCCTGACGACTTCCAACTTATTTATGGAGATGTGAACAAGATTAAAGGCAGCGGGAATGATTTGTTTTATTTGGCAGAGCAGCTCTCAGGATCGACTAAACAATCCCCTATGTTCTATCAATGCTGCGGTACGGAAGACTTCCTTTATGAAGATAATATTCGATTCCGAGATTATTGCCGCGAATTGGGGTTGGATCTGACCTATGAAGAAGAGCCAGGCGAACATGAGTGGAGCTATTGGGATCGTAAAATTCAAAACGTATTGAACTGGTTGCCGCTTCCGACCCGTTCCTAGTGGGAAAATATGTTCTTTTCTTTTTGCAACAAGTGGATCACTATGGTATAGTTTCACGTATATAATATAGGGATCTTTGAATGTAATTCAAAGTCTCTCTGCTTAGGGATCTTTGAACGAATTCAAAGTCCCTCCGCTTAGGGATCTTTGAACATAGTTCAAAGTCTCCCCGCCTGCGAGGAAGCAGTTGGAGGTAATTTGTTTGCTGAAAAAGCTAGTGCCCAGACAATCTGTACATACGATCTATGATATTGATGCCAATCACCTATGGGGATTTGGTGTTCGCGGTATCATAACAGATCTCGATAATACACTCGTAGGCGCACGAGATCCGCTTGCGACTCCGGAGTTAATTGAGTGGTTGAATCGTTTGCAAAAAATGGGCTTCAAGGTCGTCATCGTGTCCAATAATAATCATGGACGGGTTTCAGCCTTTGCGGAGCCGCTAGGTATTCCATTCATTCACCGGGCTAAGAAACCAACGAACGTTTCATTCCACAGAGCCATGAAGCTGCTTGGTACGAATGCGAGACAAACAGCTGTCATTGGTGATCAAATGTTAACAGACGTTCTTGGAGGCAATCGGATGGGGCTATACACGATCCTTGTTCAACCCATTTCAATTAAGGATGAGGGTTTTTTTACGAAAATCAATCGTCGTATTGAGAAATGGGCTTTAGCAAGGATGAAGAAATAGGAGGATTCATGAGTACAGAAACGATTAATCATTGCGCGGGGTGCGGCGTATTGCTGCAAACGGAAGAAAAAGGTAAGCTGGGCTTTATCCCGGCTGAAGCGATGCAGAAGGAACCGATTATTTGTCAACGCTGCTATCGCATTAAGCATTATAATGAATCTTCGAGCATCACACTGCAGCAGGACGACTTCCTTAAATTACTAGGACATGTCGGCCAAACGAAAGCTCTGGTTGTGAAAATCGTAGATATTTTTGACTTTGAAGGCAGTATGATTAGCGGACTTGCACGCTTTGTGGGTACGAATCCTGTTCTGTTAGTTGTGAACAAGATTGATTTGCTGCCAAAAGTGACGAACGCAAACAAGATCATTAACTGGGTACAGCGCAGAGCCAAAGAGGAGAACCTCAAGGTTGTTGATATTATCCTTTGCAGCGCGAAGAAAAACATTGGTTTCGATCGTGTTATTACAGCTGTGCAGGAATATCGCGGCAACATGGATGTTTATGTGGTCGGTGCAACGAATGTCGGTAAATCGACGCTCATTAACCGCTTAATCAGTGATTATAGTGATCTGGAGTCGGAGCTTACGACGTCACAGTACCCGGGTACGACGCTGGATTTGGTCAAAATCCCACTGGATGATGGTCGGTTTATCGTTGATACACCAGGTATCGTGCACACTCATCGTTTAACTGAAGTCGTGAAAAAGCGTGATTTAACTAGAATCATGCCTGACAAACCGCTTAAGCCGATGGTGTTTCAATTAAATGAAGCGCAAACGTTATTTTTTGGCGCCTTAGCTCGATTTGATTTTATTAGCGGTGAACATCAATCGTTCACTTGCTACACGTCAAATGCCATTCAAATTCATCGAACAAAGCTAGAAAAAGCCGATGATTTGTATGAAGAACATAAAGGTGTCATGCTTGCGCCACCTAACCTAGCGGACTTGGACGAGCTGCCTAAGCTTGTGAAGCATCCGCTGCACATTCCGAAGGGGAAACAGATGGATGTGTTGATCTCTGGTTTAGGCTGGATTAAAGTGAACAGCTTAGCTGGAGCACAGCTTGCCGTTCATGCGCCGAAGGGGATTAAGGTTATCACGCGTGAGTCGTTGATTTAGGGGGACAAGAGGAGAACATGGAGAAGAACCGGACGATTGACAGTCATACCATTCTATATGGGGTTTTCGGAGATCCGATACGGCATTCCCGTTCCCCGATAATGCTGAATCGGGCTTTTCAGGAAGCGGGTATTAATGCCGTTTACGCTGCTTTCCATGTTCGGCCGGATGAACTTGGCGATGCTGTTCGCGGGATACGGGCATTAGGATACAGAGGTATCAATGTAACGATTCCGCATAAAGTGGAAGTTATGCAGTATTTGGATGAAATCGATGAAGGGGCTAGGATCGTTGGGGCGGTGAATACCATCGTTAATGAATCTGGCAAGCTCATCGGTTACAATACGGACGGTATTGGCTATGTGCGATCGCTTAAGGAAGAGACGGGTATTGAACTGAGAGGGAAAAGTGTACTTCTCCTTGGGGCTGGTGGAGCGGCGAGAGGCGTTGCCTATGCGCTTGCCAAAGAAGGAGCAGGCCGTATCTATATCGCGAATCGTACCAAAGAACGGGCCTTGGAGCTTGCCGACACGATTAGTAGCTACACCGAAGCGATTGGACTTGGTATGGACGAGCTAGGATATGTTGTAAATGAGGTCGAATTCGTTTTGAATACAACTTCGGCCGGCATGCATCCTCATGTTGATGAACTTCCGCTACCGCTTGAACTCCTGCGTTCGCACCATCTGGTCAGCGATCTCATTTATAATCCGCGAATTACAAGATTTCTTCGTGAAGCGGAAGCAAGAGGAGCCCGCATACATGGCGGACTCGGTATGTTTATTTATCAAGGTGCTTTTGCCTTTGAATATTGGACTTGTACCCCTGCGCCCGTTGCGGCGATGAGACAGGTGGTAGAACAGTCGTTAGCTGAATAAGAATGAATAGAGGGACATCCATGTTAACAGGCAAACAGAAACGTTATTTGCGCTCAATGGCGCACCACTTAGATCCAATCTTCCAAGTAGGTAAAGGCGGCGTGAACGATCATTTAATCCGTCACATTCAAGAAGCTTTGGAAGTTCGTGAATTGATTAAAATCACTGTACTTAACAACAGTGGAGAAGACCGCGACGAGGTCGGTACTGAATTATCCGAAAAGTCTGGCGCAGAGCTCGTGCAGGTTATCGGTAAAATCGTCGTGCTTTACAAAGAATCGCGTGACAAGAAGAAGATTGAACTGCCGCGCTAAAGAGGTGGAAGTATGCTTGTCGGAATAATGGGTGGCACCTTCGATCCTATCCACACCGGTCATCTGATCGCGGCGGAGAGAGCGAGGGTGGAAGCGGATCTCGCCGAAGTGTGGTTGATGCCGGCAAATGTGCCGCCGCATAAGCCAAATGCGCCAAAAGCGACGACAAAGCAGCGCTGGGAGATGGTTTGCCTTGCTGCGGAAGGCAATCCTTTTTTTCGTCCAATGGATATCGAAATCAGCAAAGGCGGCGTATCTTATAGTATCGATACGATTGAGCTGCTCAGCAAGGAATACCCAGGTACGGAATTTGCTTATATTATAGGTGCCGATATGGTTCAATATTTGCCGCAGTGGCATCGCATTGATGACATCGTGCGGCATATTCGCTTTATTGGATTAGCTAGACCTGGCTATGATCTTGACATGTCGCATATGCCTATGAACATTCGTAATCGAGTTACGATTGTACCCACGCCGCTTATTGAAATTTCGTCAACAGCTATTCGTAAGGAAAGGCAAAGGAACGGTTCAGTCCGTTACCTTGTCCCAGACTCGGTGAATAGTTACATGGAGGTGAACCGATTGTATGAATCGTAAGGAACTGATAGCCGCGGTAAAGGAACAAATGCCTGAGCGACGCTGGCTGCATACACTCGGTGTCATGGAAACTAGCGTTATATTAGCGAAACGCTTTGGTGGAGATCCGGTCAAAGCGGACCTTGCGGCCATTTTGCACGATTATTGCAAGTATTGGCCCGTTCAGGAGCAAGCTAAGATTATCCGCGAGAACGGATTGCCCCAAGACTTGCTGGACTATGATAAGGAGCTGTGGCACTCCCATGCTGGAGCTTTTATCGCTAAGGAGCAATTTGGCATCCATGATGAGGAGATACTAGATGCAATTCGGTATCACACCTCCGGACGTGTTCAGATGACACTAATGGACAAAATCGTATGCTTAGCAGATTATATGGAGCCTGGACGTGACTTTCCGGGTGTGGATATCATCCGCGAAATCGCTGAGCGAAGCTTAGAGAAGGCGCTGGTAGCCGGTTTTGATTCCACGATTAGCTTTTTAATTGCCAAAGGCAAACGGATTTATCCGCTTACTATTTTGACACGGAACGATTTGATTACACAAATAAACACATAACCCTGGAGGTTGATTGAATGAGTAAAAACCCAGAAGAAGTTTTGGCTTTTGTTGTTGAGGCTGCTGAAGATAAAAAAGCGGCAGATGTTGTAACACTAAACTTGAAAGGCGTATCCTTAATTGCCGACTATTTCGTTATTTGTCACGGGAATTCAGAAACGCAAGTGCAAGCGATTGCCGGCGAAGCTAGAAAGAAAGCACATGAGCATGGCGTTAATATCAGAGGCTATGAAGGTATTGATACAGCAAGATGGGTTCTGCTTGATCTAGGGGATGTTGTTCTTCATGTCTTCCACCGCGATGATCGTGAATATTATAATATCGAAAGACTTTGGTCTGATGCCAAAGTTGTGGAGCGCGTATGAGAATGGAAGCAGGATCCCTTGTTACCCTAGAGGTAGCGAGGGAGGTTCCTCCTAACGGTTATTTCCTTACTGACGGCCAGCAGGATGTTCTTCTGCCTTATGCAGAAATCGTAGGTAAAATACAACCCGGAGAGCATGTTGAAGCCTTCATGTTCCACGATACGCAGGATCGATTGATGGCTACAATGAAGCGTCCGCTTCTTCTCATGGGCGAAGTAGGACTTCTGGAAGTTGTAGATATTCACCCTAGATTTGGATATTTTCTGGAAATGGGACTGGGTCGCCACTTATTACTTCCTTACCGACATGTACCGGAGCTCGAGGAGCTGCGTCCACAAGTAGGAGATAAGGTATTTGCCACTTTAGCTCACGATCGGCAAGGACGTTTAATCGCTAAGCTGGCTCTGGAAGAGGATCTGGCTCCTCTTTGCGTCCGTGCACCTTCTAGCTGGAATAATCAGTGGGTTAAAGCTCGTGTCTATAGACCGCTACAAATTGGCACCTTTGTCATTTGCGAAGCCGGCGTCCTCGGCTATGGTGTTATTGGACTTATTGCTGCTCCAGAACGGACACGCTTGCTGCGTGTAGGTGAGTTAGTTGAAGTACGGGTCGCATTCGTTCGTGAAGAGGATGGTCGGGTCAATCTATCGATGCGACTCCGTAAAGAAAAAGGGATGGATGAAGATTCGGAGCGCATTTTGAGTGTCCTTCAAGAACGACCTGGAAATGCGATGCCATTTTCGGATAAAACGTCTGCAGAGATCATTAAGGATCGGTTTGGCCTTAGTAAAGCGGCATTCAAACGCGCATTAGGCAAGCTTATGAAGGACGGGCTCATCTATCAGGAAGATGATTGGACCTATCTGAAGCAAGAGGAGACGCAAGGTTAACATGAGTTACGAAAAATTCGCGTATACCTATGATCGCTTGATGAATAGCATGCCATATGAAGATTGGCTTCGTTTCGTGAAAGAAAGCTTCGAACGATTTGGTATGAAACCATCTACGATTGTTGATCTGGGCTGTGGTACTGGGAATTTGACGATTCCTTTAGCTTTGGAAGGGTACGAGTTGACGGGTATTGATTTATCTGAAGACATGCTGGCAGTCGCTGAGCAAAAAACAGGGGAGCACATTCAACTGCGCGGTGGCGCCATTCATTGGGTACAACAGGATCTGCGTGAATGGGACCTCGGTGAACAAGTGGATGTGGCGCTTTCGATCTGTGATAGTCTCAACTATTTGTTAGAGGACGAAGATATCGTTGATGCTTTTCGCCAAACCTTTAAGGGGCTCAAGCCTGGCGGTCTTTTCCTTTTTGATGTGCATACTCCTGAGCAATTGTTCGCTTATGCGGAATCTCAGCCCTTTTTCCTGAATGAAGAAGATGTTGCTTACATTTGGACAAGTGAGTTAGATGAAGAAAAAGTGCAAATTGAACACGAGTTGACCATATTTGTCAAAAATAGCGATGGCACGAATTCATTTCGACGCATCGATGAAACTCATCAACAGCGAGCTTATTCTTTGCAATGGCTAAAGCAAACGCTGCTTGCTGTCGGTTTCACAGAGGTACATATGGCCGCCGATTTTACTTGGGAGCAACCTACCTCTATGACGGAACGTGCTTTCTTTATTGCAAAGAAATAACGGGAATGAAGTCCATCACAGCTTGACAGTGCGGTATTATTTTACATATAATCAAAGCTAATTAGATTATTAAAGCTTAGAAGAGGAATAGTAGCTTGTACAGCATCTTTCAGAGAGCCGGATGTAGGGTGGAAGCCGGTAGATGTTAGTCTTGTGAACTCGCCTCGGAGCTAGAAGGTGAATCACCATGTTAAGCGGAGAGACTTTGAGCTACACTCAAAGATCCCTATAGCGGAGAGACTTTGAGCTACGCTCAAAGATCCCTATAAATGGTGCTAGCTGGATCGTCTCACCCGCGTTAAGGGGCAGAGTGAACACAGGCAAAGAATGTCTTGTGTTAACTAGGGTGGTACCACGGGAATCTAACCTCTCGTCCCTAGCGATATCCGCTAGCGATGAGGGGTTTTTTGGCGCTTACAGCGCTTTTGAACCATGAAGAGGATGGCTGTACACAGGGAGGATTTTACACATGACACAAGAAACTAAAGAAACAAAAGAGCAGCAAGGCTATAATCCACAGGCAATTGAGCCGAAATGGCAGGCTTATTGGGATGCGAAGAAAACGTTTAAGGTGCTTGAGAATTCGGATAAGCCGAAGTTTTATGCGCTGGATATGTTCCCTTACCCATCCGGAGCTGGTCTGCATGTAGGACATCCGGAAGGCTACACAGCAACTGATATCGTTTCACGTTTCAAACGGATGAGAGGCTTTAACGTACTTCATCCAATGGGATGGGACGCTTTCGGACTTCCTGCTGAACAGTACGCACTGGATACGGGAAATGATCCGCGAGAATTCACCAAGAAGAACATTGATACATTCCGTCGTCAAATTAAATCACTAGGCTTCTCGTACGATTGGGATCGTGAAATTAGTACAACAGATCCTGAGTATTACAAATGGACACAATGGATTTTCATCCAGTTGTACAATAAAGGACTCGCTTATGTGGATGAAGTGCCCGTAAACTGGTGTCCAGCGCTGGGAACTGTTCTTGCTAATGAAGAAGTGATTGACGGCCTGAGCGAGCGCGGTAACCATCCGGTTATTCGTAAGCCGATGCGTCAATGGATTCTGAAAATTACCGAGTACGCAGAACGTTTACTTGAAGATCTTGAGGAGCTGGATTGGTCCGAAAGTATCAAAGATATGCAGCGCAACTGGATTGGTAAATCCACAGGCGCAGAAGTCCAATTTGCGATTGATGGATACAATGAGAAGAGTTTGACGGTTTTTACGACACGTCCAGATACATTGTTTGGCGCTACGTACTGTGTTCTTGCACCTGAGCATGAGCTTGTTACGCAAATTACAACGGGAGATCAAGCAGCTGCCATTAAGGAATACCAAGAAAAAGCTTCGCGCAAAAGCGATCTTGAGCGTACGGATTTGGCAAAAGACAAAACAGGTGTTTTTACAGGGGCGTATGCTGTCAATCCGGTTAATGGCGTGAAAGTGCCAATTTGGATTGCTGACTACGTGCTTGGCGGTTACGGTACGGGAGCAATCATGGCTGTTCCAGGACACGATCAACGTGACTGGGAGTTTGCTAAACAGTTTGATTTGCCGATTATCGAAGTCGTGCAAGGTGGAGATGTTGAGAAGGAAGCTTATACTGGTGACGGGGCGATTGTCAATTCCGGCCCGATTAATGGCTTGAACATCGAACAGGGGATCAGCCATATGATCGCTTGGTTAGAGCAAAACGGCAAAGGCCGCGGTAAAGTAACCTACCGTTTGAGAGATTGGCTATTCAGCCGTCAAAGATATTGGGGAGAGCCGATTCCAATTCTTCATCTTGAAGATGGCACAATGAAGCCTGTTCCCGTGGATCAACTGCCACTCTTGCTTCCACAAGTCGATGAAATTAAACCATCAGGTACAGGAGAATCACCACTTGCGAACGTATTGGAATGGGTAAATACGATTGATCCGGAAACCGGCATGAAAGCTCGCCGTGAAACGAATACCATGCCGCAATGGGCTGGCAGCTGCTGGTACTATCTACGTTTTATCGATCCGCGTAATGATAAAGAGTTTTGTTCGCAAGAGCTTCAGCAGCAATGGCTGCCAGTAGATCTTTATATCGGCGGAGCAGAACATGCAGTTCTTCATTTGCTGTATGCGCGTTTCTGGCATAAGGTGCTTTATGATCTTGGTTTTGTTCATACCAAAGAGCCTTTCCATAAGCTTGTAAACCAAGGGATGATTCTTGGTGAGAACATGGAGAAAATGAGTAAATCTCGCGGTAACGTTGTAAATCCAGATGATATTGTCAGCGATCAAGGGGCCGACACACTGCGTATTTACGAAATGTTCATGGGACCACTTGAAGCGACCAAACCTTGGAACACAACGGGTGTGGATGGTATCTATCGTTATTTGAATCGTGTATGGAGACTGTTTGTTGACGAGAATGGTCAAATAAATGCTAAAATCAGCGCCGACGAAACATTGGGCAGCGATGCGTTCAAACGTACTTGGCACCGGACGATCAAAAAAATAACCGAGGATTTCGAAGCCCTTAGGTTTAATACAGCGATCAGTCAAATGATGATTTTCGTTAACGAAGCCTATAAAACAGAGCGTTTACCGCTTGAAGCGATGAAAAATTTCATTCAGATGTTATCCCCAATTGCACCGCATTTGGCCGAGGAACTTTGGGAGAAGCTTGGCGGCACAGAGTCAATTACCTATCTGCCATGGCCAACCTACGATGAAGCGTGGACAGTCGACAATGAAATTGAGATTGTTGTACAGGTCAATGGTAAAATTGTTGATCGTGTGCTGATTTCCAAGGATACAGATGAAGCAGCGATGGAGAAAATCGCATTTGACCTCGATAAAGTCAAAGAAGCGACCGCCGGAAAGGCCGTTCGCAAATTGATTGTTGTAAAAGGCAAATTAGTAAATATTGTTGTAGGATAGCAAGGGAAGTTGGCAATTTGGGAAGGTTACTGCTTCAGAGTAAACAGCAGCTCAGCCTTCTCAATGTCTTCTTCATATTTGGCATGTGTAGCACAAATGACTCGTGAGAATATCCCCGCAAGCTCGTTGTCCAAAATACGTAAGCCTTCCGCTGTTATTCCACCGGGAACAGATACACGTTTTTGCAGACTAGCAGGGTTGAATCCTCCGGTCGTAAGCAGCTTTCCTGTGCCTAGCGTCATTTCACTAGCAAGTAAGGTCGCTTCCTCAATAGAAATACCAGTTGCCTCAACAGCCGCATCAATAAAAGATTGCAGGAATTTGGCTAAAAAAGCGGGACCGCAGCTGGATATGTCGGAAGAGATCCGCGTATAATTTTCGGAAACACGAATAGGTGAGGAAATATGCGCAAATAGGTTCTCAAGCCATTCTTTATCCTCAGGCTGCATTCGATTCCCATGAATACATAGTGTAGCACCACTTAACACGTAGTTGGTGATACTTGGGATAATTTTACTGATTTTCGCCGACAGAAGACCTTCCAAATGTTTGAGCAGGACAGGGCTTGTAATGGACACGATGAGTTGAGAGGGAAGCACGTCCTCTTTAATTTCATCAATAACTTTCTTGAATTCAGACGGCTTCACACAGAGAAAGATGAGATCGCTCCCCAGTACGACTTCTCTATTCGACCCGGCAACATGAAGTCCAGGATATGTCTCCGCTAGAAGCTCAACTTTACGAATTGTTCGATTTCCCGCTATAATTTGCTCCGGATTGAAAGCTCCAGAATGAATGAATGCTTCAATCAGAATACTTCCCATACTCCCAGTACCGATGAATCCTGCTTTCATCCAGTAATCCCTCCCGAAAAAATCAGTCACTTTCTTTCATAGTTTATTGAACGGGGTCAGTTTTAATTGCCATTCGGATGCTTTTTCATGTATATGTTCATATGCCAGCAATTATGTTCGGAAAGACTTAAGATGCAAGTTTTGCTAAATCAAAAATCTAAAGTTTATGGTTACGAAGTTAGTTTTGCTAAAGCAAAACTCTTAGGAGGGAATTCGTGGATTTTTTTGGTTACAAAAAAGGAAGGATACTAATCATGATGGCAGCGATCTGTTTATTTGCTTTCGTCGTTTTGCCTTTCCTTCGTGGAGGCAGATCTATGATACAAACAGATTTTATACCTTTGAACACTCAAATGCAGGCTATGATTTCACAAACTGAAGAGGACCAGGTACCTAAATCGAATCTTACAAGCAAATTAGATTCGAAATCGACCTTAGGAATAGAACAGAAGGCAACGATAGAAACAGAACCGAAAGGAGCGTTAGAAGCAGAACCAAAGGCATCAATAAACACAGAAACTAAAGCAACGATACCTGCACTTACAGCAATACCTACGCCTTCTGTTGTATCTAATGAAAAGCCGGAAGCTAGTTTGCCAGCAGCAGGGTCTACCGGGCGATTGGATCTTAACACCGCTACGTTTGAACAGTTAGATGAGATACCGGGTATTGGAGCGAGCAAGGCAAAGGCTATATTGGACTATCGGTTGAAAAAGGGGCGATTTAACCGGATTGAAGAGCTGATAGAAGTGAAGGGCATCGGGGAGAAAATGCTCGAGAAATTGAAAGCATTTCTTTATGTAACTTCAACATAGTCCTTTCCTTCCTTTTATTTTGCAAGGAAATATGAGAGAATACTAGAAATGAAAAAAAGGATCCAATGACTACACATGGGTCTTCGGAAGGAGGAGTCAGCAATCCGTTATGAGCATCCGTAAAGATTGGGATACTTATTTCCTCGATATAGCTTACATGGCATCAACTCGATCAAGATGCAACCGTCGGCATGTGGGGGCAGTGTTGGTTCAGGGCAAGAAGCTGCTTGGAACAGCTTACAATGGTGCACCTATGGGTGTTCCCGATTGTACAGAGGCAGGCTGCATGCTTGTAGAAGAAATTGAGCTTAAAGTGGTGGATGGTACCGAGGAAGTTATTCGTAAACAGCGATGTATTAGAACGATTCATGCAGAGCAAAATTTGCTGCTATTTACGGATCGGGAAGATCGCGAAGGATCGACTGTCTATGTTACAGATCAGCCTTGCTGGACATGTGCGAATATGCTGGCCAATAGCGGTGTAATGGAAATCGTTTTCCATCGCGGGTATCCCAAGGATCATGAAAAAGTAAGCCATTTGATGGAAGACAGAGGCATCGTTTTCCGTAGATTGGAAGGATATGAACCTCCACCTGGCACTGTATCTGAAGTTGTGAATTAAATGGTCTACTGAAACAAGGGGAAGAACCTCTTTCTAGAAGCAGCCGTTAGGGCTGCTCTGGGGAGAGGTTTTTTTGTTTGTTCATTCAGCTGGGAAAAGTGTGGATATCAAGGCACTGTAACTATGCGGTACCTACATTTTCATTGGAGTAAATACAGTGTAATGGCTATTCTGACACGGGTTATCGTGCTTTGACTGGAAATAATCCAATGAAATATATGATTTTCCTTGGAAATTGTCTTTTCAAGAGACTTCTATTGGAATCCAATAGAACCTGTTTTCTGAAGTCTGAGAGTGAAAAACATTGTAAAAAATCCAATGATGTTGAAGTTGATGAAGGTGAATGATGAAAGTGAAAGATGAAAGGTGAAAGATGAAAGACGAATATTGAAGTTGAAGATTAATGATTAATGATGAAGTTCAAAGTATAGGTTTCTTCAATTACGTAACTTATGTAAATGAATACAATTCGATTTTATAACATTCAAGAGGAGGGGGAAGCAAATGTATATGCAAATGCTAGTGAAACGACCAGTTGTTATAGGGTGTTGTCTGTGGATAACTGGCTACGTGCTCGCGCTCTATACCGAGCTGCGGTGGTTATCTTTGATGACGAGTACGCTGCTGTTAGCCGCGCTTATCGTCATCTATGCGCTGCGGCTGCCTGGCAGACAGCCGCTGTGCGCCTTGCTGCTGGTCGGAGTAGCCTATGGCTACTTCCAATGGACCGACCAGCGCAACGTCTCTGCGCTGCTCCCGAAGGCGCAGCAGCAGCAGACCCTGGACGGCAGCGAGGTCACGCTGCTCGGCCGATTCTCCAGCCCTGTCACCGTCGACGGCGACAGGGCCAGCTTCACGATGGAAGCGGAATCCATCCGCTTCCCAAGCACGGAAGCTTTCCCCCTCGGCGGGGAAAGTGTGCAGGTCTCGCTGCGCCTGCTCCAGCAGGAGCAGCAGGCGGTGGCGTCGGGCTGGCGCCGAGGCGACGCCTTGACGCTGCACGGGACGCTGCGCAGCCCGTCCCCCGCCCGCAACTTCGGCGGCTTCGACTACCGCCGATACCTGCGCCTTCACCACACCCATTGGCTGCTCGCTGCCAAAGGGGTGGATCAGGCGCAGGTCGAGCCTGCGGAAGCGCGTATAAGCGTCGTCCAGCTGCTGCGCTGGAACGACGAGCTGCGCGGCGCCCTCAGCAGGCGCATGGATCTTATCTTCCCCGCGCCGCAGGCGGGGTTCATGAAGAGCATGCTGATCGGTCAGACGGACGATCTCGATCCGGAGCGCTTCCAGCAATTTTCGGAGCTGGGATTGACCCATATTTTAGCCATATCCGGCTTAAATATTGCTGTTTTTCTCGGTGTATGTATTTGGATCATGCGCCGATTAAAGCTGGCGAAGGAGACCTATTTGCTAATCTGTATATGGTTATTGCCGTTTTATATCCTATTGACAGGTGCTTCCCCTTCGATCGTTCGGGCCGGACTCATGTCTATAATTGCCCTCTATGCAGCTCGGAAAGGGCTCTTTAAGGATGTTTTACATGTTATGGCGATTGTCGCATGGATCATGCTTTTGTGGGATCCATACTTTTTGCTGGATGTCAGCTTTCAGCTTTCATTTCTGGTTACACTTGGTCTTATTGTTGGGGTACAAAGAGTCAATGATTTAATCGTTCCGTGGATTTCTTCCCCAATTATAAGAAATACGGCCTCCATCACGCTTGTTTCCCAAATGGTATCCTTCCCGGTATCTATTTATTATTTTAATCAGTTTTCTTTATTGTCTTGGCTAGCTAATGCCATTTTGGTTCCTGTTATTAGCATGATTGTATTCCCCGCTGGCCTGCTAGCTTTAGTTCTGGGAATTATTTATGTCCCTGCTGGTAGAAGCATCGGTATGCTTATTTCTTGGTTAAACGAAGTGATTTTCTGGATGACAGACAAGCTTCAACATTTGCACCAATTTAAGTTGCTATGGCCGTCGCCAAGCTTACCCTGGATAACTTTTTATTATGGTTTTCTCATTTTGATTTATGGATTATGTCATCGCATGTCGCAAGAAGCTGGGGGAGAGCCTCCGGTTATTTTGGTAAGTGTTAAAGGCAAAAAGAAGGTGAACTTATCGAAATGGCTCGTATGTGCGACAGGAGGTTTCCTGTTATTGCTTTGGATGGGGTATTCGCCTGAGCGCTTCAACCGGTCCGGTCTTGTTCAATTTATCGACGTTGGTCAAGGTGATGCTATACTGATTCGGACGCCTTATGGTCGACATATTCTGGTTGATGGTGGAGGGACTCTTACATTTAGGAAGCCTGGTGAGGCTTGGAAAATTCGTAAGGATCCTTATGAAGTTGGCCAAAAGCTGCTGGTTCCGCTGCTCAAGAAACGTGGTGTTCATCAGATTGATCTCGTTGTTCTCACACATGAAGATGCGGACCATAGTGGGGGTCTGCAGGCTGTTATTGCGCAAATGCCCGTCAAGCAGTTTCTCTTTAATGGAACGCTCAAGCCAGGGGCAAGCATAGAGAAATTATTTGACACCCTGCTAACGCGAAAAGTGCCGCTTTTGCCTGCGAATGTAAGCAATTGGATTCAGATTGATCCGCTTACCAGATTGCAGGTTCTGTATCCATTGGAAAGAGATAATCAGCTCATTGAAATTGTCAAAGAACAGAATGCGCAGTCCGTTGTTTTCTTGCTCGAGATGCAGGGGACGCGTTGGTTATTTACAGGGGATATGGAGAAAGAGTCTGAAGCTGTTGTGGTCGATTATTTAAAAGAACATCCTTCGTTAATAGATCAAGAACAACATATAAATCACAGGGTCGATGTACTAAAAATTGCTCATCATGGCAGCAAAACGTCCACGACACCAGGGTGGCTCGATTTTTGGAAGCCTTCATGGGCGGTCATATCTGTAGGAGGTATGAATAGCTATGGTCACCCAGCACCTGATGTGTTAAGGCGTTTGGAAGAAAATGAGGTGCAGGTGTTACGTACAGATCAAATGGGGGAAGTGCAACTAGAGGTCCGCAAAGAGGGCATTTACTCGCGTGTAAAAATAATGGATGAACTGACCTCTAAATGATCTCTATCAAGAGTTGTTCGATTGTGGATCTTTTCGTTCTTCTTCTACAGGTTCCTGTTTCCAAGGTGGATCACCATTCGTGTGAAGCTCCTTGTATATCCAATGAATACTATAGGGAATCACGAATGAAAGAATGGTACAGATAAGTACCATCCCTGAAGGCATTCTTCCAATGAAAGAAAACCACATACTTGCATTACTCCTTTGTCGTTTGGATGATATTACCGATCCGCCGAATAATTACCTCTGTACGCACGTTAATCTCAGATTGAGTGAATAAATGTAACCCTTCTTCCCAATCTTCGGCTATCGGTTTCCAGATTTTATAATGATTTTGAAATAGATAGGCACCCAGTCCCAATGCATCCTTTTTATAAGTCTGTTGTAGTTTTTTAATTGTTTTGTGGGTATTGGATTGGATACTATCCTCTATACTTTTCTCCAATGTTTGAATTGCCTCTGAATCGGTAGGATCATAACCAGCAATAGATTTATCAAGAGTGCCCTCTGTTACGAGGTTTATGTTGAACTGGAACTTTGTCGGACTTAGCTGATGCATCGAAATTTTACTTTTCGCTCGTTCCACTTGAAAGCCAATGCTGTGACCCTTAACCTTAGCATCGATGGTACCACCTTTTACTTTTTCAGTAATGAAGTTCAACCCTTGCGTTTCTTCGCCTGTCAAGAATCCGATCATTTTTTTGGATCGTCCATCGAATATGGCACTTCCGGTCAATGTGATCCCTTCATCTTCCATGTGGATGGTTTGAATAGCAAAACTTTCATGCTTGACCAAATATTCATGGACATCACCGATTCGTGATTGGGGCAACATGTAATTAGTTTTTCGATCGTTTTTGGCAATGGAGGTAATATAATCTATGGGTGTTGTTTCATTATTTGCTTGTATATCCAAAATATCCGCAGCTTTTCCTTCAGTGATTAATATTTGTACGCCTCGTCTCATTTCACTATTTCGCAGAAAAAAATCTAACACATTGGCAAACCTAGTATCGTCTTTAGCCACCTCACTGGAAATGACAATGATTTTAAGATGTTCGAAATAAGGTGAACGACTCGTCCTGGTTGCCATTTTTGCGCTAATGGCAGGCATGGAATTTTCAGATGTTGATAAATTAAAATAAGCTTTACCGGGACTGCCAGTTCCACTTTGTCCCTGACTGCTCTTTTTCAAGCCACTAGGTACGACAATCTGATAAGTACCCTTGTATCTGTGTTTCGAGCTATTTTCGTTATAATCGATGGCAACGCCTACTACAAACCCACGTTGATCAATTTCTATACGATCCCAGCAGCCTGTTAAGAGAAAGATGATGCAGCCAAGACTTAACCAACAGGTCCAACATTTAAAAAGCATCACTTTTTACTCCTCGAACCTTAGCAGCGAGATGTATGAGGATGGGAAACAAAAGACCCACAACTAGTCCAACATAACTAATGAGACTGCTCAAAATACCGAAATCAGTCAAGTTTCTTGGGAACATGCACAGTAAATAAATGAGAGGACTTAAAATGAATACCCATGTTTTTTTCTTCGTTTTGGTAAATATGGACATAAGCAGATAGATGGCACAGTCATAGGCCATGAAAGTCGTGGTGAAGACAGCCATCGTCCAGATTGTAAAAAAGATAGATTCAAACCGTTCAAAGAATGCGCCTGGAATTTGCATTTCTTTGGCAAGCTCAACGACGGGATAAGTAATTTGTTCAAGCGCGAATTGTGAAAACACACCAATACATGCAAGGTAGAATGCTGTATAAAGTACAATAGGAATAGCTACCCCGATGACAACCGCTTTTGGGGCATCCTTGGGGCGATTCATTAGGGTAATGTAAATTAAGATGACTTCGAAACCAAGGAGTGAGAAAGCGCTGGTTTGTATTCCTTTCGCCATGCTTTTCCAATCCGAGATCAGAAACGGTTTTAGTTCGTCTACGTTAAACATGCCCATGCTAAAAGTAAGTACGACTAATGAGATGAAGATAACAATGGGCAGAAATAAAATATTAAGTCGAATAAGACCGACACGGCTGCCAGAAACGGCATATACGACAACCAGTAAGAACGATAGGGAGATAGCTTCAACAGGAGTACGCTGAAAAAGATATTGTTTGGAAATATTAGCAATAGCCCTAACTTCATAAGCGCTATAGCAGATAAAGTAAAGGGTGAGAGAAATGATTGCAATGATGGCAATAGGCTTCGTGACGGCTGCTGAGGCATAAGCAAAATAACCTTGTTTGCTAAAATGAATCGCAATTTTGGCTAGAATCCAGGCTGAGCCGATCGCGAGAAGACCAGCCAAAAGCATGGATACCCACCCGTCAGAAGATTTTATTGTTTTGGCTAGTTCCCTCGGCAGAAAGAGTATACCAACGCCAATAATCATGGATGTAATCGTGATGACTATATCCATGAAACCGATCTCGCTATCTCCATATTCAAAAGATTTCATCTTCTGTTTCTCCTTCCTTTCATTCTCTGATCATTTTTAGTTTGCATTATGTTTGGCCGCTTTGTCACGAATAGCAGGGGGGATCTTAAAATGAGATCTTTCCAGTCCCGTATTAAAAGTGGTGCAAAAGGGGTGGAGTATGGAATGCCAAAGCTCTTTAGGTTCACTAGGTGGATATTGATCATGATGTAGCCTAAGATGATGCCATATAAGCCTAGAAAAGCAGCGGCCAACATTATGCTGAATCGCATGACGCGCAGTGAGATAGCAAACGAATAAGAAGGCAATGAGAAGGAAGAGATGGCTGTGACGGCTACAACGATGACCATAACGGGATTTACTATACCGGCAGCAACAGCAGATTCTCCAATAACCAAACCACCGACGATTCCAATGGTTTGGCCGATTGGTTTGGGTAATCGGAGTCCTGCTTCCCTGAGAAGCTCAAGCGTAAATTCCATGGCGAAGGCTTCGACGACCGCGGGGAAAGGCACGCCTTCCCGAGCTCCAGCGATGGAGAAAGCCAACTTAGAAGGAATCATCCCATGATGGAATTCGAGCAAAGCAATATAAATAGCTGGCAAAAAGGTAGCAATGAAAGCTGATATTAATCGGAGTACCCGAGTCAACGTCGAGATGAGCCAATGCTGATAGTAATCTTCGGGTGATTGCAAGCTCGAAGCGAATGTAATTGGCAATATGAGGACGAAGGGGTCTCCATCTACCAGAATGGCAACTCGACCTTGGAGAAGTGCTCCAGATACGCGATCAGGTCGTTCTGTATTCATAATGAGTGGAAATGGACTAAGGAAGCTATCTGTTATCCATTGCTCCAAGTAACCGGAACCTTCGATATCATCTATGTCTATGCTCTTGATTCTGCGAGTAACTTCTTTAACAAGATCCGGATGCACAATGTCAGCGATATAAGTGACGACCACTTCACGTCTACTTCTTTGCCCGATTTGATAGGTGTCAAAAACAAGGTTGGTTTCTTTAATTCTTCTTCTAAGCAAAGCGGTGTTCGTACGTATGTCTTCTGTAAAACCTGCTCTTGGTCCCCGAATGATCGATTCTGTTTGTGGTTCTTCAATCGAACGGGTTTTCCAACCGCAGCTGGAAATGATGATACATTGTGCGAGATTGTTTATTAGAAGGAGCGTATCGCCTGATAGAATGGCCATTAAAGCGTCATCCAAAAGTTCGACCGTATTCAATTCATAAGCCGTTAGAATTTGCTGCTTCAAAATGTTTAATAAATCCGAAGATGAGGAAACAGGACGATCGAAGGAATGGAGCATCGGGCTTAGTAATTGCTCATTAATCATAGCTATGTCGACCAAACCATCAATGCTGACTAAAGCACACGGATATTGCTCTTTACTGATTGTAAACTGTCTAATGAGTAGATCGCTTGGATGGTGTAGGATCGTCTGAATGGTAGCCAAATTTTCTTGCAATGACGATGATAACGGTTTACTGGAATCTGAAGTTGAAGTTGAAGTGTTTGTCTGGTTGTGAACCTGAGGGGTTAGGTTCCTTCTGCCAAATAATTGTTTGAACATGATGCATTCCTCCA
The DNA here is from genome assembly GCF_030817275.1 of Paenibacillus sp. V4I7. Lineage (NCBI taxonomy): Bacteria > Bacillati > Bacillota > Bacilli > Caryophanales > Paenibacillaceae > Paenibacillus > Paenibacillus sp. V4I7. Next base: position 4,029,664 of record NZ_JAUSZD010000002.1, on the reverse strand, counting down.
CTTTCGAATAGCTCATCTGTAATATTTACCACTTCGGTTAGAATTAATCGGTTATGGTAATTTCTTAGGCGGTACTATCCAAACATAGTACTATCCCTTCTTATAAAAAAGCTTACAATGGAGAGTAATTTGAATGATGAGAGAGAGGGGAGAGCGGTTTGTGAGGCGGAGTTGAAACTAATCGGTCTGGTATACGTCAAATAACAAGTATATTTATTTCAGGAAGTTTGATATTCTGGTAGTTGCAAGACTGCCTTCATTTTTTTATTCTAAAAGAGGTGCAACCTTATGAGACGCTGCTGCGTCTGTAAGATTGCAAGAGGGAGGGATCCCAGTGGTAGCACCCGAACTGGTAAGATCTGCACAAGCCGGTGATCGTGATGCTCTCATTACCCTATTGCGAGAAATTGAGTCTCACGTTTATCGAACCGCTTATTATATTTTGAATAATGAACAGGATGCCCTCGATGCTTCACAGGAGGCACTCCTTCGGATTTATACAAAAATTAATTCCTATGAAGAAAAAGCGCTCTTCAAGACGTGGGTACAGCGGATTGTAACGAACATCTGCATCGATAAATTTCGCAAAGCGAAACCAACGGTTTCGATTGATGAGCACGATATGACCTTTACAGCAGAGCATAATGTTGAACAGGAAATGTTAATTGGCTATTTAGCCAAAGATATTAGAGAAGCAATCGAAAAGCTTCCCGAACACCATCGATCTGTTGTTGTTCTCCGTTATTTGCAGGACTTTTCGTATCATGAAATTGCAGAATCTCTCAACCTACCGTTAAACACGGTAAAGTCTTACTTATTTCGAGCTAGACAGCAATTACAGTCGCTGCTCCAAGAATATCAGAAAGGAGGTGTTCGGGGATGAATTGTCAAGAGGTGATGGAATTTATGCAAAGACAGCTGGATGGGGATTTAGATGCAAAAGAGGAAGATGAGCTTCATGCTCACCTGATGCATTGTTTGGACTGTGCACAGATGTTTGAACGTTTACAAAGATTGTCCGATGAACTGACCCAGTTACCAAAGGTCATTCCTCCATACAGTTTAGTCGATGCTATCATGCCGCAGCTAGCTGATATAGATAGACATGCCGCGGCGTCCATTACCGACAAGGTGGCTGCTTTCGGCACCAATGCTAGCCAGACAGCTTCTGTGCAGCCTCCCAAACTCCCTTGGACACGCCGTTTAGGATCACAGTTCTCCTGGAAATTCGCAGGTGGTGTCGTTGCCGCAGGTCTCATCCTTGGTTTCTTCGCATTCAACTTGAAGTATCCAATACTGGATCAAGCAGATGGTTTGCTGCAGCCAAAGGCTGTATCTGAGAAGCGGAGTGCCGGACAAATGCAAAGCACAGCCGCCTCCGATTCAACCGCCGCACAAGATGCTGTCAAGAAGAAAGCTGCAGACGGTGCAGACGCGAAGCAGGTGGCACCTAATGCTCCGGCCGCTGAGTCATTCGGGCAAGAGAAAGTAGTGCCGGAATCAACAACGGGAAATGGGCTATTGGGGCCGCAAGCTACAACAGATGCGAAGCTGGAGAAGCCACAAACACTGAGTTCATCTGGGACCACGAAAGGTACGGATGGTTTGCGCCAGGCACCTTCTACTTCAGAGCCTGAACGTCTGAAAGTCCAAGGTTCCGCTGGGACGAATGAGAAGAAGGAATCGGACCCTGAATCGACGAATCCGCCAGCAGGCAGTGAAACTTCAAATAAGCTGCCTGAAGATCAGAAGGTATTGAAAACTACGGAACCAACACCTACGCCAGCTGCTAAGCAGGGTGGAGAAACGAGTGATGTCGGAGGCATATATTCTTTGACAGCACCTAGTGCGAATCCGTTGAAATCAACAACGGGCGTTCTTGAAGCTGTAGTTGAAGAGCAGCATGTCGTGATCCGAAACAGCTCTACCAAAGAAGTTGTTTTTGCGTCCAAGCAAGTTTGGAAGTCTGGTGATCTTATCACGCTAGTAGAATGGTCTAAGGACGACAAATTATTTTATCAAGTTCAAAGCGAAGGCTCGCTTCACACGTTTCTCATTGATTTAAATGAGAAAGAGGAAGTAGCTAAGTAAATTTGTGATACGAATGCACCAATGTGACGGTTCTGGCGTATGCTGTAGGATAAGGAAGCGGCAATGCTTTGGTGGTTTGTCCACACGGTATAAGGTTTCTAGAGCCTTGAACCGGTGTTTAAATAGACAAACAAAGGGATTACTTCAAGGTCTTCGGGCTTTGACGTAATCCCTTTGTTGTTGGTAAAATGTAAGCAAGGAGTGAACATTAGCTATGGACGCAAAGAGAGCATTGAAAGATATACAAGCAGGGCGCCCTGCACCGGTTTATTTGTGCTACGGTCCTGAGAAATATAAGATGAGGGAGTTTATTCAGGTATTAACGGATTTACTCATTGAGCCCGAGCACAAAGAGTTTGCAGTCAGTAAATTTGATTTAAGTGAGATTAGTCTCTCGGCGGTGCTGGAGGATGCGGAGACCCTTCCCTTTATGGTTCCGAAGAAGCTGGTCATCGCGAAGAATGCGCTATTTTTCACTGGGGCGAAGGAAAGTTCAAAGATTGAACATCACTTGGATCGTTTGACGGATTATTTGAAATCTCCAGCGGAACATACGGTCGTGGTGTTTACGGTAGATGCAGATAAATTGGACGAGCGTAAGAAGATTGTGAAAGCCCTCAAGGACCTTGAAGCGGCAGTTCCCTTCCTATCCCTGAGTCCAGATGAATTGCAGCAATGGGTGGCCAAACAAGCCCAGCAGCTGGGTTTTACGTTCACGGGGGAAGCTGCCGACCAACTGATCTTATACACCGGCGGGAATTTGCAATCCTTATCCGCAGAAATTGAGAAGATTTCTTTATATGTTGGAGTCGGTGCGGAAGCATCGGTTGATGTTATCGATCAATTGGTGGCCCGCAGTACAGAACAGAACGTCTTCATTCTTATAGAGGACATTGTAAATGTAAGGCTGGAACGCGCCTTCGTTATTCTCGAGGAGCTGCTGAAGCAGCGTGAGGAGCCGATCAAAATCGCGGCGCTCATTGCAAGACAGTTCCGTATCATGCTGCAGGTGAAAGAGCTAAGTAAACAGGGCTATTCCCAACAGCAAATGGCTTCACAGATCGGTTTGCATCCTTTCGCCGTGAAGGTGGCTGAAGGACAAGCGCGCAAATACGATATTGAGAAGCTAAGCAGGATCATGTCGCAGCTTGCGGATCTCGATTTCCAAATGAAAACAGGGAAAATCGATAAAGTATTGGGTTTGGAGTTGTTTCTTCTTAGGCTTGCTGCCTAGGAGGAAGGCCTTTCGAATAGTAAAAAGTCCAGCTCTCTGTGAAGAGAACTGGACTTTTGCTTTATGTCTGTTTTATTACGCTTGGGCCGTAAGAGCGTTCAGCCTTTTAGCCAGACGGGACTTCTTGCGGTTAGCGGCATTTTTATGGATTAAACCTTTAGAAGCTGCTTTGTCTAATTTCTTAGAAGCGATAATAAGAGCTTCTGGGCTTACAGCTGTTTCGAAAGCTTTCACAGCAGTACGCAGAGCGGACTTTTGGGAAGCGTTACGAAGACGGCGCTTTTCGCTAACTTTTACTCGTTTAATAGCGGATTTAATGTTTGGCATGAAATTCACCTCCTACTTACAAAACACGTTCAACGTTACATTTGTATGTTTGCTGACAACTTTAAGTATTCTACCATGCACTAATTGAAAATGCAAGAGCTGTCAATAGGTTTTCAGTGGTCTCCTTTTTTGCATAAGCGGTTGTAAATCGTAGCACAATAAGGGATGCAATGCACCTGAGAAAGGGGAACTTCAATGGACTTAGGCTCTTTTACAACACATACGGATCTTGCGCTAGATGCAAGGGATATGGCTCATGCAGCCAATCAGGGGCAACCGATACCTGGCATTGAACAGGAGTCGACACGTGAAAACGGGATACGGGTTACCAAGATCAATGTTCTGAACGAAGAAGGCTCCAAAGCGCTTGGTAAGCTTCTCGGTCATTATATAACGATAGAAGTGCCAGCTCTTCGGGAGAAAGACAGCCAATTACAGGACCGGGTCGCCACGAAATTAGCTCAAGAGTTTGAACAGTTTTTGCGAGAAATCGGCATCCCCAAGAACGCAAAAGCGCTGATTATCGGTCTAGGCAACTCTAATGTGACACCCGATGCTCTCGGCCCTCTAGTTGTGAATAACGTGATGGTCACACGTCATTACTTTGAACTAGTTCCAGAGGACGTTAGTCCAGGGTATCGGGCGGTTAGCGCGGTAGCGCCAGGGGTGCTCGGGACAACGGGGATTGAGAGCAGTGACATCGTTCAGGGGATTGTCGATATGTCCAAACCTGATTTCATTATTGCTATTGATGCGCTGGCTTCCAGGTCCCTAGACCGGGTCAATACGACCATTCAAATCGCGGATACAGGCATTCATCCCGGTTCAGGCATCGGAAATAAACGCAAAGGGTTGACCAAAGAAAACCTTGGCATTCCCGTGGTTGCGATTGGAGTCCCGACTGTTGTCTATGCCTCAACGATAGTCAATAACGCTTTCGACCTGATGCAAAGGCACTTTAGCGAGCAGACGCGCAATACAGGACAGATTCTAGGACTTCTGGACGGGATGCAGGAGGAAGAGCGCCTAATGCTTGTCAAAGAGGTCCTGAACCCCGTAGGACACGATTTGCTTGTTACACCGAAGGAGATCGACCAGTTTATTGAAGACATCGCCAATATTATTGCTAGCGGCTTAAATGCTGCCTTACACGATGCCGTGAGTGTTGATAATGTAGCGGCCTATACACACTAAATGATTTTAAGAACTGGGTCCCCTAGATGGAGGGATACAGTTCTTTCTTTTTGTCCATTTTCACGTAATTTGGAAGGAATAAGGAGGGGAGCGTCGAATAAGGGACGATCAACCTAAATGAGGACGTGGTTCTGTTGAGCAGCGCACATAAAGCGAAGCTATTCATAGGGTCATCTGCTGAAAGTGTTGAAGTCGCAGAGGCTTTGCAGTCTAATCTCCATTTTTCATTTGATGTAACGGTTTGGAGTCAATTGCTATTCCCTCCTTCACATACAACCTTGGCTCCACTTATTAAGCAGGCGAAGTCTAGTGATTTTGCTATCTTTGTCTTCCAACCTAACGATTTAACACTTTTGAGAGATTCATTGGTTAGCACAGTACGTGACAATGTTATTTTGGAACTGGGTTTATTTATTGGACAAATAGGTCTAGAGCGAACCTACTTTCTTATTCCGGAAAAAGAAAAATTACATATAGCCTCCGATTTAATCGGCCTAACACCACTTACCTATGATGCGAATCATTCCTCTGGGCTAATGGCCGGCCTAGGACCGGCAACTTTCGTTGTGAAGCAAATGCTCAAAGAGTTAGGGCTGAGAGAGAAATGAAACCAAAGATATTTATCGGCTGCTCCCCCGCAAGTTCGCTGTGGGCTGAATTCTATCAAGCGCAGTTGTCATCTTCATCCGAGGTTACGGTGATTAATCAGGGTGTGCTTACGGCGTCCAATCATAAATTGAAAATGCTAAAAAAGCATATCGAAGAGACGGACTTTGCCCTTCTGATTATCACGCATGCGGATTGTCATGATCCCTTGGTTTACGGGAATATACTCGTATTGATAGGACTTTGTATCGGAGAATTAGGCCACAGCCGCACGTTCATTGTGATGTCTAAGAACTGTGAACTGCCTGAGTATCTGGAGGGTTACAACCCACTGCGAATCGATGATCAGCAGGCCATTTCGGGAATCGCGGAGCTAGCAGGTCCTCACCTCTACCCGATTAAACATAGTATCGGTGTTCATAAGAATCGGTTTAAGCTATCCGATATGAAGAAGAACGATGCTATACGCAGTTTTTTGTTCGACGCTTTGGATTCGCTGAGTGTGTCCAGTGTAGATTATGACCGCGTATTGGATAAATTCCATAAGACATTTGATACCAATTGTGGTATAATTGAGCTTCAAGAAGTGACAGCGGCAACGCTCTTTGAGCTTCTCGAAGATGGTGTCACCTTGCAGCAATTTGGCCGTGCCGGTCAGGTTAGCAACAACCACAGCTTCAACGTGAACGACCCTACTAGCTATCTAGCTGAATGCTACCGGGGCAAGGATACGAACATCTACCTGGGGCAAGCCAAGGATAAAGAAGATGGCGAGTTTGAATACATTTACTGCATTAAGCTGCATCCGACCATTGTTTCATCCATACATTTCAAGACAAGGACGGATATTCCCGCGCGCAATCATCATCAAGTCATGATGGAGTTATCGGAAAGAAATGCGAAGCTCGTGTCTTCACTCAAATCCATTGTGAAAGGAAGGATTATTTATGCTGAAGCACATGAAGAAAGTTCGTAACCGACCAACCACAGACAATAAACATAAACCGAGTGACAAGACGCTGCTCAAATTATATAACGGACCTACTGTTCTGAATAAAACAAGTGGGGTAACTATTGTGGCCAAAGGGTCATTTGATTTCGAATCCCTCGCTTAGTAGTAATAAGATAAACCAAAGAACCCCGTAAGGGGTTCTTTTTTTGCGTACTCATGAGGCTGCAGGTGATTTTGAAGAAAACAAGCCTTAACTGCAGTTCCCATGTTTGAATCGACAGAAGAACCTGAGCTGTGTCTCAGGTTTATTTGCGCTTCTGTTTCTCTCTATCAGAAAAATTCTAGTGTTTCGGGTTCTATCGAAGGAGCTCGTTTCATAGATTGAAGTAAGATAGATTAGGAGGAATCAAACTATGAAATGGACATCAGCTACATTGAATCTCAGCCATGTTCGGAAAACGTTTCAGAGCGCAAGTTCCGTCGGAAAAACATTTTTTATACTCAGCTTCGGCACCTTTGCTTTATTTGTTCTTATTGGCGTAGGAGGCTTCTTGCAGAATAGAGTCATGACTACTTCGCCTGTATCATCTATGAAGAGCTTAGCTGCTTCCGTCACAAATCAATTTTTTATCGATATGCTGGGCATGGAAGTGCCTCATCTACATAAAGATCAGAAGAAATTTACATTTTCTCAGCATAATGTGTTTCAATTTGCCTTCCAGTTCTTGACGGATATCAATCCGAACGACCCTAAAAGTCTTGTCGCCAGTGAAGTGCCAGGGATGGATGCCAATAAGACGACGGTATTGGTAAGAGGGAGTGCATCAAATCCCAGTGATCCTATTGATTACGGCCCCCCAAGCTCCCTTGATTTGGAGGCAGAGGCGAAGAATCCTCAGCCATCTCCATCACCAGAACCCTCGCCTGTGGGTGGTGCCGCCCCGATTACAAACGCAACGGGGCAACCGCCAAGAACTGCGGGGGATAATATAGCTTTCATTTATCAAACGCATAGTAATGAGTCTTTTTTGCCGGAGTTAAAAGGTGTTACGGATCCTGACAAGGCTTATAGCGATAAGGTGAATATCATTTCCGTAGGTCAAAGATTAGCTCAAAATTTGGAGAAGGACGGCATTGGTGCCGTACATTCCAAGACGGTCTACCCGAGTACTGTCAAAAATTTCGAATATCCATATTCCTACAAATATTCCTTGAAAACTTTGCAGGAAGCAGCTGTTGCACATCCGGATTTGCAATATTATTTCGATATTCATCGGGATTCCGCTGCACGCAATAAAACGACCGCAACCTTTGATGGGAAAGATTATGCTCAGGTATACTTCATCATCGGCGGTAAAAATCCGAATTGGAAAAAGAATGAGGAATTCGCCAACAAGATTCATCAAGTGTTAGAGGCCAAGCATCCCGGCATATCCAAAGGAATTCACGCGAAAGAAGCCAGTGAAGGCAACGGTTTATATAATCAGAGCTTTTCGCCTAATAATATATTGATTGAAGTCGGTGGTCCGTACAATTCCCTCGAAGAGTGCTATCGAACAACAGATTGGTTGGCAGAGGCTATTTCAGAGGTGATTTTGAACGCGAAGAAGGTTGATGCACCGGCTGTTACCCCTAAGCAATCGTAGAAGCTAATTTGAAGCTAATTTTTGCTTAAGTAAAACTCTAAGCATATGCTTTCGAAGCCAGTTTTGCTAAAGCAAAACTCTAAGGATACGCTTTCGAAGCTAGTTTTGCTAAAGCAAAACTCTAAGGAGGATTCAAAATGAGGCTGAGGCACTTTTATATCAAAGTAGGCATGTTTGGACTCTTGCTGTTGTTCTGTATTTTATTCGGAGTCAGCTTGGCGTCGAGCGGGATGGAACGCATACAGGGGCCTCAGCCTTCCTCTAAAGCCGCACAGGAGGCTGCTGTCAAAACGCCACCTGGGAAAGTGACCACGGTTAAAGCGTCACCAACTGGGGCGGCCAAAGGAGATGCAGCAGCGAAAGCTAAGACTGCGGCGAAACCAGAGGCTGAAAAGAAGTCGGAACCGATTGCTGATCACGACAATTCGTTGAATCATGTCGGCAATAAATTAGGGGACTTTTTACAGATTGCTTCGCATCACGGCATTAAGTTATTCGTGTCCTTATTTGATGCCGTCTTAGGGAAAGGTTAAGGGGTACATTGCTGCAACTTCCCACAACTGCTATAATGAAAATTATTTGCATGTAGTGGGGGTTAGTCTTTAGCATGACGGACATTCGAGAAAGACAACAAAGAATTCGCAACTTTTCAATTATCGCTCATATCGATCATGGCAAGTCAACGCTTGCAGACCGCATTCTGGAATATACGGGCGCGTTATCGTCGCGTGAGATGCAGGAGCAAGTGCTGGACCAGATGGATTTGGAGCGGGAACGTGGAATTACGATTAAACTTCAGGCGGTTAGATTGGCTTATCGTGCTGACAATGGCGTCGATTATATTCTAAATTTAATTGATACACCGGGACATGTAGACTTTACATACGAGGTTTCCCGAAGCCTTGCTGCTTGTGAAGGCGCTCTGCTGGTTGTAGACGCTGCACAAGGTATCGAAGCGCAAACACTTGCCAACGTGTACCTGGCATTAGAAAATAATTTAGAAATTTTACCTGTCATCAATAAAATCGATCTACCTAGTGCTGATCCTGATAAAGTGAAACAGGAAATCGAGGACGTTATCGGACTAGATGCCAGCGAGGCTGTTCATGCTTCCGCAAAAGCCGGTATTGGGATTAAAGAGATTATCGAACAAATTTGTGAGAAAGTCCCGGCTCCGCAAGGAAATCCGGACAATCCGCTGAAAGCATTGATCTTCGATTCCCATTACGATAGCTACAAAGGTGTTATTGTTTATGTGCGCGTTGTCGATGGTTCTATCAAAGCGGGCTCCAAAATCAAAATGATGGCGACGAACAAGGTGTTTGAAGTCATTGAAGTCGGGGCTTTCAAACCGAGAATGGCATCCGTTCCTTCTCTTGAGGTTGGAGATGTAGGATTCGTTGTAGCCGGTATCAAAAATGTAGGGGATACACGAGTCGGGGACACGGTTACAGAAGCGGATCGCCCGGCGCCAGAAGCGCTGCCAGGCTATCGCCGAATCAACCCGATGGTGTTCTGCGGACTGTATCCGATCGAAACAACGGATTATAACGATCTGCGTGAAGCTTTGCAGAAGCTGGAGCTGAATGATGCTTCTCTACGTTTTGAACCAGAAACATCTACAGCTTTAGGTTTTGGCTTCCGCTGCGGTTTCTTGGGTCTGCTGCACATGGAAATTATTCAGGAGCGGATTGAACGCGAGTTTAATATTCCGCTGATAACGACGGCGCCAAGCGTTATATACCGCATTACATTAACGAATGGCGATGTGATGGAAATCGATAATCCATCGAACTATCCAGATCCACAGCGAATTGACTTCGTTGAAGAGCCTTATGTCAAAGCATCGGTTATTGTTCCGAATGATTACGTAGGAACAATTATGGAGCTGTGCCAAGGCAAACGCGGTGAATATATGAACATGGAATACCTGGATACCAATCGTGTGACATTAACGTACGAAATTCCGTTATCCGAGATCGTATATGATTTCTTCGATATGTTGAAGTCAAGAACAAAGGGCTATGCTTCATTTGACTATGAAGTGTCTGGCTACAAGAAATCGAATCTCGTGAAAATGGACATTCTTTTGAATGCCGAGCAAGTGGATGCGCTATCCTTCATCGTTCACCGTGATACCGCGTATCATCGTGGCAAAATCATTTGTGATAAGCTGAAGGAACTGATTCCGCGGCAAATGTTTGAAGTGCCGATTCAAGCGGCGATTGGACAGAAGATCGTAGCACGTGAGACGGTTAAAGCGATGCGTAAAAACGTACTCGCCAAATGTTACGGCGGTGACATCTCAAGGAAACGTAAGCTCCTTGATAAGCAAAAAGAAGGTAAGAAACGCATGAAGCAAGTCGGCAGCGTAGAAGTGCCGCAAGAAGCGTTCATGGCTGTTCTTAAAATCGACGAATAGTTTGAAATGAATGAGAAGCTGGGGTGGCAGAGTAACTCTGCCCCTTGGCTTTTTCTCAATAGAAAGGAAATACCCCTATGTTAGTAACCTATACGGCCCCAACCGCTGTGTATATTCATATCCCGTTTTGCACAAACAAATGCCATTATTGCGACTTCAACTCTTATGTCCTCAAAGGTCAGCCCGTTATGGAATATCTGGACGCGCTTGAGCGCGAGATGGAACTTACGGTTAGGAATAATCCGCCGATCAAGGTTGAAACGATTTTCGTAGGCGGAGGAACGCCAACGGTACTTCTTCCTGATCAGATGGAACGGTTTCTGGGCATGGTTCGTACGTATTTCCCGGCAGAAAGTAGGGAAGTCGAGTTTTCCATGGAAGCAAACCCAGGAACGACGGACGAAGATAAGCTGGCCGTGATGAAAGAAGGCGGCGTCAATCGGATTAGTTTCGGTGTGCAATCTTTCAATAATGATTTGCTTGCCGCGATTGGGCGCATTCATAATACAGATGATGTGCATAGAAGCATCGCGAATGCCAAAAAGCTAGGTTTCGATAACCTCTCCATTGACTTGATGTTCGGTCTTCCCAAACAAACTGTAGATATCATGCAGGCTACCTTAGATGAGGCTTTATCTCTGGATTTGCAGCATTACTCCATCTATAGCCTAAAAGTAGAAGAGAATACGTTGTTTCACACATTGTTCAACAAGAATCAACTGCCTCTTCCAAGTGAAGATGAAGAAGTCGATATGTACGAACTCATCATGAAGAGGTTAGAGACAGCGGGTTATAAGCAATATGAAATCAGCAACTTCGCTAAACCTGGTCGAGAGAGCAGACACAACTCAATGTACTGGCGTAATCGTTCCTACTATGGACTTGGCGCAGGGGCTCATGGGTATATGAATGGCCAGCGTCATGTGAACGTGAAGGGAATTCAACCTTATATCGATGCTGCCAAGGTAGGCCTGCCGATCATGGAACAATTTGAGGTAACGCGTCAGGAAGCTATGGAAGACTTCATGATGGTTGGATTGCGATTGCTGGAAGGTGTACGCAATGCGGATTTTATCGAACAATTCGGAACCACCATCGAATCCCAATTCGGGGAAACCTTGAATGGCTGGCTGCGAAAACAGCTGCTTGAACAAACGCCGGATGGGTATCGATTGTCCAAACATGGCATCCTGCTTGGCAACGAAGTCTTTGCTTCATTCCTTGCCTAGGCGAGTAACAGCGAGAGACCTGTTTTGATGCAAAAAACTCTTGTGCAAATATACGGTTTAATGTATATTTATACATGAATCCACAAGCGAATCAGCGGCAAAGCCGTAGTGGCGCTAGCGTGGGTTTTATGCATTTTGTTGCGATTGGTGGGATGACAGTGAATCTATCAACTACAGTGTCCGTTAGAAAAGCTTCGATAAGTGATATTGAGAAGCTGCATGATATTATACAAGGCTATGCCAAGCAGGGAATTATGCTGCCGCGGAGCAAAGAGATGCTGGAGGAACAGATCGACACTTTCGTTGTCGCTGAATCGGATGGCTTGCTGATAGGCTGCGGATCCCTCACACGGCTTGGGCCTGATCTTGTTGAGATTCGCTCACTCGGGATGACCCAAGGCTACAAGGGGCAAGGAATTGGCGGGAAACTTGTGAACTTCTTAGTTGAAGAGGCAAGGAGCCAAGGCATAATTAAAGTGATGGCGCTCACGTATGAAGTAGCTTTTTTTCAAAAAAACGGCTTTACCCTCGTGCCAAAAGAGATTTTCCCGGAGAAGGTTTGGAAAGATTGTATGCATTGCAAAAAACAGTATTGCTGCGACGAAATCGCCGTACTTAAACGTTTGGATTGACTTGACAACAGACCTTAGGGTCTGTTATTTTTGTATTAGGATTTAGCACTCACTAAATACGAGTGCTAACGAAAGTGGCAAATAGTGATTTGTGAAGAGGAGGGGTACCTTATGTTGACGGAGCGTCAGCGCATGATTTTAAGTGCAATCATTGATGATTATGTTCGTTCAGCAGAGCCAATTGGTTCGCGAAGTATTTCGAAGCGGGGCAATGTCGGATTCAGTCCGGCGACGATCCGTAACGAGATGTCTGATCTCGAAGAAATGGGTTATTTGGAGCAGCCCCATACGTCCGCAGGTCGTATACCCTCGCACAAAGGTTATCGCTATTATGTCGATCATTTGCTTGGGCATGGTACCTTGCATAATAACGATTTGAACTCCATGAAGGGTGCTTTTGCCGAACGTATTCAAGAGATGGAAGGTGTGATCCAGCATGTTGCGGGGATGCTCTCCAGTCTTACGAATTATACATCGATCGTGCTTGGCCCTGAGGTATTCAGTACAACGCTGAAACACTTACAGATTATCCCGCTTTCAGAAACGACAGCCGTTGCCATTATTGTTATGAATACGGGGCATGTGGAGAATAAAACAGTTTCCATTCCTGAAGGCATACGGATGTCTGATATTGAGAAGGTTGTTAATATTCTGAATGCAAAGCTTAAAAACGTACCGTTGATCGAATTTAAATCCAGGCTTTATAATGAAATTTCGAGCGAGTTAAGCAAGTATGTGAACGGGTATCAAGAGCTTCTTGCGGTTGTGGAAAGCGTGCTTCAAAGCAATGAGAAGGATCGCGTCTTCCTAAGCGGTATGACGAATATGTTGACCCAACCCGAGTTCAAGGATGTTGACAAGGTTAAGAGCATTTTTGATCTATTAGAAGAAGCACCTACCCTCATCAAACTGTTTACATCGTCAAATGAAGGCATTGAGATTAAAATTGGTGCTGAAAATAGTATTGAAGCTATCAATAATTGCAGCTTAATAACGGCTTCCTATTCGATTGGCGATAAGCCTCTTGGAACGATAGGAATTCTAGGTCCTACCCGTATGGAATATGGCAGGGTCATTAGCTTAATGGAGCATTTGTCGAAACATCTTGAAGTCGTTCTCGGGCGTTGGTATGGCAAATGAGCGGAATGAAAACAGTTCATAGCGAGGGAGAGGAACGTTACTCTACGCTGGTCAACAATGCTGCAGCCGTAAGAGCGATTTGTTCTGCGGTCGAGGGGACACTCGGACCCAAAGGTCTCGATACCATGTTAGTTGGTGGGCAGGGTGAAGTCATCATTACCAATGATGGTGTAACTATTTTGGAAAAAATGGACGTCACTCATCCTGCGGCTAGGTTGATGATTCAGGTCGCACGCAGCCAGCAGCGACAAATCGGCGACGGTACAACGACGGCAACGGTTCTTGCCGGAGCTTTGGTGCAAGAAGGTGTCGCTCAGGTGACGCGCGGCGTACCGGTCGCTAAGGTCGTTAGCGGCATGCTGCAAGGCATCGAGCTGGCGGTAAAAAGCTTACAAAGCCGAAGCCGCGCGATTGCCGGCTTAGGTGATAGTGCGCTGAAACGCATTGCTATCACGGCCGGTAGGGAGCAGGCGGACATCGCAAAGCTCATCGTTCAAGCCGCCGAAGCGGTCGGTGAGGCGAAGCTTCGCGAAGACGGCTACCGCTTCGCAGACAGCGTGCTCGCCCATGAAGAGGCGAGCAGTGAGGTATGGACCGGCATTTTGCTGAACCAGAAGCCGATGAACCTGCATCTGGAGCATGAGCTGCGCGATGCTCGAATTCTCGTGCTGCATGATGCTCTGGAGCCTGAGGCGGTCAGCGAAGAAGCGCTGGTCACCGAGGCAGGCTTCCAGCGCTACATGCAGCTGCGGGAGCAGTTCCGCAGCAGCCTAGGCTCGCTGCTGGAGCTTGGCGTCGGTCTGATCGCATCAGACCGCGGGGTCGACCCCGAGGCGGAGCAGTTCTGCTCCGACCATGGCATTATCGTGCTGCAGCGGCTGTCCCGCAGGGACATGCAGCTGCTGAGCGAGCACACCGGCGCTAGGCCGGTGCGGCGCACAGCGCTGCGCAAGAGCGCGCCGGAGCTTGGTGCCGCCCTCGGGCACGCGGGTTATGCCGCGTACGATGAGCGGCTAGAGCGCGTGCGCGTAGCGCGCGGTCACGGCGAGCAGCACGTGACCGTGATCGTCGGCGCCGCGACACGCGAAGCGGCGCACGAGCGCTCGCGCATCGCGAAGGACGCTGCCTCAGCCGTTCAAGCCGCCGTACGCGGCGGGTACTTGCCCGGAGGCGGCGCCGCGGAGATGGCGGTCGCCCATGATCTCGAGCGCGTCCGCGAGACGATGAAGGGCATGGAAGGCTTCGGTGTTGCCGCTGTCGCAGGGGCACTTCGCAAGCCGGTGGCCCAGATTGTCGTCAATGCGGGCTACAATCCGCTCGAGAAGGTTGAAGAGCTGAAAGCCGCGCAGATTGCGCTGGAAACCGACAGTCTCGGTATCGATTGCGATACGGGACAAGTAACTGACTTCTTAAAAGCAGGCATTGTGGATCCAGCTGATGTGAAAATTCACGCTCTGCAAGCGGCTGGAGAAGTTGCTGCCGCTGTGCTGCGTATTCATACGGTTATTAAGATGAAGCAGCCTTTTGAAGAGGCTTAAAGATGGGCAAACTGACGTCAGAGAGATTATGATGTATTATGTTTAGGAGGTGAAGGACAATTGAGTACTGGAGATAACAAAACAGCCGAGCAAGACGTGAACACTACATACGCAGCCGAAGGCGAGCAAGCCGCTGAACAACAAGAAGCGGTAGGCCAAGATTCGCAAGCGGAGGTTTCTGAGGAAACCAAAGAAGTTAGCGAGTTGGAAACGGCGCGTGTGCAAGCAGAAGAAAACTATCAGCGTTTATTACGCGTTCAAGCGGACTTCGACAACTTCCGCCGCCGCGCTAGAGCGGAGAAGGAAGATTTCGCGAAATACGCTTCGCTAAAATTGATTGAACAGCTTTTACCGATTGTAGATAACTTTGATCGCGCGCTGTCTTCAAGCAAGGAGACGAAGGATTTCGACGCATTGGTGAAAGGCTTGGATATGACGTACCGCGGCATCGATCAACTGCTAACCGCAGAAGGGCTTAAACCGATCGATTCCGTAGGTCAACCGTTCAATCCGGAATTCCACCAAGCGGTTATGCAGGTTGAATCCGAAGAACACGAAGAAGGTATCGTGGTAGAAGAACTGCAAAAAGGCTATATCCTCAAAGATAAAGTCATCCGACCTGCCATGGTCAAAGTTAGCGTGTAAGAGATCTTATTTTTCTCAACATTCAAATAAACGAAATGTTCCATAGGAGCAAAAGGAGGCAGCTTTACATGAGTAAAGTAATTGGTATTGACTTAGGTACAACAAATTCTTGCGTTGCCGTAATGGAAGGCGGCGAAGCCGTCGTAATTCCTAACCCGGAGGGTAACCGTACAACCCCTTCCGTTGTTGGTTTCAAGAAAGATGGCGAGCGTGTAGTTGGTGAAACAGCAAAGCGTCAAGCAATCACAAACCCAGACAAAACAATTAGCTCCATCAAGCGTCACATCGGTACTAACCACAAAGAAAACATCGATGGCAAAGATTACACACCACAAGAAATCTCAGCTATTATTCTGCAAAAGCTGAAAGCTGATGCTGAAGCTTACCTTGGTCAAACCGTAACGCAAGCTGTTATTACGGTTCCTGCTTATTTCAATGACAGCCAACGTCAAGCAACAAAAGATGCTGGTAAAATTGCTGGTCTTGAAGTTCTTCGTATCGTCAATGAACCAACTGCAGCAGCACTAGCTTACGGTTTGGAAAAAACAGAAGATCAAACGATTCTCGTTTATGACCTTGGTGGTGGTACATTTGACGTATCCATCCTTGAATTAGGCGATGGTTTCTTTGAAGTTAAAGCAACAAGTGGAGACAACAAGCTTGGCGGCGACGACTTCGACCAAGTCATCATCGATTATCTCGTAGCTGAATTCAAAAAAGAGCAAGGCATAGATCTTTCCAAAGATAAAGCAGCGGTACAACGTTTGAAAGATGCAGCTGAAAAAGCGAAAAAAGAGCTTTCCGGCGTACTGACAACAACCGTTTCCTTGCCGTTCATTACAGTAGCTGACGGGGTTCCTCAGCATTTGGAGTTGAACCTAACTCGTGCGAAGTTCGAAGAGCTTTCCGCTAGTCTTGTTGAAAGAACACTTGGACCAACTCGTCAAGCACTGCAGGATTCCGGTTTGTCCACAAGCCAAATCGATAAAGTTGTTCTTGTTGGTGGATCCACACGTATCCCAGCGGTTGTTGAAGCGATCAAGAAATTAACTGGTAAAGAGCCTCACAAAGGCGTTAACCCAGATGAAGTTGTTGCCCTTGGTGCAGCTGTTCAAGCTGGTGTATTGACAGGTGAAGTGAAAGACGTCGTTCTTCTTGACGTAACACCACTTTCCCTTGGTATCGAAACAGCTGGCGGTGTGTTCACGAAAATGATCGACCGCAACACAACAATCCCTACAACGAAATCACAAGTGTACTCCACTTATGCAGATAACCAAACTAGCGTTGAGATTCACGTGCTTCAAGGTGAGCGTTCGATGGCTAGCGGGAACAAAACACTAGGCCGTTTCATGCTTGGTGATATTCCTCCAGCTCCACGTGGCGTTCCGCAAATCGAAGTTAGCTTCGATATCGATGCGAACGGTATCGTTAACGTGTCTGCACTTGACAAAGGAACTGGCAAAAGCCAAAAAATCACGATCACTTCTTCCAGCGGCTTAAGCGATGCAGAAGTTGAACAAATGGTGAAAGATGCGGAAGCTCATGCTGAGGAAGACCGTATCCGTAAAGAGCTTGTAGAAGCTCGTAACGAAGCGGATCAACTCGTATATTCCGTTGACAAAACGATCAAAGATCTTGGAGATAAAGTAGACCAAGGCGAGATCGACAAAGCGAACGCTGCAAAAGAGAAAGTGACAGCTGCTCTAGCTGGTAACGAACTCGAAGCGATCAAAAAAGCAACAGAAGAGTTGACAGAAGTCATTCAACAACTTTCCGTGAAGCTGTATGAGCAAGCTGCTCAGTCACAAGGTGCTGAAGGCGAAGCTGGTGCTGGCGAAGCCCCTAAAGGCAGAGAGAATGTTGTCGACGCAGATTACGAAGTTGTTGACGAACCCAAAAAATAATCATATCCTAACTAAAGATGAAGTTTAAAAAGTTGACTTTGAAAGCCATTTTTTAAACACTTATTTGAATGAAAACGTATGAGTCAAAGCCAACAGGAGTCTCTCCGTGGCTTTGACTTTCCGTTTGTAGTCTTGAACATGGGAGTGGAACAATGAGTAAACGTGATTATTATGAGGTGCTTGGGCTAGGCAAAGATGCATCGCAAGATGATATCAAGAAGGCTTACCGTAAAATGGCTCGTCAGTATCACCCTGACGTGAACAAAGCCGCAGATGCGGAAGATAAATTCAAAGAAGCGAAAGACGCTTATGATGTTTTGAGCGATGATCAGAAAAAAGCCCAATATGATCGCTTTGGTCATGTAGATCCTAACCAAGGTATGGGCGGCCAAGACTTCAGTGGCGGCTTCGGGGATATTTTTGATATGTTCTTCGGTGGTGGCGGCGGTGGAAACCGTCGTAACCCCAATGCTCCACAACGCGGGAATGATTTGCAATACACGATGACGATTGAGTTCAAAGAAGCGATTTTCGGGAAAGAAACCGATATCCATATTCCTCGAACTGAAAATTGTGATACGTGTAACGGATCCGGTGCTAAGCCAGGTACGAAGCCGGAAACTTGCGGCGGTTGTCATGGCAGCGGGCAGCAGGAAGTCGTACAGAATACAGCTTTTGGACGTATTGTTAACCGTCGTGTATGTACGGTTTGTAATGGCCAAGGGAAGATCATCAAAGATAAATGCGGAACGTGTCATGGCGCTGGTAAGGTAAAAAAACAGCGTACCATCCACATCAAGATTCCTGCTGGTGTTGATGATGGCGCGCAGCTTCGTGTATCCGGCGAAGGTGAAGGCGGAACTCGCGGGGGCCCTGCAGGCGACCTTTACGTCGTTATTCGTGTGAAAACACATGAATTCTTCGAACGTGAAGGCAATGATGTCTATTGTGAAGTTCCATTAACCTTCATGCAGGCAGCGTTAGGTGATGAGATCGAGATTCCAACACTCACTGAGAAAGTTAAGCTCAAAATTCCTGCTGGTACGCAAACCGATACGTATTTCCGCTTAAAAGGTAAAGGGGTTCCTCACCTTCGCGGCTTCGGTCAAGGTGATCAACATGTGAAAGTGATTGTGATGACGCCAACGAATTTGAGTGAAGAACAAAAGGATTTGCTCCGTCAATTTGGTAAACAAAGCGGCGAAAATACTTCCGAGCAAAATCAATCGATATTTGAACGTATGAAGAGAGCCTTCTTAGGCGATTAATACCCTTCGAGAAGAATGAAACATCCCACGGAGCTTTCACAGAGATTAATCTGTTGAAGGTTTCATATGGGGTGTTTTTTTATTTATTCTTTCATTTACAAAACATTTAAATGAGCAAAACACTGTGTTGATGTTCACAAGTTAAGCTTGTCTTAGAAGTCTAATAACTTTCTAAGGGAGTTGTACATATCAATGGAAAAAAATATTGACCGCCGTACGTTCTTATCTTACATAGGTACCGGAGCTGCCGCATTAGCCGCAGCATCCGCAGGATTAGGCACACTCGAAGGCAAAGCATCCGCTATGTCGCCAACTGCAGACCACTTGTTCGGTTTCGGGACCAACAAAGTAAGCGGTTATTTCGAACCGATCGAGGCTTCCAAAGAAGATGAACTTATTTTACCTAGAGGTTTCAAATACGACGTTGTTGCAGCTTTTGATGATGTGATTAACAGCGCAGGTGAAAAATTTGGCCAAGCTGCTGATTATAATGCCTTTTTCCCAATCGATGGATCCAACACACGCGGATTGTTGGCTACAAATCATGAATACTCATTAATTTTCTCCATAGGACCAGTGAAAGACGGCAAATTAACGAAAGAACAAATTGAAAAAGATCTTTATTATCAAGGGATGTCTGTCATTGAAGTGTTCTTAGATGAAACAGGAACTTGGAAGATGGATACGACATCAAAATATGCTCGTCGAATCAATGGTTTTACAAAATTTGAGCTTACAGGCCCTGCCAAAGGGATTGCAGCATTAAATGGCGCAACGACAGTTCAAGGGACTTTTGCTAACTGTTCCGGTGGTGTGACTTTGTGGAATACGGTTTTGTCTTGTGAAGAAAACTTCACGGATACTGCTGAAACCGCTGGTTTACCGCAAACTCACTATGGTTGGGTTATCGAAGTGGATCCTTTCGACGGTACGTTCTTGAAGAAACATACAGCATTAGGTAGATTCAACCATGAAAACACTGCTATGGGAATTGCCAAAGACGGACGTGTGGTTGTGTACATGGGAGATGACAAGAAAGACGCTTGTGTGTACAAGTTCGTTTCCAAACATAAGTATGAGCCATCATTGGGTCGCGGTAACTCCGCTTTGTTATCCGAAGGTACCTTATATGTGGCTAACCTGAAATCAGGTAAATGGGTTCCAGTGACGATCGAGGCTGTTACGAAAGCATTAGACAATGAAAAGTTCAAAAATCCAGCTGGTGTGAGCGGCAAAAGAGAAGAGCTGCAAAAGAAATTCCAAACGCAAGGTGATATTGTTACTTACTGTCATGAGGCTGCTCTTATTCTTGGAGGTACACCAACAGACCGTCCGGAAGATATCGAGATCTCACCTTTCGATAACACGGTATTTATCTGCCATACAAACAATGATACCCACGGTAATATCCATGGTCATATCACTCGCATTTTCGAATTGGATAATGACCTTGGCGCAACTGAGTTTGATTTCGAAATCTTCGCTGCTGGAGGTCGTCAATCCGGATTCAGTTCCCCTGACAATCTAGCATTTGATTCAAACGGGAATTTATGGGTTGTGACAGACATTTCCACTAGCAGCCATAACAAAGGTGTTTACAAATCATTTATGAATAATGGATTATTCGTAATTCCAACCATAGGTCAAGGCAAAGGTGTTGCCATGCAGTTTGCCTCAGCGCCTAAGGAAAGTGAATTAACAGGCCCATTCTTTACGCCGAATGAACAAACGCTGTTCCTTTCCATTCAGCATCCAGGTGAATTGACTACTGATTTGGCAAAGCCTACAGGCATGTGGCCGCACCGTAAAGGTGACACGATTCCTCGTTGCGGCGTAGTTGCAATCAGCGGATTCAAGCTAGGCTAATACCTGCTTCGGTAAGCAGTCCATTAACGAAATTGTAAATTCCCCACTGCATAGTGGGGATCTTCATCTAATCAGAACTTATTTCATTCAAAGGGGATACTTCAAATGCCATTCGGAAATATCGGTGTAGGCGGACTAATTATTATTCTGGTTATTGCTCTTATTGTTTTTGGACCTTCCAAATTACCTGAACTAGGACGTGCTTTCGGTCGTACACTAAGTGAATTTAAGAACGGTACTCGCGAGCTGTTAAACGGGGATAAGGATGAAATTGAAGAACCGAAGAAAGTAGAAGATTTGAAGCCGCATGTAGCTGCTGACAAAAATTAAACAATGTCAATCGCGGTGACCACTTCCAAAAAGCAAGAATCCGTTGTCCTACATTTAGAGGAAATGCGCAAAAGAATTATTATTACACTTATCGCCTTTTTTATTTCGTTTTGCGTCGCTTTTGTTTTTGTTCAAGACGTATATCGTTGGCTAGTACGTGATGTGGAAGGTAAGCTTACGATACTCGCTCCGTCTGATGTCATCTGGGTATATTTCATGCTTAGCGGTGTTTTGGCTATAGCTGTTACGATGCCAATTTTGGCTTGGCAAGCTTGGCTCTTTGTAAAGCCTGCACTTCGAGCTCACGAATATAAGGCGACTCTAGCTTTTATACCAGCTTTGGCTTTGCTATTTATAATCGGGGTTAGTTTCGGTTATTTTATCATCTATCCGATGGTTTATTCCTTTTTGGAAGGGATGGCAGGAAACTTCGATACGATGTATACGGCGGAGAAATATTTTACATTCATGGTGAATATGACAGTACCTTTTGGTGTTTTATTTGAAATGCCGGTAGTTGTCATGTTCCTAACACAAATAGGTGTGCTTTCTCCGAAAAGAATGGCTAAAATGCGCAAACTTGCTTATTTTCTGCTGGCGGTAACCGCTGTAACCATAACGCCACCTGATATCATCTCGGACATCCTAGTCATCATTCCCTTATTCTTGTTGTATGAAATCAGCGTGACTCTCTCCAAACTGATTTATAAAAGGCAACAAAATTAAATGAGATGTCCGTTTGTGTAAAGAAGATGACCGTCTGCGAGAGAGACGGTCATCTTCTTTTTGTGGCATAAAAAAACCATCCTTTGGCACAATAAAAAATGGATGTTAATTTAACGGTTTCTAGGAGGTTCAAAGATGAGTCAGAAACATAATCAGGAAGAGCAGAATAAATTACCTGTAACCAAAAATGAGGATGTCGAATTCGCCGCTGAGGTTGCTGATGCCGATGATTTCGAGGCGGCTGAGAGAGCGCAAGCAGCTGATTACAGACAGGAAGAACAGTAATGGCAGAGAAAAGTATTCTCGCCTATTTTCATTCGCCGGAGCAAGCAGAGGGAGCAGCTTCTAAGCTGAAAGCACTGCGTGCTATTGACGTTCAGGTAGATCGATTTGGCAGATATGCAGGCAGTGGTTTGCAATCCGCGATGAATCCCTATGCGGGGGACTTCGGAAGCTTGGGTACGTTAACTCAGGCTGCAGATGTTTCTACACCTGATGAAGGGATCCTGATTGCGGCAGACCCAGCAGCAAGCGGTTTAAGCGACGGAGGGGGTGGCGGTGTAACGGGAATTGACATTATACTGGCTGCCGTCATCGACGATGCCGTGTATGATCAGGCAGTACGTGTTATTGAAAGCGCAGGCGGAACTATGTAATCTCAAAAAAGCATCTGATCAAAAGGCAAAAGCCTGATTGATCAGATGCTTTTATTATATAAGAAAGTGCTTACTGCCCACTCATGACTTGAACAAGTTGGTCTGGATGGTCCGTAATAATACTGGATACACCGAGTGCAAGCATTTGCTTCATGATTGTCGGTTGATTGACCGTCCATACATAGACTTCCTTCTGATGTGCCTCGGCAAGCTTCATGAATGATTCAGTTACGAGGGGATAGGCTGCAGAAATAACATCGAAATCAGAACTCTGCATGATGGCGACAATGTTTTCCGTTTTTTGCCCCACAATAAGGCCGGTCTTGATCTGGGGATTAAGCTTTTTCACAGTATAAAGCAACTTGGCATCAAATGATGTCACCGTGCATTCCTTCTCAAAGCTGTGTGCTTGGATAAGGTCTACTGTTTTTTCAGCGAGCAGCATACCGTGCCCGTTATTTTTCATTTCTATATTCAGCTTTATATGACCTTTGGCTAATCCTATGACTTCATCCAGCGTGGGCACAAGCTCATTTTGAAATTTCGGGCTAAACCAGCTGCCTGCGCTTGCCTCTTTTAGCTCCGAGGAGGTGATTTCCCACATGTTTTTATTAATTCCTGTTGTGCGGATGGCCTTATTATCGTGCATAACCATGACGACTCCGTCGGCTGTCTCTTGGACATCCAGCTCAGCAATGCCTGCTCGATCGATGATGGCTTGACGAAAGGAAGAGAGCGTATTCTCGGGTGTGACAGCGGAACTGCCGCGATGAGCCGTAACTTGGCTATAGTTATCCGCAAGCATGGTTGGTGTCGTGAAAGGTGCTGACATCGCTACACCAACGAAAACAAGTGAGATGAATAGTGTTTTGTACATGTGATGACTCCATTCTAATGATGAATAATAGCAAGAGAGACGATTAAGCATTGCTCACTTTTTCAATGTAACATGAAGGTATTAGGAAGTTGTTAGGATGCAAAATATTTTTAAAGCGCTTACAAATTATGCGCCATTTTACCCAAGAAGCGAAGTGTAGTACAATAATCAGTGTGAAAATAGCCCAAATAACCGTTTTAGGGCTTGGTTTATTTGTAAGTGATAACCGACAGGAGGAGCAATACCGATGCTTTGGCAGGAATTAACTGTACATACGACAGAAGAAGCAATAGAAATGATTACGAACTTTGTTCATGAACTGGGCGCCGGTGGCGTTTCCATTGAAGAATCAGGAACCTTAAACAAAGAGAGAGACACCTCGTTTGGTCAATTGTACGAAACACCTTTTAACGATATCCCAGAGGGAAGAGCCGTCATTAAAGGCTACTTCTACCATGGCACAGATATGGAGCCCATCATGGCTAACCTGAAAGAATCTGTTGAGCAGCTTAAAGAGTTCGATATCGATACTGGAAATCCTACATTTGAATTAATAGAAGTAGACGATGAGGATTGGGCGCATGCCTGGAAGCAGTATTTTAAACCTATTCGTGTGTCTGACCGTTTGACGATTAAACCAACATGGGAAGAGTATACAGCTTCGCCTGATGAATTAATCTTGGAGCTTGACCCTGGGATGGCTTTCGGAACAGGTACGCATGCGACAACGTCTCTTTGTTTGAAAACATTGGAGAAGGTACTCCAGCCAGGTGACGACGTCATTGATGTGGGAACTGGATCTGGTATTCTTTCGATTGCAGCTGCGAAGCTAGGCGCGAAGCATGTGCTCGCTGTTGACTTGGATCCAGTAGCTGTAACGAGTGCGCTTGATAATACAAAACAAAATCAGCTCGAAGATAAGATTACTGTCAAACTTAGTGATTTACTCGGAGTACTGAAAGAAAGCGAGACCGAAGACGCTGCGCAGCTGGGTGTTTCGATTCCTGTACAGCTAGTTGTCGCGAATATTTTGGCAGAAGTCATTGTTCTCTTCGTTGATGAAGTGTATGAAGTCTTGCAGCAAGGTGGTTACTATATCACCTCGGGGATTATTACAAACAAAGAAGCAGATGTAGAAAAAGCACTAATTGCAGCCAAATTTACGATCGTAGAGAAAAACTATGATTCGAATTGGGTCGTGATTGTAGCTAGAAAGCTGTAGGTGTCCATACATGGGAGGATTACTGTTTTATGACTGGAGTACATTGCCGTTTGTTATTCTAGTCCTCGTTCTTTCTTTTACCATTCATGAATTTGCTCATGCGTATAGCGCCTATAAATTGGGAGATTCTACGGCTTATCAGTTCGGCAGAGTTTCCTTAAACCCGATGGTCCATCTGGACTTGTTCGGTACAATTATGCTCTTGATTGCTGGTTTTGGTTGGGCGAAGCCTGTACCTGTGAATCGTGGCAATTTCAAAAGACCACGCTTGATGGGGATTATTGTGACCGCAGCGGGGCCGCTGAGTAACTTGATTCTGGCCATTATCACGATATTTGTTGCTCTTTTATTCCAGAAATATGGTTGGTTGGAAGGAGTTTCCAAAGGTAGTAAAGACGCAATTGTTCTTTTTTTACAATTGATGTTGAGCATTAATATAACCTTGTTCCTGTTCAATTTAATTCCGATTCCGCCATTAGATGGTTATCGAATTATTCAAGATCTAGTGGATCTGAGATACACGGAATCGCTGCAAAAGTTTGAACAATGGGCATCCGTTATTTTCCTGCTTGTTGTATTCGTAAGGCCATTACGTCAAGTAACGCTGGATCCTTACTTAAGCTTGGGGTCTGACATCATTAGCTTTTTCTCGAAACCCATTGCTTGGATCTTGGGGATGTAACGATTCCAAATTCAACCCATTGTAGATTTCCATGATCAAAAAAGGTATGATGGTGAGTGGAAGTTTCATATCAATATCGAAATGAACGAAGATAGAGAGGCTTTGACTATGCAGCGTTATTTTCTCCCGCTTGAGCAGTTTCACGAGGCTACACAGACAGTCACCATAGAGGGAGACGACGCACATCATCTGATTCGAGTCATGCGAGCAGATATTGGAGACAAAATTATTTGCAGTAATGGCGTAGACCGTGAAGTGCTCGCTCGTATTTCGGAACTGGATAAAGGACGTGTGACCGCGGAAATCGTGGAAGAGCTGCCTATGGATGCTGAAGCGGCTGTTCGGGTGTGGATTGCACAGAGCTTGCCCAAAGGCGATAAGATGGAACTCATTATTCAAAAAGGGACCGAGATCGGGGCAGCCCGGTTTCTTCCTTTTTTATCAGAACGCACGATTGTGCAGTACGATACAAAGAAAGAAGCAAAACGCACCGAACGTTGGCAGAAGATTGCCAAGGAAGCGGCGGAGCAAGCACACCGAAATCGTGTGCCGCAAGTAGATTCTGTTTATTCTTGGAAGCAGCTGCTGCAGCGTGCGAAGGAAGCGGATGTCGCTTGGATTTGTTATGAGAAGGAAGATGGTCAGCAATTAAAGCCTGCTATTCAGGAAGCGCAAGCTGAAGGTAAATTGGGACCAGGGAAACAAGTACTGATTGCGGTTGGCCCTGAAGGTGGTTTTACGGAACAGGAAATTAAGCAGGCTGAAGAGGCTGGCTTCGCTTCCGTGTCGCTGGGTGCACGCATTTTACGCACGGAGACTGCCGCAATGGTAGGTCTTACATGTCTTTTCTATGAAACCGGAGAGATGGGAGGATAAGCGTTATGGCAACGGTAGCGTTTCATACATTAGGTTGTAAAGTAAATTTCTATGATACAGAGGCCATTTGGCAGCTATTCAAAAATGAGGGTTATGAGCAGGTTGATTTCGAGCATACGGCAGATGTGTATGTCATTAATACATGTACCGTTACGAATACAGGGGATAAGAAGAGCCGCCAAATGATTCGTCGTGCGATTCGTCGTAATCCTGAAGCGATTGTTGCCGTAACTGGTTGTTACGCGCAGACGTCGCCAGCAGAAATTATGGCAATTCCAGGCGTGGATATGGTGATCGGGACACAGGATCGGGAGAAAATTATCCCGCTTGTGAAACAATTTGAGCAGGATCGTCAGCCGATCAATGCCGTGCGCAACATCATGAAAACACGTCAGTTCGAGGAATTGGACGTGCCTGATTTTGCTGATCGCACAAGAGCTTTTCTTAAAATTCAAGAAGGCTGCAATAACTTCTGCACCTTCTGCATTATTCCATGGTCACGCGGTCTGATGCGCAGTCGTGATCCGCAAAGCGTTATTGCGCAAGCAGAGCAGCTGGTGGCTGCCGGATATCAAGAAATCGTACTGACGGGTATTCACACGGGCGGTTATGGCGAAGATATTGAAGATTACAGCTTGGCCAAGCTTCTTTGGGATCTGGACAAAGTCGAAGGCTTGAAACGGATTCGTATCTCCTCGATCGAAGCTAGTCAAATTACAGATGAAGTCATTGAAGTTCTGAAGTCCTCGGACAAAATGTGCCGTCATCTGCATATCCCGCTGCAAGCTGGCGATGACCAAGTTCTTGCACGGATGCGCAGAAAATATACAACAGCGGAATTCGCTCGCAAGATCGAACGTCTTCATGAAATCATGCCGGATGTCGCGATTACGACGGATGTCATTGTTGGTTTCCCAGGTGAAACCGAGGAAATGTTCCGGGACGGTTACAAGTTTATGGAGCAAATGAAATTCTCCGAAATGCACGTATTCCCTTACTCCAAACGGACAGGTACTCCTGCTGCGCGGATGGAAGATCAAGTGGATGAGGAAATCAAAAATGCCCGCGTACACGAACTCATCGATCTTTCCGAGAAAATGCAGCTTGCTTATGCACAAAAATTTGTAGGTGAAGTCCTAGAAGTCATTCCGGAACGTACTTATAAAGGTGCTCCTGACAGCGGACTGTACATGGGTTACTCCGATAATTATGTGCAGCTTGTATTCCAAGGCTCCGAAGACATGATCGGCCAAGTTTGCCGCGTTAAGGTAACGGAAGCCGGTGTTAATGAAAGCAAGGGACAGCTGGTTCGTGTTTTGGAAGCGGCTAGTGTCGTGAATTTGTAATGCGTTTCTTTTAAGGCTATAAAACATACCTCTAAACGTAGTCGCTCATCTTGAATGGCTACGCTAGAGGTTTTCTCATTAAAGGGTTTAAATAGGGAATGGTTTCAATAATAAAAAGATGAGGTGCATCAAATGAGTACTTTGAGCGCGAAGGAAATTGCTAAATACATTGACCATACGTTATTAAAACAAGATGCGAGCACAGCCGCGATCCACAAACTGTGTGAGGAAGCTGCACAGCACCAGTTTTTTAGTGTGTGTGTAAATTCTCAGTTTGTTGGAACGGCAAGTAAAGCATTAGAAGGAACGGGTGTCAAGGTTGCTGCTGTTGTTGGCTTCCCGCTTGGCGCAAGCTTGAGCGAAGTGAAAGCATTTGAAGCAGCTAAGGCTGTAGAGAATGGGGCTGCTGAAATTGACACTGTCCTGCCGATTGGCTTATTGCTTGAAGGGCAGTATGACGCTGTTCGTTCTGACATTAAACAAGTTGTGGACGCTGTAAAAGGCAAAGCGATTGTTAAAGTCATTATGGAAACGGGTTTCCTAAATGATGAGCAAAAAGCAGCAGCTTGCCGACTTTCCGAAGAAGCAGGCGCTCATTTCGTTAAAACATCTACTGGCTTTGGTCCTGGCGGGGCTACTGTGGAAGACGTTCGTTTAATGCGCCAAAACGTATCCGATACGATTGGTGTGAAAGCATCGGGTGGTGTTAGAGACTTGCAAACTGCGATTGCTATGATTGAAGCAGGGGCAACAAGATTAGGGACAAGCTCTGGTGTTGCTATTGTGAGCGGAACTCAAGACGCTTCCACATACTAAGATAACATAACGGTAAGGCGAGCAAGGAACATACGATATTGAATATCGTTTGGGAACGGGCGATTTGCTCGGATGCATCATTAGCAAGTAGAGCTGAAAGGCTCACGAGCTGATCGATGAAGGGGTAGAATAGGACCGCGCCTCCGACATTAAGGAGGATATGTGACCAGGCGACGTATCGCCCGGCGCGGGAACTGCTCATCCCGGCGATTAGTGCGGTCACACAGGTGCCGACATTGGCACCGATCGTTATCGCTACGCCAAGCTCGACGGGAATGCCTTGAACGGCTGCGAGGCCCATCGCCATCGCAATGACGGCTGCGCTGCTGTGTACAAGCGCGGTGACCGCGGCGCCGGCGATGACGCCCCACAGCAGGCTGTGCTGCGCCTGGAGCACGAACCAGGCGAACAGACCTCGGGATTGCAAGGCAGGCCCGATGGTTTGCATAATTTCGATGCCGAGCAGCACGAGAGCGAAGCCGCTGACCGCAAGCGACCCGTAGCGGACGCTGCGCAGCCAGCTGCGCCCGCCGATGGTGGCGGGCGAGCCGGTTGTGACCGCGAGTGACTTCGCGGTGGAAGCAGCAGGGGCCCTGCCCTGCGGCAGCGGCCCGGCAAACCAGCTCGCGAGCCAGATGCCGGCGCTCGCGAGCAGCATCGGCACGCCGATGCCACCGAGGCTGAGCCCGATCAGCTCGGTGGTGAGACACGTGCCGATGTTCGTCCCGAGAATGACGCCGAGCGTTCTCGGGAAGGTTAGTACGCCAGCGCCGACGAGTCCGATGGCGATAACGGTAATGGCGGTGCTGCTTTGGAGCGCCGCCGTGAGTACAGTGCCGGTGGCGAGGCCGCGTACCGGCGTGCGGGTAAACCGCTCCAGCCACAACTGGAGGCGGGGGCCTGCCCACTGCTGAAGTGCGGTTTCCATCAGCTTCATACCGAACAGAAATAGAGCTAATCCTGTTAATACAGGGAGTACGATGGCAGTTATCATTGCAGCAGATCTCCTTCGCGAGCTTGCTAATCATTTTTCAACCAATATATGTGACCGTACAGACAAGCATGACAAGCAAGCTGATGAGAGTGAACGGTATCACACAAAAGGACGGCTAAAAGCATAATGGCAGCAGTATTTTTACATAAGAAACGCAAAGCTCGTTTGGAGCAAGGACACCCATGGGTGTACAGAAGTGAAATCGAGCGTGTAGATGGTGAGATCGAACCAGGACAACTAGTGCCTGTTCAAACACATCTTGGTCAATACCTAGCAACGGGTTATTATAACGAGGCTTCCCAAATTACAGTCCGAATCGTATCCTTTAAACCGCTTGAAGCGATGACAACGGAATTTTTTGTTGAGCGGTTTACGCGCTGTTTTCAGCATCGCAAGCGCTTTGTAAAAGATGCACAATCTTATCGCTTGGTTTATGGTGAAGCCGACTTTTTGCCGGGACTCATTGTGGATAAATTTGAGGATACGCTGGTTGTTCAGCTTCTTACCATGGGAATGGATCGCTGTAGAGAGCAAATCGTAGCGGCTTTGGTTCAAGTCATGAAGCCGACTGGTATATTTGAACGCAGTGATGTTTCGATTCGTGAGTTGGAAGGCTTGAAACAGACGAAGGGCTTGCTGTACGGCGAGTGTCCCAAGCATGTTGACATTTTGGAAAATGGTCTACGCATTCGCGTTGACATTGAAGAAGGTCAGAAAACCGGCTACTTCTTTGACCAAAGAGAGAATCGTGCAGCCATCGCTCCCCTAATGACAGGATGGGGCCATCGCAGCGGAATTGAACTGAAAGTGGTTGAGGAGGATGGCGTGAGCCAGACACTCCCTGTAAATGCGAATGGCAAAGTGGTTTCCTTTCCATATTGGGACGGCGCGTCGGTGCTGGAATGTTTCTCCCATACAGGCAGCTTTACGCTAAATGCCTGTAAATTCGGTGCGAAAAAAGTAACCTGCCTCGATATTTCGGAGCATGCGATTGAAAGTGCGCGTACGAACGTTGCGCTAAACGGTTTTGAAGAACGCGTAGAGTTTGTTGTCGCAGATGCTTTTGAATACTTGCGTACACAAGTCAGAGGCTTGGATGAGCGTAAGGTTCGTGCCCATGCTGGCAGCGGTAAAGCTAAAGTGGATACGTCGAAGCCGGTTGCAGAAGGTGGACGGACTTGGGATGTGGTCATTCTGGATCCTCCCGCTTTCGCAAAAACGAAGAGCGCCGTTGAAGGTGCCTGCCGCGGCTACAAGGATATTAATTTGCACGGCATGAAGCTTGTGAACGAAGGTGGCTACTTGGTAACAGCGAGTTGTTCCTATCACATGCACCCTGAGTTGTTCCTAGAAACCATTCACGCGGCGGCGACGGATGCAGGTAAAATTCTGCGTTTAATAGAGTTCCGTGAAGCAGGTATGGATCATCCTCGCATCCTCGGTGTAGATGAGGGACATTACTTGAAGTTTGCTATCTTTGAGGTACGAAGTAAGTAGAAAAAAAGGACAGCCCCTTTATTAAGTGGTGGCTGTCCAAAAAGTAGTCGAGGATATCTGAGAGATAGGCCGTACACGCAGAGTTTGCCGACCTGTGACGCAATGATGAAAAGTATCGTTACAGCATTAAAACGATGGTTGAGCTCCCTTGCAACAATGTAAAACATCGTTCCATCAATCCTTTATGAACAGGTATTCGCCTAACGATGTAAAACATCGATGCAGCAATCGCAATACTACCTCAACTTGAATCTAACGATGAAATACATCATTGCAGCAAAAGTGCCTAACCCTTTCAGGTTAAGGCCTTTTTGTCTATAACCAAGGATGGAAAGAAGGTAAAACAAACGAAACACTTGAATACATACATACCCAATGTAATTTTTGATCTCCTTAGAGTGCGATCCCACTTCAAACAAAGATATGGAAATGGAGAAAACTGCAAATGAATACGTTAAAGCAACCTAATAAAATCTTAGGTCGAAATGTGATTAGTACCCTTGAAACCGTGGATATTCAGACTGGAGAACGAAAGGCATTGGCCCAATTCGACGAGCTTATTGAAGCGCCAAATTGGACCATTGATGGTAAACGGCTCATTTATAACAGCTTAGGTCGCCTCTATTCCTTCGACATTAGCATACTAGAAAGTACGATTATCGATACGAGATATGCCACGCAATGTAACAATGACCATGTACTCTCACCTGACAATACTCAAATCGCGGTAAGTCATCATACACAGGAGGATGGTCATTCGCGCATTTATGTATTGCCCTTAAAGGGCGGCAATCCAGTTCTCATCACACCAATGGCACCCAGCTATCTGCATGGCTGGTCACCAGATGGCAGCACATTAGCATACTGTGCCGAGAGGAACGGCCAGTATGATATCTACACCATTCCTGTAACCGGCGGTGTTGAAACGCAGCTGACTGATTCTCCTAGTCTTGACGACGGTCCCGAATACTCGCCGGATGGAAAGCACATTTGGTTCAACTCAGTCCGTACTGGCCTTATGCAGGTATGGCGAATGAATGCCGACGGCAGTGAACAGACGCAAATGACATTTGATGAAAGCAACAGCTGGTTCCCGCATGTCTCTCCCAATGGAGAATCCGTAGCCTTTATTTCTTACTACAAGGATGATGTCGCCCCTGGAGACCATCCTGCGAATAAGCATGTAGAACTTCGACAGATGTCTTGTGCTGGAGGAGAATTTCGCACACTAGTTAAGCTGTTTGGAGGCCAGGGTACAATCAACGTCAATTCTTGGTCGCCCGATAGCAAGCAGCTGGCATTTGTCAGCTATCAGCTAAAGAATATTGATTAGATAAGCCGAATTATCATCACACAATTGTGAATTAACACGAAGGAGGAGAGGCGTATGAGATATCGTCAATTAGGAAACACAGAGCTTCAAGTTAGTGAAGTTAGCTTCGGTACATGGGCAATTGGTGGCGGATGGGGGCACGCAAATGATGATGAAGCGCTGAAAGGTTTACATCAGGCTATGGATGCGGGAGTAAACTTTTTTGATACGGCTGATGTTTATGGCTCGGGCCATGCGGAAGAGCTTTTAGCTAAGGCCACCAAAGGAAAAGAAGATGACGTTTATGTTGCAACAAAGTTTTGCCGCGCCGGCGATATTCACGATCTTAGTACGTATTCTGAGGAGTCAGTGCGTCAATTTTGTGAGAGCAGCTTGAAAAGATTGAATCGGGAAAGAATCGATCTGTATCAGATTCACTGTCCGCCGCTTTCCATCTTGAAGGATGGTCATGTGTTCGAGGTACTTGAGAAGCTAAAGACAGAAGGCAAAATCCGCCATTATGGGGTGAGCGTAGAGACGGTTGAGGAAGGTTTGTTCTCTATGGGTATTCCTGGTGTTAAGGCGCTTCAAGTCATTTACAACCTGTTCCGCCAAAAACCTGCCGAAGCATTATTTCCGCAGGCGAAAGCTGCGGGCGTAGGGATCCTCGTAAGATTACCGTTAGCAAGCGGATTACTGACCGGAAAATTCACAGAAACCAGCACATTTGCTGCGGATGACCATCGGAGCTTCAATGCAGACGGTGCACAGTTCAACGTAGGTGAAACGTTTGCGGGACTGCCATTCAATAAGGGAGTTGAGCTGGCGAGAGAACTGGCTTGGATTGCGGAAGGCCGTGGAAATATGGCCCGAGCTTCCATGCGCTGGATTCTGGACAATCCGAACATTACTTGTGTAATTCCAGGGTTTAAAAACGAACTTCAGGTAGAGGACAACCTCGGTACGGTTCATGTTCCATCGTTCACGACAGAGGAGCTAGAACGTACCCAAAGCTTTTATCAAGATAAAGTGAAAGATCATATTCGGGGGCCTTATTAAGATGCATTATAATGTCTTAGTCCTCAAAAAGATGGCTGGGTAATAATGCATCCGATTTAGGCGGACTTGATGTGCTAGTTAATAATGCAGGAATTATGCATAATGCTGATGTATTAGAGCTTACGATAGAGCAGTTTCAACGAGTGATTTCCGTTAATCTAGGAGGGGCATTTCTCTGTTCGCAAATCGCAGCTCTCTTCTCGGAAGGAAATCGTTGTTCATTCGGAAACAGATCGAAAGCAGCACCCAGCAGGCAGGGTCGGGAAACCGGAGGATATCGCGGCTGCTTGTCTATACTTATCCAGTGAAAAGGCTGGATTCATCACCGGTCAGAATCTAACGATTGATGGCGGGATGAGCGTTAAAATGATTTACGAAGAAGAATAGTACGATCATAAATGATGTCATATCGATAAATTTATATGATTGATACATATAATTTATTGAATTTTATTTATCGATTTGAAAGAAAACTCCAATTGGATGAAACTGTCATTACCGACTAAGATAAGGGGAGAACGATTTGACTTCTTATTGAAAGGAAGATGACAGTATGGCATCCGTAACTGGTTTAGAAGGCATTATTGCGGCAGAAACCGAATTGTCTTTGGTGGATGGGGAGAAAGGATATCTCGTATATCGCGGGCACGAGGCTAAGAAGTTAGCTATGGATAAGAGTTTCGAGGAAGTGGCTTATTTACTCTGGCATGGTGAGCTGCCTACAGAGGAGATACTTGTCAATTTCAGAGCCCAATGGTCGGCGCAACGGCGTTTGCCTGAAACTTTGAAATCGGCCTTAAATTTGCTGCCATTGGAATGCGATATGATGAGTGTGTTGCGTACCGCGATCTCGTTTCTAGGAACAGAGTCCGTGAAGGAAGCTGCTTGGCCTCCCCGATATGAATCCATCTTGGCATATACAGCTTTGCTGCCAACCATTATTGCTTATAAATATCGGCAGTCATTGGGACTTCAGCCCATAGAACCTAATCCGGAGCTCGATCATGTCGCCAATTATTTGTACATGCTGACTGGAACAGTACCACAGCCTGTACATGTGAAGGTGTTAAAAGCTTATTTCATATTAGCAATGGAACATGGGATGAATGCTTCTACGTTTGCAGGACGTGTAGTGCTGTCTACACAATCTGATATTGCTTCAGCTCTCTGCGCATCGATTGGCGCGATGAAAGGGCCTCTTCATGGCGGAGCACCATCTGAAGTCCTTCATATGCTGGATGAAATAAGAACCAAAGATCGTGCGGAAGCTTGGTTGATTGAACAGCTGAAATCGGGCAATCGGCTGATGGGTTTTGGGCATCGAATTTATAAAACGAGCGATCCTCGAGCGGAAGCACTAAGGCACATCATGACAGAATTAGCCTCAGAGGATCCATGGTTCGAACTTGCTATTCACGTTGAAAAGCTGGCCGTCGATTTGTTGGCTGTCTATAAACCTGGACGGAAATTGTATGTGAATGTGGAGTTTTATGCAGCAGCTGTTATGCGGGCTATCGCCTTACCGAAATCTTTATTTACACCCAGCTTTACAGCATGCCGTATGGTCGGTTGGACGGCTCATCTACTAGAACAAGCAAGCTGTAATCGTATTTTTCGGCCGCAATCGGTCTATATCGGTGAGATGCCAACTACCCTCCAACAGACATAAAAACAGTTTTAGATGAGGAGGAATAAAGAATATGTTAGCTTCCATACAAAAAGTTGAGGGTGGCTATATCGCTCGCTTCGATCGTCCATTGAATCATTCCATTGAGAAAGTCTGGGCTGCTTTAACGGAGAATGATAAGCTTGTCAGATGGATGTCTAATCTCCAAGTTGAGGATCTTCGCATCGGGGGAAATATCAAATTCGATATGAAGGACGAATCAGGGACATTTATCGATATGAAAATTGCAGATTTCCAGCCATACTCCGTCCTCGAATTCGAGTGGGGTGATGATCGTGTTCGCTTCGAATTATATCCAAAGCCGGAAGGCTGTTTACTCGTATTAAAAGAGTTTATTAGCGCATTAACCGATCATACACCCAAAGATTTATCTGGATGGCACATTTGCCTCGATATGATGTACGCTTTATTGGATGGACACTTCATGGACTTTCCAAAAGGCGAATGGGAAAAGTGGTATGAAAAATACAAAATAGCAGTCAGCAGGATAGATTAGAAAAAAATCATATGAGACATGTAAGCTGATCTCTCGGTCCTAATGACGAGGGAACAGCTTATTTGTTCTAGCGAAAGCCCATCATCTCCCACACCTCTTTTCTACCAAAAGTATGATAGAATAGGAGAGATATGAGAACAAAGTATATGCTTACGAAGCAAGCTTTCTAAGGAAAACTTTAAGGAGGCCCTGTATATGTCCATTCGATTCGTAATCGGCAGAGCCGGAAGTGGCAAAAGCGAACGCTGCCTCACAGAGATGAAGCAGCATTTGGCGGCAGAGCCGGAAGGTCATCCGCTTATTTTACTCGTTCCTGAGCAAGCAACGTTCCAGGCGGAGCATGCGCTTGTCTCTGATCCTAGTATTCGTGGTATGATCCGCGCTCAGGTGTTAAGTTTTCACCGTTTGGCGTGGCGTGTCATGCAAGAAGAAGGCGGCACAGCGAGGCTGCCCATTGATGATACAGGCAAGAAATTGCTGTTAACCAGCATTTTACATAAATATAAAGACGAGCTTCACCTATTCGGTCATTCGGCGGAGCAAATGGGGTTTGTCGATCGGCTGAATCAGCTTTTCACAGAAATGAAACGGTATTGTGTAACCGCTAAGCAGCTGGAAGAACACGAGAATAGACGTGTCATTACGCTCGGAGAGAGCGGCTTGCTGCGTGATAAAATGCATGACATTCAGCTGGTTTATCGGCAATTTGAATCTGAGCTTTCCCGTCAGTATTTGGACGGAGAGGATTATTTAACGCTTTTGGCGGAGCAAATACCGAATTCCGCTTATTTGCGGTCGGCATCGGTATGGATTGATGGTTTTCACGGCTTCACGCCGCAAGAGTTTGCGGTGCTTGGCGCGCTTTTTGCTGCGTGCAAACAGGTGACGGTGACACTTTGTCTTGATCGTGAGCTGCAGGCTGGGGATACGCCCGATGAGCTGGATTTGTTTCACCCTACAGCGACGACGATGGTGCGCATGCAAGAACTCATATGGAAGCTTGGTTTACCGGCAGCTGAAGTTCATCTCATGGCTCCTGAAACTTCGCCGCGCTATGAAGATAGTCCGGCTTTAGGCTATTTAGAGCGGAAGTTTGATCGACGTATTGGTGGCGGTGCTGGGCTATATAAGCCTGCGCCAAACGAGAAATTAAGCGACCAGCTTGTTATTAGGGAGGCTGTTCATCGCCGTGCTGAGGTTGAGGGTGCTGTGCGGGATATGCTGATGCTGGTTCGTGAACAAGGAGTTCGATGGCGGGAAATTGCTGTCATGGTACGGAACATGGATGGCTATCAGGATTTGTTAAAAGCGGTTTTGACCGATTATGACATTCCTCACTTTTTTGACCAAAAGCGGTCAGTCCTCCATCATCCACTCGTTGAATTCATTCGCTCGGCCTTGGAAGTTGTGCAGCATAATTGGCATTACGATGCCGTATTTCGGTGTGTCAAAACGGATCTGCTGCTGCCAATGGAAGCAGCTTCCCAGCGGACGGAGCTGGATAAATTAGAGAATTATGTACTTGCGTTCGGCATTCAAGGGTACAGATGGACGGATGGCAAGCCATGGACCTTTAAATTTCGAGCTAATCTGGAGCAAGCGGACGATGGTGTACAGGAGCAAACGGCAGAGCTGCAATCCTTAAACACGAGCAAAGCGTGGGTTGTAAGACCGCTCCTTGCCTTTTCGAAACGTTTACAGCAAGCAAGCTCCGTTAAAGAGCAGGTTGAAGCGCTATATGAGCTCCTGGTCACTGTACAGGCTCCTGAGAAATTAGAGTCTTGGAGTGGGCAAGCGATCCAAGATGGGAAGCCAGAAAAAGCGCGAGAGCATGGCCAAATGTGGGATAGTATCATGGATATGCTGGATCAATTGGTAGAGACGATGGGGGAAGACGACCTGAGTCTGGAGCTTTTTAACGGACTTATTGAGACCGGTATGGAGAGTATGAAGCTAGGCTTAGTGCCGCCTTCGATGGATCAGCTATTGATCGGAAGCATGGACCGTACACGTTCCAGCGGGATTCGATATGCTTACATTTTAGGCGTCAACGATGGGGTGATCCCTGCTCAAATGGATGAAAAAGGCGTCCTTACGGAAGCGGAAAGAAGTGTACTGACAGAGTCAGGCTTGCCAATGGCAGATGGCAGTCGCCGCAAGCTGCTGGACGAGCAGTTTATTGTGTATACATCGCTAACCGTACCAGGCAAAAGGCTTTGGATGAGCTACCCGCTTGCCGATGAAGAAGGAAAATCACTTCTGCCATCAGAGCTAATCAAGCAGATGCGTCAGCTTTTTCCGGGGACAGAAGCCCCGCTTTTACTTGCTGAACCAGCAGCTGAATCGCCTGAAGGCGAGCAGGCGGCATATATTTCGCATCCCATTCAAGCTATCTCCTATTTGGCTGTCCGCATGAAGCATTGGATGTTAGGTGGACGAATGGCTGACCTTTGGTGGGAAACGTACAATTGGTATGCCGAGCAGCCGGTGTGGCAGATGAAGCTGCAATCGTTAGTTCAGGCGCTGCAATATACGAATAAAGAGAATGGCCTCAGTTTAAAGACAAGCAAGCTTCTATATGGGCAAAATTTACGTGCGAGTGTATCGAGAATGGAGAAGTATGTGGCTTGTCCTTTCTCGCATTTTGTGTCCCATGGCTTAAGACTGCAGGAAAGACGGGTTTATCGATTAGATGCTCCGGACATTGGACAATTGTTCCACGCAGCGCTAAATCAGTTTGTCCAAAAGCTCCAGCAGGATCAACTTGACTGGGGTTTGCTCACAGCTGAGCAATGCATGGAGCGTTCCGCACAGGTCGTGGACGAGCTCGCGCCAAGGCTACAAGGAGAAATTCTGTTAAGTTCAAGCCGTTATGCTTACATAGCAAGAAAACTAAAGCAGGTTGTAGGCAGAGCAGCAGTTGTGCTCGGTGAGCATGCCAAGCATGGGCAGTTCCAGCCACTGGGGCTGGAGATTGATTTTGGACCTGGCAAAGAATTGCCGTCACTGACCTTCGAGTTAGATAATGGCTGCACCATGGAAATTATCGGTCGGATTGACCGAGTGGATCGAGCGGATGGCGAGCAAGGCGTTCTTTTGCGCGTTATTGACTATAAATCAAGTCAAACCTCCTTGCAGTTATCTGAGGTGTATTACGGTCTTTCCCTTCAAATGCTGACGTATTTGGACGTCATTATTACTCATGCGGAGCAGTGGCTGGGCATTGCAGCGAAGCCGGCAGGCGTGCTTTATTTCCATGTGCACAATCCGATGCTCCAGCAAAAAAATGCGCTCGATCCCGCAGAAGTGGAGAAGGAGCTTCGCAAACGTTATAAAATGAAAGGCTTAATCACCGCTGATGCGGAAGTAGCCGTTATGATGGACGATGAGCTGGTGAAGAGTGCCGGTCACTCCCAGCTTATCCCAGTTGCCTTGAAGAAGGACGGAAGCTTCTACTCAACCTCTTCGGTAGCAACGGATGAACAGTGGGATACACTTCGTAAATATGTGCGGAAACAGGTTAAACAGATCGGAACGAGTATCACAGATGGAACTGTGGATATTGCTCCGTACCGTTTGGGTAAAAAAACAGCCTGTCTGCATTGCTCGTATAAATCGATTTGTCAATTTGATCCATTATTTGAAGGCAATGAGGTTCACCAGCTCAAACAACGGGGCAAAGATCAGCTTTGGTCCGATCTAGAGCAAAACGTGAACCAATCCTAAAGGCAGAAAGGAGCGTACATACGTGAATAAACAACAACAGCCTAAGCCTCCTGGCAGTACATGGACGGATGATCAATGGGATGCAATTACACTCAAGGGTCAAAATATGCTGGTTGCCGCTGCTGCTGGTTCAGGCAAAACCGCCGTACTCGTCGAGCGGATTATACGCCGGATATCCAATGAGTGGGAGCCGATTGATGTTGACCGCTTGCTGGTTGCGACGTTTACCAAGGCAGCGGCATCCGAGATGAAGCATCGCATACGTGAAGCACTGGAAAAAGAGCTGATGAAGCAGCCGCATTCGCAGCATTTGCGCAAGCAGCTCGCACTGATGGGACGCGCATCGATTACTACGCTGCATTCCTTCTGTCTGGAAGTCGTTCAACGTTACTTCAGCCTTATTCGGTTAGACCCGGGCTTCCGAATCGCCAACGAGACGGAGGCTGACCTGCTTCGCCAAGACCTGTTAGGCGAAATGCTTGAGCAGTACTACGCCGTAAGCGGAGAGAACAGCGCCTTCTGGCGGCTGGTCGATTCGTTCAGCGGCGAGCGCAACGACGACGCGATCATGCAGCTTATTCAGAAGCTGTATGATGTGTCGCGCAGTCATCCATGGCCGGAGTACTGGCTCAGGGCGACGGCTTCGATGTTTGGACCACCGGCGCCACAGATTCCGCAAGACGTGCCGGATGAGGCAGCCTCCGTTATGCAGGAGGCGCTGCCTTACGTTGCCGCTGCGACTGCGCCAGCGGACTATTCGATCTGGGAGCAGAGTCTCATTCGCGACCTGTCTATAGAGCTCGAAGGAGCCGCTGATCTACTGTGGCAAGCGCAGCAAATCGCTGAATCGCCTGGCGGTCCGGCCCCTTATTTGGATAATCTGCGAGAAGATTTGCTGCTCGTAGACAATTTGCGTGAAACGACCACCTATCCGTGGTCCGTCTTGTATCTTGGTTTCCAGACGGCCGAGTTCGGGAAGCTCAAATCATGCAAGGGCGATGACTATGACAAAGAGCTGCAGGAAGAAGTTAAAGAGCTGCGAAATAAAGCCAAAGAGCAAATTAACAAAATGAAAGAAGAACTGTTCGGACGTACACCTGAACAATTTCATCAGGAAGTTGCCGATATGGCTCCTCTGCTTCATACGCTTGTGGATCTGGTTGTTGATTTCGGACAGCGGTATCAAGAGGCCAAGCAAGCCAAGGGCTTGATCGATTTTGCCGATTTGGAGCACTATTGTTTACAAATTCTTAGCGCAGAGGGCTCTATCCCCGGGGAACTGATTCCATCCGAGGCTGCCCAAGCTTATCGCAGACAATTCGTGGAAGTGCTTCTGGATGAATATCAGGATACGAACCGCGTACAGGAAGCTATTGTTGAACTAATCTCGCATACGAAGCCTGGCAATCGGTTTATGGTAGGCGACGTGAAACAGAGTATATATCGGTTCCGTCTTGCTGAGCCAGGTCTCTTCCTGGAGAAGTATAAGGCGTATCGTTCCAATAAGGATGAATCGCCAGAAACGTCTTCCGAAGGTGGAAGAATCGATTTGGCGCGTAATTTCCGCAGTCGCATTCAGGTTGTCGATGCGGTCAATTTTCTTTTTAAACAAATGATGAATGAAACCGTTGGTGAAATTGCCTATGATGAGCGCGCTGAGCTTGTTTACGGAGCGGGTTATCCGCCATCTGCTTCAGATTGTTCAGTAGAAATGCTGATTGTCGATCGTGGGACGGAAGTGCCAGACAAAAGTGAATCGTTCACTGATGATGCCGATGATCAAGACTCAGAAGCTTTTGGAGAGGGGGCTGAGGGGGCCTCTGATCCTGTAATAGAAGCGCAAGAACTGGAAACAGCGCAGTTGGAAGCGCGCACGATTGCTCGCCAAATTCGAGGATTGCTAGGTGCAGGGGGACAGGAAGCTTTTCAGGTTTTTGATAAAAGAACAGGCGGGGATCGTCCTGCGACTTATCGTGATATCGTGATTTTGCTGCGGGCGACGCAGGCGTGGTCTCCTGTCATCATTGAAGAACTCAAAAAACAGGGCATACCTGCCTATGCGGAACTGAGCACCGGATATTTTTCTGCAACGGAAGTAGAAGTGATGCTTGCCTTGCTGAAAGTCATCGACAATCCGTATCAGGATGTACCATTGGCGGCCGTACTGCGTTCTCCGGTTGTGCAGCTTACCGCTGAGGATTTAGCACAAATCAGGGTCGCGGACAAATCAGTGCCTTTTTACGAGTCTGTCTTACAGGTAGTTAAAAGTGCAGAGTCAGATGATAACGAAGCTCTTTTACAAAAGCTGAACCATTTTCTAGGGCTTCTGGAAAAGTGGCGAAATGACGCCAGACAAGGCTCTCTTGCTGATTTAATTTGGAGCATCTATAGACAAACGGGCTATTACGATTTCACCGGCGGATTGCCGGGTGGCTTGCAACGACAAGCTAATTTAAGAGCATTATACGATCGTGCAAGACAATACGAAAGCACATCCCTACGTGGATTATTCCGCTTTCTGCGTTTTATCGAACGAATGAAAGAGAGTGGCGGAGATTTAGGCACAGCGCGTGCGCTCGGTGAACAAGAAGATGTGGTTCGCATTATGTCCATTCATAAAAGTAAAGGGCTTGAGTTCCCAGTTGTATTCGTGGCAGGTATGGCCAAAATGTTCAATCAACGGGATTTGAATGATGCTTTTTTACTGCATAAAGAGCTCGGCTTTGGACCTCGTTTTGTGGATACGGCTTTGCGCGTAAGCTATCCAACACTGCCTTCCTTAGCCATCAAAAGAAGAATGAAGCTAGAACTGCTTGCAGAGGAAATGCGCGTCTTGTATGTTGCTCTCACAAGGGCAAGAGAAAAGCTGTATTTACTTGGTACAGTGAAATCACTCGATAAGCTGCTGCGCGGTTGGGGGCGTAATCTGTCTAGGACGGAATGGTATTTGCCGGACTTTGAACTGGCGAAAGCGAGGAGCTATCTTGATTGGGTCGGACCTGCCCTGCTTCGTCATCCAGATGCGGCTCTCTGGAGAGAGCGCCTCGGCATTAGTGAGTCATCCTCTGGCGTGCGTCTTCTTCAAGATCCTTCACAGTGGAAGTTGACGGTTATCCAGCCTGAGAGCTTACATATGGAAGAAACATTGGAAGCCGGAAGTGTGTTACCCGACGCTGACCGAATGTCAGCCGTTCATCATAGTCATTCTGTCCCTACAGTGGGAAGATGGAAGGATTGGTTGGAGGATCGGCTTTCTTGGACATACGAATACCCGGATGCGCCTAAGCATTTTGCTAAGACTACTGTGTCGGAAATGAAGCGTTTGTCTGAACTCAATCGCCTAGCGGGAGAAATGGAATTTCCATCTGGAACAGAGACTGCTGTTTGGGATGAGTCTCAGGTGAAGCCAAAGATTGCGGTATGGCGCAGACCTAGATTCATGGAAGAGAAAAAGCTGACTGCAGCTGAAAAGGGGACCGTTGTCCATGCTGTCATGCAAAATCTTTCTTTGCAGGAATCGCCGACGGAATCAAGCATACAGGCAACTCTTGAGGAGATGCTTAACAAACAAACGCTTACGCAGGAGCAGTGTGATGTTGTAGATATTCCGGTTGTTTTGAAGTTTTTCGAAACAGAAGTTGGCAAACGGATGGTACAAGCTGCGAACGTGCAGCGTGAGGTACCATTTAGCTACGGACTGCCTGCGGATGAGGTCTACATGGGAACAGACCGCTCCACGATAGGGGAGACTGTGTTAATTCAAGGGGTTATCGATTGTTTATTCGAAGATGAACTAGGACTCGTGTTGGTCGATTATAAAACGGATGCGGTAAAGGGAAGCAGTGATGCGGAACTGAAGGTGCGTTATGAGAAGCAAATATCACTGTATACCCGGGCCGTGGAACATATTTGGAAGCGTCCTGTAAATGGGAAGTTCTTGTATTTCTTTGATGGGGCGAAATTGTTGGAGATGTAAAAGGGGATAGAGAGTAACGAATGCTTAGGAAGGAGATGAGCTATGCGAATTTTACACACAGCTGATTGGCACTTCGGTCGAACACTCGAAGGTCGCAGCCGATTAGAAGAACAGACGGCTTTCATGGATGAGCTTGTGCAGATTGTACAAGATCAAGCCATCGATTTAGTTTTGATCGCAGGGGATATCTATGATAGTGTAAATCCTCCCGCTGCTGCTGAACAGCTTTTCTATGAAGGCATTGCCAGGTTGGCTGACGGCGGTAAGCGCCAAGTGGCTATTATCTCCGGCAACCATGATCATCCGGATCGGCTCGCAGCATCAGGTCCGCTTGCGGCTAAACAAGGGATCGCGATTATTGGCTTACCGGTCCCTGACATTCAGTCGATTGGTATTGCTAGAACAGGTGAGTTAACACGTCTGATTACGCTGCCGTACCCGTCGGAATCGCGACTCAAGGAGCTGCTATCGGATGTAGCCGAAGAGGAAGTACTGCGCAGCAAATATTCCGAACGTGTGGGTGCACTTATTCGTAAACAAGCGGCTTCTTTTGAAGCCGGTACGGTGAATCTAATCATGAGCCATTTGTACGTACTTGGCGGTCATGAAACGGA
Organism: Paenibacillus sp. V4I7; assembly: GCF_030817275.1. Lineage (NCBI taxonomy): Bacteria > Bacillati > Bacillota > Bacilli > Caryophanales > Paenibacillaceae > Paenibacillus > Paenibacillus sp. V4I7. Next base: position 3,986,075 of record NZ_JAUSZD010000002.1, on the reverse strand, counting down.
ATCGGAACGCCCTATTCAAGTAGGGGGCGCCTATACGGTAGATACAAATGCTCTAACGGCAGGAGCGCAGTATGTTGCGCTTGGCCATTTGCATAGACCGCAAAATGTCAAAGCAGCGTCTCCCATCCGTTATTGTGGTTCTCCTATCGCCTACAGCTTCTCGGAAGCCGGCCAAGCAAAATCGGTCACAGTGCTCGAATTAGCTCCGGGACAAGCAGCCGAGCCTAAGGAGATATTTCTGACTTCGGGCCGCCCTCTTGTTAGTTGGAAAGCCAAAGAAGGAATTGGACAGGTGCACCAATGGCTGGATGAGCAACGCGATGCTTCGGCTTGGATCGATTTGGAAGTCACAATGACAGAAGCCATGTCTATCGAACAGATTCAATCGCTGCGCAAAGCATACGAAGGCTTCATACATATTAGGCCAATTTATCCGGAGATGGAGGCTGTCCGAGCCACTGTATCGAGAGCAGATTTGTCGATGGAAGAGCACTTCACGCGGTTCTACTCTCGTCAAACAGGCGGCGCGCTGCCTGAACCTGAATTGGTTCGGTTGTTTTTGGAGCTGCTGCAGGAGAAGGATTTGGCGGATGCTTCTGGGGAGTAGGTTTGGGTGGCAAACTCTGCCCAATAAGTGCTTGTGGATAACTAAACAAAACCTAAGTTGATTTTTAGGTTAACGAAGAAATAACAGATGGAACATATAAGAAGTGATTCTAGCGTTTTATGAAAGGAGGACAAGGTATGCGTCCAATTCAGTTGCAAATGTCCGGACTTCAGAGTTATCGGGAATTGCAGACGATCGATTTTAGCCAATTAGTGGATGCGGGCGTGTTTGGCATATTTGGGCCAACGGGCAGTGGGAAATCATCCATTCTAGATGCGATCACGCTATCGTTATATGGCAAGGTTGAAAGAGCTAGCGGAGGCACACAAGCGATTATGAATCATGCGGAGCAGACGCTGTTCGTTTCTTTTACGTTTGAGCTGACGAATGGGGCTGGCACTGAGCGTTATCGTGTCGAGCGGCAATTCAAGCGCGGAGCGGAGATGTCCATAAACGGGACAATTACTCGGCTTTTACATATCAAAGGGACCGAGACCATCGTACTTGCGGATAAAGCGGGTGAGGTGAATCAGCAGGTACAGCATATTCTGGGTCTGTCTATGCAGGACTTTACGAGAGCTGTCGTGCTCCCGCAAGGGAAATTTGCAGAATTTCTGACGTTGACTGGCAAAGATCGTAGGCAAATGCTGCAGAGGCTATTTCACCTAGAACAGTATGGCGACCATTTGAGCGCGAAGGTTAGTTCCAAAGTGAAAGAAACGGACAGCACAGTCAAGCAGCTCGCTGCAGAGCAGCAGGGGCTTGGTGATGCTTCAGAGAGAGCATTAGAAGAGGCCAATGCCAGACTTCTGGAAGCTGAACAAGAAGCGGTTCGGAGCCGTCTTCATTTGGAACAGCAGGAGAAGTCCTATGACGACCATAAACAGGTGTTTCAGTGGCAGAATGAGAAAGAAGCGTTGGAACAAGAAACGCAAAAGCAGCAGGAACAAGAGGCGTTAATCCTCGAGAAGGAGCTGCTTCTTCAAAAAGCAGAGCAGGCCGAAAAGGTGAGACCCTATCTGGAGCAGCATGCTTTGGCAGCCAAAGATGTGCTGACAGGGGAAACGCAGCTTAAGATTGCAGCTGCTTCCCAACTAACAGCGGAAACAACCTATCACCAGGCTGTTCACCAATTTGAGCATTCGCAGCAAGAGTTGGCTTTACAGGAAGGACCGCTTTTATTACGGTTGGACCAGCTGCAGCAAGCTCTTGTCATTCAGCAGGAGCTTGAACAAGTTCAAAGTCAAATCGAAACTGCTCAGCTTCAAGAAGCAGAAGTCAAGGCGACTTTTACGCATTTGCAGGCTGAAGTGAGCAAAAACATCGAAACAAAACAAAAAGCAATCCTTAAACAAACCGAGCTTAAAGATCAGTTGAAGTTGGTGGAATCGACAGCTGTATCCAGACAGCTATTACAATCTGCGTCTCAAGAAAAGAAGGCAATTGAACAACTCCAAGCCCAAGAGCTTGAAGCTAAGAAGGCCAGAGAAGAAAAAGCTGGCGCTTACTCGGCAGTGGAACAAAGTCAATTGCAATTAGCTGCCAAGCAGCAAGCCTTTCAGGTTACATTGTCAGAATGGCTGAAGGAGTTGCAGGAAACTGGTAAAGAGGTTAACTTGCAACTTGCAGCGTTCACCAAGTTCGTTCCTGCTTTACAAGCTTACAAAGAGAGACAAAAGCAGAGCTGGAAAAGGCAAGAACGTCATGCTTTGGCGGCGATTCTTGCCAATGAACTAATGGATGGGGATCACTGTCCTGTATGTGGTGCGACAGAGCATCCGTCAAAGCAGCATAGCGAAGTCTCAGCTGAAACTGCAAATGATCTAGAGGCAAATGAAGAACTGCTTGGACAGGTAGAAGAGCTGCTTCAGCTTGCAAAAGAGCGTCAATTCACGGGGCAGCAGTTGCTGCGTAGATTGGGAATCGTCTATCAGCAAGCGGTTGATTTCGCTATTCCGACTTCAACCGGACTGGGACAAAGTGAAGTAAGCAGTGAACAGTCCCTAATGTTATGGGGTGAGGCTGCTGCCGGGAAAGAAGTAGGAGCTTATGCCATTTTGGGGGCACTACAGGAAGATAGTAGTTTTGAGGCTTTCCGTGAGGAATGGAAAGTTGTGGAAGCAAGCCTATCTACCTGTATTTCCCAGTCTGAAGAACTTGAACATTCTTTCCAAAGTCTGCAGAAAGAGCATGCACTTCTTGCACAACAATTCGTGCAAGCAGGTGCTCAGATGCAAGCGGCTGCGAGCTTGTTATCGGAAACGAATAGCAGGTTAACTTCAATTACTACAACACTAGGTGCGCAGTTAAAAGGTTGGCAAGAGCGTTATGCGGAGCTTTCTTGGGTAGACGTGGACCAGCAGCTTGAACAGCTACTTGCCAATGAGCGATTAGCTGAGGAGCTCCGCGGCCGAATTGAGAAGAGCATCCCGTTTCTTGACGAGCTAAACGGGAAGATCGACGAGCTCCAGCGCGCCGCACTGGAGCAGGATCGTACTGCCCTGCAGCTGCATGAACGGCTGCAGGGCTTGGCGCTGCTCGCCGCCGATAAATCGCGGCAGCTCGCTTTGCGCGAGCCCGGCGCGGCTGTGCCGCAGCTCATCGCGGAGGCGACCTCCGCGCTAGAGCAGCTGCGGCAGCTCGCGCAGCAGACCAAGCTCGCGCACGCTGCTGCGCAGCGCGAGCAGCTCTTGGCGGCGCAGCGTTACAGCGCCGCCGCCGAAGCCGCTGCCGCCGCCGCGCGGCAGCTGGCGCAGACCGAGCGCGCGCTGCACGGCGCGCTCACGGATAACGGCTTCGCGTCGCGCGAAGCCGCAGAAGCCGCGGCGCTGGCGCCCGAGCAGCGCCGCCAATGGGCGCAGCTCGCGGCTGAGCACCGCGAGCGCGAACAGGCGCTGCGCGCCCAGCTTGCGCAGCTGGCAGCGAAGCTGCAGGGCCGCGGTCTGAGCGCGGACGAGTGGGCGCAGTCGCAGGCGCAGCTGAGCGCCGCGAAAGCGGCCGCCGAGGCCGCGCTCGAGACGCGGGCCAAGGCGACGCAGGGCGCGAGCGAGCTCGCTACTCGGCATGCGCGGTGGTGCGAGCTTGAGGCGCGTCGTGCCGAACAGGCGACGCAGCTGGAACGGCTTGGCAAGCTGCAAGCCGTGCTTAAGGCCAATGCCTTCGTCGAATATCTCGCCGAAGAACAGCTCATGCAAGTTAGCCGCGCAGCTTCGGAGCGGCTAAGTGAATTAACGCGTCGACGCTATGCGATTGAGGTCGACTCTGGAGGAGGCTTCGTCATTCGTGATGATGCCAACGGCGGAGTAAAGCGCCCCGTAAGTACGCTGTCGGGCGGTGAAACGTTCCTTACCTCGCTGGCGTTAGCGCTCGCGCTTTCGGCACAGATTCAGCTGAAGGGGGAATATCCGCTAGAATTCTTCTTCCTCGATGAGGGCTTCGGTACGCTCGACCAAGAGCTGCTGGACATGGTCATCGGTGCGCTTGAGAAGCTTCATATGGACAGTCTAGCCGTGGGCGTCATTTCCCACGTTCCAGAGCTCCGTGCTCGTCTAGCTCGTAAATTAATCGTTCTCCCAGCAGAGCCGTCTGGGCGCGGGAGCCGCATTGTAGTTGAGGAACTATAGCTTCTTCTTGTATACTGCTCAGAATTTACTTACGGAAGATTGATTTTTAGGTGGTTCTCATTTGATGAATTAAATCAAATTGAGGTGTACCCCGAATTTATCAAAGGAGATATTCATGTCCTATTGACTTCTGAGATGATAAAGCATGAAGTGACAAATGAATCATAAGCCACAGAGATACTAGCCATTTATTCACAAATTAATACCCCTATCCAAGGCTAACGACGGTCCAACCGTTGTTAGCCTTTTTTTACATCCTCCAAATTAACTTTAGGTGAAGTGATTAAGCCGAATCGTACAAGTTGGCATACACTGCTACATCTTTAAGGAAGAGGAGAATGTGAATGGCTACATTTAATGAGGCACTTAAACATAAGAATAGAATTTCCCCCGTTTTACTAAAAAGAGCGGAGGTCATGGCTGTTGGTGTTGGCTATTTGGATCCGAGTAAACCGGCACTCGGCGCAGGCGTTATTGTTTACACGCATCAAAAAACCGTACCCTCCAGTCTGAACAGCCTCAAAGGAGTGGTTTCCAAAGCAGGCACAGCTGTTCCCGTTCGTTTTGTGCCTACTGGGATGTTTAAAACGAGTGGCTCATCTTCTAAACCAAAAGCCATCCGGCCAACATTGTTTCGCAATAGAATTCATCCCGTTCCCGGGGGAGTAAGTATTGGTAAACCGGATCCATTCTCCACGGGAACGGCAGGCGTCATAGTGATTAGAAACAACCAGCTTTATATTCTGAGCAACAACCATGTTCTCATTAAAAACAACTCCTCAGCCTTCTCAGCAACCGTGCAACCAGGACCAGCAGATGCAGCACTAGCCGGTAATACCATAGGGAGAGCCTTTCAATTCGTCAGATTGCGCCCGGGTGAAGTCAATTTCCAAGATTCTGCGATTGCACTGCCGTTTTCAAATAGCTTATTAAATCCAAGATACTTATGTGCATCGGGGCAGCTGGTAACAGTTCCTGGTCACTTGTTAAGCTACCCTGTCGGTCTTCAAGTGTTTAAATCGGGTCGTACAACCGGGTTTGTCAGAGGAACTGTAGAAGCAAATAATGTGGATGTACGTGTTTCTTATGGAGGAACTTTAGGGACATTATTGTTCCGAAATCAATCGGTAATTCGTGGGAATACAGGTGCAGTTTCTCTCCCTGGTGATTCCGGTTCCGTATGGCTTCGCACATCAGATCGCTTTGCAACGGCGCTCAATTTCGCAGGTACAGCGGATGGCCGTCGTTCGATTAGTAATCCAATTGGTACAGTTATGTCCACGTACGGGTTACGCATTGCCATTCCGGCCGCAGGTGGAACTTTCAAAGCCGGCGCGATTAAAGGGATTGCTCCACGAGGCAACTATGCCTATGTTCAGCAATTAACAAAAGAACAACGTAAACGCACTCGCGCTGTGCTAGTTAAGTCCTCGAAGTAAATACTGTCATTTCATCCAAAACCAATGAGTTTACTCACATTGGTTTTTTTGCTTTTTAATTATTTTGCGACAAAATGCTACTTTATTCCATCCAAAACGTATTAGTTATGGACATAAAAACTTACAACAGGGTTGAAGGGAGTCATTTTAACTTGAAAATCACTAAAAAGAGAATTGGAATTATGACGTTGGCTGTAGGAATTATCGCTGCTAGCCTTGCAAGTGCTCCAGCGCCGGCTCGAGCAGACATCGTTTGGGATCACTGGCAGAAAGCAGAGTCACTTCGTGCAAGTGGGAATAAAGATGAGGCTGCGCCGCATTGGAAATTCCTGGCTAATCACTATGCGAGCATTGGAGAATGGGAAAATGCAGCTTTATTTTATGGAAACTTGGCCGCCTATTACGATACAATCGGTGATTACGATCAAGCAATTAGCTATTACGAGTCTGAAAACGAATATTGGGTGAAAGCAGGGAAGGATTGGGGGGCTGTTAAGCTGCAGCGTGCCGATCAAATTCGGACAATGGTTGAGTTGTATAGACTGGAACGTAATGAGACAGCGGTTCAACAATTAGCTTTGCCTAAGAACAGTCAATTGGCCAAGTTTGAACCTACATATGGTACTTATCTTGGGATGTACTCTGAACAGGACCCAAAGGTAGGTAATATTTTTACGAAGATGGAAGCTGTTTACGGTAAAAAACACGCGATTTATTTGGCTTATGCCCACTGGGGACAAGGATTTCCTGCTACGTATGCGAAGAGAGCTAAAGATGCAGGTGGCGCTTTACAAATTGCGTGGGAACCTGACGATGGCTTAGATCCGGTTACAGATGGCACCTATTTGCGCAAATGGGCACAAGATGCCAAGGCGGCAGGAATCCCGATCTTCTTGCGTTTTGCGGGGGAGATGAATGGCGCTTGGGTCAAATGGCATGGCAACCCTGCCCAATATATTGCGAAATTCCGTATGCTTCATGATGTATTCGCAGTAGAGGCTCCGAATGTCGCGATGGTTTGGAGTCCTGGTGATGTACCAGCGAATGATATTGACCCTTATTATCCGGGAGATGCTTATGTAGACTGGGTTGGGGTTAGCTTATATATTGAGCCTTATGAAAACGGGGATCCGTCTCTACCTTCCATGATTTCTACGAGTAATGTTGAGAGGTTAACGAGGCTTTACAACACCTATTCGGACCGCAAACCGTTAATGTTAAGTGAAACGGGAGTCCCGCATTACGCGCATTCGGCAGGTGAAGATTTCACAGAGTGGTCTAAGCTTAATTTGCAGCGTTTATATGAAGTAATGCCTTATAAGTATCCAAGATTGAAGGCTATCACTTACTTTAATGTCGATCAAAAGATGGACAACGCGAAGAATGACTATTCACTTTTCACTTCATCTGAGATCCAAAATTACTACAGCAAGTTAATTGCTAATCCTTATTTGCTATCCAAGGTAACAGACGCAGCTAAACCTACTGATCGTAGGGGTTATGTACCCCTAGATGCGAATCATCAGGCTTTTACGAAACAAACCAAGTTAATTCCTTTTGTTAAAATTCCTGACGTTTACATTGGCAAAGTAGAGTACATCTTAAACGGACGAGTGATTGCGTCTCAAACAGATCTGCCTTATGGTCTGGAGCTGCGGGCCGGGGATGTTCCGGAGGGCTCCGTCATTCAGATCAAGGTTTATAATAAATCCGGTAAACAAATAGCTTTACGTACCTTCGGTTTATCTTCTCAAGTATCTGTTGAAATTGATGGGAAAGAACAGAAATTTGAGCAAGCACCTGTCATTGTAAAAGGATCTACATTAACGCCGCTGCGTGCGATTTTCGAAGCGATGGGTGCAACGGTGGATTATGAGGCAGCAACTAGAACAGTTACAGCCAAAAAAGGAAGTACAACGTTACGCCTAACTCTTGATCAGAAAACAGTGTATGTGAACGGCCAAGCTGTACAGTTAGATGAGCCAGCTCAGCTGGTGAACGGTTACACACTTGCGCCTGCTCGATTTGTTGGTGAAACATTTGGCGGCAAAGTTGCTTGGGATGGCACAAGCAGAACAGTTACAATTACAACCAAATAGAATTTAACCTACGAAAAAGCTGCTCCAACATCTGATCTATTGTCAGAGCTGGAGCAGCTTTTTGTCTTATTTAGCTCCTTCCAACTTGATGTTCATTCACTATTGATTATCCAACCAGCGCTGTATGAAGTTGCAACGAATTCGCCCATTTCAAATAGACATTAAAAATAATTTAGTTAAACGCGTAACTGATAAATCAATTTAATGGTAAAAAGATAGCGCTATCATATTGTATTATCAACAACTGTGTCTTATAATCTAGTTAAACGTGTAACTAAAGAGGGTTGAGAAATGAAAAAACCAACAATTAAAGATGTGGCAAAAGTCGCAGGTGTTTCAGCAGCCGCAGTGTCCTATGCATTAAATGGCAGAACGGATAAAGTCTCCAATGAGACGATTGAACGCATTAAGAAGATTATTGAAACCTTAAACTACATACCTGATTTCTCAGCGAGAAGTTTAGTCAAAAATCAATCCAAGTTGATTGGCATCGTGATTCCACAGACAGAATCCCACAAGCAGCTTATACTTGAAAACCCTTTCTACAGTGAAATGATAAGTGGAATAGAAGGCAAGCTTCGCGAATATGGGTACCACCTCTTGTTATCTGGCGTTAACCAAGGGGAAAGTTATCTGGATTTATCCATTCAGCGTAATCTGGATGGTGCCATCATGATGGGGATTTATCCGGAACAGTTTTATGACGGCTTTAAGAAGATCAATATTCCGATTGTTCTGATTGACAGTTACATTAACGACAGTTATTTCAAACGAATCGGCATTGATGATGAATACGGCGGATATTTGGCGACGAAGTATCTGATCGATAAGGGTCACTCCAACATTGGACTCGTGACCGGAGCGATTCGAAAAGACGGTGTTGTCGAGAAGCGTTTCCTTGGCTACAAACGTGCGATTCGTGAAGCGAATTTCTTTTATAATCCGGACTATGTGTTTGAAGAATCCATGAGTTATGAGCATGGTGTTGCTGCAGGACAGCTCATCGCAAACAAGTTTCCCGAGATCACCGCTGTATTTGCTACGGGGGACATGGTTGCATTCGGAGCGATTCGGAGCTTGATGGACATGGGTAAAAAAGTCCCGGAAGACATCTCAGTCATTGGCTTTGATGATATCACGATGTCGAAGATGTTTATCCCGCCACTCACAACAATCCGGCAAAATATAACTGAAAAAGGCGCTATTGCGGCCGAACATCTCATCAACATGATTCAAGGTGGCGTGGAGCAAGAGGCGAATGAAATTATGCTGCCGCTAACGATTGTGGAGAGAGCAACGGTTAGAGCCAAGTAATAAATTAGTATCTGGAACCGGAAAAGGAGAACGTCATGGTCGGACAAAAGAGATTTTCCAAAGCAGTTGTCATTATCGGATTTTTATTGCCAAGTTTAGCGGGTTTGTTTCTGTTTCAACTCATCCCGATGCTTTCATCTGCTATCATCTCCTTTACGAATTGGGACTTGTTAACCCCGGCGAAGTTCGTTGGGGTGGATAATTACACCGAAGCTTTGCAGGATGAGAAAACGCTTACATCACTGATGAACATTCTTCAGTACATACTTGGTTACTTGCCATCTGTTCTTGCTTTTGGTTTATTGTTCGCCGTTTTACTGAATAGGAAGCTAGTAGGAATTAAGCTTTATCGCATTTTCATCTTTGTACCCGTCATCACCTCGTGGGTAGCTGTTTCCATCGTATGGCGTTGGCTGCTGAATGGACAGAGCGGACTTGTTAACTACCTGCTGTCGCTAATTGGAATTCAAGGACCTGTATGGCTGCAGGACTTTGTATGGGCAATGCCCTCCATAATCGCAGTAAGTGTATGGAAGGATATCGGCTATGTGACCGTCATACTTCTTGCGGGGCTGCAGGATATTTCGGAGGATTATTACGAAGCAGCGAAGATTGATGGCGCAGGTGGGTTTGGGCAGTTTTTCCGTGTAACGCTACCGCTTCTCACGCCTAGTATTTTTTTCGTACTTGTCATATCCCTCATCAATGGCTTTCAACTCTTTGATCAGGTGCTAGTGATGACAGGTGGCGGTCCGGCTGGACAAACGAGCACGCTAGTGCAGCAAATTTATGGGAATGCTTTTCAAAGCTATAAAATGGGCTTTGCCTCTGCGCAGTCTTGGATCTTATTCGTTATTATTTTCGCCGTCACCATCGTTCAGCAGCAGCTTCAGAAAAGGTGGGTTACCTATGACAGATAAATATATGCCGTATCGGAACCTGCTTTCACATCTCATTTTGATTGTGGCGGCTGTCGTTCTTATGTTTCCTTTCGTCTGGATGCTGTCGGGTTCCTTTAAGGATAACTTAGAAGTCGTCAGAATGCCGCCGAATTTAATACCCGATACATTTAAATTCAGCAACTACGTCGAGATTACGAAATACTTTCCGATCTATCGCTTTTTGGGCAACAGTGTAGGTGTGTCTATAGTGACGACGGCAGCACAGATTGTCGTGTGTGCGATGGCTGCATTTGTTTTTGCTAAAATACCGTTCCGAGGCAGGGAAACTTTATTCGTTCTCTATTTGATCACGATGATGATTCCCATGCAGGTGACGATGACTCCACTCTTTATCGTATTTCAAAAACTGCACCTGACGAATACATATCTCGGTCTCATTTTGCCAGGAATCTTCAGTGCTTACGGGACTTTTCTTCTTCGACAACACATCATGACAATTCCTGATCCGTTGATTGAGGCGGCGAGAATGGACGGAGCTTCTTATTTGAGGGTGTTTGTGAGTATCATTCTTCCGCTTAGCAAACCTGCTCTTGCAACGCTAGCCATTTTTGCTTTTATGGCTTCGTGGAACAATTTTTTATGGCCGCTTATTATTACGAGCGATAAGGAGTTGATGACACTTCCTATTGGATTAAGCAAGCTGCAAGGCAGATGGGCGACGGAGTGGAACATTTTGATGGCAGGGAATGTGATCAGCTTTATCCCGATTTTCATTGTGTTTTTATTCGCATCGAAATACTTTATTAAGGGAATGACCATGAGTGGCGTTAAAGGATAATGAGAGGGGTGATGGAAGTCGTTTGAGACGTAAGTGAGGAATATGAACATGACAATGGTGAGTTAACTGAAGAAAATCCATAAGAAGAGAGGGTTTAAAGATGGTTACTAAAAAAACAGGTTGGGTCGTAGCGTTAGGTGTGGTTGTTTCTCTTGCAGCTACGGGGTGTGGAGCAGATACGAAAAAAGAAACTGCGTCAACGCCAAAACAAGAGCCGACGGCAGCTGCAACAGCAGCGGCAACACCGGAGACAAAGAAAGAACCGGTTACACTCAAGTTCATGCAGTATACCGCTAGTGGTTCTCAAGAGCAAACACTCAGCGATATGGTGAAAGCGTTCGAGTCGGCCAATCCTGACGTGAAGGTCAAAGTGGATATCGTCGATTACAACAACTACTACACGAAGCTCAATACACAGCTCGCATCGGGGGATGCGCCTGACGTATTTGAGGTCGGTTACGAAAACTTCGTCTCTTATGCAGCCAAAAATACTCTAAAAGACTTGACGCCGATCATTGCGAAGGACACGACGTTCAAGCCGGAAATCTACAAAGGTCTTGCCTATGACTCTTTCAAGTATAACGGTAAGCAATACGGAGTCGTAGAGTCGTTTTCAGACGTAGTTCTTTTCTATAATAAGGACTTGTTTGACAAAAAGCAAGTTGAGTATCCGAAGGCGGATTGGACGTGGAAGCAAGAGCTGGAAGCGGCTCAAAAGCTAACCGACGCCAAAAGCGGCGTATGGGGAACCTACTCGCCAATTCAATTCTATGAGTTTTACAAAACCATTGCTCAGAACGGCGGAGGTATCTGGAGTGCAGATGGCAAACCTACTGTAAACAGTAAAGAAAATATTGAAGCATTGAACTGGATGCTGGATAAAGCGAAAAAGTATAAAGTTTCTCCAGCGCTCAATGACGATACCTTTAACCAGCCAGATGCTGACTTAAACGCATTTAAAGCAGGTAAGCTTGCTATGCTGCGTGGCGGGATTTGGAACTTTGGCCGCTTTGCGGATGCTCCGTTCAAATGGGACATTGCACTGGAGCCTGGTAATACGAAGAAAGCACATCATTTCTTTGCGGATGGCCTTGTTGTTTCTGAAAAAACGAAAAATGCTGAAGCGTCCTGGAAGTTTATCAAATTCATGTCCTCCGATCCTTCTGTTGTCAGCAAACGGATTGAGAAGGGCTGGAGTGTGCCAGCTGTTTCTGATGAAAAAGTCATGGAAGCTTATTTCAAACAAACGCCACCAGCTTCGAAGAAAATCGTACTTGAAGCGTTGAATTCCCTCGTACTGACGCCAGTAGGTCCAATTCCTGACAAATGGAACGACTTGACTAAAGCGATCGGCGACGAGCTTGATAAAGCGAAATTGAAATCCGATTATACAGCGGAAAAAGCACTAAATGAAGCACAAGCTAAGATTGAAAAGCTAGTAACTAAATAGCGTAGTGCGGACATAGAGTCGGCAGGGAAGGGGCATTGTTGCGGCAACGGCCCCTTTCTCATTCATACACATGGGATGGAGTAGGAGGATTATGGTGCAAACACTAGATTCAAATCAGAATGTTAATTACTTATTAGATGAACACACAGGTCAGATTACGATCTCAGGGCAGCTTGCCACTTTTAGAGATGTTGCTTTTTTGAGCTATGCGCTTATCCAGCGAGGTGAAGCGGAGCGTGCATTGCCAGTGCTGCGTTTAATGAGCAGTGATCAATTTAAGGGACAGTTGGCGCTGACAGATGTGGCGCTTCGGATATGGGCTTTCGGCGAATATCTGAAGGTAACGGAAGATCAGGATTTTAGGTTGGATATAGAAGGGATAATTGAGGAAAGCACTTTGCTTCTAGATGCCCATTGGCAGAAGCCGCAGCCTCACTGGCTGCAGCGCGGAAACGAAGGGATTTATTTGAGTCATTTGGCCATGTACTTCGCTGCCATACAAGCCAATATTCAGAACGGAGCTGGCGAGCGGGGTGTACGTTTACAGAAGGCGATCCGAGAACTTGTCTTTGCCAGCTTTATTAAAGAGGGCCGAGTTGTTAGCGAATTGGGCGATACAGCTATTCATGGGGATATCATCACAGCGGCAATTCCTTTTGGTATGCTGGGTATTGAAGACCGTATTCTGATCGAAGCGCTGTATAAACTGGAAGAAACACTTGTTAGTAAAGGTGTAAGATTTAAAACTGGCGACACCTTCTATGGAGGTTGTGAGCGATCTGATCTTACCTGCCTGTTGGCGTGGTACTACGCTAAAAAAGGGGACGCGGTTCGGGCGAAAGAACTGCTCGCTCATGTGGAGTCGCTTCAGAAGGAAGGTGCGAAGCTGTATGAGGTAGACACTTCTACAGCCAAGGAGCCTTTATTGCTTACGTATTGGCGTGAACATGCAGGGGAACCACCCGTCAGTACATGGGGGGGCGTACTATTGGAGCTTGCACAGGCAGCGGTTGTTTCAGGCGAAGTCCGTAGTGACAGCTTAGAGAGCGTTGCTTTGTTACATCAACCGACGGGTTACGATGACCCTTACGTCATCCTGCCTTACGAGCGGTTTCCCCGTTATCCTGAAGCGGGGGATTCGGTGCTTGTACGCCTCTTGACTCAGCCTTTTCAGGCGAGTCAGGTAGTAACAGTGCGGGCCGTCGTCAATGGCATTCCGGAGGCCGAAGCCGTGACCGCCGTTATGAAAGTGACGGACGGCGGGGAAAAGGTCTGGGAAGCGCAGCTTGGCCCTTACCTCGCAGGTGACGAGGTCAGCTATGCTTTTGCGCTTCAGAGCGGAAGTAAGTCACCGAGTTCAGCGACTTACAGCTTTAAAGTGCGGGCATGGACGGCGCTGGAGCGCGTCCATGCGCTGTATGAGACGACGGGTGGCTTCGTCGTCGAATTGGCTTACGGTGCGGAGGGCATCCGCACCGCACAGCTGTCTTTCCGCGCCGACGAGAGCGGCGCGATCAAGCTGACGTTCGCCGCAGAAGGCGAACGCTTGCAGGGCGCGCCGGCGCAGCAGGCGGCGTTGGCCGTTGGACGCGCACGGCTGGAGGCCGAGGTACGCGGGGGCAAGCTTGCGCTCGCGCTGCGCAGCACGGAGGGCGTGCTGATGGAGGGCTTCGCCGCCGAAGGGAAGCCGCTTATCGAGGCTTTAACCGATGGCTCGGGATGCCTGCATAAGCTTCGCTTGAACTTGAAAACGAGGCCGGAGCATCGCTGGTTCGGCATGGGGGAACGCTTTTCCCATTATGAATATTCGGGTCATGAAGTCGATCAATACGTGTACAATCAGTACCGGGATCAAGGCCTGAAGACTTACATGCCGGTTCCCTTCGCCATATCCTCCGGCGGGTATGCGATCTTCGTGGATACGGCGCTTTATTCGACTTTCCGCTTTCATACGCGCTTATCTGATCTTGTTGAAGTGGAAGCGGACGTATCTCCGTCAAGTCAACAGCTGGTTGCCTATTTATTTGCAGAGGAGCCGCTCACGATGGTCGGACAGTTCACCCATCTGTCGGGCAAACCTGTATTGCCCCCGAAATGGTCGTTTGGACCATGGATGTCCAGCAATAACTGGGATTCTCAGGCAGAAGTTTTGAAACAGGCCGAGCTAACGGCGAAGTATCAGATCCCGTCCACCGTGCTAGTTATTGAGCAATGGAGTGACGAGGCGACGTTCTATATTTTTAATGATGCGCAGTACAATGTCAAAGAGGGTAATCAATCGTTTCGCTATGATGAGTTTCAGTTCCCGGAATGGGGCCGTTGGCCGAATCCGAAGGGGATGGTCGAAGAGCTTCATGAGCAGGGCTTGAAGGTGCTGTTATGGCAAATTCCCATTCATAAACATATGTATGGCGTTACTCACGGTCAGCGTGATCAGGATGAAATTACACTGCTAGAGCAAGGTTACTGTGTGAAAACAGCGGGTGGGGAGCCGTACACATTGCCTTATAACTGGTTTAAGGATTGTCATATTATTGACTTTACGAACCCAGAAGCGGTGAAGTGGTGGTTTAACAAGCGCCAATACCTCGCAGATGAAATCGGCGTAGATGGCTTTAAAACAGATGGCGGCGAATTCGTCTTCGGTCACGATCTGCAGTTCTATGATGGCTCTACAGGCCGCGAAATGCGCAATTTGTATCCGAATTTATATGTGGGCAGCTATTACGATTTCATCCAGCAGTTTGCCAAATCTGGAGGCATTACCTTTAGTCGTGCGGGCTACACGGGAGCTCAGCGGTACCCGATGCATTGGGCGGGCGACGAGCGTTCGACCTTCCAGGCCTTCCGCTCTTCGATGATTGCCGGGTTATCCAGCAGTATGTCGGGCATCCCTTTCTGGGGTTGGGATCTGGGCGGCTTTCATGGTGACATTCCGACGGCGGAGCTGTTTATAAGATCCACCCAAATGGCCGCTTTTTGCCCGGTGATGCAGTATCATGCCGAAACGAAAGGCGAGTTCAATCAAGACCGCACGCCGTGGAACATTGCTGAACGAACAAATCAACCGCTTGTTATCGATTTATACAAAAGGTACTCGGATATCCGGATGAACTTATTGCCTTACATTTATGATCAAGCGATTCGTACCAGCCGAACGGGGCTGCCTATGATGCGTGCAATGTCCCTTCAATTCCCTACTGATCCTCATTGCACAGAAATGATTAGTGAGTACATGTTCGGAGAAAGCTTGCTTGTCGCTCCCGTTACGGAGGAGGGGCAGGGTGCTAAGGAAATTTATTTTCCGGAAGGGTCATGGTTATCATTGTTCGATCAGGAAGAGATCCAAGGTCCGTGCCTTTTGAAAGTTGCTGCACCTTTAGAAGCTATCCCTGTTTATCAGAAACAGGATAGTGTCATTGCGCTCAATCTGGCTGAGAATTATTCACTTGGCGATCATGTGGGCAATCGAGTAAACGGCTATGAGCATTTGTGTTTCCGAGTTTATGTTGTAAACGAGCTGAAGGCAGAGTTTGAGGATGACCTAGGCAATCGTGTGACCATTTCAGCAAAAAGAGTCAGTGGTCAGATCCATCTAGACTGGTCAGGTAGTCTTAGCGTTAATCAACCAATAACCTTCGTTTTACATCAACCAAGTGGAGTATCCAACGTTTGGTCTTCAGAAACGGAACTGTCACCAGTCGATCATGTGGAACAACTGCTCCCGGGTCATTATTTGATTAGCCAAAAGAATCTGCTCATTACTGTCCCGGAATCGGCAGGAAGTCTGGTGATAGCGCAGTGATTTTGTTCGGGTTCCCTCACTGTGGAGATCACTCAAAGTCGTACCTTACTTGGAGCAGAGGATTACCCGCTCGTGTTAGGTTCCAACGTGTTGAACTGAGTCAAGCCCGATTATCCATGCGCGAGGTTGCCTCTGATCTGTGGGAGCAAGCTCTGCACGAGACCTGCCAATACGTCAAGCAGCAGGTGATGCCTGGTGAAGAATACGTGTTTATTGGTCACTGCTGGGGCAGCTTGCTTGCCTTTGAAGCCAGTCATCGCTTGAAAGCGGAAGGCATTGCTGAGCCACGGCACTTATTTCTTTCTGGCTGCAGTGCCCCGCATCTTCTTCGACCTCGCGGTGTAACGACTGGCATGCAGGGGGATGCATTCGAGATGGGCTGCCAGCCAGTGGAGGAATATCGTGCTCAGGTGAATCGTGAGCCACTTCGTGCAAGGTTCAGTGTGTTTACAGGTAAGAAGGATGAACATGCGCTTGTTGATCATTTGTCGGAGTGGAGCCGTTATACGGCGAAAATATGCGATGTGCACGTTTGTGAAGGCGATCATCACTACTGGCAATCGGATTCAAACAAATGGCTGCAGCTTGCACAGACGATTGTAGAAAGGGAATATCTGTTGTAATCAAACGGCGGTCGCGATTGGTTAGGATTTCGCGATCGCCTAACAAATGAAAGGGGGGATGCTTGGAGAAGCACATACATGGCGAGGAATAACGTTTCTTGGAGCCTCTTAGTCATTCGTGTTTAGAAAACAAATTTCGGTACGGAAGGGGAAATGTTTATGCACGTAAAGCAATTACCAGCACCATTCCGATTTACTTTCTCTTTTTTACTCTGTTTTTTTCTCTCCGTCCCCCCTATTTATGCCATTGATGGTGTGCACCATGGTCCATATGGAATCGATGATCTATACGAGATTCAGGCAACTGAACGGAGCCCAAGGGATCCCGTTGCTGGTGACACTGTTTATATCAAAATAACAACATGGCCCATTGAATCTGGACAAACGGCTTGGGTGACCTGGACGAAAAATGGTGTTAATCAAGCTGCTGTCGGAGCAGCGTACAAATACAACAGCGGCAACAACACTTACTGGGAAGCGAACCTTGGCACTTTTGCTAAAGGGGATGTGATCAGTTATACCGTTCGTGGCAATAAAGATGGTGCGAATGAGAAGACTAGCGGACCTTTTACTTTTACAGTAACTGGATGGGAATCCGTTAGCAGTGTCAGCTCCATCACGAATAATACGAACCGTGTTGTGCTGAATGCAGTGCCGAATACAGGCACTTTGACACCGAAGATCAACCTTTCCTTTGCGGCGGATGATGTACTCCGTGTACAGGTTTCTCCAACGGGAACAGGAACGTTAAGCAGTGGACTTAGTAATTACACGGTATCCGATACCGCATCAACCACTTGGCTTACAACCTCCAAGCTGAAGGTGAAGGTGGATAAGAATCCTTTTAAACTTAGTGTGTATAAGCCTGATGGAACGACGTTGATTGCCCGTCAATATGACAGCACTACGAATCGTAACTTAGCCTGGTTAACCAATGGAAGTACCATCATCAACAAGGTAGAGGATCATTTTTATTCGCCGGCTTCAGAGGAGTTTTTTGGCTTTGGCGAGCGTTACAACAACTTCCGTAAACGCGGAAATGATGTGGACACCTACGTGTTTAATCAGTATAAGAATCAAAATGACCGCACCTACATGGCAATTCCTTTTATGCTTAACAGCAGCGGATATGGCATCTTCGTAAATTCAACGTATTATTCTAAATTCCGATTGGCAACCGAACGCACCGATATGTTCAGCTTTACGGCTGATACGGGGGGTAGTGCTGCCTCGACACTGGATTATTATTTCATTTACGGAAATGATTTGAAGAATGTTGTGAGTAACTACACGAACATCACCGGTAAGCCAACAGCTCTGCCGAAGTGGGCTTTCGGGTTATGGATGTCAGCTAACGAGTGGGATCGTCAATCCAAGGTGTCTACAGCCATTAATAACGCGAATACCAACAATATTCCGGCAACGGCAGTTGTACTTGAACAGTGGAGTGATGAGAATACGTTTTACATTTTCAATGATGCCACCTATACCCCTAAAACGGGCAGCGCTGCGCATGCCTATACCGATTTTACTTTCCCGACTACAGGGAAATGGACGAATCCAAAAGCTATGGCAGACAATGTACATAGCAATGGGATGAAGCTGGTGCTCTGGCAGGTCCCTATTCAGAAATGGACTTCGACGCCTTATACCCAGAAAGATAATGACGAAGCCTATATGACGGCTCAGAATTATGCCGTGGGCAACGGCAGTGGAGGCCAGTACCGGATACCAACAGGACAATGGTTCGAGAACAGTTTGCTGCTTGATTTTACAAATACCACGGCGAAAAACTGGTGGATGTCTAAACGCGCTTATCTGTTTGATGGTGTAGGTATTGACGGCTTCAAAACAGATGGCGGTGAAATGGTATGGGGTCGCTCGAATACCTTCTCGAACGGTAAGAAGGGCGATGAAATGCGCAATCAATACCCAAATGAATACGTGAAGGCGTATAACGAGTACGCACGCTCCAAGAAAGCCGATGCGGTCTCCTTCAGTCGTTCTGGCACACAAGGTGCACAGGCGAATCAGATTTTCTGGTCCGGTGACCAAGAGTCGACGTTTGGTGCCTTCCAGCAGGCTGTGCATGCAGGGCTCACGGCTAGTATGTCTGGCGTTCCTTATTGGAGCTGGGATCTGGCAGGCTTCACAGGCGCTTATCCGACGGCTGAGTTGTACAAACGTGCTACCGAAATGGCCGCATTTGCACCGGTTATGCAGTTTCATTCCGAGTCTAACGGCAGCTCCGGTGTTAATGAGGAACGTTCGCCATGGAACGCACAAGCGCGTACGGGCGATAATACGATCATTAGTCATTTTGCCAAATATACGAATACACGCATGAATTTACTTCCTTATATTTATAGCGAGGCAAAGAAAGCAAGTGATACCGGTGTTCCGATGATGCGAGCCATGGCGCTTGAATATGGGGCGGACACGAACACGTACGGTTTGACGCAGCAGTATATGTTCGGGGGTAATTTACTCGTTGCTCCTGTCATGAATCAGGGAGAAACAAACAAAAGTATTTATCTTCCGCAGGGGGATTGGATCGATTTCTGGTTCGGTGCTCAGCGTCCTGGCGGTCGAACAATCAGCTACAATGCCGGCATAGATGATCTACCGGTTTTTGTGAAGTCCGGCAGTATTCTTCCGTTGAATTTGAATGCGCAATATCAGGTGGGTGGGACCATTGGCAACAGCTTGACGAGCTACACCAATCTCACATTCCGCATTTATCCACTTGGGACAACAACGTATGACTGGAATGATGATATTGGCGGTTCGGTGAAAACCATTACATCTACAGAGCAATATGGGTTGAATAAAGAAACCGTCACTGTTCCAGCGATTAATTCTACGAAGACATTGCAAGTGTATACGACTAAGCCTTCCTCTGTAACGGTGGGTGGTTCTGCGATGACAGAGTACAGTACATTAACCGCTCTAACCGGAGCATCCACAGGCTGGTTCTACGACACAGTACAGAAATTCACTTACGTCAAGCTTGGCTCAAGTGCATCTGCTCAATCTGTAGTGCTAAATGGCGTCAACAAGGTGGAATATGAAGCTGAATTCGGCACGCAAAGCAGCGTAACTACGAACACGAACCATACGGGTTATACAGGTACAGGGTTTGTAGACGGCTTTGAGACTCTGGGAGACAATGTCACCTTCCACGTTTCTGTCAAAGCCGCAGGTACCTATACGATGAAGGTTCGGTATTCATCCGGTGCAGGCAATGGCTCAAGAGCCATTTATGTGAATAACACCAAAGTGACGGACCTTGCCTTACCGCAAACAACGAACTGGGATACGTGGGGCACGGCTGCGGTCAACGTCTCCCTCGGTGCAGGACTCAACACGGTGAAAGTCAGCTATGATGGTACCAGTTCACTCGGTATTAATCTTGATAACATCGCGGTGGTAGAGCAATAAAAGCAGGGAGGGCATGTCCCTCCCTTATTTTCTAATCGAAAGGGAGTATCTATGATGAGTCTACCAAACAAAGAAGTTCCACGTATCCTTGCTTTATTCACAGCATTTACGTTGTTTGGTTCAACCCTGACCTGGCTTCCTGCTTCTCCTGCTCATGCCTATGCCAGCAGCCTAGGCAATCTCATCACTTCGAGTGTAACCGGAGATACCTTGACGCTTACTGTTGATAATGGTGCGGAGCCGAGTGATGACCTCTTGGTTGTACAAGCGGTGCAAAACGGTATCTTGAAGGTGGATTATCGTCCGAATAGCATAGCACCAAGCGCGAAGACGCCGATGCTGGATCCAAACAAAACTTGGTCAGCTGTAGGAGCTACGATTAACACGGCCGCCAATCCAATGACCATCACGACCTCCACTATGAAGATTGAGATTACCAAGAACCCAGTTCGAATGACGGTCAAAAAGGCTGACGGCACTACGCTATTCTGGGAACCCTCCGGCGGAGGGGTATTCTCAGATGGTGTGCGCTTCGTTCATGCCACCGGAGACAATATGTATGGCATCCGGAGTTTCAATGCCTTTGATAGTGGGGGTGATTTGCTGCGGAATACATCAAGTGAAGCTGCTCATGCAGGTGAACAGGGAGACTCCGGAGGTCCGCTTATTTGGAGTACAGCTGGCTACGGGGTGTTAGTTGACAGTGATGGTGGCTACCCCTATACGGATGGCGCAACGGGCAAGATGGAGTTTTATTATGGCGGTACCCCTCCTGAGGGACGTCGTTATGCGAAACAAAACGTGGAGTATTATATTATGCTCGGAACCCCGAAGGAAATCATGACCAGTGTAGGGGAAATCACGGGGAAACCACCAATGCTTCCTAAGTGGTCGCTTGGATTCATGAACTTTGAGTGGGATACGAATCAAACGGAATTTACGAATAATGTGGATACGTATCGTGCCAAAAATATCCCAATAGATGCCTACGCCTTTGATTATGACTGGAAAAAGTATGGGGAAACCAACTATGGTGAATTCGCGTGGAATACGACTAATTTCCCTTCTGCTTCCTCAACTTCTCTAAAGACAACAATGGATGCTAAAGGCATCAAAATGATCGGAATTACGAAACCCCGAATCGTTACGAAGGATGCTTCTGCTAATGTAACGACTCAGGGAACGGATGCGACAAACGGTGGTTATTATTATCCGGGTCATAACGAGTATCAGGATTATTTTATACCCGTAACTGTACGCAGTATCGACCCTTATAATGCTAGTGAACGTTCCTGGTTCTGGAATCATTCCATAGATGCTCTTAATAAAGGGATCGTTGGTTGGTGGAATGACGAGATGGATAAAGTATCTTCGGGCGGAGCATCGTATTGGTTTGGCAATTTTACAACAGGCCACATGTCTCAGACCATGTACGAAGGTCAACGGGCTTACACAGGTGGAGCCCAGCGTGTATGGCAAACGGCGAGAACTTTCTACCCAGGTGCCCAGCGGTATGCGACTACGCTTTGGTCTGGTGATATTGGCATTCAATACAATAAAGGTGAACGGATCAACTGGGCTGCTGGGATGCAGGAGCAAAGAGCAGTTATGCTTTCCTCAGTGAACAATGGTCAGGTGAAATGGGGCATGGATACCGGTGGATTCAATCAGCAGGATGGCACGACGAACAATCCGAATCCCGATTTATATGCACGATGGATGCAGTTCAGCGCTTTAACACCTGTTTTCCGTGTACATGGGAACAACCATCAGCAGCGCCAGCCATGGTACTTCGGATCGACGGCGGAAGAGGCTTCCAAAGAGGCTATTCACCTGCGTTACTCCTTGATCCCTTATATGTATGCTTATGAGAAAAGTGCTTACGAGAATGGGAATGGGCTCGTTCGACCCTTGATGCAGGTATATCCGACGGATGCTGCTGTCAAAAATTACACGGATGCGTGGATGTTCGGTGACTGGCTGCTAGCTGCGCCTGTGGTAAATAAACAGCAGACTAGTAAAGATATCTATTTGCCGTCTGGCTCATGGATTGACTATGCGCGAGGTAATGTGATAGCTGGCGGTCAAACCATCCAATATTCGGTTAATCCGGACACGTTGACAGACATTCCACTCTTTATTAAAAAAGGTGCCATTATTCCAACACAGAAAGTGCAGGATTACGTTGGGCAGGCTTCCGTCACTTCCGTTGATGTGGATGTGTTTCCGGATACAACACAGTCGAGTTTCACGTACTACGATGATGATGGCTCGAGTTATAACTACGAAGGCGGTACTTATTTTAAACAAAGTATGACTGCTCAGGATAATGGTGCGGGCTCGCTAAGTTTTACATTAGGGGCAAAGAGTGGCAGTTATACGCCAGCTCTCCAATCCTATATCGTTAAGCTGCACGGTTCAGCGGGGACTTCCGTAACGAATAACAGCGCGGCTATGACTTCCTATGCAAGTTTGCAAGCATTAAAAGCTGCCGCTGGGGAAGGCTGGGCAACTGGGAAGGACATCTATGGGGATGTGACTTATGTGAAAGTAACGGCAGGTACAGCTTCTTCTAAAGCTATTGCTGTTACGGGTGTTACTGCAGTGAGCGCAACTTTGGTGCAATTCGAAGCTGAGGATGCATCGCTTTCTGGCAATACGGTTGCTACAAAGGCTTCCATTAACACCAATCACACAGGATTTACCGGAACTGGATTTGTTGATGGATTGGGCCATGCAGGCGCGGGTGTCACTTTCTATCCGAAGGTGAAAACAGGAGGCGACTATAATGTCTCTCTCCGTTATGCGAACGCATCAGGCGCAGCGAAGTCAGTCAGTATTTTTGTTAATGGAAAAAGAGTGAAGTCCACCTCACTCGCTAATCTCGCGAATTGGGATACTTGGGCTACGCAAGCCGAGACACTGCCGCTGACGGCCGGTGTGAATGTTGTGACCTATAAGTACTACAATGAAGCGGGCGATACGGGCAATGCCAACATCGACAACATCACGGTACCCTTTGCGCCAATCGTCGGCAAATATGAAGCAGAGAGCGCTGAGCTTTCTGGTGGCAGTGCATGCAACACGAACCATTGGTACTATAGTGGTACAGCTTTTGTTGACGGATTGAACGCAGCAGGCGCGCAGGTGAAATACAACGTGAATG
Source organism: Paenibacillus sp. V4I7 (assembly GCF_030817275.1). NCBI lineage: Bacteria > Bacillati > Bacillota > Bacilli > Caryophanales > Paenibacillaceae > Paenibacillus > Paenibacillus sp. V4I7. The sequence continues at coordinate 3,962,768 of NZ_JAUSZD010000002.1, read as the reverse complement.
TCCCTAGCGCTGGGAGCTATCAGGTAGCGCTGCGATATGCTAATGGCAGTGCAGCAACGAAAACGTTGAGTACTTACATCAATGGATCCAAGCTAGGACAAACCGGTTTCACAAGTCCTGGAACCAATTGGAATGTCTGGCAGGATCATGCGCAAACGGTGACTTTGAACGCAGGGGCAAATACGATTGCGTTTAAATACGACGCCGCTGACAGTGGGAATATCAACTTAGATCGCCTGCTTATTTCAACTTCGGCAGCAGGAACGCCTGTCTCTGAGCAGAATCTGCTAGACAATCCTGGTTTCGAGCGTGATACGAGTCAAAGTCATAATTGGGTCCAGTGGCATCCAAGCACGCAAGCTGTAGCTTACGGCGTTGATAGCGGCTCAACAACCAATCCGCCGGAATCCCCATGGACGGGTGATAAGCGGGCATACTTCTTTGCAGCAGGTGCTTATCAACAAAGCATTCATCAAACAGTCAGTGTTCCTGTTAATAATGTGAAGTACAAATTCGAAGCCTGGGTTCGCATGAAAAACACGACGCCGACGACGGCCAGAGCCGAAATTCAAAACTATGGCGGATCTGCCATTTATGCGAACATCACTAACGATGGTGGTTGGAAATACATCAGTGTAAGTGATATTCTGGTGACCAATGGTCAGATCGATGTTGGATTTTACGTGGATTCACCTGGCGGAACTACGCTTCACTTTGATGATGTGCGCGTGACCCGACAATAAACAAAACAACCAGCTCTCCCGTGAATGGGGGACTGGTTGTTTGTTCGTTAGGATAGGCAATTCGTGTAAAGATAATTAAGCATTTTGAAGTGCTTGCTGAACTTCTTGCACAATGGATAACGCCGCGGTGCGGGCACTAGAGAATGCGCGTTCTGCAAGCTCGCCCTTACCTATACAGCCGTCTCCGCAGAAGTAGAATGGCACGTTTTCCACGCGTATCGGCAATAGATTATTGGAAGCAATGTTTTTCACGCTGGATACCATCGCTTTCTTCGAAACCCGTTTCACGGCTGTAACATCGCGCCAGCCTGGATAATGTTTATCGAATAGAGCTTCCATTTGGAGGTTCTTTTCTTCTAGATACGCTTTGCGCTGCTCCTCCTTCTCAAAGCGGTCGCTTAAGTATGCAATACCCTGCAGCAGCTGTCCGCCTTCTGGTACCAGTGTGTGATCAGTCGCGGAAACATCGCTGATGAAAAGCTTGTTATCCATGTCGCTGATGTAGCTGAAAGGTCTGGCGACAACACGGCTTAACCCAACGTCATACACCATAACTTCGGTTGCGGTATTGGATTCATAAGGAGCTAGGAACGGCTCCCATGCTGTGCCCTTCAGAAGCTTGACGACTTGCTGAACGGGCATAGCGAAAATCACTTTATCAAAGGCGACTTCTCGGTTTTTGGTTTGCAGTACAAATTTACGATCTGCGTAACGAAGGCTCTCCACGCCTTCTTGAAGGGCAATTTCCCATTTGCCGGACGTTGTCAGCTTCTGCTTAAGCTGATTCGTAATAACGGCCCAACTTCCCAAAACATAATTGACAGGCTTCGAGGAAAGGAACAAGTTGTGATAGTACTCACTGATTACCGCTCCGGATACGTTGCGTGCATCCTCAGGTGTAATGAAGAAGTTGGAGCAAACCAGATGCTCCCATAACTCTTTAACATCTTCGTCCGCATTGGACTCTGCCAAATAATCGGCAAGAGTTGCGTAGTTTTTTAAGTTGTGAATATTCGCGATAATGGCTGTAATTTCACCGACGAATCTTACTTTTTGCATCGTGCTGAGCAAATCAGTTTTTAAGAGGTTTATCGCGTCGAGGGGTGCTGGGGTAAGCTGATTATGTTTCGCATAAAAAACTTTGCGTTTATCTACTTGCTTAGAAGAAAAAGATAGTCCCAGTTCACGTTCCATGTTTGTTAACGTATGTCGATCAATCCCATAGATGGCATGTGCGCCATAGTTGAGTGTAAATCCTGCTTTTTCGTAAGTAAAAGCCCGTCCTCCAAGCTGTGGGCTGCGCTCGAAAAGGATGCCTTCAACATGCGGATTCTCCGATAAATAAGCGGCCGCTGTTAATCCTGCCAAGCCTCCGCCAATAATAGCTACTTTCATTTTGTTTTCCTCCTTGGGGACTGGTTCTACCTGTAGGGATGCGTAGGGCTCCTCGGAGCGTATGCCTACCCAAAGCCAGGCTAAGTTGTTTTTCATCATGGAAAGTAAATCGGCTTCATCTTGATTGCACCATGTACGGATCGTTCCCGCATACATGCAAACGAGCAGTTCAATTTTTCTAGGTTCAGGAAGCCAATGTAATAAACTTTCAGATAGTACGTTTAATTGCTGTTGTTCTTCCGTTTTTATTGCTTCATTCTGCAAGGATAAAGCCTGTAAACTTCGGACTAATCGGGGTGAAGATTGAATGTTGGACGATAAGTCTAAGAATAAGCGATTAATGTGTCCTTCAAGGGATTGGACCTTGGAAGGAGGCTGCTTCACCCATTCTTGAATCAAATGAATTTGTTTCGTGTAAAGCGCTGAAATAATGGCATCTTTGCTTTTAAAATAATGATAAAACGTTCCCTTTGATGATCCCGTCGCTGCGATGATATCGTCTACGGATACATTCTCATACCCTTTTTCCATAAACATGGTTAAGGCGACTTCCATCATCACATCACGCTTTTTGCGGGTAGAGGCTCTCATGAATTGGCTCATTCGCTCACTCCATTCCAACCTTCGATTTACTCCTATTATATGCAAAAATAGACTTTCAGTCTACATTTTAATTGACCTGTGTCTAAAGTTTGAAGCGGGAAAAAACAATCTAAACAATTGTTTCCCGTGTGATGTGGTTAACAGCGGTCTATACTTCAGAATAGAACCACATGAGAGGATGAAATATACACTTGAAAAATGAAGATTTAGGATGGAATTCCTTTTTTGAAAAAGCATTCGAACCTTACCTAAATGAGGGATACCAAGTTGGACGGGTGTCCTTGGAACATAAACATATGTATCGCGTTCAGACAGAAGTTGGAGAGGCACTAGCCGAGGTGTCGGGAAAAATGCGGCATATTGCTTTACGTCGCGAAGACTACCCCGCTGTAGGTGATTGGGTCGTACTTTCCATAAGGGAAGAAGAACAGCGAGCAACGATCCATGCTGTACTGCCACGTAAAAGTAAGTTTTCCCGTAAAGTAGCGGGTCAAGTCACGGAAGAACAAATTGTTGCTACGAATGTAGATACCGTGTTTCTGTTCACAGCGCTTAATCTAGATTTTAATGTACGCCGTATTGAGCGCTATTTGGTGTTAGCTTGGGAGAGCGGGGCAAATCCGGTTATTGTTCTAAGTAAAGCGGATTTATGTGAGGATCCGGAAGCGCTGGCTGCAGAGGTCGCGGCTGTTGCGGTTGGCGTTCCCATTCATATCATTAGCTCAGCAGAAAATCGCGGACTAGATGAGCTTGCTGCTTATATTTCTCCAGGCCAAACAGTCGCGCTCCTTGGATCGTCAGGTGTGGGCAAATCGACCTTGGTGAACCGCATCTATGGGAAGGATATTCTGGAAACAGGGGATATCCGATCGGGGGATGATAAAGGTAAGCATACGACGACTCACCGCGAGCTCATCACACTGCCTGGAGGAGGCATATTGATTGATACGCCAGGTATGCGTGAGCTTCAGTTATGGGATGCCTCGGAGGGATTAAGCACGTCATTTCAAGATATCGAAGAGCTTGCGGAGAGGTGCTTCTTTCAGGATTGTAAGCATGAGAATGAGCCCAAATGCGCGGTAAAAGAGGCTCTTGATGAGGGGACCTTGCCAGTTGAACGATTTCAAAGCTATGTGAAATTGCAAAAGGAAATTGCTTATTTAGCGCGAAAAGAAGATAAAGGTCTTCAAGCGGCCGAGAAAGCGAAGTGGAAAAAAATTCATCAGTCTCTGAAATCCCAACATAACCGATAGATTAATTTTCACATGTTCAACTATTGTTTTTGAGTAGCCTTTTGCCTAGAGCTGAATATGCTGTTGGTAAAAAGGAGCGTGAGCTTATGAAACATCAGGAAGCACATGAGATTTGTAAAAGGCATATGTATCGTTATGTGAGTGTCACGATGAATACTGGTGCGGTTTATGACGGAATTGTGGAAAATGTGGATGATGATCATCTGTACCTAGCCGTTCCGATTGGTGGAATGGATCAGGAACAAATGAGAGCTTTCTTACCTTATTCCTATCCGGGTTATGGTTATGGCTACCCCTACGGATTTCCAGGTTATGGATTTCCGGGCTACGGTTTTCCAAGGCGCCGCTTTGCCAGACAAATACTTCCGTTAGCTAGTTTATTAGCGTTATCGCTTCTACCTTATTATTAATAATATAAGTTCATTTAATCTAGAAACATCTTACAGTAAGTGGGATGTTTCTTTTTTTTTGCAGTTATTCCATCATTAATGGTGGATTGGATTGGATTTTTTTGCTCATTTCCGATAAAATTAAAAGTAGGAGTTTCACGAAAGAGGGGGACAAGCCGAAGAATGAGTGATTGTATTTTCTGTAAAATTATTACGGGGGAACTTCCCTCTAAGAAAGTGTATGAGGACGAGCAGATTGTTGCTTTCCATGATATTCAGCCAGCTTCTCCCATTCATGTCCTTATCATTCCTAAGAAACATATTGCTTCACTAGCCGATGCGGGAGAAAAGGATTGGAACTTGATTGGGCAAATTCAGCGTGCGGCTGCGCAAATTGCTAGAGAACTAGAGGTAGAAGAATCAGGTTATCGGGTTATCACGAATATTGGAGCTAACGCGGGGCAAATTGTTCACCATCTTCATTATCATCTGATGGCTGGGGCACGTTTATCGCCTTTAGGCGTGCACAATTAAGCTTCCTTTCACGAAACGAAAGGTTTGCGATTGACACCCTAATTACTATGACCTATAATGAGATTTGATGAACCGTTTTGTCTTAGATGGTCTGTTCGGAGGGAGGGAAAACTGTTGTCAGAAACTCGAGTTCGTAAGAACGAAACTATAGATGCTGCACTTCGTCGCTTTAAGCGTTCCATCGCTAAGGATGGCATTCTTGCAGAAGTTAAAAAACGTAAACATTATGACAAGCCTAGCGTTAAGCGTAAGCTTAAATCTGAGGCTGCTCGGAAGAGAAAGTTCTAGGAGGCAACATGAGCTTAAGCGATCGATTGAACGAAGATATGAAGCAAGCGATGAAGAGTCAGGACAAGTTCAAACTCTCTGTAATTCGAATGGTACGATCTACGATTAAGAATTCTGAGATTGATCTGAAAAGATCCTTAGATGACAATGAAGTGCTTGACGTACTAACTCGTGAAATCAAACAGCGTAAGGATTCCCTCCAAGAATTTGAAAAGGCGGGCAGAAATGACCTTGCCGAAGGCCTGAAGGCAGAACTTGTTATTTTAGCTGAGTACATGCCGCAACAGCTTTCTGAGGAAGAAGTGAAAGCCATTGTACAGCAGACCATCCAGCAAATTGGTGCTTCTTCCAAAGCGGATATGGGCAAAGTGATGACGGCATTGATGCCTCAGGTTAAAGGACGCGCTGATGGTAAACTTATCAATCAGTTAGTTCAACAATTATTAGGTTAATACTAAATATGTTAGACAAGACCGAGTGGACCCAAGTCCTCTCGGTTTTTTGTTACCACATAATAAGAAAGTATAAGTTTTCGGATCCCGAAAACCGCTTTCTCATTGGCGATAAAACTTAATATAGGGATCTTTGGTCGTAGACCAAAGTCTCTCCTCGTTAAACGCGGTCGCGCATCCCTGAATCGCCTCGATAGAGGTTTTCTCATTCTCTTCACCAAAAACGAAACAGTTTGTGTGTTGTAACGTACATAGTAGTGATAAGGAAGATTCAAGGAAAGGAGTGAAAGATGATGTTTGTAGAAAACTTATCTGCCTTTCTGACTCATCCCGTTACAGCGACGGTACTATTAGTGGTTGGGATCATTGGAATTGCATTGGAGCTGCTTTTTTTCAGCAGTGGATTGCTCGCTTTAGCGGGGGTAGCTGGTTTTGCACTCTATTTTCTCGGGTTTTATTTAGCTGGTTTTGCTGGTTTCGGTGATTTGGCTATCTTCGGAATCGGGTTACTTCTTCTTATCCTGGAATTAGTCGTTCCAAGTTTTGGGATTCTAGGTGTATTAGGCGCAATATGCCTCTTTGGCGGGGTTCTGATGGCATCTTCAGATCCCACACAAGCAGCGATAATGTTAGGTATCGCCTTGTTGTTGGCAATCGTTGCGATCTCTTTCGCGATCAAAACCTTTAAGCACCGCGGGATTTGGAACCGTTTTATTCTTAAGGAGCAGCTAACGACGAACAAAGGATTTACATCCAGCCCAGATCGATCCTATTTGATTGGAATGACGGGAGAGGCGATTACTCCTCTGCGTCCGGCCGGGACTGCAATCATTCATGGTGAGCGCGTTGATGTGGTGACGAATGGCAGCTTTATTCCCACGGGAAGGAATGTAGTCGTAGTGGAAGTAGAAGGAGTTCGCGTTGTAGTACGAGAGAATGATACCAATAACGCATAAAGACTTTGAGCTACGCTCAAAGATCCCAAAGCGGAGAGACTTTGAGCTGTACTCAAAGATCCCAAAGCGGAGAGACTTTGAGCTACGCTCAAAGATCCCTATATTAGGAGGAACATAAATGAATATAGAATCTGGTTTATATTTGCTGATTGTTGCGGCCATCATTATTATTGCACTTTCGGTATTGCTGAGCGTTGTGCCTGTCATGCTTTGGATTTCAGCACTTGCTTCCGGTGTAAGAATTAGCATTATTACTTTAATTGCTATGAGGCTTCGCCGCGTGACCCCAAGTAGGATCGTCAATCCGATGATTAAGGCTACGAAAGCGGGTATTGATTTAAGTGTCAATCAGCTAGAAAGCCACTTTCTTGCAGGCGGTAATGTTGATCGGGTTGTCAATGCTTTAATTGCCGCTCACCGCGCGAAGATTCACTTGGAGTTTGAACGTGCAGCAGCTATCGATCTCGCAGGGCGGGATGTCTTGTTAGCCGTTCAAATGAGTGTAAATCCACGTGTCATTGAAACACCTAATGTATCAGCAGTGGCGAAGAACGGCATTGAAGTAAAGGTTATTGCCAGGGTTACGGTTCGAGCCAACATTGACCGGCTTGTAGGGGGTGCGGGCGAGGAAACGATTATCGCTCGTGTAGGTGAGGGGATTGTAACTACAGTTGGTTCCAGTGACTCTCACAAAGATGTCTTAGAGAATCCGGATTTGATTTCTCGAACGGTTCTGGGTAAAGGGTTAGATGCCGGAACAGCTTTTGAAATATTATCGATTGATATCGCTGATGTGGATGTAGGTAAAAATATTGGTGCTCATTTACAAACGGAACAGGCAGAAGCTGATAAGCGAATCGCTCAGGCTAAAGCTGAGGAAAGACGTGCGATGGCTGTTGCTGCCGAACAAGAAATGAAAGCCAGAGTTGTAGAGATGCGTGCGAAGGTTGTCGAATCGGAGTCGCAGGTGCCGCTTGCGATGGCTGAAGCACTTCGAAATGGCAAACTAGGTGTTATGGACTATATGAATCTTAAAAATATTGATGCAGATACACAAATGCGTTCTTCGCTTGGCAAAATAAATGATGGTAAGAGTGAGAAAGAATAGTAGTCTTGAAGAGGTGATCAGGTGGAACAGCTCATTGAAATTTTATTGAAGAACTGGTATCTGGTTATAATTGCATTCGCCTTTTTTTATCAAATTCGAAGTAAGGGCCGGCGAGCGAATCAGGAAACGAAGGGGAGACCGGGAATGCCGCCCTTTGGTGATGCTCCCAATGGCGCTACGCGACCAGTAGAAGCGAAGAAATCAAGCCAGAAGGGATTTGGATCGACCCTGCAATCCGGACGCGTGCAAGACGAGTATGGTCGTTCTAACGCAGCTAAAGTGTTTTCGACTATATCCAATCAAAAGGCTTCTCCATTCGGCTCATCTACACAGATTATAAATGAAAGCTCACCTGTTTACGCAGATGCGTTCTCTACGCCGAGTCCTTTTCCTGAACAACCGAGCCAAGAACAGCTCTTGCAAGGTATCATGTGGGCAGAAATTCTCGGCCCGCCTAGGTCGAAGAAGCCTTATCGCAGATAAAAGTATGTAAGAACGCCCTCTCGATGGATCGAGAGGGCGTTCTTTGCTTTACAGGTTTTTCACATAAAACTGGCTCTCTCCGCATAATTTGGTAGAAAGTCTCTGCGCTTTTTCTGTATACATGATCATCTAGTTAGAGGGGGTACTCCCAGCTATGCGTCGCTTGACCCGCAAATGGAACCAGTTCACGGCCAAAATCCTTGATCTTCCTCAGGATGTGGTACAGGACTTGCCGCGAATTACGATGATCGGCAACGTACAGCTTTATGTAGAGAATCATCGGGGTGTACTTCATTTTTCAAGTGAAAACTTGAAGCTCGAATTAACGAAGGGGACGCTAGAGGTGTTCGGGAAGCAATTAGTCATTCGAGCTATTCTTTCAGAAGAAGTGTTTATTGAAGGCTTGATCGATAATGTGAAATATGAACCATAGATGAGAGTATGGACTGAGAACAGGAGGCTGAGTCATGAAACAATCCCTTTTCATTGCTCGATTGCGAGGGTATGTGCGCATTCAAATACGAGGTGAAGGCTGTGAAAGATTAATTAATCCCATGTTGGAGAAGGGTTTTTCCATATGGGATATTCAAGCTGGAGATGCGGGGAAGCTTGAACTTTATATCCTGATCAAAGACTTTTTCAGACTTAGACCGCTGTTGAAACGGACAGGCTGCAGGGTGCATGTTACGGAAAGGCACGGGCTGCCTTTTTTTATGGGCAGACTGGGCCGTAGAAAAGTTTTTTTTACAGGAATGGCTTCTTTCATCATAGGTCTTTATTTATTGACTTCGCTCGTATGGCAAGTTAGTGTGGAAGGGAATGATCGTATCTCTGAGTCGGAAATTTTGCAAGCTGCTTCCAAACAGGGCATACATACGTTTCAATGGAAGTTTAAGTTGAAGAAAACAGAGGATTTATCGCGCGAAATTCAAGGAATGCTGCCCCATGCGGCTTGGGTTGGTGTCGAAATTCGCGGTACCCATATCACGATCAAGGTTGTCGAAGCAACCATTCCAGACAAGGGACCGCCTTTGAATCCTCGTAATTTGATTGCTGCCAAAAACGCACTTGTTACTGAGATTTTATCAGATAAAGGCAAACCCATGGTGAAGCCGAATACATATGTGCGAAAAGGGGACGTGCTGATCTCGGGAACCATCGGCGATGAACAAAATAGCCAAGTGGTGGTTGCAAGTGGTAAAGTAAAGGGCATCGTTTGGTATACCTCCCGAATCGAAACTCCCCTTACAAAAACATATAGGGTATATTCAGGTGAAGTTATGACTCGCAACTACCTTGTTTTTGGGACAAGAGCAGTGCAAGTAAGTGGTTATGGTAAGCAGAAATTCGAACATTTCGAAACGATTCCAGAGCGTAAAACGCTGGTTTGGCGGTCTTATTCACTTCCCCTCGGTTGGCTTCATGAAAAGGTGATGGAGGTTCAGATTGTTGAGGAACCTATTGATCCGGCGAATGCTAAAAAGGCTGGTTTAGAGCAGGCTAAAGCTAAATTACTTGGAGCCGAAGGAGCAGATGCTAGAATTGTCGGCGAAAAAATTTTGCATGAAAAAACAGAGAATGGTAAAATTTATATAGACGTGCATTTTGAAGTCGAAGAAAATATCGCCGAAGAACAACCAATTGTGATACGAGGAGAATGAGGCCTGTTGGTAGAATACGCGCAATCTGTGAAAATAACATTGAAGAATCCGGTTGAAGGACTAGCCTTGTTCGGACCGCAGGATAAATTTCTGCATGTCATCGAACGGGAGATTCCCGCACAAATCTATACGCGTGAAGCCGAAATAACGATACAAGGGGCTGCTGCGGAAGTGAACTCACTTCAGCAGCTTTTTGAGGTTCTTTTACAGCTCATCCGTAATAATTATACGTTGACAGAACGGGATGTTTTGTATGCGGTTGAACTTGCGAAGCAGATGAAAACGGAACAATTGCTTGATTTGTTCAAAGGTGAAATTACTACAACACATCGGGGTAAACCTATTCGGGTCAAAACGATCGGACAACGGAAGTATGTCGAGACGATCAAGAAAAAAGATATCGTCTTCGGAATTGGACCCGCAGGTACAGGTAAAACCTATTTGGCTGTTGTACTTGCCGTGACGAGACTTAAAGAAGGGGCTGTCAAAAGGATTGTATTAACACGCCCTGCTGTTGAGGCTGGGGAAAGTCTGGGCTTTCTGCCGGGGGACTTGCAGGAAAAAGTTGACCCCTATTTACGCCCATTGTATGATGCTCTTAATGATGTCCTTGGACCTGATCAGGTAGCCAAGTCATTAGAACGAGGACTTATCGAGATTGCGCCACTGGCTTATATGCGCGGTAGAACGTTAGATGATTCTTTCATCATTCTGGATGAAGCGCAAAATACAACACCTGAACAAATGAAAATGTTTCTGACAAGACTTGGTTTCGGTTCCAAAATGGTGATTACCGGGGACGTTACTCAAATTGATTTACCGCGTGGTAAATCGTCCGGTCTCGTAGAAGCTAACCGTATTCTCAGTGATATCGAGGAACTTGGCTTTATTTATTTTGATGAGCAGGATGTGGTTCGACATTCACTTGTTCAGAAAATCATTGTTGCGTACAATGCTGAAAATGATAAGTAACTGAGCAGGGTTGTTAGGTAGAGAGGAATGACCTTCCGTGAAGAAAAATGAAGTGCAAATGAAAGGCAAATTTCATTACCAGCTGAACGGATGGAAATACAGTACAGGTATACGGGTACTGTTGTTTCTCTTGCTGGCTTTAATTTTTTATATGTCCCTTTATGCCAAGCTTGTGCCGCAAGTCTATGACATAGTGTTAGGAACGACCAGTGAAAAAACGATTTATGCACCTAGACAGATTGAAAACGCAATTGCTACTGAACAAGCGAAAGAAGACGCTGCCAAGCGCGTCCAACCCGTTTATCGAATTGTGAATCTCAAAAATGATACGCTGATTGATGTTATTTATGATAAATTGTTGCAAATCAATGCGGATGAAGAAGTGAAATTCGATGACAAAGTCAGCATTTATCGTCGGGCTATTCCACAGCTAATCAGCGATATGCAAAATCAATCTATTAAGTCACTTCGTATCAGCGGTCAATATAACGATTTGCTGCTTGAACAGATCCAGCAGGGGCTTGCCGAACAGCACTACCCGCTGCCGGAGGAAACTTTTTTTAAGCTTCCGAGGTTGACCAAAGATGATTTAGCGGCTATGCGTCCTGTGACGAAAGACATCATTAGCAAATTGATGAATGATCAAATCTTGGATGCGCAGACGGCCCGAGCTAAAGTTGCTGAGCTTGTAAATACATCGAATCTGACGAAGAACACGTCCCGTGAAATGGTTACCGAAATCGCCAGAGCGCTAATAACGCCAAATAAATTTTTTGATCAAAAGGGCACCGATGATGCTAAAGGACAAGCCAGAGAGAGCGTGAAACCAGTTTATATCAATAAGAATGATGTTCTCGTTAAAGTCGGGGATGTCATAACGGAAGAGATATACGCTAGGCTGGATAAACTAGAGCTTTTGAAGGATAAAGCGAACTATTTGCCGCAATTAGGGCTCAGTATTCTTTCGGCTCTTTTGTCATTCGCCATTTATATGTTTGTCCGACAAAGCACGTTGCCGATCAAGTACAATAATTCTCAGCTCGTGATGCTCATTCTTATATTTCTTATCAATGTCATGGGAATGAAAATGATCTCTCTTGTGCAAAATCTAGATTATCCTTATATTGGTTATCTGGCTCCGACCGCGTTAGGAAGCATCCTGATTGCCATTTTACTGGATGCTCCGCTCGCGTTTATTGCATCGGTCTTATTCTCCTTAATGGCAAGTATTATCTTTAATACGGAGCATGTGTTGCTTTTTGACTACCGGTACGGCTTAGTTAGCTTGGCTATTTGTTTTAGTGCAGTGTTTACGATTCAAAGGGCAAGCCAACGGGCTACCATTCTAAAAGCTGGTCTCATGATTGCCTTCTTCTCCATGCTAACGATTACTTCGATGTTGTTGATGGAAGATCATTTTCAGCAGAGAGAAGCCCTTCTGTCGCTTTCTTTCGCGGCTGCAGGCGGATTATTAACGGTTGTGTTCGTAATTGGGCTGCTGCCCTTTTTCGAGGTCGCATTCGGGATTCTATCTCCGCTCAAATTGGTGGAGCTCTCTAATCCGAATCATCCTTTACTGCGCAAGCTGCTTACGGAGACACCGGGGACTTATCATCACAGTGTCATGGTGGGTAATTTGTCGGAGGCTGCAGCTGAATCCATCGGAGCTGACGGGCTGCTGTGCCGAGTTGGTTCTTATTATCATGATATTGGCAAGACAAAGCGTCCAAGCTACTTTATAGAAAATCAAACGAACATTGAGAATCCGCATGATCGAATTGATCCCAATCTAAGTAAGTCCATCATCATAGCACACCCTCGTGATGGCGTTGAAATGCTTAAGGATTTCAAAATGCCTAAGCCGATACGAGACATTGCTGAACAACATCATGGGACGACACTGCTGCACTTTTTCTATCATAAAGCGGTGAAACAAGCTGAAGAAGAAGGCAGTGAGAAAGAAATCCGCGAAGAGGATTTTCGTTACCCAGGGCCCAAAGCGCAATCCAAAGAAGCAGCCATTGTGGGGATAGCGGATAGCGTGGAGGCTGCTGTTCGATCACTGCGTAATCCGACGCTTGAACAAATCGATTCAATGGTGCACAAAATTATTAAGTCTCGTTTGGACGACGGCCAATTTAATGAGTGTGATCTCACGCTCAAAGAGCTCGATAAGATTGCCAAAACATTAAACGAAACCTTGCTAGGAATCTTTCACGCAAGGATCGAATATCCAAGTGAGCTAGCTCCAAAGAAATCAGGGGCTTGATGATATCAACGACGAATTAAAGGAGGGCACATAATGGCAAGTATGGATTTAACGCTAGAGTGGAGCAGTGAGCAAGAAGTGAAAGAAATCACGCCTGCTTTTATTGAAAAGCTTGAAGATCTGCTGCGCTTAGCAGGCGAGCTTGAAGGCGTTACGGAGGGGGAAGTTGCCCTTACCTTCGTAGACGATGAAGCGATTCAAGAGCTTAATAAACAGTACCGTGATTTAGATAAACCGACCGATGTGCTCTCTTTTGCGATGAGCGAGTTCGGAGAGGATGAAATTCGGATCAACTACGAGGATGAGGGTGAAGGCGACCCAGATGATCTTCAAGACGGTGAGACGGTGTCTGAAGGGTTCATTGAGCCTTTAGGGGATATTATCATTTCGGTTCCCCGTGCCATCGCTCAGGCCGAAGATTATGGGCATTCCGTTGAGCGTGAGCTCGGATTTCTATTCGTTCATGGGTTCCTACACTTGATCGGCTATGATCACCAAAGTGAAGAGGAAGAGAAGATTATGTTCGCTAAGCAGGAGGACATTTTGCAGAAGGCAGGTTTGACCCGCTAATGTCGGACGGCTTCCGTAAATGGCGCAGGAGCTTCCGGTATGCCTATGAAGGAATCAAATATGCTTTAGATACGCAGCGCAATATGAAATTCCATTTTTGCGTTGCTTTTCTTGTTTTGTTGGCAGCGCTTTTAATCCATCTGCCCAAAACGGACATTCTGTTTATTCTGCTGGCGGTAACGCTAATGATTGTAACTGAGCTCATCAATACGGCTGTGGAGAAAACCGTGGATCTGGCTATGCCTGATCGCCATCCGTTAGCCAAAATTGCGAAGGACGTCGCCGCGGCGTCCGTATTGGTGTCCGCAGGTTTTGCAGTGATTGTTGGCATGATTGTATTCTATGAGCCTATCGATCTCTTGCTGCGAAATTCAAGAATGCAGGATACTCCGGTATCCGCGGGAACGATATGGGTCCTTATTGCCCTTGTTGTATTAACGGTCATCGTAATTGAGACGCGTTTCTCAGATAAAGGAAAATTGGTGCGACCTAGCTTGTTGACGGCTATTGCCTTTGCAATTGCTACTGTCATTACGATTTTCGTCTCGCAAACGATAGTTGCACTGCTTGCATACACGCTATCTGTACTTATTTTTATTATGCTGTATGACAAAAGGAAGAGACCATTTCCAGCACTAATTCTAGGAGCACTCATTGGCATCATGGTCACAATCCTCGCTTTATCCTGCCTTAACATGCTATAACGGTAATATAAAATGAAAGTAGGTTGATGGTTATGAATCAACAAGAACTCATTCAACACGCGAAAGAAGCCATGAAAAGAGCCTATGTGCCTTATTCGAATTTTCAAGTTGGTGCGGCGCTTCTGGATGCAAACGGTGATATACACTATGGCTGCAACGTAGAAAATGCCGCATACGGACCGACCAACTGCGCTGAACGAACCGCGTTATTCCGTGCCATCGCGGATGGTCATAAGGCAGGTTCCTTTCAAGCTATTGCGGTTATGGGGGACACAGAAGGTCCTATTTCCCCATGTGGTGTGTGCCGTCAGGTATTAGTGGAACTGTGTGAACCGGATATGCCAGTTTACCTAGGCAATCTGAAAGGTGATGTTGCAGAAACGACCGTGTCTGCCTTATTACCGGGTGCTTTCACAACGAAAGATTTGCATATAAATGGAGGATAACTAGAAGTGGCTAAAAAAGAATTTAAATCAGGCTTTGTCGCTATCATCGGACGTCCGAACGTTGGGAAATCAACGCTGATGAACCAAATCATCGGGCAAAAAATTGCTATCATGTCAGATAAGCCTCAGACAACAAGAAACAAAATCCATGGGGTTTATACATCCAATAACGGCCAAATTGTTTTCCTGGATACGCCAGGTATTCATAAACCGACTTCCAAATTAGGCGATTACATGAGTAAAGTGGCGCATGGAACGCTTGGGGAAGTGGATGCGGTGCTGTTTTTGGTGGATGTTGCCGAAGGGATTGGCGGCGGTGACCGTTATATTATTGAGCAGCTGAAGCATGTTGAAACGCCTGTTATTCTGGTTTTAAACAAAATTGACCTTGTTCAGCCTGAAGCGCTGCTGGCGATTATTACAAACTACAAAGATTTGTATGACTTTGCTGAAATCGTGCCTGTTTCTGCTCTCAAGGGTAACAATGTAACAACACTGTTGGAACAAATTGTTCGTTATTTGCCGGAAGGTCCACAATATTATCCAGCCGACCAAATTACGGATCACCCCGAACAATTCGTATGTGCTGAACTCGTACGTGAGAAAATCTTGCATTTGACGCGGGAAGAAATTCCGCATTCCATTGCCGTCCAGATTGAAGACATGCGTGTCGAGCCCAATGGTGTAGTCCATATTTCAGCTGTCATATTTGTTGAACGAGATTCGCAAAAAGGTATCGTCATTGGCAAACAAGGAAGTTTACTCAAAGAAATTGGACGGCAGGCTCGTCGTGATATCGAGACGCTGCTTGGTTCCAAAACTTTCTTGGAGCTGTGGGTTAAAGTGAAAAAAGACTGGAGAAATCAAGACAGAGTTCTGCGTGATCTTGGCTTCCGCCACGACTAACAGGTTTTTTCCTAACAGTTCCAGTTTTTATCTCGTATAGAGAAGCTTCCTCTGCGCATCCTAATAAACATCACGTTCAATGGGGAGGATGCTGAACATGAAAGATTTTTCGTGGACGTATTTTTCAAAGACCGGTGATGTAGATGCCTATCTGCTGTATAAACAAGTTTCCGGAGAACCGGGTATGGACACTGATGTACAGGAAGAGGATCAAAGTAACGAAGAGCCGCTCGAAGGGCTGAATATGTAAAGTCATATTCATTGGCTCGTAAGTTTCAGAGCGGCATTCATGGGGGAAGTCATTTGCTGCGCAGCGTACAGGGGATTGTACTCCGTAGTATGGACTATGGAGAGGGAAACAAGATTATTAGTTTATTCACCCCCGAGCTAGGTAAAGTTGGTGTCATGGCTCGGGGTGCTAAAAAAGTGAAAAGTCGACATGCCGCCGTTACGCAGCTTTTTACGTACGGCGATTTTGTTTTTTTCAAACAAAAGGGTCAGATGGGGTCTCTGAATAGTGCGGAGATTATCGAAGCCCATCATGCTTTGCGAGAAGATTTACATATGTCTGCGCATGCTTCCTATTTGGTGGAGATGACAGACCGAATGCTTGGCGATGAAGAGGGCAGCACTTATATATTTGAGCAGCTGAAAGCTGGACTAATGGCTATTGAAGAGGGCAAGGACATGCAGATCGTCGTTCACCTCTACGAAATGAAGATGTTTGATCTAGCCGGTTATCTTCCTGTGACAAATGCTTGTGTTTCCTGTGGAGAAACTTCGGGGATTACGACCCTTAGCCCTGCAATGGGGGGGACTTTATGTGCTCGCTGTCGATACAAAGATGCTGCGGCTATTCCAATCGGTGAAGGAGCGCTTAAGCTTCTGAAAATATTTCCTCGCATGGATATGCGCAGACTTGGTGCCGTTCAGGTAAAGGATGAAACGAAAGCGCAGTTGAAGACCTGTATGCGAGCTTATATGGATATTCACATTGGTATTCAGTGGAAATCCAGAGGCTTTATTGAACAAATGGAAAAATACAATATATAGTGATGATGACTAATTTGACATGTGATTTCGGCTTTGATATGATGTGGTGGAAAACACCTCGCCTTTGTGCTGTCCGCATATCGGTGAGGTTTTTCTCATGCTTTCGTTCTGTTTGCGTCTACTTTACATACAAATGACTAATGTAGGGCCTCGTCCCTGCTGAAAGGGGCTTAGGGAATGGACCACCCACTACCTACTCGCGTATACGTTGTTTCGGATTCAGTTGGGGAAACGGGGGAATCAGTCGTACGTGCAGCTGCGATGCAGTTTCATCCTGTACCCGTTGAAATTATGAGAGCTCCATTTATCCATGATTTTGAAGGAATAGATAAAGTCATTAATGCCATTAGAATACATGGCGGAATTGTCGTGTTTACTCTAGTTATACCGGAACTGCGCGACGATCTGATTGCCAAGGCGAAGGAGTACGATATCCCGCATATTGACTTGCTTGGGCCGGTTGTTGCTACCTTAGGGCAAGCATTACGGCAAGAGCCTCGCCGACAACCGGGAATGATTCATCCGCTCGATGAGGATTATTTCAAAAAAGTTGAAGCAGTTGAATTCGCGGTCAAATATGACGACGGTCGGGATTTTAGCGGCATACAAAAAGCAGACATCATCTTATTGGGCGTTTCTCGTACGTCCAAAACACCCTTATCTATGTACTTAGCGCACAAAAGATTTAAGGTCGCTAATGTTCCATTGGTACCTGAAATGCAGCCGCCTGCTGCCATTTATACCGTTCCAAAGGATAAGATCATTGGACTAAGGATCGACCCGGATAAATTGAATGTTATTCGCCAAGAACGGCTGCGTACACTTGGGCTTGCAGAAAATGCAACCTACGCAAATGTAGAACGTATTAAAATAGAACTGGCTTTTGCTGACAATATTATGAGCAAAATAGGTTGCGTCATCTTTGATGTTTCCAACCGTGCCGTTGAAGAGACTGCAAGTTTAATCATGGACCATATCGAAAGAGTCCAGTAAGGTTTTATGTTTACCCTTGCAGGATTTTTTGTAAGTCCATCGTATATAATAGTACGGTGAGATTTCGTCTAGAGAGCAGGGGCTGAACTGTATGCGAGCAAGAAGTATTATCGTTGATGCCGATGCTTGTCCAGTAAAATCCGAAATTGAGCAAGCAGGTAGGCAGTTTGGTGTACAAGTTGTACTAGTTGCTTCTTTCGATCATCGGATGAAGGAGAACCCTGGCGTGAAGGTCGTTCAAGTGGACCGTTCCGATCAATCTGTCGATTTATATATTGCCAATCAGATTCAGCAAGGTGATATTTTGGTGACACAAGATTTTGGACTCGCCGCCTTAGGATTGGCTAAGGGATCTATTTGCTTAACGAATCGAGGGCAGGAATATACCGATAGTTCGATTGATTTCCTGTTGGATCGACGCCACGCATCGGCAAAAATGCGCAGAAGCGGAAAGCATTCGAAGGGGCCAAAACCATTTACGGAGGCAGATCGGCAAAATTTTCTACATGGTTTGACAAAACTTTTAAAATATTTGCAGGAAATCGAAAACAAGTAGCGAATAGTAATTAGTCGGAAAAGCGACCTGAATTGTAGGTGGAACAAAAATGAGGTACGGACGCATACCTGAAGAGGTCATTGAGGCTGTACTAAAGCGCCATGACATTGTTGATGTCATTGGTAGGCACGTACATTTGAGCAAGCAAGGGCATTATATGAAGGGGCTATGCCCATTCCACTCTGAGAAAAGTCCTTCATTCACTGTCACACCAGAAAAACAAATTTATCGTTGTTTTGGTTGTAATGTGGGTGGGAATTTGATTCGATTCGTAATGGAAATCGAAGGACTTAGCTTCTCTGAGGCCATTAGCAAGCTGGCTGAAGAAGCGGATATCCCAATCACTTGGGAAGAAGCGACAGAAGAGCAAAATGAGCAGCAGCAAGAGAAAGCAACTTTGTTAAAAGCTTATGATTTTACCGCGAAATTGTATCATTATATACTTGGCAACACGGAACAAGGCAAAGTGGCTAAAGGCTATTTGGCCTCAAGAGGAATATCGGATAAGCTGATCGATACCTTCCAAATTGGTTATGCACCGGCCATGTGGGACACACTCGTTCAACAGCTAGATAAACGAGAGTTCGACTTAGCCCTGATGGAGAAGGGCGGTTTAATCTCTGCCAAACATGAAGGTAACGGCTATGTGGATAAATTCCGGGAACGCATCATGTTCCCTATTTGCGACTCTACTGGCAAAGTTATCGCGTTCGGAGGCAGATCGATGGGCGATGCGCAGCCCAAATATTTAAATAGTCCGGAATCCATTCTTTTTAATAAAAGTCGGACGATGTACAACTTACATTTGGCTAGACCTAATATGCGTAAACTTCAACAAGCAGTTCTCTTTGAAGGCTATGTGGATGTTATTAAAGCATGGGAAGCGGGGATTAGTAATGGTGTCGCCACGATGGGGACAGCATTAACGAAGGAACATGCCGCTCTGCTGAACCGAAACGCCGACCAAATCGTCGTTTGTTACGACGGAGATAACGCGGGACAATCAGCGGCTTTCAAAAGCATCCCTATTCTAGAAGAGACAGGCAGTCGAGTCACGGTAGCTATGCTGCCAGACGGCAAGGATCCAGATGATTATGTAAGAAATTATGGTTTTGACCGATTCGTACGGGAAATTATTGAGCCAGCCGTGCCATCGATGAAATATAAGCTATTGTACATCCGTAAAAATTTTAAGTTGCATGAGGACGGTGACAGACTTCGTTATCTGCAATCCGCTGTCAAATTAATTAGTCATCTTCAATCTCCGATGGAACGTGAACATTATTTGAAACAGTTGGCTTCTGAATTCCCTGAATCTTCATATGAGGCGATGAAGTTAGACCTTCACGAAATCTTGCTGCAATCGGAAAAAAACCGACCAGAGGGGGATAATAAACCAATTCTGTGGAATAATGTTATGAATAATGGGAGAACAGTGGAACGAACACTCAAAAAATCACCTTCACTTTTACCCGCTTATCATAATGCAGAACGGTTAATATTGGCGGTAATGATGCATGACCGTGAGGTCTGCTCACAAGTGGAAGCACAATTAGGTGATCAATTCAATGTTGAAGCTCACGCAGTCTTAGCTGCTTATTTATATGCTTACTACGCTCAGAATGCTGAGCCGGATGCAAGCCGATACATTGCCATGCTGCAAGACGAACAGCTGGAGAGCTTGGCTAGTTCCATTGTAATGATGGGTGCTGGTCATGGAATTAACGAACAAGTGATTGACGACTATATTCGCCAAATTCGCAAAGTTCCAATGCAAGAAGAAGTTGAACGTAAGAAAGAAGAACGAGTTCGTGCTGAACGCGCGGGCGACCATCTTAGAGCTGCACAAATTGCTATTGAAATTATTGCCCTAGAAAAACGATTGAAGTCAACTTAGAATTACTGCAACGACTAGGGAGGAGGGAGTCCGTACCATGGCGAATGATCAGCGTACAGAACTAGAGACAGAATTGACCCTGGACCAGGTGAAGGACCAGCTTATTGAGCAGGGGAAAAAGCGGTCCTCACTAACTTACAAGGATATTATGGAGAAATTAGCTCCCTTTGATCAGGATCCTGAACAAATCGATGAGTTTTTCGAACAGCTTTCGGAGCAAGGGATCGACGTAGGGAACGAATCCGATGAGGATTCCATGAATCCAGAAGAAAATGAGCGCGATGAATTTAACTTCGATGATGATCTGGCCTTACCGCCAGGGATTAAGATTAATGATCCAGTTCGGATGTATTTGAAGGAAATTGGTCGAGTACCGCTTCTTTCCGCGGAAGATGAAGTAGGGTTAGCCAAACGGATTGAAAATGGGGACGAAGAAGCGAAGAGACGTTTAGCAGAAGCTAACCTAAGACTCGTTGTCAGTATCGCCAAAAGATATGTAGGTCGAGGCATGCTATTCCTAGATTTGATTCAAGAAGGTAATATGGGGCTTATTAAAGCTGTAGAAAAGTTTGACCATACCAAAGGATATAAGTTTAGTACGTATGCAACTTGGTGGATTCGCCAGGCGATTACCCGTGCCATAGCTGACCAAGCGAGAACGATACGTATTCCGGTACATATGGTCGAAACGATTAATAAACTTATCCGTGTTTCCCGTCAATTGCTGCAAGAATTGGGGCGCGAACCTACGCCGGAAGAGATTGCCAAAGAGATGGATTTGAGCACAGATAAAGTACGCGAAATCATGAAGATTGCACAAGAGCCTGTGTCGTTAGAAACACCGATTGGTGAGGAAGACGATTCCCACTTGGGAGATTTCATTGAGGATCAAGAAGCGTTGGCTCCAGCTGATGCTGCCGCGTATGAGCTTCTGAAGGAACAACTTGAGGACGTTCTAGATACGTTGACGGAAAGAGAAGAGAATGTACTTCGCTTACGTTTTGGTTTAGATGATGGACGTACACGTACGCTTGAAGAAGTAGGTAAAGTATTCGGTGTTACACGGGAACGAATTCGTCAGATTGAAGCTAAAGCTTTGCGGAAATTGAGACACCCTAGCCGTAGCAAACGATTAAAGGATTTCTTGGAATAAAGACGCTGTGAGAGGGCCCTGCCAAATTCGGCGGGGTCTTTTTTTTATTTTAAAACTACTACTAAAGCGAGAGGACGAATTCACCGATAAAGTAGCTAGGAAGGTGAGCGAATAAATGGATGCAGAGAAACGAAAAGTGATTGTAAGGGAAATCCATCATTGGCGCAGAAGCAAATTGCTTCCTGAGCATTATTGCGATTTCCTAATGAATTTGTATGTGGATGAATCAACGCCTAAACCTGCTTCATTAATGGGGGTATCCGCATCCTCGGTAGCAAACAGTAATTGGAAAATATGGTTGGCCATCATGGCGGTGATTGCCGCTTTGGCCTTATCTGCTCTTAATTTTAACTCTTTTGGATTGCCAATGCAAATTGGAATTTCCACGCTTTTTGTCATCATTTGTTATGCATTTGCATATCGGCAGTATCAGAAAGCACCTGTTATTTCTTATTTGCTTTGTGGTGTTTCTTCGATTGCTTTGCTTTTTGTCGGTTTGTATTTATTAGATTTATACACTGTGAGTTCTTCTAATGCATATGTTGGTTATTTAGCCTTTTGTAGTAGTGTCTGGCTGTTTAATGGGTTAGTTGGCCGTATGGCTATTTTTCAAATATGTGGATGGCTGGGGCTAGTCGGTACATACGGGTGGCTATTGCTGCACAAGCTGGACAGCCCCGGATGGTTCTCACTTGAAATTAGTTGGATTCCGGTTAGTATTGTACTTATATGGATGGCTTGGCTTGCGCATCATACGAATAAGCAAGCAGCTAGTGTCCTTTTATTAGTTGGAAGCATCGTTTGGTTTGCTCCTGAAGCAATGACGTTTCTGACAGATGTAGATATGAGTTCTCGCGTCATTCAATTATCGTTTACAGGCAAGTTAGTTTCTGCAGGCGTGGCATTATTTTTGCTGCGTAAAAAATGGGTAGAGTGGGTAATGTAGCATATGGTGAAATTATCGAAAAGACTTCAAATGATTGCAGATCGAGTTCCTTTAGGATCAAAGGTAGCGGACATTGGTTCGGATCATGCCCTATTGCCAACATATTTGGCACAACAGGGTATTATTTTGTTTGCTGTGGCTGGCGAAGTGAATCCAGGGCCTTTTGAAGCAGCAACACGGCAGGTTCTTGAAAGCGGATTGTCCAAAAAAATCAGTGTAAGATCCGGTGATGGACTCGCTGTTATTGAGGCTGGAGAAGTGAATGTCATTACGATCGCCGGAATGGGCGGAAGTTTGATGGCGAGTATTTTGGAAGCTGGAAAGCATAAGCTGCAAGGCGTCACTCATCTCATTCTGCAGCCAAATGTCGGCGAAGATCATGTGCGGCGCTGGTTACTGCAGCAGGGCTGGAAGCTGGAATCCGAAACGATTCTAGAGGAAGACGGCAAGATTTATGAGATATTGACAGCCATAGCCGTGCCGGATGAGGAAAAACATACATTGGAGGTTCTTTACGCTGAACGTCAACTGCCAGGCGGTGTTAGGGTTTCGAAGGAACGCTTGCTTCAAATGGGGCCCTACTTCATCAGCGAGGCTCCAGAAGTATGGTTTGCCAAATGGGAGAGCGAACTGAAGAAGCTGGCCATGATTGAAGGGCAGCTCCAGTTGTCTTCAGCAGAAGCGTCTGCAGCGAAGGCGGAGCAGGTCGGTCAAGAAATGAAGGAAATAAAGGAGGTACTCGCTTGTTTGCAAAAGGTCAAACCGTAATCCAGCTGTTCGAACAGTTGGCGCCGAAGCATTATGCGATGCCTGATGATAAAATAGGTTTACAGCTAGGGTCTTTGCAGAAGGAAATCCAGAAGGTCCTAGTTGCCTTGGATGTCACAGATGAAGTGGTTGAAGAAGCGATTCAGCAAGGTGCTAATCTCATTATTGCTCATCATGCGATTATTTTCAGACCGCTCGCTCATCTGCAAACGGATACGCCTGCTGGTCGTTTATATGAAAAATTAATTAAGCACGATATCGCTGTCTATATTGCTCATACGAATTTGGATGTGGCTGAGGGCGGCGTGAACGATATGATGGCGGATAAGCTCGGTTTGACGGAGCTTACTCATCTAGAGGATATGCACACGGAGAAGCTACAAAAGCTGGTTGTTTTCGTCCCTGAGACGCATCACCAGGCTGTACTGGATGCCCTTTTCACCGCAGGAGCGGGTGGAATCGGGCAGTACAGCCACTGCAGCTTCAACATCCCCGGCACGGGGACGTTCCTGCCGCAGGAAGGGACGCACCCGTTTATCGGGGAAGTAGGCAAGTTTGAACGCGTACAGGAAGTACGCGTAGAGACCATCGTAACCGCCAGCGTCCAGCGCAAGGCGGTTCAGGCTCTATTGAAGGCCCACCCCTACGAAGAGGTGGCCTATGACCTCTACCCGATGGACCTCAAGGGTAGAGTGTTCGGTCTGGGCCGCGTCGGCAAGCTGCCCGCGGCTACGACACTTCGCGAGCTGACGGAGCTCGCGAAGCAGGTGTTCGACGTGCCGGCAGTGCGCGTCGTTGGCGATTTGGAACGGCCCATCCGTAAGGTGGCCGTTCTGGGGGGCTCTGGCGGCCGCTACATGCGGCACGCCTTGTTCGCAGGCGCCGATGTGCTGGTCACCGGCGACATCGACTATCACACCGCGCATGATGCGCTTGCGGCGGGTTTAACTTTGATCGATGTTGGTCATAACGTCGAGAAGATCATGAAGCGCGGCGTGGCGGATTATCTCGCCGCGCAGTTGGTTAAGACGGAAACGCAGGTGCTTGCATCCGAAGTAGATACAGAACCATTCCAGTTCCTGTAGGGATGAGGGTTAGTTTGCTCGCGAAGGTGTTGCTTTTTAAGCCTTATTAACTTGCTGAGTTGCAAATGGTAATTAAGGAAACGAACAGCAGTTGTATTCCGAAGGCATTCCTAGTATACTAGCAAATGCATCGGAAAGTTTGACAGACAATCGCTGGCTGTGGGTAAGCCACAGCGAGAGGAAAGTCCGGGCTCCATAAGGCAGGGTGCTGGATAACGTCCAGTCAACGCGAGTTGAAGGATAGGGCCACAGAAATGGACCGCCGATGGTTTCCCGCAAGGGATTCACAGGCAAGGGTGGAACCGTGGTGTAAGAGACCACGAGGTTCTATGGTGACATAGATCCTGGTAAACCCCACTTGGAGCAAGACCTAGAGGAACGCAAGCCGCTTTCGAGGTGGCAGTCTTAGCCTGAGACGCGTTCGGGTTGGTCGCTTGAGCTGTACAGCAATGTATGGCCTAGATAGATGATTGTCACTTCAATGGTGGCAGGGGACAGACGCCCGCTATGACCACTGGAAGTACAGAACCCGGCTTACGGCAAACTTTCCATACTGTCGGTTACCCGCAAGGCTTAGGCCTTGCGGGTATTTAATTTTTCTAGAAGAAAATTTAAGAGCCTCCAGAAGCTTCTATTTCCACAAAAAAGTGGGTATAGAGGTGAAATAAGAGTCCTTAGAGACTCTTTTTTCATACTGAGATCAGCTTTTTAGATAATTTCATACGAGATAAGAGCCTTTAGAAGCTTCTATTTCCACAAAAAGCGGGTAAAGAAGCGGAATAAGAGTCCCTAGAGACTCCTATTTGATACTGAGAACAGCTATTTAAATAAATTCATGCAAATAAGAGCCTTTTGAAGTCTATTTCCACAAAAGGTGGGTATTGAGTTGGAATAAGAGTCCCTAGAGACTCTTATTTAACTTTAGAAAAGAGTTCAAGCTTTACGAAGCGGCAAAGATATAGGTGATCTTTGAAACCATGCATACATGTACATCACTTATCGACTTGTACTTGCTTCAGAAAGTCCGATTTTTAGGTTTACTGGGATTAAATTTAAAGACCTTAGTTAAGTAGCTATAAATGTTTACCTAGTAAACATTTATTTGATAAACATTACTTAGTAAAATACTAATTTAACTTGAGGAGGTATCCACTCATGTCCGATTCCCCACAAAATTCTATATTTATCGTACAAGAATTAGCACGCACATTTGGTCAATTAGCAAGATCAAGCAGTAAAAGTAAATCGTTCAAAGGACTGCGTCAAAGTGAATTCACCTTGCTTACTACCGTCTCCTACTATACGAGTACTGATTCCTCTGGCATTAAGATTTCAGAGCTCAGCCGTGCCCTCGAAATGACACCAGCCGGAGCGACACATCTCGTGGATGCCCTTGAACAAGCTGGATACCTGGAGAGGCTCTCTGACCCCTCAGATCGTAGAATAGTCCTTGTACGTTCCACGCCAAAAGGTGAGGAGCAAATCAAGGAGACGGAGGCTCATTTCTTCGATGTATTCAAAGGGCTTGCGGAACATTTAGGTGATCAGGACACGAAGGAATTGATTCGACTTCTCAGAACGAGTCTTACTTTTCTAAAAGAAGAGAAATAATAGAACTTTCGTTTGTATCATTTTAGAGGATATTCACCAAAAAAAGGTTGATCAGCACAACAGGCTGATCAACCTTTAAACTCTAATAGGCATACTTTTTCGTAATGAGATGCATTTGACGAGATAGGCTTTGTGGGAAGTAAGAAACCTGATTTGAGTTCTCTTCGGCCATTTTTACAGCTTTCACGACATCAATTAATCCGAAACCGAAATATTTATCTCTACCTTTTGTACCAAGGTCTTGTGCGGTTTTTCTAATGATTTCGTAAACATCCGTGTTTTTCAAACTAGGATTCGCAGAACGAATTAAGGCTGCCAATGCGGTGACATGAGGGCTAGCCATCGATGTACCTGATAGCGCGGCATATTGATTGTTAGGATACGTACTTGCGATACTAACACCAGGAGCCGTTACGTCAATATAGTCGCCATAATTCGAAAAGGGTGCCTTGTTATTCTGGGAATCACTCGCGGCGACAGCGAACACTTCCGGATAAGCAGCTGGAAAGCCAGGTCTTTCTGTATTGTCGTTGCCGCTCGCCGCGATGAGTGCCACATCTTTATCATAGGCATATCGGATGGCGTCGTGTAGAAAGCTTGAATCCGCGTAATTGCCAAGGCTGAGATTCATAACTTTAGCGCCATGGTCCGCAGCCCAAATGATACCTTGTGCGACAGAATAGGTACTGCCTGCGCCAGTTTGGTCCAGAACTTTGACGGGTATTACTTTGTTATACCATGTCATACCAGCTACTCCCAGATTGTTGTTAACTAATGCAGAAATAACACCAGTGACATGAGTACCATGTCCAACATCATCCTGCGGGTTGTCATTATCACTAATGACATTATAGCCAGGCAAAAGTTGATTGCGCAAATCAGGGTGCTTCAAGTCAACACCTGTGTCAACAACGGCTACAATCACATCTTTTGTACCACGTGTTAATTGCCAGCCCTGAACAGTCTCGATAAGGGGCAGGTTCCATTGATATTTACTGAATAAATTATCATTAGGCATAAAATTAGCTGATATATCTGTCGGGGCCGTGGTGTCCGTATCGGTTTGACTGGAATCTTCTGCATCTTCTTTTTCTTGATCGTCATAATAATCATTGGTTAAGTAGAGGAAATGAGGCTCCACATAGGCTACATCCCATTTCTGGAAATAAGCCATTAATGCTTTGGCTTCCATGCCCTGCGTGCGGAATACATACGTATATCCAAGCTTTTGGGCCGAAATAGCTTTTATTTCGTTTTTGATTTGTGCAAGCTGAGCCTCTGTGGGATCCTGCTTGAAGCGAACCACAACTTCATTTTGCTGATAGTGGCTTGTCCCTTGATTATCCTCAGGATGGTCAACAACTTTATCTTGTAAAGTGTCCGTATCCACAGACTCGACTTTCCAACGATTTTCGTTTGGATAAGGTTCAAGACGCAAGTTTTTCAACTGGTGATCTGTTACTTGATGAAGAACATCCTGGTGAATAACACCTACCACAGAGCTGTCTCTATTGGTTGAAGGAGTGCCTTGAACAAAATAAGTTTGCTGCGCGGCGCCGAATTTAGGTGATTGATAATGTTTTCCTTCATCGACGGCTGTTTTAGCTTCCTTTAAATAGGTGGTGGCTTGTTCTTTATAAGAACTTGGGACTTCACCTACTGTAATTCCTTTTTCCAACGGTTGACTTTGCTTTGACCAAATAAGCACATCCATTTTTTCATGCTCAGTTTTCATTTCGCCAAGCACTTTTAACACAGGCTCTCCGCTTTCAATCTTGCTAATCATTTGTGAATAATCAATGGAACATTGGCTTCTACATAAATCATCTGTCAATTTCACGTCCTGCTCTAAGAGCGCGAGCTTGGATGTTGTTTCATACTTTGTACTGTACACTTCCGGTCCTGGTTTCGTCTGGGGGTTCTGTTGATCAGGAAATAGGATGACACCTAAACCAAGAATGAGAGAGATAGAAGTTAGATAACGCCACATGCTCAGGCCCTCCTTTTTTACTAACTTGTTTTCAAATGACGAAATGATTTACCTTTGACTAGGGTGAGGCGCGGAGGATTGTTTTATACATGGAAACTGGAGTTTTACATATACCACTTCGGGTTAATTTATGGTAGGATAGGAATAGCGCAATTATAGGAGGTCTTCATAAATGGCTGTTTTTAATGTGAAAAATATTTGTGATTCAACGCGTACGAAGTTAAAAGAAACAACTGCTAAAATGGAGCTGTTTCTGAATCAAAATTCGCTCGCACAGTTAAATGTGGAGAATGATCCTGCTATGGATGAGTTTTACCGCGGTTATTTGCAGGATACTCGCCATCTATTAGTATTTTGTGAAGTGGCTTATGAGAAATTAGGCGTTAGCTTGAGACGTCCTACTTTTAATGTGGATTTTTCGGAAAAAGTACTGTATGAGGTTTATCATACATGCGTCAATACATTTTTCTACCCTAAAAATGAATGCTATTCCGAAGATGGTCGCTACGCTTATACTGGACAAGATGCTATTCGTTTCCGCAAAAAGCCATCGCGCGAAGTGCGTGATTTGACGATTGAGCTGTCCAAAGTATTCGAAGAACTTCGTGAAGATCTGGCTTACTATGAAACAGACTACATCACTCAACGTCGTATGCAAGGCGAAAAAGTATAATTTTAATCGATTTTGCAAAATACAAAAGGGATGCGACTAAAAGCGCATCCTTTTTCTTTTAAAAGGAGACTTGGTGCATGGAGCGTGAACAATTAATCAAAAGCAGTATCTCGATAATTAAGCTGAATCAGCATCCAAGCGGGGGTTATGTAGCTTCACCGTTATTCCCACCTTACTCTTACAGTTGGCTCAGAGATGGGACTTTTATCGCGAATGCGATGGATCGCTCGATGGAAACCGAAAGTGCTGAGCTTTTTTATCGCTGGGTGCATCTTGTTTTGAAGGACAAGCGTCCGCGTGTGGATGCATTAATTCGTAAACAGGAAGCCAAAGAATGGATAGACCGCTCCGAATTTTTTGGGACACGTTATCATTTGGATGGCCGTGATGATTTATCAGAGTGGGGACATTTTCAACTGGATGGTTATGGAGCGTGGCTGTGGGGTCTTACGGAACATATTCGTATAACAGGTCATTCCGCACTATTGTATGAATTGCGTGAGAGTATTGAGATTACCGTTGATTATTTGATGACGTTCTGGCATTTTCCGAATTTCGATTGTTGGGAAGAGTTTCCAGATTATGTTCACCCGGCAACATTAGCTTGTGTATATGGCGGTTTAAAGGCACTTGGTGAGCTGGAGAATCGTGCTCCATTACTTGAGAAAGCGGCGTTGATTAAAAAGTTTATCATGGATCACGCAGTCTATGAGGGGCGTTTCGTTAAATCCATTCATTGCTTGGGAGAAGTATGGCAGCCGGCTTTAAATGGTGTAGATGCAAGTCTGTTGTGGCTTGCTGTTCCTTTCGGAGTCTGTGAGGTTAATGATCCTGTTATGTTGAAGACGGTACAAGCAATTGAAGCTGACCTAAAGCATGAAGGCATCCAAAGATATGTCGATGACCGTTACTATGGGGGCGGAGAATGGCTGCTGCTAACGGCATGGTATGGATGGTACCAGGCAGAGCTTGGTAATCGTGAAGAGGCTCAGCGATGCTTAGATTGGGTCATGAGTAAAGCAGATAAGCTGGGTCGATTACCGGAACAAGTGGCTGAAAGTCTTAGAGATCCCTCATCGCACCCGGAATGGATTGCCAAATGGGGAGAGCCAGCGCTGCCATTGCTTTGGTCTCAAGCGATGTTCTTGGTGCTATCTGACAGCTTAAAATAAGCATAGATCACCCTGACAGCGGGCAAATTGTTAAAGGGGTGATGATTATGCCGGATGTAAAATGTGCAGTTGCCAATTGCGAATACTGGGCGCAAGGCAACAACTGTAGTGCAGGAACGATTATGATTGAAGTCGATCAGCATGCTGCCGCCAATTATAATGAAGAGTTTGCAGGGGAATCATTTGATACGGATCATCAAGATGCAGCAAACAAAGTCGCTAATACTTGCTGCCACACTTTCAAAGCTAAGAAAAAACATTAAGGCGCGTAACATGGAGGCAGCATGAATAAAGACGATGTCCCTCTGGATAATGCCACCAAGGAGCGGTACCAAAAGGATCAGCTCCGTATTGAGAGCGGATTGAACCATAAGGAAGAATACGCAGCCGAGATTGTCGTACCTACACGAAGAATCAACTATGCCGAGCCGTATAAGGCTAAACCAGAGACTCACTCTGATGTGTCAGATGAGGAGATAGGGGAATTGGTTGAGGCAGTTACGCGTAACAAAGCTGTAGGTTATGTTGCACTATTCGTTGCATTGGCTTCTCTTTTTGTATGGCCAGTGCTATTGGGTGTTTCGGGTATTGTGCTTGGCGTTATTGCGTTTCTTATGGGGAATAAAAGACTAGGGTCTTGGTCAGTCGCGCTTGGTTTTATTGCCGTCGCCGCCTATTTTTTGTTAGTACCCTATTTTGCTTGACTGATTAAAAGCAAGCCGAGAGATCGGCTTGTTTTTATTTTTTTTATGAAAAAAACGCGTAAATTCGCGTTTCAGAGGGATAAATAGCGGGTAGAGACTCATTAAGCCACCGTTTTAATGCGTATACTCCCGTTTGCTCGTACTATTTGGCTTCAGGAGTCATATTCGCACCTTTGAATGATTACAGTATTATTATATAATGAAAAGTGATATTTAAATTAAATCGAAATAAAGGGAGGTGTACCTATTCTCCTTGGTGCAGTAATCGCGCTTGATAGGGGATAGGTAAGGTATTGGAAGATCCTTTGCCCGGAACGTTAATCAGTTTTCTGTTAATGTTTGGACTGGTGTTATTAAATGGTTTTTTTGTCGCAGCTGAATTCGCGATGGTCAAGGTAAGAGGTAGTCGCATTGATTCTCTTGTTGGTGAAGGCCGACGCAATGCAAAATTTGCACAAGGAATTATGAATAATCTCGACGCCTACTTAGGAGCTTGTCAGCTCGGGATTACACTTACTTCGTTGGGACTTGGTTATGTCGGGGAGCCGACGTTCGCCAGAATTCTGGAGCCATTATTTGCTCCGCTGAATTTGCCAGATACGGTGTTCCACACGATTACCTTCATTATTGCTTTCTCCTTAATGACCACATTGCATATTACATTAGGCGAACAGTTCCCTAAGACGTATGCGATTCGTAAAGCTGAACAAATAACTCTGCTATCTGCAGGGCCCATGGTATTTTTCTACAAAGTGATGTATCCGTTTATTTGGTTATTGAATGGTATATCGAACTGGATGTTACGACGTGCAGGAATCGAGCCTGCAACTGAACATGAATCGGCGCATACGGAGGACGAGATTCGTGTCCTTATGAAAGAAAGTCACAAAAACGGACTTATAGATAATACAGAGCTTACGCTTGTTGATAATATATTTGGATTTGCAGAGACGACTGCCAGGGAAATTATGATCCCAAGAACAGAAATGGAATGTTTGTATGCCGGACTTACCTATTCTGAGAATCTTGCGATTGCCATTAAAGAAATGCGTACGCGCTACCCGGTATGTGATCCGGACAAAGACAATATTATTGGCTTCGTCCACATCAAGGATTTACTCAAGCCGGATGCGAACCTGAAAGGGATCAAGAAGATTATCCGACCGATAACGACAGTTCCAGATTCGATTCTTATCAGTGATTTGTTAAAAATGATGCAGAAAAGGAAAAGCCAGATGGCATTGCTCATTGATGAGTACGGTGGAACATCAGGTCTTGTGACACTGGAAGACATTATGGAAGAAATTGTTGGAGAAATTCAAGATGAGTTCGATGAAGAGCGTCCTACAATTGAAATCAAGGATGAAAACACCTATTCCATTGATGGATTGCTGCTAATTGATGAAGTGAATGAATATTTCGGACTTGAAATTGAGTCGGATGATTATGATACAATCGGCGGATGGATTTACTCGAAAACGGAGATACCGCCAAGCAAGAACCAGCAGGTCAGTTACAACGATGAGTTCATATTTATTGTTGAAGAGACAGATCATCTACGGATTTCTCGTGTCATGGTAAGAAAATTGTCGGATGAGAATGAGTTACTGCAGCAAAACATTTCTTGAGATGGAAGAGAGACTGTCAAATGACGGTCTCTTTTTTAATGATTCCTTATAAATTGGGGATGGTCGTCAGGGCACAAAACGTGTACAATGAAGACAACGATGAATGGATAGAAACGAGGTCTGACGGATGAACAGCACGAACAGCATTGATCCTAGAGTAATGAAAGAATTGCTCCAGCTTCAGTTGATGGGTAAAATGAGTTTGCTATCCGGTGAAACCGCGACATCAAGTACGGATGATTCAGGCGATTTTAGTGCGCTGCTCGACACGATTATGGGACAATCTGGTGGAACTAGCGTTACAAACCAAGACACTTTATCTTCCATGCTAGGTAACTCGACTAACAGTATGCCAAGTTCTTTGGGGGCTTTGAATAGGGCTTATACACCCATACAAACCGTGAGTAAAGCATCCTCGGTCTCGCAGTATGACGGTCTTATCCAAGAGGCAAGTCATAAATACGGTGTGGATACCTCGCTAGTCAAGGCGGTCATTCAGCAAGAATCAGAATTCAATCACCAGGCCGTATCGCCGGCAGGTGCCAAAGGTTTGATGCAGCTGATGGATGGGACAGGCAGAGGCTTCGGTGTAACGAACCCATTTGATCCTAAGCAAAATGTCGATGCAGGTACTCATTTCCTTAGCAACTTAATTAAGAAGTACAACGGAAATGAAGGGGTTGCTCTTGCAGCTTACAATGCCGGGCCTGGACGTGTTGACCGATTAGGCATCAAGACCGATCAGGATCTGGCTAACAAGCTCCATTTACTGCCAAGGGAAACGCAAGGCTACATCTCTAAAGTGATGGGTCACAGGCAGAATTTTTCATTATAATCATTAGCTAACAAGCTGATTTCCGAATGTTTAAGCGGAGGTCGGCTTTTTGTGTTACCCGAGGATGCTTGAGTTATGCCCTGTTTTAAGCTTTAATGATGAAAGGAATTTAATTTGATTGTGCGCGGCAGCAAGAGCGTGATAAAGGGGAATCAGCAAAAAATGCTATATTTGGACTACGCGGCGACAACGCCACTTTATGAAGAAGTCATTGATACGATAGCCGAAGTGATGAAGGAACATTATGGAAATCCATCATCGATTCATCGATTAGGGATACAAGCGGAGAAGCTCCTAAACAGCTCCAAAGAGGTGATTGCCGGAGCATTAGGTGTGCTGCCTGCTGAAATTATATGTACATCCGGCGGGACGGAAAGTAATAATTTGGCGATTAAAGGTGCCGTTTACAGCTATCAAAACCGCGGCAAGCATCTCATTACAACGCAAATCGAACACGCTTCGGTGAAGGAAGTTTTTCTTGAACTGGAGCGTGAGGGTTTTCGAGTTACTTATTTACCTGTGAATAGTAAGGGGTGTGTTGAGCTAGAGACCCTTCAAGAAGCAATAACAGAGGATACCATTCTTGTTAGTGTGATGTATGTCAATAATGAAGTAGGTACGATTCAGCCTATCCAAGAAATTGGCCAATGGTTAGCTCAATATCCAAAGGTGCTATTTCATGTTGATGCCGTTCAAGGCATTGCAAAGCTTCCTTTTCACCCTAAAGAGTGGGGCGTAGACTTATGCAGTGCATCTGCTCATAAATTCAGAGGTCCTAAGGGAGTTGGGTTTCTATACCGCAGAGAGGGTGTGCAGCTCAAGCCTTTGCTTGTAGGGGGCGGTCAAGAATATGGCATTCGCTCCGGTACGGAAAATGTTCCACTTATTGTAGGAATGGCCAAAGCGCTCCGACTTTCCGTAGAGAACCTTACAGCGAAAACAGAGCATATGTATCGGTTAAGACGTATGATTGTGGATGGTATCTCATCAATCCCTGAGCTCACCCTTACAGGATCCGAGCAGCAAGAGGAGATGGCTCCCCATATTGTTCACTTTGCCTTCGCGGGTATGAAGGCTGAGGTTGTTGTTCATGCTCTCGAACAGAGGCAAATATACATTTCTACGAAATCAGCCTGTGCTTCAGAGGAATCAGATCCAAGCACGGTGATGCTAGCTTTAGGCTGTAGTCGAGAAAGAGCTGTCAGTGGACTTAGAGTTAGCTTCTCTGACGAACAGCAAGAAAAAGAGATAGAGTTATTGGTTTTCGCATTGCGGGAGGTCGTGAAGGAACTCGCTCCCATGCTCGGCAAATCATCAGTCAGAAGGGGGAACCGTAGATGAAACCGGATTGTTTAATTTTGCGTTTTGGCGAGATGATGCTCAAAGGAAAAAATCGTAAGCGTTTTGAACGAAGCGTCATGACTCAAATTCGTAAAGTTTTAGGCCCATTTCCTGATTTAAGGTATATTCCCGAGTTTGGACGCGTATATGTGGAGCTAGGGGGAGCAGCTTATGAACAAGCTTCAGCAGCTTTGCAGCGCGTTTTTGGACTTGCGTCGTTCAGTCCTGCCTATCATGCTCCTATGGAGGTCGAAGCCATTCAAGAGATGGCGCTGCGCATGATGCAGGCATTGCCGAAACAACCAGCAACCTTTAAAGTGACCGTTCGCAGAGTGAACAAATCATTTCCATTTGATTCACAGCGAATGAATTATTTGGTTGGAGGCTATGTACTCCAAGCATCACCGGGTCTTCAAGTGGATGTTCATAATCCTGAGGTTGAGCTGCGGGTGGAGATTCGCGAAGAACAAGTACTCATGTATGTAGAGGTTATTGAGGGGGCAGGAGGATTCCCGTCTGGAACGAGTGGAAAAGCGCTGCTGATGCTATCTGGGGGTATTGATAGTCCGGTTGCCGGCTGGTTAGCGATGCGTAAGGGACTTTCCATCGAAGCCATTCACTTTCATAGTTATCCGTACACCAGCGAGCGTGCAAAGGATAAAGTGATTGAACTGGCACACCAGTTGTCTGCTTATACAGATTCCTTGAAGCTTCATTTAGTTCCATTTACGGAAGTACAGACATCTATCCACCGTGAGTATCAAGATAATTTATTAGTAACGCTTATACGGAGAGCGATGTATCGCATTGCCGAACAGATTGCAGACCGAGAAGGTCTAAGTGCGTTAGTGACTGGTGAAAGCTTAGGACAGGTGGCTAGTCAAACGCTGCCGAGCCTAAACGTCATAGGGCGCGTTGTAACGCTGCCGCTTTTACAGCCGCTCATGATGATGGACAAGCAAGAGATTATTCGAATAGCTGAATCGATCAGCACTTTCCCGATCTCGATTTTGCCTTATGAGGATTGCTGTTCCTTATTTCTTCCTCCATCTCCAAGTACCAATCCTAACCTGCGTATGGTTGAGAAAATCGAGAACAGCATGGACTTCTTACCTGAATTAATTGAGAAAGCTGTTTTACAAACAGAAACGATTGAAATTGTTCATGGACAAATGAAGAAGGTGTCGGACTTAATATAGGGATCTTTGAGTGTAGCTCAAAGTCTCTCCGCTTCTAACTTATTCGCCGCTATGATCGCAGATATCGTCACCTGCTTGCCATGCATCTTGGGAGGTTGTAAAGCATGATTGATGCGCTCATTTTGTTTTTACAAATTATGTTGATCAATATTGTGCTTAGCGGTGATAATGCCGTTGTCATTGCATTGGCGAGCAAAAATTTGCCGCTTGCCCAGCGTAAGCTTGCAATATGGTGGGGAGCTTTCGGGGCAATTGCCTTGCGGTTGATCTTGACTTTAGTTGCTGTAAGTCTGCTCGATATCCCATATATTCAAGCCGTGGGGTCCCTTCTGCTGTTCTGGATTGCAATAAAACTTCTTACGGATGATGACAGTCATTCAAATGTGAAAGAAGCCTCGACGCTTGGTAAAGCGATATGGACGATTGTTGTAGCGGATTTCGTTATGAGTTTGGATAATGTTCTTGCGATTGCAGCTAAAGGGAATGGGAACAATACAGTCATCATTCTCGGTATAGGGCTCAGTATCCCCATCATTATATGGGGAAGTACGCTAGTGATGGAACTGCTGCAGAAATTTCCGATTCTCGTATTTATGGGTGCAGGCATTCTCGGATATACAGCGGGAGAAATGTTTGTTAAAGATGAGAAAATGATTGATTGGCTGCTGCATGATTATGAAATGCTGCATGTATGGATCCCTATTGTAGCGGCTTCGCTTGTTATTACGATTGGCTTAACCTTCAAATGGGTACGATTGCTGCAATTCAAGGCAAGAAATGAATAGACGATATGGAAAACCGCCAAGCTGAAGTAATCAGCGAAGCGGTTTGTTTTTTTATGTTAGAATTTGAAACTTTCTTCCAATTCTGTCGTCTAGTTATGAAGTAGGTTATGAATAGAAGGGAGTTCACAGCGTGAAATTGAGTTCGTTTAAGACACGTACATTTCGTCTCACTTGTTTTCTAGTGTGTTCGATCCTTGCTTTATGTTTCCAAGCTTTTGTTCCATTTTCCGGCGTAGTTCGTGCAGATGAAGCGATGATTGAGATTCAATCGGAAGTTGGATTCGGAGCTTCAAATGTCAAACAGGGGCGTTGGACGCCTGTTACAATGACACTGCATAATCAAGGAGAAGATTTATCCGGCGATCTCGTGATACAGGTAGCCAATCCGAATCGGAGTAAGGATTTTAGCTATGTACAGCATATCGAGCTTCCAAAAGGCAGCACGAAAATGGTAACCATGCTCATACCTGGTTACGCGTATACAAAAAGCAATAATACAATTGCCTTTTATGAAAAATCACTAAAAAACGGAAAGAAAAAAACGTTAGATGGCAAAACCTATCTGGAAGCCTTCCATTTACCTAAAGAGACTTTGCAGGTTGGCGTTCTAGCCAGAGATATAGATACACTGAACTTCCTTTCGCTGCTCGGCCAGTCGGGCAAGAAGCTCAATCTTCTTCATCTCAAACAAGCAGATATTCCGCGTGAAGCTTTGGGTTTAGATGGATTAGATGTTCTTGCCTTGAACGATTTTGCCTCGGATACACTGACTGGGGAGCAAGTACAAGCCATCCTGCAATGGACAAAAAGGGGTGGTACCCTTCTGTTAGCTGGCGGTGCTGGCTATCCGAAGACTGCTGCACCTTTCGTAGAAGCTTCTCCTGTGACATATCAAGGTACAACGACAGTGAAAGAGCTTACTGAGCTCGCGAAGTTGGGGGAGAAGGAGCTGATCCTCACACAGCCGTTTACGCTTTCACAAGCAAATCTTGTTAAAGGAGCAGAATCGGTTGTTACTGAAGGAGCGTTTCCTATATATGCGAGAGGTGCGTATGGGAGCGGGTTCGTGACCTACGTGGCGTATGATTTATCTCTAAATCCACTTGCCTCATGGAACGGGAATGCTAGATTATGGGAGCAAATGCTGTCTGGACCATTAGAAACTGCGAATGCCTCTAATATAAATCAAAAGTACGGCAATGATCCCTACTATGAGTTGGACCGGGCATTAGAATACTTCCCATCCTTGCAGCCGCCTAAATTGGCTATTCTGGCATTGGTTTTACTGCTTTATGCGATTGTTGTTGGACCTTTACTCTATATGATTTTACGTCGGCTAGATCGAAGGGAATGGGCTTGGTTCGTCATTCCAATTGCTGCTATCGTGACAAGTATCGGAATCTTTCAATTTGGGGCGTCCAATCGTGGGAGTACAATGGCTCAAACGTTTAATACGATTACATTAAATGGCTCTGGCACAGGGATAAAGCAGTCCACGTTGTCTGTATTTTTACCTAAGGGGGGCAGCATGGAGTTTAAATTCCCTGGAAAAGCAGCCGTATCTCCTTATATGCAAGGAGAAGTGTATCCTAGCTTACAGCTTCATGATCGAAGTGAACTCATTATTAGACAAGAGCAGGAAGCATCAATCGTAGAATTACAGGATATTCCTTACTCTTCGATCAGCAAATTGGCAATGGACGATGAGCAGCAAGTTCAGTTAGGGATGCTTGACTACAATATTTCGGAGTTATCTGCCAAAGGAGCAAAAGGGCAAATAACGAACAATACGAAAAAGGATTTGACAGATGTAGCCGTGCTGGTGAATCAATCGTTTATCAAAATCGGTTCCGTAAAGGCCGGAGCTTCAGCCAGCTTTGATACGGCGAATGGTTTGGCAATCTCCAATGGTCCCGATGTTGCGCAGCTTGCTTATCCACATCCTAGTACGAATAACGGGTATGATACGGGCTTGCATCAGCGTTCCATGTTAAGTGCGTATTTACATCGCAAGTCCACGTTTTCGGGAGGGTTTGATCCGATGATTATCGGG
Source organism: Paenibacillus sp. V4I7 (assembly GCF_030817275.1). NCBI lineage: Bacteria > Bacillati > Bacillota > Bacilli > Caryophanales > Paenibacillaceae > Paenibacillus > Paenibacillus sp. V4I7. Next base: position 3,924,594 of record NZ_JAUSZD010000002.1, on the reverse strand, counting down.
TGGTTAAAGGAACAGACTTCCTTAAACCTATCTTCAAACGGCAGTATACCTGCTGAGCAGTTAACGCTTATAGCCCAGGACATGGAGATTGATTATGTGACACCTGACGGTAAAATAATAATTCCAAGCACGACGATGGTACCTGAATTGATCGATAATCATTTGAAAATGAGCGCCATTCAAATCCAAAATGGTCCTTTCATGGAAATGGGCAGCGGAGATGTTACGCTCAATTATCAATTGCCTTTCATTGCGGGTGCCAGTTATCAAACGATGGAAATGACGGGCGATCCCAATCCCGATGTAACCTTGGATTTATGGAATTCACAGTCCAAGGCCTGGGAGCCATTCACCTTAAAATCATTCCAATCCTGGGAGGGAGACAAACTGCAGCCATACTTGCTAGAGGGGAAATCGATTCGCATGAAAGTAACCACGGTACAAAATCATACCATGTTCCGAATTCCTGCAGTTTCTCTGGAAGGATCGGTGAAACGATGATTACGACTACGGAACTAACGAAGAAATACGGTAACTTCACGGCTCTTGATTCTTTGACCATGCAAATCGATAAAGGAACCGTATTTGGTTTTGTAGGCCCTAATGGGGCGGGTAAGTCGACAACGATGTCCATTCTTGCGACTCTTTTAAACCCGACATCGGGTACAGCCAAGGTTGGTGGATATGATGTTACGGAGAAGCCGAAAGAGGTTCGAAAGCTGATTGGGTATATGCCGGATTTTTTTGGCGTGTATGACAATTTCAAAGCTACAGAGTATTTGGATTTCTATGGCGCAAGTTATGGTATTCCTAGATCCGAACGATTGAAGCTGATTCCGCAGCTCCTTGACCTTGTCAATTTATCGGAAAAAGCAGACTTCTATGTGGATTCATTGTCTAGAGGTATGAAACAGCGTCTATGCTTAGCTAGATGCTTGGTGCATGAGCCGGAGGTGCTGATTCTCGATGAACCGGCCTCAGGACTTGATCCTAGAGCTCGAATCGAAATGAGAGAAATACTTAAAGAGCTCAAAGCGATGGGTAAAACCATCATTATATCATCACATATTTTGCCGGAGTTGGCTGAAATGGTTGATGAAATCGGTGTTATCGAATATGGGAAGCTTATCGCAAAAGGGAAAGTATCAGAGATTCAAAGCAGGATGAAAGCCAATCGTGTACTTCAAGTACGTATGGTGAATAGGACGGAAGAAGCATTGGCCTACCTTGAACAACAGCCTCATGTCACTATGGTGTTTAACGACGAGAAAGGTTTGCACGTTCACTTTGGCGGGACGGACGAGGACCAGTCTCTGTTACTTGCACGATTGGTTGAAAAAGGCTTTCCTCTGCTTTCGTTTAGTGAAGCTTTGACGAATTTGGAAGATGTCTTCCTGGAAATAACGAAAGGAGGCGGAGCGCACGATGAACAGCAAGTTAAATTGGATTAATCCTGTCATGGAAAAAGAATTTCGCTTGCGCATGCGGACGATTCGATCTCCGATCTCAATTCTGGTTTATCTGATAGCCATTGGCCTGTTTGCCCTTGGATTTGCTTATATAAACATGAGTAACCAGCAGGCAGGGGTGCTTAATGCAGCGAGAAGCAGTGAACTATTTTACTTTCTAAGCGGAGCGCAGCTTGTCTTGATCGCTTTTATGACGCCTGGTTTAACAGCTGGGGTTGTAAGCGGAGAACGTGAAAAACAGACATTAAACATGCTGCTTACGACACAGCAGAGTTCGGGGACGATTATTCTCAGTAAGCTGTTTGCTTCCCTTAGTTTCATGCTGTTGACGGTAGTGGCTACGATGCCATTGTACAGTATTGTTTTCTTATATGGGGGCGTCTCTCCAAAACAAGTTCTCTCTGTATTTGTTTTTTATGTATTTGTTATGCTTCTCTTTGGTGCTGTTGGGATTTTCTTCTCTACAATTCTAAAGAAGACGGTTATCTCCGTGATAGCGACCTATGGTTTTGTACTTTTTGTTTTTGGGTTTACAGCTCTTGCTGGCCTTTTCTTCGGTAATCTAGGAAGGCAAGGGATGAATGAGGAAATACTTGGTTATTTCCTGAGTTTTAACCCGATGGCTATCCTGGCAAGTTTGATGGTTCCTGATTTTGCCAAGGAATTGTTTAAAGGGCATAAGCTGCTGCAAATGTGGCATATTTTCGTTGGCAGCTACACGGTTCTCCTGATTTTCCTAATCTGGCTTAGTGTGAGGTATTTAAGGCCGATTATGAAACGGAAGAAATAGGATTTGATAAGAATGAAATGATGAAGAAATGCATTGAAAATGATCTGATCTGATCAGAGAGGAGCTGTCAGCACTTGAAATTTGCAACATTAGATATGCTGCTAAAGCCTGTACGAATGCGGTTGTTAAAAGCAAAGGGACTGGACTATTTCATTCGTAGTTTGACAATGGGTATAGAGCTTGCTTGCATGTGGATGGTGTGTGGACGCCTCTTCCTGATTAGTGGGTATCGTTATGGCGCATTGCTCAGCTTGGTAGCAATCATTGGGATTGGGATCATTTGGTTGTTGTTTCGTCGACCTACTGATGTAGATGCGGCAAGACTGCTTGATCAGCATGGGTTGGAAGATCGGATATTAACAGCTCTCATACATCAGGATCAAACTTCATTGGTAGCTTCTCTTCAAAGGCAGGATGCCCTTGAGAAAGGGAATCTTTTTGTAGAGGAAAAGTTAAGTAAGGTTGTATCCATGAGGGTTCCGAGAAATAGATGGTTGCCCGGAGCCTGCGCGTTGTTTGTATTGGTTTTGCTGTTCCTTCTGCCTAATCCTAAAGATGCGATTCTACTTGATGCGGTAAAAGATAAAGCCTGGGTAGAAGCGCAGAAAAAACAGGTGAATGAACTTGTTAAGCAATTGGCAGCGAAGCCGTCTCCACTCCCAGTCATAAAACAGATGACAGAGGATCTAAAAGAGCTGGAGCGTAGATTAAGTCAAACGCCAACTTCAGCCAAGGCTTTGGATGAACTGGAAAAATCATTGAAGAAGATGGAAACGAGTATTGGGCATATGGAGAAACAAAAACAACGCTCGGAGCAATGGGCGGAGTCGATGCAGCGAACGGAAGCGCTTCGTGAATTAGGCAAAGCGCTCCAACAGCAGAGCGCGGAGAGTATTCAGCGCGAGGCAGCGAAGCTTGGCGAGCAGGTGCAGAAGATGACACCGCAGCAGAAACAACAGCTCGCAAGTGATCTGGAGCGCCTCGCGGCCTCCGCTGCGGCCGCGTCGCCAGAAGACGAGCAGCAGCTTCGCGAGCAGCTCCAACAGGCCGCCAGCGCGTTGCGAAGCGGCGAAGACGCTGGTGCTGCGCTGGCCAAGCTGCAAGCCGGGCTAGCTGCCGCGAGCAACGCGCAGCAAGCTTTAGCGCAGCAGCAGGCGCAGGCTGCTGAGGCCGCGGCTAGCCTCGCCGCGGGTGCGCTGCCGCATGCGCGCGAGCTTGCTGCGAGCGGCGCGCAGCCCGGGCAAGCTTGGGCGCCCGGCGGCCGAGCGGAGCAGCTTGCCGCGGCTGGCGCTGCTGCGCCGAGCACGTCGCCAGCTGCGGGCAGTGCGGGCAGTGCAGGAGCTGGAGGCGCAGGCGCGGGTGCGGGTAGCGGAGGCACAGGGAGTGCAGGAGCAGGCGGCGCGGGCGCTGGTGCAAGTGGCAACGGCAACGGCAACGGCAGCGGCAACGGCAGCCCCGGAGGTGGTGCAGGCGGTGGCAGTGGAACAGGCGGCACGCAGGGCGGCACCGGAGCGGGCTCTCGAGGGCTCGTGGCGACGTCGCTCGAGCGTTCTGGCACCGGCGGCACGTACATCGACGGCGGGCCAACGCGTGGCAGTGGCGGAGAAGTGAGCCAAGGCGGCTCAGCACCGGCGTTGGATGGAGCGTCTCGGCCGTATGAAGATGTTTATGCTGATTACGAGGCAGAGGCTTCTAATGCATTGAATCGTTCCGAACTTCCACAGCATATGCAAAATTTAGTAAGAGACTATTTCCTTGAAATTCAACCACAACGATAAGAGGAATGAACGATGAAGGGGGAGCAGTAATAGATGGTCGATTCGAAAGAGCAATTTGATGCGTGGGGATCAGCAGTCAGCCAGATGAAGGAACAGATCGGTCGTGTGATCGTTGGCCAGCAAGAGGTTGTGGCACAATTGCTATGGTGCATATTGGCGGGAGGACATGCTCTCATTGAAGGAATTCCCGGTCTCGGCAAAACGATGCTCATAAAAACGATCGCAGATACCGTAGACCTTAGCTTTACACGTATTCAATTTACGCCTGATTTGATGCCGGCCGATATTACGGGGACGAATGTCATTCAGTTTGGAACGAAAGGCGAGACGTCCTATAAATTTCAAAAAGGCCCTCTATTCGGCCATGTTGTGCTCGCTGATGAGATTAATCGCGCAACACCGAAGACTCAGAGTGCCCTCCTTGAAGCAATGCAGGAGAAAACAGTTACCGTTGGTTCAGAAACCTACCAGCTGCCTTCTCCTTTTTTCGTCTTAGCTACGCAAAATCCGCTAGAGCAGGAAGGTACTTATCCGCTGCCGGAAGCACAGCTTGATCGGTTTCTTCTAAAAATTAACGTAACCTATCCAACTAAAAGCGAGTTGAAAGAAATTGTCCTGCGCACAACATCAGCGAAGCAGCAGCAAGCGGAGAAAGTGGCGGATGGCGATCTTTTACGAGATATTCAACTGGGGTTGAAAGAAATTCTTGTCGCTGAAGACATACTTGATTATGCGGTTCAACTGCTGATGAATACGCATCCTGAAGAAGCGACGGCGCCCGAAGAGGTCAAACAATATATTCGTTTTGGCTCAGGTCCCAGAGGCGTTCAGTCTATGATTGCGGTAGCGAAAGTGAGAGCTTTTCTAGCGGGTCGTTTTCATGTTTCCAAAAATGATTTGAATGTGGTAGCTGTTCCTGCCTTGCGTCATCGTCTTTTTCTGAACTTTGAAGGTCAAGCTATGGGGATTTCACCAGATAAGATCATTCAAGCAATTATCAGTTCGATGGAGAATAGACCATGAGCAGTGGAGCGAATTTACTTGACCCTACGCTTATGCGTCGGCTGGATCAAATGAGTATAGCTGCAAAAAACCGAATACGTGGGACGATGCAGGGGAAAAAGCGATCAAGGGATATGGGTACTTCCATGGAGTTTGCGGATTATCGTTTATATACGCCTGGTGATGATACACGGCAGCTAGATTGGCATGTTTTTGGTAGAACGGGTAAGCCGTTTATCAAGCTTTTTATGGATGAACAGGAGCTGCAGGTCAATTTGTGGTTAGATGCATCCAAATCGATGGATTTTGGCAGAGGAGAGGGGGAAGCCAGCCTTCGGCTCTCCAAATGGGAGTATGCAAGACAATTGGCAGCAGGAGTTGGTTATATGTCATTGAACCGTTTTGACCGTGTAAGCGCGGCTGCTTTTACAACACAGATGACCAAGCAACAGAAACGACTTCGTGGAAAAGGCAGCTCTTTAAGGCTTTTTGAATTCTTGGCTAGTTGTCAAACGGAGGGAACCGGAGATATTGGGGCTGTATTTCGAAATCCATCCATTTTACCGCGGCAAGCGGGGATGACTTGGTTATTTTCAGATTTTTTGTATGAGCAGGGCATTGAAGAATCGTTAAAATACTTGCTTGCTGCGAAGCAAGAAGTGGTTGCCGTCCAAGTCCTTGCCCCCGAGGAACTTAACCCAAACCTTACAGGGGAGTTGCGCTTAATTGACAGTGAGTCTGGAGCAGCCAGGGAAGTAGCGATGAGCAGTAAAGTGCTGCAAGCCTACAGAGAAGCTGCTTTGCAATATACGCAAACGCTAAGGGCATTTTGTTATGAACGCGGCATCACTTATCTGCTAGCCGTTACCAATGTTCCTCCAGGTGATTTTCTACTTGGTGAGCTTCGTCGCAGCGGATTGATTCGTTGACGTAATATGTTTACTCCCGTTTCAGAACTATCTTAGTCAACGTCAGATGACGATAATCATGTTAGTGCTGTGCCACCTGAACGCCTCGTCGAGCTTGCCAAAAGCACCATCCATAAATAAGGATGAAAACAAGAATAAGTACAGTCGAGTAACGGTACATCAACGCATAACTCCCGCTTAGGTTAGCGAGAGCTCCCAAAACCATCGCTCCTAACCCAATGCCGAGGTCATTGGCCGAGAAGAAGGTACCGTTGGCTGCACCGCGGCGATTCGGAGCAGCACGTGCAATGGTCCAAGCCTGCAGCGCCGGCTGCAAGGATCCGAAGCCTATGCCATAGCATATCGCTGCTGCGGCCAAACTGGCCTCTGAGTGAGCATAAGAAAGAAGCAGGAGACCAGCAAGGGTAAAGAGAGCGCCGGGCAGGAGCACCCATTCGGGTCCTTTTCGATCAAACAGCATACCGGTTATAGGTCTAACAATAAGCACCATGGAGGCATTGCATAGGAAAAACCAACCGACATTCGAAATGCCGGCTTCGTGGCCGAACAGCGTAATAAAGGTCACAATTCCTCCATAGCAAATTGCTGTACATAGCAATAAAACGGAGGGAAGCATCGCGGTTCGTTCCCATAAACGATCCATAAGCTTCGGCCTTTGAGCCGACTTTTCGTCCACATAAGATATAAGTTTTCGGTTCCCGAAAACCGCTTTCTTATTGGCGATAAAATCTACCTCTAAACGCGGTTGCTCATCTTTGGATGGCCTCGATAGAGGTTTTCTCACAGGCATCGGCTTGGTATAGGTAATAAAAAGAGAACTAAACAAAGAAAGTAGTGCTAATAGGGTCGAGATTAAAAGTACGCGGGGGAAACCATAGGTTTGCATCAACCATAGGCCTGTAAGCGGTGCGAGTGCCATGGCGAACGTGTTGGACAACCCGTAATAACCCATACCTTCTCCACGGCGCTCAGCCGGGATGATGTCGGCTATAACAGTGCCTAAGGAGGTTGTGGACATACCCCAACCGATCCCATGAACAAAGCGTGCAGCAAGAATAAGCGTAACAACAGCCATATAAGAGTACCCGGCAATGGTTAGCGCACAGATCGCGAGTCCAACCAGAAGCACATGTTTTCTTCCAAACAAATCTAGTGCTCGACCAGCAAAAGGGCGGGTAAGCAGTGAAGAAATCGTGAAAATGCCAATGACGAGACCGACATGAATATCATTTCCGCCTAATTGCGACACATGTGTAGGTATTGTTGGTATGAGCATTTGAAAACTAAAGAAAAGCAGTAAGTTGGATAGAGATGTAATTAGAAAAGCTTTGGTCCAAAGCGGTTTTCTTTTCTTTTCATCGACGAATAACGATTCCATGTTACCTCCCAAGTTATCCATAAGCAAACCTGTTTGACAGGGGGAAAACGGGTTGCACGCGTAGTAGTATGCCCATGCTAAGGAATTTGAACGCAAGATAAAGCGATGTCCTTCGCTCTTGGAAAGGTGAGTGCTTATGCAATTCGCATCGTTAAGCGGGTTATGGTTCTCGCTTTCAATCCCCTTTATCCTGGTGCTTTATTTGTTAAAACGCCGTTATATCGATACAGAAGTATCCAGCCATATGCTTTGGCGGCGTGTTCTTCGTGAGCAGGAGACCAATCGGCCATGGCAGCGTCTAAGCCGACAATTATTACTCCTGCTTCAGCTGCTTGCAGCGTCATTACTGGTACTTGCCTTGATGCAGCCGATTATCCGTGGCCAGCAAACTGCGAAATCACATATTTTTTTCGTGTTAGATGCTTCAGCGAGTATGCAAACATCAACGGAACGAGGAACAAGGTTAGAAGAAGCGAAGCAAAGTATCTTAACTTACGCACGCGAGGAAGCCCAGAATCGTAGCTACTCGCTTTTAGTCATGAAAGATCAACCAGAATTGCTTCTACAACGTGAATCAAATCTGTCCTCACTACAAGCCGCTTTGAATAAGGTTGCTCCCTTTTACGGCAAAACGAATGTACAGGAAGCCTTGTCTCTAGCCTCTGCTCTAACGAGGGAAGAATTCGGTGGGGAAGTACGTATTTATACGGATAACCAATGGGTCGATAATGCCGAAGGGATTATCTTTTCAATCCCAGTCAGCATTCAGGAACCTGAGATTCAGAGACGAACAGGTGACGATGTCACCAACCAACCTGTGAATGTGGCGATTACTCAATTCGGTGTTAAAGAAGTTCAGGATGCAGCGGAATTTAAGGCTGTTGCCGTATTGCAAAATTGGGGGGCTACGAATGTTTCTGTCAAAGCAACGCTTTACGCGGATTCGCAAGCAGTTCGAACGGATTCCCTAAACCTTAAGGGAGGCGAGCAAAAGTCAATCTACGCAGATAAGCTGACTCGGGCTGATGTGTACAAGCTGCAGCTTGAAGGAAAAGATGTATTGGAAGCTGATAATACAGCTTACGCCTTTCCTGAAGGGACTGGTCGCGTCCAAGCAGCTTATGTAGGCGAAGGCAACCTTTTCTTAGAAAAAGCACTTACTTTGGCAAAGACGGATGTTCTTCGTATACAAAAAAGCAATGACGGAACCTATCCACCGCCCTTGGGGCTAACTCCTGACCTAATTATTGTAGATGGTGTGACCGAATCAGCTTTACAATCAGATGACTGGCAGCGACTACTTACATCAAAACCAGTTTGGCGGTTTGCTTCTTCTGCAAAAACTGACTTAGAGCCTCAACAAACCATTTCAGCATCACCTTTTTCGATAATGGATCACCCCATCACGCGTTACATTCATCTGTCGGACGTGAACGTTGTTATGGCTCAGACTAGAGCGCTAAAGCCATGGGAGAAGGCCATCATTTCGTCAGCGTCCGTACCACTTCTTCTAGCAGGTACAGAAGAAGGCATACCAAATCTGGCATTTACGTTCTCGCTTGAGCAATCGGATCTTGCACTGCGTTCGGAGTTCCCCATTCTCGTTCAAAATGCTGTTGCTTGGCTGACCCAGCACCATGGTGGCAATCTAGGTCGTATTACAGCAGGGGATCGAAAAGAAATTGTTCTTCATCCGGAAGCGACGAAAGCGATCTGGAAAACAACCATGGAAGTTGGTAAAGAGGAAGAGGCAGAACGGAATGAAGACGCGCTATCCAGTATGCAGACTGCGCCTAAGCTTCCGGGTCTATATGAATTTGTTGAATACAATACAGGTGGACATATCGTACAAACTCGTCTGCTTGAAGTTGTGATGGATGCCAGGGAATCCAATGTGAATAGGAAAGTGGAAAACAAGCTGGTCTTCAAACCAGGTAGTGAAGTCGATGTCGGTGTAGATCGCAGTAAAGATATCTTACTAGGGAATACGATGTTAATTCCTTGGCTTATCGTGATCTTGCTTGTGCTGCTAGTACTGGAATGGGAGGTGTATCGCCGTGGGTATTCAGTTTGAATTTTTGCCCGCCTTGCTGCTGATTCTACTTCTTCCTTTTTATGTGGTCTGGCTATGGAAAAGCTTACACCGTCTACAAGGCGGGCGAAAGAAGCTTGTTGTTTCTCTGCGAACCTCTGTCTTCTTTCTTCTGATCCTCGCGCTTGCGGAAACCCAACTGTATACAAGGGTAAATCATAAAAGCATCGTATTCACGATCGATCGATCTGATAGTGTGAAAGAAGAAATGAAGGAAGCTGAGTGGATTCGCGAAGCTGTCAAAGCACGTTCTTCCGAGAAGGACGAGGCGGGAGTCGTTTCGATGGCCCTTAAAGCTTCCGTAGAGAAGTCGCTGGATGCCAGAGAGATGAACAGATTTCAGTTTACAGCCCAAACGAACACCCAATTTTCAGATATAGCCTCGGGCTTACAGCTTGCTTCTGGACTGCTTACGAACGGAAAATCCGGCCGTATTATTTTAATGTCGGATGGTGAAGAAAATGTGGGTGACGTATTGCGACAAGGTAAACTGCTGCGTGACCGCGGTATCCAAGTAGATGTGGTCCCTCTCGCTGCCAAAGAGCGAAAAGACGCCTCCATTGAAGCGGTTCGTGTTCCAGATAAATTGTATCAAGCAGAAGCATATACGTTGGAGGTAGTCATCCGGTCTACAAGCACTGGGGTGGCTCAATTACGTGTTTTTGAGGACAATCGAGAAATGACAGCTGGGTCGGTTCAACTGAATAAAGGGGAGAACAGATTCGCCTTTCAATCGCTTGCAAAGGAACCAGGTTTTCATCGGTATCGAGCGGAAGTGTATTTGGAAGGGGATGAGCAGTCGGCCAATAATGCGCATTATGTATTCAGTCAAGTAGAAGGTCCTCCGAAAGTACTGATTGTAGAAGGGAAAGCAGGTATCTCCAAAAATGTGGAGGGAGCACTGCAGTCCGCACTTATTCCGTTTGAAACGATAGAACCTGAGCTGCTTTCCAATGATTTTGTAACGTATACCCGTTATGAAAGTATCATTTTAAACAATGTTGCTGCCACTCAAATTCCACAATTGAAAATGGAAATGATGGAGCAGGCTGTCCGAGATTACAGCGTAGGGTTGGTTATGCTTGGGGGAGATAACAGCTATGGATTGGGAGGTTATTTCAAAACGCCGATCGAGCGTGCTCTTCCTGTTTATATGGACCTACGCGGGAAGCGGGAGATACCTTCACTCGGGATTGTACTTGTTATGGATAAATCGGGCAGTATGTCAGGTGAAAAAATGAAGCTGGCTCAGGAAGCCGCTTCGCGGACAGTCGACTTACTCAGGGAAAAAGATACGCTTGGGGTACTTGGATTCGATTCTTCCCCACATTGGTATGTAGAACCGCAGAAGCTAAGTGATAAATCAGGCGTCATCCAGAAGATTAATGCGATACCCGCTGATGGCGGAACGGAGATTTATACAGCCGTAGTGGAAGCATTCGCCAAGCTTTCCAAAGTGGAAGCTCAGCGTAAACATATTATTTTGTTGACTGACGGACAATCCTCCACGACTCAGAGCTATGATGCGTTGACCGCCGATATGCAAAAAGAGAATATCACGATGTCCACTGTTGCCATCGGAACAGATGCGGATCAATCGCTGCTGAAGCAGCTAGCTGATTTGGCGAAGGGGAGGTATTACGCGGCTGTGGATCAGACGACAATCCCGGCGATTTTTAGCCGAGAAGCGGTTCTGATATCACGTACGTATGTGGTTAACCAGCCTTTCGTTCCAGCTTTAGCAGGAGGGACAGACTGGCATAGCTTTTTGGGGCAAGGACTGCCTTCGCTAAACGGATATATTGCCACAACCCCTAAAGAGGCTGCTGAAGTGGTACTCACAAGCCCGGAACCTGATCCTATTCTAGCGAGATGGCAGTATGGTTCTGGGCGCTCTGTCGCATGGACAAGTGATGTGACAGGAGCGTGGTCGGCGAACTGGGTAACATGGCCAGCCTTTTCACAAGTGCTTACTGGCATGATAAAGTGGACGTTTCCGCAATTTGAATCGTCTCCGCTGGAGCTCAACGGGCATTTGGCAGGTCGTGAGATGACCTTAGAAGCCAAAAGTGGACATATCACACTTGATGGTTCTCTTGGTGAACAAGGGGAACTTCGAGCTATCGTTACGGATGAATCTCTCGGCTCGCAAGAGATCCATTTTACGTCCACAGCACCTGGTGAATATTCAGCACAGCTATCTGTGGATAAGTCAGGCGTTTATATCGCCAAGACAGAACTGCTCGCAGCCGGCAGCGAAGAGGGGGCCGAGAAGCGGGTCATCGGCAGCTCGACTTCCGGCTTCGTGATTCCTTATTCTCCGGAATATCGGATCACGGACGGACAGGGCCTCAGTAAGCTCCAACAGCTTGCTGAGCTTACAGGCGGCCGGATGCTCTCGTTAGAGCATCCGGAGGAAGCCTTCGCCTTCGCTTCTGCCGCGCAGAAGCGATTGACCCCCATCAGCGAGTACCTGCTGATGGCGGCGCTCGCGCTGCTGCTGATGGACATCGCAGCGCGGCGCGTGGCTCTGCCGCCCGGCCTGTGGGCCCGGGCGTTCGCGTGGAGGCTGGCCGCTCCTGCGGGCCAGCCACAGCAGGCGGAGACGCCGCTGGCGCGTCTCCGCGAGCGCAAGCAGCTTGCGGAGCACAAGCTGCAGCGTAAGAACGAGCGCTCTGCCGTAGGCAGCGCTCCATCACCAGCCGTGGCTGCACCGCCGCGGCCTACCTTGGAGCAGCGCGAAGCTGCTCCAGAGCCCGTACCCCCGGCGCCGAATAGTGCGCCGCCGGACAGCATGAGCCGTTTGCTCGAAGCCAAACGGCGAGGCCGCAAATAGCGCCAAGCACCTAGCAATTTCTCGCCAGGTACGATAAACTATTTGTTGAAGGGTGTCGAAGTTGATCCCTTAGTGACAAGTGAATTAGGAGGGGATTTGAATGGCTAGAAATAGCTACTCCATTGGTATCCTGTTAATTGGCCTGGCCGCCCTATTGCTTCTAGGTAAATTAGGTTTTTTCCATGTTCTTCTTTCGTTCTTCTGGCCGCTAGTTTTACTCATTCCTGGGCTGCTGTTCCACGTATTCTTCTTTAATCGATCACTGCCCGCAGGCGTTCTTGTACCTGGAGGTATATTAACGACTTACGCAATCATGTTCTTTTACTGCAATATATTTGGTTGGGGTTCAATGAGCTATTTGTGGCCGGGATTCATTCTTGGTGTAGCCATCGGATTGTATGAGATGCACTTGTTCGATCGTGGAAGTGATCGCGGTGTTTTGATAGGCGCTATGGTGCTGGGAATCATTTCAGCTGTATGTTTCGGGTTAACTCTACTAATCCATTTAGGGATCTATGTAATCGCTTTGATCCTTGTAGTAGCTGGACTTGTCATGATTTTCCGCAAGCGAAATGCGTGGTAATTTCAGGCATTTATTTGTAAAAGTTTTATGTAGATCGGCATTTACCTTGCATAATGTCGAGAAACTGCGTATAATAAGTGTAAATGTCAAGCGTCGGCGCTTTCGTCCGACGCTTGTTTTATGAACAGAGACGAAAATTATAGGGTAGAGAGGGTTTGACATTCATGCACGCAAGAGACAAGATTCGCAATATTGCAATTATCGCACACGTTGACCACGGTAAAACGACACTCGTAGATAAATTACTTCAACAATCCGGAACATTCCGCGAGAACGAGGCTATTCAAGAGAGAGCGATGGACTCCAACGATCTCGAGAGAGAACGCGGTATTACCATTCTTGCAAAAAATACAGCAATTAATTATAAAGATTACCTGATTAACATCGTGGATACACCTGGACATGCCGATTTCGGTGGTGAAGTAGAGCGTATCATGAAAATGGTAGACGGCGTTTTGCTGGTTGTTGATGCTTTCGAAGGCACCATGCCGCAAACGAAGTTCGTTCTACGTAAAGCATTAGAAAGCAACCTTTCTCCAGTTGTTGTTGTTAACAAAATTGACCGCCCGAACGCGCGTCCGCAAGAAGTTGTAGACGAAGTTCTTGACCTTTTCATTGAACTAGGCGCTACGGATGAGCAGCTTGATTTCCACGTTGTATATGCTTCCGCACTACAAGGTACATCAAGTCTTGATGCTGAGAAACAAGATGACAACATGGAAGCTATTTATGAGACGATTGTTAGTCACATTCCAGCTCCAACGGAAGATGTGGATCAACCGCTTCAGTTCCTTGTTACATTGATGGATTACAATGAGTATTTGGGTCGTATCGGCGTAGGCCGTGTGAACCGTGGTAAAATTCGTCAAGGTCAAACTGTTGCTGTTATGACGCGCGAAGGCGGTCAGAAGCAAGCTAGAATCGAGAAACTTTTCGGTTTCACAGGCTTGAAACGTATCGAGATCGAAGAAGCAGCTGCAGGGGACATTATTGCCATTGCAGGGATCAAAGATATCAATATTGGTGAAACGGTAGCAGATCCTGCGAATCCGGAAGCATTGCCAGTCTTGAAAATTGATGAGCCAACGCTGCAAATGACATTTATCGTAAATAACTCACCATTCGCAGGGCGCGAAGGGAAATGGGTAACTTCCCGTAAAATTCGCGAGCGTCTTTACAAAGAGCTTGAAACAGACGTAAGTTTGCGCGTTGAAGATACAGATAGCCCAGATGCTTTCGTCGTATCTGGCCGCGGTGAGCTTCACTTAGGTATTTTGATTGAAAACATGCGCCGTGAAGGTTTTGAATTGCAAGTTTCCAAACCAGAAGTTATCATTCGTCAAATCGACGGTCAAAAAATGGAGCCGATCGAGCGTCTAATCATCGACGTTCCAGAAGACAGCATGGGTTCCGTTATGGAGAGCTTGGGTTCCCGTAAAGCGGAGATGGTCAACATGATCAATAACGGCAGCGGTAACGTTCGTCTTGAGTTCTTAATCCCTGCACGTGGTTTGATCGGTTACAGAACGAACTTCTTAACGTTAACTCGCGGCTACGGTATTATGAACCATGCTTTTGACAGCTATGGTCCATACCAAGGAGCTGGTGTTGGCGGACGTCATGAAGGCGTACTTGTTTCCAGCGAATCTGGTGTATCTACATTATACGGAATCCTTTCCGTAGAAGATCGCGGTATCTTGTTCGTTCATCCACAAACGGAAGTTTACGAAGGCATGGTCGTTGGTGAGCATACGCGCGACAATGATATCATCGTTAACATCTGTAAGGAAAAAGCGGTAAACAACATCCGTTCCGCGAACAAAGAAGAAACTGTAAAAATGAAAACTCCTCGTATGTACTCTTTGGAGCAAGCGCTTGAGTATTTGAACGATGATGAATATTGTGAAATTACACCGAAATCCGTTCGTATTCGCAAAAAGATTTTGAACAAAAGCGAGCGCGAGCGTGCTGAGAAACACCGCAAAACGGCTGAAGCTAACGTGTAATTCACAAAGTGTTCGAAATATGGGAAATGTGGGCTATAATGCCGCATTTCCCTTTATTTATTTGTAATTTTGAGGGATAATGGTAGTTGAATTTATTTTTTTAATGAAATGGAGTGTATGTGTTGACTGCCTTGAACGAGTGGTTTGGAAATCACCTGTACATCACTTACCTGTTAATCTTTATATTCATGTCTTATGTGTATAACAAAGTTTTCCGGACACGTAAATTGCCGGTTCTCAAGACAGCTGTCATCTATGTGCTGCTGGCCATTGGATCGGTTATGCTGCTTGTTTTTCAAATTGTAGGACTACCTATTGTGCTCTGTCTGGCTGTTGCCATATCGTTAATGTTTCTTGTTCGTATTCGGTATTTCATCGAGAAAAGAAGCGGCAATAGACCAACTTAATGCTATCAATGAATATATTCTTGCAAAAACTCAGAATATGCTTACGATGATAGTTTTGCTAAAGCAAAACTCTTAGGAGGGGCGAATGACTCGATACTGGTTAGTTCCGATTGCAGGCTACTCTCCTCTGGTGTTGGGGGCTGATCGCTTGGATTGCTCTCCAGTCACGAAGTTGGAAGCTTTCCGTGAATTAGCGAATGGTAGACACCCCAGATTGCTATCTATGTTTAAAGCTAGTCTGCTGTTAAGCGACGATGAAGAGATATGTGGTTCAGAGCTCGTAGAACTTGATTTAACGCATTCTGATGCCATTGTATTTGATGGTGACCCTTATCATTTATCTCATTGTGCAGAAGCCTTTCTAGATCGTCTCCTGAAGCGAGAGGAGGCTTTGGATTTGGTGTCATCGTTAGATGACAGCGCTTTAGAAGCACAGCAAATCATTTGGAAAAATCAATGGCTTCGTTGGCTGGAATTAGGCTGCGATGTTATTTTACTTAGAGAGGACGGGCGTTAAAAATGAAACTGCAAGACGCCTTTTTTAATTGGCTGCAAATGCATATTGTAAGTCAAGCAAGACCGGATGACGAAGCGGCCAAAGAGACGCTTGATTTTTTTGCGCTTATATTGCATGAAGATCATGGAGTCAGTCATATGGAAATTGTGGACGAATCAGATCGGATGAAAATTCACATCGCCTATGAACAAGAAAATATCAAGAGCAGACAAAGCTTTGATCGTGAATCGGCGGAAAAGCTGCTTAATGATATTAATTCGAATCCGATTTACAATAATCAATAGACGTTCATGTTTGACGACATAACTTTTTTAAACCGACGTACACTAAGGTATATCTGGTTGAAAAAGGAGTGTTCGCATGAATCGAAAATAGATACATAAGGGTGGAACGCTTGCCACCGGCTATGATATACTGTAAGTGTAAGGAGCGTTTTCAACCACCTAGTAGGAGGCGCAAGCGATATGGCTGAACACAACACAGCTTTACCGAAGCAATGGATGGATCGCGCCCAAATGATGACCGAGCCTGAATATGAGAAAACTTGTGCAAGCCGAGTCACTGTAAATCCAGTCGGCCGAGTTTTTGATGCGATAAAAAAAGCCTAGATCTGCGTATGCAGTCAGGCTTTTTGTTATCTTCAGTGGATTACGGGTTTGGATTTCCCGCCTGATTCGCGTCCTTAGGTCCTGCATTATCTGGCATATTGCGAATATCACGCGGCAGCTGAGGCATTACACGGCCCATGATATCTGCCATTTGCTCAGCGAATCCGGTAATCGGTCTTCCTGCTTGGATGTTATCCCGAATGTTGCGCAAGCGTTGATCTAAGTCCAAATCTGCTGTAACAATGGCGTTAACTCCGTATGGATCTTTCTTGAGCGCTTCAGCTACCGAATACTTAACGGTGCCGACTTTTGCGCGATCCAAATCCTTCTTAATGTTGATACCGACAACGGCGGTATCACCGAAGACGACGCAGTGCGCGCTTTCAACCTGAGGGATACTGGTGGCTAAGTTTTCCAAACGTTCTGCAACAGCCTTTGAATCTTTTATCTCGAGCTTTTGTGGGGCGATTTGTTGAACTTTTACTTGATTTTGATTCGGATCTTGAGAGGGGGCACCACTTTTCGGCGCTTGACTACAGCCAACCGCGAGGGTCAGAAATACTATAACTACGCACAATAGTCTCACTTGAATCGTTCCTTTCTTTCCTAAATCTCGCGTTTAGTTTGTCCGGCACAGCTAGGTTGTATGTATTTAATATAACCAATGATCTAACGCCAAATCTGGGAGGGGACACACCAATGAAAAAAATTTACGTGTTGGATACCAATGTTCTGCTTCAGGACCCTAATGCTTTATTCGCGTTCGAAGATAATGAAGTAGTCATACCCGCCGTGGTGTTGGAGGAAATCGATTCTAAGAAACGAAATGCGGACGAAATAGGCCGTAATGCGAGACATGTTTCGAGATTGCTGGATGGACTAAGAACCAAAGGCAATTTGTCCGATGGCATCACGCTCGATCGTGGCGGCAGCATTAAAGTGGAACTCAATCATCGCAGCTTCGCGAAGCTGCAGGATACATTTGCAGAATTAACGAATGATAACCGAATTCTCGCGGTCGCGCTCAACTATCATCTAGAAGAGCAGGCTAATGAATATCCGAGACCTGTCGTAATCGTGAGTAAAGATACATTAGTTCGTATTAAAGCAGATGTCCTCGGTATACCTGCACAGGATTATTTAACTGATCGCATTGTTGCACAAACGGATATGTACACAGGATATATAACGTTATACGTACATCCTTCTATCATCGATGAGTTTTATTCTTACCGTTTCTTGACTGTGACATCGCTTAATTTGGGCTATATGCTGCATCCTCACGAATTTGTTATTTTACGGGATGAGTTAGGTTCTTCCAAATCAGCTTTATTGAAAGTGACGCCCGATGCCAAAAAGCTGGAGCCGCTCTACATGAGTAACGATCCCATCTGGGGGATTGCCGCGCGTAACGCGCAGCAACGAATGGCTCTTGAGCTCCTGCTCAATGACGACATCCCGCTCGTCACCCTTACTGGGAAAGCGGGTACAGGTAAGACGCTGCTGACGTTAGCTGCGGGCCTTATGAAGATTGAGGATGATCGTAAATATAAAAAATTGCTAATTGCTCGACCTGTTGTTCCAATGGGCAAGGATATTGGTTATCTGCCTGGTGAAAAAGATGAAAAGCTGCGTCCCTGGATGCAGCCGATCTATGATAATTTGGAATATCTGTTTGATACCAAAAAACCAGGGGACATTGAAAAAATACTAGCAGGTCTCGGTAGTATTCAAGTGGAAGCTCTGACGTACATTCGAGGACGCTCGATTCCCGGCCAATTCATTATTATTGATGAAGCGCAGAACTTATCCAAGCATGAGGTGAAAACGATCGTTTCCCGCGTAGGAGAGGGCAGTAAAATAGTTCTTCTTGGCGATCCAGATCAAATTGATCATCCTTATCTCGATGCATCGAGTAATGGATTAACTTATGTGGTTGAACGCTTCAAGCAGGAAGGTATTAGTGGACATATCACTCTTGAGCGTGGTGAACGCTCGCATCTAGCGCAATTAGCAGCCGATCTGCTCTGAATAATGCAAGAAGCCCACACCACCGATAAGGGGTTGTGGGCTTCTTTGCGTGTTTTAAGGCAGCATCTCGATGCGGCATCGATAAGCTTTGGCAATTCCCTGCATGAGCTCTTCGAGCTGTCGATCCACGACGTACACAGTGTGATCCTGAGCCTGGTACTGTGCGAGGAGGTGCTCTTCGATCTGAAGGGCTGCTTGGTCGATTTCAGCTTGAGGACTATCTGCCGTAAATCGGAATTGTACGACAAGCTTATTGTATAAATAATTGTGTTCTGCGCGGCTTGTAAAGCCATAATCGCTGAATAGATCAGTCAATTCAGCGTCATCCGGCAGCAGCCGAAGCTCCATGAGGTTCGTCTCGATATTGAAATGAGCCATAACATCGAGTGCAGCAAGCTGTTGTTCTTTATTGCTGACAATAAGCATTTCTTTGTCGCGATCAAATAATTCAACTTTACCTGCTAGAGCTTTAACGATTTGCGCATAAAATCCAGGTATTTTTCCTTCGGGCAGATCCATCATCAGACCGATTTTTGGTTCCATTCGTAGTCCTCACTTTACTTCGTTATCCTCTGCTACTTTACAGGGATAATTTGAGTTTTACAACTGCGATGCCATTCTTCGTCTCTACACTAACGACATCGAGATAATTGACAATTTTTTTCGGGATGAAACCAAGCTGGAATTCTTTCATAAAGTCTTCAATTGTGGTATCAGGCAGTTGGAAGCCATTGAATTCAAGTTTATCCACAACAAAGCGGACTTCATTCATGTCGGGATGTTCCTTCAACAAAAACATTCCTTTCAACGTGATTTGTACATGATCTTTTTTACCTTTTGCAATGATCGACCCATCGGCAAATTCAAAATTCAAATTCTGTAAGAGTTCATTTTTTGAATGAAGGTAAGCATTGAAATCCGTATCACTAATCGTTATGACTGGATTTTTGATAGAAGATAAGTCCATGAATTTATTTTCTTTCGTTACATACTGTGGCAGCTCTCGGAAGGCTGATGAT
Source organism: Paenibacillus sp. V4I7 (assembly GCF_030817275.1). NCBI lineage: Bacteria > Bacillati > Bacillota > Bacilli > Caryophanales > Paenibacillaceae > Paenibacillus > Paenibacillus sp. V4I7. The sequence goes on along the minus strand of NZ_JAUSZD010000002.1, from coordinate 3,905,149 downwards.
AAACTATTCAAGTACTCGCGGAATAAAGGGATGCCTTCTTGCTTCCATTGGTCATTTAAGCTTTTTATTTGGGCTTCTATGACTTGTGCTTGTGCACTGACGGCTAGTTGTTTGTCCAGCTCTTCTTGAAGCTTTACGAGTCTCTCACGCTGTGTGAGGAATTTCTCTTTCGTTTTCTGGAGCTCGACGCGAGAAGAATCAAGTACGGTTCGCAGGCTTTTCAATTTTTTAAACGATTCGGTGAAAGCGGATAAGGCGCGATGATCATTATTAATAATCATTTGCAGATACTCGAACATTCGCAATGCATCCGTAAAGGAACTAACGGTAAACAGCAGCATCCAGATCGAATCTCGATCCCCTGTATAATAAGCTCTCAGCACTTTACCGGCATGTTTTCGGGTGTTTTCAACATTGCTGTTCTGCTTGATGATATCTTGTTCATTTTGTTTGATTTGAGCAACGATGCTTGCATCTTGTTCATTTAATCGGCCAACTTCTTTGTCAATTTCGAAAATGGTAAGCCCTTTTTGGACGAGATCCTTCGCCTCGTCTTGTGTAGGGGGCTTTTCTTCAGCTGAAATTGTTGGAAGTGGTAGTGTTATTTGAGTAAGTAATAGAATGGACAATATCATAGCTACGAATTTATATGTCATTGAACGAATTCTCCCCCTAAGAACAGATTATCATATTTCTATTAAATGAAGCACAAAAAAATACTTACCTCTGGGAAGAGATAAGTATTTTGCCTTACATCTATTTTTTTGCCGGTGTAATTAATTTAAGGATTTCATCGAAGTTTTTAACGTTTTTCGGTAATTCTTTCGTTAATGGAGAAGCTTGATTGATAGCGTCATACGTTTGATGAAACTGGATATGGTTATCCTGCGCTTTGCCGTCAACGGTTATGGTGAAGCCAACATCAATCGTTTGGTCGCGAATAAAGCCAGTGTCATCTATGGCCACAACCATTTTACCCGGAGCTTTGAGCTGCAAGAGATTTGCTTGATTTTTTTTGAATTGTTCGGCTTTATCGGCTGTAAGGAATCCATTGTTTTGTAAGTACCCAATAAACTCTGGAAGCTTTGTTTGCAGCAGCGTATTCAATTCTTTTTCATTTTTACTGGTAAGTTCAACGCTAATGGATTTGGCAGAAGATCCGTCTTTTAGCTTAACTGGTTCCTTGGCTTCTTTATACCATTTTGGATCAATCCCGCTAAATATAAGATTACCAAGTGTCGTTGACAATTGAGAAGTATTTTTCAAGGTGTCTACGGTTAATGGACTAGTACTGTTCTGACTTAATTTTTGTAAATCGATTGCATAATACTCGTCAGCTGTTTTATTTAATGCTGGCATATTAAAATACAATTTGCTATCTTTAATGAGAATTGGAATCTCAAAAGGGGATGTAGAGCCCTTAGGCGTTATTTTCAAGTCCGTCTGGAACTGGAGCGGCTCCACATTGCTAATGCCCTTCCAATCGATTGTGCTTTCTCTGACCAAAGATAACAACCCGTTAGTTAAAGGGTTGGACGATTTCATCAATCCATCGCTTATGGCTAATGTTGTGCTCCCATCGAAGGTGTAAGATTTCATTTCTTTTTGTTTGTTTAGTGATTGTTCAAGTGCTTCTTTGACCTTCGTGTTGTCTGTACAAGCTGTCAACGATATTAGGCTGATCGCCGTTACCGCTGTTAAGGTAATCCACTTCTTTGACATGCTTTTCTATCTCTCCTTCCATAAATCCTTCTTCATTATAATGGTTTCCTTATGTTTTGTCTTTAAGTAAAGAATTGGAGGGTTCTTCATTGAATCATCAGCTCGGACACCCAAGTGTTGTGACAGCCTTAAAAGAGTCCATTCAGTCAGCAGAATTTCAAGCGATCACATTCAGAGATTATATGGAAATTTGTCTATACAGCGAACCGTATGGCTACTATCGAAATGAGAGGCCAAAAATCGGTAAGCAAGGAGATTTCTATACAAGTTCCTCTATTGGTTCGGTGATGGGGGAAATGGTGGCATCATTTATTTGTAAGCAGCTGAATAATGAAAGTCCTCCTACTAAACCCGTTCATATCGTTGAATGGGGAGGGGGCAACGGGCGTATGGCCCTTCACATCATGGGCGAAATAATGCGAGTTGAACCCGCCGTATATGCTCGTTTAACCTATACAATCATTGAATCTAGTGCTTATCATCGTCAGAAACAGCGATCATTGCTTGAAGAGCATGCCCAAGTTATTCACTTTACAAGTGAAACAGAATGGTTGGGTCAGTCGCCGCAAGATCAAGTTTATGTTCTTGCGAATGAACTGCTGGATGCTTTCCCAGTACACCGAATTCGCTATAAAGACTTGCTTTTCCAAGAGTCCTATGTGGAATGGCAAGAGGAGGAACAGACTTTTCGGGAAATTTGGCGTCCTATCAGCTCCCAACATATATTAGACTTCCTAGAACGTTCCGAAGTTCAATGGTTGGATGGTCAAATAGGGGAGATAAACCTTGAAGCTGAGAGTTGGGTCTCACGTGTAGCTGAACGGATCCGTAGCGGGAGCTGCATAATCATTGATTATGGCGATACAGCAGAAGAACTATTTGCTTCTCACCGGTATAATGGAACATTAATGTGCTATCGCAAGCATCAAGCTCAGGATGACCCATTCATCCACCAGGGTGAGCAGGATATGACATCTCATGTTAACTTTAGTTCTTGTCAAATAGCTGCAAGACAGGGTGGCTTTACTCACTGCAAACTTCAGACGCAAAGGGAGTTTCTGGTGGAGCAAGGGATATTGCAAAGGCTTCAAGACCACTTTGATCCGAATCCTTTCAGTGAAGTGTCTAAGCGAAATCGCTCAATCAGGCAGTTGCTTCTAAGCGATCAAATGAGTGAGCTATTCAAAGTGTTCATCGCAAGCAAACAATCTCTTCCCAATGAAAAAAAGGTGAGCCGCTGAGTAACAGGCGGTTCACCTTTTTGCTTGTTGTTATTGTTGTAGGTATTAGACAGACATTTTGAAAAATGACCAATACGTAAATCCGCTGAAGGAAATAATCATATATCCCCAGAACAACAATATGTAAGTTCGTTCTGACAAGCGCATATAGCCTAGAATGACGAATACGGCAGTTTGAAAAAAGAAAATCAGAGACATAGGTATCATATCGCCAGCTAAGCTCATTAGTGCGATAACAAGTGTCCAAAAACCTAGAACCCGAAACATGCGATCCATTCTCGTAACATCCCCCTCTCATACCACGTTGCACTTTAACTACAACACATTATACCGTTTGAAATGAGCGGTGTAAACCGTCAAACGGTGACGAAATTGAAAACATTTCATCAGATAGTAGTAGTATGTCTTTTTATCGGGATCCCATGTATGAGTGACAAAAAATTTGGCAATACCATTTAGTATCAAATAGATTCTATGAACTCTAGTACGGGCATAGAAATAATAATAATGGCACGAATCAATTTATCCCTGCTCTCTACGAATTGATTCTTTATTATGATGCATCCCAATAGGTGAGTCTTGAGCAAGAACCAAAGATCCCACAAAGGAGAGACTTTGTCTACGCCAAAGATCCCTATATTATGTTAGGAGGTTCGACCATATGTCAGCAATTAGACAAGATGCTTGGAGCGATGAAGACGACTTAATCTTAGCGGAAGTGACACTGCGTCACATACGAGAGGGAAGTACACAATTATCAGCATTCGAAGAAGTTGGAGAGCGCATCGGGCGTACAGCGGCAGCATGTGGATTCCGATGGAACAGTTTTGTAAGGAAAAAATATGAAGCGGCTATTCAGATTGCCAAAGCGCAGCGCCAGAAAAGAACGCAGCTCAAAAAGCATGCAGCCGTCTCGATTTCCGGTTCTTCTTCCATTGGACTGCTGGATGGACCTGAGTTGTCTACGGGCAAAGTAGAGACATTCACTGAAGAAACATTATCGATTGATGCTGTTATCCGGTTTCTAAGACAATGGAGAAACACGTATCAAGATATGAATCGTCATATTAAAAACTTGGAAAAAGAACTGCAAGACAAAGAGGACGAACTAGATAGACTTGGCAGAGAAAACAACAAGCTGAATAAACAAGTGAATGAAGTTGAGACGGATTATCGTGTTGTGAATGATGATTATAAAGCATTGATCCAAATTATGGATCGTGCTCGGAAAATGGCCTTCCTTGTTGAAGAAGAGGAAGAAGAGAAGCCACGGTTCAAGATGGATGCGAATGGTAACCTAGAAAGAGTAGAATGAGTTCCCGTCGGTCCTTACATATAGAAGCTTCAGAACAAGGAGAGCCCTTGGACTGGGGCTTTTTTGTTGTATAATGGGAATTGTATGTAAAGGGGGATATGAGATGCGCATTATGATTATTGGTGCAGGCTCCTTAGGATTGCTATTCGCTGCCAAGTTGTCTGCTTTTTGTGAACATATGACTGTCATTGCAAGAACGATAGAACAAGCAGATAAGCTAGATCAGAAGGGGATCGAATTGGCTGGAACTGCAGAAGCAATTAGGACTACTCGTAGTGGGGTCATAGATTTTCGCTATTATATAGAAGAGGCAGAAACGGTTAATTCGTCTTTACATCATTTTGATTACCTATTTCTCATGGTCAAGCAGCCTGCAATTACTCAAGAACTAATAAACAATTTGAAGTCTCAAATGTCCAAAGATACCTACCTAATAAGTTTTCAGAACGGAATAGGGCACGAAGAGAGGTTGGGCGAAGAACTTGGGCGGGATCGCTTGCTGCTCGCAGTGACGACGGAAGGGGCTAGACGAGAGGGCTTAACGGCGGTTACTCACACCGGACATGGTATCAGTTATATAGGAACATCGGAAGATTCAGATCATATAGTAAATTCAACACATATTTTGTTAGTTGAGATGCTTGAGAAGGCAGGATTTCAAACAATGATGTCGAAGAACATGGATGTGAGGATTTGGAGCAAGCTGACGATAAATGCAGTAATTAATCCGCTTACGGCGATTTTACGTGTAAAGAACGGAGATCTGCTGCTTTCAACTTGGACGCGCTCTCTCATGAATGACCTTTATCAAGAAACTCGTATGGTGGCGGCTGCCAAGGGGATTTTACTACCTGATGAGCTATGGGACACGCTGCTTAGCGTCTGTGAAGCCACTAGCTTAAACCATTCATCTATGCTCCAGGATATTGAACAGTCCCGACTTACCGAGATCGACTATATTAACGGAAGCCTAGTAAAAATGGCAAAAGAATTAAAACTTGAGATTCCGACTCACCAAACCGTGTACCAATTAGTGAAAGCACTAGAATAAGTAGGTGATCCTTAATGATGAATGTGCTAGCCAGTTGGATATCTACGATATATGCGGTCTTAGCAGTGGCACCGTTTATTACGTTTATCCTGATGTGGTTTCTAGTCTTTCTTTTTCTTAGAGATAAGAAGATGACAACAAGACTTACCATGGACGTGACGACGTTATTTCTACTAGGCTCTGTTTCTTTAATGTGGAATCAATTATTTCATACGAATTTTGGTTTCTGGCTAATTGCGCTCGTGCTGCTCATCGCCTTTGGGATCATTGGTGGCTATCAGACGCATTTGAAGGGGAAAACCGAACTATTAAAGGTAAGCAGGGTCGTATGGAGGCTTAGTTTTCTGGGTCTATCAGCACTTTACATCCTGCTATTTTTCCTGCACATCGGGAAAAATTATATATTTTCAACCTAGGCAAGACAATTTTGTGGAAATAATGTGAATAAATCAATTTTTAGCGTATGTTTGTAATATTTATTTAAGAATTGTAGAAAATAACAATGAAATCCGTCTAGATTTTATTGACCGATGGTTGTATAATTAGAAACCGTAAAGGACCTTTTTCTTCATTTTATTTTAACATAGGTGAATAAAAGAAAATTAGTTCTGGACAAAGCATAGTAATATGTTATAATTCCTTGCGTAGAGTCTAGTAAATTTTTTTACCAGAGGTTCGTGTTAGATATACTAACATGAATGAAGCGGTTTCATTTATTTTTGGGTTTAAGGTGTAAGGTTTGTGTTAGCGAGACTATCAAAACACCTAACCATAGATGTTTAGATACATATTTTAAAGGAGGAGTTTTATGAAAGCGACGAAATGGGTTTCTACAGCAGTAGCATTAACGCTTATGGGTAGTGTGGCAATTGGTTGTGCCAAAAGTGGGGAAACACCTGCAACATCACCAACAGGGGATACTAAAGGTACAGCTGCTCCGGCTGCTAACAAACCGCAAGAAATTAAAATCAACTTTACTGCAGAGCCGCCTGTTATGGATAGCTCCAAAACAACAGCTAATGCTGCTTTTACATTCCTTAACGCATTTAACGAAGGACTTTATCGTGCGGATAAAGACGGCAAAGCAGCTCCAGCACTTGCAAAAGATTTTCCTAAAATTTCTACTGATGGTCTAACTTATACGATAGACATTCGCGATAATGCGAACTGGGCTGACGGTCAACCAGTAAAAGCACAAGATTTCGTTTATTCCTTTAAACGTACATTAGACCCAGCTACAAAAGCACAGTATAGCTTTCTCGTTGCTTGGATAAAAGGCGGAGAAGCTGTAACGAAAGCTAAAACCCCTGAAGATGTGAAAAAGGCACAAGAGGCTCTTGGTGTTAAAGCAATTAACGACAAGCAGCTTGAAATTAAACTTGAAAAACCGGTTGCCTTCTTTACAGGTTTACTTGCTTTCGCAACATTCTTCCCGCAAAGAGAAGATTTCATTACAAAAGCCGGTGACAAATATGGCGCTGAAGTTGACAAAGTTATCGGTGCTGGTCCGTTCACTTTAAGTAAATGGGATCACGGTCAAACACTTGAGCTTGTTAAAAATGAAAAGTACTGGGATGCTGCTAACGTTAAACTTACGAAAGCAACAATCAATATCGTTAAAGATACAAATACAGGACTTAACCTATATGAAACTGACGCGGCTGATTTAGCTGAAATTAACCGTGATCAACTGAAACTATATGCTGGTAAACCAGATAACGTACCTAAGCCTGAGTTGACTAACTCTTACCTGATGTACCAAACGAAAAAAGTTCCTGCTTTGGCTAACAAAAAAATTCGTCAAGCTCTAGGTATGGCTATTGATCGTCAAGCTTATGTTGATACAGTTCTTGCAAATGGTTCTGTAGCTTCCACAGGTTTAGTACCTGGTGGTACTTCTGATGGAGCAGGCGGTGATTTCCGTAAATCTGCTGGCGAAACACAACCTAAATTCGATGCAGCTAAAGCAAAGCAATTGCTTGCTGAAGGTTTGAAAGAAGCTGGCTTAGCAGCCCTTCCTCCAATGAAAGTGAATGCGGATGATACTGAAACTGCGAAAAAATCACTTGAGTTCATCCTTGCACAATGGAAACAAAACCTTGGATACGAAGCTATTGCGAACCCAGTTCCACACGCATTGCGTATCGAGTTGTCCTCTAAAAAAGATTTCGAAATCGCTCTTTCCCTATGGGGCGCGGATTACAACGATCCAATGACGTTCTTGGATATGTGGGTAACTGGCGGAGAGTTTGATGAAGGCGACTACAGCAACCCGCAGTATGATGCTTTAATTAAGCAAGCTCAAACAGAAGTAGATGCTTCGAAACGTGCGAAAGCATTGGTTGAAGCTGAGAAAATCCTTATGGATGATCAAGGTGTATCGCCACTTTACTTCCGTACTCGCGCTTACTTGAAAAAACCAAACGTTGAAGGTTTAGTTCTTCCATCATTTGGTAAAGAGTGGGATCTGAAATGGGTTACAATTAAGTAATCTAATGTTTTAATAAAGATTTGTTACAAGAAGGGGCCGTTCGCACCTCGTGGGAGCGGCCTCTTCTAAATTTCTAAGCAGTTTATTTTAATAAAGGAGGAGCAATATGGTTAAGTTCATTCTTCGCCGTTTCTTATATGCGCTTATTACGTTATGGCTAATTGCATCATTTACATTCGTATTGATGAAAAACTTACCTGGTAATCCACTTGGAGAAGGCTCTGAACGGATTCCTAAAGCTACGAAAGAAATGTTGATGAAGCAATACGGTTTGGATAAGCCATTGTGGGAACAGTACTTGACTTTCATGAACAACATCATCCATGGCGATCTAGGAGCTTCCTTTCAATTCCCGGCACACAAAGTTACTGATATTATCAAACAAGCATTTCCTTCCTCACTAGAACTTGGGTTGATCTCAATCGTTATTGCAATCATTTCAGGTCTTACGTTAGGTATTATTGCAGCTTTAAAGCATAATAAAGCTGGTGATTATACAGCAATGTTCATTGCGATATTAGGTGTATCCATCCCGTCATTTGTCCTTGGTCCACTTTTGTCTTATTATGTCGGTGTAAAATGGGGCATACTTCCAGCGGGTCTATGGAAAGGTCCAAGCTATCGTGTTTTACCAGCGATTGCTCTTTCATTTGGTACGATTGCGATTTTGGCACGTTTAATGCGTACATCCATGCTAGACGTTCTTAATCAAGATTACATTAAAACAGCTAAATCAAAAGGTTTGTCTAGTGTTACAGTCGTAGTGAAGCACACAATACGAAATGCCATCTTGCCGGTTATCACGGTTATCGGTCCAATATTTGTAAACGTCATCACAGGTACACTAGTTGTTGAACAAATTTTCTCTGTGCCTGGCTTAGGTAAACACTTTGTATCTTCCGTTGTATCCAATGACTATACAATGATCTCTGGTTTAACTATTTTTTACTCGAGCATTCTTATCTTAGTAATATTTCTGACAGACGTAGTTTATGGCTTAGTAGACCCTAGAATTCGTCTTGGGAAAGGCGGGAAATAATTGATGCAAACTCCAAATCATACAACAGAGAACAACTATAAGTTTGCTCCCGTTTCAGATAAATCTTTAACTGGCGAAAGAATTGTTAGACCTTCGCTCAATTATTGGCAGGACGCATGGAGACGACTTAAGAAAAATAGACTGGCTATGGCTGGCTTAATTATATTGGCTACATTGATAGTGCTTGCGATTATAGCGCCTATGCTATCAAATTTCGATTATCAGACACAAGATTTGAAACTAAGAAATGCTAAACCTAGCGGAGATCATTGGTTTGGGACTGATGACTTTGGCCGTGATTTATGGACGAGGGTATGGGTTGGCACACGTATATCTTTATTTATAGGAATTACAGCAGCTCTCATTGATTTAGTGGTTGGTGTAATTTATGGCGGTATATCGGCTTATTATGGTGGTAAAGTAGACGAAGTGATGCAGCGTGTGATTGAAATTGTCTATGCAATTCCTTTCTTGCTAATCGCTATCCTGCTTATTATGGTTATCGGATCAGGAATTTCGTCGATAATTATCGCTTATAGTATAACGGGTTGGGTACCGATGGCACGTTTGGTGCGTGGTCAAATGCTCACGCTTAAAGAACAGGAATTTGTTCTTGCTTCCCGTACACTGGGAGCTTCACCATGGAGAATTATTATGCGCAGTTTGATACCAAATGCATTAGGTATCATTATTGTTCAAATTACTTTTGTTGTTCCATCAGCCATTTTTACAGAGGCATTTTTGAGTTTCATTGGTCTCGGTGTAAGGCCGCCTCTTGCATCATTAGGTAACCTTTTATCTGATGGGGCTAACTCTATGAGGTTATATGCATATCGCCTTATCACTCCAACAATTGTTTTCAGCTTAATTCTAATCAGTTTCAATGTGCTCGGCGATGGGCTTCGTGACGCGCTTGATCCAAAAATGCGCAAGTAAGAAGGGGTGAATAATGATGAGCACCAAAGACAATTTGCTTGAAGTTAAAGATTTGAGAGTTTCTTTCCGCACATATGCGGGGGAGGTTCAAGCTGTTCGCGGCGTATCTTTTTCTTTGAAAAAAGGTGAAGTGTTGGCGATTGTAGGTGAATCCGGCTGCGGTAAGTCCGTTACGGCACAAACGCTCATGCGTTTAATTCCTACTCCGCCTAGCTATATAAAAAGCGGTTCAATCATGTTTGATGGGAAGACGGATATTACCAAGCTTTCCAACAGACAAATGGAGAAAATTCGCGGATCGGAAATGGGTATGATCTTCCAGGATCCAATGACTTCTTTGAATCCGACGATGAAGGTCGGCGATCAAATTACAGAGGGTTTAATCAAGCACGAAGGTTTGAACAAAAAGGCTGCAACTGAGAGAGCCATTGAAATTCTCAAGCTTGTAGGTATTAACTCCCCAGAGGGCCGTATTCATCAATATCCACATGAGCTCTCAGGTGGTATGCGTCAACGTGTTATGATTGCTATCGCACTTGCTTGCTCACCTAAACTGCTTATCGCTGATGAGCCAACCACGGCTCTTGACGTAACGATTCAAGCTCAAATTATTGACTTGATGAAGACGATCTCGGAAAAAACGGACTCATCTATTATCTTAATTACGCATGACCTTGGTGTCGTAGCAGATATGGCACAACGTGTTGTCGTTATGTACGCTGGAAAAATTATTGAGCAAGGAACAGTAGATGAAATTTTCTACGAGCCACAGCATCCATATACATGGGGCTTGCTTCGTTCGGTGCCTCGTCTGGATACGAATAGCAATGAAGAGCTTGTACCGATTCCGGGTACGCCTCCAGATCTATTTGCACCTCCAAAAGGATGTGCTTTTGCAGCCAGATGTCCATATGCCATGAATCATTGTTTGGAAGAAGATCCAGAGCATACAACTCTTTCTGAGACACACAGTGCCGCTTGCTGGCTGCTGCACCCAGATGCACCGAAAGTTGAGCGTCCTGTAGGAGTGGGAGGTCATCAACATGTCTAATCAACCAATTTTACAAATTCGTAATATGAAGAAGCATTTTCATCTTGGCGGCGGTAAAGTATTGAAGGCCGTTGACAATTTCTCCATAGAAATTAACCGCGGTGAAACATTCGGCCTCGTAGGAGAATCCGGATGTGGAAAGTCCACTGCAGGTAGAACGATCATCAAGCTCTATGATGCAACAGAAGGCGAAGTCATTTTCGATGGTGAGGATGTTCATAAGCTGAAAGGCAAGAAGCTGAAAGAATTTAATCGGAATATGCAAATGGTATTCCAGGATCCGTACGCTTCATTAAACCCTCGTATGACGGTTGGTAACATCATAGCTGAAGGTATTGATATTCATGGTTTGTACAAAGGTGCTAAACGCAAAGAACGCGTAATGGAATTGCTTCGTGCTGTTGGTTTGAACGATGAACATGCGAACCGTTTCCCGCATGAGTTCTCCGGTGGTCAGCGTCAACGTATCGGGATTGCCCGTGCGCTTGCGATTGAGCCGAAATTTATTATTGCGGATGAGCCGATTTCTGCATTGGACGTTTCCGTACAGGCTCAGGTCGTTAACCTGTTCAAGAGATTACAGAAGGAAATGGGCTTGACCTACTTGTTTATCGCGCATGATTTGGCGATGGTTAAGCATATTTCCGACCGTATCGGTGTTATGTACCTTGGTAACCTCGTAGAGGTGACAACGTCTGACAGCCTTTATGCGAAACCACTGCATCCTTACACACAGTCGCTGCTTTCTGCGATTCCGATTCCGGATCCGGAAATAGAGCGTACTCGTGAGCGTATCATTCTTCAAGGCGATGTACCGAGCCCACTGAATCCGCCTAGCGGGTGTCCGTTCCGTACACGCTGTCCGCAAGCCATGCCGCAGTGTGCAGATTCGATGCCACCAACAAAAGAAGTGGAACCAAATCACTTCGTAGCTTGTCATTTGTATTAAGGTTATCCAGCCGTCCCCGTAGGGGGCGGCTTTTTAATGTTCAATTGTAATTATTAATAATACAGTTTTGACGATTGCTGACCTTACGTGTACAATCAAAGAATAGTCGTTTTATTTGGTATGAAGAGGAGACACTAGTCGCATGCAAATGGAAACTTTTCATTGGAAAAAAAATCAGAAGTTAGCGGAAGATTACATAGCTCAAACAGATAAAGCTAAGGCTTTATTTCCTTACCACTTCGGAAACTTGGAAGACTGGCAGACCCGCGTAAAATGGTTAGACGAAGTAAAGACTTCACCTCAAGTTGATCGAAGCCGCTTGGTCCAAGTCTTGGAGAAATATAATGAGAGAATAGGAAATACACAGGCAGCAATTGATCATATCTCGTCATTGGCTGATAACAATACACTTGCCGTTGTGGGGGGCCAGCAAGCTGGCTTGTTCGGCGGTTCGCTGCTTGTTATGTACAAAGCCATAAGCATTGTTCAGCTGGCTCGTGAATGGAGTGGGAAATTGCAACGCCCGGTTGTGCCGATCTTTTGGATCGCTGGTGAGGATCATGATTTCGATGAAGTTAACCATACGTATACGTTATCGAATGCTCAGCAAATTGAGAAAATCAAGGTTGATCATCCGACAGGGCGACGCACATCCGTCAGTAGGCTGCCAATTGAACCTGATGCATGGAAAGAGGCCTTAAAGGCGTTAGATCAATCCTTGATGGATACAGAGTTTAAAGCTTCGCTAATCGCTAAGCTAGAGGGAACAACAGAGGATGGGGCGACATTATCCGATGCTTTTGCTCGCTGGATGGCTATTCTCTTTGGGGAATACGGGCTTGTTCTCATAGACTCCGATGAACCTTCCTTACGAGCTTTGGAAGCGACCATGTTTGAGCAGCTAATCCTTCAGAATGAAGCATTCTCGGGATCGTTACAGAAGAGTCAGGAAGCCGTTGAACAAGCAGGATATGAGAGTCAAGCGGAAATAAACAAAGACGGAGCTAATTTGTTTGTATTTGCAGATGGACAGCGGCTGCTCTTGCATCGTGAAGGTGAACGATTTACAGATAAGAAGAAGGACTATAGTTATACTAAGGAGCAGCTTCAAGATTTAGCATTAACAACACCTGAGAATTTGAGCAACAACGTGATGTCACGGCCTCTAATGCAAGAATTTTTATTCCCGGTTCTGGCTACGGTGTTAGGACCAGGTGAGATTGCTTACTGGTCGCTGACGAAGCATGCTTTTGAACAGTTTGGCATGAAAATGCCGATCATAGCACCGCGCATGGAGTTGACTTTGATCGAGGGTACGGTTCAGAAGCAAATGAACAAATATGGTTTTACATTTGAGGACGTGCTTGAGCGCTTTGAGCAGAAGAAGCAAGAATGGCTGGATGGGCAAGATACCTTGCATTTAAATGAGCGCTTCGATGACGTGAAATCGAATTTCACTGTGAACTACACACCTCTTGTGGAATCTCTTGCCGCGATCAACCCCGGGGTTAAAAAGCTGGGAGAAACGAATCTGGCGAAAATCCTCGAGCAAATCGAATTCTTGCGTAATAAAGCAGGAGAAGCACATAAGACGCAATTCGATGCGGCGTTAAGACAATTAGAACGTATAAGACTAACGATATTACCGTTCGCCAAGCCACAAGAAAGAGTGTATAATGGGTGTGCTTATATGAATCGGTATGGGAATGAATGGCTCCGTGATTTACTTGAGACGCCGATTCCTGTGGATGGTTTGCATCGTATTTATTATTTATAGGAGGAAACGAACATGACAAGTGTAGAAAAGAGTATTGTTACTGATATAACACTGGCACCTGAAGGTCATTTGAAAATTGATTGGGTCCAAGCGCATATGCCTGTTTTGAATCGTATTCGCGAGCAATTTGAGAAGGAACAGCCTTTTAAAGGATTGAAAGTGGCTATTTCCTTGCATTTAGAAGCGAAGACAGCTTATTTAGCCAAAGTAGTAAAAGCCGGTGGAGCTGAAGTAACGATTACGGGCAGCAATCCGCTATCTACACAAGATGACGTTTGTGCAGCGCTTGTTGAGGATGGTATTACCGTTTTTGCGAAATACAATCCGAGTTCGGAAGAATACAAAGAGCTGCTGATTAAAGCGCTCGAAACGAAGCCAGACCTGATCATTGATGATGGCGGCGATTTGGTTTCTATTCTTCATTCCGAACGTAAAGATTTGGCAGTACAAGTTCGCGGCGGAGCTGAAGAAACAACAACAGGTATTCTTCGTCTGAAAGCGATGGAGAAAGAAGGCAAGCTTGAATTCCCAATGGTCGCAGTTAACGATGCCTTCTGTAAATACTTGTTCGATAATCGTTATGGAACAGGTCAATCCGTTTGGGATGGCATTAACCGTACAACTAACTTGGTTGTAGCTGGTAAAACTGTTGTTGTTGTCGGTTATGGCTGGTGTGGTAAAGGTGTGGCCATGCGTGCTAAAGGTTTGGGCGCGAATGTAATTGTGACAGAAATTGATGCAATTAAAGGTGTCGAGGCCTATATGGATGGCTTTGCTGTTATGCCAATGCTGGAAGCAGCGAAATTGGGCGATTTCTTCGTAACAGTTACGGGTAATCGTGATGTGATTCGTGGAGAGCACTACAAAGTAATGAAAGATGGCGCGATTCTATCGAATGCAGGCCACTTTGACGTAGAAGTAAACAAACCGGAACTTGAAGCAATGTCTTCTTCCAAGCGTACAGTAAGACGCAATATTGAAGAATACCAACTGACGGACGGTCGTAAAGTATATATACTTGCTGAAGGACGTCTGGTTAACCTAGCTGCAGGCGATGGTCATCCAGCTGAAATTATGGATATGACGTTTGCGCTGCAAGCTATGTCACTTAAATATGTAAATGATGAGTACAAGAAATTAGGCAAAACCGTTGTCAATGTACCTTATCTACTGGATGAGCAAGTTGCACGATTTAAATTGGAATCTCTTGGTACCAGCATTGACTCGTTGACAGAAGAGCAGAAGATGTACCTGGACAGCTGGGCGGAGCATTAAGATTTAAGGATCTTTTGGGGACTTTCAAGGCTTTGTAAGAGCCTTGGGGAGCTTTAGAGCCTTTCGGAGTGTCGAAGAGGTTTCAAGAGAGTTCGAGTGCCTTCAAGAGCATTAGAGTGCCTTCAAATGCTAGGATAGCCTTTCAGACCACTTTTAGAGTGGACTGGAAGGCTTTTTCTTTTTTTTTCAACGATTGTAGGATTAGGGATTTGCTATTGGCTGCGCAATGGCCGACGGAAAGGCAGAATAAGCTCGGAAACGGAGCCTAAATGCGTGAGAAGTGATGTTAGGTAAGACTTTTATTAGTTGAGAAGTCGATTTCGGAGATTACAATTGGGATTTATCAGCAATTATTTGTTGAAGTGGCTCGGCGACAGCAACCTTTCCAACTTATCCCCCGTTTATAGGGTGTATAACCTATATTTGGTAGCGAGGGGATGGCAAGATGGGGGTCTTTAAAAGCAAAGAGAACGGTAGGTTCATGCCCAGCAGTATTGCGGCTAACAAAACAAAGAGGAATAAGTTTGTTCGGAACATTTCTTTCCTGCTTGCCACGTGCATGCTAGTACTTGGTCTGTTATCAGGCTGTAGTGCTTCAAAGAATGATTCGTCAGCGCCTTCATCAAAAGAATTGAACATGGTTGCGACTAGCGAAGCTTTAAAGGGAGAATCTACACAGTTAGCTGACGCTAAGTCCGCGGCTCCTGCTGCAGCAGCTGGAGGGAAAGCAAGCAGCGCAGATACCTCATTCAAAGGAAAAGAGGGAGCGGCAGAAATAGCGCCTACTGACGTAAAAAATGCACCGATCACGGTCATGCCGGCAACGGGAAGCGATGAAGCAGCGGGATTTAATCGTAAGTTAATCTACCGAGCTAACTTGGTTATGCCTGTAGAGGACTACAGCAAAGCTCAGACAGCCCTCCGTGACCTGGTAACGCTTAGTGGGGCTTACATTCTACAATTCTCGGAAAATGCGAATACGGGAGAAAGGGGCGGGACATATACAATCAAAGTCGCAGCAAATGGGTTTGTCTCCTTGCTAGATGGCTTAGAGAAGATAAGTCCATCGCTCCAAAGGAACGTACAGGGACAAGACGTGACGGAGGAGTATGTGGATCTTAATTCACGCCTCAAGGCAAAACAAATGGTTGAAACGAGATTATTGGGCTTTATGGAGAAGGCTTCAAAAACGGATGAGCTGCTTTCTTTCTCAAACGAGCTATCCAAGGTACAGGAAGCGATTGAACAAATAAAGGGTCGGATAAGGTATTTGGATCAAAATGTCTCATTCTCGACGATTGAGCTTCGTATGTACCAGCAAACGGGTAATAAGCCATTGCTATCTGATCCTCATAAGTTAACACTAGAGGAACGCATACAAAAAGCATGGAATTCTAGCCTAAATGTACTAGTTGCTGTTATGCAAGGTATTCTCGTTTTCCTTGCTGCTGCATTTCCGATTCTTGTCATTGGCCTATTGATTGGCGTCCCGATCTGGGTATTCAGACGCAAAAGAAATAAACAACTGCAAGAGATGCGATTACAGCTCAAAGATCAAAATGCTTCTTTAAACGCACTTGAAGATCAGAAACAAGGAACAAAAGACGCAGAATAGACCTAAATATGAAAATAATTTTGAAAATCCTGCTCTCGTAGCAGGATTTCTTTTATTTTTAGCGAATATTGATTCAAATGTGGTGGAAAGTGGTACAAAGTGGAGGAAAGGGGGGCGACATGCTATGTTCATGGGTGAATATCAACATAGCATCGACGAGAAAGGCCGAATGATCATCCCGGCCAAGTTTCGCGAAGCCCTCGGCGACTCATTTGTCATCACCCGCGGTCTAGATCAGTGCTTATTCGTTTATCCGCAATCGGAATGGGCGATACTCGAGCAGAAGCTCAAAGCACTGCCGCTAATGAAATCAGATGCGCGTGCCTTCACCCGGTTCTTCTTCTCCGGTGCAACGGAGTGTGACCTCGATAAACAAGGGAGAGCGAACATTCCAGGCAACCTCGTGGAACATGCCAAACTTGAGAAGGATTGTGTGGTTATCGGTGTTTCCAACCGAGTTGAGATTTGGAGCAAGCAAATTTGGGAAAGCTATGCCAATGAATCGGAACAGTCATTCAATGAAATAGCGGAGAAACTCGTCGATTTTAATTTTGATTTATAGAGGCTTACGTAGAAAGCTTTGCTAAAGCAAAGCTCAGATTATGCTTACGATGCAAGCTTTGCTAAAGCAAAGCTCAGATTATGCTTACGATGCAAGCTTTGCTAAAGCAAAGCTCAGATTATGCTTACGATGCAAGCTTTGCTAAAGCAAAGCTCAGATTATGCTTACGATGCAAGCTTTGCTAAAGCAAAGCTCTTAGGAGGACACCAAGTGTTTCATCATGTGACGGTACTTAAGGAAGAATCTGTTGAAGGTTTACATATAAAGCCGGATGGCGTTTACGTGGATTGTACGATGGGAGGAGCAGGGCATAGTTCCCTGATTGCCTCTAAATTAGGTCCAAATGGCTTACTGATTGCACTAGACCAGGATGATGTCGCTTTAGCTAATGCTCAAACCGTGCTAGCGCCCTACCTGGATCGCGTAAAAATCGTAAAAAGCAATTTCAGAGAGCTGGAGCAGGTGCTCCAAAATGAGCCTAGAGCACTTCGTGATGGCAAGCCGCAGGTGGATGGGATTCTGTTCGATCTTGGTGTGTCATCTCCACAACTTGATGATGCGGATCGTGGTTTCAGCTACAACCATGATGCAGAGCTCGACATGAGGATGGATCGTTCGACGGAACTAACCGCCAAAACGATCGTAAATGAGTGGCCTGCAGACCAAATTGCGCGAATATTGTTTGAGTACGGGGAAGAAAAGTTTTCCAGGCGGATCGCAGGCGTCATTGTGGAAGCTCGGACCAAACAACCCATTGAAACCACAGGTGAGCTGGTGGAGTTAATCAAGGAGGGGATTCCCGCTGCAGCGAGAAGGACCGGCGGTCACCCAGCGAAGCGAAGTTTCCAAGCGCTGCGTATCGCGGTGAACGATGAGTTAGGAGCTTTTGAAGAAGCACTGGAGCAATCACTCCGTTGCCTGGCCCCACAAGGCAGAGTTGCTGTCATTACCTTCCATTCACTGGAAGATCGCATATGTAAACAATTTTTTGTGAAAAACGTTGAAAAATGTACCTGTCCTTCGGATCTTCCATATTGCGTTTGCAAGAAGACCGGAGTTGTAAAATTAATCACACGAAAACCAATTTCACCAAGCGAACATGAGCTTGAAGTCAATCAAAGGGCAAGATCCGCGAAGCTGCGAATCGCTGAAAAACTTTGACACAAGGGAGGAATTAAAATATGCCATCTTACATCCAAGGCAATTTGGCTCTCGATCCAAAACGTTCGGCCCCAGCACCAAAAGTGAAGATAAAAGAAACAACAAAGGTTGTTTATCGCAATAAAACGTTACCTACACAAGAGAAAATGCTTTATTTATTCACTGTCATCCTTTGTGTCATTGTGGCAGGAGTTATTATCTGGCGTTACGCAGCTATTTATCAGATGAATGCCAATATTTTGAAAATGCAAAGTGAAATTCGTGAGATGCAAGCTCAGAACAGCGCTTTGAAGCAAGAAGTAGAGAAACTGCAAAGTCCTGAACGTATGAAGGGTGAGGCGGTACGGCTTGGGTTTAACATAGGAGATGAAAAGAAAGTAAGTTTAGTCACTTCAGAGAAATCAAAATCAAATACAAGCAGTAGCAAAAATAATAAAGTAGCTTCTAAACCGTAATGGGCAGGTATTCGATATGACAAAAAAAATTAAGTTGCGATCGTTGCTAATTGGAGGGTTCTTTACCCTTCTTTTTGTTGTCCTTATTTCTAAAGTCTATTGGATTCAAGTGGTAGAAGCTTCATGGTTACTAGAGAAAGCCGAGAAGAAATGGGAGACAGATAGGGTGATAAATCCGGTAAGGGGTTCGATCCTGGATCGAAACAATAAAGTGCTTGCCGTGGAAGCAACGTCGTATACCATTGCTCTTAATCCTAAAATGATTGATGGCTATCATATCGCTGAGGATGTTACGCAAGGATTAGCGGAAATTTTGAAAGAATCGGATGAAACGAAGCCTACACTTGTCAATAAAATCCGTGAGCGCGCAACGAAAATGAAGCCGGATGGTACGGATTTTGCAGTCTATACGGAGATTAGAAATGAAGGTTGGAAGATTGAGAAAGAGAAAGCTGATCAAGTTCGTACGTTAATTTCAGAGCTTCAAACAAAACTCAAGTTAAGCGCAAAAGCTAACGTAGGTATTAATATTTTAGAAGACAAGAAACGCTATTACCCAGGTGAAACGCTAGCCGCCCACATTCTAGGGTATACGAATAAAGAAGGCGAAGCTGCCCTAGGATTAGAACTTAAACTAGATCAAACCCTGAAGGGTGTTCCTGGGATGTTAAGCTATGAGAAGGACGGGAAGGGTGTTGAACTTCCTGATTCCAAAATCAATTTCAAGCCAGCGCAAGACGGGAACAATGTGCGACTCACAATTGATAAAAATATACAGTTTTATTTGGAGAGCGCGCTGGCTAAAGTAAATGACAAGTGGCACCCGAAGAGCCTGACGGCGATTGCTGTTGATCCACAGACGATGGAAATTCTGGGAATGGCCAATACGCCTACCTTTAACCCCAATGTCTATTGGACGATTAAAGATCAAAGTGATTTCAAAAATAATGCGTTAGCCTCTCGCTACGAGCCTGGCTCTACGTTTAAGTTAGTGACGTTAGCTGCTACAGTAGAAGAGGGTCTATTCAATCCCAATGAAATGTTCCAATCAGGTATGATTCGGGTACAGGATAGAGAACTCCATGACCATAATCGGGTTGGTTGGGGAAAAATCTCTTTTTTGGATGGCCTAAAGCGTTCTAGTAACGTTGCTTTCGTCAAATTGGGTGTGGAAAAATTAACTCCCCCTAAGCTGAAGGATTACATTTCGAAATTTGGGTTTGATCAAAAAACGAATATTGATATGCCGAATGAAGTTTCCGGTTTAATTGATATGAAATATCCATCTGAGTTTGCAACAGCTACTTATGGGCAAGGCAAGGTCGTTGTTACAGCCATTCAACAAACAGCCGCTTATGCTGCGATGGCCAACGGTGGTAAATTGATGTGGCCACACATTGTTAAGGATATTGTCGATCCGAAAACTGGGAAAAGCATTCAGTCTTTTGCGCCACAAGTCGTTAGGCAAGTCGTGAGTGAAAAGACAGCTAGTATGGTGAGCGGATATTTAGAACAAGTTGTATCTGACCAAGATATTGGTACAGGTAAGCTTGCATTTATGGAGGACTACCGTATCGCAGGAAAGACAGGAACAGCTAACTTAGTCCTTCCAGGTGAAAAGACTTACTCCACGGATTCGTGGGTTATTTCCTTTATTGGATACGCTCCTGCTGAAAATCCTCGTATCTTAGTAACATTGATCGCCGATCAACCTGATCTAGGCGGCAATTATCACTTAGGAGGGCAGGTATTAGCTCCTGCTTTTAAAGAAATTGTTGGTGAATCCTTGCAGTATATGGGTGTTGCATCAAATAAACAAACGAAAATGGTAGCGAAGGAAGCGAATAAGCTAAAGGTGCCTAATTTTGCAGATGTGACAGCAGAAAGCGCCAAGGCTACGGCAAAGGAAATCGGTTTGTCACTTGAGGTTTTCGGTAAGGGAGCCAAGGTTGTGGATCAATTTCCGAAAGCAGGTACAGAAATCTTATCTACACAACGAATATATGTTGCGATGCAAACTGTTGACGAAATGCCGCTGCCTAACTTGGTCGGTAGATCACTTCGAGATGCTGTTGAAACCTGTTCCTTCTTTAAAGTAGACTGTCAAACCTCCGGTGAAGGTTATGTCTCGGATCAGGCCACAACGGGAGAAGGCGAGGGGAGAAGTGTGACGTTGCAGCTCAAACCATTAAGCGATAAATCATCAACTGCAAATTCATCAACACCTACACCATCGACAACTCCGGTGTCGAATACGAAAACAGAAGCGCAGCGATCTACGGCTAAAAAGACACCTTAACGGAGAGCTTGTTCTAACCCCTGTTTGTCCCGAATAGTCATGTTAGGAATGATCTTGACTTATTGGGAAGGGAGACTGAACGTTCATGCGTGTTTCTAACGTTACCGTTCGTCGCAGATTGTTTACTGCGCTCATTATTGGCACTGTCATCTTTACAGCACTTATTCTCCGTCTAGCTTATGTCCAGCTATGGATTGGACAAGACTTGGCGAATAAAGCAGAGGAGAGTTGGCGGAGGGAAGTTCCGTTTGCACCCAAGAGAGGCGAGATTCAGGATCGCAATGGGATTTCTTTAACTTACAGCATGAGTACACCTACTATTTTGGCCATACCCATACAGCTTCAAGATGCCCGCAGCGTAGCAGCCAAGCTTGCCGAGGTGCTGCAGGGCAACGAAGAGGAAATTTATCAACAAATTACGAAGAAAGCCTCGAAAAATTATATAAAACCATCCGGCCGCAAAATAACAGTTGAGAAAGCACAAGAAGTTCGTAATCTTCATCTACCAGGTATCGTTGTAGCAGAAGACAACAAAAGGTATTATCCTTTTGGAACATTAGCTGCTCATATTCTCGGTTTTGCTGGGATTGATAAAGGGTTGACAGGAATTGAAGCGAAGTATGACAGTCAGCTAACCGGGATTCCGGGAAGTATTTCCTATATGGCTGATGCGGCTGGTAGGCAGCTTAAGGGCACGACAGACACCTATGAGAAACCAAAAGACGGCCTCAATATGAAGTTGACGATTGACAGTCATTTGCAGTCTGTGATGGAGCGAGAATTAGATCAGGCTATGGTACAGTATCAGGCGCAAAATGTCATT
The DNA here is from genome assembly GCF_030817275.1 of Paenibacillus sp. V4I7. Classification (NCBI taxonomy): domain Bacteria; kingdom Bacillati; phylum Bacillota; class Bacilli; order Caryophanales; family Paenibacillaceae; genus Paenibacillus; species Paenibacillus sp. V4I7. Next base: position 3,883,387 of record NZ_JAUSZD010000002.1, on the reverse strand, counting down.
GCCATCATGATGGATCCCAATAATGGAGAAATCCTTGCCATGGGCAGCAGGCCTACGTATGAGCCAGGCAATTATAAGGATTATCCGATGGAAACCTATAACCGAAACTTACCGATTTGGAAAACATATGAGCCGGGTTCAACCTTCAAAATTATTACGCTAGCTGCAGCGCTAGAGGAAAAAAAGGTTGATTTAAAAAATGAACAATTTTTCGATCCCGGATTTATTGAGGTCGGAGGGGCTAGACTCCGCTGTTGGAAACGCGGCGGTCATGGTAGTGAAACGATGCTGCAAGTCGTACAAAATTCCTGTAACCCCGGATTCGTCGTTATGGGACAGCGTCTAGGCAAGGAAAAGCTGTTTGATTACATTTCAAAGTTTGGCTTTGGGAAGAAGACGGGGATTGACCTCGGCGGCGAAGAAAACGGCATTATGTTCAAGCCGTCTCAGGTGGGTCCAGTCGAACTTGCGACGACGGCATTTGGTCAAGGGGTATCGGTCACTCCGATTCAGCAAATTACGGCTGTTTCTGCGGCTATTAACGGAGGAAAACTTTTTAAACCTTATGTAGCAAAGTCATTTACGAATCCGGATACGGGTGAGATCGTTGATGTTGTAGAGCCTGAGCTTGTACGCAATGTCATCTCGGAGGAAACATCGAAACAAGTACGCGAGGCGCTTGAAAGCGTTGTTGCTAAAGGCACAGGACGCAATGCGTTTATCGACGGCTATCGCGTAGGCGGGAAGACGGGAACAGCGCAGAAGGTCATTAACGGACGTTATTCGCCGGATGAGCATATTGTCTCCTTCATTGGCTTCGCGCCGGCCGATAATCCGAAAATTGTCATTTATGCTGCTGTGGATGATCCTAAAGGGATTCAATTTGGAGGTCTGATTGCAGCTCCGCTTGTGAAGAATATGATGGCTGATGCTTTGCGATATATGAAAGTCGAACCGGATAAAAACCAGCTTGATAAAGAGTATCGCTATGGTGAAATTCCGGTTGTTGAGGTGCCGGACTTGGTTGGAGCCTCAGTTGATGATATATTAGAAGATCTGAACATGAATTTTAGGCTGGCTAAGTCTGGCAGTGGCAAATATGTGATTAGTCAAGCGCCGAAGCCGGGCTCCCGAGTAGATCAAGGCTCTACAATACGCATTTTTCTCTCGAATAATGCACCGCCGCAGTAATGTGGTTTAGTTGGCTGGAAAAAAGATTTGGAGTAAGACATGTTTAGCTTTTCCATAGGCATAAAATTGTCAATAATAGGTAGCAATAACGTTAAGGAGAGGGTTGCTCATGAAACTTCAGGAGCTTGCTTCCGCACTGCTCATTACCCACATACATGGAGATGCTGAAACAGAGATTACTGGGATTGAAGCAGACTCTCGTAAAATTAAAACAGGGGATTTGTTTTTATGTATCCCTGGACTGACAGCAGATGGTCACGATTATGCCCCAAAAGCGATTGCACTTGGGGCTTCTGCGCTTGTAACGGAAAGAGTGCTTGACTTGCCAATTCCTCAGCTTGTTGTGAAAGATGCGAGATATGCAATGGCGGCTTTATCAGCCCATTTCTATGGCTATCCCAGCAAAGAACTGAAGTTAATTGGTATTACAGGTACGAATGGCAAAACGACATCGACTTATTTAATTGAGAAAATATTGCGGGATCAAGGCTTTACGACGGGACTTATGGGAACGATTCAAATGAAAATTGGAGATACGTATACGGAAATGGAGCGCACAACGCTAGAAGCCGTCGATCTACAGCGCAGCTTTCGGCAGATGCGTGAACAGAAGACGGATTACTGCATTATGGAAGTGTCCAGCCATGCCTTGGAATTAGGTCGAGTAAAGGGCATTCATTTCCGTTCAGGTATTTTTACGAATTTAACGCAAGATCATTTAGATTATCACAAAACAATGGATGCTTACGCAGCGGCAAAAGGCCTGCTCTTCTCTAGATTGGGGAATGGTTTTTCTGCCGATCTCAAGGAGCGTCAGTATGCTATTCTAAATGCGGATGACGCTGCTTCCCATACGTTCAGTAAGCTGACAGCCGCGCAAATTATTACATATGGGATAGAGAGCGAGTGTGATGTAAAGGCGGCAAATATTCGAATTACAGCCCAAGGCACGGAGTTTAAGCTTATTTCCTTCGCGGGAGAGGCTTTTTTCAGAATGAAGTTGGTTGGTAAATTCAACGTTTACAATGCGCTCGGGTCCATTGCTGCGACACTTGCTGAAGGGATTCCCCTTGAAGCGATCCGGAATAGTTTAGAAGATATTACGGTAGTAGATGGACGCATGGAGGTTGTGAATGAGGGACAGGATTACTTAGTCTTGGTTGATTATGCGCATACCCCAGATGGACTAGAGAATGCCCTGTCTACTGTACGTGACTTTGCTGAAGGTAAAGTAATCACGGTGTTTGGCTGCGGTGGTAACCGCGACCGCACGAAACGTCCACTAATGGGTAAGGTTACCGCTAAGTATAGTGATTATTTATATGTGACTTCAGATAATCCGCGAACGGAAAATCCAGATGCCATTCTAGCTGATATCGTTCCTGGTTTAAAAGAGGTAAATTACCCAAAGGAACAGTACGAATTAATCGCGGATCGCAAAAAAGCGATACAAAAGGCTATTGAAGGGGCAGGCCCTAAGGATGTAATATTGATAGCGGGAAAAGGCCACGAAACGTATCAGGATGTCATGGGGGTCAAGCATGATTTCGATGATCGATTGGTGGCTAAGGCTGCGATAAGGGGGAGAGAACGATGATAGAGCGCACGCTGGAACAAATGACAGACATGCTAGGCGATGAGAGAGTGCAGGTGTCCTGGGCGTCAACACCAAGGGACATTCCAATAATAGGCATATCTACCGACACACGAACAATACGACCAGGAAGTCTGTTTGTACCGCTGATCGGTGATCATTATGATGGTCACGCTTATGCCGCAGAGGCTTACAGCAAGGGCGCTGCGGCTGCCTTATGGCAAGATGACCATCCTCACCCCCCAGAAGGCATGCCCATCATTCGCGTCAAGGATACGCTAACAGCCCTGCAGCAGTTGGCTAAGTCTTATCGCAAGCAGCTGCCGGTTCGCATTATTGGCATTACGGGGAGTAACGGCAAAACGACAACCAAAGACTTAGTTGCGGCCGTTTTGGGTAGTACGTTTCAAGTGCATAAGACGAAGGGAAACCTGAATAATCATATTGGTTTACCCCTCACGCTGCTCGAGCTTGAGGAAACTACGCAATTTGCTGTGGTCGAGATGGGGATGAGTGGACGTGGCGAGATCGAGCTGCTATCCCATCTGGCCGAGCCGGAAGCGTCGATCATTACGATGATCGGCGAATCGCACATGCTTCAGCTTGGCTCGCGGGAAGAAATCGCTCGGGCTAAGGCCGAAATCGTTAGTGGAATGCCCAGCGGTGGGCTGTTCGTCTACAACGGCGACGAACCACTTATTGAACAGGCCCTCGCGGAGCGAAGCCTCGACGGGCAGGCAGCGGAGTCACCAACTAGCCTGCCAGAGGGGCTGCGTCGTATCCGCTTTGGCAGCGGCGCGGACAATGATCTGTTCCCGACCGACATCCGGATGGATGCGGACGGGGCGTACTTCCAGATCAATTCAACGGGTTACCCAGAATTGTTCATTCCCTTGCTTGGTACGCATAATGTAATTAATGCGTTAGCAGCCATTGCCATCGGCGAAGCCTTCGGCGTCTCGCCTGAGGGAATTGCAGCGGGGCTTCGCTCGCTGCAGATGACAAGCATGCGCATCGAGAAGCTGACAGCAGCCTCGGGGCTGACTGTGCTTAACGATGCGTATAACGCCAGCCCGGCATCCATGCGGGCTGCGATTGACTTGACCGAGCAGCTGCGCGGCTTCGGTCGCAAGTTCCTCGTGCTCGGCGACATGCTGGAGCTTGGCGAGCACGAAGAGCAGTTTCATCGCGGCATTGGCCGGGTGTTGTCTCCGGAACGTGTAGACTACGTCTTCACGTTCGGCCGTCTTGGCCGCTTCATCGCGGATGAAGCGGCTCAGCAATTCCCGAAGGCTTGCGTGCGTGCCTTCGATGATAAAGAGCAGCTCGCGGCAGAGCTCGCCGCAATCGCACAAGCTGAGGATCTTGTGCTCGTAAAAGGCTCGCGAGGCATGCGTCTCGAGCAAGTGGTTAATGCCTTACTCGCCTAGATGGTGCTTGTAATTAATTATAGGATGAAACAGTAGATCGTTTTCGAAAGACGAAAACGAGCAGGGGGAACCAACGTGGAAAACGCAATTTTATTAACGATGGGCGTAGCTTTTGTGCTTGCGCTTATTATGGGACCGCTTTTTATACCCATTTTGCGGCGTATGAAATTCGGACAACAAATTCGTGAGGATGGCCCGCAAGGACATCTAAAGAAACAAGGGACACCGACGATGGGCGGGGTCATTATTTTACTCGCGCTGGCCCTTGCTACGCTTCGTTTTGCTGATAAAAATACGGATCTTCTAATCCTGTTAATAGCCTCATTAGGCTATGGATTAGTAGGCTTTCTCGACGATTATATCAAAATTATTTTCAAGCGCTCACTTGGTCTTACAGCGAAACAAAAGCTGTTCGGTCAGCTCTTGATCTCCGCTATCGTCTGTTACCTGCTTGTCATGCAAGGACAAAGCACGGACTTATATATTCCATTTGTGGCGTTCCACTTCAACCCGGGCTGGTTGTACTTTCCGTTAATGGCTATTCTTATGTTGGGTGCATCGAATGCGGTGAATTTTACAGATGGTCTTGATGGACTGCTTGCAGGGACAAGTGCCATTGCTTTTGGTGCTTATACGGTTATTGCTATGAATAATACGCAGCCAGAAGCGGCTATATTTTCGGCAGCCATGGTAGGGGCCGTACTCGGTTTTCTTGTTTTTAATGCCCATCCAGCCAAAGTATTTATGGGTGACACAGGCTCGCTCGGGATTGGTGGCGGCCTTGTGGCTGTTGCCATTTTGACCAAAGCTGAGCTGCTGCTTGCTATTGTTGGCGGTGTGTTCTTGGTTGAAATCCTTTCTGTTGTGATCCAAGTTGTTTCTTTCAAGACGAGAGGCAAGCGTGTTTTCAAAATGAGTCCGATCCATCACCACTTCGAATTGGTGGGTTGGTCGGAATGGCGTGTTGTTATCACATTCTGGGTCGTAGGTCTCGTGCTTGCTGTACTCGGATTATATATGAATGAGGTGTTGTAGAGCATGAAACATCCGCGGGATTATCGTGGACTTGAAGTCATTATTTTGGGCTTGGCTCGCAGCGGTGTCGCTGCAGCTAAGCTTTTTCATCAAAAAGGAGCCTTGGTCACGGTCAACGATAAAAAAGAGCGAAGCGCATGCCCTGAAGCCGACGAATTAGAGGCTCTGGGTATTTCTGTTGTATGCGGCTTTCATCCGGAGTCCTTGGTGCATGCGGGTATTTCTCTCGTTGTGAAGAACCCAGGAATTCCATATACGGTTGAGCCGATTCGCAAGGCAGAAGAGCTAGGAATCGAAGTCGTGACTGAGGTTGAGGTTGCTTATCAATTCTGTGAAGCTCCAATTATTGGTATTACGGGTTCGAATGGTAAGACCACAACGACAACATTGATTGGTTTAATGCTGGACGCAGCTGGTTTATCTCCCGTTGTAGCGGGTAATATTGGGCGTGCATTAACAGAGGCTGCGCCTGAAGTTACAGCTGATAACTGGATGGTTGTTGAGCTCAGCAGCTTTCAACTGAAAGGAACGACTTCTTTCCGTCCTACGATTGCACTTTTGTTAAATGTGTACGAAACTCATTTGGATTATCATGGTTCGATGGATGACTATATCGCTTCGAAAGCTAGATTATTTGCAAATCAAACCGAAGAAGATACGGCGATTCTGAATTGGGATGATGAGGTGTGTCAGTCTTTAATTCCTAATCTGAAGGCTAAGCTATTCCCTTTTTCTATGAAAGAGAAGCTCTCTTTTGGTGTCTACTTCGATGTAGAGACAGAGGTCATTGTTTACGCAAATGGACTAGGCCAAGTGCAGCCGATTATGCCGGCAAGTGAAATGGGGATCCCAGGCAGCTTTAACGTCGAGAACGCGTTAGCGGCGGCGGCAGCAGCCATTACGGCGGGTGTTCAGCTGGATGCCATAGCAGATGTGCTTAGAAGCTTCCAAGGCGTAGAACACCGTCTGGAGCTCGTTAGAGAGCTGAATGATGTGACCTTCTATAACAATTCCAAAGCCACGAATGCAGCGGCTTCGATAAAGTCAATCGAGGCGTTTAACCAGCGTGTTGTCTTAATAGCAGGAGGATTGGATCGTGGGTCGGATTATATGGAACTTCTGCCTACTTTCCGTGAGCGAATTAAAGGTATCGTTACTTTAGGTCAAACGAAAGAGAAAATTACGCATATTGCCAAGCTGGCAGGGATTAGCCGCATTCAAACCGTCGATACTGCTAAGGATGCAGCGGACGCGGTGTCGCAAGCCGTTCAGCTAGCCTGGCAAATGAGTGAACCCGGAGATATTGTTCTACTTTCACCTGCTTGTGCAAGCTGGGATATGTTCCCCTCCTATGAGGACAGGGGACGCATGTTTAAGGAGTCCGTGCATAACCTTTAAATAGGGCTTATCCACATATGCTGTCTGGCTAGCGATACTGTCGCTGCTTGCTGATAGGTATCATGGATGACGCCCACAACACACGAAGAGGTGTCTGTTATGGGTAAAGCACGGTCCGCTCCTGACATTTGGATTATTATTCCAACCTTGTTGCTTTTGACAATTGGCGTTATTATGGTTTACAGCGCTAGCAGTGTTCTTGCGTTTCGCGAATTTGGCGACTCCCTGTATTACTTGAAACGTCAATTTATCTTTGCTGTTTTAGGTGTTATCGCCATGTTTTTTACGATGAATGTTGATTATTTAGTTTGGAAAAGGTTTGCCAGATTAGCGCTTTTTATTTGCTTTGCCATGCTGATTATCGTTCTAATTCCCGGCATCGGGGTTGTTCGAGGTGGAGCTAGAAGCTGGTTAGGTATTGGTGCCTTCGGCATTCAGCCGTCCGAATTTATGAAAATTGGGATGATACTCTATCTATCCAACATGTTATCTGAGCATCAAGCGAAAATAACATTATTCAAAAAAGGCTTATTGCCACCGCTTGGCATCATGGGCTTAGCGTTCGGTCTCATTATGCTTCAGCCAGACCTTGGAACAGGTGCCGTTCTCGTCGGAGCATCGCTGCTCATCATTTACACTTCGGGGGCGAGATTGCTTCATCTCTCGTATCTAGGTATGATAGGGGTTGCGGGTTTTATCGGGCTCGTCATTGCTGCCCCATACCGTTTGAAGCGAATTACAGCATTCTTGGATCCGTGGCAGGATCCCTTAGGTGCAGGTTATCAGTCGATTCAATCGCTCTATGCTATTGGACCGGGAGGTCTTGTAGGGCTTGGTCTAGGTATGAGCCGTCAGAAGTACAGCTATTTGCCAGAGCCGCAAACTGATTTCATTTTCTCCATTATTGCTGAGGAACTTGGATTTATCGGCGGTACGCTTGTGCTGCTGCTCTTTACGATTCTTGTATGGCGCGGAATGCGGGCAGCTATTACTGCTCCGGATACGTTTGCCAGTTTGATCGCTGTAGGCATTATCGGTATGATTGCCGTTCAAGTCATTATTAATATTGGTGTTGTTATTGGGATGTTCCCGGTAACCGGCATTACTTTGCCATTCATAAGTGCAGGAGGGTCTTCATTGACGCTTATGCTGACATCGGTCGGCATCCTGCTCAATATATCCCGCTATTCGAGGTGACAGGGGAATGAAAACGATTGTCTTTACCGGAGGAGGCTCCGCAGGGCATGTTACACCTAACATAGCGCTGATGCATAAGCTTGCTCAGTTAGGTTGGGAAATTAAATACATAGGTTCAGCTACGGGCATCGAGAAAGACATCATTGAACGCGAAGGGGTACCTTTTTACTCGATTTCGTCTGGGAAATTACGTCGATATTTTGATCTGAAAAATTTCAAAGACCCTTTCAGAGTGATGAAAGGCGTCTATGAGTCTTATAGATTGCTCCGTCGTTTGAAGCCCGCCATTGTCTTTTCGAAAGGCGGGTTCGTTTCCGTCCCGGTTGTTCTTGGCAGTCGGATGAACAAGATTCCGGTGATTATTCATGAGTCCGATATAACGCCAGGGCTTGCGAACAAAATTTCAATTCCTTTTGCAACCAAGGTTTGCGTTACCTTTCCGGAGTCTTTACAGCATGTTCAAAGAGACAAGGCGGAGCTAACAGGTTTACCCATTCGTGAACACATTCTAAGTGGTAAAGCGTCTCGCGCTTACCAACTTTGTGATTTTCATACACAGAAACCGGTTATTTTGGTGATGGGTGGCAGCCTAGGCTCGCAAGTGATTAACCAAGCTGTCAGAGGCAGCCTAGAGCGATTACTACCTCAGTTTCAGATTGTACATCTATGCGGGAAAGGCAATATTGCGTCAGAGCTCGCCAATACTCGGGGGTATAAACAATTTGAGTATTTGAATGAGGAGCTCCCAGATATTTTGGCAATGACAGAGCTTGTTATTTCCCGGGCTGGTGCCACATCTATTTATGAATTTTTAGTCATGGAAAAGCCGATGCTGCTTATTCCTTTATCGCTGCAGGCAAGTCGAGGAGACCAGATTCTAAATGCAGAATCATTTCAGAAAGCTGGCTACGCCGACGTTCTACAAGAAGAGGCTTTAACAGCCGATACGCTTGCTGAGCGTGTGGAAGCTCTCCATGCGAATCGAGAGACCCACAAGGCAGCCATGCAATCGCGCAAAGAAAGCGATGCGGTTGCATCGATCGTAAAACTGATTGAAACCTATAGCTTATCAACTTGATTTTGCTAAACCGAATAGGCGATTGTCACACTCTATCCGATTTTACATAAACTACACTATAACCGTGACAGACACCTAAGGCTTAATATGGCGCCAAACAACGAAGACCGGCCATCTTCGACTCGGTCCGTATTATGAAATTATGAAGCTTGAAGCTGCTTTTCAAGATAATTTCGCCCTACGTTCTGTGAAGGAGGTTTTCCCATGCAACAGTTAATATCCGACTTACAGGCAGCAAATATTGGCGAGATTCGAACGAATGAACGACTAGCCCCTTATACGACATGGAAAATCGGCGGTCCGGCTGATTGCCTCGTTATCCCCCAAACGAAAGAGCAGGTAGCTGCTGTCATCCGATTTCTATATGAACGCGGTGTTCCATGGACGGTCATTGGTAGAGGATCTAACCTGCTTGTAAGTGATAAAGGCATTAGAGGGGTCGTTATTAAACTTGGCAATGCGTTAGAAACGCTTCGCTTTGATGATGCGATGGTCTACGCAGGTGGTTCCTATTCGTTCATTAAATTGTCCGTACTAGCGGCCAAAGAAGGTTTAACCGGACTGGAGTTTGCTTCTGGCATTCCCGGTTCTGTGGGAGGCGCCGTCTACATGAATGCAGGGGCTCATGGGTCCGATGTGTCACGCATACTCAAGCAGGCTGAAGTCATCCTGGACACAGGGGAATTGGTCACATTGAAGGCGGAGGATTTGCAGTATGCCTATCGACATTCCATTCTACAAACAATGCCCGGCATTGTAACGGAAGCTGTCTTTGAATTACAGGTTGGAGAGCGCAAAGAAATTGCGGGAGCCATGGCGGCTTACCGGGATCGACGCCTCCGTACGCAACCGCTTCAATTAGCTTGCGCTGGGAGTGTATTTCGAAACCCCGAAGGGGGATTCGCAGCCAAGCTCATCGAAGAAGCTGGCCTGAAAGGCAAACGTGTCGGTGGAGCTGAAATTTCTAAGCTTCACGCCAATTTCATTGTTAATACCGGAGATGCTACAGCCGAGGACGTTCTCACTCTCATAGGCGAGGTACAGCTAATCGTACAGAATCAGTACGGCATATCGCTAGTACCGGAAGTTCTGGTGATGGGTGAGAGGTAAATCGGAGGTGGAACTTTGGAGAAGCTCGTTATCGAAGGTGGAAGACCTCTTACGGGAGCCATCCAGATACACGGCGCGAAAAACGCCGCATTACCAATTTTAGCAGCCTGCATCCTGGCTAGCGGCACTCATACTCTGCATAATGTTCCTAATTTGCTCGATATCGACACCATGCTGCGCATTCTTCGCGCGCTAGGCTGTCGTGCTGAGCAGCAAGGGGATATGGTATCTATCACAACATCCACAGCTAATTCCTCTCATATCCCAGAAGAATTGATGGGGCAGATGCGTTCCTCCATCTTTCTAATGGGTCCGCTACTCGCTAGATTCGGCAGTGTTACGGTATATCAACCAGGTGGCTGCGCGATCGGTGAACGTAAAATCGATTTGCACCTTAAAGGTTTGCAGGCTCTCGGAGCCAACATTGAAGAATTTGCCAACAAAATTGTTTGCACCGCAGATTCATTGCAAGGCAGCGAGATTGTTCTAGACTTCCCAAGCGTTGGTGCTACAGAAAATATTATGATGGCTGCTGTTAAGGCAGAGGGCATCACAACGATTTACAATGCTGCCCGTGAACCAGAGATTCAGGATTTGCAAAACTTCCTGAACACAATGGGCGCCGATATCATTGGCGCAGGAACGGACACCATAACGATTCGCGGAGTGGAGTCATTGTCTCCTTGTTCATATCGCATCATACCCGACCGCATTGTAGCAGGAACATTCCTTGTTGCGGCAGCTGCGACCAAAGGAAACATTACACTCGAAAGGGTGAACCCTGCTCATTTAACTTCGGTTATTCATGTCCTCAAGCGCGCAGGTGTTCAAATCATCACGGACGGTGATATAATACATGTAAGCTGTCCGACAAGACCGAAGGCGGTCGAGCGAATTGTTACTTCACCGCATCCGTCCTTTCCTACGGATCTTCAATCGCAAGTCATGGTGCTGTTATCTCTAGCAGATGGACTAAGCGTAATGAAAGAAACGATATTTGAAGGTAGATTTAAACACGTTGATGAACTTTCCCGTATGGGAGCGGACATCCGTGTCGATATGAGCTCAGCCTTTATACGTGGGGTTCCGAGGTTATATGGAGCTACAGTTGAAGCGACTGATTTGCGAGCCGGTGCAGCACTTGTCATTGCCGGTCTGGCTGCGCATGGCACAACGATCGTTGAGCAAATTCATCATATTGATAGAGGCTATGATAGAATTGAACATATGCTTTCCATGCTGGGAGCCTCCGTGCATCGCCAATCACCCGTCCCAAGCGAGTAGAATGTTTGAATGACTTCCGCGGATCCCTTCCTGCTTGCAGGTGGGGATACACGGTTTTCATTTGTTTGTCATACGAAAATAATAGGTGGTGCCCATCTTGTCTGAAGACCGCAAAGTACCCACTCTGCCTGTCCCTAAGCCGCGTGCGCGTACGAATCGGAAGCTGCTCATTTTCTTGTTCGTTTTTTTCATCACAGTTCTTATCATTTTATTTTTTCAATCCTCCCTCAGCCGAATTAGTGCCATTGAAGTTCAAGGGAATGAGCTTATGGCATCAGAAGCAATCGGACAAGCTAGTCAAATTGCCGTAGGTGATCGTTTCTTTGCCGTTAGCTCACAGGCTATCCAGCAGCGCATTGCTAAGATGCCCATGATCAAAACGGCACTCGTGAAGAAGCAATTTCCAGGCATTATCCGTATTACTGTAGAAGAATTTCCTAAAGTGGCGTTTCAAATTGGAGCAGATGGTAAGAAGCAGGCTGTGCTCGCTGATGGCGCTGTCGTAGAGCTTTCTTCAGGAAGCATTCCTTTGGACATGCCTATTTTGACAGGGTGGACAGACGGCGATCCGAATAAGGCTGCACTTTGCAAAGTGCTTGGTGAAATCCCGGAGAGCGCGCTTTCTGACATTTCCGAAATTAAACCGGACCCGTCGGAACCATACCCTGACAAGATCAAACTGTATACAAGATCCCAATTCGAAGTGTATACAACCATTGCCTATTTACCCGAGAAAATTGACAATTTGCCTGCCTATATAGCAAGCTTACAAGAAGATCATATTACGAGTGGTGTTATCAAAATGCTAGAAGTAGAGTATCACGCTCCATTCGAACCGAATGAAGAGTCCCAGAATGAATCGAACAATGAAACCGGTCAGAAGGCTGGGAGTAATTCCCCGAGTTCTACACCTGATTTGAACAAAGATGGGGGTAAGACAAGCCCGAAGGCGACTCCAAAAGCAACGCCCAAATCGCCACCAAAGGAAACAGTGCGTCCTTCCTGACAAAAAAACGTTTAATGGGCTACTCAATCACTTAAAATAATGTTAAAATTAGATTTATGGTTAAATAGGTTTCTATCAGTTCCTTAGATTGTTTTAAGTAGTTACTAGACAGGATCTATATCATTTTTTCTTCAATAAGATTAGATATGCAAATGACTTTTTTTACTAGCAAAAAAAATGTAGAAAAAAGAGGGAATATGGCGGTTGTGTGGAATACGTATAGAAGTATTTGTGAGGAATTCACTTTATTACCCAAGTTACAGGAGGTGCCAGGGGCTTGAGCAACAATGACATCATTGTTAGTTTAGACATCGGTACATCCAAGGTTCGAGCTATTATTGGGGAAGTCGTAAACGGAACCATTAATATAATAGGAGTGGGATCTGCCGAGTCAGAGGGTATTCGTAAAGGCGCAATCGTTGATATTGATCAAACTGTGAATTCAATTCGCAGCGCCGTTGATCATGCTGAACGAATGGTCGGCGTACAAATTTCCGAGGTTTACGTAGGAATTTCAGGTAATCATATTGCTCTTCAATCTAGTCATGGTGTTGTCGCTGTTTCTAATGAAGACCGAGAAATCGGAGAAGAGGATATCGATCGTGTTATTCAGGCGGCCAGAGTCATCGCATTACCTCCCGAACGTGAAATTATTGGAGTTGTACCTAAGCAATATTTAGTAGATGGACAAGAAGGCATTAATGATCCTCGTGGCATGATTGGTGTTCGCTTAGAAGTGGAAGCGACAATTATCACTGGAGCGAAGACAGGGATACATAATTTAATCCGTGTTGTGGAAAAATCCGAACTGAAGGTTGCAGGCCTCATCTTGATGTCGCTAGCATCTGGACAATTAGCCTTATCTAAGGATGAGAAAGCTGTTGGAACGGTTCTGGTTGATGTAGGAGCAGGGGCAGCAACGATTGCAGTATTTGAACAAGGTAATCTTGTGGCTACGTCGACGATTCAAATCGGTGGCGAGTACATCAGTAATGATATCGCAATTGGACTCCGGACTCAGCTCGAAATCGCAGAGAAAATAAAGCTGAAATACGGTTGTGCTTCTGTAGATGATTCAGCGCCCGATCAAGTATTTAAGGTAACGAGAATGGGAAGCAATGTGGAAAAAGAGTTTTCGCAAGTAGACCTCGCGAATATCATTGAACCCCGCGTTGAAGAAATTTTCCAAATGATTCGTGCGGAAGTTCATCGTTTGGGATATGGTGATTTAGCTGGTGGTTATGTGCTTACAGGCGGAACCGTTTGTATGCCAGGCATACTTGCGGTCGCACAAGATGAACTTGCAACATCTGTACGCATCGCTGTTCCGGATTTCATTGGAGTGCGTGATCCTTCCTACACTAGTGGCGTTGGTATCATTCAATTCGTATCCAAGTACATGAAAAATCGGAATTCGGGGCTCTCGAAGAAAGTAGTAACGAAGTCAACAGCAAAAAAATCCTCCGATAGTAATAAACCAGGTTTTCTTGAACGGGTAAAAAATTTTTTCAGTGAATTTATATAGTGAACGCAAAGTTAGGGGGATATGACTCACATGTTTGAATTTGATATGGATTTAGACCAATTGGCTCAAATAAAAGTCATCGGTGTTGGTGGCGGCGGAAGTAATGCAGTAAACCGAATGATCGAGAATGGTGTTAAAGGCGTTGAGTTTATCACCGTTAATACAGATGCTCAAGCTTTACACTTAGCTAAGTCTGTACATAAGTTACAAATCGGGGATAAACTGACACGCGGTCTTGGTGCAGGTGCAAACCCTGAAGTAGGTAAGAAAGCGGCAGAAGAGTCAAGGGAGACAATTCTGAATACGCTTCGCGGCGCAGACATGGTATTCGTTACAGCAGGCATGGGTGGCGGTACGGGTACTGGTGCTGCACCGGTTATTGCTGAGATCGCCAAAGAAGTAGGCGCTTTAACGGTAGGTGTAGTTACTCGTCCGTTCACGTTCGAAGGACGCAAACGCTCTTTGCAAGCTGAGCAAGGTATTGCAGCATTGAAAGAGAAGGTAGATACGCTTATTATTATCCCGAATGATCGTCTTTTAGAGATTGTAGATAAGAAGACTCCTATGCTTGAAGCCTTCCGCGAAGCAGATAACGTACTTCGTCAAGGTGTACAAGGGATTTCAGACTTAATCGCAGTACCTGGACTAATCAATCTAGATTTTGCGGATGTCAAAACGATTATGACAGAACGCGGCTCGGCCCTCATGGGTATCGGTGTGGCAACGGGTGAGAATCGTGCAGCTGAAGCAGCTAAAAAAGCGATCTCCAGCCCTTTGTTGGAAACTTCCATTGAAGGAGCTCGCGGGGTTCTGATGAACATTACGGGTGGCGTGAATCTTAGCTTGTACGAAGTCAATGAAGCAGCTGATATCGTTGCATCTGCATCTGATATCGAAGTGAACATGATTTTCGGAGCTGTTATTGATGATAAACTCAAGGATGAAATTCTCGTTACTGTTATTGCAACTGGTTTCGAGCATAAGGCAGCACCTGTTCATCAACCCATCAAACGTCCTGGCACAGGTCAACCAGAAACTCCTGCTCCAGACAATCGGTTGAACAATTTGAAACCCTTTGGTTCACAACCTTCAAACGATCAATTAGATATTCCGACGTTTCTGCGTAATCGCGGACGGAATACCGACAAATAATTACACAATAATTGTAAAGAGACCGAAGCCCTACATGATGTAGAGGCTTCGGTTTTTTCTTGTTCCTAGGGCTTTTCTAGCTCAGGATAGGCCGCGCCAACTGACAAAAAAAGTATCATCCTACTAGCAAGTTTAGACAGACTTTGAATTTAGATTCCCATATACTGATTTAGAACCTTAAAGTTTCGTCAGAAAAATTACTATAATAGCATCCGTCTTGGAGGTGAGGAAATTGTGGTCGTCTATGCGGATCTCATTTTCCTGCTGAACTTTCTGATAGATGCGGCCATGCTTCTCGTAACGGCTAAAACGCGGAAAATATCGTTCAAGTGGTGGAGAATCGTAGGTTCGTCGGTTTTGGGAGCTTCCTATGTGGTCATTATGTTCTTGCCAGTGCCGTTGTTTCTTTTTACATTTTCTGTGAAATGTATGTTCTGTATCGGTATGATTATGACTGCTTTTGGGTTTGGCTCCTTACAAAATTTATTAAGAAACATCGGAACGTTCCTTTTAGTGAATTTTGCTGTAGCCGGTGGTATGTTCGGCATTCATTATGTACTGGCATCCTCATCCGATGTGATGAAGGGGATTGTGTTTACGCAAACCGGTGTGGCCATGTTTCAGCTGCAGGTTGGAGGTATCCTGTTTGTGCTTGTGTTGCTGCTACCTTTATTGTGGTGGTTCAGAACCGTATTTCAGAGCTCGAAACAGCGTGAGGTGTTGACATCTTATTTGGCGGAAGTAACGATTCACGTGGGTGATTATACAGCCTCTTGCAAAGGTTTAATTGATACGGGAAATCAATTGTATGACCCGTTAACACGAACCCCTGTAATGGTCATGGAAGTGTCTGAGTGGGGGGATGTATTACCTGTAGAATGGCTCCAAAGGATTCGATCGGCAGATGTTGATCAGATCATAAGTGGTTTGGGTGTGGAGGAATTTGTTTGGCAGGACCGCTTACGTCTCGTGCCATACCGTGGCGTTAATCGGAATACCCAATTCATGCTGGCCATTAAACCGGATAAGGTGGTGATCACCCATAATCATTTGCATATTGAAGCGTCTAAGGTGCTTATCGGACTCGACGGAGGAAAGCTTTGCAGTGACGGCACTTATCAAGCGATTATCCATCCAGCTTTAATTTCAGCAGGATAGCGCTTTCAAAATGGAGGGTGAGTAATAAATAACGTAAACCACTTCTTCGGTTTAGGAAATTTGTTTTGCTAGCAGCAAAACTCTACATATGCTTACGATGAAAGTTTTGCTAACGCAAAACTCAGCGATTGCTTACGAAGTCAGTTTTGCATACGCAAAACTCTTAGGAGGAAACTAACATGTTCTTGAAGTGGAAAATGCTTTTTCAACTAGCGTATTTTCGTATTTTAATGCTATTAGGTCTCAAAGGCGAAGAAATCTATTACATTGGTGGCAGTGAAGCGTTGCCGCCTCCACTGACGAGAGAAGAAGAAGAGTACTTATTGGAAAAGTTACCGTCCGGGGATGCCGCAGTGCGAGCTATGCTGATTGAGCGCAACCTGAGATTGGTTGTTTATATAGCTAGAAAGTTCGAAAATACTGGCATCAATATCGAGGATTTGGTTTCTATCGGTGCCATCGGCCTAATTAAAGCGGTGAACACATTTGACCCGGAGAAAAAGATCAAGCTAGCTACTTATGCTTCACGCTGTATTGAAAATGAAATTCTCATGTACTTAAGACGAAACAGTAAAATACGTACGGAAGTTTCATTTGATGAACCGCTTAACATTGATTGGGACGGAAATGAACTTCTGCTATCTGATGTTTTAGGGACCGAAAATGATACCATTTACAGAAATATTGAAGAACAGGTAGATCGAAAGCTGCTGCATAAAGCACTTGATAAGTTAACAGAACGGGAACGCATCATCATGGAGCTTCGTTTTGGCCTACAAGACGGGGAGGAAAAAACGCAAAAGGACGTCGCTGATTTACTGGGCATTTCACAATCGTATATCTCCAGATTAGAAAAGCGCATTATTAAAAGGCTTCGTAAGGAATTTAATAAGATGGTCTGAAAAATATTTTTTGACAGGTCATGTCGAAATTGTTCAGCAGTCACGGGAGGGAGCGAGTCGAAACCCTTTTGTCAAGTAGCTCCATAGGGGATAGGACAGGAATAAATCAACCGCTCACGGGGATAATTAACAGTAATGTTTCTCCTTGGGAGGTAATCACGGTGACCCGAAATAAAGTTGAGATATGTGGTGTTGATACCGCCAAACTGCCTGTTCTGACCAATGCTGAAATGCGTGAATTGTTCTCTGATTTGCAGACGAAACAAGAACGATCTGCAAGAGAGAAATTGGTCAATGGGAACCTAAGGTTGGTTCTAAGTGTGATCCAGCGGTTCAACAATCGCGGAGAGTATGTGGACGATCTCTTCCAAGTTGGCTGTATTGGTTTGATGAAAGCCATTGATAACTTTGATTTAAGTCAAAACGTCAAGTTCTCAACCTATGCTGTACCGATGATTATAGGTGAGATTCGCCGCTACTTACGAGATAATAACCCGATTCGCGTTTCTCGTTCCTTAAGAGATATTGCTTACAAAGCTTTGCAAGTCAGAGACAGCTTGACGAATCAGAATTCACGCGAGCCTACGATCTACGAAATCTCCGAGGCCCTTAATGTGCCTAAGGAGGATGTCGTATTCGCGCTTGATGCCATTCAAGACCCGGTATCGTTATTCGAACCGATTTATCATGATGGCGGAGATCCCATCTATGTCATGGACCAGATCAGTGATGAGCGCAATAAGGACATGTCTTGGATTGAAGGAATTGCTCTTCGCGAAGCTATGCGTAAACTAAATGCTAGGGAGAAGATGATTCTCTCCATGCGCTTTTTTGAAGGGAAAACGCAGATGGAGGTTGCCGATGAGATTGGCATTTCCCAAGCGCAGGTTTCTAGGCTTGAGAAATCGGCCATCTGTCAGATGCAGAAACATGTGAAATCGTAATTAACATAAAGACTGGATCGGCTGAGACAAGCCGTGAAGGTCTTTTTTTGGTTTTCAGGACATTTTGCCCACACCGCACATATACTAGTACAAAATCAGTTAAAAATCCTAATGAGATTCGTGGTGAATAGCCTCATGAAAATATCTGATTTCCAGACGAAAGATGTAATCAATATTGTCGATGGTAAAAAGCTCGGGCAAATCAGTGATTTGGAGCTTGATCTGCGTCAGGGCCGTATCGAATCGATTGTTGTACCTAATCAAAGCCGATTTTTCGGGTTGTTCGGTACAGGGACAGATGTCATTATACCTTGGAAGCATATTGTGAAAATTGGTGCCGATGTCGTTCTTGTGAAATTAGAAGATGTCCGGCCTTATCGTCAAGCGGATGATAACGAAGGTGTTTATGAGTTCAATCAGCAATTCCGTAATTGACGGAAGGCACACGAGCCAAGGCTGCTGCTTCATGGGCAGGCGAAGCAAACATCGTGTGTCTTTTTATTTTGTGCTAAAGTAAAAGGAGTAAAGATCCAAGTGTGGGGAGAGAGACAACCGTGGAACCATTTGTGAAACAAGGGAAAGAAGATGGGCCAGTCCTATTTACGATAGCAAACTGGATGGAGCAATATAGTGAATTGACTGTTGGTTTTACGTCCCGCCATGGAGGAGTGAGTCAGGGATCCTATTCAACGCTTAATTGCGGACTGCATGTGAATGATGTACCAGAGCATGTGGTGAGGAATCGTGAGTTGATCGCTGAGGCCGTAGGACAGCCGTTTGAAGCATTCACATATGCAGAACAGGTACATAGTAACGAAGTCACTGTAGTAAGTCTACAGGAAAAGGGAATGGGCAGAGCATCAAGGGAAACGGCTATTCAAGCGAAAGACGGATTCATTACTAATGAGAAAGGGATCGTTCTATGTGCGCAATTTGCAGATTGTGTACCGTTATTTTTCTACGATCCTGTTAAGCGTGTTGCCGGGCTTGCTCATGCAGGTTGGAAAGGCACAGTGTTAAACATTTCCATGGCTACTATATCCTTAATGACACATACTTTTGGTAGTCAGGCCACAGACATTCGCGCGGCAATAGGTCCATCCATAAGAGCCTGCTGCTATGAGGTTGATGAGACTGTAGCTAATCGTGTGAACCATGTACTTACCGATATCGAAGCATCATCAGAAGAGCATCAAGCTGTTATGGTCGACAAAGGAAATGGCAAGTATATGCTGAATTTGCAAGAATTGAACCGAAAATTGTTACTTCAAGCAGGAATTTTGTCGTCCCATATCGAAGTATCACAGTTATGTACGAGTTGTAGCACTGATCTCTTTTTTTCACATCGAAAAGAAGGCGGTTCTACAGGTAGAATGATTGCTTGGATGGGTCTTCTTTGAGGAGATTGGTGCAAGCGAAGTGTTGAATTGAGGTGTCTGCATAAGTGAGTTTACTGGCCCGTAAAGATGAGGTTGAAGCCCGTGTCGACGCAGCATGTAAGCGGTCTGGACGGAAAGAGAACGATGTTAAGATTATTGCTGTAACGAAATATGTTTCCTTAGAGACGACCAAAAGCGTATTGGATGCAGGACTTCTGCATATTGGTGAGAATCGATGGCAGGATGTAAAGCCGAAGTGGGAAGCGCTCCACGAACGGGGAACATGGCATTTCATTGGACATTTGCAAACGAATAAAGTAAAAGATGTCATTGGCAAATTCGCCTACATTCACTCGTTGGATCGGATATCTCTGGCCAAAGAACTGGACAAGCAGGCTGCAGCTTTGGGAATTGAAGTAAATTGTTTATTGCAAGTGAACGTTTCCGGGGAAGAGTCAAAGTATGGCATTGCACCTGAGCATTTCTTCGATTTTGCTACAGAAGTTAGTAGGCTAAAACATATACATATCACAGGTTTGATGACCATGGCTCCTTACGAGATGGAGGCCAATGCAACAAGACCTGTCTTCCGTGGATTGAGAGAATTGCGAGACCGTCTGAATGAACGGAAAATTTTCCCGTACGAGATTACGGAGTTATCCATGGGTATGTCTGGAGACTTTGAAGTAGCGATTGAAGAAGGTGCAACTTGGGTTCGTTTGGGTACTGTTTTGGTAGGGAAAGAACTTTAGTTAACCTGATTTAAGAACATGATAAGGAGGGAACTATAGTGGGTGTTTATAACCGATTTATGAATTTTCTTGGGCTGCAAGAAGAGGAAGAGGTTGTTGAGCGGGAGCGTATTGTGGAAGCAACAGAAGAACCTGAAACCAATCCTTATGAATTACGTAATAAAAATAAGGCTAATGTCGTCAGCATTCATTCACAGAAAAATGCACGTGTCGTGCTAAGTGAACCTCGAACCTATGAAGAAACACAAGACATCGCAGATCATCTTCGTTCCCGAAGAGCCGTGATCGTCAACTTACAGCGAGTTCGTGGCGATCAAGCCATACGTATCGTAGATTTCTTAAGCGGGACGGTATATGCTTTGAATGGGTCTATTTCCAAACTGGGACCGAATATCTTTCTGTGTACACCAGATTCAGTTGATATTCATGGTCACATCTCCGAAATGATGGGTGAGGAATAGGTTCATATCCTAACACAGAGGTGGATGCTTACGTGAATTACGTTCACTATTATCTTAGTATTTTGATGGAAATTTATTATTTCATGATTATTGGCTATTTAATTCTTTCTTGGTTTCCTAGCGCACGTGAGAGCTTCGTCGGAGGACTTCTTGGGAAATTGGTTGAACCGTATTTAAGCCCTTTCCGGAAAATTATTCCTAGCATAGGGTTTATTGATCTTTCGCCAATTGTGGCCTTAATCGCACTGCGATTTGTGGTTATGGGGATTATGGCTGTGCTCGATTTCATTGTGGGGTTGTTCTAACATTGCCAAAAGAACTCTATGGTCATTTTCATTCGGATGAACATCATTTTGTTGACAAAGCCTGGGATTGGGTGGAGCGGGCTGCTGAGCAGCATGCTGTGAAGCTAACAGATTTTCTGGACCCCAGACAAGCTTTTATACTGACATCACTCGTTAACCGTCACCCTGATGTCCATTGTCGGTTAGATGGTGGCTACTCGGCAGCCGAACGAAGAAGGGCTCTGATTGCCCCTGATTACCGATCTTTGGATGGGGAAGATATGGCGATGGCGGTCTTGTCGGTTTCTTCCGGAGACGGCAAATTTTTAACATTAGAACATGGAGATTACATGGGCGCCATTCTTGGACTCGGCATGAAGCGAGACAAGGTTGGCGATATTCATGTTATAGAGGGCGGCTGCCATTGTCTGGTTACCCAGGATGCTGCAGATTACCTGCATTTGAATTTGTCCCAGGTACATAGGGTTCATGTACAAACAGAACTGCTGTCGTTAGATAAGCTGGAACTCGCTCAAGTACAATTGGACGAGCTGAACCTGTCTGTTGCATCTATGCGTATGGACGGGATTGTGAGCGATGTATTCAGGCTTAGCCGAGCTAAAATATTGGTTCCCATTCAAGCTGGCCGCTGCCGCGTCAATTGGAAGCTGGAGGAAGATCCTAGTAAGCCTCTTAAAGAAGGGGATATGGTGTCTTTGCAAGGATTTGGTAGATTCAAGGTGCTTGAAGTGGAAGGCGTAACGAAAAAAGGGCGAATTCGTGTGAAGATCGGCAAATTTGCATGAACGTGGATAATTTATCCACGAACTTTGCAGGAATTGCTTATTTTCTGTCGAACTGATCAGTATAGATGTGGGTTCAAACTAGCTTTCTTGGAAGAAAGCTCAGCTTATGCTTACGAAGTCAGTTTTGCTGCGCAAAACGCTAAGGAGGGGCACTAATGCCATTAACACCGCTAGACATACATAATAAGGAGTTTTCTCGCTCGTTCCGCGGTTATGATGAAGATCAAGTGAATGAATTCCTGGATCAAGTTATTAAGGATTACGAGGCATTGATTCGTGAGAATAAAGACTTGCACAATCAAACGGTGACACTGCAGGAACGTTTGGACCATTTCACGAATATTGAGGAATCACTTAGTAAAACAATTATTGTTGCTCAAGAAGCTGCGGATGAAGTGAGAAGCAACGCCAAGAAAGAAGCACAGCTGATCTTGAAGGAAGCTGAGAAGAATGCAGATCGAATTATTAATGAATCCTTGACACGTTCACGCAAGGTTGCTTTGGAGATTGAAGAGTTGAAAAAACAAGCCTCCATTTATCGCACACGCTTCCGGACGCTGCTTGAAGCACAATTAGAGCTGCTCAACACGGAAGGCTGGCAAAGTATGCAGTTTGAAAATAAAGAAGAGTAGGAATCAATGATTAGGTGGCTGTCATATTGACTATGCCTAACGAATTGGTTATACTCCTGTTAAATGTATCTCAGTAAAGCTATGACTGGAACGAGTAGGTCGAATGAGCAGTGTCAGCGAATTAGGGTATTGGTGTGAGCCTAATCTCTGCAGCGTACCGAATATCCCCCAGGAGCGTCTCTTGAAGCGAGTAGAGAGAAACGGGTCATGCCGTTACACATGATCGAGTGATTAAGCTTGTGTTCGATACGCCGGAAGGTGTATGTTCATTTTGCTTGTTAACGAGGGTGGTACCGCGAGCTAAAGTTTCTCGTCCCTTTTGGGGATGAGAGGCTTTTTTTGTTTTTTTTGACAACATAAAGTTTGAGGCAGGAATGGAGAGGTTAGCATGGATTATGGCAAAACATTAAATTTACTACAAACGGAATTTCCGATGAGAGGCAATTTGCCGCAAGCGGAACCGAAAATGCAAGAGCATTGGGAAGCTGAGGACATCTATGCCAAAGTGCAGGAGAGTCGTAGTGGCAGAACCAAATTTATTCTTCATGACGGGCCTCCGTACGCGAACGGAGATATTCATATCGGGCATGCGCTCAACAAGGTATTAAAAGATATCATCGTACGATTCAAAACGCTGCAAGGCTTCGATGCACCTTATGTTCCAGGTTGGGATACACATGGCTTGCCGATTGAGCAAGTCATTACGAATAGCGGTAAAGTTGATCGTAAAAAAATGACCGTCCCTGAGTTCCGTGAATATTGCAAAGAGTACGCTCTTCAGTCTGTTGAGAAACAGAAGAGCCAATTCCAGCGTCTGGGTATCCGCGGTGACTGGAAGAATCCGTATATCACACTGCAGCCGAATTATGAAGCTCAGCAAATTCGAGTATTCGGTAAAATGGTGCAAAAAGGCTTTGTCTACAAAGGTTTGAAGCCTGTCTATTGGTCCCCATCTTCCGAAAGTGCACTTGCAGAAGCTGAGATTGAGTACAAAGAAAAAACGTCCACTTCCATTTATGTGGCGTTCCCTGTTAAAGACGGCAAAGGCAAGCTGCCAGAGGATGCCGCTATTGTGATCTGGACGACAACGGCATGGACACTGCCTGCCAATCTGGGCATTTCACTTCACCCTGAGTTTGACTATGCTGTTGTTCAAGCCAATGGGAAAAAATATGTACTTGCACAGGGCTTGCTTGCAGCAGCAGCTAAGGAAATTGGCTGGGCCGATTACGAAGTATTGTCGACAGTAAAAGGCAGCGAGCTCGAGTTCGTTACGTGTCAGCATCCTTTCTATGACCGTGAATCGCTTGTTATGGTTGGGGAACATGTGACACTAGAAGCAGGTACTGGATGTGTACACACAGCTCCTGGACACGGGGAAGACGATTTCGCGATTGGACAACGTTATAACATCGGAGTGCTATGTCCTGTGGATGATCAAGGGCATTTCACCGCTGAAGCACCGGGCTTCGAAGGCATGTTCTACGAAAAAGGCGGCAAGTTGATTATCGAAAAGCTGCAGGAATCAGGTCTATTGCTTAAAGCTGGAGAAATTCAGCATCAATATGCCCATGATTGGCGCACGAAGAAGCCTGTTATTTATCGAGCAACAGAGCAGTGGTTCGCGTCTATCGATAAATTCAGACAAGAGATGCTGGATGAAATTAAGCAAGTGAAGTGGACACCGGAGTGGGGCGAAATCCGCCTGCATAACATGATTGCAGATCGTGGAGACTGGTGTATCTCGAGGCAGCGTGCATGGGGTGTGCCTATTCCGATCTTCTACTGCCGGAGCTGTAACGAACCGCTTGTTAATGAGCAAACCATTGAACATGTGGCTCAGTTATTTGAGCAAGAAGGCTCAAATGCTTGGTTTATCAAGGATGAGAAGGATCTCCTTCCTCAGGGAACTAGCTGCTCCAAATGTGGTCATGGTGAGTTCCGTAAGGAAACGGATATCATGGACGTATGGTTTGATTCTGGTTCTAGTCATGTGGCTGTTTTAGAATCCCGTCCTGAGCTGCAGTGGCCTGCGGATCTGTACTTGGAAGGTTCTGACCAGTACCGTGGTTGGTTTAACTCCTCCCTCATTACAGGTGTTGCCACAAGAGAGAAATCGCCTTATAAAGGCGTACTCAGCCATGGCTTTACGTTGGATGGAGAAGGACGGAAAATGTCCAAGTCGATCGGAAACACGATTGATCCGAATGTTGTATGTGGTAAGCTAGGTGCTGATATCCTGCGTCTGTGGGTATCTTCAGTCGATTATCAATCGGATCACCGGATCTCGGATAATATCTTGAACCAAACGACGGAAGTATACCGTAAAATTCGCAACACGATGCGGTTCTTGCTGGGTAACATGAGTCATTTCAATCCAGAAACAGATCGCGTAGCGACGGAGAGTTTGTCGGAACTCGATCGTTATGCGTTGATCCGTTTGAATCGTATGATTGAGAAAGTAGTGAAGGCTTATGAAGCGTATGAATTCCATGTCGTTTACCAAACAATTCATCATTTCTGCGCGGTTGAAATGAGCTCTTTCTACTTAGATATTATCAAGGATCGTTTGTATGCAAACGCGCCTCATGATCCTGCTCGGAAAGCTTCGCAGACCGTATTATATGCTTCCTTAACTGCGATTACGAAGCTGATCTCACCTATTCTTCCACATACAGCGGATGAAGTATGGAAGTACATTCCTGGTGTTGAACTCAGCAGTGTGCAGTTAGCAGAACTGCCGGAAGTCGATTCAAGTTTATACAAGGAAGAATTGGAAAATAAATGGAATAGCTTCTTGGATGTTAGAGATGAAGTTCTGAAAGCTCTCGAAGAGGCACGTAAAGAGAAGGTCATCGGTAACTCATTAGGAGCTGCTGTTCATCTATATCCGAATGAAGCTGCTTACGATTTACTTATGCAATTGGAGCAGTTGGATCAGTTGTTCATCGTGTCTGCTGTGAGCGTGCATAAACCTGGAACGGAGACTCCTGCTGGGGTATATCAATCGAAGGATGCGGCCATTGCTATCACGGTAGCTGAAGGCGAGAAGTGCGAGCGCTGCTGGATAGTGACTCCTGAGGTGGGGCAAAGTAAAGAACATCCGACACTATGTGCGAGATGTAATGACGTTGTTTCGGCTCATTACCACGAGTAAAGGAAGCAAACGAGCTTTCGCTTCATGCGAAGCTCGTTTGTCCTGTTTTTTCTAGAGCTGCTCATCCTCCGAATTGGAAAGGTTTTCTGGTTCGAGTAGAGGATCGCCCTCGCCGTTATGCATGTAATCACGGTAGGCCTTACCTCGAACAATGGTGACATGTTCACCATACAGGTCTGTCGCAACAAAGCTCTCGAAAGACTCAACATAACCTTCGTGTTCATCAGCTTCAATATACATTTCGTTGTAGCTTCCCACGTTCGGGTCTTCGGCAAAAGCTGGCGAATTGGAGGTGCCCCAACTTTCAACGATTTGCCAGGCATCTTCACCATCAAATTCGGTCTCATCGTCACGTTCGTCAAAGCTGGTTCGGCCAAAAGGTGGGTAGAGCAGTTGTTCTTCAACAGGTCTTCTGAATGATTGCTCAGGATCAGGAACGTGTTCTAAGCTGTAAATGGTAGTAGGGATAGCTTGAAGACGCTCAAAGGGAATCGGTTGTTTGCTGAACGCACATATACCATATTCTCCACTCTCCATGCGAGCTAAGGCTTCATTGACTTGATTTAAATGAAATTCAGCATGTTCGTTGAGTGAAATATCTTTTTCCCGTTCGTAAATTTCTGTGGCAATGTCTCCTGGATGATTATCATACATGGAGAGCTCTCCAGTACTATCTTTGAAAGAATTGGACAGGCCATAATTATCATTCGTGGCAAAATGTTTCTCAAGATAAAGCTTTTCCTCCAATAATTGCAGATATAATTCTCTTAATTGCTCCTCGGATAAATGGCTCATAGGTTATCGTACAGCTCCTTTCTAACAGCTGATGCCTACCGTTATAATGCCGAGTGACAGCTTTTTTTAGTGAGGTAATTCCTTGAAATTGAGGAACTTGTTTAAAGCTTACGAAAAGTTAATGCTTACGAAGTAAGTTTATGATGCAAGTTTTCTTACGAAAACTCTTAG
Source organism: Paenibacillus sp. V4I7 (assembly GCF_030817275.1). Classification (NCBI taxonomy): domain Bacteria; kingdom Bacillati; phylum Bacillota; class Bacilli; order Caryophanales; family Paenibacillaceae; genus Paenibacillus; species Paenibacillus sp. V4I7. The sequence continues at coordinate 3,856,946 of NZ_JAUSZD010000002.1, read as the reverse complement.
GAGGAAAAGATAATGAAATATTATTTTTATGCGCTCATCGTTTTTATTTTGGATCAAGTATCCAAATGGTTTATTGTGAAACGAATTCCGCTTGGCGAGGAGCGTCCGGTGCTGGGTGATTTTTTCATCCTGACATCGCATCGCAATAGAGGCGCGGCATTTGGCATTTTGCAAAACCAAAGATGGTTTTTCATTGTGATAACGCTCATTGTTGTGATTGGTATTCTCTGGTACTTGCGCCGGACGATACGTGAAAGAAAAGTTTTGTTATCTTTTGCGCTTAGTCTACTGCTAGGAGGAGCAATCGGTAATTTCATTGATCGAGCTTTATTCGGTGAAGTTGTGGATTTCCTGCAGTTTACCTTTGATTTTAGCTTGTTCGGCAAAGCCATTTATTATATTTATCCGATTTTCAATTTAGCTGATTCGGCCATCGTAATCGGGGTAATCCTGATTTTCTTAGAATCGTTACTTACTTGGAGAAATGAAAAAAAAGGAGCAACGAATGAACACAAATCAGACCTCATCTGAGGCCGTGACAAATGATGTCGTCGAATGGACGGTTGAAGAGCAGTATGCCAGTGAACGTATTGATAAATTCATAACGGAAGCATTGGAAGAAGATGTGTCAAGAACACTCGTCCAGCAATGGGTCAAAGACGGGCATGTTAAAGTGAATGGGAAAACCACTAAACCAAACTATAAGTTGTCTGAACAAGATGTTATTTCTTTGCGAATTCCTGAACCTCAAGGTGTTGAGCTTGCTGCGGAAAACATTCCCCTGAATGTGGTATATGAAGACGCCGATGTCATCGTAATCAATAAACAGCGGGGACTTGTCGTTCATCCAGCGCCTGGCCATTACTCAGGTACATTGGTTAACGCATTGATGTACCATTGCAAGGATCTATCTGGCATCAACGGAGAACTGCGTCCTGGAATCGTACATCGCATTGATAAGGACACATCCGGTCTCATCATGTCAGCAAAGAACGACAAAGCACACGCTAGCTTAGCAGAACAGTTAAAGGCTCATACGGTCAATCGCAAATATATCGCCTTAGTACATGGGAATCTACAACATGATCAAGGTACCATAGACGCTCCGATAGGTCGCGATTCAAATGACCGCAAGATGTATACAGTAACGGAGAAAAACAGCAAGCATGCGGTAACTCATTTCGTAGTTATCGAACGCTTTGGTGATTTTACCTTGGTGGAGCTGAAGCTGGAAACAGGAAGAACCCATCAAATTCGTGTGCATATGAAATTCATTGGACACCCTCTTGTTGGGGACCCGATGTATGGCAAGAGCAAAGGGATGCTGATGGATGGCCAGGCGCTGCACGCTGCCATTCTGGGCTTTAAGCATCCGCGAACAGGGGAATGGTTGCAATTCGAAGCACCGATTCCAGTTGATATGGAAAACCTTCTGCAAACAATTCGAACATCCTAGGGTTCTTCAGAGTGGGAGAGGAGTGAATCACATGGAGCATCTGATTAATCCACAAGTGAAAGATATTCAAATTTCAGGCATACGCAAAATATCTAATCTCGTCAGCACCATTCCAGGCGCATTGACGTTAACGATTGGGCAGCCTGATTTCCCGACGCCGCGGCATATTATTGAGGCTGGACAGAGGGCATTGGATCAAAATAAAACGGTCTATACGCAAAATCCCGGACTATTGGAGCTGCGAGAAGCGGTATCCAGCTTTGTCCACACGAAGTACGGCCAACAATACCACGCGGCTGATGAAATAATCGTGACCGCTGGAGCGAGTCAAGCGGTTGACATTACGTTACGTACCATTCTTACACCTGGTGCGGAAGTTATTATTCCCGCACCTATTTACCCTGGGTACGAGCCATTAATCAGATTGGCAGGGGGAATTCCTGTCTATGTCGATACCAGACCAAATGGCTTGAAATTAACGGCTGAGTTGCTCGAGCCTTATTTAACAGCTAACACGCGCTGCGTTATCTTGTGCTACCCATCTAATCCTACAGGCCAAGTACTCACGAAGCAGGAATTGGCCGATTTGGCACAATTATTAGAAGATCGGGAATTGTTTATTTTATCCGATGAAATTTACAGTGAGCTTGTGTACGGTGTTCGTCATCAGTCTATTGCAACGATGGGTAAGCTTCGTGAGAAGACGATTGTCATTAATGGCCTTTCTAAATCCCACGCTATGACAGGTTGGCGAATTGGATTTACACTAGCGCCAGCTTACATAACGGAGCATATGGTCAAGGTGCATCAGTATAATGTGACTTGCGCAAGCTCAGTAAGCCAGTATGCGGCATTAGAGGCTTTGACAGTTGGGGTGGATGATGCTCTGCCTATGCGCAATGCCTATGAAGTTCGTAGGGACTATGTCTATGATCGTTTGCTCGCTATGGGTTTCGAGTTAGAGAAGCCGAATGGGGCATTTTATTTGTTCCCTTCCATTGCCAAGTTCGGATTATCCTCTCAAGAATTTACCATGAGACTACTTCATGAGGAACATGTTGCAGTTGTTCCTGGAGATGCTTTCACTTCTTACGGAGAAGGCTATATCCGAATTTCTTATGCTTATTCACAAGAAGTATTGGAACAGTCTCTTGATCGTCTTGAGCGCTTTATAAATAAGCTAGCGTGAGCTAGCTTATTGTAAGGCATCTTATATGTCGACGTTACGTTTATATAACAATACAAAAAACCTCCAAATCCACAATGAAAGTGGGTTGGAGGTTTTTACTTTTAATTAGATTTAAACCGTAAATAGGCTGTAATGGTATCAATGGCTACATCAATAGCATTCTCATTAGGATCAAGCTTGGCGTTATGCAGCCCATGAGGGGTGTCTACCCCTAACCAGAACATGAAGCCAGGTATTTGCTCCAAAAAGTAGCCGAAGTCTTCGCCTGTCATCGCTTCTGTACACTCCACAAGCTGTACGTTATCTTTACCGCGCAGCCAGTCCATGAATTCCACGGTCAAACTAGGATCATTAAACACTTGGCGGTAATTCGAGCCATAATCAATAGAGACTTGACACTCAAAGGAACTTTCGATTCCTGCAGCTACAGCTTCGATACGTTTTTTGATCTTATTCATAGAGTCAGCGGAAAGGGTACGAATCGTACCTTCCAAGCGGGCTTTTTCCGCGATGATGTTCTGCTTGGTGCCAGCTTCCATTTTACCAATGGTAATGACAGCCGAATCAAGCGGATTCACATTACGAGAGACAATAGTTTGCAGTTGACCAACCATTTGTGTCGCCGCTATGATCATATCGTTTGCTTGGTGCGGGTAAGCGGCATGTCCGCCTTTGCCCAGCAGGTCAATGAACAGCTCAGATGTATTGGCAAACAAGATCTCAGGCCTCGTGGCAATCGTGCCTACTGGATATTCAGGAGCTATATGGAGAGCAACCATCTGGTCGGGCTTCCAATCCTGCAATTCTTCAGCAGCAAGCATGGGTAAAGCGCCGCCTGGACCTTCTTCTGCCGGCTGAAACAGCACAATCAGGTCATCCTTCATCGGCTGCTGAGCGAAATGGGTAACAACGCCCATCCCAATTGACATGTGAAAATCATGTCCGCAAGCATGCATGTAACCTGGATGCTGGGAAGGAAACGGAAGAGAGGTCTCTTCCGTAATGGGCAGCCCGTCCATATCCGCTCGATATCCGAAGCGTTTGGTAGGATTAGTACCTTTGATGTAGACCAAAATGCCAGTGCGCCAAGTGCGGATCGTCATTCTATCCTGAGGAAGCTTAGCAAGATGGTCCAGGAGAAGCTGTTGCGTCTTGAACTCTTGAAAGCCCGGCTCCGGAATTTGGTGAAGCTGACGGCGCAGCTCTATAAAGGGGCTAAGCATGGTGAATTCCTCCAGAACACCTTACAGGGTGCGCAGATCTTGTAAAATTTCTGTTTTGGACTTCGTTTTATCGTCCACTTTCTTAATCACTCGTGCAGGTGCTCCTGCTACAACCGTATATTCTTCTACATCTTGTGTAACGATAGCGCCTGCAGCAACAACAGATCCTTTACCGATACGAACACCTTCCAAGATAACGGCATTAGCTCCAACAAGCACATCATCCTCAATCACACAAGGTTGAGCGGAAGGGGGCTCAATAACGCCAGCAACGACTGCACCAGCACCGATGTGACACATTTTGCCTACTTGTGCTCTACCGCCAAGAACAGCATTCATGTCGATCATTGTACCATCGCCAACAGAAGCGCCAATATTGATGAGAGCGCCCATCATGATGACGGCGTTATCACCGATATGTACTTTATCACGAATGATCGCACCTGGTTCAATGCGCGCATTGATTGGCTTCAGATCAAGCATTGGAATCGCAGAATTACGGCGATCCGCTTCAACAACGAAATCCGCGATTTGCGCTTTGTTTGCTTCAAGAACGGGCTGAATTTCGCTCCATTCGCCAAAAACAACGCCGCTTCCGCCGGATAAGAAGGTTTGGCTGCCTTCGCCAAAGTTAATACCTTCCAGGTTTCCTTTTACGTATACTTTAACAGGCGTTTTTTTCTTGCTTTCTTTAATAAATTGAATAATTTCTAACGTATTCATCTCGGTCATGGTGACATCTCCTTAAAATTTAGATTGACTCTCCTATATTATCAGAAAGGGGGCATTTCAGCCAATGTGTATTCATGTAGCTTTTTGAGCGAACTGACTATTGTACAGATCTGCATAAAAGCCGCGTTGTTCCAGTAGTTGTTCATGTGTTCCTTGTTCAATAACAGAACCATGATTCATAACAAGAATGAGATCGGCATCTCGTATGGTGGAAAGTCGATGTGCAATGACGAAGCTTGTGCGACCCTCCATCAGGTTATTCATCGCTTTTTGGATGGAAACTTCCGTGCGTGTATCTACGCTGCTCGTCGCTTCATCAAGAATCAAAATGGTTGGATCCGCAAGTATGGCGCGGGCAATGGTGAGAAGCTGCTTTTGCCCATGTGAAAGGTTGGATGCTTCTTCATTCAGCTTGGTATCGTAACCTTCCGGTAAGGTTCGAATGAAATGATCGGCATAGGCTGCGCGAGCAGCACTAACGATTTCGTCTTCAGTGGCACCATCACGCCCGTAAGCGATATTCTCGCGGATCGTTCCGTTGAACAGCCATGTGTCTTGCAGTACCATACCGAACAGTCCGCGCAGATGGCTGCGTGACATTTCACGAGTATCTATCGCATCAATGGAAATTGTACCACCCTTTAATTCGTAGAAACGCATGAGTAGATTGACAATCGTAGTTTTACCCGCACCTGTGGGGCCAACAATGGCAACCGTTTGTCCTGGCTCTACATGGATATTCATATCTTGAATTAACGGGGTATCCTCTTTGTAAGTAAAGGTAACCTGTTTAAATTGAACATGACCCTGAACATTCTGGGTCGTTTTTACATGGGCGAGTTCCAGTACTTCCTCAGGCTCATCTAACAGCTCGAAGATACGTTCCGCGGCGGCGATTGTGGATTGAATCACGTTGGCGATATTAGCCACCTGTGCAATAGGCATCCCAAATTGTCCTGAATATTGAATAAACGCTAGAATATCACCGATTTTAATAGCCCCATTTGTTACCATGATGCCACCAATCACACTGACCAATACGTAGCCGATATTCCCGATAAAGGACATAAGGGGGAATATCATCCCAGAGATAAACTGTGCACGCCAGCCTGAATGATACAAGCGTTCATTAATTTCATTGAATTGCTCAACGGATTTCTGCTCACGGCCGAAAGCTTTGACAATGGTATGCCCTGTGTACATTTCTTCCACGTGACCATTAAGTTCACCAAGTGTTTTTTGTTGTCCTTTAAAATACTTCTGAGACCGTGATGCAATCATTTTCGTTCCCAAAATGCTAAGCGGCAAGGTTACGATGGTGGCCAAGGTCAACAAAGGACTAATCGTTAGCATCATAATAATGATCCCGACTAAAGTCACTATTGAAGTAATCAACTGAGTCAAGCTTTGCTGCATGGTAGAACTGATAGTGTCTACGTCGTTAGTAGCCCGGCTCATCGTGTCCCCATGACTACAGGAGTCGAAGAAGGAGAGAGGTACTCGGGTGAGCTTATCACTAATATCTCTACGGAGATTAAATACTATTTTCTGTGTGACACCGACCATAATCCACTGCTGAATGAACGTGAGTATGGCGCTAAATATGTAAAGAGCTGCAAGAATAATTACGATTTGGAAAATGGCATCGAAATCAAGTTTGGCGCCGGAAACACCCTTAAGCTTCGCGATAGAGCCTTCATACAATATGGTAGTTGCGTTTCCCATAAGTTTGGGACTAATTATACTGAAAAGTGTGCTGAGCACAGCTGAGATAAAAACAAGTAGGATAGATACACGGAAAGGACTCATATACCTGGACAACCTTCGTATAGTTCCTTTGAAATCCTTCGCCTTTTGGACCGGCATTCCCATGCCACCCATGCCGCCTCGGCCAAAGTGACCGGGACTTACCCCTGCTTGAGAAGGAGCTTTCTCCTTTGGTTTGTCACTCATGCAATTTCCTCCTCTGACAGCTGAGAAGCAACAATTTCTTGATACACAGCACATGTTTTCATCAGATCTGAATGGGTGCCTATCCCTGCAATTTGTCCATCTTCCATTACGATAATGCGGTTAGCGTCCATAATGGTACTGACACGTTGAGCGACAACGATCATCGCTGATTGCTCGGTTTCGGCTTTGAGAGCTGCTCGAAGCTTAGCATCTGTTTTGAAATCAAGGGCAGAGAAACTATCATCAAATACATAGATATTCGGTTTACGAACCAGTGCACGAGCAATAGCTAGCCGCTGCTTCTGGCCACCGGATAAGTTCGTTCCACCTTGGGCGAGAACTGCTTGATAGCCTTCTTTCATCTCGGCGATGAAATCTGCAGCTTGCGCAGTGGTCGCAGCATGCTGAATTTCCTCTTCAGTTGCCATCTCACGCCCAAAACGAATGTTATCAGCAACGGTTCCTGAGAACAGTGCCGCCTTTTGCGGGACATAACCGATTTGCTCTCTTAAACTCTCTAGTTTCAAAGTTGGCAGGGGATGACCATCTATGATAATACTGCCGGACTCTACGTCATAGAAGCGCAAAAGTAAATGAAGGAGAGTCGTCTTGCCTGATCCGGTTCCTCCTATGATCGCTGTTACCTCACCAGGCTCAGCGCGGAAGGATACATCACGGATTGCTGGCTGCTCAGCCCCAGGATAACTAAAGGATACATGTTTAAATTCAACAGCAGCTTGATTGGAATCTAGAGATTTAGCCATTTCGGCGCTAAGTATGTTAGATTGAAGGGCTAAAACTTCATTAATACGGACAGCAGAAGCTGATGCACGTGGAATCATCATGAAAATCATCGTCATCATGAACATAGAAAACATAATCTGCATGGCATATTGGATGAAGGCCATCAAGTCACCAATCTGCATTTGATTGGCATCAATACGAACTCCGCCGTACCAAAGAATGACGACAACCCCAAGATTAAATACAAGCATCATGATGGGCATCATCGTAGACATGATCACATTTACTTTTACGGCTGTTTGTGTGTAATCTAGGTTCGCTTTTTCGAATTTACGCTTTTCATGTTCGGAACGGTTAAAGGCGCGAATGACACGGATGCCGGTTAAATTTTCTCGCAGCACGAGATTGATGCCATCGATTTTGAGCTGTAATGCTTTGAATAAGGGAAGTCCTTTACTCATGATCCCCACAATAGCTAGTGCAAGAATCGGGATGATGGAGATTAGTACAATGGCGAGATGAGCGTCCTTATAAGTGGCCACGATGACCCCACCGACTAGCATCGTAGGTGCGCCGATGAACATCCGCATCATGACAATCACTTGCTGAACTTGAGCGATGTCATTCGTGGTTCTGGTAATGAGGGAGGAAGTACCGAGTTTATCAAATTCGTGCAAGGAGAAGCTTTCCACATGGGTAAAAAGTGTTCGTCGTAAATCCCTGCCGAATCCTGTCGCCGTTCGTGCCAACAAGTAGCTCGCGATGATCACACAAACCATCGCGCCCATGGCTACTAAAAGCATGTAAGCGCCAAACCGGAGTATATAAGGAATATCTCCTTTCACAACTCCGACATCGACAATGTCAGCGAGCAATGTGGGCAGGTACAACTGCGCCAGTGATTGCAAAAGCATCAAGGTAATAATCGCAACTACGGAAGCTTTGTACGGTTTCAGAAGCCGAAACAATTTGAACATGGGTTCCTCCTTAGCGTTTTGCTTTAGCAAAACTAGCATCATAAGCGTTACTGAGTTTTCAAGAAAACGGGCAAATCTCGTGTTTTTACCACATAAGAAAGTATAAGTTTTCGGTTCCCGAAAACCGCTTTCTTAGGATAAAACCTAATATAGGGATCTTTGGTCGTAGAGCAAAGTCTCTCCGCTATAGGGATCTTTGGTCGTAGAGCAAAGTCTCTCCGCTATAGGGATCTTTGGTCGTAGAGCAAAGTCTCTCCGCTATAGGATCTTTGGTCGTAGAGCAAAGTCTCTCCGCTATAGGGATCTCTGGTCGTAGAGCAAAGTCTCACCGCTATAGGGATCTTTGGTCGTAGAGCAAAGTCTCTCCTCGTTAAACGCGGTCGCTCATCTTTGAATGGCCTCGATAGAGGTTTTCTCATATGTAAATTATAACACATGGCTGAGCGCTAGCTCAAAGCAAGTTCATGAAATAGATATTGACTTATCGTGTCGAAAGTGGGATAATTCCTTTAATCAAATATGTACCTTTAAAAACAGTCCAGAGAGGCTGGCAAGGTAGTCGATGAGAAAAGACGGGATATACTGGGTCGCGGATTCAGTGTATGACTAAGCTTGGGGATGTGCGCATCCTTATGCCCCGCTCTGTATCTTTATGCACTCGTAACTCCTTGCCAACAAATGGCAAGGAGTTTTTTGGTTTTGCTAAAGCAAAACTCAGCCAATGCTTACGATGCAAGTTTTCCTACGGAAAACTCAGCCAATGCTTACGATGTCAGTTTTGCTAAAGCAAAACTCTTAGGAGGCGAGAAAGATGAATGAAACGGCCGAACACACGATTATTGATGAAATGGGAATTCGCAGGGCGTTAACACGGATTGCGCATGAGATACTGGAAAAGAATAAAGGTGTAGAGAATTGTACCTTGATTGGGATTCGGACCCGCGGTATTTACTTGGCCAAGCGAGTAGCAGAGCGAATTCTTGAGATTGAAGGTGTGCCGATTCCTGTCGGTGAGATTGATATCACTTCTTATCGTGATGATCGCGTTAAGGTGAAGTCAGTGGAAAATGTTCAGGAAGGCGGCAAGATCCAAATTCAAGACCGGAAGATCATCCTGTTCGATGATGTGCTTTTCACCGGAAGAACGGTGAGGGCAGCCATGGATGCTTTGATCGATCTGGGCAGACCGCAAATGATCCAACTAGCCGTACTAGTTGACAGGGGGCATCGTGAATTGCCCATTCGCCCTGATTATGTAGGAAAGAACGTACCTACCTCCAAAAGTGAAAGTATTGAAGTGCTGCTTACGGAAATCGATGATAAAGATGGCGTCATGATACTTCAACAGAGGGGGAAACAGGAGTGAGCATAGTGAGTACACAAACCAAGCATTTTCTAGGATTGAAAGGCGTAAGCGCAGGGGAGATAACGAGCATACTTGATCGTGCTGCCTACTGGGAACAATATCCGTCGAAGGTGTCGAATCAATTTCAATGCAAATTCGTCTCCAACTTGTTTTTTGAAAATAGTACAAGAACTCGGTTCTCCTTTGAACTGGCGCAAAAGCGGCTCGGAGCCGACGTGCTCAATTTCTCCGCTGCGGAATCCAGTGTACAAAAAGGGGAGTCCATCTACGATACAGTCCGTACTCTCGAGTCCATGGGTATCGATGCCGGTGTCATCCGTTTGAAGCCGAATGGTGTCCTGCAAGAGCTGGCTGAGAAAATCAAAATCCCACTTATTAACGCGGGAGACGGCAATAACGAGCATCCAACGCAGGCGCTGCTCGACTTCTACACGATGCGCAAACAGTTCGGCGCCATTAAAGGTTTGACGGTTTCCATCATCGGAGATATCCTGCACAGTCGTGTAGCTCGCTCGAACTTGTGGGGACTCATTGCCTTGGGAGCAAAGGTGCAGTTCTGCGCGCCGGAAAGCATGCAAGCTCCGGAGCTGGCTGAGTTCGCACCGTATGTATCCTTCGAGGAAGCACTGAAAGCTGATGTGGTTATGATGCTGCGAGTGCAGCTTGAACGGCACGACAAAGGAATTATCCGCTCGGCAGAGGAATATCGCGAGCAATACGGGCTAACGGCAGAGCGTGCAAGCCGCATGGCTCCTCACGCAATCATCATGCATCCGGCTCCAGTCAATCGAAATGTAGAACTTGATGATGAGCTGGTTGAACACGAGAAATCCAAAATTTTCACACAAATTGCTCACGGTGTTCCGATTCGTATGGCGGTCATCGAACGAGCTTTATCATAAAACAGGGGGACTTCATCACAATGGGCATTTGGATATTAAACGGGCTAACCGTCGATGTAAATAGTGTACAAGCGAAGAAACACATTTTGGTAGAGAATGATAAAATTGCAAAGATTATAAATGTAGTAGAAGGTTCGGCTCCACAAACCGAAGGCCATGAAGTCATTGATGCGGCAGGAAAGCTAGTAACTCCAGGGTTCATCGATATGCATGTCCACCTGAGAGAGCCTGGTTTTGAACATAAAGAAAATATCGCGACCGGCACACGTTCCGCAGCAAGAGGCGGCTTCACAACCATCGCTTGCATGCCGAACACAAGACCTGTGATCGATACCGTTGATACGGTGAACTACATATTGGATAAAGCTGCAACGGAAGGTGTCGTCCGTGTTCTTCCATACGGCACGATTACGAAAAACGAGCTCGGCCGCGAGTTGACCGATTTCGCTGCACTGAAAGAAGCAGGCGTCATCGGCTACACAGATGACGGTGTCGGCGTGCAAAACGCGCAAATGATGAAAGATGCAATGGCTTTGGCAGCATCGATCGGTATGCCAATCATCGCGCATTGCGAGGATGACACGCTTGTGGTCGGCGCGCCGGTAAGCGAAGGCGCGTTCGCGAAGAAGAACGGACTGAAGGGTATCCCGAACGAGTCCGAGGCAATTCATGTGGGTCGCGATGTGCTGCTAGCCGAAGCGACGGGTGTTCACTATCACGTGTGCCACGTAAGCACCGAGCAGTCGGTTCGTCTAATCCGCCATGCGAAGCAGTTCGGCATTAAAGTGACTGCCGAGGTATGTCCGCATCACCTCGTGCTCTCAGATGAAGACATTCCAGGGCTTGACGCCAACTGGAAGATGAACCCGCCGCTGCGCACACCACGGGATGTGCAGGCTGTCATTGAAGGTCTGGAAGACGGCACGATAGATATTATCGTAACGGATCACGCGCCGCACACGGAAGAAGAGAAGGAGAAGGGTATGATGCTGGCTCCTTTCGGCATACTTGGCTTCGAAACCGCGTTCTCTCTGCTTTACACGAAATTTGTGCTTACTGGTAAATGGTCATTAGGTTTCCTTGTAGATCGTATGACGAAAAAACCTGCCGATGTATTCGGTCTTCCATACGGAACACTAGAAGTAGGCAGTGCCGCGGATATCACGATCGTGGATTTGGAAACAGAGCGCGAAGTTGTCAAAGAAGAGATCGTTTCACGCAGCAAAAACACGCCGTTCATCGGCTGGAAGCTGCAAGGTTGGCCAGTTGTTACAATCGCTTCCGGTAAAGTGGTTTGGTCATAAATCGTTCTTAAATCGCGTTGAAATCGAGCTGAAATCCGCATTAAGATCTATACGCAGATCGAAAAATCGTGTATATTTATACAGAATGATTAATTTTTATGCAAGTCTTATGCAATGAACATAGAAGTTGTAGGCATGACATCTGCGGTTCGTGAGAACCGCCCACAATAGCGAGGAGTTGAAAGAACATGCAGGCAAGATTGTTGCTGGAAGACGGCACTCTTTTTACAGGGAAATCGTTCGGTAGTGAAGGTGAATCCGTCGGCGAGGTTGTATTCAATACAGGAATTACAGGTTATCAGGAGGTGCTTTCCGATCCTTCCTACTGCGGTCAAATCGTGACAATGACGTATCCATTGGTGGGGAACTACGGTGTGATTCGGGATGATTTTGAATCCGTACGTCCTTTCATTCATGGCTTTGTCGTTCGTGAGCATGAAGAGATTCCTAGCAACTGGAGAGCGCAATATACGCTAGGCAGCCTGCTGAAAGAATACGGCATCGTTGGGATCAGCGGCATCGATACGCGCATGTTAACTCGTAAAATCCGTCATCACGGGGTTATGAAAAGCCTCTTGACGACATCTAATAAATCGATTGCTGAGCTGACTGAAATCTTAAGAGGAACACCTCTAATGACGGATCAAGTCGCTCGTGTATCCACGAAGAGTGTATTCGGCGCACCTGGACACAAGGAACGAATCGTACTCGTTGATTATGGTGCTAAAAGCGGAATCATCCGTGATCTTAGCAAGCGTGACTGCGACGTTGTCGTTGTTCCTCAAGATGCTACGGCTGAACAAATTCGTCGCCTTGCGCCAGATGGCGTGCTGCTGTCTAACGGCCCTGGGGATCCGAAAGACGTACCTCACGCTGTCGAAATGATTAAAGGGTTGCTCGGCGATATCCCGCTCTTCGGCATTTGCTTGGGTCATCAGCTGTTCGCACTGGCTTGCGGTGCAGACACGGATAAACTGAAGTTCGGTCACCGCGGCGGTAACCATCCGGTTAAAGACCTCGTATCTGGACGCTGCTACATTACATCGCAAAACCATGGCTACACGGTTAAGGAAGAATCCGTCCAAGGAACTGACCTTGAAGTGACGCACATTAACAATAATGACCGCACCATCGAAGGCTTGAAACATAAGAAATACCCTGCTTTCTCGGTTCAATATCACCCAGAGGCAGCACCGGGGCCATTTGACTCCAGCTACTTGTTCGATGATTTCATCTCGCTGATTCGTCAGCACAAAATCGATAACCCACAGCAGCCGCGCCAAGCGCAAATGCTTGCACAGTGGAAAGCTTCCACGGCATCGACATCTGTGAAGGAGGAACTGCAATATGCCAAAAAATAATACACTCAAAAAGATTCTCGTTATCGGTTCCGGTCCTATCGTCATCGGTCAGGCAGCGGAATTTGACTATGCAGGTACGCAAGCTTGCCAAGCACTTAAAGAAGAAGGCATGGAAGTTATCCTGATCAACAGTAACCCTGCAACGATCATGACGGATACGAACATGGCGGATAAAGTATATATCGAACCGATCACGCTTGAATTTGTTACGCAAATCATTCGTCAAGAACGTCCGGATGGCTTGCTACCAACACTTGGTGGCCAAACAGGTCTGAACATGGCTGTTGAGCTAGCTCGTGCGGGTGTTCTGGAAAGCGAGAACGTGAAGCTTCTGGGAACACAACTTACGGCGATTGAGAAAGCAGAGGACCGTGACCTTTTCAGAGACTTGATGAGAGAATTAGAGCAGCCTGTACCGGATAGCGTAATCGTAACGACGGTCGCTCAAGCGGTAGATTTCGCTAACGAAATCGGCTTTCCAATCATCATTCGTCCTGCCTACACATTAGGCGGAACGGGCGGCGGTATCTGTAACACGATGGAAGAGTTGACGGAAATCGTTGCTTCCGGAATTCGTTACAGCCCAATCGGTCAATGTCTAGTAGAACGCAGTATTGCGGGCATGAAAGAAGTCGAGTACGAAGTTATGCGTGACGCGAACGATAACTGCATCGTGGTATGTAACATGGAGAATTTTGATCCAGTGGGTGTACATACCGGAGATAGTATCGTTGTAGCACCAAGCCAAACCTTGTCGGACCGTGAGTATCAAATGCTGCGTTCGGCCTCGCTTAAAATCATTCGCGCCTTGAACATTGAAGGAGGCTGTAACGTTCAGTATGCGCTTGATCCGCATAGCTTCCAATATTACGTAATCGAAGTAAACCCGCGTGTAAGCCGTTCCTCAGCGCTTGCATCCAAAGCAACAGGCTATCCGATTGCGAAGATGGCTGCAAAAATTGCGATTGGCTACACGCTCGATGAGCTAGTCAATCCAGTAACAGGCCAAACCTATGCATGCTTCGAGCCAGCACTGGATTACATCGTTTCCAAAATTCCACGTTGGCCGTTCGATAAATTTACAGCGGCAAACCGTAAGCTGGGTACGCAAATGAAAGCGACTGGCGAAGTTATGGCGATTGGCCGTACATTCGAAGAGTCCATTCATAAAGCGGTTCGTTCCTTGGAGATCGGCGTACATCGTTTGTTCCTGAAAGAAACAGATTTAATAGATCAAGAAACATTGGAATTACGCCTGCAAAAACCCGACGATGAGCGCTTGTTCTTATTAGCAGAAGCTTACCGTAGAGGCTATACAGTGGAACAATTGCAAAAAATGACGAATATTGACTGGTGGTTCTTGAACAAACTGGATGGCCTGATTAAATACGAGAAAGAAATTGCGGCAAGCGAACTCACGAACGAGCTGCTATTCGAAACGAAACGTAAAGGCTTTACAGACCGTGCGATTGCTGAGATTCGTACTTTGGCTGGATGCTCGACATTCACCAAAGAAGCTGAAGTCAGAACTCACCGTTTACAACAAAATATTAAGCCGGTTTACAAAATGGTAGATACTTGCGCAGCGGAATTCGAAGCTTCAACGCCATACTACTATTCGACTTATGAGCAAGAAGATGAAGTTACGGAAACAACGAAAGAAAAGGTTGTGGTGCTTGGTTCCGGTCCGATTCGTATCGGTCAAGGGATTGAGTTCGATTACTCCACAGTTCATGCGGTTTGGGCGATCCAAGCGGCAGGTTACGAAGCGGTTATTATCAACAATAACCCAGAAACGGTGTCAACGGATTTCAATACGTCCGATCGCTTGTACTTCGAGCCTCTGTTCTTTGAAGATGTAATGAACGTCATCGAGCGTGAAAACCCAATTGGGGTTATCGTTCAATTTGGTGGTCAAACAGCGATTAACTTGGCTGCACCTTTACACAAAGCTGGTGTACGCATTCTCGGTTCTGATTTGGAAAGTATCGATACAGCGGAAGATCGTAAGAAATTCGAAGCCTTACTTAGCAAGCTCTCGATTGCTCAACCACCAGGCGGCACCGTTACATCGGTTGACCAAGCTGTGGGTACAGCTGCGAAATTCGGTTATCCGGTTATCGTTCGTCCATCTTACGTCCTAGGTGGACGCGCTATGGAAATCGTCTACTCCGATGAAGAATTGTTAAGCTACATGGAATATGCTGTGAAAATCAACCCAGAGCATCCGGTCCTGATCGACCGCTACATGCTTGGTAAAGAGGTAGAGGTTGATGCGATCTGCGATAGAGAAACGGTTCTAATCCCAGGGATTATGGAACACGTTGAACGCGCAGGGGTTCACTCCGGTGACTCCATCGCGGTTTATCCACCGCAATCCGTCTCGGACGAGATTAAACAACAAATTATCGACATTACGACGAAAATCGGCCTTGAGCTGAACGTAGTTGGTCTGGTTAACATCCAGTTCGTTATTCATAACGATCAAGTGTATGTGATCGAGGTAAACCCGCGTTCTTCCAGAACCGTGCCTTTCTTGAGCAAAGTAACGAACATCCCGATGGCTAACGTGGCTACACGCGTCATTATGGGACAAAAGCTGGCTGATATGGGCTACCAAGGCGGTTTATGGCCGGAAGACAAGTACGTATCGGTTAAAGTGCCAGTGTTTTCCTTCGCGAAGCTGCGCCGTGTAGATACGACGCTCGGACCTGAAATGAAATCGACGGGTGAGGTTATGGGGCGCGATATCAATTTTGCCAAAGCACTCTACAAAGGCTTAATTGGAGCGGGCATGAAAATTCCTGCAGCAGGATCTGTCGTTGTAACAGTAGCTGACAAAGATAAAGATGAAGCGATTGAAATCTTAAAAGGCTTCTATCGCCTTGGATATAAAATCATTGCAACAGGCGGAACGGCAACAGCGATCGAACAAGCTGGTCTTCCGGTGACGACCGTTCACAAGCTGAGCGAAGGTTCGCCTAACATTCTTGATCTCATCCGCAGCGGTGATGCACAGTTCGTTGTGAACACACTGACGAAAGGTAAAGAGCCAGAGCGTGATGGTTTCCGCATTCGTCGTGAAGCTGTAGAGAACGGTGTAGTTTGTATGACATCACTTGATACAGTAAGAGCGCTTGTTAATATGCTTGAAACGATCAACTTCTCCTCACGAGCAATGCCAATTCATGTCTAAAGGAGAGTGACGAATTTGAGTACGTTAACTCGCACAGATGTTACTGGACGCATTATGGTCGCTTTGGATTATGCTAACGCAGAAGGTGCTGAAGGGCTGCTAAAGCAGCTCGAAGGCATCCCGTGTTACGTGAAGGTGGGCATGCAACTGTTCTATGCTGCGGGTCCCGGCTTCGTCGCGAGTCTGAAAGATCGCGGCTACAAGGTGTTCCTCGATGTGAAGATGCATGACATTCCGAACACAGTCAAAGGCGGCGCGGAAAGCGTGACGCGCCTTGGGGTTGACGTGTTCAATGTCCATGCTGCCGGAGGCAAGCAGATGATGGAAGCCGCCTTGGAGGGTGTCGACAAGGGGTTAGTAACTGGAGCTGTACGTCCGATCGTGATCGGCGTGACGCAGTTGACCAGCACCAGCGTGCAGGTGCTGAATGATGAGATCGGCCTGACCGGTACGGTTGAGCAGGCCGTCATTCGCTATGCCCGCTTGGCGCATGCTGCGGGGCTGCAGGGTGTTGTCGCGTCACCGCTAGAGGTGACAGCGATTAAGGCGGCGTGTGGTGACGGGTTCGTCACCGTGACGCCAGGCATTCGCCCGGCTGGAGCCGACGTGGGTGACCAGTCGCGCATCATGACGCCGGCTGAGGCGTTCGCGCAGGGGACGGATTACGTCGTGATCGGTCGACCGATCACAGGCGCAGCGGATCCAAGAGCAGCAATTGAAGCGATTATCGATTCAATCGTGTAGCATGCTTTTGTCTAACAACGGAAGGAACGGTGGTAGGAACATGAGTCAACTCGAAACAATCGCGCAGCATATTGCAGCGTCATTATTAGATATCGAAGCAGTAGCACTTCGACCGCAGCAGCCTTTTACGTGGACTTCTGGCCTCAAGTCGCCAATCTATTGTGACAATCGTCTGACAATGTCACACCCAGCTATTCGCGAAGCGATCGCTGACGGCTTCGCAGCTTTGATCCAAGAGAAATTTCCGGATGCTGAGGTTGTTGCTGGTACGGCAACAGCGGGGATTCCTCATGCCGCTTGGGTAGCTCAGAAGCTAGGTCTCCCGATGATCTACATTCGTGATAAAGCCAAAGGACATGGCAAAGAGAACTTGATTGAAGGCACTGTGAAACCAGGTCAAAAGGTGATCGTGATTGAGGATCTTATCTCTACGGGTGGCAGTTCTTTGAAAGCAGCTATTGCAGTCAAAGAAGCTGGCGCTGTAGCGCTGGGCGTGCTGGCGATTTTCTCCTATCAGCTAGATAAAGCAACAGATGCGTTCCAAGATGCTGATATGCCACTGTACACTCTTTCCAATTACTCCACACTGCTTGAAGTGGCTTTAGAGAAGGGGAAAATCAAACAAGAAGACATGGAATTACTTCGTTCTTGGAGATCAAATCCTGCTGCATTTGGTGTAGATCTGTAGCTACTTATAATGCGAAGATTGACGAATTGTGTAAGAATATCCTATACTGGATAAGTGCTAGGTACTGCCTAACATCTGCGAAATGGCAAATGACGCGAAAGCGACAGACGCAAAGCTATAGGGGCTTCTCGGTTACGGCCGCATGCTTGCCAGCTACCGAACGATGAGAGGAGAAGTGCTCGTAAATATCAATAGTGTTCTGACTGCAATTAGCGGTGGAGATGCATTGAAGCAAGCCGTTGGCATTCAGCTTTTAAGCAAAGTAAGTGATATGCAAGCAGCTTCATCTAGTACATTAATACAGGATTTTGCTAAATCCCAACAGCTGGTTACCGCTTCTGCGACACCGCATTTGGGTGGTAATCTCGACATCCGCATATAAGTTCATAACAGAAGAAGCTCTACCTTTACGAATAGGAGAGCTTCTTTTTTTATTTGCCGAGGTTATTCTTGAGTCAGTTGTTGAATGAATGTTTGCAAGGGCTGGGACATCCACTTTTTGGGGTGGAGCAGCAGTTGAAGATCCAGTTTTAAGTCCGAATGTGAAAAAGGAAGATGGGCAAGTTTCCCTTGTTCCAGTTCGTTCTGTACGGCAATTTGGGGCAGCAGGGCGATGCCAAGGCCATTCATGACGCAGTGCTTAATTGTTTCTAAATTACCGAGCTCAAATCCAATTTGAAGCGGGACAGCATGATCTTTTAGTAACTTTTCAAACATACCTCGATAGATGCAGCCCTCTTCAGTAACGATAAATTCGGCTTGTTGAAAATCAGTTAGCTGTATTTGTGCTCGCTTCGTTAGCGGATGCTCAAGCGGTGCTACCAAAACCAAAGGTTCTTCTCTGACTTTCGTGCATGCAAGTGCGGTGTCTGCCGGATAACGATCTAATATTAGCCCTATATCATAATCCCCTTCTCTTACTTTGGTAATAAGCGAAGCTTCACTGTCAGGGAAGAGCTGGATATTAAGACCAGGGTAAAGCTGTTTCAGTACATGTAAATAGGGCGGTAAATAGTAAGCTGCGAGTGAGTTAATCGTACCGATGGTCAGTGTTCCGCTAACCTCACTTGTTATCATTTCTTTGGATTGATCATAGAGGTCAAGCATTTGCAAGACCAGCTTTAACAAGCTTTCACCAGGTGCTGTTAATCGAAGCTGACGTCCATATCTTTCGAATAATGGTACGCCATACTCTCGTTCCAGCTTCTGAATTTGCATCGTAATACTGGATTGCGCATAGCCCAATTCTTCGGCAGCTCGTGTAAAGCTCTTTCTCCGTGCAACCTCCCGAAAGGTTCGGAAATAGGTTAAATCCATGGGAACCCCTCGCTTTAATATCAAAATTTTTGATGAGTCTTATCATTTATTATAGCTAACTGTGATTCAATGATCCATGCTAAAGTGAATGTACAAATGAATGAGGATTGGGAGATGATTGGGATGTTAAGAGAAAAAGACTTAAACGGGATCTATGTTCCCATTATTACGCCATTTGATGAGGAATACGAGGTGGATGCAGCCTCTTTCTATAATCTAGCTTACAATTTATTTCAAGATGAGGTAGACGGACTGGTCGTCAATGGAACGACAGGGGAATCGCCGACGATTACAAATGAGGAAATGGCGATCTTGTTCGCTACAGCACAAGCGGCTCGCGAGGCTGCGCAAGTAGATGTTCCGCTCATTGTAGGTACAGGAACGAATGTTACCTTGTCCACGGTGAAAAAGACGGAGGCTGCAGGGAAATTAGGGGCTGACGCCGTTTTAGTCGTTGTGCCTTACTATAATCGGCCGAGTCAACAAGGGATCATTGAACATTTTCGCCGGGCAGCCAGCGTTGGTGTCCCTGTTATTTTATATGAAGTACCGCATCGCACGGGTGTTACGTTGGAACTTGATACTGTGCGTACGATACTTGAACTCGATGGTGTCATAGGTATGAAGGACAGTACGCCGAACACCCGATTGGTGTCTGAGCTTACTCGTCTAGGCTCGAAACCCGTACTGTGTGGGGAGGACTCACTGCTTTTTGCGGCGCTTAGCTCCGGTGCTAAAGGGGTTATGAGTGCGTCAGCGAATGTAATGACTGAGCGGTTTGTTTCGTTCTATCGGCATTTTGTTGCAGGTCAACACGAAATGAGTAAGCAGCTATTCGATGAATTGCTGCCACTCATCCGATTACTTTTCGAAGAGCCTAATCCAGCACCTCTCAAATGGCTGCTTGAGCAGCAAGGTGTCATTGAATCCGGAACACTTCGCTTGCCGCTGCTTTCGGTGACAGAAGGCCTGCAGGAGAAGTTAGCCGATTATTTGCAAAAATGAGAGGGAGAGATTTGATGAATCGGACTAGAGTATTTACAGGTTCTCCATGGGAACCTCTAGTAGGATATTGCCGGGCGATTCGGGTGGGGAACCGCATTGAGGTTGCTGGCACAACAGCAATGAGGGATGGAGAGGTCGTTGGCGAAGGTAATCCGTATGTGCAAGCACAATTCGTCCTCCAGACGATCGAGCAGGCGCTGCAAGAACTTGGGGGGCAAATGTCAGATGTCATTCGAACGCGGATGTATGTAACGGATATCTCCTTATGGCAGGAATTTGGCAAGGCACATGGGGAGTTTTTCCGTGACGTTCAGCCCGTGGCGACGATGGTTGAAGTGAAGGCTTTGATAGATCCTTTGTTGTTGATAGAGATTGAGGTTGAAGCTCTGTTGATGGAGGAAACTGAGAATGGCTTGAAGTAAGGCATTTAAGTATAAAAAAAGCGCTTATCCTCTTAGAAGGCGATTTGAAATCGCGGGCATAAGGGAAAAGGCGCTCTTTGTTTACATTTTATCCTACACGTTTACCAAGAATGATGAGGTCGCGTTCGATTCCGTCAAGTTCAGCAACGCCAGGCAGATGAGCCCAGTTGACGAAGCCGAATTTGCGGAAAAGGTGGAGGCTAGGATCGTTATGGCCAAAAATGAAGCCAAGCAGTGTCTTCAGTCCCAGCTTTGGACTAGCGTCTATTGCGTGCTCCATCAGGTAACGGCCAATGCCTTGGCCGCGAAAAGCTTCATCGACATAAATGCTGACTTCCGCTGTAGCGTTATAGGCGGGTCGGCCATAGAAGGACTGAAAGCTGAGCCAGCCACAAATGCCACTGCCGTTTTCCAATACCCATAAAGGGCGGAAATCCGCAGAGTGCTCATAGAACCAGCCTTCGCGACTGGCTATGGTTACGGGTTCTGTATCTGCTGTAACCATGCGTCCTTCAATGGTGGAATTATAAATTCGTACAATGTCTGCTAAGTCTTCCAAGCTGGCATCGCGGATCGTTAGATGATTCGTACTCATGAGTAGGCTCATACCTTTCAGTGGTTATTTATTCATCTCGGCAAGGTTTAACCAAAAACGACTGATGGTCTCTGTTCCTTTGTCCCAATTGACCAAATGGAAATGCTCATTCGGCGCGTGCAGGTTTTCACCTGGTAGACCAAAGCCAAGCAGCACTACGGGTGCTTCTAATACGCGTCCCAACACTTCAACAATTGGGATTGAACCTCCGCTTCGAGTATACACAGGCCAAACGCCATAGGTATCCTCATAAGCTTCCGCAGCTGCTACCATTACAGGCTCGTCAATTGGCGTGATAAAAGGATTTCCGCGCAGCTGGCGGTCTAGGGTTACTTTTACGCCAGGCATAGAGAGGGCGCGGATATGATTTTCAACCGCATCCATGATTTCCTCGGGTACTTGTGCCGCAACGAGACGGCAAGCTATTTTAGCGCTAGCTCGATTAGGAATGATTGGTTTAATGCCTTCACCTTGAAAGCCGCCGCTTACGGATGTGATTTCCAAGGTCGGTCTTGAAGTCGTTTGTTCGTAGAAAGAGAACCCATTTTCGCCATATAAGGTCTCAACATGTAAGTCCGATCGAACCTTGTTCGCGTCGGGTTCTACTTGTTTAAAGGCTTCGCGCTCTTTGTCCGATAGTTCAATGACTCGATCATAGAAGCCTTCGACCGCTACTCGACCATTCTCATTATGGAAGGAACTTAGCAGCTTCGATAAAGCGTGAATTGGATTTTGAACCGCGCCGCCAAACAGGCCAGAATGAAGGTCACTATTTGCGCCATCAATCGTAATTTCAAACCCAGCAAGCCCGCGAAGACCATACATAAGTGCAGGTTTTCCTGGTCCTTGCATCTGAGTATCGGAAAGAACAATGGTATCGGCTTGTAATTTATCTTTATACTTTTCCACGAATGCTGGTAGATGCTTACTCGCGATCTCTTCTTCGCCTTCAATACAAAATTTCACATTAACAGGTAGACTGCCGTGTGTTCGTAAAAAAGCCTCAATCGCTTTGGCGTAAAGCAGTAGTTGACCTTTATCATCAGTGCTTCCGCGGCCAAATAGTTTGCCATCTTGAATCACGGGCTCAAAAGGAGGAGTGTTCCACAGTTCTAACGGCTCGGCCGGTTGAACATCATAGTGTCCGTAGACTAGTACAGTTGGCTTACCCGGAGCATGCAACCAGTCTGCATAGACAACTGGATGTCCCCCAGTAGCCATAATTTCAATGTTCTCAAGACCGGCTTGTTTCAAAGACTGAGCCGTCCATTCTGCACAGCGAATCATGTCTGGTTGATGCTCGGCAACAGCACTTATGCTTGGAATCCGCAAAAACTGCATTAATTCCTCTATGTGTTGGTCCCTTTGCTCATTCAAATAGGTTTTGATCGTTTCTATCATGTTTGATTTCTCCTTCTTTTTAAGCCATTTAAATCGGGGCTTCTTTTAAGTTCCCCAAATGCAAGTAAATTCCTGCAAATATGTGATGCAGATACCGATTTTATAAGAGTGTTGCACGATGTAAATAGAAGTGGGTATTATTGTATAGGTAAATTCTGCTATTTGAAGGGGGGAGTTCATGAAACTCTTTGTTAAGACGGAACGAATGTCTTTAGTTTTACTGGATCGTTCTTCCGTAGATCTAGTTCTGGATTATGTGATACGTAATCGAACCTTTCTTGAACCGTGGGAATTAGAACGTAATGAAACGTATTAGCTCCTTAATCGGGGACTCATGACGGAGGGAAGCGATTATTACCTACGCTTTTGATGTAATGAATCTACATCGGATTGAAGCCAATATCATGCCTCGAAACACGGCATCTCTGAAGGTCGTTGAGAAGTTGGGCTTTTATTTACAACATGCTAATTATGTTGTTGTTACAGACCCTTTGATGAAACAGAAGGTGTATGATGCGTCCTATAAGCAATACAAAATTCAGAGCTCGTCCGCAGTTATTGCGGTCCTTGGCGATTTGGAAGCATATAAGGATTCTGCGAGAATAAATGAAGGACTTTTCCATTTGGGATTCTCTAGTAAACAAGAGTTAGATTCCGAAGTACAGCAAGTGACACATTTCTATGAAGAACGGGGAGAGCCGTTCAAGCGAGATGAAGCGATTCGGAATGCAAGTCTATCCGCCATGTTATTTATGCTTACGGCGAAAGAGCAGGGTTGGGATACTTGTCCGATGATCGGTTTTGAGGCAGACAAGCTCATTGAGGCTCTTCAATTAGAGGAACGTTACGTTCCTGTTATGTTAATTACGATTGGGAAAGAAGACACGTCCAGCTAGCGGCCGCGCGGTTATCGTAAACCGATTGGTGAGTTTGTGAAATATGTTTAATACATAAATAGAGACTGTTTATCGCTATGAAGGTGGCGATGAGCGGTCTTTTCCTATTTGGGACTTATTGAGGGTGATGTACAAGTTTAAGAAAAATTTTATTTTTAACCCCATTTCTTATTAATTAGTTTTCCTTATCCTTGGAGTGAATGGAAGGTTAGGAGGAACTGAGGATGAAGAAGTGGGTTTTTTGGCTTGTTATACTTGTATTGCTCGGCTATGGAGCTGCTCAACACAAACTGAAAGTCGTTAACGATAAACCACCGGAAGAAAACAAGCAAGCTCAAGAGGTGACTCTTCAAATGAACGAGCTTAAAGTAACAAAAGATCAGATTTATAAAGGCAATTTGTTGTTGGTCAATAAGGATCATCCTGTACCTCCAAGTGGCGAGGAGTCCGAAGCGGTCAATCTGTTTCAACATAAGGAACTGCTGAACGGTTTCATCGTGCTGGATAAATCGATTCGATTGTCACCGAGTTTGGTGCAAAAATTTTCTACAATGATTGGGGCCGCAGAAAAAGATGGGGTTAGCCGATTTTTAATCAGCAGCGGTTATCGGGATAATAAAGAACAAAATAAGCTCTATCAACAAATGGGTGCTGATTATGCATTACCAGCAGGCTACAGCGAACATAATTTGGGGTTATCGCTTGATATTGGATCTACGCAAGCGGAGATGAGTCAAGCACCTGAAGGAAAATGGCTGAAAAAAAACGCATGGCGTTTCGGCTTTATCGTGCGTTATCCGGCTGACAAAACGGCAATCACAGGTATTCAGTCTGAGCCCTGGCATTTTCGGTACGTTGGTTTGCCGCACAGCGCTGTCATGCAGGAAAAGAATTTTGTCCTCGAAGAATATTTGGATTACTTGAAAGAAAATAAGACCATCACGACTATTGTAGATCACCAAACCTATAAAATCTCTTACCATCCTCTCTCCAAAAACACAACTATCCCTGTGCCAGCGAATGGTCGCTATCAGTTATCAGGCAACAATATGGACGGTGTCATTGTGACCATGTATCCATAATCAGGGCTTATGAATTTCAAAAATCAAAAAAGGGAGAATGGCGTATGAAACCTAAGATAATGTTGAAAGATATTACAATTCAAGTATTCTTTACCCTTTATGTGTACACGTTATTCAAAATTATTCTATTTAAGTTCGGCTCAATGGATATGACATTTCTCTGGAAGCAGCTTAAGATAAGTCTGGGAAACCCTGATTATATCAGCATGCAATTTCAAAAAGGTAATCTGATTCCCTTTAAAGAAATATCCAGTACAATTCATGATATATCGAGTCATGGTTTGATTAACCTAGTTGGGAATTTCGCGATCTTCATGCCGTACGGTATTCTTCTTGGTTTAATGTTAAGAAACAAAAAAATATCAGTTATAGATGCGTTTATTCTTTCATTAGGTTTAAGTCTGATCCTGGAATGCGCGCAGGCCATTTTCTCTATTGGACGTTATGATGTAGATGATCTCATACTAAATTCAAGTGGGGGCTTGATCGGTTTCATTACTTTCAAATTATTCACAATGTTAGTTACTTCATCAAGTGCTAAACAAGCAAGAGGTAGCTCCATCTGATACAATAAAAGCAATACAAAGGCCATACAGGGGTGGAACGAATGAATCCGATCACAATTCTGATAGCGGATGATGAGGCAGAAATTGCCGATCTGATTGAGTTGCATTTAGAAAAAGAGGGTTACCGCTGCGTGAAAGTAGCTAATGGGCAGGAAGCTATTTCTGCTATTCAAACGAATTCCATTGATTTGGCGATTCTAGATATTATGATGCCTATATTAAATGGCTATGAAGCAACAAGGCAAATTCGAGCTGAGTATCATCTGCCTATCATTTTTTTAAGCGCCAAAACGACGGACCTTGATAAGATTACAGGACTGGTAAGCGGAGCGGATGATTATGTAACCAAACCGTTCAACCCGATGGAATTGGTTGCTCGCGTGAATGCTCAACTGAGGCGTTCCACACAGTTTAATCAACCAAAGCAAGCGGGCAAGCTTACTTTGGAGGCAGGCGGACTGGTCATCAATCCCGAAGCACGAACCGTATTCGTTTATGGCAAACCTATTGAACTGACTCCAAAAGAGTTTGATATTTTATATCTGTTAGCCAGTTATCCAAAGAAAGTGTATAGCGCGGAAAATATCTTTCAACAGGTGTGGGGCGATGCCTATTATGAAGGGAGCAATACAGTCATGGTACATATTCGTACCTTGCGGAAGAAGCTTGGAGAAGACATTCATAAAAACAAACTGATTAAAACAGTTTGGGGGGTGGGGTATACATTCAATGGCTGACATCTTCCGAAGTTTTCGATTTAAAATGATTCAACTTTTTGCTTTAAGTATGCTTTTTTCCGGCATCATTACCTATTTGCTCTATAAAACTCTCCAACTCTATTATTATACGATCAAAATGGAAAATCCATTAACTAAAGTTCGTTGTTTTCATAAGAGAGATTGGGGATATTAACTTCTTTTTGCTGATTTTCATTCCGCTCTCCGTTTTGTTTTTCTTTCTCTTCACCAAACCATATGCAGCGTATTTCAATGAAATTTCCAGCGGAATTAATCAGCTTGCGAATGGCGACTTTAACAGTCGTATACGTATTCCATCCAATGATGAGTTCGGAGATATTGCGAGAGACATCAATCTGGCAAGCGAAAAATTGCAGCAAGCATTGGAAAGAGGGGACTTTGCAGAAAACAGCAAGGAACAATTAGTCTTGAATTTGGCTCATGATTTGCGTACGCCGCTGACGTCCGTTTTAGGTTATTTGGATTTCATTCTTCAGAACGATCAACTGACTGCCGAACAAATCAAGCACTATACGAGTATTGCTTTTACCAAGTCTCAACGTTTAGAAAAGCTCATTGATGAATTATTCGAAATCACCCGAATGAACTATGGGAAGCTTACCATTGAAAAAAAACCAATCGATATAAGCGAGCTTCTCATTCAATTAAACGAGGAATTATACCCTGTTTTTGAGAAAAACAACCTAACAACACGAATGAATGTGACTCCACAATTGATGATTTGGGGTGACGGAGAGCTATTGGCACGCGTATTTGAAAATCTCCTGACGAATGCTATTCGTTATGGAAAAGAGGGTCAGCTAATAGACATTAATTGCAATCTTGATGCAGAAAATGTGGTGATACAAGTAATTAATTATGGAGACTGTATTCCTCCGGAAGAACTGCCGCACATTTTCGATATGTTTTTTACCGGCGATCGAGCGCGCACTCATCGTGAGGGGAGTTCCGGCCTTGGCTTATCTATAGCGAAGAACATTGTAGATCAGCATCAAGGCATAATTTCGGCCCAAAGCAGTGTAATTCGTACGCTTTTTGAAGTCCGTTTCCCGCAAAAAATGGCATCCGAAGAACTCGGTTAACTATGGGCCGATCATTTAATGAAAAATTTATTTTTACCCTACTTATTCTTTTAACAGTCTCCCCTATTCTAAATGTAGAAATGGAAGGAGGAAACTGAGAATGAAGAAGTGGGGTTTTTGATATATTCGGAAATAAGGTAGATGGGGTGATTGTTATGTATAAAATAGGCAATTCGTTGTATGGATGAATTTTCCATTTCATAGTATATTTTAATAGATTCATACAACCGGGTTGATCCTCAAAAAGCTTTCAGGAAATATTCAGTTTCATGAAACCTTTTGGAAAGATGTGCCGTCTATTTTATCATACATACAGTTTGGAAATGAAAGGAAGACATACCAAATGGCAAGATGGTTTCGTAAAAGAAGCGCAAATGGCGCTTTAGCTATCGATGAGGAACCTCATGCTGATGAACGTTCCTCTCGTCTAAGCCAAGTCCATTCTCCGTTATTAACGGTAAGTGCTGTACACCGCTCTTTTCAAGTTGGAGGTCAGAAGTTAGAGGTTCTGAAAGGGATTGAGATGGAGCTCAACCCGCTGCAGCTAGTCATGCTCAAAGGCCGATCCGGCTCGGGGAAAACAACGCTGCTTAATTTAATTGGGGGGCTCGATCAGCCAAATGAGGGGGAGATTTTGTTTCAAGAGCATGCCTTTCATCTCAGCAGTGACGATGAACGGACGTTGATACGTCGCAAGGAAATTGGTTTTATTTTTCAATCCTATGCGTTAATGCCTTTGTTGTCTGCATGGGAAAATGTGGAGCTGGCGCTGCGAATGGCGGGGATTCCGCGTTCCCAGTGGAAAGAGCGAGTGAAGCATTGCCTGGAGCTCGTCGGACTTGGCAAGCGGATGCACCATCGTCCTTATGAGCTTTCCGGTGGTGAGCAGCAGCGTGTCGCGATTGCGAAAGCGATTGCACATCGGCCTTCCCTTATTCTGGCGGATGAGCCTACAGCTGAGCTGGATTCTCAGATGGGTGCGCAGATTATGTCCGTTTTCCGCAGCATCATGAAAGCCGAGCAAGTCACGATATGTATGACAACACATGACCCTACAATTTTGGAGGTTGCCGATCATGTTTACGAAATGGTGGACGGAAGATTCGTCACGTAATTGGACGATGAAGCCTTTAGCTGCACTGATTGTATGTTCGACATTACTACTTGCTTCTGGATGTTCGCTTTTGCCTAAGGAGCAGGAAGAAGAATCGCTTCCGACGATTAATCCGCCTAAGCTTTCCAAAAAGCCTGAATACACAGTGAAAACGGAAACCCTTGAAACGAAAGTGAGAGGGAGTGGGCGGTTAATGGCTTTGCAAGAGGAGAAGCTGTTTTTCTCCGAAGATATGTCCGCCAAACGGATCAGTGCCATACTTGTGAAAAACGGGGATTCTGTTGAGAAGGGGCAGCCGATCGCGGAACTCGACGTCTCGGATCTGGCGAGCGATTTGAAGCGGAAGAAGCTTCAAACACGTAAGGATGAGCTGACGATGATTGAAACGCTGCGGAAAGCGGATGAAATGTCGCCGGAGCAAATCGAACAGGCAAAGATTGATTTTGAGTTGAAGCGTGAAGAACTGACCAAGCTTGAAACACAAGTGGGTAAAGCGCAGCTGCTCGCTCCGTTCAGCGGAACCATCGTCACTGTAACAGCCAAAAAAGGCGATACCGTGAAGTCCGGGGAATCCGTTGCGACTCTCGCCGATTTGAATGAACTAACCGTGGCTGCAAGTATTAGTGCAGATGATGCGAAGAAAGTAGCTATTGGCATGGACGTGCAGGTGGATATTAATTCGGCCGGCCAGCACAAAGGGAAAGTGAAGCAGCTGCCGAACCCGCAAGCTGGGAACAACAATAATAACGGCGGTTTTCCTGGTCAAGGTGGGCAAGGTGAGCAGGATACGATCGATAATTATCTGGTAGTTCAGCTTAGTGAGTTTCCGAAAGGACTGAATCGTGGAACACCGCTAAGTGTCACGATTATTACACAAAGAAAAGAAAACGCCACGACGATCCCTCTGGCTGCACTTCGCTCGTATTCGGGGCGGAATTATGTCCAAGTCATTGATAATCAGGGAAATAAGAAGGAAGTGGACGTGGAAATCGGTCAGCAGACGTCAACGGATGTGGAGATTGTAAAAGGTCTCACAGCTGGACAGAAAGTAGTGGGTCGCTAATGTCCATGCCGATGCTGCGGTTTTTATTTCGGAAAATGTGGAATACCCGCTGGCTAACGCTCAGCACCTTGCTTGGACTAGTGATGGCTGTTGCTTTCACCACGAGCATTCCGATGTATGCCGATGGGTCGCTGAAGCGAGTCGTCGCCAAATCGTTAGAAGAAAAGAGCGAGGGACTTCCAGCAGGCTCACTGCTCATGCGTTATCAAGCTGTTGGGACAGAACGTGCAGGGTTGGAAGAGCTCAAAGACGTCAATGTGTACATACAAGATGAAATTCCGAAAGATGTTGGCTTTCCATTACAGACCTATGCAAGAAGCTATACCATCAAAGGAGCTCAGCTAACTCCCGCAGATGGGACAAAAGCAGATCCTAGTAAACGTCGACAAATGACATTAACGACGCTAAGCGGTTTAACCGATCAGGTTGAATGGTCAATCGGCCAGATGGCTTCTGGGCAAGTTCAGAATGGCATATTGGAAGCTGTGGTCTTAGAAGAAGCTTTGTTTCGAAACGATCTGCATGTAGGGGATGTATTCAGTTATTCGGTCGCAAGTAGCAGCGGCAGTCAATTGTTAAAAGTGAAGATCGTTGGTTCCTTCAAACCCAAAAATGAAACGAGTGCTTATTGGTTTCAAGGCTTAGAAGGGTTAGTAAACGCACTTATTATTCATGATGATGTTTTTATGAAGACGTTGTTGACGGAGAAGAAAATTCCGCTTCAGCTCGCCAATTGGTATTATGCATTCGATCTGCGCAATATCCAAACCAGTCAATTGTCGCCTCTCGAGAACCGTTTGGAGCGTCTGGATATCAATTTGTTCCAAAAACTCAAGAATACAAAGGTAGATGTATCGTTTAAGCCGATTCTTACTGAATTCAAAGCCCAAAGCTTGCAGATGCAGATTTTATTATTCACATTAGCGGCCCCGATGATTGCGATGGTTTTCTATTACATTGTGATGAATGCCAGACAATCGCTTGATCGACAGCGTGGTGTGATTGCCATCCTGCGAAGCCGTGGAGGCAGCACGAAGCAAATTGTTGGAATTTACTTTCTGGAAGGTTTATTACTTGGGGCGATTGCACTGCTGATTGGACCCTTTATGGGCTGGTTCATGGCAAAAAGTATCGGCTCTTCTAGCGGATTTCTAACGTTCGTTGATCGTAAATCGATTCCTGTTAGTTTTACAAATGAGGCGATGCTCTACGGCGGGCTCGCTGTTCTGATTGCGATTCTTGCCAGTGTGATTCCAGCTGTCCTTTTCGCAAGATCTTCGATCGTCAACTATAAGCAGCAGCTCGCAAGGTCAGACCGCTCGCCGCTATGGCAGCGGTGGTTCATCGACATCGTACTGTTAGGACTTGTTGGCTACGGCTTCTACTTATTTGATCAACGCCAAGTATTATCCGTACAAACAGGGCTAACGACCGATCAATTACAGGTGCATCCGCTGCTGTTTTTCGTTCCAGCACTCTCGATCTTTGCGCTAGGACTTTTCTTTCTGCGCATCTTTCCGTGGCTGCTGCGTTTGTTCGGCTGGCTTGGACGGAAATTCCTGCCCGTGCCGCTATACTTGACGCTAGTTCAGCTTTCCCGCTCAGCCAAAGCCTATTACCCGCTTATGCTGCTGCTCATTCTTACGCTCGGCCTCGGCGTGTACAATTCTTCAGCTGCTCGTACGATTGATCTGAACTCGACGGAGCGGATCTTGTATCAATACGGTACCGATGTTGTGCTGCAAACTGTATGGGAAGGCTTCTCAGACGACTTGCCGAAGGATCCGAACGCAGGCAATAGCGGCGGTGGAGCTCAGGGAGGCGGGACATCTGGTGCTGGAGGTAATAACGGTGGCAATGGCAGCGGTGGCTCCGGTGCGGGTGGAGGCCAAGGTCAAGGTGGCCCGAAACCTGGAGAGGAGACACCCACCAAGATTCGTTACGTCGAGCCTCCATTTCAAATGTTCCGTGATCTAGAAGGCGTCCAGGCTGTAGCCAGAGTTTTGCAGACGAAAGGAAACGTCGTTGTATCTGGCAAATCAACCGGACAGGGAATGATCATGGGGATCGATAATGCGGATTTTGCCAAAGTAGCTTGGTTCCGGCCCGATTTATTCCCAGCTCATCCGAATCAATACCTGAATTTGCTAGGGAGTTATGAGCAAGCTGTCATCATTCCTTCGAATTATGCAAGTAAATATGCGCTTAAAGCGGGTGATCTGCTTTCGATTACTATCGGTCAGCAGCCTGTGGAATTCGTCATTGTTGGTATTCTACCGTATTGGCCGAGTCAATATCCGGATCAGACACCATTTTTCATCGCAAATTTGGATTACATATACGACCAAGCACCTATTACTCCCTATGACGTATGGGTCAAAATGAAACCGGACGCGAAAGTTGCACCGATTGTTACTGCTCTGCAGGCCAAGGGGATTGAGCTAGTTTCCGTGAAGGATGTTCGTAACGAGCTCATTATTCAGAAGAAACTCCCAGCAAGAGGCGGCGTCTTTGGTATTCTTAGCCTGGGATTTCTAGTCTCTGTGATCGTATCCTTAATTGGCTATATGCTGTATTGGTTCTTTAATTTATCTAGCAGAGTTGTACAGTTTGGGGTGCTTCGCGCCATGGGGCTTTCCCGCAAACAATTGACCGGTATGCTTCTCCTTGAACAAGGTTTTACGGCTGGATTGTCCATCGCGCTAGGCATCGGAATTGGCAAGCTAACGAGTTATTTCTTCCTGCCTTTCCTACAAACTTCACAGAATGTGAAGACGCAGGTGCCGCCGTTCCGAGTTGTTTTCGATTCCAAAGACACTTATCAGCTATACTTCGTGGTTGCTTTCATGATGATAACAGGGGCCCTGCTGCTGTTCTTACATATTAGAAGGCTACGCGTTCATCAGGCTGTGAAGCTGGGAGAGGAGAAATAGCGTGATTACTTGCGAGGGCTTAGTCAAAATTTATAAAACAGACGAGATTGAAGTTGTCGCTTTGCAAGGGCTAAATATTCAGATCGACGCCGGCGAGCTTATGGCCATTATCGGGAATAGCGGAAGCGGCAAGTCCACATTGCTGAACATATTAGGAGGGCTTGACCGCCCTTCTGCAGGTCAAGTGAAAGTCGGCGATTGGGATTTACTGAAGATTACCGACAAACAGCTAGTTGATTACAAACGACATACGGTCGGCTTCATCTGGCAAAATAATGCGCGAAATCTTGTCTCGTACCTCACCGCTCTCGAGAATGTAGAAATGCCGATGATGCTCAGTGGGAACTATGACCCAGTCTACGCGAAACAATTGCTAGAATGGGTGGGGCTCAGCCATCGTTTGAATAACAAGCTGCAAGAACTGTCAGGTGGGGAACAGCAGCGTGTGGCTATTGCGATTTCGCTTGCTAACCGTCCGCGTTTACTGCTTGCGGATGAACCGACGGGGTCGGTGGATACGAAGACGGCGGATATGATTCTTTCTATTTTCCAACGGCTGAATAAGGAATTGGGAGTGACGATTGTCATTGTTACCCACGATATGTCCATGGCAGGCAAGGTAGGGCGAGTCGTTGCTATCCGAGATGGCATGACAAGTTCGGAGTTTATTGCTCGCAATCCTTCGATTTCGGCGCTCGATGGAACGTCGGCAGGACTCACAAGTGAAGACCATGAGGAGTATGTGGTACTAGACCGAGCGGGACGTTTGCAGGTTCCGAAGGCTTACTTGAGCGCTCTGCAAATTGACGGTAAAGCTACGATGGAGTTTGACGGCGAGAAAATTATGATTAAAGCACCGAAGGATTTATCTGCGAACGAAGGAATCGAACGAATTGAACCTAATTCACAAACCGTTGGAGGAAAATCAAAATGAAAATGAAAATGATATCACGTAAAATGCTTGCTACAACCTTAACACTGGCTATGGTGGCTCCACTAGCTGTTGCTTGTACCAAAGGGGAAAAAGCCGATGATACTCAGGAGCGCGTGCTTAAGATCGCGACTTCTATGATGTACGGTGGTGATGACGAATATTTCAGACAACAATTCACCGAAATATTTGAATTCGCCAATCCGAATATCAAGATTGAAATGATTCCAACGATGGATGAGAAATTCCGTTATGGCAACGTTCAACCTGGGGAGAAGATGCCTGATCCCACGGAGAAGCTGAAGGAAGTGATGCAGGGTGATAATCCACCGGATGTAGTTATGGTAGGTTATGAACAACTGCCGGATATCATTGAAAGCAACTTGCTGACACAGCTTGATCCACGAATAACAAAAGATAAATTCGATACGGCCGGAATCGTTCCAGCGGTTATCGATGGTATGAAAAATGCAGGCGGTGGTAAGCTTTACGCACTTGCGCCGACATTCAACTCCTCGGCACTCATTTATAATAAGAAAATGTTCCAAGATGCGGGCGTCGATTTTCCTAAGGATGGGATGACATGGGATGAGACATTCGATCTTTCCAAACGCCTTGTTAAAGGGGAAGGGGAGAGCCGCATCAATGGCTTCTCATTTACAACGCAATCTCAAGGCGGAGATTTGTTCTATGGCATGCAAATGTACACAGCTCCCTTGCAATTAAAAATGTTTGATGACGCCGGTGAGAAAATGACGGTGGATACAGACCAATGGGAAAAAGTTTGGGCAAAAATGGCTCAGATGCAAAAAGAGAACGTATTCCCAGAGATGATGGATCCGCAGAAGCAAATGAACCGTCAGTATGATCAAAATAATCCTTTTGCGTATGATGATTTCATGTCAGGCCGGTTAGCCATGGCGATTATCAATTATGGTCAAATTCAACAGCTTACGAATGCGAACAAAAATGCAGCCAATTATAAAGGTTACACACCAATCGACTGGGATGTCGTAACGATTCCTTCTCACCCGGAAGCAAAAGGTGTTGGCGGATCCATCTATATGAATGGTATTATGGGTATAAATGCCAAAGCGCAAAACCCTGATGATGCTTGGAAATTCATAAAGTTCATTAATGGCGATGACTGGGCAAAATTGAAATCTCATAGTTCCTATAACTTGGTTGCCCGCTCCAAATATTTGAAGCCCAAAGATGGGTTGGAATTTCACATGGAAGCTTTCTACAATGTGACGCCAGCTCCAATAGATACTAACACCAAGATTTATCGTACTAATCCTAACATTTATCAGGTACAGGAAATTGGTCGTACACAGTTTATGAATGTCCTTCAAGGGAAAACGACAGCTCGCGAAGCGCTCAAGCAATGGCAAACCCAGGGGGATGCGATGCTCAAACAAATGAAGGAAAATCCGAATGCACCTATGAACCCGATGATACAGCAGGCTGTGCCTGCTGGCTAAGCAGGATGGAATTTCTTAAAGGATGAACATATGAAGGAGGAAGCTTATTACCATGAACAACAAGATACGCTATACTCGTTTGGCAACCATTGCCTTGTCTGCTGCATTGACACTTGGAGCTGTAACGCCCGTTTGGGCGGATAGCAATCCTACTGCTATTACTTCGACTGTAGGTAAGGTTGCCATCACAGGAAGCAGTTACTTTGAATTGAAACAGATCCATGTTTTACCTGATCAAAGCGGCAAGCTTGCGACATTTACCATTACTATTCATAACGAAGGGAGCAGCGAGCTGCAATTCATAGATTATTGGGTACGGTTGAAAAGCAAATCCGGCAATCAATTTTCAGCACGCTTGCTGCCAGCAGATAAGGATAAGAACCGGGTTGCTCCCGGTTCAACGACAGATTTAACATTCTATGCGACCGTTAACACTAGCACGAACTTGCAAGATCTCGTTATCCAATTTATTAAATGGGATTTTAGTCAGTCGAATTTTGAGCGTGTTCTGGGTGAAGTCGCCGTACCGGACACCTATACAGACGTAACGCCTTCAGATGGTGCTGCAGCCATTTCTGTAAATGGAACCAACGTGAATGCTTCAATTAAAAAGTTTGTCAGCAATAAGAATGAAAAATATCATGTTCCCACCGTATATGTAACTTTAGAGAATGCTGGCAATCATACCGTTACGATTCCTTCTTACCTCTTCTCAATTCGCACGAAAGAGGGGTTGCTTTATCCACTGGAAGCCAAAGGATTGAAAGATTTGAAGATCAATCCAAAGGAAAGCAAAGAAATTCAGCTATCGGGTTCCATTCCAGTAGCCGTTGCCGCTGAAGCATGGCAATTGGCTGTGGCAGAAACAATTCCAGACTTGAAATTGAATGTTTCCGTTGCGAATTTTGGGCTGCCTGCCGTTACGCAGCAAGAAGGCGGCTCTGTGGGTAAGGAGTATTCCTTCACAAGTAAATCCGGTATTTATACAACTCAGCTTAATGGATTGCACCGACTGCCTTGGGAAGATCAAGACTTATTAACAGCCGATTTGACACTAAGTAATAAAGGTGAAGAGTCACTTCCTATCCCGAAATTATCAGGGTATTTCCTGCTTGATGGCGCTGTGAAAATTGATGCCAAGCTCATTCAGACGGCGAAAGTAATCGGATTGGGAGCAGGAGCGAGCGTTAATTTGCAAATTGCAGGTAAAGTGCCGTATACGTATGAATTTTCTCAAATTAAATTAGTTCTTCAAGAGAATGAGGGAGAAACACCGCCGGCGGGTACGGGCACTGCTACTGCAACGGATGTGCTGGAGTTTTCTACACAGGCGGAGCTTCAGGCTATTCCTTTCATTGGTATGGGGCAGTCCTATACATCCAATGATATTGGGCGTAAAGCGAAGTATGTTGTTCGAAGTGTTTCCACTTATGAGGATAAAACGAATATCATGTACTCCGCGATGGTGGAAGCAACCAATTTGGAGAAGCGTTTTACGAATGTATCCAAGTTCGTCGCCAATTTCCGATCATCGGATGGAACTGTTTTCCCGGCAACTGTTGCTGAAGTAAAGAACAAGATTAGTCCAACAGGAAAAGCGCTATTAAATGTATGGGCTTCTGTACCAAAAGGTTACACTACAGCGAATATGAACTTGCTTCTAGGAGAAGCAGTGACCGAAGGGAAGTTGTCTGAAGGTGAAAAAGCCGTTGCAGATTCCTACGTGAACCCAGTTTCCTACTGGCTGCCTGATGAGAAGACAAACGTAGCAACAACACTTAAAAATGTTGAATTATTCCCCTATACAATTACGATTGATAAGATTGGGACATCAATTGAGGATAAAGTATTTACTTTAAAATTCAACTACGAGTTAAGCAAAGAAAAATTGACAGAAATTAATACCGAAGGCCATAACTTGCTGCTTGTTTTTGAAGATGGCGGTGGGATTAAACGATTTGAGAAAAAGTTTGATTTCAAAGACTTTGACGTTATTAACGGAGACTCAACCGCAGATGAAGATACGAAGATCCGTCTTGGCAAGCGGGAGAATTTCAAGATTACAAATCCTGATCCGGGCCTCATTTATAACACCAAATTCTTAGAGAAATATACACTTAGTATTTATGACGAGTTTCAAGGTCAGAGAAAGCTGCTGGCCACACAGAAAGCTGATTGGTTTATTACAACGGACTAATTCATTATTTGAAGCGAAGGCACCCCAGCCTTCGCTTTTTATTTTTTGGGTAGTTGAAGCATGTTTAAGGCGGGGGCCTCGCGAGTTGTAGCTCGGATCTGCGAGCTGAGAAGGCCGAAAAGGCCCTCTCAGCTGGAGCCTCAGCGCATTCCCGCCGAATAAGGTCGGAAAAGGCGCTTAAAGCTGAGGCCTCGCGAGTCTCAGCTTGGATCTGTAAGCTGAGAAGACCGAAAAGGCCCTCTCAGCCGCAAACCGCATATAGTCATATGACAATCTTATGACTGGAATATGACTTCCCTCACCTGTTTTTATCAAAATGAAGAGCTATAATAAATCCTGACCGAGAAAAAACATAAAATTTTCAATTCTAGTTTATGTTTTGTTAATAATTTCCAAGTATTATGATTAAGTGAGTAATAAGGATGTAGGTATTAAAGCTGGTGATGGGGAGAAGTGAGAATGTCCAAGTTAATCGAGTTTTCAATGAAAAATGTGGCAGCGATTTTCATCGTCATGCTGCTGTTGGTCGTAGGAGGAACGTATTCTACAACCACATTAAAGGTAGAAAGTATGCCAGATATTACCTTTCCGGTCGTCATTATTAGTACTACATACGTAGCACCTCCCAAGGATGTGTTGGATGAAATTACGAAGCCGCTAGAGAAGGCAGTCGCTGGGCTGGATGGATTGAAAACCCTGAGCTCCGGGTCCCAGGACAATTACTCACAGATTATCCTGGAGTTGGACCAAGACAAGAAGCCTGAAGATGTTAAGAAAGATGTGGAGAGCTTGATCTCCAATGT
Organism: Paenibacillus sp. V4I7; assembly: GCF_030817275.1. Lineage (NCBI taxonomy): Bacteria > Bacillati > Bacillota > Bacilli > Caryophanales > Paenibacillaceae > Paenibacillus > Paenibacillus sp. V4I7. The sequence continues at coordinate 3,819,462 of NZ_JAUSZD010000002.1, read as the reverse complement.
TAAGCTGCCTCAAGGCTCTGAGAAGCCTAAAGTGTTAACAGCAGGATTTTCTTCCGAACCGGTTTATTATTTAGCGGTTTATGGTGAGGCAGGAATGAACCAAACCGAGCTGGATAAAGCCTACAAAGATACGATTCTTCCTGGCTTTAATGGGCTCAAAGGAATCGACCATGTCGACTCTGTAGGCAATCAGGATGCAGTACTTACCATTAAGCTGGATGCGCCTGCGATAAATAATTATGGTCTAACCCCGGCAGATGTTTCGGGTTTGATCAAAGCCTCTTTGGTATCTAGCCCTGCGGGTACGGTAGATTTCAATGGAAACACGCAGATGGTTCGAGTCAAAGGTGAAATGGATACGATTTACAATTTGGACAATTTGAAAATTACAACGAAAACAGGCGATACACTTCTTCTCAAGCAAATTGCCAAAGTTGAAGCAATCAGCGAGTCCAAGTTCATTGCACGATTAGATGATCAACCAGCCATCGGTGTACTGCTTTACAAAACGAAAGCAGCGAATGCTGTAGAATTTGCAGATAGTGCAGATAAGCTTATGACAGATTGGGGACAAACGCTGCCTGGCGTAAAATTCCACAAAATTTACAATTCGGCCAACGATATCAAAGATTCCATCCACGGTATGGTGCAAGAAGGCGGATTGGGCGCAGTGCTTGCCTCTTTAATGATCTTGCTCTTCCTGCGTAATATACGTATGACGATTATCGTACTCGTTTCGATTCCTCTTTCGATTCTTGTAACGTTACTAGTTATGGGACCTCTGGGCATATCCCTTAACATCATGACGTTAGGAGGAATGGCCATTGCCGTCGGGCGGGTCGTGGACGACAGTATCGTCGTTATTGAGAATATCTATAGTCAGCTGCAAAAAGCTCAAGAGCGTAACGAATCTGTTATTAAATTAGCAACGAAACAGGTTTCAAGCGCGATTACTTCCTCTACAATTACAACAGTGGGTGTATTTGGTCCCATTGGATTCGTAAGTGGGGTAGTTGGTGAAGTATTCCGTCCTTTTGCTATTACACTTGTTGTAGCTTTATTGTCATCATTGATTGTTGCCTTAACGGTGATTCCGATGCTGGCGAAGCTGATGGTGCTTAGAAGCAAGAAGCTTACAAATCACGATGATAATCACGTGGGACCTATGGGTGTGAAATACAAAAAAGCGATCATATGGTCCTTGAATAACCGCATCAAAACTTTATTGATGGCTGGCGTTGCCCTTGTCATCTCAATCGTCATTACAGTACCTAATTTAGCGGTGGCTTTCATGCCCAATAGTGAAGCCGTTAAACAAGGGGTCATTGAGATTAAAATGCCGCGAGAAACATCCATCGAAATGATGAATGAGAAGTCCAAAGAACTTGAAAAAGATTTGAAATTACATACGGACAAAACCGGTAAACCTGCATTCAAGTACATTGAATCCCTTGTAGGTTACAACCAGAGCAGTGATCGGTATGCTTATAGAGCGATGATGTTTTTTGAGCTAACAGCAGAAACCGATGCGACAGAAGGTGTCAAAACGTATAAGGAAGATATGTTGAAACTGATGCCTCCAGGATCCGATGTGAATATACAATTGTTTACCGGTGGGCCACCTACCTCAACTGGAGCTGATTTCTCGTATTCCCTTAAAGGGGATGACCAGCTTTATCTTAAGCAAGCATCGCAGCTGGTTAAAGATAAAATGAAGGAGTTCCCTGAGCTGAATGACATTAAAGACAGCTTGAGTGATTCCAAAACCGAAGTCGAGATTACAGTAGATCAAAACAAAGCACGCTTGTATGGGCTTTCTAGTGCTCAAATTTTACAATCCGTCAACGCCTGGATAGCGGAAGAGAAGCTGGGCGATCTGAAATTTAATAATATCACCTATGCAACCAAGGTTATGTTGAATCCTGCTTACAAAAACTCTGTGGATAAACTGGGTACTTTCTTGATCAAGACTCCTACTGGTCAAACGATTCAATTAAATGAAGTAGCTCGAGTCAAACAGATTGAAGCGCCAAATAGCATTAGTCGTGAAGATCAAGAACAAATTGTCAGTGTAAGAGCGAAAATTGATGCCACGGATAAAGGCGGCGTCAGCAAGAAAATTACGGAAGAACTGGCGAAGTTAGAACTGCCTTCAGGCGTCACTCGTGAAGTGAAGGGTGTATCTGATGATATTCAAAAAAGCTTCATGCAAATGTTTATGGCCATCATTGCTTCCATCTTCATTGTTTACATGGTAATGGTTATTGCCTTTGGTAACGCTAGAGCGCCCCTTGCCATTCTGTTTTCACTGCCGCTTGCAGCTATTGGGGGCCTCTTAGGACTTCTAATTACGGGCGAATCAATCAATGTAACTTCGCTCATTGGCTTCCTCATGCTGATCGGTATCGTTGTAACAAATGCGATTGTACTCGTAGACCGCGTACAGCAACTAAGAGAGCAAGATTATTCGATTCGTGACGCACTTATTGAAGCGGGAATTACGCGTTTAAGACCTATTATCATGACGGCAGGTGCTACTATCCTTGCACTGTTGCCTTTAGGACTTGGATTATCCAAAGGAACGATCATTTCAAAAGGTTTGGCTGTCGTAGTAATTGGCGGTCTTACGACTTCAACTCTGCTAACACTCGTAATTGTGCCTATTATTTACGAGATCTTATTTAAGAAAAGAGAAGGCCGCCTCTTCAAGAGAAAAGGGAAATCAAATTCCATCCAATCGGAGCAAGCAACATCTGCCCACCAATAAGCTGAACATGGGAAAAGGAGAAAACGAATATGAAACGTCAGTTGTTTACGATTAAACAGAGTACCAAATTATTCGGTATCGTCGCGCTCAGCGCGGCGATAGCCGTAGGATGTTCCGCATCACCAGCAGCAAGCCCGGCAGCAACAACTGCTGCAGCCGAGCAAGGGGTCAAGGTAGTGAAAACGGCCAAAATTGCCAAGCAAAAGATTGGTGAGCCTGTTGAACAAGTTGGAGACGTAGTATCATCCGTTCAATTAGATATCGTCGCGAAGTCTGGTGGCGAAGTCATCGAAATCGTGAAGAAACGCGGAGATATCGTAGAGAAAGGCGAAGTGCTTTTCCGCTTGGATCCAACGGATGTTCTTATACAGAAGGATTTGAATTCTGTTAATATTAAAGGGGCGCAAGCAGGACTGACAGAGGCTAAACAGAAGACTTCCAACGGGATTGAAGATGCCAAGGATGGCGTATCTAAGTTGGAGACCGCCGTTAGTGATCTAGAGAAAGCCTACAACACGGTGCGCAATGAATATGATCTAGGGACAGCAACGAAATCTCAATTAGAGCAGGCGGAAACGGCGCTTATTAATAGAAAGAAAGATTTAGCAAGCGCACGTAGATCATTGAAAACATTGCAAGAGACGAATTCGCTCGCACAAGTAGAGACTAGTTTAGAATCGGCGCAAGTAAACGCTAAGAATATCGAGAGAGCTCTTAGCAACCTTGAGGTGAAAGCACCAGCTTCCGGCGTGTTGACGGATCTCAATGTTACTGTCGGTCAAACGTTAGAGCCAGGCGGCCGCGTAGGGGAAGTTCAACAGACGAATCCGGTCAAAATCAAATCCCAGCTTACCGAAGCATCGGCTAACCTTGTTAGAGGCAAGAGCGAATTGACTTTCTACATACCTGGGGTAACGACGAAAGCCGGAGCCAAAGTGATTTACTTATCAGATGTGATTAACGGACAATCCAAAGCTTATGATCTGGAATTGGAGGTTCCGAATCCTGATGGCAAGCTGAACCCAGGCTCCAAAGCACAGGTGGAACTTACCAAAGATGATGAACAAAATGTACCTGTCGTTCCAAGTCTAAGCATCGTTCGCGAAGGTGGTAATAATTTTGTCTTTGTTGTGAATGGTGAAACCGTACAAAAGCGTAAAGTTGAACTTGGTCGATTAAATGAGACCAATCAGGAAGTTATTTCCGGAGTCAAAGAAGACGAAATTCTTGTTATATCCGGTCAACATCAACTAAAAGATCAAGATAAAATAAAAATTGGTAACTAACAAAGACTTGAGGAGGAGAAACAAGTGAATATGACGATGAAGAGATCACTAGCTACCATTGTTCTATCAGCTGCAATATTAACAACAGCATCTTTTCCTGCATGGGCTGCGGATGGTCTAAACTCGGCAGCAGCAGTTGCATCAAATACAAGTATAAGCTATACACTAAAGGATAAAATTGAGGTCGAAATTAAAAGCATTCTCAATGAGCACGCGTCGGATTCAACGAAATTGGGTGCCGTCATTCGAATTAAAAATACGAGTGGTAAAATCTCTCGTGTACCTGACTATGAACTGCGGGTTCGGATGGCCGATGGTATCGAATATACGCTGCAGCCAAGTGCCAAAAACCCTAAATCCATACAACCCAAGAGCCAGCAGGAGCTCAGCTACTTGACGACGGTTGAGCGGAGTGACGATGTTGCTCTTACCGACCTCAGCTTTGTAGATGTAGATCTTGAAGTGTACCCGAAAGAAGAAACAACACTGCTTTCCGTAGCAGTTGACTCTGGCAACGTATGGAATGGCAGTGACAGCACCATAACGAAACCAACCGCTATTCTTAAATGGGGAGAAGCGTTTACCTTACCTTCTTTGCGCTCATCCCTTGGATTCATTCCTGTGGACATTCATAAGGAAATTACAGCTAAAGGCGTTTCTACGGTTGTGCAAATTCAAGTTGTAAATCCGACCAAAGAACGTCAAACCGTACCTAACTTTGGGATTGATGGGAAAACAGAAAATAACGTTTATTCCGGCAGTCGCGCCGAAGCTTCCGTCATGCTAGATCCAGGTGAGAAGAAATATATCCATATTGTCATTCCGACTGATCTGGATACGGAATTTACTAGCCTGAATGTAGTGACACCAGAGAGTTTTGCCATTACGACGAGTGAAGGTAAGTTCCAAGAAGACACTTATCGGGTAGGACGCGTCAATATTCTTCTCCCTACAGGAGCTGCGACGCAGGGAGTCATCCCTGCCCCAGAATATACCTTAGGTACGCCAGTTAAACTGGATTCTACGAATAAATTCGTTCCTTCCAATGTCGATGTTTCGTTGGTTGAATTACATGTAACAAGTAATGAAGACGATGGCTTTAATACGGCTGTGGCGAAGTTTAAATTGACGAACAACAGTGACCGTCCAATCCCAATTCCGGCGATCCAAACGGAACTTGTTAGTAAAGATGGTTATGCGTATGGAGGAAGAAGACAGGAAGCTACCGCACTAAGTGTTGTTCCTAATGCCTCGTATGTCGTTAGCTATTCATATGCACTTCCAGCGTCTGAAAAGGGTGAAGGCCTTAAAATGAACCTTTACAGCCAACAAGTTAGTGGAGAAACGACCTATAAATCACTGCTTGCGACGGCGAAAGTACCTGTTCAGAAGAATGATCCAACGAGCAAAACGCTGGACGTGTACCCGTATGGTATTACTATTAAAGATTGGTCAATTTCAGCTATTTTCCAAGGTAATATGACTTATGATTATAAGCTGATGCTCGATCTGGACATTAAACCGGATAAGCAAGTGACGGTAGATAAGTTTAACAGTAAGCTCTCATTCGAATTATTCGATAATGTTGGAAATCCTGTTGGAAAATCAGTTGAAGCCTTGTCAGGCGAAGGCCGTTTATACAATGGAACAAACACAATTAACCTAAATGCGAGATCCAACCAACTGGACTTCCCGATTCAGGTCAAAGTATATGAGACATTTACGAACGAATTTGGTGAATCCGTTAAACGGTTGTTGACTACTTTCAAACAATAGTTAAATCAATGAAAACTACTTGGACGAATGCTCTAGAGCATCTCCAAGTAGTTTTTTGCTTTATTTTGAGCAGTAACTCATTGCTTAGTGGAGGCGTGCTCATAAGGTGGCCTTATTTTGGATAAGATAGGATTAACGATATGAACATAACGGAGTGAATGCAATGAACTGGATATATTGGGCAAAATTATACGATTCGAAGTTTCAAGCAGGCTGCTTGGCGAAAAGAATGGAAGAGGACTGGTGGATTTACGGCTATGAATGCCCACAAGAAGTGGAAGTATTTAAGTCCAAAAAAGGGCGATTTGGCGTTCGTTACAACACGTAATTCAAACGAAATACCCTAGAAATTAACGCTTGACTTAGACCGCGCATTTAGTGTATATTTATTTTTGTCGCTGTTGAGCGGCAGCTAATGACGCGGGGTGGAGCAGCCCGGTAGCTCGTCGGGCTCATAACCCGAAGGCCGCAGGTTCAAATCCTGCCCCCGCAACCAAATTTTACTTTGGGCCTATAGCTCAGTTGGTTAGAGCGGTCGGCTCATAACCGATTGGTCGGGGGTTCGAGTCCCTCTGGGCCCATAGCACGGAAACCCTTGGTATAAGGGTTTTTATTATTTTATAACAAATAAGCTTCTCGATTTCATCTCTTCCCGATGAAATGGAGGGGCTTTTTACATTTTAGTACGTATATCACAAGCTAGTCTGATTTTCCTAAAGGGACAGTGACCTCGAGTGTCGAAGAATTGTTCATGCAGATGCTTGCACAGATAGGATATGACCATACTAGACAACAAAAACAGGCTGAACTTTTAGGAAATGGATGGGATATAGAATGACAACACTTCTCGGAATAGATTTAGGGACTTCCAGCGTGAAGACGGCTGCCATGGACCCCGCGGGACGGGTGGTAGGCTTATCTCAACAAAGCTATGATATTCATTCGCCTTTGGTCGGCTATGCGGAGCAAGAGCCTCAGCAATGGTGGGAGGCAGTACGACAAACCTTGTCTGAATCCGTCAGGCAAGCAGGCTCAGGTAGCAGCAACCGTTATGCTATTGGCTTATCTGGGCAGATGCATGGGCTTGTTGCGATCGGGATGGACGGACGGGTGCTTCGGCCGGCGATTATATGGTGCGATCAGCGTTCAATTGAACAGAAGGAACAGCTTGAGGCGATGTATTCTATCGAGCAGCTTGGCAAGCTAGTACAGAACCGGGCTGCGACTGGCTTTCTGCTTTTATCGCTGTTGTGGTTAAAGCAGAATGAACCGGATACATATGAGAAGATATGGAAAGTCATGCTGCCGAAGGATTATATCAGGTACAAGCTAACCGGCGAAATAGGAACCGAGTCAACGGATGCATCAGGCACATTAGCTTATGATGTAGCCAATAAGTGTTGGTCCAGAGAACTGTTGGGACAGCTCGGAATTGATCCGCAACTGCTGCCGACTGTTCGTGAGCCTTGGGAGGTTGCAGGAACGCTAACAGCTGAGGCAGCAACCGATTGTGCCATTCCAGCAGGTACGATTGTTGTCTTTGGCGGCGCAGATCAGCCCATGCAGGCTATTGGCAATGGGATTTTACACCAGGGGCAGGCTTCGTGTACGCTGGGCACAGGAGGACAATGGTTTGTCCCTGTAGCTACACCTACCTATGATTCCTTGCTGCGAACGCATACCTTCACCCACGCGGCACCGGGCAAATGGTATATGATGGCGGCGATGCTGAGCGCTGGATTATCACATAGATGGCTAACAGAAAATATCCTTCAAAATAAGGACAGCAGGTCACTGGATGAAAGTGCTGCTAAGGTTCCCCCAGGCTCAGAAGGGCTTATTTTCCTGCCCTACTTGACAGGGGAGCGAACCCCGCATATGGACCCTTTTGCCAGAGGTGCCATGTTCGGTTTAACGCTGAAACACACTGAAGCACATCTGGTTCGATCTGTCATGGAGGGAGTGGCTTTTGGGCTGCGTGATGGGTTAGAGGTATTAGTGGCATTGGGTGTGAGCGTTGACCGAATCGTGATGGCTGGTGGTGGAGCTAAAAGTGCTGTATGGCTGCAGATACTTGCAGATGTGCTGAGTCGTGAGTTGTATCCATCCGCTATGAAAGAGCAGGCCTGCATTGGAGCGGCCATGATGGCTGGAGTAGGAGCAGGCATATACGCATCGATAGAGGAGGCGTGTGAGATCGTGGTGAAGCAAGCCGAGAGACCGATTACGCCTATTTTGAAGAACAGATCCGTCTATGAAGAGCAGTACGCTTTCTTTAGAGAGTTATATCAATGCAATAAGGAATTGTTCAAAAGAATGAGTGGTCTAACCAATCCTAGTCATTCAAGCCAATAGTGCAGAAATTATAGTTATCGATGAAAACCTGAGAAATCAGGTTTTTTTGTTTTGTGGGGATAAAAATTATTCATCTGAGAGATCTTATACAAGGTTGCAAAAAGGAAGTTAAGAAAGGAGAGGTTTGGATGGGGATTTTAAGTGGGAAACCCAAGGACGAGCCCTTGCATTACGGGGAGGTTTATGATGTTTGGCAGTTCTCCATGACAGCGAAGGGATGTATTTCGGGTTATAGAGCTTTAAGTTATCATGCTGGAGATAAAGACTTAAAAGAGATCATCGGCGATATCATCAACCAAGCCGAGCTAGAAGTTAAAGAGTGCGACGAAATCCTTAATAGTAATGGTATCGTTCCTCATCCGGCACACCCTGACCGCCCAAAAGCGAAATTAGAAGAGATACCTATCGGAGCAAGATTCACTGATCCCGAGATCGCAGCTATGGTATCGGCAGATCTGGCGGCGGGGCTGATCACTTGCAGTCAGGTAATGGGCAAGTCTATTCGTGAAGACATAGGTGCTCTTTTTGCAAAGTACCATATCACCAAGGCTGCTATTGGATTAAAGGCTCTTCGACTAAGCAAAGAAAAGGGGTGGCTTGTCCCCCCGCCTCTACAAATTAAAAGACCCGATTTAGTGGAAGCTTAAAACTTAAAAAATGAGGAGGATTTTCAATGTATCAAGGCCAAAATATCAATAACCAATTTCAACAAACGCAAGGGATCATTGCACAACTCATAAACCAAACGCAACAATCTTCACAGATGTACCAACAGATGCTTCAACAAGAGCAGCAAAACGCATTGAGACTTGAAGAGCTAGCACAACGGGAACAAAAAGCCGTCCAAATCATTCAATCTGCGCTGCAAGGCCACCAAATGGCTATTGAACAATTACAACACGTTTCCCAGTTGTGCAGACAGCTTGAACAAACGGCTCAAAGCAGCTTTCAGTCTTTAAATATGCAGCAACCTCAACAACAAACGAATTATGGCAATTCGTATGGTTCATCGTACCGAGGTTATCAATAATACTAAGCATGAATAGTTTGAAAAGGATAGAGGCTGACGATATTCGTCGGGCCTTTATTCGTTTATTCCTATAATTGAGTAAAATGCACAAGGTGCGACGGTTATTTGCAATGATGAATGGATAGTGTGCTTATTTTCGGATGTTATTGTAAAATTAAGCGTATAACGATAACAAAAGGAGAAAGCTATGTGCCGAAATATTAAGACACTATTCAATTTCGATCCTTTGGCTACCGATGATGAAATTCAGGCGGCCTCATTGCAATTTGTTAGGAAAATCTCGGGCTTTACTGAGCCTTCGAAGGCGAATGAGGCAGCGTTCAATCAAGCTGTCAAGGAGGTTAGTCTAGTCGCCCGGAATCTGTTGGACTCGCTAGTCACCAATGCTGAACCTCGTAATCGCGAGGTCGAAGTCGAGCGTGCGCGTGCTAGGAATGCCAAAAGGTTTGGAACAAAAGAAGATTAAGGACATCAATCGTTGAATGACAGGTTCTTTTCTTTAATGGGAAAGAGCCTTTTTGTGTGTACCTGGATAGGCTTTCAACTTGTCCTTGTAGCGATCAAGCCTCGTTACGCATATCCTGTAGGAAACTAGTAGAAAATAGGTGATAGAAAGTGACCAAAGGTTTTGATTGTTCAACGCCTTTAACGGCACAAACCGCCGCTGCTTTCGTCAAAGATGGCTACTTGTTTGTGGCCAGATATCTCGTTCCGAGTGGTTACAAAGCGTTAACCAAAAGGGAAGCGGACACGATCAGCGAGGCAGGACTGCAAATCGTTTCTGTTTTCGAAACAACGGCGAATCGAGCTCTCGGTGGAAGAGGCGCTGGTTTGGCTGATGGGGCAACGGCTGTGCAGGTTGCTCATAATTTGGGGCAACCACCTGGCAGTTGTATTTACTTTGCTGTCGATTTTGATGCCTCAAGTGCTCAAATGCCAACCGTTATTGCCTATATCCGGGCAGCAAGGGAGGCAACACCCGAGTATACGACAGGTGTATATGGTTCTTATACCGTGATGGAAGCCGTCCGGAACGCGGGAGCTTGCTCTCATTTTTGGCAAACGTATGCTTGGAGCGGAGGTAAAAAGTCCAGCTTCATAAACATTTATCAATACTTAAACGATGTGGTTGAGCATGGGATTGGCGTGGATTACGATGAATCGTATGGGAATGAAGGTTGGTGGAATACGATAGCACCACCTGAGCCCCCCGTGTCGTATCCTTTGTCTCCTAAAGATGCCAATGTGATCATACCTTTCCTTTCGGCTGGATATGAGGCGACGTCGTCCACGGCTGCCAGGGAAGAATTTCATCGACTTGCCAATGAGCTGCGCAAAGTTTCGGGCCAACCCGAACAATAATCGTCCGAAAGTAAACCGAATCCTCCATTGATACGTTTACTCTATAGAGAAGATGTACAAATTCAAAGGAGGATTTTTAATATGAAAAAAAGGTTATTCGCGGTTGTACTAGGTTTCGGTTTGCTCACTACAAGTATCTTATCGGTTTCGGCGCAAGAAAATGAGCCTGGACATGGTAGGATGGCTGCTGACATGAATATGAAAGCAGCCGTACAACAGCAGGTGAAATCCGATATGAAGCTCACTTTGAATGGCAAACCCTTGCAGCTCGATGAGTCCTACCTCATTGATAATTCTTTGTTTGTACCGTACCGTGCCTTTGCAGAAGGCATTGGATCAGAAGTAGGTTATGATGCCGCTACACAAACGGTAACCGTAAAGAAGGACGCAAAAACGGTTAAGCTCATGATCGGATCCTCAGAAGCCAATGTGGATGGCGCCAAAGTATCCATGGTCGGTCCTGCTCAATTAATTAATAGTTCAACCTTTGTTCACTCTCGTTTTTTGGCTGAAGTGTTCGGGATTAAGGTCTTGTATGATGAAACAACGCGGACGGTTAATCTCGTTAGCGGAGGGACTTCTGGATCCGGACAAGAGGTAGCGAAAACGTATTACGTGAATATAGAGGGCTTTGCATTCAAAGAAGGGGATATTACCGTTGAAGCAGGCTCCACTGTTATTTTTACGAATAAGGATAAAGCGAAACACAATGCTGTCGCTGATGATGGAAGTTTCCAAACAGCGCTTCTGGCGATGGGTGAATCGGAAAGTGTTACGTTTGCTAAGCCAGGTGAGTACACGTACTTCTGTGAGCCTCATAAGGATTTCATGAAGGGCAAAATTACTGTGAAATAAAGATCATAAGCCCGGCATCTCTCGACTAGCTTCGAGATGCCGGGCTTTATTATTGAATGACAGCGCTGCGAATATACCAGCGCTCATTAAGCGAAGCTCTTTCGAGGCGAAAGAGCACTCGCCTGTTCACAACCGCTGACGCACGTACCGGCGTAGCCGAAACGTCAACCGCGGTGTCGAGCTGCAGGAGCTGGGACACGTCCCGCTCCGGGAACTTGGACAGGCGGCGCATGCTTCGCACATGCAGCGCCTGTTCTTGCCCTGTGGTGACCTGCAGCAGCTGCAGGTCACCCTGGTTCGCCGCGCTGATCCACACGTCGATCAGCGCCCAGGGCGAGAGCTTGCTGATGTAGTCCGTCAGCAAGCCTGCCGCTCGGTGCACCATGACCTGGTGCGCCGGGTCGACGGAGCGGGAGCCGTGGGTTACGCTCCCAAGGAAGTGAATACAGAAATGACCGTTGAAGTCATTTCCCGGTATACCATCCCCTCCATGCGGCATGCCGTGCATGGATCCGGCCAGCGTGCGGCCGTTCAGTTTCACGAGGACCGCCTTGCGGTCCCAGCTCCAGGCGCCGCCGTAGATGGATTTGAGCGTCGCGGAGTCGGATTTGGTCAGCGGCTGTACATCCGCATGATGCGAGCCGGCGCGGCGCTGTCCCTCAAAACTGAGACCACTCTCCACGTCAAGGATGGTGAATTTACTGTATTTGGGGAGGACTTCACTCGCCTCCTCCCAGGGAAGGATTTCGCCATAATGCTTGGCTCTAACAACTTGAACTTGCGAACGCAGCGTTTCTTGGGCGGTGCTTGATATGTTTAACGTGAGTCCCGCCGAGAGATCTACTACTTCACCATTCGGGGTGACACCATAGCGTTGTTGCACACCTTTTTTGTCAAAGGAAAGCGTGGTATCCGGGGGAAGGGGGGCGACGAATGGCGCACCTGTACCTCCATCATCTATCTCTCGTTGTAATTTTTTATCTACAAATATAGCTTCAGTTTGATATGCAGCATGAGGTGTAACTTTAACGACCAGCTGGAACTTCCCAGAACTTGCGGTTTCTTCAAGCTGTGGCATACCGCCGTGAGCCTGCGTGTTGATACCTATTGCAGCTGTTAATAGGTTTGTAAACAACAGCGTGCAAAACAACTTTTGGAGCAAGCTGTTTGCTCGGAGTGGATGCATAGGTTAGCTTCCTCCTCATTCAGTTTTATAAGCACATATTCAAGTTTTTACTAAATGTCTTTAATTTATGAACAGCCTTCTTGCTTATGCTGTCCTTTTTAGATTTGTGATAAAATAACAGAAGTATGCAGCGTTTAGAACACGATTTGGAAAGGAAGGTAAACCGAATGAATCCAAGCACGGGTAAACCGTTTGAACGATGTATAGAGACAGATCGTGTTGTAAGAGGGGACTTTTACGAAGCGGCATCACACCCGGCCAGAGGGACTTTAATTATTTGTCACGGGTATAAAGGTTTCAAAGATTGGGGGATGTTCCCGCATGTGGCTCAGACGTTAGCCGAAGATGTTGATGTGATTTCGATCAATTTTTCATACAACGGTGTGGGCGCTGACTTACTTGAATTTACGGAGCTTGAGAAGTTTGCTCGAGAAACTTATTCCAAAGATTTAGAAGATTTGCATGCTGTTGTGAATGATATTCGCAATCGTGAAGTCTCAGCCACTGAGAAACCCATTCTTCTTTTAGGCCATAGCAGGGGTGCGGCTGTGTGCATGATCTATGCGCTTGATCATCCTGAACATATTGCCGGTGTGATAAGCTGGAACGGGATTGCGAATGTCGATTTATTTACGGAGGAAAATAAAGATGAGATGCGGGCAACAGGGCGAACGTACACGATGAACGGACGCACGAAGCAAAACATGCCGCTGGATCTCGAAATCTTAGAAGATATGGAGCATAATCGAGAGCGCTTCGATATTGTGGGTAGGATTAGCGGTGCTAAATTCCCAATCGCGCTTATCCAGGGAGCGGAAGATGGAGAGAGAGGACTCCGAGGTTCAAAGAGGCTTGTTGAGCAAAATGCGGCCATTACATGGATTAAAATTCCTGAGGGCAACCATACCTTTGGTTCCGTTCATCCATATAAAGGGGAGACGAAGCCGCTGAAGGAAGCAATTCGTGAAACCAAACGAACGATTAAAGGGATGTTAGCCTAAACGATGATAACGATTAGACAACTTAGTGCAGTAATCACGATAACGATTATAGGACTTGCTGCCGCTTATTTTCTACATATTCCTTTAGTGATTGGATTTTCATTGGGGCTTTTGACATTGGCTGCCCTCATTAGGAGAGCGGGAACATCATTTCGGGGCATCTTGAAAAGCATGTGGGAAGGTGTCAAACACACCAAAGAGGTCATTTGGATTCTTGCTCTAGTGGGCGTGGTTATCCCTACATGGACAATGAGCGGTACGATCCCATTTATGATTGATTTGGGCCTTAGTATAGTTGATCCTAGTTTTTTTCTAACATTTTCTTTTGTACTTTCCGTTTGCATCTCTATGGTGCTGGGCACCTCTACGGGAACGCTAAGTTCTGTGGGTATCCCCTTAATTGGTCTGGGTTTGCTGCTGCAAATCCCGCTTCCTATGGTGGCTGGTGCACTCGTGTCGGGTGCTTTCGTTGGTGATCGGACTTCACCTTTTTCCAGTGCGAACAGACTTGTGGCTTCTTCCACAGGCGTTTCCATGCAGGTCCTTTTTAAAGCCTTACTACCCACAACAATAGGTGCGCTAGGTGTAGCGCTTGGATTTTTCTTAGTTTGCGATTTTAGTGGAGAATGGCATCAGAGTGACATCAGCTTACACAATCAGCAGTTTGCTTTGGGATTTAGGTACAGCTTGTGGCTCTTGCTGCCAGTACTTGTTCTATTGACTTCAATCCTTTTAAGGTTCAAAACAAGAAATGGCTTCCTCTTGTCGATTGCTTGTGCGTTCGCAATTGGCATAAGTTTGCAACAAATGACTTGGCATGAATGGCTGCACGATATGTGGTTCGGCTACCAATCCAGCTTATTTAAATCGCTGCAAACCAAAGGGCTTTCTAACATGATCGAGCTGATTGCTCTTATCGCACTCGCAGGTGCTTATAGTGGCATTTTAGAAAAGTATCGTATCCTAGAGACTTATATGCAAAAGCTGCTAGGGGAGACATCCGCTTCACTCCTTTCAGCAACGGTACGAACATCCCTGTTTGGGTTAGGTCTTGGTCTTGTTTCGTGCACGCAAACATTGCCTATAATGATGACGGGACGGAGTTTGCTGCCTTTTTGGGAAGAGCGTTTTCCTCGCAATCAACTTGCAAGAGTTGTTGCTGATTCAAGTCTCATTCTAGCTGCGATGATTCCGTGGAACATGCTTGCCATTGTCTGTGGGACAATAGTAGGTGTACCCGTGTTAGCGTATGTCGGCTATGCTCCGTTTCTTTGGGCTTTGCCTGTATGTACCTTGCTGTGGTCTTTATGGTGGAGGAAAAGTGGGAGTTTAAGTAGTAGAAGAGGAGTGGGATTCGATGGCTAATACTTATTTTATTTCGGACCATCACTTTGGTCATTCATCCATTATTGATTTCGAAGCTCGCCCTTTCTCCGATGTAGACGAAATGAATGCGACCATGATTGCCAAATGGAACGCAGTCGTCAGCAAAGAAGACAAAGTATTTCATCTAGGGGATTTTTCCTTCCTAAATAAAGAACGAACCAAAGCCATTGTTTCGGAGCTAAATGGTTACAAAATCCTCGTCCTAGGTAACCACGATCGGGGGAGGTCGAGAACCTGGTGGCTTGAAGTCGGCTTTGATGAAGTGAGTGAGTACCCGATCATTTATAAGAATTTCTTTTTCCTATCTCATGAGCCGATGTATATGAACAAACAAATGCCCTACGTCAATGTACACGGCCACATTCACAGCCAGAAATACGAGGGACGTCATTTCTTTAATGTGAGTGTGGAGCATTGGGATTATACGCCAGTTTCTTTTGAACAGATGCGAGATTCAGTTGTAGAGTGAGGAGCAGTCGTGATAGTACGGTTTCATCGTACCTTTTTTCTAGTTTCAATCTTTAACTTCACATAACGGCATCCGATGACAATTAAAATCACCCCTGAGATTAAGTAACCAATATCATAAAGCAACCAATTCGGACTAGCAGGTTTAACATGATGTAAACCTAAGAGTTGATGATCTATTAAACCTTCTAGCAAATTGAAAGCACCAGCACCGATTATCATTGAACCGATAAAGTTTCGCCAGTTGAAACTAAGGCGATCATTCGAAGCATCTTTAAATATCTTAACGCAGGCAAACACTAGCAGCAGCGTTACAAATAAATTAAAAACACCATCTGAGAACAGCTCAATCCGATGATTATGGTGGTCAACGACATGGTGCCACTGCAAAAATTGGTGAAAAAGGATGCCATCTATGGCACCCATAAAACCTAGCCCTAGGATTAGTGCATTGATAAATAGATTCTTTGTTTTTACATCCATATACGATCATATCTCCCATTCATGCTAATGGTAGTGCATATGATAGTATTACCTTTGTAAATAAAGGATAAACCTTTGTGTGCTGGGGCGAAAAACGAAAAAAAGCCCTTACGATGTAAGGACTTTCTTAGTATGACCTGTAGTGGGCTCGAACCACTGACCCCTACCCTGTCAAGATAGTGCTCTCCCAGCTGAGCTAACAAGTCGTTTTTTGAAGACAATTAGTAATATACCAAGGATTTATGTGATTGTCAACACATGGTTATCATTCTTATTTACGCCAATAACGGAACAGCTTTTGGAAAAAAGGATACGTCATTCGTTTCTTTTTGGACCTGGGTATGTAGGATATGTCCGCCAGTGAACCGTGAGATACCTCGTCATTTTTGGGGAGCAGGATAGAAAGTTCTTCTTTAGAAACACCTTGTGCTGTCATGGTAGTGGTCAACCCTTCCGGACAATCTTGACTCTACTGTACCATACTTAGGAGCTTGTTTGATAGTGGGGCTTTCATCTTGGCTTGATTTATGGTAACTTGATGACAGTAGATCTTGGGAGGAACAAGGAAATGACGAAACAACAGCATCGATGGAATTTACGTTTGAAGAGCAGTAATGTATATTTGGGCACCGTATATTTAGGGGATCCGCTTCCAGAAGTCGAAGATGTCATCATGATTGGCGATAAGAAATATACGATACTCGAGCTTGGGAGTAATCGTGACGCAAGTGACGTGTTTGTAGAAGAAGTGAAAAAGAAATAAGGGTTCAAAGTGAGCGCTATTCTATCGGAAGCTTCCGATAGATGGCGTTTTTTTATGGTTTATGCTAATAAAAAGAGGCTGCTCTTTACAGCCTCCATGTATGTATTAGGTGATGTTGTATAGAGAAGCAAGACAATCAACGAACATTTTGTTATATTCTTCGCGGGTATAGTCTTTATTGCAAGCAATGTTTCTTCCTAGGAATTGAAACCAGGTGATTTCGGTGGGAATTTTTTTGTATACAAACTTTTCGTTCTGGATGAGAAAAGTATCATTCTCGAAATACGGTACATTATCAAATTGGAGAGCTTTTTCGCCTTTTTGTTCACTAACTAATGTGGCCAAAAGAATAAGCATGCGATAGGGATCACGGAATATTTCATATTGTTCTGTCATGTTAACACTCCTTATTGGATAACGGATAAAGTAATCATACTAGAACTGTTTTCTGAATAGAATGCTTTTCTTGAAACTGGTGAGGAAATTGAAGGAATACATGATCATTTCGAAGAAAAAAATAAAAGACTGATTTTCACTCTAAGGAGGATCGAGTGAATCAGTCTTTTTTTGCTTGCTCCTACATCAAAGGATTAGCGTTTGAAGCTGGAAAGTTGTTGCTCAGCTATTTGCACTAATCGCTTCGTGATGTTGCCACCAATGGCGCCAGCATCTCGTGTTGCCAAATTACCGTTGTAACCAGTAGGGGAGAGAGGGACACCAATTTCCTGAGCGACTTCATACTTCAGTTGATCCAATGCTGCCTTTGCTTGTTGTACGACTAAAGTGTTGTTTCTAGCCATTCATAATCATCTCCTTTTTTATGGTACACCAGTATTATTTGAATGTTCAGATTATTTATTCATGAAATTTTAAAAAAAATTTCAAGTTTTTTTACTGTCTTCCAAACATCAATAAACCCCCAACCTGTAGGCTGGGGGGAATATATATAGAATGATTATTCCTCTTCGGATTCCGTGCTTTCTTCCGCAACAGCAGCTTCTTGGGTAGCTTCTGCAACTTCTTCAGAAGCCTCTTCGTTCACCACTTCTTCGGTGGACTCTGGGGCTGTTTCTTCTTCATTTTGGGATACAACTTCTTCCTCTTGGCTCATATATCGTCACCTCCTCTGATACGTATAGTATCATCTTATCTGCTTCTAGCAGGCTAAACAAGTAGGGGAGAGGAGGATACGATAGATTTAATGTAACCTTAATCCGTTTGTCATTCCTTGGGGAATTCGTTTAGCAACATAAGTCGTATTCTACGATAAAATGCTTTGTTTTCGCCTGATGGCACGATTAAGCATGTTTTATTTTTTCTATGAATATACATGAGGCGAAGCAGCAAAAGTTCATGATTTGCTAAGCTGAGCTTATGCTTACGAAGTTAGTTTTCTTATGAAAACTCTTAGGAGGAATCCGAATGAATCGGTCGGATGTTATTTTGGAGTTACAACTTGTACCGGAGTTGCTTAAACAAGCAGAAGCCATCTATGTGGATGCGGTATCGGAACTGGCCTGGGCAAAGCATCAGCTTCTAGCCAAAGAATGTGAAGTGATTGGGGACGGAATGGTTACAGGGAAAAACGAGCTTCACCGACAAGCCGAGATGTGGCCATACACCAAAGATTTACAGCAGCAAGTTTTGCGGATGGAAGACGCCGTCGAGCATACGAAGGTTGAGTTTCATTTCTACAAGAGGAAGCTAGAGAATCTTCAAATAATTGCGAAACTCATGACGATCTTATAATGAGATAATGAAATGTATCAAGTCCGCATCGAGAGATGGCGGGCTTTTTACTATAGAACGCTAGTTATGAAAAATTTGTTCTTTTACTGCGGTTACAGTGTAATGCAGTTGTGCATCCTAAGGGTAGATTATGTAAAAGCCAAGTTTCCGGGAGGATATTGTTGAATGAAATCAATGAAGACCATCATGACCTTCAGTCTGGGGCTTCTATTACTTACCGCTTGTCAGAGTGTGAAGAGCACGGTAACGACAGAAGCCGCATCACCACCATCAGAGCTCCAAGTTTCACTAATCGGTTCGAGCGGCCAATCCATAGGGACTGCCCATTTAACACCTGTTCAGGATGGCGTTCAGATTGATCTCCAAGTTAGCGGGCTGACACCAGGAAAACATGGCATACACTTTCACGAGAAAGCGATCTGCGAAGCCCCTAGCTTTGAATCGGCAGGAGCCCATTTCAATCCATTTAAGAAGGAACATGGCTTTCACAATCCGAAAGGTTTCCATGCAGGGGATCTCCCCAATTTAGTCGTGGATGAACAGGGAAATGGGAAGTTCAATGCCATTACGAAAGCTGCAGTGCTGCTTCCGGACAAGCCCAATTATTTGCTGAAACAAGGGGGGACAAGTCTGGTCATCCATGAGAAAGAAGATGATCTAAAGACAGATCCAACCGGGAATTCGGGCAATCGAATTGCGTGTGGGACTGTGAAATAATGGAAGGAGCTGTCTGGCAACATGATTAAAACACAGGATCTCAAGCTGCAAATGGATGAACTAACGAAACAAAATGATATGGTGCTCATCGAGCTAGAGCAAGTAAAGAAGATGTTGATTAACAGCTCTCAAAGCATACAAGGAAGCCAAGGGCAGCAACAATTAACTAATAGCAGCAGTGATCAGCAAACCTCGGACTCAAATCAACAGGCGCAGGGTCAAGACCCAAATCAGAATCAAAGCAAAAGGGTCGGTCAAGTTAACGCGAACGGTCAGCAAGTAACGGATTTGGCTAATGATTTATTGAAAATCAAGGATCTCGTTGAAAAATTAGAACTAAAAACGTCCCAATATGTTAGTAGTCAGTCCAATGGTACATTAACAGAGAAAGATGCGGTCAATCTTATACTGACTTTAATGAATGGTATGGTAGATTGGGCGAGCGAATTTGTTTCATCCAGAGCATCGTCGAATGGGCAAGTACAATAATTGAAAATGTCTATGAAAAAGACAAAAGGGCCGTATGTAGCAGCTCTTTTGTCTTTTTTTTGTCGAATTCTAACTTTATTCATTAAGTGAACTTAATAAAAGGTTTATTGATTTTTTAGGCGATTCGACAATATGTCCATATTTACAGATGACAGAATGACCGATAAAGTAAAGTGTAGACAACAGAAAGAGACAAACCATGGATGAGGTGTTGGAATCGTGAGAGAAGTCGATATTAATCACGTCATGAATCAGCTTGGAATTCAGCCCATACAATGGCAAGAGCTTCAAGCTCAACAAGCTCAACAAGATGAAGTTAAAAGTACAAGCGTTGTTGACACTTCGATTGGAACTTCCCATAGAAGTGTTGATCGTATAATAGTTTCTTGATACTTCGATAAAAGGAAGGATGGGATTCAACCCCCATTCTTTTTTTTGTGTAAAAATCGAATGCATATTCCGAAACAAAAGCCACTGCTTATTCTGGCTTGTGAGATCCAAGGATATCCTTCCACTCCAAGCAAAGTTTTCCACTTAGTTTGTCTCTTTCAGTCGGGCCCTATCCATTTGCGTTCTTTCCATTTGGTTTAATCAGATGGAGAAGCGGGCATGCTTGGGAATAGAAATGGTTCAGGATGGATGATGATCTTAGCGAGGGAAGGAATAACCTAATGAAGACACTTGCAATCATTCCGGCTTATAACGAAGAAAAAACGATAGCAGGCGTGGTAGCCTCCATAAAACGAGAGCAGCCTGAAATGGATATTGTCATCGTCAATGATGGTTCCTCGGATCGTACCTCAGCAGTTGCACGTGCGTTACAGCATGCGGCTGTCATCGATTTACCTGTTAATTTAGGCATTGGAGGCGCTATGCAGACGGGATATATGTATGCTGCACGGAATGGCTACGAAATCGCTATTCAAATCGACGCAGATGGCCAACATGACCCAGAAGCATTGACTCAAATTATGGAACCAATCTTGACGGGGCATGTTGATTGCTGTATCGGCTCTCGATTTCTGGTGAAGACCGCTTATCGTTCAGCTTGGAATCGAAGATTAGGTATTCTTTTTTTTACCTGGATGATAAGTTGGATGATTGGTAAGACCTTCACTGACCCTACATCAGGCTTTAGAGCGGTGAACCGTCCCATCATTGAGCTTTTTGCGAGGTATTACCCGGAGGATTATCCGGAGGTAGAGGCTGTAGTTTTACTGGAACGGCAGCAATTCAGAGTGAGAGAAGTATCTGTTTTAATGCATGCGAGGAAAGCGGGACAATCGTCCATTACCCCTGTGAAATCATTTTACTATATGGTCAAAGTATCTCTAGCTGTATGTATGACAAGAATCCGTAATGTGAGTTGATGATTCGTGAATGTGTATGTTTGGGCAATCTCTTTTTGTTTGGTGTTTATTTTCATTTCCATAGAGCTTATTCGTAGGCAAAAACTACAGGAGCAGTACGCCATTCTCTGGCTAGTACTAGGATTTATCATGGCATTGTTTAGCGTGTTTCCGAGCTTATTGGATCTGATTTCGCACAAAATGCACATCTACTACGCACCTTCGTTGCTTTTTCTGGTGGGATTGTTATTCTCACTTGTATTTATCATGCATTTGACGCTAGTTATTTCTAAGCTTCATCGCAAATTAACCCGTTTGATTCAAGAAGTTGCGCTGCTGCAGGAACAATTACGCGGAAAGGGTTCTGAATGATGTCTATGTCGATGGCTCCGATTCTCCTTGTATTCCTAAATGTATGTTTGTTGGTTTGTGGTCAAATTGTATGGAAAATAGCGCTCAATCGAACGCCATTAACAGGGATTCAAAATTTAGGAACCGTACTGATGCAGCCTTATATTCTTATAGGATGTTTACTTTATGGCATTGCAACGTTGATATGGTTCTATGCTCTTAGTCGATTCGATTTAAGTCGTGTTTATCCGCTCCAATCGATTGCGTATGTACTGGGTGCATTGTTCGGTTGGATAGTACTAAAGGAAACGTTCACATCATCACAATGGGTAGGACTGCTCTTCTTAGTTGGAGGCGCCTTCCTGTTAGCTAGATAGGTTCGTCTAATAAGGAGAGTAGAGTCTTATGAAACGCGGAGTTTGGCTTGGCTTGCTGCTTCTTATGGCTGCAGCTTTGTATATACGCCTGCACTATGTGCTTGAAGCTGAATACCCACCACTAGAGTGGGATCAATTAGAGTATACGAAGACAGCGATTCAATTGCTAGAAAAAGGCCTATTCGCCTATCGCGATACCGAGCCTAACTCACTCGTAACTCCCGGATTTCCGCTGCTTTTAGCGGCTGTATTTAGCCTTACAGGCCATGAACACCTGGAGCCGGCATTAATGGTCGTTCGTATCATGAACTGCTTTATTTCACTGGGAGCGATACTATTCCTATTTCTAATTGGAAAAAGGCTGTTTAACCCCATAACAGGGCTAATCGCCGGTACTTTTGCCGCGGTGTATCCTTCCTACGTCTGGTCAACTTCACTCATCTTGACGGAGGTTCCGTTTTTGACCGTTTTTACGGGACTGCTCTACATGCAGGTGCGGATCTTACAAGATAATAAATGGCGGGATCATCTATGGATGGGGACTCTGCTTGGGATTTGCGTGCTCATTCGTCCGAATGTACTTCCCCTATCTGTTGTTCCCTATTTGTTTCTTTGGGTGAGAACAAAGAAAATAGACGCAGCCTATGGATTACTTGCAGCAGCGTCTTTTGCCTGTATTATGATGCCTTGGTGGATTCGGAATTGGATGACTTTTCATTCTTTTATTTTTATCGCCAAAGGGGAAGCGGGCAATCCGTTCCTTGGAGGAACGGACCCCTACTTCCAAGGAACAATTGATTGGGATCATATCGATACAGATAATCAGTTCGCTGAAGGTATGAGACGGATAAAAGAAGGTTTGGTAAAGGAACCGTTGTTATGGATGAAATGGATGACAATCGGAAAATTACTCGTATTTTTTAAAACGATGTGGGTGGGACCTTATCCTTTTTCCGTACCGGCGTGGTATGCGAATGCACTAACTCAATTGCACACTTTCTTAATTGCTGCAGGTAGCATAGCAATGCTCTTTTTCAGTTTTCGCAAGACTTCGATTCAATATTTAACGGTGGCATTTCTCTTGTTCTTAGGCGTCCATATGGTCTTTATTCCGGTGGATCGCTATGTGTACGGTATGCTTCCATTCCTGATGCTCGGCAGTGCCTATTTGATTACACAAGTCATCTACTTACTTCATATTGCCTGGACTACCTCTCTCCTGCAGCGGAGGGGGATTTAAATTCGAGCTGCTTCGCGCAGTATTCGATGATCTCACTCCTTCGAACGATCCCGATGAATTTATCGGAATCATCAACTATCGGCACGAAGTTTTGCACTTTGGCCAAATCAATAAGATCGACCATTTCGGCATGAATATGAACCGGTTTGTTTTGTACACGCAGAGGAACCTCGGCCAGTACATGGCGATGAGCATTTTCGAAGCCAATTCCGTCTGAATTTTTAAGAAACCACAATAAATCTCCCT
Organism: Paenibacillus sp. V4I7; assembly: GCF_030817275.1. NCBI lineage: Bacteria > Bacillati > Bacillota > Bacilli > Caryophanales > Paenibacillaceae > Paenibacillus > Paenibacillus sp. V4I7. Next base: position 3,796,226 of record NZ_JAUSZD010000002.1, on the reverse strand, counting down.
CGGTAACCGTACCTACATAATGACCATCATCGGAAAGAATAGGCACAGCCGTATAACGGTGATATTCCATTCGTTCTAATGTCTGGCGAAGCGTTGCTTGCAATGTCGTTGTGATAACTTCGGATTTAGGTAAAAGGAAAAAAGCAATATTCATTCATTAACACTCCTTAGAGATTTCCGTAGGAAAACTTTCTTCGTAAGCATGGGCTGAGTTTTCCGCTGGAAAACTTTATTTGCTTTTCATGCAGGGTCAACATTTCTATTGTATCAAACTTTTCGAATAGAATCTAAACCTGTGATGGATGCTAGAAGTGAGGTGAAAGTGATGAATCGAGCATTGACAACAGCAGTGATTGGTATTGGTACTGCTCAAGTAATGAAATTGCCACTTTTCTATTTGAAAACTAGAAAGTGGGACTGGTCGCAGCTGACTCAAACAGGAGGGATGCCAAGCTCACACTCCTCGGGGGTATCTGCGCTTGCAACCTATATAGCGATGAAAAGAGGCTTTTCTGCGATCGATTTTGCCGTGAGTTCGGTTTTCGGAGCGGTCGTCATGTATGATGCGATGGGGATCCGGCGGGCTGCTGGAGAGATTGCGGTTGAAGTGAATGACCTCGATGAGCAAGTCGAGAGATTGGCCAAACAGCATCCGGGTTTGTACCATGCACGAAGACGTAAAGCCTTAAAGGAACGATTAGGTCATTTGCCAAGAGAAGTCGTGGGGGGAGCGCTTCTCGGTATTGCCATTGGTGCTTTTAGTTATATGCTGGAAAACAAGAAATAGGTTAAATTAGTACATGTGGACAACTTTTCTTGAATGGGATAAGATCAAGAAATGTTCTTAGAAAGGAAGAAGTTCACATGGAAATCATTCGAGTCACAACAAAAGATCAATTACAAGCCTGTTTTGGAGTACGGTTCAAAGTGTTCGTTGAAGAACAGCAAGTACCTGAGCACGAGGAGATCGATGAAAAGGATGAATCACCTGAAGCGTGCCATCATTTTCTTATGTTAGATGGAGATCAGCCTGTTGCGGCAGCTCGTTGGTATGAATATCAACCTCAAACGGCTAAACTGCAGCGTGTGGCGGTTTTGAAAGAATATAGGGGCCAATCCCTAGGTAAACAAATGATTCTTGCGATGGAGCAGCAAGCTCGTGAAAAGCATTGTTCAACTGCGATCCTCGACGCACAATGTCAAGCAGAGGGCTTTTATAGCCAACTGGGCTATAAAGTTATCTCGGATGAACCTTTTTATGATGCTGGCATCCTACATGTAAGAATGAAAAAACCGCTTTAAAGAAAAGCGGTTTTTTCATTCTGTGAATTTTCGTCAACTAATGGGAAGGTTATGATAAATCGAGTACCCTTTCCTAGTTCGCTCTCAACTTCCAAGGTCCCTTGGTGATCTTGAACGATTTTGTAGCAAATAGATAAACCAAGTCCGGTACCGGCTGCTTTTGTCGTGAAGAAGGGATGGAAGATCTTCTCTAACTGTTCACTTGGAATGCCAGGGCCGTTATCTGCAATAATTAAAGTCGCGTTCTTCGGATCGCGGCTTAATTGCATGCGGATAATGCCGTTTTCTTCCATGGCTTCGCAAGCATTTTTTATAATGTTAAGCAATAACTGTATCATTTTATCTTGGTCCATCCATACGAGGATAGGATCCATCCATTCTTGATAATGAATTTCGTGGCCGAAACGAGTAGCTTCTGATTCCATCAAGGCAATGACCTTGAGTATGCACTCATGGAGAGAATCGGCTTGGAAATCAATGCGATGGGGCTTTGAGAATTGGAGGAATTCAGCAGTCAAGTCACTCATCCGATCAATTTCATCCATGATCATCGCATACCAATTTTCAATATTGTATCCATTTGCCTTAGAGATTTGCAAAAATCCTTTTACTGTTGTCAACGGATTTCGAATTTCATGAGCCATCCCGGATGCAAGCTCACCGACGACTCTCAGTTTTTCCGATCTGAGCATATGCTCTTCGCGCTTTAACCAGGATTCACGCTTCTTCATAAATAAGTTATGCTCGGCTAATAAAATGAGATCATCCTTCGTCAAACCCTCTAACGGATAATTAGCAATGCCATACGTGATTTGAATGCCAGTCAATTTCGGCAGATCAGAATCAAGTTTTAGCTTGAAAGAAGTGGTTGAATCATGATCTGGATTAAGCGGCAAGACGACAGCGAACTCATCACCACCGTACCTTGCTATAAAGAGAGAGTCTTTAAACAAGATTTGCAGGAGGTCAGCCATTTGCTTCAAAATGAAATTCCCCGCTTGAAACCCGCGAGTTGTATTCATTGCCTTCAGATCCGTACAATCAATAAGGATAAGGACTAGACTTTGCTTTTGCTGTATGTATTGTTCCAATCTGCGATGTGACTCTTCGTAATTATATAATCCTGTTAGCGAATCCTTTTGCGTATATAAATATCGTTCATTTCTTAATGAATCTGCTTGTCTAATTGTAGAATAAGCTGCTCGTGTGAATAAGGCTACCGCGGTAAAATTAAGTATACTATTAAGAGCATGAATCCATAGCAAGTTCTTACTGGAAAAACCAATAATGAGATAAACATTGCAAATATAAATGAATGCATAGGATGCAGCTAACAACCAAGATTTTTTGCGGCTATCTTCTTTATAAATATCGAAGGAAAGTGTTAGTATGTACAAGGGAAGACAAAAATTCGAATGTCCGATGTAATGTAAAAATCCAATGAAAAGCAAGCGAAGCCAAGGGATTGCCGCATGCTGCATTTGAAACCTAAGACTGATGATGTAAAGGACCAATCCTACGACAAGTAAGGGTATGTTGAGTGCAGTATGCAATATAATTGTGTATAGACAAAAAACAAGTGCATAGACATAAAAAATCCAATTGATAACCACCATATCATCTCCTGATTGTAACTAAACGCGGTCGCTCATCTTTGAATGGCCTATTTTCGAGGTTTCTCACATCATTGTGACATGTTCTCTATCTATGAACTAAATCCCTTCAACAATAGTAAACAAAATTGAAAAGTATCACGCTTCTTCTCAAAAAAAAACCTTAAGGACAATTCATCCCTAGGTTTTGATCGTAAAATAATTATTCTGGAATTTTAATCACTTCATGTTGATGGATGAAAGTCATGCTGCCTGTTTTCCCAATAAAATTCATCATATCATCGTCATAATGCATCAGATAGATTCGCTCCTGTACATAATCAGGCAAGGTAAGCAGTTCATCCAATGTAGCATGTATAAAACCGTCCCCGCTTAGTTGACAATCGTGTAAAATGGTGTGACAGTTTCTTTTGTTAACAATTTCTTGAACGAGAAGTTCCTCATTAAATTGGGTATCAGCACTATAGAATGTTCGGCCATTGATAAAAAGTGAGTAGTTAAGTTTATGAGGTATGTGAAGTGTGGATATAATTTCAATGGTTAGCCCAGGAAGAATAGTAACAGGTACATTTTCTTCGAGAAGGATGACTTCAAAATAATCCTCTAATCGGCTGAAGCCGTCTGTGGGATTATACATGCCGCCTTTTAGCGTGTTTTCCCAAAGGACTCTTGCTAGTGATTCTGTTACGAAAAGTTTCGTTTTCTTATTCTTATATTGGTATAACAAGCGAAAGGCAATTTCTTCCAATCCGCCTACATGATCGGCATGAATATGCGAAATGATGATACCATCAATTTGGTCAGGCTGTACACCGATGTCATGAAGCGATCTTGGTGTTGTTGCCCCGCAGTCGATTAGGATGTTCATTTCATTAGACCGGATTAATGCGCTTGTATTGTAAAATGTTTTGGCAAACGCACTGCCGGTTCCCAACATTTGAATTTGCAAACTCATTCAGCAGCCTCCATTGTTCGACAAAAACCATCTTTTTCTAATGTAGCATGGGAGGTTGCGGAATTTCAACCATTAATTAAAAGGTGTTGATTACTTCATGATTTGGATGATTAGTAGTATTTTGTTTGTTCTTGTCTGTCTAGCTCTAATAGGTATAGCGGTCTATGTAGGTTGGCAGCTCACACATCCGCAGCGTAAGCCGGTTGATGCCTCGCCTGATGACTATAGTTTGCACATGGAGAATATTAGCTTCCAAAGCCGATCTAGAGATGTCCAATTAGATGGATGGATTTTGAAGTCTCCTTATGCTCCAACTGATGCTATGCCAATGACCGTTATTATGTCGTATGGTTATGCGGGAACACGTCTGGAAAAAGGGCTTCCAGCGTTGGCCTTGGCTAAATCCATTGTCGAAGCAGGCTATCATGTGCTTATGTTTGATTTTCGGAACTCGGGGAAATCGGAGGGGGAAATAACTACGGTTGGCTTTTTGGAAAAGCAAGATGTACTCGGTGCTATCGACTGGGTTCAGGAGCACGAACCAAGTAAAATTTGCTTGCTTGGTTTTTCAATGGGCGGCAGTACATCCATCTTAGCAGCAGCCGAAGAAAGGGCTGTATTAGGGGTCATAACAGATAGCGCTTTTAGTCAGCTCAGTCCGTACTTGAGGGACAATTTGCCTGTATGGTCTAGGCTGCCGCGTTTTCCTTTTACACCTCTAATTCTACTTATTTTACCTAGATTAATTGGCATCAACCCCCACCTTGTTGATGCGCTTGCCGCGGTAGATCACATTTATCCTAGGCCGATTCTTTTTATTCATAGTCGAGATGATGAGGCTATTCCTTGGTCCAATAGTGAAGGAATGTGGAGCCGCCATCCGGATGTATTTGAACTTTGGGTCACACAAAAAGCAGGGCATGTTGGCTCCTATCACATGCAACCGGAAGCCTATACACAACGTGTTCTAGCTTTTTTATCAAAATTATAAAATCATCGCAACTCTTCTTAATCATTGGAGTATAAAGATGCAGACACAAAGATTACTAACAAGAGCTGGAGGTTACGCGAATGAAAGTTCAACGGATATTAGCGTTGATGCTGATGTTTTTTGTTCTAAGTACGGCTGCAGTGGTGGCTTCATCGATCTGGGGGGATTTTAAAGGTAATAATATTGCCCGCTTAATCGTTAATGAAGAGACGGTGGAATTCGGGGATTCAGATGTTCCGCCTCTTATTGTTGATGGTAAAACCGTTCTGCCGCTTCGCGCAGTAAGTGATGCGCTTCAAGCATTAGTGAAATGGGATAACTCGAATAAGACTGCCTACTTATACAAACCCAATGTGCACATGTTCTTCACAACTGAGGTGCGTAAAGACTCCGCCATCGTTCCATTTGGCGTTGTGGAGCGCGGGAAAGAAGCAGACTTTATCGTTTTTGCTCAAGTCGATAATTTGAAGTCAAGTATTAACTCTGTTCAGGTTTCTGTTGTATCACCAAGCGGGAAGAGCGTTATTACACCGGTTGTGAAATCAATCTCAGAATCCAAAGAATCGTTTTGGCTGAAAGTACCGTTATATGGCGTTTCCTTTAATGAGGCTGGTACGTATGTTGTTAAATTTGCTATGAAGCTAGATGGTTCTAACGACTACTCAGTCGTATCTGAGAAGCAGATTCAATCCGAGTAGGAAAAGCAAACTCGAAAGCGGTTTGACCTCTTATTATGAAAATGTTAGGATAATTAGGTAACTAATTATTCGACGAAATGAGGTTCTGCCTGTGAGCGATGATAAGCATGATCATGTACACGGCCCGGACTGTGACCACGATCACGAGCAAGGGGAAGATGTTTTTATCGTAACGGACGAGAACGGTGAAGAGCATGAGATGGTGATGGTATACACCTTCCAATCTCAAGAGCAGGCTTATGCTGTTTTGCTCGATCGTAACGATCCTGAAGCTGATGGTGTTATTTTCCGTGTTGAAGAAGAGGACGACGATGCCTTCCTTGTCAACATTGAAGATGAAGAAGAGTGGGAACGTGTAGTGACTATTTACAATGAGATCGTAGCTCAAGAAGGCGAAGAATAAGAGCTATACATAAGAACCCCCTAACAGAATAATCTGTTAGGGGGTTTCTGTTTGCATACATTCATTTTCTAGGATTGAAATACATGATTCTACCGTTGAATAGATGAAGTTCAGCTTTCAGCAGTTTACTAAGGTATTTGCAGAATTCATTGCCCTTACTTTTGTCACCATGCGTGGCGTCGTCGGGCAGCACGACTTGCACATAATGCTGCTCTTTCTCTTGGTTCTGCTCATTCCCAACACCAATCACAATATATTTGTATAAAGGATTGATACCTTTCAGGTAGAACCATTTGCCTTCGCCTTCCGGCTTCGTCTCAATGGTATAAGGGAATCCGGCCTCGTCATACTCCCAGCCAAGCTGCTTGGCTGTCTGACTGAGCTGATCACGGTAATGCAGCAGCCTTTCCTTTAGTTCAACTAAGGTGAGTGCGGCAACTGTGGATCCTGTTACGAATTTAATATAAGCGCTTTGAGCCATTTCTTGTTCACCTCATTCGCTAAACATCACCAACATCATAGCATCATGTAAACGGTTTTACAATATATACACCGCACAAGGAGGGTACTAGAAAATCGCTTGGGTCTCTACGATGACCTTCACATTTTGAACACTGCGGTCTTCAGGTCCTTTCACAGGCAACCCAACTTCCACATGCTCCACAATGTAGTCAATAAGCTCTTGGGTTATCACTTCACCTGGAAGCAAAATGGGAATACCGGGCGGGTACACATAAATAAATTCGGCAATAATTCGGTCTGCAGCGTCTTTGAATGGGAGTATTTCGGTTTCGCCATAGAAGGCATCCCGAGGTGTCAAGGTTAATTGTGGAATCGCAGGAACTTTGATAACGACTTCTTTCACCTCAACAACGTCATCATTCATATGAGAGAGCTCACGTAAGGCTTCCAATAAGGTGTCAACGTTTTCTTGGGTATCACCTGGGGTTATCAGACACAGGATGTTGTACATGTCGCTCATTTCGACTTCAATATTGTAATGATCGCGCAGCCAGTTCTCAACTTCAAAGCCAGTGATGCCAAGCTTGCGCACGTGAACGCATATTTTCGTCGGATCATAGTTATAAGTTGCTTCTTCACCCAAAATCTCTTCCCCAAAGCAGTAGAGGTTGCTGATTTCGTTGATCTGTTTTCTAGTGTACTGTGCAAGTTCTATCGTGCGCTCGGCCATTGCATGGCCGTTTAACGCCAAATGTCTGCGTGCAGTATCTAATGAGGCTAACAATATATAAGAAGTTGAAGTAGTTGTGAGCATCGAAATAATGGTCTGGATGCGCTTCGGATTAACACGATTCCCTTTCACGTTAAGGACGGAGCTTTGCGTCATGGAACCACCTAGCTTATGCACGCTGGTCGCGGCCATATCGGCTCCGGCATCCATCGCGGACATCGGCAATTTATCATGGAAATGAATGAGCACGCCATGTGCTTCATCCACAAGGACAGGCATGTTATAGCTGTGTACAAGGTCAACAATCTCTTTAAGATGGGTACATACGCCATAGTAGGTTGGATTGATGACCAGAACAGCTTTGGCATCTGGATGCTTTTCCAGTGCCCGGCGAACAGAACGTGTCGGAATTCCGTGATCAATACCTAAGTTTTTATCACGAGCAGGTTGGATAAACACGGGCTTAGCGCCGACGAAAATAATCGCGGCCAAGACGGATTTATGTACATTCCGCGGAACGATAATTTTATCGCCTTCCGAGCAGACGGTCATAATCATGGTCATAATGGCACCGCTTGTCCCTTGAACAGAGAAGAACGTGTGATCCGCCCCATAGGCGTCTGCAGCAAGCTTTTGAGCTTCCTCAATCACGCCCATCGGTTGATGAAGGTCATCCAGCGGTGCTATATTGATGAGGTCGATAGACAGCGCGTTGTCCCCAATAAAGGAACGAAACTCTGGGTCCATGCCGACTCCTTTTTTATGGCCTGGAATATGGAATTGAATTGGATTTTTCTCAGCATGTGTGAGCAGTGCAGTGAACAGGGGGGTACGGGTATGATCCACCTGATTATCGCTTCCCTTCTATAGTGGATTGCTTGTCGAACATTGCAACAAACAAAATGAGTATATCAAAATAGAGATTTCATGCAAGCTAATTTTTCGAAAATAGTTTGTGCTAGTTCAGGTAAAACTAACAGCAACTTGTTAAAATACGCCAAAATAAGGAGAAATCTTATGGTTTGGATGCAAAAATGGCGGAATAATCGCTTGTTTTCCCCATTTGTGATCGAATTGTTAATTATTATGTTTGTCGTCGAATTTGTGAAGGGAGCCTTACTTTTAACAATTTTACCCGTTTATATGAAAACGACACTAGGTGCTTCCGCTTTTATTATCGGCTGGACGCTAGCTGCTCAATATATTGGTGATAATGTGCTTCGTACACCTGTTGGCTGGATTATTGACAAATTGGGTTACCGAACAACCATGCTTACTGGTGTACTCATGACATTCGTTTCAGTCATTCTAATTGCAACAACATCCCAGTATATCTGGATGATCGTAGGATGTGCGCTGCTTGGCTTTGGTACGGCGCCATTATGGCCGTGTGTGATTACAGGATCGACGGAAGTGGCTGGCGACGATGGCAAAGCCACGATCATGAGCGTTGTCTATATGGCTTGGCTCTCGGGCGTTGGACTGGGACCGGTAGCGATTAACTTTTTCGTTGGAGAAAATAACTACAGCACCGCATTTCGATTATTGATCGGTTGTATGACGGTCGTCGTTATTGTTGCGCTCATGCTTCCAAGAAAGAATGGCGTGGTAAGAACGGATGGAGAGGGCGGGGGGGAGAAGGCGCTGGTTTCTAACCGTGCCGCTGCACCACTATGGGAACGGGTTACAACATATTTAAGTGAAGTACGGCGCTCAATGTCTGTTAGTCCGCTTTTATTCCCCGCGATGTTTCTGCAAACGTTCGCTCTCGGTATACTGACACCCATTCTCACACTCTATGCCAAAGAGGTACTGATGCTTACATCTTTTCAGTACAGCATGTTTCTAATTGCAGGTGGAGCTGTAACTGTTATTTTCTTAGTTCCGATGGGGAAGTTGGTTGATCGTCTAGGCATTCGTCCATTTTTGGTTGCAGGATTTATGCTGAGCGCTTTCGTACTTCTGCTGTTTACCTTCGCGAAGTCAATGATGCTGCTTTATGTCTTGGTAGCTGTGCTCGGAGCGGGCTATGCCTTCATTATTCCTTCTTGGAATGCGCTCATTGCGTCTGCCATTCCACCTGAGAAACGAGGCGCTGTGTGGGGCTTCTTCCTAACGATTGAAGGACTGGGGATGATCATTGGGCCGATCGTTTCCGGTAAGCTTTGGGATGTGTATGGCTATCATGCACCATTCTTGATGAGCGGCCTAGTTCTGGTACTGCTGCTTGTTCTTCAAATGTTCATTTCCATCCCCAAAAAAGGTATGGTACGATAAGGGAAAAATGTTTCGTTTGGAGGATTATAAGCATCATGAATAAACAGATCGGAATCATCATGCTGTTGTTGATGACTATATTCGTAGGTTTCGGGATCATCATTCCTGTACTGCCGGAAGTTGTTAAAGGTGCAGGCGCTGAATATCATAACGCGCTGCTATTATCGGTCTATTCCGCAGCCTCTTTTCTTATGTCCCCCATTTGGGGAGGACTATCGGATCGCATCGGACGGAGACCGATTATCTTAATAGGTCTGCTTGGATTTAGTGTTAGCTTTTTGATATTTGGATTCGCTGACGGTAATCTGTGGATCATGTACGTATCCCGCATTCTAGGCGGATTATTCTCAGGAGCAGCAACGGCCTGCGCTGTGGCTTATGTCGCTGATATTACTACCGCTGAGAATCGGACAAAAGGCATGGGTATGGTGGGGATGTCGATTGGGTTAGGCTTTATCTTCGGTCCAGCAATCGGCGGGATATTAAGCCGATGGGGGACGTACCTACCATTCTTTGTAGCATCCGGACTCGCACTAGCTTCCTTTGTTTTTGCATTTGCTATTCTGAAAGAATCGCTGACGGTAGACAAACGCACCTCCGTGAAGGAGAAAGCTCCATCTAGATGGACAGCTTTCTCCGGGGCATCGAAGTACCTCTATGTGTTATCATTCTTCGTATCTTTCACATTGGCAGGGTTGGAAGCGACGCTTCAGTACTACCAAATGGACAAGATTGGCGCAACGCCATTCGATATCGGCATGATGTTTTTAGCTAGCGGTATTGTTGGCGCCTTAATCCAAGGCGGCGTAGTTCGCCGCTTGGTCAAACAGGGGGCCGAGCAACGAGTGATCGGCATTGGATTATTGCTATCAGCTGCAGGGTTCTTCCTGCTGCTGTACTCGAGCAGCGTAGTGACCGCTGCGATTTATCTCTCGGTCTTCGGCGCAGGTAACGCCCTCATACGCCCGTGTGTGACGTCGCTGATTACACAGCGCACGAAAGTAGGTCAGGGCGTAGCGACGGGCCTAAGCTCCTCTATGGACAGTCTGGGACGCATTGCGGGCCCGCTCCTTGGAGGAGCGGTATTCGCTATCGCGCATTCGCTGCCGTTCATTATCGGCGGCGTGCTCTGTTTAGCGGCGATCCTGCTGCTGCAGCGCTTCGTACTCGTAGATCGTCAGACGCGGGCGCAGCAGCAAACCGCCTGACAGATGAAAAAAAGCTGTAACACCAGCTTCCCAAATAGGGGAGGCTGGTGTACAGCTTTTTTGTGTTTAGCGGCTAGCTATGGCTTGCGAGGCGATAAGCCGTGCATGATGAAGTTAATCGTGTACTCGATTTCTTGGGGTTCATCCCATTCCGAATCCGGCACCAACAAAAATCGAGCAATCAGAAAGCCAAAAATCGTAGAGGCAATCAGTCGGATACTCGTAGCTTCTGGGAGCTCGATTAATTGACCTTCAGCCTGAAAATGTCGAATGGCTTTGTAAGCTTTTTCCAGCACTAATACGGCAACGGTTTCCTTAAACTGTTCACGCAGCTCCGTATGGAAAGGGATTTCATGCATGAAAATTTTGATAACAGGAAAATTTTTGCGGGCGAATTCTAATCGGTTCACCGTGATAGCGCGCAAGAATTGTTCCACATCAGGATAATCAGCTTCCAACACCTTGGTGAAGTCTTTCACTGCAAACGGTGCAATGAGCTTTGTCATGAGGGGGGCAACGATCGAGAGCAGCAGTTCTTTTTTCGTTTTATAGTGACGGAAAATGGTACCTTCCGCCACGCCAGCTTTTTGGGCTATTTCACTGGTCGAGGAGCCTGCAAACCCTTTCTCAGAGAAAATCTCTACGGCCGCTTGAACAATCTTTATCTGTTTATCGGTCATCTTCTCTTCCTCGTCATTTAGACGGAGAAGCTCAGTTAACCATGGCTCGATTTGGGGCAATGTGTTCACCTCTTCATTTAGCAAAACTGGCATTGTAACATAGGACATCCTAACATTATATCTTACGGTGCTTCCTGAGTGCCACTATGTTCAAGATCATGAAGCCAATCGTGAATGCTGCTAATACGAGAACGTCCAACCAAATGCGATCCCAACCTGCACCGCGGATCATAATATTCCGTAAGGCATCTGCTCCGTATTTAAGCGGCATGATGATACCAATCCAGCGAAGGTATACCGACATCGTATCGAGGCTGAATAAGCCTGAGAAGAACACCTGGGGTACGATAATAAGCGGAATGAACTGAATCATCTGGAATTCATTGTTAGCAAAAGCTGATATCAGCGTTCCAAGTGATAATGCAGCCAGCGCGAGCAGGACCGTGATCAGCAATACATACCAGAAAGAGCCGACCATCATTAGACCCAGCACACTAGTGGCGAACCATGCAATGAGCGTTGCTTGGAGTGTTGTAAATATACCGAAGCCTAGAATATAGCCGACAACGATTTCCCAACGACGAAGCGGTGTAGCCAGCAGCCGTTCTAAGGTTCCGCCGGTTCGTTCCCTCAAGAAGGAAACGCCAGAGAGCAGGAAGACGAAGAAGAAGACGAAGAAGCCTATGAGAACAGGACCGAAATTATCAAAAGCTGCCATATCAGCTGAGCCATGCAAATAGGTGATGGTTGGCGCTTGTAAATTGGAGCTTGAGTTAGCGCTGGAGTTAGTTGGAACGACGCTTTGCAATGCTTTTTGCAGCAAGAACAGCACAGCTCTATTTTTACTAGGGTCACTGCCTTCCAAGGTCACTTGCGGCGCTGTCCCATTCATCGTAATGATGGCATCTACATGTACAGCCTCTAGCTCAGTTTGAGCTTCATCTACCGTATAGGCTATTACTTCAGCATTAAGGTCCTGCAGTTTTTGAATGAGTGGAGCAGGCACATTAACAGCGCCTAGTTTAGGGACGTAGGTGTTGCCGTTAAAAACCAATGACATCATAAAAAGAATTAGCATTGGAGCTACAAGCATCATCATTAAAGTTCGTTTATCGTGAAAGAACTGGCGTAAAATACGGATCACAATCGCACGAATTCTCATTGCTTGACACCTCCATAATATAAGAATGCTTCTTCAATCGTTGCGGAGGAAGTAGCTCGTTTCAACTCATCCGGTGTTCCTACTGCTGTGAGTCTGCCATCACGGATCATCCCAAGCTGATGACATTTGTCAGCTTCATCCATCACGTGGGTGGTGACGAGAATCGTTGTACCCTGCTGACTGAGTTTCGTCAACTCTTGCCATATTGATTTCCGTAAGACGGGGTCAATACCCACCGTAGGTTCATCGAGAATTAGAATGCCTGGCTCATGCAGCAAAGAGATAGCGAGCGATAAGCGGCGCTTCATTCCTCCAGAATAATTGGAAATCTGCTTCTTCAAATGAGATCCTAGATCAACAAGCTCCATGACGTCATGGATGCGCTGATTGCGCTTTGTACTTGTTAACCCATACAAAGAAGCGAAAAACTCCAAATTCTCCTGAGCGGTTAGTTCGGCATATAGCGCATCCGATTGGGCCATATAACCAATTTTCGATAGCATCGCTAGCTGGGGCATTTGCTGCCCGAGCACATGTACGGTCCCAGAAGTGGGAACATCAATACCAGCAATCATACGTACAAGCGTTGTTTTCCCTGATCCGGAAGGGCCGAGCAATCCGAAAATATGGGCTTTCGGTACAGCTAGAGTAATGTCATTCAAAACAACCTTCGCATCAAATTGCTTGCTGACACCATGCACTTGAATAGATAGGTCCGTTGTCATAGTATTTACACCTCTCTCAGAGTGAGTAATCACTCATTTTTTACTTATGTACTCATCATACGCGATCTTATTGAAATTGAGAAGTGAGTAATCACTCATTTTAAAAAATGATTCAAATGGATCTATAAAATAAAACAGCAAAAAGGCATCCCAGAGGAACCCAGAGGAATGCCTTTTTGCTAACACTTACAGCTATCAGTCTTTGACTTTCGCATCTTTCTTACGGTCAACCCATTTCTCAATAGATGGGGTTAACTGGTCCTTAATGGACGCTACAAGCTTGTCCTTGGAAATGCCCTTAGACTGGGCAATCTCCGCCAGCGATTTGCCGGAACGGAGCTGGGCGTGAAGTTCGTCCTTGCTCAGACCGAGAGTCTTAGCGAGCTTCTCAGTATCCGGCTTCAGTCCGAACTTATGCCACTTCCCATGTCCTTCATGGCCTTCTAACAAGTTTTTCTCGTTGAGGATGAACTTCAAATGCTCACTGAGCTTCATCTTCATGTGCTCGCCTTGATCTGCTGTCAGCTTGCCGTCTTTGACGGCCGCTTCAATTTTGCCTGTTCGCAGCTGCTGCAGTTTGGCCGTCAAGTCGGCTTCACTGATGCCTTTGTCTGCGGCTGCTTCAATGATGCTTTTACCGCTCTTCAGTGCTTTGACGAGCGCTTCCTTGTCAATGCCGATGACCGTAGCAGACTCATCGATAATCGGCCATTTGCGGCGATGACCGCCTTGCTCCTTCTCATCGGTCTGATGCAAACGAATCGTTTGCTCCTGATCCTCGGAAGGAGATTGAGCCGCAGCCGTTATGGAGGGGAGAGCACTGCAGCCAAGAGCGATTGTGAGAGCAATTGAGCTCACCATCAGCTTTTTCATATACGTAGGGTTCATACTTGTTGGATCCCTCCTTTCCTATTGGATTAGGACTACAGCACTTAGTCTGTGCAGGAGGGGTTAATTTTACTTTAAAGGAACCTTAGTCCCACATAAAAATTTCCATAAATCCGATTTACTTTGCGTTCACAGCCATCTTGTAAAGGGGGATGAGCTTCTCAAAGGTTTGTTTAATAAGCAGCTCAAGTTCAGCTGGTTTCTCTAGCACGGGATCCTTGAAACTGAGGTTGCGGCCGATGAGCAGCTCCGCTTTTTTGACATCGCGGAATCGAATTAATGCATCGTTCCAGCCGCTGCGGTCTAAATCGGCAAGGGAGGTGACGTCTTTTTTCATATGATCGAAGGAAAGAACGAAATCGGATGGAATCTCCTCTTGCATACGGTCGATTTCTTTCATGTAGGTAGTTGCAATGTTACTTTTATTCGGGAGTTCATAAATAAGTGCCAACCAGATAAAGACACGATCATCAAATAGACCGACCTGGAAGTGAGGTACCTGTTTATACCCTCGTTTGTTTGGACAAATTGCCAGCCAAGTATCGACTGGGGGATTCACTTTGCGTCTTAAGTGTTTAGCGATATGTAAGAACATTTCTGTACCGGAAAGGACTGACAAATCCTGAGCCAAAGAATCACCTAATGCTTTGAATTTAGGCTGAATGCGTTCTCGAATGGCTTCCATACGACCATCAAGACCTTCTATAGCAAAGGTATCGAAATCATGTTGTGCAAATCCAGTGAAACTCATCTGTTTAATTCCTCTTTTCAATTACGTTTTCAATTATTCTAAAGCAATTCGTGTATTCCCGCAATGATTACGAGTTTCCTAGAAAGGAAGTAGGCCATTGGACCGATTTTATAGCGGAAAAGCAGGGAAAAAGTGGAACCATGCCGAAATATGAGGTAACTATCAATTAGGAAAGACAGGAGAATTTATACTTATGCGTATGTCAAAATGGTCCAAAATTGCGGTACTAGGCACTTTAATGGGAACTTGTTTCACAGCAGGTGTTTATGCACAGGATGTTCTGCAGCGTGTTGATGCTTACTTAAGAAATGATTTTAAAGTCGTGGTGAACGGGCAAGAAGTGAAGCTGGCGAATCCGCCTTTAATTTATAATAATTCCAGTTATTTGCCTGTGAAGGAGCTAGGAACCTACCTAGGAGCGGTTGTGAATTGGAAGGATAGCACGAAAACAATCTATCTGAATTCCCGAGTTAATCCTCAGCAGCCAGCGGAAGGCAACGAAACGAATTATACAGAAATTGTGCTGCAGTACCCTTATCCACAGTACTTTGATTATTTAGGGGGGACTTACCCGGTTCTTGTTAATATGACGGATCAGACGTATTACCGATTGAAAGATTTGGACCGAATGGGTGTCTCTACAGGCGGATTGCGGAAAGCGAAGGAAAAGTATTCAGAGGATATCTATGTCAGCGAAGAAGAATTGAAAAAAAGCTGGAAAGAAACGCCGCAAATTTCCTATCTCATTAATGAACCCATCGTCATTACAGGGGAGCAGGATCCAGTCAAGCTCAAGACAATTAGAGAATATGTGGAAGGTTTCCGATACTATGAGATCAATAAAGTACCTTACATGACGAATCCGATTATCATTGATGCGCTGCCTGAAGAGAATACATACAGCTACTTACTTACGGAAAATGGGCATTTCTATCGCACAACTCTCAAACTGACGCAAATAAATGGCAATAATAATAAGCCTGATTATGTGGTTGGAAGCTCTTCCAAAGAGGACATTCAGGTGGCGAGAGTTAAATAATTAACTACCGGTGCCTGATTGCTTTTTTAAATAGAAAATAGCAATTTGCGTGCGATCTCGGAGGTTCAGCTTGCTGAGAATTTCCGTAATATAATTCTTAACTGTACCTTCGCTCAGGAATAGCTCCTGGGCGATTTCTTTATTAGATAGACCTTCAGCAATTTTCGCTACGACTGCTTGTTCGCTGGCTGTTAATCCATATTCACTAAGTGGTTTGGCTGCAGGTACGTTCGAAGATGAACTAGCGCTGATAAAAGTCGTCAATTTCTTGGCAATATCCGCATGAATAAGTAGATTGCCTTGTTCTACCGTCTTGATTCCTTGAATAATCCGATCCGGTGAAATATTTTTGAGTAGATAACCGCTGGCCCCGTTTCGCAAGGCCTGAACGATAAATTCATCATCGTCGAATGTGGTCAGAATAAGCACGGCTATATCCGGATAAGCTTGCTTAATCTTCAAAGTGCCCTGTACACCGTCACAGATTGGCATCCGAATATCCATGAGGACAACGTCAACCTGGACGCCGTTCTGGATAAAAGCAAGAGCTTCGTCTCCATGCATACACGTACCAACGACCTTCATATTTTCGTCAAGTCCAATGATTAATTGTAAGCTTTCGCGGATGAATGGATCATCGTCTGTAATGAGCACATGAATCATGCTGTGGTCAACCCTTTCTTAGGTAGATTCAATTTGGCGAAAAGTAGGCAAGACAGTTGTCACTGTAAATCGATCCTCGATTGACAGAATCAGCTGACCGCCAATGAGCTTGCTTCGTTCTTCCATGCCTGACACTCCTAGTCCGTTTATACTGCGCTCAGTAGGCAATTTACCGTTATTCGAAATACACATTGTAATTTGTTTAGATTCATAGGTTAACTGAATAAGAACCTGGGTTGCGGATCCGTGACGAATGGCATTCGTGATGGCTTCTTGTGCGTTACGGTATAGAATGAACTCTAGACTCGGATACAGCACGTAGGGCATCCCCTGTATCTCAACCTCAATAGATATCCCTTTATCTGCTGTCAGTCCTTCAATGAGCCTCTCCAGTGAATAGGTTTGCAACGTTTCTTCATCTGGTTTCAGTCTACGTACGGTGGAGCGCAGCAGTTCCATGCTTTCTGTTAACTGGTCACGAACTGACATTAACATGTCTACGCCTTTCTTCTGTTGAGTAGGAAGGATCTGCAAGGATGCTTCCATCATCATTTTTAGCCGGATCAGCTTGTGTCCCAAATCATCATGAATATCTCGGGAAATCCGATTGCGTTCGTCCGTTTGTGCGATGTTTTCGACTTTTCGGGCGTAATCCATTAATTGAATGCGAGCTTCGTCCAGCTCGTAATGCTGCCTCCGAAGCCTATCGTAGAGCAGCTCAACTTCCTCTTTGTTTTGCTCAGTCTGGAGCATCTGCAGCAGGAGCAGCGTCACAGACATGAAGATGAGATTGGCAATAAGGTAGTAGCTGTTTGGCTGATTCTGTAAGGATATGTTCAATACAATCAAGTGAATACTCACGAAATAGTATCGAATATGACTATTTACGGTCGTTACATAGGATAAGAGCGTGGAGTAAAAGGTGATGAATAAAATGCCGTCATAGTGATAGCTCAACCATCCACTGAATCCGATTTCGAGTAAAAGCATCCATGCTGATCTCGAGAATATCGTTCTGCGCAGTTCAGCGATCCAAATGAATAAGAGAATGAGGAAAACATACATGCCATTGGATGAATAGCTTTCGAGATACATCGAGGCAATCGCTGGGATGAGAATGAGTAAATAACGGGTTAACGAGCTTAATTGTGTCAATCGATTCCCTTCCTTTGCAGGGCAAGTATTAGCAAAGTATACCATATTAACCAAGTGGGTTAACACGTCTATTAGACAGATAATGACTTTTGTCACCTTTGAATAATGACTTATTCTACCTGTTAAGGGGATCTCTTGGCGATACAATGATTGTAATAACACCAGTTGGAAATAGGGAATTGGGAAAAGGGAGAGGATCTTATGAGCTTTGTTCAAATAAAAAATGTTGTCAAAAAGTATAGCAATCAAATTTCTGTCGATCATTTGAATTTATCGATTCATGAAGGTGAAATTTTCGGATTGTTAGGACCCAATGGGGCCGGGAAAAGCACAACGATCAAAATGCTAAGCGGCCTGCTCAAAATCGATCAAGGTGAAATGTTTGTTGATGGGCTCTCGGTTGCAAAAGATACAATTGAAGTGAAACGGGGAATTGGTCTTGTTCCACAAGATCTCGCGATCTTCGAAAGCTTAACAGCGCGAGAAAATGTCACTTTTTTCGCGAAATTATATGGCTTAAGAGGTAAACTGCTGAAAGACAGAGTGGAGGAAGCGCTGGAATTTGTAGGACTATCAGACCGCGCTCGCGATAAACCGAGTTCCTTTTCGGGCGGAATGAAGCGCAGATTGAACATTGCTTGTGCAATTATGCATCATCCAAAGCTGATTATTATGGATGAACCTACCGTGGGCATCGATCCTCAGTCCCGAAACCACATTCTGGAATCAGTTAGGACGCTGAACCGTATGGGCTCAACGATCATTTATACCTCACACTACATGGAGGAAGTGTCCGCCATATCCACGCGGGTCGGCATCATGGATCATGGGCACCTCATTGCTTGTGGGACTCACGAAGAATTGCGCGGTAAAGTTGAGCAGGACAATAAAATTATCATTCAAGCAGCTAACCTGAGGGAAGAAGCCGTCAAAGAATTAAGGGATCATCCGCGGATTAAGCAAGTCACCATACATGAACAGACACTTGAACTGCTGGTGGGTTCCTCGCAAGCCTATTTGCAAGATATCCTGTTTATCCTTTCCAAACACGAAGTGAAAATTCAATCGCTCACGCAGGTGGAGCCTGATCTTGAGGCATTATTTCTGTCGTTGACCGGAAGAACCTTACGGGATTAGGAGGAGGTCACCATGCCGATTTGGATCATTGCTAAGTATGAAATATTGCGTTTTATGCGCATGCGATATGTACTCATTATTCAGTATTTGATGCCGCTTTTACTTATATTCATTTTGGGATCGGCGCTCTCAGGCACGTTCAAAATGGAAGATCGGACACTGAAGCCCGTTAAGGTAGATGTGGTGCAGTCAGATTTAGGAGTCTTAAGCGCAGGGTTAACTAGCTTTCTCAGCACTCCGGAGTTAATGAAGATCATACAACCAATGAACATTCAATCACGTGAAGAAGCAGTAAAACGGCTCAAATCTGGGGATTCGGAGTTTGCACTCATCATTCCAAGTGATTTTAGCAGCCGCGTGCTTGAAGGAAAGGAAGCAGAGTGGGAGATGATACTTGGCCAGGATTATGGGCAAAATTTGACCGCTAAGATGACGCTTCGCTCCTTTTTGGAACAAGTTAATTATAGGCAAGCCGCGATAATTTCAGCAGGCCCCGGGGGAGCGGAAATGTTGCAGAAACAAGGTAGTGACGGATTTTTCAAACCAACAGCGGAGGCTTCTTCGCATGTACGGCTAGGCAAGCTTACTTCTTCTAATTCCAACTATACGGCAATGCAGTATTACACAGCGTCTATGCTAGTCATGTTTTTGTTATACTCGGGCATGGGAGCGGCATTGGGTTTGCAAGGAGAGAAAGAAAGTCACACGTTATCACGCTTAAATGCGATGCCCATTCATGAATATCAAATTTTGCTAGGTAAAATCCTTGGAAATATCTTCATTTCGATACTCCAGGCAGCAATCATTATTATTGCAACTATTCTGTTTTATGGTGTCGATTGGGGAAATGACTTCTTCCACCTCTTCCTGGTTTGCTTATTGATTATCGTGGCTTCGATGAGTCTAGCGATATTGATTATGCTGGCAGCGAAATCGTCTAAAGCAATCAATACGACGTTCCAAATCATCATTCTTGTCATGACCTTCCTGAGTGGAGGTTTCACACCTCTTCCAGAGGGTCTTCTGCAGCGAATGGGAGAGTTTACGCTCAATCACTGGGCCATGCAGAGTATGTTTCGGATTATGCTCGGAAGTGATGCTGCTTTCATAGGGTATCATCTATTGATCTTAGCTAGTATTAGTGGGGGACTGTTGCTTCTTTCCCTGATTGTATATCGGAAGGCGGGATATCATGAATAGCTTATTTATAGCGCTCAATATGCTGCGACGTACACTTTTTCAGAAAAAAGGCTTTTTGATGTATTTAGTCATTCCAGCAGCAGCGGTTTCGCTAATCATTGGTGTACTTGGTCAACAGAGCGAGCACGGGGTTGATATTGCTTATATCAATTTGGATCGAGGAGCGATGGGTTCCCATCTCTTGCAAGAACTTTCTATGCTGCCAGATTATCGGCTCAAACAAGAAGCTTCTGAAACAGCACTTAAAGAAATGGTTACGAAGCAAAAAGTGAGCAGCGCTTTTCTGATTCCTGAAGGATTCAGCGAGACGTTGATGAAAGGTGCATCAGCGCAAATAGATATGTACCAACTAAACATAAATGAGGCTTCGATTACGCTCAAAATCAATCTGGATAGTATTCTATCTAGATATCAAGGAACGATTGAGCTGTATAGCCAGCAAGGGTTCCAAGATGCAGCGCTACACGAAGCAGTGGAGAAAACGATTTCTCAGATGGAGAAGCATCAAGTAAAGGAGCGAATTACTGACCTTGATTTATATGTGAATCCGAAAATGAATACTGTGATTGGTTTCATGCTGATGTTCATGATGGGGTTAATCAATAACACCGTTTCCGTGATTATGGATGATCGTAGACAACGAACCATGGCTAGAACGTATTCGGCGCCGGTTCATTCTTTCGAAATTGTACTTGGAAATTTCATAGGCAGTTTCCTGGTTGGGACGTTGCAGGTGCTTGTCATCCTTTTATTTACGCGTTATGTAACGAATTATGAGTACGGACTTCCGTTTTTATCGCAGTTTATTATGTTGGAGTTTTTCTTATTAGCCAGCATGGGAATTGCCAGTGCGGTAGCTAGTATGGTTAAGAATGCGTCGAATATGAGCGTGATTAATTCTCTCGTTGTTACCCCAACGTGTATGTTAGGCGGATGCTTCTGGCCGATCAGCTTTATGCCGGAATGGATGCAGAAAATTGCGAATTTCGTTCCGCAAAAGTGGGTGATTGAGGCCATTCAGCGAATGGCTTCTGGTCAGACTCTGTCGCAGATGTGGATGCACATGGGCGTACTCACCTTATTTGGACTGATTCTTCTAGGCGTCGGTTCGGTTATTCTTAGACCGGGTGATGCCGAGGTTAGTTAACAAAGTAAAAGGGCTATCTGCTTCAGCAGAATAGCCCTTTCATTTTTAAGTGAATTAGATAAAGAAAGCACTAGTGATAATTACCAACAAAATGAAGAGAACCAAAACGGCTGCGGAAGATCTATAACCACCGACACCTGCATCATAACCCATTTAAATCACCCTTTCGTTTTACAATCTGTTCGTTTGTCTTACGAGATAGCATATGGAGCTCTACCTAGGAATGAATGGGCTATTCGGATTTATTAGGATGATTGTGCTCCTGTACCTATTCGGACGATGATTTCGAAAAGATTGTGTTCCTATGGTACAATAGCGTCACTTGCCTGTACACAGGCCTTAGACATACGAATAAAGGGAGAGAATGCAAATGGCCGTTACGGCGAATGAAGTTGCAGAATGGATGATGGAGCAGTTGAAATCCGCGGGTATTTTATATCAGAAAGAAGCAGTGGACTATATAATTCAACATTTTGGGGAATCCTTCATATATGTGAACGAGAATGGGAATCAAGCGATTTCCAAAGATGTGAAGAAAATCTTTAAAAAACTTCATGGCGGTAAAGCAGCTTGGGAGCGCGATGGATTTTTCTGGGGATGGCATTAAACGCATAGGTACTGCATAGGCAGAGGCCGTTTTCTTCCAGTTTAGGGCTGAAGCCGTTAGAATACGGGCATCAGCTTTTTTTGTACGTTTTTCCTTAAAAAAATGTCAATAATCCAAGTTGCTAAAACATAGAATTCATAATAAGATAAGAGTAAGCAGATAAGTTGTCTGAATATTTAAACAAAATAATATGCGCCAATTATGGAGGGGATTGCCGTGAGTAAGAGTCATGAAGTGGAGTATTGCAACCTAGAGTTACGATTTGATCGCCGGCTAATCCGGAACTTCATTAAAGCACTCATTCAGGAAGGTTATTCTCTGTATTGGAACGAAAGCGAACTGCAGTTCATCATTTCCATTCGCACAGGACGCAAGCTGATTAAGCTGAAATTCGAACGAATCGGTGAAAAGTATAAAATTGTAGGCAATTATTCCTTCAAAGATGAGAAGCTTGCCGAAATGATGGAGAAGCTGATTGGTGATACACGTGGTCATGCTGTTGTAAAAAGATTCAAGGATCGGCAAATTCTCATTGAGAATATTATGTTCGGTGAAATTATTCGAATGGTCGAGATTAGCGGTATCGAACATAAAGTGCTGTATCAGAAGGAGCCTGCCGTGACCGTAGAGGAAGTCATGCAAGCGCTGCGATCCAAGCGTACCGACGATCGAATTCCAATTTTACGGATGGAGCTGGATTACGAACTAGCTACCCTGCATGATGCGATGGTTTCAGGCGATGTCAAAGCGGTCATGGAGAGTAAAACCAAGCTGATCGAAATGAGACAAGAAATGCTCTTATTGGAGATGTGAAAATGAATATTGGAGTTAAATAAGAGGAGAGTCTGTATCTAGCTATAGATATGGTCTCTCTTTAAATTTATTGGTCGAATTATGCTTGTTAACCCGGACTTCATCGTATATAATTAATTCACGAAAGTTAAAGCGCTTTAACTTTCGAAGGGGATCGGTTTTTGGAAGAAACCTAGAATATTTCAATATTCTAAAATTAAGGGGGGAGTAATCACTAAAAGTTAAAGCGGTTAAACTTTTAACACGCTCAAGCTGGAGGAATGCTGCGTGCCATATTGCATTTTCCTCTTGTATATTTGAAACGCTAATTGTGGTACTTTGGAAACATGCTGTAAATCGACTTGATTACTGCAATTATAGAGCTACAGGAGTTGTTTTATATGAAAGTAAGCATCTTTGACGTCGCCAAGAGAAGCGGTTTGTCAGTCGTCACTGTTTCGCGAGTCATTAATCAAGCAGGCACTGTACGTGAAAAAAATCGCCAAAAAGTGCTGCAAGCGATGAAAGAGTTAGATTACCATCCGAATGCAGCTGCACGAAGCTTGGCTCGTGGCAAGACGGGTATTATTGGACTCGGCATTACCACTTTAAATGATTCTTTCTTGGATGCAGTAGTCAAAGAGATTAACGATCGGCTTGCTGAAAAAGGTTACTTCTTAGCGCTTTCGATATCAACAGACGTGTTCGCATCTTTCGATAATTCCATGTTCCAAGAGGACCGTGTGGACGGTGTTATTATGCTCTCGCCGGTTCATGAGGATGATTATGTCATGGAATTGAAAAAGAAGAAAATTCCTTTCGTCATGCTGGATAATCAGCATATTCATCCCTCGATATCCTCTGTAATTATTGATAATTATAAAGGTGGCTACGATGCCACGAAACATTTAATTGACCTAGGCCACACGGAGATTGCCCATATTTCCGGGCTTGAACCTTACTTAAGCAGCAGCGAGCGGCGGCGCGGTTTCGTCAGTGCGATGCAGGAGGCAGGTTTGGATCCTTCTTGGATTGAAAAAGGTAATTTCAGCATCACCTCCGGTTACCAAGCGGCAAGTCGCTGGATTCAGTCGAGAAAACTTCCGAGTGCGGTATTTGCCGCCGATGATCTGACAGCTTTTGGTGTGATGGACGCGCTCAAAAATGAGGGCTACAAAATACCGCGTGATCTGTCAATTGTTGGTTTTGATGATCAGATTTTCTCGGAGGAATTCCGCCCCAGGTTAACAACCGTTCGTCAACCGGCGGACAAAATGGGGCAGCATGGCGTCGATATTTTGCTTAAGTGGATTGATGGTACAGCCAAACGTAATATAACGGTGCAATTGGAACCGGAATTAATCATTCGAGAATCCACCACAAGTAAGCGAAACTAGAGATGATGGATATATACAGGAGTTGAAAGCATGAAATATTATTTGGGTGTAGACGCAGGCGGGAGTAAAACCTACACGCTCGTAACAGATGAACATGGACATATCATCGGTAAAGGGCACAGCGGCAATGGCAATCATCAACTTGGTGTAGAACAAGCACTCAGAAATATTACAAACTCCGTAGCAATGGCGCTGCAGCAGGCGGGGCTTACATATAACGACATTGAATATGCTTTTTTCGGCCTTGCTGGCGCAGATCGACCGATTGATTATACGATCCTGCGTCCGCTAATTGGCGGACTGGGATTCACGAATTATGGGATTGATTGTGATACCATGATTGCTTTGCGTGCTGGTACGCCACAGCCTTTTGGCGTGGTTCTCATCTGCGGAAGTGGAACGAACAGTGCCGGCAAGAACAGGCAAGGTGAGTTTTTTCAATGTGGAGGCTTCACCTACCAGTTTGGTGATTTTGGCGGGGGAGGCACACTCGCTGTAGAGGCTTTTCGTTCTGTCATTCGGTCATGGGATGGCAGAGAGCAACCCACTATGCTGACTGAGCTGCTGATCAAGTGTCTTGGCTACGATTCGGTGCAGGTGCTGTTTGATGATTTTCTGGATAACAACAAATCTGTACCGCTCCATACGACCAAACTGTTGTTCCAAGCTGCAGTGCAAGGTGATGAGGTCGCCTGCCGCATTCTCAGGGTGCAAGGGGAAGAGCTTGGCAAGTCAGCAATTGCTGTCATTAAACGTTTAAACATGGAGCAAGAGACTTTTCAAGTTGTACTTGCGGGCAGTGTCATTGCAAGAGGTGAGGGGCCCTTTATTCATTCTTATATTGAAAAGGCAGTCAGCGAAGTCGCCTCCAATGCCACAATTGTGAAATTGAACGTTGAACCTGTGGTAGGCGCCGTTTGGATGGCGATGGAAGCTGCAGGTACCCCCGTTACCATAGATGTGTACGAGAAACTCCGGACCGTGTCCGACTATCAAACCATACAATTATTAGATAAGACTAGGATGTGAGTGCAATGAGAGATGCATTGAAAATTGCCATCATTGGCGGAGGTTCATCTTATACGCCGGAAATCGTAGAAGGTTTTATTTTAAGATATGCCCAGCTGCCTGTCAGAGAGCTTTGGTTTGTGGATGTGGAAGAAGGTAAGCACAAGCTGGAAATCGTCGGTAATTTGGCAAAAAGAATGATCGAGAAGTCCGGTTTACCGATCGAGGTACACTTAACTTTGGATCGCAGAAAAGCGATCGAAAATGCGGATTTCGTAAGTACGCAAATGCGCGTAGGTCTTTTGGAAGCCCGTAAATGGGATGAGCATATTCCTAACAAATACGATGTTATTGGTCAGGAAACGACCGGTCCGGGCGGGATGATGAAAGCACTTCGTACGATTCCTGTACTGCTTGATATTTGTAAGGATATTGAAGAATTGAGCCCTAACGCGTGGCTGCTGAACTTCACGAATCCTGCAGGTATGGTGACGGAGGCGATTCATAAGTACTCCAAAGTGAAAAGCATAGGTCTTTGCAATGCGCCTATCGGTTTGCACAAATGGTTAATGAACAAGTATGATGCTGCACCTGAACAGATATACACCGAGTTCGTTGGGTTAAACCATCTCCACTGGGTAACGCGCGCTGAAATCAGAGGCGAGGATAAATTAGCTGAATTGCTGGATCGCAAAGAAGAATTTAGCGGCAAAAACGTACCGGCAAGCGAGTGGGATGCGGATTTCTTGCGTTCGCTGCAATCCCTGCCTTCCTACTATTTGAAATATTTTTACATGACGGATATCATGCTTGAAGAACAGTTGGCGTCGCTCAAAGAAAATGGGACTCGGGCGGAAGTTGTGAAACGCGTTGAGGAAGAATTGTTCGAGCTTTATCAAGATCCTGACCTGCAGGAGAAGCCTAAACAGTTGGAGAAACGCGGAGGTGCTTATTATTCAGAGGCAGCTGTCAATCTCATGGATTCCATTTACAATGACAAGCGGGATATTCAAACACTGAACGTAATGAACGATAACATCATCGACTTTTTGCCGAAGGATGCTTGTATTGAAGTGAATTGTGTCATTACAGCGGGTGGTCCTATTCCAATGGGCCTGACCAAAGTTCCTGAACATGTCAAAGGCCTTATTCATGCAGTCAAAACATATGAACGCCTCACCATTGAAGCAGCTGTGACAGGCAGTAGAGATCTCGTTCTACAAGCACTGGTTCATCATCCATTGGTGCCGTCAGTGGCAGTAGCCAAGACGCTTATGGAAGAAATGCTGGAGAAGAATAAAGCGTATCTACCGGCTTTTTTCAAATAATACACGAAGAGGAAGCTCCCTGAGAAGGGAGTTTTTTTGCTGCAAAAAAGACTATTGTTAACGTGTGCATAGATGTGATATGCTTCAGATAGAGGTGAGGGTATGAGCGTTACCATTAAAGATATTGCCAAGCTTGCAGGTGTGTCTCATACAACGGTTTCCAGAGCGCTGAACAACAGTCCGCTCATTCAGGAGGAGACGAAGGAGCGCATCCGAATCATCGCTGAACAGATGGATTACACGCCTAATTACAGTGCGAAGAGTTTGGTGCTGGATCGTTCGTATAACTTAGGGCTGTTCTTTACCACACTAAGCAAAGGAACTTCCGCCGGCTTCTTCTATGAAGCTATCCGTGGTGTCAACAGTGTCATACAGGATCGTTACCAATTGATCGTTAAAGGGATTGACGATTACACCAGTTTTCACTCGATTACGAAGAAAAGCTTCGACGGTATTGTTGTTGTCAGTCAGAGTGATGACGATCAAGCCATCATTGACCACATCGCTAGTAAGGGTATCCCGCAAGTTGTGCTGAATCGCCCGGTTGAAACTTCAGGCGTGCTGAATGTTCTCTCAGATGAGGAGCAAGGCGCATTTCTGGCAGCCTCTTATTTGATTGAACAGGGACATAAGCGTATTGCTCTTATTGAGGGTCGCAAAGGATTTAAATCCGCGCAGAATCGGAAAGATGGCTTCGAACGAGCCATGATGCATTACCAGATTACCGTTCCACCTGCATATCGCATGCCGGGATTGTACGACCTGGAAAGCGGACATAAGGCCATGCAGCAATTCCTGACGCTGGATGAAACACCATCGGCCGTATTTTGCTGTAATGATGAAATGGCACTTGGGGCGATGAAAGCGATATCGGAAGCCGGGTTGAACGTACCGAACGATATCTCAGTGGTTGGATTCGACGATACGGTATTCGCAGCCTACGTAACCCCCGCACTGACAACCGTTCGCAGACCGATTGAGCAAATTAGCAGAGAAGGCGCTTTGCGACTTCTTGGAAATATAGAAAATAAGCAGCACGAAACGGAACAGTTGCTATTAAAAACAGAGTTGATCGTACGGGAATCCGTGCGATTATTGACACCATAAGGAAAGAGGGAGTAGTCGATGAGCATTCTGAGGGAGTTATTAAATGATATTCCGATTCCACAAATGGTAAAGATTCGGCAGAAGTTTGATCGTACCATTCTGGAAAATCCCGAATTGGAATTAGTGAATAAGCTAGCCAGCAGCGGAGTTATGGAAAGCATACATCCTGGTCAGCAGGTTGCTGTTGCTGTGGGAAGCAGGGGGATCGCTAATATCGCAGCCTTCACCAAAACGACCATTGACGCCATTAAAGACAGAGGTGCGTTCCCGTTCATCGTACCTTGTATGGGAAGTCACGGTGGTGCTACAGCCGAAGGACAGACGGAGGTATTGCAGCATTTTGGCATTACGGAAGCCTCGATGGGCGCGCCTATTCGTTCTTCCATGGAAGTCGTGAAGATCGACCAACTGCCTAACGGTTTGCCGGTTTATGTAGATCGCATTGCTTCAGAGGCAGATGCCATCGTCGTTATTAACCGTGTGAAGCCGCATACGGCGTTTCGTGGACGTATTGAGAGCGGGATCATGAAGATGATCGCTATCGGTCTAGGCAAACAAAAAGGCGCTGAAGCTTGTCACCAGCTTGGCTTCAAGTATATGGCGGAGAATGTGCCGGCCATGGCCAATTTGATGATCGAGAAGCTGCCCATCGTGTTCGGCGTCGCGCTTGTAGAAAATGCCTATGATGAGACATGCCAAGTGGAAGTGCTGCCTGCAGCTGAAATTGAAGTGCGGGAGGAGCAACTGCTGATCGAAGCAAAATCGCGTCTACCGAAGATTTTATTCGACGAAATCGATGTTCTTGTCATTGATTATATTGGCAAAAATATTAGCGGCGATGGGATGGATCCCAACGTTACCGGCCGCTACCCAACTCCATACGCGCATGGAGGCCCAGATGTTGCCAAAATGGTTGTACTGGACTTAACACCAGAAACGAAGGGTAACGCCAACGGTGTAGGAACGGCTGATTTCACCACACAAAGACTTGTGGATAAAACGAACTTGGAGTTCACTTACGCGAACGGACTTACTTCAACCGTATGTGCGCCTACTAAGATCGCCACAACGCTGGAGAACGATTTCTACGCGATCAAGGCAGCTGTTAAAACCTGTAACATTCTAGATTACACGACCTGCAAGCTAGTTCGGATTCAAGATACACTTCACCTGGGCGAAATTGAAATTTCCGTGAATTTGTTAGAGGAAGCTCGTCAGCATCCGGATATTGAAATTCTATCAGAACCTTATGAACTTTCATTTGATGCAGAGGGGAATATTAGCAAATGACAGTTGACGCAGTCAGAGATAAGCCATACATTGTCGCGGCGGATATTGGGACAACGAGCACGAAGACGCTCGTGATCGATCGGGATGGTCGAGTTCTAGCTTCGCACTCCATTGAATATCCCCTTTACACACCGGCCGGTGATCGGGCGGAACAAGATCCAGATCAAATCTTCAACGCCGTTGTGCAAGGTATTGGCGCTGTTGTTCGCAAGATTAGTGTCACAGCTGACCAAGTGCTCTGCGTCTCATTCAGCTCAGCCATGCACAGCCTTATTGCTGTTGACGAGCAGACCAAGCCACTGACCGCATGCATCACCTGGGCGGATAATCGCAGTGCGCAGTATGCGGAAGAGCTTAAGCGCAGCGGCCTAGGTCAGCAGATTTACTCGCGGACAGGAACGCCGATTCACCCAATGTCACCGCTTCTCAAATTGATGTGGTTCCGTGATAACGAACCAGAGCTCGTCAAGGAAACTTACAAGTTCATTGGCATCAAGGAGTACGTCTTCGCGAAGCTGTTTGGTCGTTATCTTATTGACCATTCACTAGCCAGTGCAACAGGGCTATTCAATCTGGAGAAGCTCGATTGGGACGAAGAAGCGCTTGGTCAGGCCGGTGTGACGCCGGAGCAGCTTTCTGAGCTGGTGCCTACAACGCACCGCATAGAAGGGCTCAGCGCCGAGTTAGCCTCCGCAATGGGCTTGTCCGAGAACACGCCGTTCATTATCGGCGCGTCCGACGGTGTCCTCGCGAATCTCGGCGTTGGCGCTTTCGAGCCAGGTGTCGTCGCCGTCACCATCGGCACCAGCGGTGCCGTTCGGAGCGTCGTCACCAAGCCGCAAACCGACCCCGAAGGCAAGCTGTTCTGCTATGCGCTAACAGAAAACTTCTGGGTCGTCGGCGGACCGATCAACAACGGTGGTATCGTTTTCCGTTGGGTGAGAGACCAGATCGCTACGGCGGAAGCAGAAGAAGCCCGCCGCCAGGGAATCGATCCCTATGATTATTTGACGGAGCTAGCGTCACAAGTTCCTGCGGGCTCTGATGGTCTGCTGTTCCTGCCGCTGCTTTCCGGCGAACGTGCGCCTTATTGGAACGCCAATGCACGCGGTGTTTACTTCGGGCTTTCACTCAGCCATCAGAAGAAGCATATGATTCGTGCCGCGCTCGAAGGCGTCATGTTCTCGATCCAAGCAGTTAGCGCTTCCTTGGAACGGATTATGGGACCTGCCACTGTGATTCGCGCGTCCGGTGGATTTGCCCGGTCTGATTTTTGGCGCCAGATGATGACGAATATGCTCGGCACATCCGTTACTGTGCCAGATTCGATTGAAAGCTCAGGGATCGGCGCAGCTTTGCTAGGTCTGCTCGCAATGGGGGAAATCGAAGATCTATCTCACGCGCATCAATGGATTCAGGTAGGAATGGCTCACGAGGTGAATGAAAACGATAATCGCATCTATCAACAATTGACAACTATTTATACAAGCGTATATCATCAGTTAAAAGATCAATTCGATGCGATTACCGCCTTTCAACAACAGCACCTACGGGGCCCTCAATTATAAATTAGCTTAGGCTTATTATGAAGGTTTGCCAAGCAAAATGCTGGAGGGGAAGAACAATGAATTTATTCAATCTTACAGGGAAAACAGCAGTAATTATTGGCGGTAACAGCACACTTGGAGGCTCTATGGCTCTTGCTCTGGCTGGACATGGAGCGAAAGTAGCCATCGTCGGTCGTAATCAAGAGAAAAGTGATCAGGTTCGTCAGAGCATTGAAGCCATTGGCGGGGAAGCTAATACCTTTCAAGCTGATGCAACGAGACGTGAAGATTTGGAGCTTGTTCTCAAAGAAGTAATCGCTTGGTCTGGCGGTGCGGATATTCTAATGAACTGCCCTGGCAAAAATAGTGCCACGCCTTTCTTTGACATTTCCATGGAAGAATGGGATTCTATTATGGAGGTTAATTTGAAAAGTGTCGTGTTAGCCTGCCAAGTGTTTGGGAAATACATGGTTGATCGAGGAGTTGGAGGAAGTATCATTAATATTTCATCCGTTTCGTCAGATCCGCCGCTTTCCCGTGTATTCACTTACTCCGCTTCCAAAGCAGCTGTCAATAACATCACGCAGAATCTAGCCCGTGAATTCGCTCCGAGCCGTGTGCGTGTCAATGCGATTATTCCTGGGTTCTTCCCAGCGGAGCAGAATCGTAAGATTCTGTCGCCTGAACGTGTCGAGTCCATTATGCGTCATACGCCTATGAATCGATTCGGTGAAGCGTCTGAGCTTCAGGGTGCTGCTGTGTTCCTTGCTTCTGAACAAGCTTCTAGCTTTGTAACAGGTTCTGTTTTAAGAGTGGATGGCGGTTTTGGCGCGATGACGATTTAAATATTTATATATCGGAAGGGTGTATGAGAGAGATGACTAAACAACAAATTGGTGTAGTCGGTCTAGCGGTTATGGGTAAAAACTTGGCTTTAAACATCGAGAGCAGAGGATTCACTGTTTCCGTTTTTAACCGTTCTGCCGAAAAAACAAAAGAGCTTCTGCAAGAAGCCCCAGGCAAACAATTAGTAGGTACATACAGCATTGAAGAATTTGTGCAATCACTCGAAGTTCCACGCAAAATTTTGATCATGGTTAAAGCAGGCGGTCCTACTGACGATACCATTAACCAACTTGTTCCTTATTTGGACAAAGGCGATATCCTAATCGATGGAGGCAATGCATTCTTCCCAGATACGCAGCGTCGTAATAAAGAGCTTGCTGAGCAAGGTATTCGCTTCGTTGGAACGGGTGTTTCCGGCGGTGAAGAAGGCGCGCTTAAAGGTCCAGCTATCATGCCGGGCGGACAAGAAGACGCTTATAAACTCGTTGAGCCTATTCTTACTGCGATTTCTGCCAAAGTGGGCGACGATGCTTGCTGTACTTATATCGGACCTGATGGCGCTGGTCACTACGTGAAAATGGTGCATAACGGCATTGAGTATGGTGATATGCAGCTTATTTGCGAAGCCTACCAATTGTTGAAAGATGTTCTGAATGTAAGCGTAGAAGAGCTTCATGAGATCTTCACAGAATGGAACAATGGCGAGCTTGACAGCTACTTGATCGAAATTACACGTGATATTTTCACTAAATATGATGCTGAAACCGGCAAGCCTATGGTTGACGTTATTCTGGATTCCGCTGGTCAAAAAGGTACAGGAAAATGGACCAGTCAAAGTGCTCTGGATCTTGGTGTACCGCTTTCCATTATTACAGAATCCGTATTCTCCCGTTTCATCTCCGCGATGAAGGAAGAACGCGTAGCGGCAAGCAAAGTGCTCAAAGGACCTGATGCTCCAGCCTTTACAGGCGATCGCAAAGCGTTTATCGAGGCTGTTCGCCAAGCGCTTTACGCAAGTAAAATTTGTTCATATGCACAAGGCTTTGCTCAAATGAGAGCAGCTTCCGAGGAATATAACTGGGATCTGAAATATGGCAGCATCGCAATGATCTTCCGTGGCGGCTGTATCATTCGTGCTAGATTCCTGCAAAATATTATGGAAGCCTATGACCGCGATCCTGGACTCAAAAACCTGCTGCTTGATTCCTACTTCAATGGTGTGGTTGATAATTATCAACAATCATGGAGACAGGTAATTGCAGAAGCGGTTACTCGCGGTATTGCTGTTCCGGCTTTCGCATCGGCACTAGCTTACTACGATAGCTACCGTACGGAAAGATTGCCGGCTAACTTGCTGCAAGCGCAGCGCGATTATTTTGGTGCACACACTTTCCAACGTGTGGACAAAGAGGGTTCCTTCCACTTCAATTGGATGGAAAACTAAGAGGATAAGGCCTTAAGCCTCTTCCTGTAAACCGTATGCTGCTTCACGCAGCCACATTTTCAAACGATCGGCCTCTTGATCAAAGCCGTTCCGTCTGTGAATGAGCATCAGAGAGACTTCGGCAAAATAGCGAAAATTTCTTAATAATCGTGGTTGAGTAAGACCTTGCATAAGCGGGTCTTCTTCAGCCACTTTTTTCTTAATAAACTCCAGTATCCACACAACATCCTCTTTGCAAAGCGTATAGCTTGGGTGTAAAATTTGCTCCAGTTTGCCTTTTGTGCGGTTTTGATAGGCAACAGTTGGGTTCAAAGCTCCATCTCTCCTTGTCGGCATATGGTCTCTCTTAAAATCTTAACTGTTTGTGCTGGAATTTATTCACACTACTATATGATTTTTTGGTGGATTGTATTCATGTCGATTTGGCTATGTTATGATGTTGGGAAAGTTTTGTATGAACAGCATATGGGAAAAGGGGATTAACGTGACAGCAAGCAATATTGTACTTGTCGGATTTATGGGGACTGGCAAATCAACCGTTGGAAAGAAGTTAGCAGAGCAGTTAGGATGGTTCTTTCAAGATTCGGACGCGGCTCTGGAAGAAGAGCATCAAACAAGCATTTCTGACTTGTTTCGCATTCATGGTGAATCGCATTTTCGTGCTTTAGAAAGTAAGGCGCTGGAACATATATTAGCTCGTAAAGGCCAAGTTGTGGCTACAGGCGGCGGCGCAGTGCTGGCCGAGTGTAACCGAGCTTGTATGCTGCAGAATGGCTATGTGGTAGCGCTGAAAGCATCACCAGAGATCATCATTCAAAGAGTGAGCAGCGATACCAGTCGTCCTTTGCTGCAGGGGAATTTAGAGGAGCGCGTTCACCTGCTGCTTGAGCAACGTAAGTCTGCCTATAATTTCGCGCATTCGGTTATCGATACAACGCAATTAACAACGGACGAAATTACAGCACTTATCATCCAGCAAGCTGAAATCTAGGAGGAGGGGACAAGCTTAGAAGCTTAGTCCTCCCACTCTAGCATGCCGCCTGTCATGTTTTTAAGACCTTTATAGCCTTGAGCCTCCAAGAAGCTAATTGCGCGCCCACTGCGGTTTCCGCTGCGGCAAACGAGAATAAGCTCTTCGACTTGGGGGATTTCGCTGAGGCGATCTGGCAATTGAGCCAGCGGAATATGTTTAGCTCCTGGGATGATACCTGCAGCTACTTCTTCATCTTCGCGGACATCGACAATCGCTAGGTTTTCGCCGCGGTCCAGTCTTTCTTTGATTTCGGATGGTAAAATCGTATCCATTTTGGACCTCCATGCTTGATATGTGGGGAAGAACCCCCATTACAAGTAATGATAGAAACAAACAGTCAAGATGTCAAACCTAGGGTTAATAACAGGAGTTGTGTAGCCATGCTGTACATTGGTTTAGCCGGGATATTAGGCGCCATTGCCCGATTTGGGCTCTCCGCCTTATGGAATCCTACGATGGCTTCCGTTTTTCCTTGGGGAACTTTTTTTTGTAATTTAAGCGGCTGTCTGATACTTGGTTTTATAACGTTTGCCGAAAAGCTTCCCATACCTACTAGACTTCGACTACCTATAACAACTGGCTTTATAGGGTCTTTTACTACGTTCTCTGCGTTCAGCTATGAAACCATGAGCATGCTAAACCATGGGCATATAATCCTTGCCGCTCTTTATGCTTTGGGAAGTTTATGGGGAGGACTCGGTGCTACATGGACGGGTGTTCGTATTGGTGAGTCTTTACGAGGGGGAGTTCGTCGTTCATGATGACATGGTTTTGGCCCATTTGTCTGGTAGGTTTTGGAGGATTCTTTGGTGCAATTTGTCGATTTCAGCTAGGGACCTACATGGCAAACAGGTTCCCAAGTTCTATTCCGTATGGTACACTGACAATAAATCTTTTGGGTTGTTTTTTGCTTGGCCTATTGATGAGATATCACTCATTTGACGATTGGAAACTATTGATAGGCACGGGTTTTATGGGTGCTTTCACCACATTTTCCACATTGAATCTCGAAAGCATTAAGCAGCTCCGCGCTGGACTGTGGCAAACTTGGATCCTCTATACACTGCTCAGTTATACCGGTGGAATTCTTCTGACTTTCCTCGGATATTACATATAAACACTTACGAAGGAGATATCAACGACATGAAAGCCATCGTGAAACCAACTGCCCATCTACAAGGGGAAATAAACGCTCTCTCATCCAAAAACTACACTACCCGCTATTTGCTAATTGGAGCACTTGCCGACGGGACGAGCACCATCTATTATCCAGCTCATAGTGAAGATAGTGATGCCATGAGACGTTGTGTCCGTGATTTGGGCGCTATTATTGAAGAAGATGATGAGAAAATCGTTATTACGGGTTTTGGTAAGAATCCCAAGCATGTTTCTGAGCTTAATGTAGGCAATGCCGGCGCTGTACTTCGCTTCTTGATGTCTACAGCCGCTTTTTGTCCCGATGTGACATTCGTAAACACGTATCCTGAATCTCTGGGCAAGCGCCCTCATGATGATCTCATTGATACTTTGCAACAAATGGGTGTGGAAGTACAACATTCTAATGGACGTCTGCCGATAACTATTAAAGGGGGACAACCGCGCGGTGGCAAGCTCACTGTTTCCGGTAATGTTAGTTCCCAGTTCCTAAGCTCACTTTTATTTATGACACCTCTTCTTGAAGAGGATAGCGAGATTGAAGTGCTGCACGATTTGAAATCCAAAATCATTGTAGGTCAAACACTGGAAGTTTTAGAACAGGCTGGTATTATTGTGCACGCTAGCGAAGACCTGATGCACTACCGCATTCCAGGTAGACAATCCTATCAAGCCAAAGAATATGTCATTCAAGGGGATTACCCGGGCTCTGCTGCGATTCTAGCAGCTGCGGCTGTAACGAATTCAGATGTACGCGTTCTTCGTCTAGAAGAGAATAGCAAGCAGGGTGAGAAGGCTTGTGTGGATGTCCTGCGAGCAATGGGTGTCAATTTAACTCATGACAATGGTGTTGTCCATGTAAAAGGCAACCAGAAGTTGGTTGCTGGTGAGTTTGATGGTGATCACTTTACAGATGCCGTGCTTGCTATGGTTGCAGCAGCTGTATTCGCAGAAGGTACTTCTCGTTTCTACAATGTCGAAAATTTACGCTATAAAGAGTGTGACCGTATCACCGATTATTTGAACGAGCTGCGTAAAGCCGGTGCTGATGTAGAAGAACGCCAAAGTGAAATTATCGTACATGGTAAACCACAAGGTGTTACAGGCGGGGTCGAAATTAATGCTCATTTCGATCACAGAGTGATTATGGCTTTAACTGTTGTAGGTCTTCGTTCTGAGAAGGGTTTGATTATTCATGATGCCCATCATGTGGCTAAATCCTATCCGCAGTACTTTGACCATTTACGTTCTATTGGTGCTCAAGTTGAACTTGTGAGTGAGACATAGATTCCCAAAACAACGAATGGGTGAGTCAGCATGACGATTATTTGGCAGGGTTTAAAGGTGACGTTCGGTTTCTTCCTCGTTGCTGGACTTGTGTTTGCAAGCAGTGTATTTGCTGTATTGCTGTATGCCAAAGCGACTGGTAAAGAACCAGCTCTTTTTGCTTCCAGTCCTGCAGTGTTTGCCGCCAAGCCTACAGCATCCGTGAAAGTAACGGAGGTTGCTTCTCCGCCCCCAGCTATCCAGATAAAAAAATCAGCAATGATTGATGCGCCTGTTTTTGCACAACTACCAGAACTGCCAGCAGGTTGTGAAATAACAAGTTTAACGATGCTGCTGCATTATCAGGGTATTACAAAAAGTAAAATGGAACTTGCTGCAGAAATGCCTAAGGATGACACACCAGCTACCCTAAATGCGGATGGTTCAATTGCTTATTGGGGAAATCCGAACACAGGTTTCGTAGGTGATGTCACTAGGAAGCAGAGGGGTTTTGGCATCTATCACTCCGGTCTATTTCCACTGCTGAAATCGTATATACCTCAAGCCATTGACATTACGGGTGAGTCCTTCGAGATGTATGAGCAGCAGATTGCGAATGATATTCCAGTTATTATTTGGACAACGATTGATTTCAACATACCTTACAAATGGGTAACTTGGGATACTCCTATTGGACCAATAAAGACGACATATGCGGAACATGCTGTATTATTGGTAGGATATGATGAGAATAATGTATACTTAAATGATCCATTAAGCGGAAAAAAGCAAGTGCAGGTAAACAAAAATCAGTTTATCGATAGTTGGACCGCAATGGGGAAACAAGGACTCACGTACTTGAAAAAATAGGAGGGAATCACATGACTTTTGAAAATCCGTCAAGAGAGCATATTAAGGAGATCCTAGCGAGTTCTGGCAATATTGCTGTAGTGGGTTTGTCTGATAAACCTGATCGTACATCGTATATGGTTTCCGCGGCTATGCAAAGTAGAGGATACCGGATCATTCCGGTCAATCCGAACGCTACTGAAATACTGGGCGAGAAATGCTACGCTTCTTTATCTGATATTCCTGAACCCGTGGATATCGTCAACGTGTTTCGCCGTGCTGACCAGGTGGTTCCTATCGCTGAAGAAGCTGCTAAAATTAAAGCGAAGGTTTTCTGGCTCCAGCTCGATATTGTGAATGAAGAAGCCGGACGTATTGCTAGCGAAGCTGGGTTAGAAGTCATTATGGACCGCTGTATTAAAGTGGAAGATGCGATTCTAAATCCTCGAAATAACTAATATCACCGCACTTTGGACAAAACTAAAACCGCTTTTCTTTTACCGAACAGGTAAGAGAGAAGCGGTTTTTTGTATGTTAGCAACTAAGCTTTTAATATATCATGGTCGACGTACCGTTCACCATTTAATTCGCTAATCACATTAATTGCGACTTTAGCTCCATCACCAGCAGTAACAATTGTATGCATACTAACTCCAGCTGTAGTACCTGCTGCCCATACACCCTTAAGGTTGGTATTGCCTTGCATATCAGCATCAACGACTGTTTTGATACGTGGTTCTGTTCC
This sequence comes from Paenibacillus sp. V4I7, assembly GCF_030817275.1. Classification (NCBI taxonomy): domain Bacteria; kingdom Bacillati; phylum Bacillota; class Bacilli; order Caryophanales; family Paenibacillaceae; genus Paenibacillus; species Paenibacillus sp. V4I7. The sequence continues at coordinate 3,758,626 of NZ_JAUSZD010000002.1, read as the reverse complement.
GGGCCTCGTTTGAATGCCTGATGCTTCTGCGAGCTCAACTGACAGCCCTGTTGCAAGAATAACATGTTTTCCTTCGTAAGCTCCGTTGTCGGTCGTTACTTGGAAGCCTTCTTCGGTTTTTGACAATTGTTCCGCCTTGCCTTGTACGAATTCAGTCCCGAATTTAGCTGCTTGTTTCTTCCCGATTTCGACTAAATCAGGACCCGCTATCGATTCTACGCCATAATGATTCTCGACCCACGCACGTTCGGTGACACTTTGATTGTTGTCAATGACAAGCGTCTTTTTACCTGCTTTTGCGGTGAATAAGGCTGCACTAGATCCTGTTGGGCCTGCTCCAATAATAATAACGTCGTATATCATTACGGTAACTCCTCCTACAAAGAGAATGGGATACAAAAGGATTATGGCATAGCCGGTAATTCATAGTCAATTTTCTAATGAACATCCCAACGGCTTCCATAAATAAAAAAACAACAAGCGGAGAGAATAAAAGAGGCGCCAAAAAAGGTGCCCAAAAATATGAGAGTCTGAGGAGGATTTACACATGTACAACAATAACAACAGCTTTGGGAATGCTTCCCAAGGTTATCAATCTTCACAAGGTTTTCAGGGGAACAATGCGCAATACCAGGGTTTCCAAAAACAGTATCAACCTATAGGGGCTGTACAATCTTTCTATAATCAATCTAACGCTGGGCAAGCAAACCAAGGACTCACTCAAGGATTCAACCAAGGATTTAATCAAGGATTCAACCAAGGGAATTCTCAAGTAGCTCAAGCAACTTCTCAAGAGTCTTTCCACACTGCTAATTATCGTGGTAATCAACCAGGCCATGATGCTTACAAACGTAGCGATTCTTCGACGCCAGCTCAACAACAACAATCAGGTTTCCAAAGCGGATTTTCTTCTTATACCCCAGTGAACAACCAATTTGCTACTAATCAATCGCAACAATTTGGTTATGTATCTGCTCAACAACCATTTGTTTCTAGTCAGTTTGTTAGTTCTATACAGTCAAATCAACAACCATTTGGACAATCTTACGTTTCACCAAACGCTTTCCATACAGCGAACTATCGTGGGAATCAACCAGGGCATGATGCGTATAAGCGCAGTGATTCTTCGACACCTTCTCAGCAATCTTTCCAAACTGGCTATGGATCACAACAAAGCATGCAACAAAACAATCCACAACAATCGCTTCAATCCTTTAATTCCGGATTTAATAATCCAAGCATGGGGCAACAATTGGGATCCAATTCCTCGTTTTAATAGGGGAACCCTTTTGAATGAGTTTACGAGCAGGTCGAATGCCGACCTGCTTATTTTGTTTTGACAAACAGGCGAACAAGCTTTACGATTTGATAAGAGAAGGCTTATGCTTACGATGCAGTTTTCTTCGAAAACGCTGAGCTTATGCTTACGATGTCAGTTTTGCTAAAGCAAAACTCTTAGGAGGTAGCATACGTTTGAACTGGATGGGGAACTTACAACAGCTTGGCCGCTCATTAATGCTGCCTACCATTGCGCTTCCTATCGCTGCTGTGTTGCTTCGTCTAGGGGAACTACCTTGGGATGTCATTCACGCATCTAGCTTAGGGGATATGCTGCTGTTGGCTGGGAATACGGTCTTCGATTATATACCAATCATATTCGCAGTTGGTGTAGCGCTAGGCCTTACAGAAAGTGCTGGGATTGCTGGTTTATCAGCCATGCTGGGCTATTTTATGTTCACAAGACTAATTGAACATGAACTGGGGACTCAATTTCAACTGGGTGTACCAGGTGGGATATTTATTGGATTACTGGCTGCTATTATTTATCATCGCTGTAAAGAGATTAAGCTCCCGGAATACATACAATTTTTCGGTGGCCCCCGCATAGTTCCGCTTATTATGGGGCTGTGCACGCTTGTAGTGTCTTATATTATGATCACTATTGGCCCCTATTTAGAAATGGGGATGGGCAAGCTCTCCAACTGGCTGCTTGGATTAGGCGGTGTAGGCGCCTTTGTGTATGGTATCGCGCATCGTCTTCTCGTACCGTCGGGTTTGCATCATATTTTGAATAACTTTTTCTGGTTTCAAGTAGGTGCTTATCAGACGCCAACGGGGCATATGGCTTATGGGGATTTACCTAGGTATTTTGCCGGGGATCCGACAGCAGGGATGTATATGGCCGGATTATATCCCATCATGATGTTTGCCCTCCCAGCAATTGCTTTTGCGATTATTGGGGAAGCGCGGGAAGATTTAAAGCCGAAGATTAAGGCGACATTCTTGACAGCAGCGTTAGCTTCTTTTTTAACAGGCGTCACTGAGCCAATTGAATTTGCCTTTCTCTTCGTTGCTCCGTATTTATTTGTTATTCATGCGATTTTGTCTGGAGCAGCCATGTGGATGGCTTATGAATTAAATATTCATCACGGCTTTTCTTATTCGGCCGGGGCCATCGACTACGTCATTAATTTGCACCTATCGCATAACGGTTTATTGCTCATACCGATCGGTATCGTTTATGGGCTTCTCTACTATTTCATGTTCCGTTGGGCTATACGGCGGTTCCGGATTCCTACCCCAGGTAGAGAAGAAGGTTCCTCACTTGAAGAGTGGGCAGGCGATATTCCATATCGCTCTCCACTTATTTTGCAAGCACTCGGTGGGAAAGACAATATTAAGAAGATTGAAGCCTGTATTACCAGATTGCGTCTTACACTTGTCAATGATCGTCTGATGGACATCACGGCATTACGACACTTAGGAGCAGCAGGCGTCATCCGTCTTGGAGGAGGCAATGTTCAGGTCGTGTTCGGAACATTCTCAGAGCTAATTCGTGAAGAGATTATGAAAGTACTGCGCAAGGATATTCATGTGGTCTTATTTACTTCGCCCATGCAAGGACGCATGATTCCAATTGAAGAAGTGCCTGATCGTATCTTTGCTTCGCGGTTGGTAGGAAACGGCGTTGCTTTTATTCCCGAGAAAGGAGAACTGGTTTCTCCCGTTGCCGGGACCATTATGCACATTTATCCGACTATGCATGCCCTTGGCATCTTGACCGAGGAAGGTCTGGAGGTCCTGCTGCACATTGGCATAGATACGTCTAGCTTGCCGGGTAAATGTTTTAATGCGGTAGTAAAAGAAGGCGATCACGTGGAACCGGGTCAACTACTAGTTAAGTTTAATTACAATAAAGTCAAAAAATTCGCTTCATCGATGGCGACACCGATGATTATTACGAATCCCGATCTTGTTAAATCTTGGAGCTTTGCTCCATTTAAAGCTGTTAAAAAAGGCCAAGGTTCTGTGATGTCGGTTGTCCTAAAGCCTACTAAACAAACGGGGGGGACGAATGGATGATCAGAGGAATAGGAGCGTCTTCAGGGATTGCGATGGGTCAGGCTTTTGTCATACCTACTTGGGAGTGGGATTTCCCTGAGAAAATGATTGATGTCACCGATTTGTCTTATGAATTTGAACGTTTATATGATGGTATTCGATCTTCCAAAGATGAGCTTGAAATCATTAAGCAAGAGATTAAGGATGTTGTTGGACAAGATCAAGCCTATATTTTTGATGCACATTTGGCCATATTGGAAGATCCCATTTTTATGAACGAGATTCAAGGGATTATTGAGCTGCAGTACAAGGCAGCTGAAGTCGCTGTAAAAGAAGTTATCGATAAATTTGTCGATATGTTTAATCTCATAGACGACGAATATATGAAGGAGCGAGCGCTTGATATTAAAGATGTCGGAAATCGGCTTCTGAAGCACTTGCTCGGCGATACAAGCTCAACGGTACCACCGATCGATCATCCTTACATCTTGGTCGCCAAAGAGCTAACACCGTCTCAATTGGCTCATTTGGACCCGGCTAATGTGCTTGGTCTGCTAACGATTCTCGGAGGCACGCATTCGCACGTATCCATTATGGCAAGAGCAATGTCCGTACCGTATGTGCTGGGTTTGGAAGGGAAGCTTCTGCGACCCATTCAAAATGGCGATTTCCTGATTATTGATGGACAAGAGGGTACCTTATACATCAATCCTGATAAAATAACGATTGAGCGGTATCAAGCGCGTAAAAAGAATTGGCTCGAGTTCAAAGAAAGCTTGCAAGAGATAGCTGACGTTGCACCAGTAACGTTGGACAAGAGCTATGTGAATTTGCATGCCAATATTAATTCCGTGCTGGAGATCGATCAAGTGTTACGTAACGGGGCTTCTGGGGTAGGATTGTTCAGGACGGAATACCTTTACATGGACCGCGATTCGTTACCCAGCGAAGACGAGCAGTATGAAGTTTATCGTCATGCAGCGAGGCAGCTGAAAGGTCGCCCCATCGTCATCCGAACGCTCGATATTGGCGGAGATAAAAAGCTCGATTATTTGCCGCTTGCCAAGGAAGATAATCCATTTCTGGGATATCGGGCGATTCGTATCTCGCTGGACCGTAAAGACTTATTTATGACACAGCTTAGAGCGATTCTAAGGGCCAGCCATTACGGCAACGTGAAAATCATGTATCCTATGGTCACTTCCTTGGATGAGGTGCGTCAGGCTAAAGCTCTGCTTGAGAAGGCTAAGTCGGAATTGCACGCACAAGGCTTACCGTATAATGCAAATATCGAAGTTGGATTAACGATTGAAGTGCCCGCTGCAGCTCTCATCGCGGATGTCCTTGCAAGTGAAGTGAATTTTATGAGTATTGGAACGAACGATCTTGTTCAATATGTATTGGCTGTAGACAGGATGAATGAAAACATTGCGCATTTATATAATCCTTATCATCCGGCAGTTATTAGGCTTCTCAAACATGTGATCGACTCGGCCAAAAGTGTAGGAATTCCCGTCGGCGTTTGTGGAGAAATGGCGGGTGACATCCGGGCACTTCCGATATGGCTGGGATTGGGAATAGAAGAACTAAGTATTTCAGTGCAGACACTGTTACAAGTGAAACACCGTTTATTAAGCAGTGACGCTAAGAAGTGCAAACAGTTAGTTAATGAAATTCTAGTTTGCAAAACAAGTGATGAAATCATAGAACTGCTTGCTCAAACCGAACAAACAGAATCCATCGTAGGAGGAAATTAGCATGGAATTGACAGGAACGAAAGTATTAGCTTTTGTTGATGAAGAATTTGAAGACTTGGAAATGTGGTATCCCGTTTTACGTTTGCGTGAATCCGGGGTCGTTGTGGATATTGTCGGTCCTAAGGCAAAAACCGTGTATCACGGCAAATATGGTGTACCCATTACGACAGACTATGCTTTCGATGAAGTAAAGTCTTCCGATTACATCGGTCTTTATGTTCCGGGAGGATGGGCACCTGATAAACTGCGTCGTTACCCAGATGTGATTCGTCTGACACAGGAGTTTCACGCGGCAGTTAAACCGATTGCTCAAATCTGTCATGCTGGCTGGGTGCTGATTTCAGCGAAAATCGTAAAGGGGTACACGATGACGTCTACGCCAGGCATTCGAGATGATCTCGAAAATGCGGGAGCAACTTGGTTGGACGAAGAAGTAGTTGTCGATCGTAACATCATTTCCGGGCGTCGTCCACCAGACCTTCCTGCATTTTCCAAGAGATTTGTGGATGAGCTTATTCAATTTAATAAACAACAGGAAAAGTAACATTCTACTACCATAGGTGGCAAAAACTACTACTCTTCATTCGGCAGGAAATCGATTAAAATCGTAGAATATCATAGTACAAGCAACTCATGTACATGCCGCCCGCCAGTGAAGGAGTGTTAGAATGCAAAAGTATTGTAAGTGCGGACGCACGATGAACCTTCGTCTGCGTACGGTTATTTATCAGAACAAAGTCGACATTGAGAATGTACCTATTTACTCATGTGAAGCGTGTGGACGTAGTGAAGTTGTTCCTCATGTTAAACCCGAACTTACCGGTTTAATCGGTAGGCTGGGGAGTAAGCCTGAGAAGCAGCAGCTCTTTTTTCATGAACTTTCGGAAGTTGCTTTCCTGCTGCTGAAGGTAACGGAAAAAGAGCATATGAATGATTCCATGGAAAAGATCGTTGAAGAAAGAATCAATGAACTTTTGGACATCTTATTGCTAGCACAATCGCTGGGTGATGAACCCTGGACCGAGGAGATTCGCAAGCGGTTATCGCAAATCACACAGAGTGCAATATCGACATAAGCAGTGTGTGGCCAATCCTAATGGGGGTTGGCTTTTGTAGTTGATATGAAAGTATATGTTTATACTTTTACTCCGCATCAACCTTGACAACCGCACTCGTCCCTAAGGACGATGGAGTCCTTTATCCTTGCATAATGTGTACATCTTTTGAAAAAACATTGAAATTATTTTCAAAGCATTTTCAATATACATTGCAAGATGGATTAATTTGTCGTATCATAACGATAATATACTAGGATCGCAGAATACTTTTGAAAATGGAGAGAGTAACCGTGACCGTAACCATTTATGATGTAGCAAGAGAAGCAGGAGTTTCGATGGCAACCGTTTCTAGGGTTGTAAACAACAATCCTAACGTTAAGCCACAAACACGTAAGAAGGTTTTTGAAGCCATTGAGCGACTCGGTTATCGCCCTAATGCGGTAGCAAGGGGTTTAGCTAGTAAGAAGACAACGACAGTTGGTGTTGTCATTCCCGATATTTCCAATTCCATTTTTGCTGAAGTAGCACGTGGGATTGAGGATATTGCTAATATGTACCATTACAATATCATTTTGTGTAATGCGGACAAGAAGAAAGAAAAAGAAATTCGTGTTATTAACACCTTGCTTGAAAAGCAGGTTGATGGATTGCTCTTCATGGGTGGTGTAGTAACAGAGGAACATACACAGGCATTCCGAACGTCTTCCGTACCTGTTGTTTTATGCGGCACGAAGGATGAGAACCAAGCCATGGCATCCGTGGATATCGATCACGAGAAAGCTGCTTTCGATGCTGTGAATGTGCTTATTGAAGCCGGTCATCGTGACATTGCAATGATATCCGGAACGCTGCATGATCCAGCGAATGGATTTGCGCGTTATCAAGGGTACAAAAAAGCTTTGGATGAGGCAGGTATTCCACTGCGTGATGAATATGTTCGCATTGGGAACTATCGTTATGAGTCAAGTGTTGACGCTGTGAACTATTTCTTGGAGCTTTCACCAAGACCAACAGCGATCTTCTCCGCTACAGACGAGATGGCGATTGGCGCCATTCATACGATTCAAGATAACGGACTCAGTGTACCGCAAGATATCGCCGTAATTAGCGTGGACAATATCCGCATGGCTTCCATGGTTAGACCTACTTTAACGACAGTAGCACAGCCAATGTATGATATCGGGGCAGTGTCAATGCGTCTTCTAACGAAGCTGATGAATAAAGAGTCAACGGATCATATGCAGGTTATCCTGCCTCACGAAATTATTTACCGCAACTCCGTTACACAAGCTTAATCAAATCTAACCTCTAAACGAGGTCATTCCTTTGAGGATGATCTCGGTAGAGGTTTTCTCATGTCTCTAAGGGAAAGAGGATAATGAAATGACATGGAATAAAATTGCTCTTATCGGAGCGATGAATGAAGAAATAGAACTCCTAGTTTCGCATATGACCGATGTGCGTGAAACGATCAAAGCAGGCATTACGTTTCGTGATGGTACATATTTTAACAAGCAAGTTGTCGTGTGCCGGACAGGTGTTGGGAAAGTGAATGCGGCTGTGACGACCCAAATTTTAATTGATAGCTTCGGCGTCGAAGCCGTTATTTTTACAGGAGTAGCTGGAGCCTTAGATCCGGAGCTGAATATCGGGGATCTCGTGATATCGAGTGAATGCATGCAGCATGATATGGATGTTACTGCACTTGGGTTTCCTCGTGGCGTTATCCCTTATGAAGCGAAATCCATCTTTGAAGCGGATAGTAAGCTTGTTGAGCTGGCTGTTGCTTCGGGTGAAAAACTGTTTGCAGGCAAAGTTAAAAAGGGGAGAGTACTCTCTGGGGACCAGTTTATTGCAAGCAGGGAAGTTGTTGCCAGCCTGTATGAAGAGCTTGACGGCGTTTGTGTTGAAATGGAAGGGGCATCGGTGGCTCAAGTTTGCTCGATGAATGCCACTCCTTATGTCGTACTGCGATCGATGTCCGATAAAGCAGATGGTTCCGCTCACGTTAACTTTGCCGAGTTTACGGTCCAGGCATCTGAAAATTCGTACAAAATGGTTGAGGATATCGTAAAACATCTCCTCTAAGATAGCTATAAAAAAAGCTCGGAATTTCGCCGAAATGGCGGTTCTGAGCTTTTATTTCTACTTCAAATACATCATGGCGAGTTCCTTCGTTTGTCGGTTCTTCTCGGCAATCGCTAAGCGCCTTGGAATTGGCGCCCAAGCTTCTACAGGGTCCAACCAGGTATCCACCAGCTGGACAGGGCTCTTGCTCTGCCAGGCGTCCAGCCACGCCTGTGGCAGCTGCAGCTGGGGCTGCACCTCCAGCTGATCTATGATCGCTTGCTCGCTCATTACGAGCCAGAGCAGGCTCCAAGCCCGTGGTACGACACGCCAGATGTCGTACCCGCCGCCCCCGAGCGCTACCCACCGCCCTGCGCACCACTTATGCGCAAGGGAGTGGATTAGCTCGGGCATAGCCTTGTACACGCGCATGGAGCAATGGACGTGCGCGAGCGGGTCGAAAGCATGGGCATCGCACCCATGCTGCGAGATAATGACGTCTGGCTGGAAGCGGGCGACCGTCTCGGTGAGCACCTCGCCGAAGCACTCCAGCCATGACTCATCCTCGGTGTAGGGCTCCACCGGCATGTTGATGTTCGTGCCGAACGCGTCGCCTTCGCCGCGTTCGTTCACGGCGCCCGTGCCGGGGAATAAATATTTCCCCGTCTCGTGGATAGAAAGTGTGCATACCTGAGGATCAGCGTAGAAGCCCCACTGCACGCCATCTCCATGATGCACATCTGTGTCGATGTACAACACTTTTGCGCCGTACATCTCTTTTGCGTGCGCAATCGCCGCTGACGCGTCGTTGTAGACGCAGAAACCTGCGCCCTTGCTTTGCAGGGCATGGTGCAATCCGCCGCCCAGGTGAAGGGCGTGCGGAGCCTTACCGGACATCACCAGCTCGACTGCGGTGATGGAGCCGCCTACGACTTTCGCCGTGGTATCATGCATCCCGGCGAAGTAGGGCGTGTCGTCGGTGTCAAGTCCGAAGCGCGTTGCTTCTCGGACCCAAGCCGCCTCCGGCACGGAACAGCTAAGCGCTTTCACTGCTTCAATGTAAGCGGGTGAATGAACCCGCAGCAGTTCGCTGTCTGTCGCGGAGCGAGGAGCCCACAGCGCGCTATCAGGCAGAGCGCCGGCTTTTCGCAGCAGATCCACCGTCATCGTGAGACGATCTTGATTGAACGGGTGGTTTTCATTAAATTTATATTGAATTTCTTGATCATCATAGATAAAGACAGGATTTGCCTTCTTGTTCATATCCCTAATTCCCCCGAATGGACTAACAATTTCGCTTGAAGCCCTAGAAATCCCACGATTACTTAGAAATTAATACATGAAACGCTGCTGAAAACGAATGCGATCAAATTGCTCAACGGAAGAGATTGGCACCTTTTTGCCGATTCTCACCATAAGACAGTTGGCTGGATGTGAGCATATTTCTGGATCGTCCGTAGCGAACCAGATCATGTCGATGCTTTTCATGAGCTTCTCCATCATTTGACGGTATTCCCAGACCGTTAATTTGCTTGTTTCCAAGTCCCAATGCCAATAATACTCTGTGGTGAAACAGATGATATTCTCCATCTGCTCATCTTCGAAAGCGAGTCGAATCATCTTTTTCCCTAATCCAATGGATCGGTAGTCGTCTGCAACTTCTATGGCGCCCAGTTCAATTAAATCCTGCATATGCCCCTGTGACCAACGCTCAATCTCGTCTGGATAGTGAAAGGTGACATAGCCGACAATGGTGGAGCCGTCTCTTGCTATGATGATACGTCCTTCAGGTAATTGTGCAATTTCGACTAGTGCCTCTAACTGCTCCTTAGGTCTGCGGAACGCATCTAATTTGGTATGCATAACAAGCTCCTGCAAGGTTTCTGCTGAAACAGGACCTTCTATGATGATTTCGGTTTGATCGGGAGCTGCGCGCAAGCTGTGTGAGTGGTATATTTTGATATGCTGCATAACCTTAGCTCTCCTTTTAAAAAAAAGCATGATGAACGTTTCCTTTTCCGTTAGGTCATAGTATTCTTATACCAAACTTTGGTTTGAATTAAAAGACGAATTTTTAACGTAGGCGAATATTTCCTAGTATGATATAATAGAATATGTCAAAAATCGATCACATTTTGCATGAATTAATCAGTAAAATGAAAGCGGTTTACCACGTGAGGAGGGTTTTACGTACATGGATCAAATGAAAGTTGAACTCATTGAAGCTGTATCCACTAATCCTAACATGATCAATTATGAACAAACACATGCGTCATTTGACTGGAAAGACATCGAGAAGAGCTTTTCCTGGTATGAAACAGGTAAAGTTAACATGGCATATGAAGCAATTGATCGTCATGCTGACTCATCCAAAAAGGATAAAATCGCACTTTATTACAGCGATAGTCAGCGAGAAGAAGCAATCACTTATGGACAAATGAAAGCGAAATCTAATCAGTTTGGTAATGTGCTTCGAGGACTTGGCGTTGGTAAAGGAGAGCGCGTCTTTATTTTCATGCCACGCACACCGGAACTTTACTATTCATTACTTGGAACCCTCAAAGTAGGTGCTGTTGTTGGGCCATTATTTGAGGCTTTCATGGAAACAGCAGTTAGAGACCGTTTGGAAGATAGTGAAGCCGTAGCGATTATTACGACACCAAGTTTACTATCGCGCGTACCTTATAATGAACTGCCACATTTGAAGCACGTTATTCTCGTTGGTGAAAATGTGGAGCTAGCTGAGGGACAAGTTGATTTCTACAAAGAGATGGAAAGCGCTTCAACAGAACTTGACATCGAATGGCTGGATCGTGAGGATGGATTAATTATCCATTATACGTCAGGCTCAACCGGAAAACCGAAGGGTGTCTATCACGTTCAAAATGCAATGATTCAACATTATTATACAGGTAAAATTGTATTGGACCTTCAAGAGGACGATATTTACTGGTGCACTGCGGATCCGGGTTGGGTAACAGGAACCTCCTACGGTATCTTTGCGCCATGGTTGAATGGAGCGACGAATGTAATTCGCGGCGGCCGTTTTAGTCCACAAGATTGGTACAACACATTACAAAAATATAAAGTAACCGTTTGGTATAGCGCGCCAACTGCTTTCCGTATGTTGATGGGAGCCGGTGATGATGTTGTTACTGGGTTTGATCTTTCTTCGCTTCGTCACGTTCTTAGCGTAGGCGAGCCGTTAAATCCCGAAGTTGTACGTTGGGGGCTAAAAGTTTATAACCAACGTATACATGACACTTGGTGGATGACAGAAACAGGTGGACAACTTATCTGTAACTATCCATCCATGACGATTAAGCCTGGTTCAATGGGGCGTCCAATTCCGGGTGTCGAAGCGGCTATTATTGATGATGCAGGGAACATTTTGCCTCCTAATCGGATGGGGAACCTAGCTATCAAAACGCCATGGCCTTCGATGATGCGCAAAATTTGGAATAACCCTTCAAAATACGAAGAATATTTCCGTTTGACAGGTTGGTACGTTTCCGGTGATTCAGCTTATCAGGATGAAGAGGGGTACTTCTGGTTCCAAGGTCGTGTGGATGATGTGATTAACACAGCAGGCGAGCGGGTAGGTCCTTTCGAAGTCGAAAGTAAGCTTGTTGAGCATCCTGCGGTTGCAGAAGCAGGGGTTATTGGTAAGCCTGACCCAATGCGCGGAGAAATTATTAAAGCATTTATCGCCCTGCGTGAAGGTTACACACCATCTGATGAGCTAAAAGCGGAGATTTCCAAATTCGTTAAAGAAGGGCTTTCTGCCCACGCAGCTCCTCGTGAAATTGAATTTAAAGACAAGCTGCCTAAGACTCGCAGTGGTAAAATTATGCGCCGTGTTCTTAAAGCTTGGGAGCTCAATTTGCCAACTGGCGACTTATCGACGATCGAAGACTAAAGGTAATCAAACCTTCCTTGCACCAGATCTATGGTGAAAGGAAGGTTTTTTATTGCATTGAAATGAAAAAGACCCGGGTAGCCGGGTCTTTCTACTTTAGTGATTTAGTTGTTATAGGAGATAGAAGCGGAGGGCTTTGACTCGCCTGCATAGTTGACAGCAGTTACTTTGTAATAACCGTTGTAAGCTGCTGCGTAATAATGAAATTCGGTCGCATCCTCAACAGAACCAAGCTTCTTAAACGTTCCTTTTTCTTTGTCACTAAAATAAATATTATACTTTTTTACTTTATCCTTGGACGCATTGGCTTTCCAAGTTAATATCACACCTGCGCCATCAGCTTTGGCTTTAATACCGGTTGGTGCGGCAGGTAAGTCCTTTGTGGTTCCATTGGTGCCGTTGTCGGTTCCGATGGGTTCACCGATGCCACCATTGGAGCCGTTAGTAACTCCTGGAATTTGATTGTCATCGACAGAAGGTACGAACAATGAATCTAGCGAGCTTCCATCTGTATAGGAGGAGCGGCTAGGTGCCGATTCTTTCCCCGCTACATCGACTGCTGTTACGAAATAACCGATTAAGCTAGATCCGGGGATTTGATCAATAAATTTCGTCTCTGCGCCTGCCAAGACAACTTTGCCGCCCATGAGCAGGAACTTGCCGCGGTTATCGGAACGGTATATGCGATAGCCGACGATATCAGGATTCGGACTTGCCTGGAAGGCAATGATTGCCGTGTCACCGGACTTGGTTGTTACAACGTTCGTTGGTGCTGCGGGCTCTTTACCATCATCAACCCGAGGGTCAACTTCGGATGGCGCGTCAACATCATAATCTGTAGGCTTATAATTATCGATCGGCTTACGGCTTTTTTCAGGAAGTTTACTCATCGCTACTTCGATTTCTTTGAGCAATTGACTGATCGATTTTTGTCTTTTAATAACCGTTTTCTCTTGCACGAAATCAGCCGGCGTGTTGTCTTGCGCCATATAATTCAGTCCGCCATATGAACTGATTTTCATCCGTACCATCACATTGTCGACTTCTGTAGGTACATATTTCTTGTTGAAAAGATCAGTAACTAGAAATTCGGACTTAGACGTTAATTCGCTTGGCAGCTTACCGGATAAACTGGATACGGTTGCCGAGACAATACCATCCGGTTTGGCGAATGTTTTGGTAGGAAAGAGATCTGGTTTCTGCTCGATGGTTCGGTTCATAATGAGAGCCCATATATCCTTGGCGTGATTCGTCTGCAATGTTTTTGAAGATAACTTATTAATCGGTTGGTCATAACCAATCCACACCCCAACGGTAATATCAGGGGTAAAGCCCATGAACCAAGCATCGGCATCATCTTGCGTTGAGCCAGTTTTACCAGATATCTCAATTTTGCCATATGATTTGTACTTTTTCATCAAATCAGTTGCTGTCCCTTGGCTAACCACCGTTTTCATCATATCTGTAATCAGATACGCACTTTGTGGGGAATAGACAGGGGTTGGCTTTTGATCATGTGTATAAATCGTTTTGCCATTGGAATCTTTGATTTCGCGAATCATAAACGTCTCATTGAATACGCCTTTATTCGGAATAGATGCATAAGCGCCAGTTAGTTCCTTTACCGAAGTTCCTCGGCTTAGTCCGCCGATTACGCCGGTCTGGGCATAATAATCTTCTTTTTGAATGGACGTGATACCGAGTTTTTTAGCAAATTCCCAGGAATCATTAATACCCACTTTATTCAAAAATATATCAATAGCAGGGATGTTGTAAGACTGGTTTAAAGCTCTTCTTGCTGTCATTAATCCGTGAAACTTGTGATCCCAGTTTTCTGGAAGATGAAAGCCTTTGACACCGTCTTTTAGAATAATTGGGATATCATCCACGATACTAGCCGGCTGAATGGCCCCTTTCTCTAAGGCTGGTATATAGGCGGCAATGGGTTTCATGGTTGATCCAGGCTGTCTGAATGCTTGTGTGGCGTGATTGAGCTGCTCTTCGAAGAAATTGCGGCCCTCAATCATCCCTTTTATAGCTCCGGATTTAGAATCGATCATGATGGCCCCGACTTGTTCCATGCCTTTTTTATCATCTGTAGGGGCAAAGTTTTTATCGTTACTCGATATTTCATGCATGGAATCATAAATGGTCTTGTCTATGGTTGTATAGATTTGATAACCACCACGTAAGAGCTGAGTATGTATACCCTTTAACGCTTCATTATAAGCGGCCTGGTTTTTCTTAGGATCAAGCTCAGGCTTCTGGATCTTCAACAAAATTTCTGCAGCTTCTTTTTCCGTTTCAATCATGAGGTAAGGATAAGTCGTATAAGCCTTCTGAGCCGCAGGGGGCATGGAAGCTTTGAGATCAAATTTAAGTGCTTCTTGGTACTGTTCATTTGTAATTTTCTTTTCTTCCAGCATCCGTTTGAGTACTAACTGTTCACGCGTGACCGCTTTTTTGAAACCATCTTCATCAAAGTCGGGTTTGCTCGTGAAGGCAGAGTACTGCGATGGGGATTGCGGCAAACCGGCTAAGTAAGCGGCTTGAGCAACGTTTAACTTATCCAGATCGTCGATGTTAAAGAGGCCTTTGGCAGCTGCTTTAATCCCATATAGATTATAGCCTGTCGCGCCATTGCCATAAGGAATTTTGTTTAAATAAGCAAGCAAAATTTCATCCTTGGACATTAGGCGTTCCATCCGCAGCGCGAGCAGCAGCTCTCTTGCTTTACGGCCATCATCGCGGTCGAGTGTAAGAAATACCCGTCTGGCAAGCTGTTGCGTAATCGTACTTCCACCTGTTTGTACTTCTTCGTTCAGCAGTTTCTGAGTTACTGCCCGATAAAGCCCGCGGATATCGATCCCGCGATGGTTGTAGAAGTCTTTGTCTTCAATGGCGAGGACAGCGTCTAACAGAAGTTGCGGAATATCGTCTAGCTGAGCGAGACGCCGATCTTCTTCTGTTCGCAATTGCCCAATGACGGTATCATCATTGAAGTAAGCGAAACCTGTGACTGCATTTTCCTGCATCTGCTGACGTATGGCCTCTTCCGTGCGCACAGGATCTTTTTTGACTAGGGCACTGACATACCCGAATGCGGCAGATCCACCGACAATTCCCGCCAAAAAGGCACTAATGATGGTCCATTTTAAGGTAATCCAAGTTACTTTGAATGTAGTTCTCACCCAAGGGCGATTCCATTTAGCGAAAAAATTGCGCATAAGTTCCAATATCCTCCTTACATGAACCCTAATAGTATACCATAACTGCCCCATTTGCGGTAATGATGAAGCGAAGAAACGATGCCGACATGGTTTGACAACACCCGGAAACATGTGATAAATTTTTATCAAATGCGTTGAAAGATCAGCAGTAGGTAGCTTGTGGATGCTTTCAGAGAGCCGGTGGAGGGTGCGAACCGGTACCTGCAGGTTAGTGAATTACGGTCTTGAGCAGTGAATGGGAACCTGCAGCCAAATTAAGCTGCACAAGTAGTATTTGCCGATTAAACCCCGTTAAAGGTTCTTGAGTGAAAATAGCTAGCCGTGCACATAACACCTGTTATAGATGTACGTAACTACTGTTTTAATTAGGGTGGTACCGCGAGTCAAGTCTTCTCGTCCCTTTGTGGATAAGAAGGCTTTTTTTGTATGTTTAAGGAAAAAGGAGATGGATGAACATGGATATTTTGAAGGATTTGGAGTTTCGCGGACTGCTTCATCAAATTACAGATCGAGAGGGCTTAGACAAAAAGCTTAGCGAGGAGCGTGTTACGCTTTATTGCGGCTTTGACCCGACTGCGGACAGCTTGCACATCGGTAGCTTGCTGCCTATTCTAACTCTGAGACGCTTTCAGCTCGCTGGTCACGTTCCTCTAGCACTCGTTGGCGGGGGAACAGGACTGATTGGTGATCCTAGCGGAAAAGCCAATGAGCGAACACTCAATGGGCCTGAAGTTGTTGAGGCTTGGTCACAAAGCATCAAAAATCAGTTATCGCGCTTTCTCGACTTCTCCACCGAAATTGAAAATAGTGCAGAGCTTGTTAACAATTACGATTGGTTAGGATCTCTGAACGTCATCGAATTCCTTCGTGATGTAGGCAAAAACTTTACCGTTAATTACATGTTGGCAAAGGATTCTGTTGATTCACGGATCTCCAAAGGGATTTCTTTCACAGAGTTCAGTTATATGATTCTGCAGTCTTACGATTTCCTGAAGCTCAATGAAACGAAAAATTGCTCTGTGCAAATTGGCGGAAGTGACCAATGGGGTAACATTACAGCTGGCCTTGAGCTTATCGGTAAGTCCACAGATAAACGTGCTTACGGGGTAACCTTGCCGCTTGTGACAAAGAGTGATGGTCAAAAGTTCGGGAAGACAGAAGGCGGAGCTATTTGGTTGGATGCAAGTAAAACGTCTCCTTATCAGTTCTACCAATTCTGGTTGGGCACAGCCGACAACGATGTCATCCGTTTCCTGAAATATTTTACTTTCGTTTCTCATGAGGAAATCGAACGTCTTGAGGAAGAAGTGCAAGCTCAGCCTGAGAAAAGAGAGGCACAGAAACTGCTTGCCCATGAAGTTACGAAGCTTGTACACGGCGGGGACGCGTTAGAAAGTGCTCTTAACATTACAACGGCTTTATTCAGTGGTAATATTCAGGACCTTTCTCGTACGGAGATTGAAGAAGCGTTCAAGGATGTTCCATCTACAACCATAGAACAAGATGATATTGCGTTGGTTGATTTACTGATTTCCGTAGGAGCAGCACCGTCCAAACGTCAAGCACGTCAAGATATTGAAAGCGGAGCTGTCACGGTCAATGGTGTTAAAATGACGCAATTCGATGCCGTTACCAAAGATCTGGGTAGGCTCGGAGAGTCTTACCTTGTTATTCGCCGCGGTAAAAAGAATTACTACCTTGTCCAGTTTGCTTAACGAAAAAAAAGCCCCTTAGGGAAATCCCTGAGGGGCTTGCTTTTATTAACGGCTGTAGAACTCGACGATTTGTTTCTCGTCAATTTCTTGTGGAAGCTCAGAACGTTCTGGCAAACGAATGTACTTGCCTTCTACGCTTGCATCGTTGAACTCAAGGTAAGTTGGCAGGTAGTTACGGTTAGCAAGAGCTTCTTTCACTGCGGAAAGACCTTTGCTTCTTTCACGAAGAGCAATAACGTCACCCGTAGATACGATGTAAGAAGCGATATCTACTTTTTTGCCGTTCACAGTAACGTGACCGTGAGCAACTAGTTGACGCGCGCCTGCGCGGGAGTTGGAAAGACCAAGACGGTAAACCAGGTTGTCCAGACGGCTTTCAAGCAAGATCATGAAGTTCTCACCGGAAATACCTTTTAGTTTGGAAGCTTTATCGAACAAGTTGCGGAATTGCTTCTCGTTCAAACCGTACATGTGACGAAGCTTTTGTTTTTCATTTAATTGAACGCCATAGCCGCTCATTTTTTTACGTTGTCCTGGGCCATGTTGACCTGGAGGGAATGGGCGTTTCAAGTCTTTACCGTTACCACTCAAAGAAATACCAACACGACGGCTTAATTTAAATTTAGGTCCTGTATAACGTGACATTTAGGAAAAACTCCTTCTTTTCAACAATTAGTTTAGTAGATAGCATCTAGATGTCAGGGTGAAGACAAGTGCCTGGTTTTGCTTACGAATCATACTGTGATTCCCTGACAAGAGTAGTTCAGCCGCTGTCTTGGCAGGAGCAAAAGCAGTGAGGGTGATCACAAATGGCATTCACCGAAATCATGTTGTTACTCGACTTCTAATTTTATTAAAAACACGGGCATGTGTCAAGTCTTAATCCTTTAAAGTGATTCTAAAATATCGTGCAATAAGCACAGAAAAATAGTATGATAAATGAGGTAAGATTTAGCCTGGATCAATAGGACTACAGTTTGTTGGTGAAGGAGAGCCTATGAGTGAATCACTTCGTAGTATGAAACAACATAGTCGTGCAGAACACTTCGAAGAGTTTCTTCGGCAAGGACTTGTTCTTTCTAGCAACTTTTCCTATTGGGAATCCAATTGTGATCATGTCGTACGAGATGCGTTTGATGAGTGGATTCACCAATTCGGGCAAGCAATGCTACCGCCTCAAACCGCACTGCTATGCGTGGATACGGATCTGAAAGTGGTTAAGGCTTGCTTTCATGATACACTTCTTACTGATGCATTGATGCAGGTAGGGGCATCGTGGAGCTATGCAGAACGCAATGACAATCCGTTGGCACGATGTGCTGAGAATCCCACAATGCATATAATGACGAGCGATGAAATGAGCGCAAAAGAACGGAAGACAGTTTTGGCTGCTTCGATTCCAGTCCTAGATCCACAAGGAATTCCAATTTTATATTTGGGACTATTTTCCCATGCAATTGAAGAAGCAAATGAACTTGCACAATTGTTCTATATACTTTCCCTTTCTTTCCAAAGTAGTGTGCAGAGCGTAGAGGATCGTCGTAAGTACGATCATTTGTTTATGCAGCATCTGAATAGGGAACTTGAGTTTAAGAAGCATGATATTTTATTTGAGGCTTCCAAGAAACTACACGCCAAAATCGATGTCGATTCGGTATTGACCGAAGTCATTGAGTGCATGCATAGTGTTTATCCCAATATACAAGTAGATTTATTGCTTTCACAAGATAATGACTCTACGAATCTATCCGTGAAGCCTTTGAATTTCCAAAGTACGGAGAATGACATTCGAACACGTGCTTTTATGGAAGGGCATGTAATATTTGAACCTTCATCCGAGATTAGTGGCCCAAGTACAGGTCATATAGCTGCTCCATTATCAGGTAAACAGGGTGTATATGGCGTCTTATATATGACGTCTAAGAGGGATTTGATTCACGCTGCGGATTTGCAATTCATATCATTGCTTGCTGATACAGCCGGGTCTGCTTTTGAAAACGCTAAATTGTATGAACAGTCCAATTTAATGATTAACGAGCTTCGACTTATTAATGAAATCACCAAGCAGTTAAATCAGAGCTTGCGTTTAAATGAAATCTTTAACTCAGCATCGAGCGAGATTTTAAGTATTTTTGGCGCGGATTATAGTTGTATTCTGCAAGCGGATAAAAATAGTGAGAATTTAATCGTACGGGCAACTAATTTGCCTGCGATGTTTCATGAGACCTTTACCGTAGATCAAGGCTTTTCTGGCGTCATCTATACCTCCAAAGAACCGATTATTATTTCAGACTATTGGAGCAATGAGAAGGTGGAGTCTAAGCTGATGCAGTTAACCAACTCCAGATCGCTTATTGGTTCGCCGATTCTCGTAAATGGACAAGTTGAGGGCGTTATTCTAGTTGTGCACAGCAAGCCGAATTTCTTCTCCTATGATAACTACAAATTGCTGCAGGTTCTTTCAGGGCATATTGGTCTTGCCATGACGAATGCTTCCCTGCATGCTGAAGTGAAACGTATGGTTATTACAGACAATTTGACAGGACTTTACGTACGTCATTATTTGGACGAACAGGCTAATTCGATGCAAAAGAAGGACTTCTGCGGCTCACTCATTGTCGTTGACATAGACAATTTCAAACGGGTTAATGATACCTACGGTCATCAGGTGGGCGATAAAATCTTGATCCAGGTCAGTCAAATTATTAAAACTAGTATTAGGGATAGTGATATTGCAGCAAGGTGGGGCGGGGAAGAGCTTGCAGTCTATCTACCCCAAGTTGCCAAGGCTCAAACAATTCGAATCGCAGAACGTATTCGTGTTCGTGTTCTAGAAGAGACTAATCCGCAAGTAACCGTTTCCTGCGGTGTTTCGGATTGGAATTGGGAAGAAGATAAGATTAGCGTAGAATCGCTGTTCTATCGTGCAGATATGGCTCTGTATCAAGCCAAAAATAACGGTCGTAACCAAATTCGAATCGGTTAATAAAAAGCACTTGTCTAAGGACAAGTGCTTTTGCTTCGCTTTAACATTTTTACATCCAGAATTTGATGGCTCAACTGCAAATAATGTCGAAAATAGGCTATGTAATTTAATGAATTTGTATAGGTAGGGTAAACTATATGAAGGATAAAAATAGGTTACTTGTTTCACCTTTGTAGAACTAGATAAGTCTTCACTTTTCTCTTCCTGAACCTTCCGTAACATGTTACAATGGTTTGGTCTAAGGGAAGGATGGTCGAAATTTGTCGGTGTTGAACAGGAAAAACATTCTGCTCGTTTTTTTTATTTTTATTTTGCTCGTTGCCTTGATTGCCTTTTTATTTTATAACCCTACAGGTATTAAACTTACTCACAGCAATATGCGACAGCTATCTGAACATTTAAGGGACATTGGTTGGTCTGGTAAAATCATCGGAATGGCTTTGATTTTTTTTCAAACGTTCTTTCCGTTTATTCCGTTTGTTCTTATAGCAGGTATGAATATTGCTATTTTCGGTATTAAAATAGGGTTTCTTGTTAATTATGTTATGTCTTGTTTGGGCGCAGTTGTCTCTTTTTATTTTGCTCGTTATTATGGACATGCATGGGTTAGAGAAAAAGCTCGAGCGATTTCCGTTAGTAACGCAGTTTAGTAAGCGGATGGAAAAGAAAGGATTCCTATATGTACTTTTAGGCAGACTGATTCCGATTTTACCTTCCTCGGCGATTAATTTTGGTGCGGGGCTAACTAGAATGAAATTTTCTCATTTTCTATGGGGTACTTTGCTGGGGAAACTGCCGATCGTATTTCTGGAATCGATGATTGCACATGATTTATTTCATTTCCAAAAATATAAGGGAAGACTACTTTTGTTGCTTGGTATTTTCGTTGTTTTGATTCTTGTTGGGAACGGCGTGAAGAAAGCCATAGCAGCAAAGATGAAGTAAAGCGCTTTACTTGGAGAATGAAGGAAATTTTTAGTTGCGTTAAGTAACCTTTCCAAGTTATCATATAGGGAGCAAGGCGACCAATTCAGATGCGAATAAATGGAGGAATGAAATATGCCAAGTGCTAATAATGCCGCAATTGTTGAAATTTCACAAACAGCTAATAAATTCAGATCGTCAATCGTTCTCCAATATGATAATAAGTATATCGATGTAAAAAGTATCTTAGGTTTGTTTACGACATTACTTAGCTCCAGCAACTATGATCTTCATGTTCATGGGCCGGATGCAGAAGAAGCGAAAATCGCTATGGCTGAAGTATTCGCTAAGCACAGTTTGGGCGTAAACGTTGTTCAAGAATAGCGTTCTTGCTTGAAGAAGGTACTCTCAGAATCTCTGAGGGTACCTTCTCTTGTATATTGATCCAATTTCGCTTAATATAGATCATATAAGGACGGATGACTATGCGTATAGGGGGAAGTTGGGAATGTCTTCATCTGATCTATTGCTGGACATGAATCAAAAAGCGCTTAATCTTCTCCAAGAAGATGCAGATAAAATCGAAAAACTAATCGAAGTACAAATGGAGAATTTGACAACGCGTCAATGTCCACTGTATGAAGAAGTTTTAGATACGCAAATGTACGGACTTTCTAGAGAAATTGATTTTGCCATTCGAGCGGGACTTATTTCCGAAATGCCTGGTAAACAAATTCTCAACAAGCTTGAACGTAACCTTGCGCAGCTATATGAAGCGTTGAATAACAAAAAGTAACCCTTCACAATGGGTTACTTTTTTTGTCTTTTTTGCTTATTTAGACGAGGAAGAATACGACGCCTAGAATGATGTAGACCACGAGCAGCAGGAGACCTTCATACCAGTTGGTCGAACCATCTTGGGTTATTGACTTCGTAATAAAGACGGCGACTCCGATAGCAGCAAGTTCATAGGTGGTGAAGACAATGTTCATAGGCGTTCCGCTTACGAAGAAGCTGAGAATGACAAGCAGAGGGGCCACAAACAAAGCGATTTGCAATGAACTGCCGATGGCTATTTCAACCGCTGCACCCATTTTATTCTTCATAGCCATCAAAACGGCAGCACTGTGTTCAGCGGCATTTCCGATAATGGCGATAAGAAAGGCACCTACAAACAGTTCGGATAACCCGAATTTATGGGTCACTTCTTCTAGTGTCCCGACTAACCACTCACTCGTGAAGGCTACCATAACGGTGGCAAGGACTAGAAAGAGAATGGAGGTTTTCTTAGACCATGCAGCCTCACCGTGCTCAATGGCTTCATCGGAGAGAATGTTCTTGTGTGTAACCATAGAGAATAGAAGCCAGAGCAGGTAAGCAGCTATAAGTAATATGGCTACGATCATGCTCATGGACGACGTTTCTTTGGTTGTCAATCCGCCGGCAAAGATGGCCGGAATGAATAGTGCAACAACCCCTAGAATCATGAGTGAAGAATTGTGAGAAGCCAGCTTAACGTTAAAAGACTGCTCTTTGAACTTCAACCCACCGGCAAATATACTTAGGCCCAGCACAAGCAGTAGGTTACCGATGATGGCACCGGTGAGACTGGCCTTGACGACATCGAATAAACCTTCCCTAACCAAGAAGAACGCGATAACCAACTCCGCTGCATTACCGAACGTTGCATTGAGGAATCCTCCCACGCGCTCACCTGCATAATGGGCAACACTTTCGGTCGCTTTACCTAGAAATCCAGCAACAAAAATGATCGCTATACAAGCAATAACGAATTGAAGTGTTGGATTCAGATGCATGTAATGAGCAATACCCGATGTAATGAAAAAAATGATTAACCCGATGTAAAACAATTTTCCCTTCAAAGTAAACCCTCCGACTCATTCTTTTATTGGTACTTTTTGACTTCTTTTAATATACCCACTTTGGAACGCAAAGTAAATTCGGATTGTGCATTGTCGCTGTTCTTGCTTTCAACTAGTGAACTTATTACAATAGATTTATACCAGAGTGGAGAGACTTTGAGTTCCACTCAACAACGAGAGACTTTAAGCAAGCTTAAAGGTCCATATATTATATATGAGGAGTTGATCTGTATGTCCGAAGACAATCAAACCGGTTTAATTCGTATTTCTGATGATGTAGTATCTACAATTGCAGGACTTGCAGCTCTGGAGACAGCAGGCATAGCAGGCATGTCAGGGGGTATCTCGGAAGGCTTAGCTAAGCGACTCAGCGGTAAGAATGTGCAGCGTGGCGTTTCTGTTGAGGTTGGGCAAGTGGAAGCAGCCATCGATCTACGTGTTATCGTCAATTACGGTTCCCGAATTCAGGATGTATGCAGGGATCTCCAAGAAAACGTGAGAGAAGCTGTTGAAAATATGACTGGACTAACCGTGGTGGAGGTCAACGTCAAGGTGGAAGGCGTCGCGTTCAAGGAAGAAGAGACAGCAGACGATCCACATCGTGTAAAATAGAAAAAAGACTCAATCGATTTCACTGAAATCGATTGGGTCTTTTTTTGGGTTTTGCAACTTCTTTGTTTGTTTGTTCCCGAGATATACTGAGCAGGATCCCCATACTGATGAGAGAGACCATCATGGAGGAGCCGCCTGCTGATATAAATGGCAAGGTTACACCGGTAAGTGGAATGGATCCTGTGACGCCTCCGATATTGATGACGGCTTGGAAAGCAAAAATACTCATAATACCAACTCCGGCTACCATACCGAACATATCGGGACTGCGAACAGCGACGAGGATGCCACGCCATATAAAGAGCAGGAAAATAAGGATGAATAGGGAACTCCCAATAAAACCAAACTCTTCCCCAATGATTGCAAAAATGAAGTCGTTATGAGCTTCAGGTAAATAATGCAGCTTCTGAATGCCTTGACCAAACCCTGCACCAACCAATCCGCCGTGTCCGAATGCGAATAAGGATTGGACGACCTGATACCCAGTATCCGAAGTATCGGCCCATGGATCAAGAAACGAAGTTAGACGGTTCACACGGTAACTGCTTGCTTCTGATGCATTATTTTTTAGTAAGTAAAGGGTAATAACCATGGTGCCGATTGCTACAAGGCCTGTCCCCAAAAGGAAAATATGCTTTAAGTTAGATCCACCTACAATGATCACAATGGTAGAGCAAACTAGCAGGATCATACAGGAGCCCAAATCAGGCTGGAGCATGATGAGCATGCTGACAAATCCAACGATCACCAAGGCAGGGAGCAGCCCCTTCTTGAAATTACGGAACTTCTCTTCTTTATTACTAATGAGAGAAGCCAAGTAAAGTATAACGATTAGTTTGGCAAATTCCGTTGGCTGAATACCAAATTTACCTACATTAAACCAGCTGGCTGCACCATTTGATTTTGAAGTGAAAATAACAAGAACGAGCATCACAACAATAGCAAAGAAAGCGGGAATAACCAACTTTTTCAGCTTGGTGTAATGAAGGTTCATGCAGAAAAACATGCCGACACTTCCTAAGCCAACAGCTATCAATTGCTTCTTCGTAAAATACCAAGGGTCGTCCCATCGATAAGCACTCGTCATTGAGCTTGCACTGAAAACCATAGCAAGACCGAAGCAAACAAGTACAAAGGTTAAAAATAGCAGCAGAAAATCCGGCGTTCCTCTTCGAGGGGGATTCATGCTGTTTCCTCGCCTAGTCTGCTAATAATTGCTGCAGTTGTGCTAATTTTTGGTTGGAAATTTTAAGAACGGACTCAGGTACAGGAGAATTGTAATCCAAGCCATGCGGGAACGTTTCTTTACCTATGTAAGCTTCTTCTAGGAATAAAATTGCATAAGGAGATTCTAGTTTACCGGATTCTACACGAGCATTTACACGTAAGAAATACACGGATTTACTTGCTTTATCTTCCATTTTAAAATCATAAGTAGCACGCGTGTATTCCCACTGCCAACGAACGAAACCAAGTTTAGTCGTTACTTCATCCAGGTGAGCCAAATCGCTTTTTAAGCCTTTTAGGCCAGTTGCTTCAATAATCACTTTTAACGCCTCCATATTGTACGTATGCATTCTTTATTCATGATAGTATGTTTCCAAAGGTTCTGCAAGTCGATAACAACGTCAAATTTCTACTATTTGATGGCACTTTACAGATGAAACATGGTCATTTATTTGGTAGAATAGGTTCAATGACACGGTAAATGTGAAAAGGTAAGAAACAAGGATGGGCGGAGGATTTTTCTTATGAACGATTTTCAAGCAGGCTTACAAGCGAATTATGAAGAAATGATTGCATGGAGACGTTACTTACATCAAAACCCAGAACTCTCATTCCATGAATATCGCACCGCCGAATTTGTGGCGAATCACCTACAAAGTTGGGATATAGAAGTTCGCAAAAATGTAGGAGGGAATGGTATTGTCGGACTGCTCCGCGGCAGCAGCGAAGGTCCTACGGTTGCTCTTCGAGCAGACATGGATGCACTGCCTATTCAAGATGAAAAGAACTGTACGTACTCTTCGCTCACGAAGGGAGTCATGCACGCTTGTGGACACGACGCACACACCGCAACTCTGCTTGGTATTGCTAAGGTGGCGAGCCAGCATCGCGCTCAGCTGAAAGGAAATCTGGTTTTCTTGTTCCAGCATGCTGAAGAAATTACGCCTGGTGGCGCTGATTCCATGATTCAGGACGGAGCTCTTGAAGGTGTTGATGCCGTGTTCGGCGTTCATCTATGGACACCGTTTCCTGTAGGCCATTTTTATTCCAAAGCGGGTCCCTTAATGGCAGCACCCGACGAATTCACTATTCATATTCAAGGAAAAGGTGGACATGGGGGTTTGCCTCATCAAACCATTGACAGCATTTATGTAGCTTCTCAATTAGTTGTTAATCTTCAATCGATCGTGAGTCGACAAATAGATCCGATAGAACCATGTGTGGTTAGCGTTGGATCCTTCCACGGGGGCTCTAGCTTCAATGTCATAGCCGAAACGAGTGTGCTGAATGGCACAGTGCGCACTTTCAATGCGGAACTTAGACAAGATGTCAAAGAGCGCCTGGAACGGATTGTGCATACCACTTGTGAGATGTTTCAGGCTTCCTGTAAGATAAACTATAAATTAGGTTACCCTACGGTTGTTAATGACGGGAAAGAAGCAGAGCGTTTCTTCAAAGTCGGTACCGAATTGTTTGGGACAGAAGCCGTGCACGAGTCTCCACTTATTATGGCCGGAGAGGACTTTTCCTATTATTTAAACCACCGACCAGGCTGTTTTATGTTCGTAGGTGCAGGTAATGTTGAGGCTGGCATTGTACATCCGCACCACCATCCGAAGTTCGATATTGACGAGAAATCCATGCTAAATGCGGCAAATTTGTTGTTAGGAATGGCTTTGGATTATATGGCATGAATGCCGTCCTTCCTTTGGAGAATGCTATAGAGGTAAGTTAACTCTGAGGAGGGATTGTGGGACATGGCAGGTAAAACAGTGAGGGACATCATGAGTAAAGATTGCGTGACCGTTACTCTGCAGGATAATGTATACGAGATCGCTTTGAAAATGAAGCAGCACGATATCGGATTCGTTGCCGTCGTAGAGGGCAAGAAGCTCATTGGTGTTGTTACAGACCGTGACCTTGTTGTTCGCGGCTATGCAGAAAAGCATTCTGGTTCTACAGCTGTCGATCAAGTAATTACGAAGGATATTGAGACTATAACCCCAGATACATCTGTTGAAGAAGCCGCCAAAATAATGGCTAAAGATCAAATTCGCCGTTTACCTGTAGTGGAAAATGGCGAGCTTGTCGGGATAGTAGCTATCGGCGACCTTGCGGTTCGCGGCAGCTTTGAGGATGAAGCGGGGGAAGCTCTTAGCAAAATTTCATCAGACAAAACACTAGTGGGCAGTAGATAACCACGATCAACGCATAATAATAAGCAACCTGTTCTCCAGTCTATGGAGAAGGGTTGTTTTTTTGTCAGGAAAAATTGTTATCTTTACTACCGATTAGTGATGAGAGATAATGATAGCGAAATGAGTAGGGGAGGTTAACATCTTAGAATGGATAAGGTCGAAGACAGCGCATTTATTGGTGTCATTATTCTAGACGCAGATTGGCATTATACATATATCAACGAATATGCAGCAAAAATTTTAAATCGTACGCCTAATGAATTATTGGGTAAAGTCGCTTGGGCAGAATTTCCTGCTGCGATACGGTATGCTTGTTACGATCAATTCCATAAAGCCCGTAAAAATAAGGAAGAAGTTCATTTTGAAGAATACATAAAATCGTCCAATCAGTGGGTAAGGATAAGTGCATATCCATCTGGCGGGAGCTTGCATATTGCAATCCGTAAACCGGATTTTGCTGAAATTAGTTCATTGCTAGAAAGTGAGTATTATCTTAAATATACAGAAAATTTTCAAGATTTAATCACATTGACTTCAGTAGATGGTAAATTTCGATATTTATCCCCAGCTATTCATCCGCTGCTCGGTTATGAGGTGGATGAAATGCTCGGTACTCGTATCTTGACGTATTGTCATTCAGATGACATTGAGATGCTAAGTAACATTTTTACAGATGAAAATCATTCAACTGTTGCTGACCAAGGGATGATCACCTGTCGTTTCTTACATAAAAAGGGTTGGTATGTGTGGTTTGAGAAGAATTTCAAATGGATGTTAGATGAGGATGGCAAGAGATCTCAGAAATTAGGCATTTGGCGCGATATTACAGAACGTAAGCTGGTCGAGGAGCGTTTTGTTCAAGCACAAAGGCTGGGGCAATTTGGCAGCTTTGAGCAATATTTAACCGATGAGTATTGCATGTGGTCCGAGGAGATGTACCGTATCCATGGTCTTGATCCCGTAGATTCCATGGAATTAAGCAAAGCTACTAAGCAAATTGTGTCGGATGATCGCGAGAAAGTCGCACTTGCTTTTGAGACAGCTATACAGGCTGGAGTATCAGAAGTCGAGTATAGGATTGTTCGCAGCGATGGAGAGGTGCGCCATCTGAAATCTCAAATCGAGCGAGTCATCCGCGATAACGGTCGTACGGCTGTTAGGGGACTCATTCACGATATTACAACACATAAACAAATTGAAGCTGAGCTTAAAAGAAGCAAAGCTAATTTGGAAATTGCGCAAGAAATCGCGGGATTGGGTCACTATGATTGGGATGTAATCAGGAATGATTTGCATTGGTCAGACGAGTTGTTTACGCTGTTTCATATGCGTCGTGAAAGGTTCGGGAATACAATAGAAGCCTTTTTTAATATGGTTCATCCGGATGACACCGTTAAAGTGAAAGAGGCAATTCGTGATGCTCTGCATGGCGGTTTACTAGATATGGTGTATCGAATTATAGTGAATGAACATGAGGTTCGAATGATTCATACCATGGCCAAAACGACCTATGACGAATGGGGGAGACCTTTGCGTCTATTTGGTACGGTGCAGGATATCACCATACAGAAACAGACAGAAGAGCTTCTTCGCAAAACGGAAAAATTGAATGTCGCTGGACAATTGGCAGCAGGTATCGCGCATGAGATCCGTAATCCGCTTACGGCACTTAAAGGGTTTGCTAAGCTGATGTGTCATGCAAACGAAGAAAGCAAGCTGCGGTATTTTCAGATTATGCTAGAAGAATTTAATCGTATCGAACTGATCTTAGGAGAGCTTCTGATTCTTGCTAAGCCACAGGCTGTAGCCTTTCATCCTCATGATACAACAGTTATTCTTAGCGAAGTCATTGAACTGCTGAATACAGAGGCAATCATGAGCAATGTGATCATCGAACTAGATTATGAACCAAATCTTCCTCTGGTTAAATGTGAGCGCAACCAATTGAAGCAGGTTTTCGTGAATATGATTAAAAATGCCATTGAGGCGATGCCAACAGGAGGCTGCCTGCATGTATCTGTGCAAAAGGTTGCGAGCGGTGTAGCTCTCTATTTCGCAGATCAGGGAATGGGTATTTCGGAGGAGAGGCTGCCGCGCATAGGGGAACCCTTTTATACGACGAAAGAGAAGGGGACTGGGCTAGGTGTAATGGTTAGCTTCGCGATTATCGATGAACATCAAGGACATATCGAATATCAAAGTAAGCTAGGCGTAGGCACCACGGTCCTTATCCAACTGCCAGCTTTTTCGTAAAAAGGGAGGGAAAAAGACCAAGAAACTGGTCTTTTTTTCATTTCTTTCAATCTTGTAACTGTCAAAGTTCGCAATAAGGTGGTCAATCTGCGACAAGATGCTGTCTTCCAAATATGCTACATTGATAACGTGTGCAATAATTGTGAAACTAACAAGAAAAAGGTGATAACCATATGGAGAAAGTAAGGATTGGTATTATTGGTCTGGGCAATATGGGAACCGGACATGCCAAATATTTGGTGAAGAATGAAGTGAAGGGTGCTCAGCTAACTGCTATTTGTGAGTTCAGAGCGGACCGCTTGGAATGGGCGAAAGAAAACCTAGGTGAAGGCGTCCAATTATTTGACAATCTCGATACATTCCTTACTTCGGGGACAATTGACGGTGTATTGATTGCGACTCCGCACTATGATCACCCAGATGTAGCTGCCCGTGCATTTAAAGCCGGACTCCATGTGTTGTGTGAGAAACCAGCAGGTGTTTATACCAAACAAGTTCGACAAATGAACGAGGCTGCGCAAGCTTCAGGTAAAGTATTCAGTATGATGTACAATCAACGTACAAATCCATTATATAAAAAGTTGAAGGATCTGGTTTCTTCCGGAGAGCTTGGTGAAATTCGCAGAACGAACTGGATTATTACAAATTGGTACAGATCCCAAAGCTACTACGATTCAGGCGGCTGGCGTGCAACATGGGCAGGTGAAGGCGGTGGTGTACTTATTAACCAGGATCCGCATCAGCTTGACTTGTGGCAGTGGACGATCGATATGATGCCTAAACGAGTTCGTGCATTCTGTTATTTCGGAAAGCATCGCAATATCGAAGTAGAGGACGATGTAACCGCATTCGTAGAGTATGAGAATGGCGCTACGGGCCTATTCGTTACAACAACGGGCGAAGCACCGGGGACGAACCGATTTGAGTTGTCCGGTGACCGCGGTAAAATTGTGATCGAAGATGGCAAGCTAACTTTCTGGCGTTTGCGCGTATCCGAGCGAGAATTTAATGAAACCTACACGGGTGGATTTGGGCAACCGGAGTGCTGGAAATGCGAGATTCCAATTGAAGGGCAAGAAACAGGCCACAAAGGCATCACGCAAAACTGGGTGGATGCCATTCTACATGGCACGCCACTTGTCGCTCCTGGGGAAGAAGGAATCAAAGGTCTGATGCTTTCCAACGCCATGCTGTTGTCAACGTGGACAGACAATTGGGTAGATCTACCGATTGACGAAGAACTGTTTGAGCAGCATTTGCAAGATAAAATAAAAAATTCCACTGTTAATAAAGAGGCTGGCTTTAAAACACTTGTAGTCTAAAAACATGAACACCCCGCGCAAATGCGTACATGGGTAAGATAGTGGAGGAATCGGACATGCAAAAAAGCGATGGCATGAATTACGCACCAAAAGGGAAGCCGAACATTGTGGTACAAAAAGGGGAGTTCGTTTTCGCAGCTATTGCCCTGGATCACGGGCATATCTATGGTATGTGTAATGGTTTGCAGGAAGCAGGAGCAGAGCTCAAATGGGTTTATGACCAGGACGCCGCTAAGGTAAAGGCTTTTGTTGAGAAGTATCCCCATGTGAAAGTGGCTGCATCTGAGCAAGAAATATTTGACGATGCGGAAGTCAAACTAATCGCTTCAGCTGCTGTACCTTCTGAACGCGGAGCGTTAGGTGTCCGAGCGATGGAGAATGGCAAAGATTATTTTACAGATAAAGCTCCTTTCACATCGTTAGATCAACTGGCTGCAGCCAAGGCAGCTGTTGAAGCGACGGGTCGCAAATTCTCTGTATATTACAGTGAGCGTCTCCATGTGGAAAGCGCCGTGTTTGCGGGACAACTCATTGAAGAAGGTGCAATTGGCCGTGTCGTGCAGGTTATTGGTTTAGGACCTCATCGACTGGGTGCATCGAATCGCCCGGATTGGTTTTTTAAGAAAGAAAATTATGGCGGGATTCTCTGTGATATCGGCAGTCATCAAATCGAACAGTTTCTGCATTATGCAGGGTGCAAGGATGCGACCGTTGTTAGCAGCAAAGTGGCGAATTACCATGCGAAGGATTATCCGGAGCTGGAGGATTTCGGTGACGCTACACTGATCGGGGACAACGGGGCGACAAACTATTTCCGTGTGGATTGGCTTACTCCGAGTGGTCTGGGTACTTGGGGAGATGGACGGACGGTTATTCTAGGAACAGAAGGATATATTGAACTGCGTAAATATATTGACATCGCTCGCGATCCGCAGGGAGATCAGTTATACCTGGTCAACCAGCAAGGAGAAAAGCACTACAGCCTCCATGGACAAGTAGGCTTTCCTTTCTTCGGCCAGTTGATCTTGGACTGTTTGAATCGTACAGAGCATGCTATGACACAGGCGCATACGTTCAAAGCAGCAGAGCTGTGCTTGCTTGCTCAGGCGAATGCAATCCGTGTGGAGTAGGCCGACACATAACTGTACAAAAGCCTTCATGGGCATCGATAATTGCCTTTTGGCATGATAAGACAGTTGTACGTTTAGCTTATAATTCGGGTAGTCTAGCGGTAATATCGCTAGCTGCCCGTTTTGCGTTTCGCCCTCCAATCATCACTATTTCCGATGGTTACTATCATTTATTATAGATAACTCTGGTAGTTCCTGCCATGGTAAAATCGTTCTCAACCAAAGGATAGGGGGAGTTACCATGTGGAATCTATACGAAATAGAGAAAAGATTTGAGCAGCATATAAGAGATGTAGAAAAGCGCTCAAGAAGGGCCCATTGGTACGAAAATAAGGAGAGAAGGGGTTTTCGTTTCCTCCCGATTACTGGCCTGCTATCGGCACTTGCCTTGGTAGTTGTCGGTTATTTTTTGGTATCAAATGCTTTATCGTAATCCTTCCATAAGCCTTTCTTTTTATTACGGGCTGTTTCTTGATCTGTCTTAAAGGCATCCACGTACTTGATGTTCGGAGGATATGTAGCGATCCGCGCATACCCCTCTTGAACAAGGGTGCGGTTAAACAATTCTTCACCGATCCATACGTAAACGAGCAAGCGATCATATGGATCCTTCTTATCTACATCAAATTCAAGCTCGACGGTTTCCTTCTCCAATCGCTTCTTCGAATAAGCACTTGCTTCTTTCCCATAAAACATAACCGGCGTATTAGGTTTCTTCGTCTCCGGTGTGTCAACACCAATTAATCGAACTTTCTCTTTCTTCCCCTTCATCGTGACCTCAAACGTGTCACCGTCCACAATACGTTCCACTTTTACACGCTCTCTGCCAGCTACAACTGCCTGTTTACTCCCGCAAGCGGTCATCAAGATAACTAGACTAAGCAGCAGAGCAAGAGAGATTTTCCATTTGCGCATGAAGGACCTCCTAAGAGTTTTCCTTTAGGAAAACTTGCATCGTAAGCATTGACTGAGTTTTCGTAAGAAAACTTTCTTCGTAAGCATATGCTGAGTTTTCCTTTAGGAAAACTTGCCTCGTAAGCATTTCCTTAAGTATGTTTTAGACGTTAGCATGGTGGGGATGTTTAAATCAAGTGCTTTCCTTTCATACTAGGAAAAAAGGAGGCAGCACATGATTGCCATGGATCCTACCCGTCCTCTGATTGTTCAGAGCGATTTATCGATATTAGTGGAAACGAATCACCCGGAATTTGAAACTGTAAGAGGGACAATATCCCGTTTCGCAGATCTGATTAAAAGTCCAGAGCATCTCCATACGTATCGGATTACGCCATTATCGCTATGGAATGCATCAGCTGCAGGGATGCCCATAGAAGAAATGTCGAACTTTTTACAGCGAAATGCCAAATTTGGTGTCCCTCCCACGGTGCTGAGCAATATCCGGAAATATGTACAGCGGTATGGCATACTGCGTATGGAGAATGTCGGAAATGAGCTCTATTTAGTTAGCGATGATACTGTCGTGTTTAAAGAAATTTGCGCGTACGATTCGTTGAAGATGTATTTAGAGGATACCCGCGGAGAGCGCGCTATTGCTATTTCTCCAATTTCACGTGGTATTTTGAAGCAAGAACTTGTCAAGCTGGGGTATCCTGTAGAAGATTTGGCCGCGTATCGCATCGGTGAATTTCTTCCGATTCAGCTTCGGAATGAAGATACGATGGAAGCGCCTTTCCAATTGCGGGATTACCAAAAGCATGCTGTAGATGCTTTTAACCGTGTCGGAGAAGGCGGCAGCGGTGTATTGGTGCTTCCATGTGGAGCAGGGAAGACTGTGGTCGGCATTGCCGCGATGGCCAGGTGCAACTGTGCTACATTGATTCTGACAACCAATGTTACTTCAGTGAAGCAGTGGAAGCGTGAGATATTGAGCAAAACGGGTTTAGCGGAAGATCAGGTAGGGGAATATAACGGCACTACGAAGGAAGTAAGGCCTATCACGATTGCGACTTATCAGATTTTGACGCACCGAGGGAAGAAAGAAGACGAATTCTCACACATGCGGCTGTTTAGTCAGAGAGACTGGGGGTTGATTATTTATGATGAGGTTCATCTTTTGCCAGCCCCCGTTTTTCGAGCTACAGCAGAGATACAAGCGACTCGCAGGCTCGGATTAACGGCAACTTTAATTAGGGAAGACGGTCGAGAAGAAGACGTTTTCTCCCTTGTGGGACCGAAGAAATATGATATGGCTTGGAAAGAACTTGAGTCTATGGGCTGGATAGCCAAGGTCGCCTGCAAGGAAGTACGAGTGCCTCTATCAGCTTTCGATCGGGATCGTTATGGAGCCTCGGGTGCTAGGCAGCAGTTCAGAATTGCTGGAGAAAATGCCGCTAAGCTAGATGTTATAGACCACTTGCTGCGGCTTCATGCGAATGAACAGACGTTAATTATCGGTCAATATATTAGTCAGTTGGAGCTTATCGCTGCCCATACCGGCGCGCCCATGATCAGCGGTGGAGTGGCGCATGAACGCCGAGAAGACCTATACGAACAATTCAAGAAGGGTCAGGTGCCCCTCCTTATTGTATCCAAGGTTGCCAATTTTGCTGTGGACCTGCCCGATGCCGTTGTAGCCATTCAGGTGTCGGGCAGCTATGGTTCGCGGCAAGAAGAGGCGCAGCGGCTTGGGCGAATTCTTCGCCCAAAGAGCAGCGGTACGAACGCAGCTGTCTTCTATTCTCTGATTAGCGAGGATACGAAGGAGCAGGATTTTGCAATGAAAAGGCAGCTTTTTCTAGTTGAACAGGGCTATCAATATAGCATAACGAGTTGGAATCAAGAGGCGAAATGACGAGAAGGAGCATAGGATGAGATTTGAACATATGGATAGGAAAATGCCCCGAGAACTGAGGGAGCTCATAATTGAACAAAAATGGTGCGCTTCTTTCCTAGAACAAGGAGTGGCATTACCTGAATTAATGACGGATCTGAAGTACCTTGCTGAGTTGAACCGGCATTTGTCATTGGATGAAAAGCATACTCTGCGTTTCATCTTATCCGCTTTCGGCTGTGAACCGTTTACAAGAGACGCGTTGGAAAAGCAAGCAGCTCTTCGTATGGCGGGTGCGCAAGTCGCTCTAGGCCTTGTCGGACTTAGAAGAGCAGGCGTTATTGCGGCTTTTCGCAAATCTTGGGGGGAGCAGCTTTTTATCCTGCCTGAGGATGCTTTTGCAGCGTGGCAGATGTTATTGTTTCCGTCCGATCAGCTTCAAACAGGTAAAGAGGATATGGCTCTTGAGCTGTGGGAGGCTGGGAGCTCAGGGCAATTAAACACATCAGATCCAGCAGCACCGATACACCCTAGAGGCTTGGCACAGCAGCTATTTCATTTTCTGGTGGTTTGTAACCAACAATCATCTCTACCACTCACGAACAAAGGGACTTTACATAAAAAGCAGCTGCAAAAGCTAACGGAACATCTTGCTTTGCCCAATGATATTTTACGCTCTGCTGGGCTTACTTACGCATTTAGAGACGTTTATAACGAACCTGCCGCACTAATAATTGAAATGGCTATTCGTATGGGTTTCCTCACTATTCATAGCCAAGGTGACCGATACCTCTTCAATCAACAAGCCTGTCTAAGATGGCTTCAGGACTCCTACGATAGGCAGCAGGGGCAATTATATCAGACTTGGCGTCAGTTGTTGGTTCCAGCACCTGTCTGGCTTGAACATGGCATATCATTGATGGAGAGAGGAGAGTTCGGACATTGGTATGATGTGGACGTTATTATAAAAAAAATCGGTTCTTGCTGTTCCCTCGGTGGGCAGGTGACGGAAGAATCATCACTTCGTAAGGCTATCATGACCACTTGGATGGCTCCTTTGTCTGTTTTCCGTTTCATAGAGTTGGGTACCGACAAAGAAGATCATCTATGGTTTCGATGGTTAATCACACCGAGAGAAGAGATCGCACACGATAAGGATAACAACCTTAGATCGTCAGAAACGAATGTTGAGGTGCATCCCTCGCTTTATGTGCAGCCGGATTTTGAAATGCTGCTTCCCCCTGACATATCTCTTCGCACAGAATGGGATATCGCGGTTTTCGCTGACCTCCAGACGACAGATCTTGTTCGTACCTATCGCATAACCAAAGAAAGCTTCTACCGTGCTTGGGAAAAGGGGATGAGCAGTGAAGAGATGATTCGGATGCTGCATGAGAATGCTCTTTACGAAGTACCCGCACATATTACGATTACTTTACAGCAATGGGGAGAGCAGGCCGGTAAGGTGTATATCGAAGAAGTTACGCTGCTTCGCTGCCGTTCCGAGGATATTGCTGAGGCCTTGCTTAGAAACGAGAATTGCCTACCACTTCTTGGGAATCGTGTTGGCGGCTCAGACTTTATTATTTTGCGAGAACATCTTACAGTGCTTACGAAGTGTTTAGAGAATATGGGTTTCAATCCACGAAGCAGCCGCAAAGAAGAGAATACAACGATTTCCAATCCCTTGATTTCGCCCGAAAATCAGACCGGTGGCCTTTGTTATTCACGGGATACCATCCAGCTCTATGAAATGGATACCCATTTGCCGGAGCGGGACGAATTGTATCCGGATATGCAGGATATTCCTGTAAGCTGGATTAAGGAATTTCGTGAGTATCACGGCTCTACTCGCAAAGAGATGATCCGCAAAGCTATTGAATGGAAAAGCGTTCTGCAGCTTCGTAAAGAAGGACGAAATCGCTTCATTATTCCCCGAATTCTTCGCGAAGAACGATCGGGCTGGATACTGGAAGGACTGGAGGAATATCAGGAGATTTCTTTGGCGAGCGAGGATTGGGAGGAAATGAAGCTTATTTTACCTGGTATCAACGATGAAGGTGTTTATACTTAGGTTATAATGATCAAATGAATCATGGACGAGGATTTCGCTGCAAAGAGAAAAGGAAGAAACTCTTGGGGAACTGTGGTATAGTAGAGATGTTATCTATTCTTTGAGAGGAAGGATGTTGATCGTAGTTATGTTACAGACAATGGAACCAGAAACAATAGATATGTCGGCCGTTCTTATGCAGGCTTATGACATGGGTGATATGATTAATTCCTCTGCTGAAGTGGCAGATTATTTATATTGGAAGATCGCTGTGGAGAACAGCGCGGAAGTTCGGGATCTTAAAGCGGTTTTCGCCAGAAAGAAAGATGCTTTCGAGGAATGTGAACGTTTCGGGCATTACCACCCAAGCTATCACGAAGCCTTAGCCGCGGTGAATGAGATTCAGGAGAAGCTGCATGCTGTTGAAGCGGTACGTAGGTTTAAAGAAGCTGAAGACCGTTTGGATGATTTGCTGTTTACAGTTTCCACAACGATCGCGCATGCGGTCTCCGATACGATTAAAGTCCCAAGCAATAATCCACTTCCAACTGGCAAAGGCTGCAGTTCAGGTGGAAGCTGCAGCGGGAATTGCGGGTAAATACTAAAGTTGGAAATCGGGGCGGATGATTCCGACCTCGGTTCCCTGCCAGTTATGAATGGTTGGGGTATGATAGGAGGCAAGTTCGCCTACTTCGGATTCCGAAAGCAAGCTTAGCTGCTTCAAAGCTTCGACGACAGCGGGGTACAAGGCCCGGACATTACCGTCTTCGATCTTTAAGACGAAGCCTAGTCCCTGCTCAGGAATCGTGATGGCGAAGATGCCTTCGGCTCCCATCTTGCCGATGATACGGCCTTTGGTTACCTCGATTAATCGCGTATCGAAGCGGTCGCTTCCTGCGAGGAATTGAGGATATTTTCGCACCGCGTTGACAATTCTTTGGCAAGCGTTTGCACGTGCTTGCGGTAATTCGTCAGGACGGCCTAATCTGGCGAAGGCAAGTGCCAGTCGGTCAATTGTCATGCCGAATACGGGCACTCCGCAACCGTCAATCCCGAGCTGCATCTGCGGCTTAGGCACGCCGGTCATGGCGCATACCGCATCGAGCATAAGTCGCTGGACAGGATGCTGGATGCTCATATAGGTATCCGGCAATGCACCAAGGTGTGCGCTAAGCGCTAGCATGCCCGAATGTTTGCCCGAGCAATTGTTGTGCAAGGTGCTCGGGGATTCTCCTCGCTCGCGCATCGCCTGTGCGGTAGGCGCGTGGTAAGGATCATGTGCACCGCACTGCAGGTGCTCATGGTGGTAACCGAGCTTGCCCAGGATACCCTGGGCCGTGCTCACGTGCTCAGCTTCCCCGTTGTGGGAAGCGCAGCATAGGGCGATTTCGGCATCAGTGAGGCCGAAATGATCTGCCGCGCCGGATTCTATCACCGGCAATGCTTGAATGAGCTTCGCCGTCGAACGGGCGAAGGTGAGCAGCTGCGGGTCGCCTGCTTGATGCAGCAGCGTCCCTTGGGCGTTAACAACCGCGAGGTGGACGCGGTGAATACTTTCTGTTAGGCTTCCACGGCATATACGGACGATGGTGTCAGAAGGCTTCATGTAGTGGTATCACTCCATACTAGGATTATTGAAAAGAGGTTGCAATCATGATGATCGAGCGTAGCGGATTAATCATTTGGGTAAACGATATCAAAGCCGCGAGAAACTTGGAACGGTTCGGTTCCCTTCATTACATATCCAAGAAAATGAATTATGCCGTTCTTTATATACATGCAAGCAAAGTAGATGAGACAACACGGAACCTTTTGAAGCTCCCGTACGTCAAAAAGGTAGAGAAGTCGTACCGTAACGAAATTAAAACCGAATACAGTAGTGATGTGCCGGACAAAACTAGATTTTACACCCTTTGAGGCTGCAGTGCAAAACGAAAGCTTCGTAAGAAGCTTTTTTTATTTTTTGAATTTTTAGAAAATAAGCATTTTTTCATGATTTCACAAATATTTATTAATAATTTTATATATTCTTTCATGGGAAAAAAAGTTATAATCAAGTAAAATATAACTTACAGACAGATAGGGAATAGGTACACGGTCTCATTTTAGTAGGAAAGGGGTTGTGATCATGAAAGACAAGGTGATGGGGAGATGGAGTACTTATGAACCATTCTTCGTACAGCTGGGTGACAAGAAAGTGGCGGATGTCGTGATCACGAATCATGCGAAGCTGAGATGGAGTGATCGTGTTTCTAGCGAAAACAATTCACTCGAGGAAATATGCGCTTTTCTGTGGGAAAAGCTTAAAAATGATAGCATCGTCCCGTATTATCGCAATGAAGAAGACGTTTATCTCATTGATGATGACCTTGTCGTTGTTGCCGAGTTCTCGCATTTGGAGCATGAGACTGATCTCGTGGGTAATCCGCTTCACAAAATGATTATTGTTACTTTCCTTGGGAAAATGTCAGAAACGATGGAGCTTCGTGATTTGAAGTCCTATTATTCTTGGCTTAGACACTCGCGTCGCATGACACTGATCAAGAACAGTCGTAAGCGTCGATAACCGAATAGGTTGCTTAGCTGGAGTGTGTCGATGACGGCATGCTCTTTTTTGCGTCTTAATGGACTGTGTGCTTGCGATTTCATATAATGGAAACAAAGAGAGGCGGGTTTACATGGCACTTAATTTTCATCAACTACATATTTTCTTTACCGTGGCGGAGAAAGGCAGCTTCTCTCATGCGGCGGGAGCCCTACATATGACACAGCCTGCGGTGACCATGCAGGTACAATCACTGGAAGATTATTTCGGCGTCAAGCTATTTCACCGCAGTACCAAAAAGATCGAGCTATCCGAAGCGGGACGAGCTCTGCTGCCTTTTGCTAAAAACAGCATTGAGCTTATTCGTGAGACGGACGTCGCCATGTCCAAATTTACGAAGATGATTGAAGGGCGGCTGCAGTTGGGCGCCAGCTTGACGATGGGGGAATACATTTTACCTCGCCTTCTTGGACCCTTCAGCAAAGACTATCCTAATATCTCCGTATCGATGAAAGTGATGAATACGACTCAGATCTTGGACGAGGTCCTGGGTCATCAGCTCAATTTCGGACTTGTAGAAGCGCCCATTCATCACCCGGATGTCCATACCGAAGCGATTCTTAGTGATGAGCTTAAGCTTATCGTGCCTGCGGACCATCCGCTAGCCGATATGGAGGTTGTAACTCTTGAAGAGCTGCTGAGATATCCGTTTGTTCTTCGTGAGCAAGGTTCCGGGACGAGAAGAGTGATGGAAGAGGAGTTCGCGCGCTGCAATATGGATTGCTCTTCCATGAAGATTGTCATGGAGCTCGGCAGCACAGGTGCTATCAAATCAGCTGTTGAAGCGGGTTTGGGTATATCCATTCTTTCTCAGTCGTCCGTCAAGCATGAAGTGACGCTAGGCCTCTTTAAAGTGAAGGAGATCGAGAACATTGCCTTCGAACGCAGCTTCTATGCCATTTACTTGAACTCTACGCTGCTGCCTATATCGGCTGTAAGCTTCATGACCTTCTTGCGACAAGAGGATTTGAGCCGCTTCCTATAATATTTTACATAAATCTACAGTTCGCTTAATGTTGAGTTCATAAATGTCATTTACGATGAAGGAAGGGAATAGAAAATGTCTGCAAGAATAGAAGCGGATTTACATACACATACGACAGCATCAGATGGGACTGAGCGCCCTGCGGCTAACGTTCAAATGGCTTTCGACGCCGGACTAGGCGCTATAGCGATCACTGACCATGATACGGTCTCAGGTGTCGCAGAGGCACTCTCAGCGGGTCGTGAGCTTGGTATTGAGGTCGTGCCAGGAGTTGAAATCTCCACGGTTGCTAATGGGCAGGATATCCACGTGCTAGGTTATTATATTGACATTAATAATGAGCAATTTCTTCAGAGACTGGCGTCTTTGCGAGATACGAGAGATACCCGCAATAACATGATTATCGATCGTTTGCAGCAGCTTGGACTAGACATTACAATGGCAGAAGTGCTGCGGGAAGTAGAGAATATTAAGAGTAAGGGCGATACAGTTGGAAGGCCTCATATCGCTGCAGTATTGTTAAATAAAGGCTATGTGAGCTCCATCAGTGAGGCTTTTGACCGATATTTAGGAACGGGTGCTGCCGCGTATGCCAATCCACCAAGGATCGAGCCAGCTACGGCGATTGGGTGGATTCAAGAAGCGGGAGGAAAGGCCGTCCTTGCACACCCGGGTATTTACCATGATGATGCCCTTGTAGAGGCAATTATCCATCAAGGCTTGGACGGTATTGAAGTCTATCACTCAGACCATACGCCGGAAGAAGAGGCGAAATATCTCAGCCTTGCACAGCGCTCCGGACTTCTCATAACGGCTGGTTCCGATTTCCATGGTGAGCGAGGCGGTGTAGTATTCCACGCACCTATCGGTTCGAGGCGAATAGGAATCGATGTTTTACAAAGCCTCAAGCCAGAGAAGGAGCAGCGTACATGAAGAAAATTCGCAAAGCTATTATCCCTGCAGCAGGTCTGGGAACTCGTTTCCTGCCAGCTACAAAAGCGCAGCCCAAAGAGATGCTGCCTATCGTTGATAAACCAGCCATTCAATATATCGTGGAAGAAGCGATCGAATCTGGCATTGAAGATATTATTATTGTCACTGGACGCAATAAGCGTGCAATTGAAGATCATTTTGATAAATCAGTTGAACTTGAGATGATGTTGGAGGAAAAAGGTAGCACGCAGCTTCTGGAAATCGTGCAATCCGTTTCGAATCTGGCCGATGTTCATTACATTCGGCAAAAGCAGCCCCTTGGACTTGGTCACGCGATTCTGTGTGCCCGTAAATTTATTGGGGATGAGCCATTCGCGGTTCTGCTTGGCGATGATATCCTCCAATCCTCACCGCCAGGACTTAAGCAAATGATGGACATTTATGAACAATCCGAAACGTCCGTCATTGCTGTGCAAGAAGTGCCTTGGGAAGATGTAAGTAAGTATGGTATCGTCTCCCCCTCAAGTAGCCTGGACAAGTACCAGTTGATCGAAGATCTGGTTGAGAAGCCGGACCGTGATCAGGCACCTTCGAATTTAGCCGTTATTGGGCGATATATCATTATGCCGGAAATTTTCGGTATTTTGGAGAGACAAGAGCCTGGCCGCGGCGGCGAAATTCAATTGACCGACGCTTTGCGTGTACTCAACAGGCAGCAGCAAATGGCTGCCTATCTGATGCAAGCTAAGCGCTACGACGTTGGTGATAAGATGGGATACATTGAAGCGACCATCGAGCTAGCCTTGCAGCGTCCGGATTTACAGGACCAAGTAAAAGCCTATCTATTATCTCTGATTCGTCAGTTGGAATTGAAATAGAGAAACGCGATGAACTTGGGAGGTTGGATGGAGCGAATTGCGGTTATTGGAACGGGATATGTCGGACTGGTATCGGGTACTTGCTTCGCGGAGATGGGGCATCAGGTTATTTGCGCTGCTCGTGACGAAGGAAAAATAGCTCGCTTGCAGCAAGGGGATATTCCAATCTATGAACCTGGTCTGAAGGAACTAGTCACGTCCAATCTGCTAGCCCACCGCCTATCGTTTACTTCGCTAATCAGTGACGCCATTGTCTTATCCGATATAATCTTCATTGCTGTTGGAACACCAACAGAGGACAATGGCGATGTGGATATGACCCAAGTTAACAGTGTCATTGCAAGTATTGCTGCCTATTCCACGACTTCCAAGATCATCGTAATGAAAAGTACCGTACCGGTAGGAACCGGTCGCTGGGTAGAAGAGCAGTTGAAGTCGTTAGCGGCTGCTCATTTAGACATGCATGTCGTTTCTAACCCTGAATTTCTTAGAGAAGGCTCTGCAATTGAGGATACCTTCCATCCGGATCGTGTTGTCATTGGTGCGGATCACCCGGAAGCAGGAGCCCGAATTGCTGCCCTGCACGCTCCTTTACGAACTGAATTGCTTCTGACTGACCGCGAAAGCGCAGAGCTTATCAAATACGCCTCCAACGCATTTCTGGCAGCCCAAATTTCGTTCATTAACGAAATGGCTCA
Organism: Paenibacillus sp. V4I7; assembly: GCF_030817275.1. Lineage (NCBI taxonomy): Bacteria > Bacillati > Bacillota > Bacilli > Caryophanales > Paenibacillaceae > Paenibacillus > Paenibacillus sp. V4I7. Next base: position 3,716,060 of record NZ_JAUSZD010000002.1, on the reverse strand, counting down.
TGTGTGTGAGAAGGTGGGTGCTAATGTTGGCCTTGTGGCCAAAGGCATGGGGCTGGATCGCCGCATTGGTCCTCATTTTCTGAACGCGGGTATTGGATACGGGGGCTCCTGCTTCCCCAAAGATACGAAAGCGCAGCTTAAACTTGCTCAGAACGTCGATTATGATTTCAAAATATTACGTTCCGTGATTGAAGTGAATCACCTGCAGCGAGAACGTTTTGTACATAAAATTGAACGAGCAGTCGGCAAATTGAACGGGAAGCGAATAGCTTTCATGGGTTTGGCGTTTAAGCCGAATACAGACGATTTGCGTGATGCTCCCGCGCTCGATATTATTGCCGCACTTCAAGAACGAGGCGCCATAGTTAATGCCTATGACCCTGTTTCTACAGGGCATGCTGCTCGGCTGCTCCCGGAAGTGACCCTGTTCACCGATCCTTATCTTGCCCTCCATGAGGCTGACGCCATGGTTATCACGACGGAGTGGGAAGATATTCGACGCATGAACTGGCGTCTGATTAGAAGCCTTGTGAAGGAACCTCTCATCGTGGATGGACGGAATATGTTTGAACCGGAAGAGATGAGTAGACTCGGGTTTGCCTATGTGTCGATTGGCAGAAAAACAGCTGTTCCGGACATGGTTATTTCATGAAAATAGGACACAAAAGAACCTAGCGGTTAACTCGCTAGGTTCTTTATTCTCCAAATGAAATTTTATTTTATCGTGACATTCATCTGCTTAATCATGTTCTCATCAGGCGTAACGAATAGCGTCTTCTGATTCACATAGATGACAAATCCGGGTTTTGACCCATTTGGCTTGTGGACATGTTTTATAGCTGTATAGTCAACAGGAACCTGGCTGGAATGTTTGGCTTGACTGAAATAAGCGGCCAATTGGGCTGCCTCCAGCAGGGTAGTTTCTGAGAAGCTATCGCTGCGAATAACGACGTGGGAGCCAGGAATATCTTTCGTATGGAGCCATGTATCCATCGAAGAGGCAAGTCGATTCGTTAAATATTCGTTCTGCGTATTATTTTTACCAACATAAATAGGAACACCTTCACTGGAAAGGTAGCAGGCCAAAGCCGGCTTATCTTTCTTTTTCTTTTTTCGCTGTTTTTTATTGCGGTCACGTACATAACCTTGCTCCATAAGCTCATCGCGGATCTCTTCGATATCGGTTAAAGAAGCGACACTCAGCTGCTGCAGTAAGGAGTTTAAGTACGTAATCTCTTGATGGGTTTGTGCAATTTGTTCCTCGACAATCGCCGTGCTGTTTTTCATTTTTGTGTACTTTTTAAAATACCGCTGTGCATTTTCAGAGGGGTTCAAAAGTGGATCCAGTTTTATTTTTATCAAAGCCTGGTCCTCATCATAGTAGTTGATGATCTCGACCTCGCGATCCCCTCTTTTAATCATGTGAAGAGAGGCCGTCAACAGCTCACCAAGAATCCGATATTTGTCGGCTTCTTTGGAGTCATCAACGGTTTCTTGAAGTTTTTCCAACTTTTTAACATTTTTATTCGCTTCATTATGCAAAAAACGGAGCAAATCGGCTACACGTTGTTTGACCGTATCTCTTTCCGCTTTGTCGCCATAAAAGTGCTCCAAACAATCGCTCGGAGTCGCATATGACGTGGAAATGCCGGTAATGTGTGTTAACGGTGTCATGGCAAAGAACAATTTACCGGTACCTTCCTGCTCTACAATGACGGGTTCGTAGCGATGCTGACGCACAGCCGTCATGACACCATCGAAAGCTGTCCACAAGGCCGCAAGGTCATCTCCTTGTTCGTTGTTCCCGTCTTGACGGCTGCGGAATACGATTTCTTTGGCGATCAAAGGACTTAGCCCACTGAAGGCAGCGACTAATTTTTGTTCAGGTTTTTCCTTGGACTCTTCTTCACCTGGATCTTGAATAAGAGCATGCTGGAACGTGGAGGCATCAGCCTCTAGTGGATTCTGTTTATCCTGCTCAGGCGGCGTGACATACTTGCTTCCCGGCATGACAATTCGATAAGAACTGATGGCTGGCGTTACGTGATGGATACCGTCTAGAATTGTTTCCGTTGCCGGGTCCAGAAGAATAATATTGCTGTGTCGCCCCATGATTTCCACAATAATGTGTTTGGTGCTCATATCTCCTAATTCATCGCGATGACGAATTTGCAAACGGATGACACGCTCCATGCCTATTTGTTCCACGGCTTCAATTACGCCGCTCTCACAGTATTTGCGAAGCAGCATACAGAACATAGGAGCATCCATTGGGTTTAACGAGGACTGTTCAGTGATTTGGACCCTTGGATAGGTAGGATTTGCTGAAAGAAGTAGTTTCACATTTTGCCCTTGTGCTCGGATGTGCATAATAACGTCATTTTCGGTGGGCTGGTGAATTTTATTGATTCGGCCTCCTACACACATTTGCAGTTCGTGAATAATTGCATGAAGGACTAGTCCGTCTAAAGCCATGATACATACAACTCCATTCTAGGTTGAAAACTTTGCTAACCTCTATGATGCCATACTTTTCACAAAAACTTAAGCGTTTGTCGGCAAGAAAGATGATTTCAGGGATATTTTCCTGCTTGTCTGAATACATTTACGTATGAGTGAGAGGCAAGTATATGTGGAAGTGGGAGGGAGAAGGGCGGATGAGTCAGAATAAGTGGTACCAGTTGACATCGGAGGAAGTCCTGCAGTCACAGCAGGTGAGCATGCAGCAAGGATTGCCCTGGGAGGAAGCTTGGAAGCGACAGGCGGAAGTTGGTCGAAACGAGCTTTCCGAAGGGAAGCGTGTTTCTCCGATTACACTGCTTTTGAATCAATTCAAAGATTTCATGGTGCTGGTCTTATTGGGGGCGACCTTGATTTCCGGCTTGTTGGGTGAATATTTAGATGCCATTACCATTATCGTCATTATTGTGATGAATGGCATTCTTGGCTTTACACAGGAATTTCGGGCGGAACGTTCACTACGTGCACTTAAAGAACTATCAGCCCCTAATGCAAACGTTTGGAGAGAAGGGGCTATTCATCAAATACCAGCTCGCGATTTGGTTCCAGGCGATATTATTATGCTGGAAAGTGGCGACCGGGTGCCGGCAGATGTGCGGTTTCTGGAAACGAATGGCGTATATATCGAGGAGTCAGCTCTAACAGGGGAGTCCGTTGCCGTCGGCAAAATTACATCCGCTATATCTAATGATGAAGTACCTCTTGGGGATCAGCGTAATCTGGGTTTCATGGGTACGATGGTGGCACGTGGAACGGCCAAAGCCATTGTTGTTCGTACCGGGATGAGCACGGAGATGGGGAAAATCGCGGATCTGATTCAAAATACAGAATCTATGGAAACGCCACTGCAGCATCGTTTGGAACAGCTTGGGAAGATTCTAATCATTGTCGCGATTGCATTGACGGTTCTCGTTGTTGTCGCAGGTATTATGCATGGACAACCACCTTATGCGATGTTCCTAGCCGGTGTCAGTTTAGCCGTCGCAGCTATTCCGGAAGGACTTCCGGCTATAGTAACCATTGCGCTTGCACTCGGCGTACAGCGAATGATTAAGCGTAAAGCCATTGTAAGAAAATTGCCTTCTGTAGAAACCTTAGGTTGTGCCTCAGTCATCTGCTCCGATAAAACTGGAACATTGACTCAGAATAAAATGACGGTCACCCACTTATGGGTGGGCGGTGATGTGTTGGAAGTAACGGGGGACGGCTATGCGCCAGTCGGGGATATCCAATTAAGTGGACAAAACACAGATGCGCTTAGGAACCCATCACTCAGTAAACTGCTTCATGTGTCCGTACTTTGTAATAATGCAACTTTATATGAGGAAAAGCAGGAGTCAAAACGGAAGAAGGGTAAGGATGGCAAAGATGGCGTCGTCTCTGTTTGGAACATTAAAGGGGATCCAACCGAAGGTGCTTTAGTTGTCCTGAGTGCGAAGAGTGGCATTACCCAGGAATCGCTCAGCGAGAAATATAAGCGTATCGCCGAATTTCCTTTTGACTCTGAGCGTAAACGGATGTCTGTACTTGTGACTTCTGAACATGGTCGGATGGCTTGCACGAAGGGAGCTCCTGATGTTCTCATTCAACACTGCAGCTACATTCTTTGGGATGGAAAAGTGATTCCGTTCACATCTACGCTTAAACAGAAAGTGATTTCTGCGAATGAAGGCATGGCTAAGTCCGCTCTTCGAGTATTGGGGATTGCTTACAAAGAACTTAAGAGCAGTGACCGATATGAGGATTATGAAGATGTGGAAAACAGCTTAATCTTTGTCGGATTAACCGGCATGATCGATCCACCGCGTAAAGAAGTGCGTGAAGCGATCTCGAAGTGCCGTAAAGCAGGCATCAAAACGGTCATGATTACAGGTGACCATCAGTCAACGGCTGAGGCGATAGCTAAGCAGCTTGGCATGATTCCGGCGAATGGTGTCAGCATGAGTGGTCAGCAGATTGCAGGTCTTTCGGACGATGAACTGGATGCTAAAGTGAATGATACCTACGTGTATGCCAGGGTATCCCCTGAGCATAAACTGCGTATCGTCAAAGCTTTGCAGCGCAAAGGACATGTCGTCGCGATGACGGGGGATGGCGTGAACGATGCGCCAGCGATCAAAGCTGCGGATATCGGCATCGCGATGGGGATTACAGGGACTGATGTGTCCAAGGAAGCTTCTTCGTTAATTCTCAGTGATGATAACTTCTCCACGATCGTTGCAGCGATTGAAGAAGGACGAGGTATTTATGAAAATATACGTAAATTCATCCGTTATCTGCTTGCCTCCAATGTGGGTGAAATTATGACGATGTTCATTGCTATGATGGCCGGTCTACCCTTGCCGCTTGTACCGATTCAAATTCTATGGGTGAATCTTGTTACCGACGGCCTTCCTGCTATGGCGTTGGGTGTGGATCAAGCGGAGAAGGATTTGATGCAGCACAAGCCTCGCTCGGCGAAGGAAAATATTTTCGCAAGACGATTGGGTTGGAAAATTATTTCCAGAGGTATTCTCATCGGTATTTGCACCTTGGGTGCTTTCTGGCTCGTATTACGAGTCAATCCTACGGATGCCGGAACCTTACTAAAAGCGCAAAGCGTCGCGTTCGCCACGTTGGTAATGGCTCAGCTGATTCACGTATTCGATTGCCGCAGCTCACGCTCTATTTTCCACCGTAATCCTTTTCAAAATCGTTATCTCGTTCTCGCTGTGCTGTCTTCGCTTGTGTTGATGTTAGCCGTTATGTATGTGGAAGCTCTTCAACCGATCTTCAAAACCGTTCCGCTTGGTTTGAAAGATTGGATTCTGGTTCTGATTGCCGCTGGCATTCCGACCTTCTTAATGGGGCTGGGCAGTGTGCTGTCGCCAAAACGCAACAAGAATTCACGTTCTGTTTCATATAATTCTTCCAAACCGAGCTTTAGATAGTGAACAAAGCTGCCGTGAGGCGGCTTTGTTGCTTGAAACGAGCCTTAGATGCAATTCTAGAGGCTCGTTATGCATAGGGATGTGAGCTGAAAGTCGGATAGATAAACTATTCTTTGTAATTATTTGTGTTTGTACAAACGAATAAATTCTTTTTTGGCTGCATTCTAATTCCATCAGGCAAGATTTATTCAATTCTTTTACTAGGAATCTATTAACACTATCCCATTGGCTCATGTCATGGGGAATCAGAGTGATATTCGGTTGGAATGGAAAGGAAGGACTATGCATCTTGACATTTTTACGCTATGATAATGGCTAAACTGCATACTGGGAGTGCTATTAACAATGAATTTCACAAAAATGCATGGTCTAGGTAACGATTTTATCGTAGTAGCTGGAGAGAAAGAACTTCCTGCTGATGCAGATCAGCGTGCGATCCAGTTGTGTAATCGTTTTTTTAGTATTGGAGCCGATGGCATCGTCTATATTCTTCCTTCTGACAATGCTGATTTCAAAATGCGCATTATGAACTCCGACGGATCTGAAGCTGAGCAATGCGGCAATGCCATCCGCTGCGTTTCTAAATATGTTTACGATCATAAGCTAATTGATAAAACGGAGATTACCGTTGAAACACTTGGCGCAGGCGTACAAAAGGTACAATTAAACGTACAAGATGGCAAAGTTCGGACTGTTCGCGTGGATATGGGTCAACCGATCTTGAACGGCCTTCAAGTCCCAACTACGGTAGATGAAGCTAAAGTGATCAATTACCCGATTGAAGTTGACGGGAAAGAATTCCGTTTTACGGCTGTTTCGATGGGAAATCCGCACTGCGTTATTTATGTGAAGGATGCTGTGAATTTTGATCTTGCCACTTGGGGGCCGAAGCTTGAAGTGCACCCGATGTTCCCTCGGAAAATAAATGTCGAATTCGTTACGGTGAAAAATCGTGCTTACACGGATATGCGCGTTTGGGAAAGAGGGGCAGGTCCTACACTTGCTTGCGGCACTGGCGCTTGTGCAACGCTTGTCTCCTCCGTGTTAAACGGTTTAACGGACCGTGAAGCGACAGTTTCGCTTAAAGGCGGAGAATTGTTTATCGAATGGAATGAAGCGGACAACCATGTTTATATGACCGGACCTGCGGAAGAAGTGTTTACGGGCACGGTTTAAGTTAATTACATTTTTAGTAGGTGGGGAATTTATCATGAAATTGGATCTTCGTACGGCGCTGCAGCGGGACATTTTGATCGGTGACGGCGCTATGGGGACTTATTTATATCAGATGGGATTTCCTGTCGGCATTTCTTATGAAGAATTGAATTTGCTTAGACCGGAAACGGTTGCTGACGTGCACCGCCGTTATTTTGAGGCAGGTGCGCGTCTTATTGAAACGAATACATTCTCGGCTAATCGCGAAAAATTATCCAAATACGGTCTAGAAGGCGATGTTGAAGCCATTAATCGAGCAGGTGTGGAGCTAGCCAGAAAAGCGGTTGGTGATGAAGCGTATGTTGTTGGCGCTATTGGATCTATTCGTGCGGGCAAGCGCAAAAATGTTCGTACCACGGACGTTGAGGAATCACTCCGCGAGCAGATTGGCATCTTACTGGATTCGCCAGTGGACGGGCTATTGCTTGAGACCTTCTATGATTTGGAAGAGCTGCAACTCGCGCTGCGTATTATTCGCAGCATGAGTGAGCTGCCTGTCATTTGTCAGTTCGCTAACGAAGGCACTGGCAGCACACAGGACGGTGTTCCGCTGCAAGAAGCGTTCCAGCGGTTACGCGACGACGGGGCGGACGTCATCGGCTTCAACTGCCGCGTCGGCCCGAATGGGATTCTCCGTTCGATGGAGAAGCTAACTCCAATCGCCGGCATTCCGTTCTCCGCGTTCCCGAACGCGGGGCTGCCCGACTACGTCGACGGTCACTACACCTATGCGGCGACGCCTCAGTACTTCGCCGAGAGCGCGCTGCGCTTCGCAGACCTCGGCGCGCGTATCATCGGCGGCTGCTGCGGCACCACGCCGGAGCATATCGCCGCCGTCGCCCAGGCGCTGCAAGGCTACGTCCCGGCAGCGCCTGGTACGATGGCCTCCACGCGAACTGTGCGCGTGAGCGAGCCCGCCCCGGCGAAGCCTGCGCCGCCGGCAGGCAAACCCTCGCTGCTCGAAATCGTGAAGCAGCGTAAAACCGTCATTGTCGAGCTGGATCCCCCTCGGGATCTCGACATCGAGAAATTTATGCAGGGGTCGAAGGCCCTGCAGGATGCGCATGTCGACGCCATTACGATGGCCGACAATTCACTAGCCGTGACGCGCATGAGCAATCTGGCCCTCGGTTACCTCGTGCAGGAACGCTTAAGCGCGCGTCCGCTGATCCACATCGCGTGCCGCGACCGCAACATGATTGGGACGCAGTCCCATCTGATGGGTCTTCACGCGCTGGGCATTGACCACGTGCTGGCCGTGACCGGCGATCCCGCCAAATTCGGCGATCTCCCTGGGTCCAGCTCCGTTTACGACCTGACCTCATTCGAGATCATTCGGATGATTAAGCAGCTTAACGAAGGCATTGCCTTCTCAGGTAAGCCGCTAAAGCAGAAGGCCAACTTCGTTGTAGGGGCTGCTTTTAATCCGAATGTGAAGCATCTGGATAAAGCGGTTCAGCGCTTGGAACGCAAAATTGAAGCAGGCGCCGATTACATCATGACGCAGCCCGTCTACGACGCCAAGCTGATTGAACAAATTTATGAGGCGACGAAGCATTTAAATATACCGATTTTCATAGGTATTGCTCCGCTAGCTAGCGGAGGGAACGCTGAATATCTGCACAATGAAGTTCCAGGTATTCGGTTGTCCGATGAAGTGAGAGAACGCATGAATGGACTCAAGGGTCCAGAAGGGCGGGCAATGGGCGTTGAGATTGCCAAAGAGCTGCTGGATGCTGCAATGCCTTTCTTTAATGGCATCTATCTAATGACCCCTTTTCTGGCCTATGAGATGTGCGTAGAACTGACGAAGTATGTATGGGAAAAGTCGAATCGGCATGATTTCCACTTGTACCCACTTTCAAAATGAATTAAAATAGGTTAATGGATGTGATAAGGATGATTTGCAGTATGACCGGATTCGGACAAGCGAATCGTTCTTTTGCGGGATACAACGTGTTTATCGATGCGAAATCGGTCAATCATAGGTATAGTGAAGTGTCGATCCGATTGCCGAAGGAATGGGCGGCTTTTGAAGACGCTTTGAAGAAAACGGTGCTGCAAGCGGTGAAGAGAGGACGGGTAGACGTCTTCATCACGGCGGAACGTGAAACGGCTTCTCCGAAGAGCGTAACGGTTAACTTTGCTTTGGCAGATGCTTATTTGCAGGCTGCGGAGCAGTTGAAGGAGCGCTATGGGTTTACCGAGCAGGTCGAGCTCAAAGATTTATTGAAACTTCCCGATCTCATTCAGATGAAGGAGTCGCGTAAGGAACCTGATGAAGAGATCGAACAGGAACTATGCGCCTGCTTGCAGGAGGCCGTTGCCAGATTATCCGACATGCGGCTGCGGGAAGGAGCGTTTCTGGAGCAAGATATTCGTGAGCGCTTGGCGGAACTGAAGCGAATCCATGTGGAATTGGAAGCTTTAGCACCTCAGGTGGTTCAAGACTATGCGGCTAAGCTGACGAACAGAATTCAGTCTCTTCTGCAGGATCAGACGCCTGTGGATGAGCAGCGCTTAGCGACAGAAATTGCTATATTCGCAGATCGTTCGAATGTGGATGAGGAATTGACTCGACTGAAAAGTCATTTTGAGCAATGTGATCAATTGCTTACAGAGAAAGAGCCTGTTGGACGAAAGTTGGATTTCTTGATTCAAGAAATGAATCGAGAAGTGAACACAATCGGATCCAAGTCCAATCACTCGGAGCCTACGGCTAGAGTGATTACGATGAAAGCAGAGCTTGAGAAGATGCGCGAACAAATACAGAATATCGAGTGAAGCGGCATGGAGCTTCGCGAGGAGGAAGTCGTAATGGCTATCAAATTAATTAATATCGGGTTCGGCAACATCGTATCGGCGAACCGCATTATCTCGATCGTAAGTCCGGAATCGGCTCCGATCAAGAGGATCATTCAAGAGGCGCGTGATCGTCACATGCTGATTGACGCTACATATGGTAGAAGAACCCGTGCCGTTATTATCACTGACAGCGACCATGTGATTTTGTCGGCAGTACAACCAGAGACGGTAGCGCATAGACTTTCCAACAAGGACGATGATCATGACGAGTAATACGAATACCCTTGAGCGTGAGAGAGGCATTCTGATTGTTTTATCCGGTCCTTCCGGTGTCGGCAAGGGAACCGTTTGCGCCGCGCTACGCAAGTGTTCACCGGATATCGTCTACTCGGTATCGGCCACAACCCGTTCTCCTAGACAAGGGGAAGTGGATGGTGTGAACTATTTCTTCAAAACTCGGGAGCAATTTCAACAGATGATCGAAACGGATGAAGTGTTGGAATGGGCTGAATATGTAGGTAACTTCTACGGCACTCCGAGACGTTTTGTTGAGGAAACGCTGCGCTCCGGTCAAGATGTCATCTTGGAAATCGAAGTGCAGGGTGCTCTGCAAGTCAAACAAAAGTTTTCCGAAGGTGTTTTCATTTTCTTGCTGCCGCCTTCTCTAGATGAGCTTGAGAATCGCATTGTAACGCGTGGTACGGAAACGGATGAAGTCATACGCAGCCGAATGTCTGTAGCTATGGACGAAATTCGCTTGATGGAGCACTATGACTATGCGATTGTAAATGACCATGTAGAAGCGGCTTGTTCCAAAATACAAGCGATTCTTTTAGCAGAACATTGCAAAAAAGATCGGATGTATCCAAAAATCGTACAATGGATGGATGAGGTGAATTGAATGCTATACCCTTCAATTGATAAACTGCTTGATATCGTGGATAGCAAGTATTCACTAGTTGTAGCTGCTTCCAAAAGAGCAAGATCCTTGCGTGATGGCGCTAAATCAAATTTAAAAGGCCAAAAGGCTCACAAACATGTTGGTGTCGCGTTAGAAGAGCTATACGGCAACTATATCGGTTATGAGAAAATTGAGTCGACAGAGACTGAGAAATATCAGAAGAAATAAATTGGTTTACCCAACAACCCTAGTGGTTGTTATTTTTTTCTCAAATTGTGCGTAGAAAGGGGATACCTATGAGTGTACTGCATGGCAAAACGATTGTGCTTGGCGTATGCGGAGGCATTGCCGCTTATAAGGCTGCTGCGTTAACGAGTAAATTGACACAAGCTGGTGCAATTGTGCGTGTGATTATGACTAAATCAGCTGTTCAATTCGTAGCGCCGTTAACGTTTCAAACGCTGTCTCGTCATCATGTTTTTGTGGATACCTTTGATGAGAAAGATCCTTCGGTTGTATCGCATATCAACTTGGCGGATAGTGCCGACCTCGTGCTTGTTGCGCCTGCAACGGCGAATATGATTGGCAAGCTGGCGCTTGGTCTTGGCGATGATATGCTCAGTACGACGCTGCTTGCAACCATGGCACCGATATGGGTAGCGCCTGCAATGAACGTGCATATGTATGCGAATCCAGCTGTACAGCATAATATGCAGACCTTGCTAAGCCGTGGAGTGCGGTTTATTGAACCGGGAGAAGGGCAATTGGCTTGCGGTTACGTTGGAAAAGGACGGCTTGCTGAACCTGAGGAGATTCTTGCTGCAATTGAGCAGCATTTTAAGGGGGAGCCTAGGCGTTTAGAAGGACAACGTGTCCTCGTGACTGCCGGAGGCACCGTTGAACGCATTGACCCGGTACGGTACATTACGAATGACTCCTCCGGCAAAATGGGCTACGCTATCGCTGAAGAAGCGGTGCGTATGGGAGCCAAGGTGACGTTGATATCAGGGCCGTCCGCTTTATCAGCGCCTGAGGGCGTTAAACTAATCAATGTTCAGTCTGCTTTGGATATGAGAGAGGCTGTTTTGGCTCGTTTGGATGAAAGTCATCTTGTTATCAAAGCAGCTGCGGTAGCTGATTATCGTCCAGCGGTTGTTGCTGAGCATAAAATTAAAAAGAAGTCGGACTCGCTAACGCTAGAGCTGGTTAAAAATCCAGATATTTTACAGGAAATCGGTACGCTCAAAAAGCATCAGTTCATCATCGGGTTTGCTGCAGAGACGGAGCGTTTGGACGAGCATGCGATGGACAAGCTGAACCGCAAAAACTGTGATCTCATCGTTGGTAATGATGTATCACAGGAAGGTGCGGGCTTTGGCGGTGATACGAATGTGGTCCGGTTTTACGATCGTAATGGGCTCGTAGAGGCCCTTCCTATACAAAGTAAGAAAGATGTGGCACGTAGACTGCTCGAGCTTGCGGCGGATCGTATGCATTCCGCAGCGGGGGAATCCTGATGTACGCAAAAGTCATTGTCGATGTCCCAGCGAAACAAACAAACCGGGCATTCGACTATGAAGTACCCGCATCCTTGAGGAAATGGGTTGAAGTGGGCAGTCGCGTTGGCGTGCCTTTCGGCCCGCGGGTGCTGCAAGGCTTTGTCGTCGAATTGCATGAGGAAACCCAGGTAGATGTGACTCGCATTAAGCCGATTCAGAACGTCCTGGACTTGGTTCCTCCGCTCACGGAGGAACTTGTGAGTCTGGGGAGGTGGGTCAGCCGCATGTACTTGTGCCATGAAGTTACGGCGCTCCAGGCGATGCTGCCTGCTGCACTCAAAGCGAAATATGAGCGGGCGATTGGGGTCGGGGAGGAGTCTGGCGAGCAATCGCTGTTGGACATGTCGGATCTGCAAGAGATTGTTAGCTTCGTGAAATCCAAAGGTTCCGTCTCGATGGATGCTTTGATGGAGCGTTTTGCAAGTGACGGCGCCCTCATTAAACAACTGCTGAGCGCAGGTATCCTAGCGGAAGTACAATTGGTCAAAGACCGCATGAATACCAAGAAAGCGTTGACCGTTTTCCCTCCTGCTGGTGGGAGCGGATTGGAAGAGGCTTTGGCCGAGCTTCCTGCCAGAGCTAACAAACAGCAGGATGTGCTGCGTTATTTGATGGAACATCCACACGCGATTCGGCTCACAGAGCTGATGGAAACGGTGGAGGTCGGCGCGAGCACGGTCAAAAGCTTGGCGGATCGCGGGTGGATTGAGCTGCGTGAGGTCGAAGTGATGCGCGACCCCTATGCGGGTCGTGCTTTCACGCGGACGAAGCCGCTTCCCTTAACGGAAGAACAGAGCAGTGTCTTCGCGGAAATTCGAGATGCTGTAGCTGAGGAGCGCAATGAGGTATTTCTGCTGCACGGGGTTACGGGTAGCGGTAAAACCGAAGTGTATTTACAATCCATTCAGCAGTGCTTGGATATGGATAAGGAAGCGATTGTGCTTGTTCCTGAAATTTCACTGACGCCGCAGATGGTAGAACGATTTAAAGGGCGGTTTGGCGATTTGGTTGCCGTCCTACACAGTCGGTTATCGAATGGAGAACGGTACGACGAATGGCGCAAAATTATGCGCAAGCAAGTGAAGGTTGTGATCGGCGCTCGTTCGGCGATTTTTGCTCCTTTTACGAGAATTGGCCTTATTATCATTGATGAGGAGCATGAATCTTCCTATAAGCAGGAGGAGAGCCCCAAATATCACACCCGTGATGTCGCGGTTCAAAGAGCGAAGCAGCAAAACGCCGTCGTTGTACTCGGTTCCGCAACACCCTCTCTTGAAAGTATCGAGAAGACAAGGCGACGCCGTGACAGGGATAAACCTCCCTTTCGGTTGTTGACGATGCGGGAACGCGTGGCCAGCCGACCGATGCCCCCAGTAGCTATCGTTGATATGCGTGAGGAGCTGAAAAACGGAAATCGTTCTATGTTCAGCCGTTCCTTGTATAAAGCGATCGAAGATCGGTTACAAAAGAAAGAACAGATTGTTTTATTGCTGAATCGGCGTGGGTATGCGACGTTCGTTATGTGCCGTACATGCGGTTTCGTCTCGCAATGTCCACATTGTGATATTTCACTTACCTATCATCAAAGCTCGCGCATGCTGCGTTGTCATTATTGCGGCTATGCGGAGCGAGAGGTTACGCAGTGTCCTAGCTGCCAGTCGGAGCATATTCGTCATTTTGGTACAGGAACACAGCGTGTTGAAGAGGAGCTTAGTAAGATTTTTCCCGGGATTCGGGTCATCCGCATGGATGTCGATACGACGACGGAGAAAGGTTCACATGAAAAATGGCTGACGATGTTTCGCGAGAAGCAGGCGGATGTGCTGCTTGGCACGCAGATGGTAGCAAAAGGGCTGGATTTTCCTGACGTGACCTTAGTGGGGGTTATCGCAGCGGATACAGTGCTTAATCTGCCGGATTTCCGTTCAGCGGAGCGGACTTTTCAGTTATTAACACAGGTTGCAGGCCGGGCGGGTCGTCATGAAAAGCAAGGGGAAGTGTTCGTCCAGACATACACTCCCGAACATTATAGTGTGCAGTATGCAAGCAAACACGATTATATCGCTTTTGCGAACCATGAGCTTGATATACGTGCAAATCTAGGCTATCCGCCTTATCAGCGATTGATTCTGGTCACTTTTTCGCATGAGCAGGTTCCGCTTCTGGTACGTTCTGCGGAGGCTTTTGTCACGAGGCTGAAAGAGATTGCTTTTACGTACCGGGCCCAGCAGGTTGATCTGTTTACGAATACGTTGCCCACGGATCAATCTTTTCAAATGGATGTGTTAGGACCTGTTGCATCGCCGATTTCACGAATCAAGGATAGATATCGATTCCAATGCGTGGTAAAATATCGGGGGGAAGATCAGGCTGCAGAGATCGTTTCTAAAGCAGTAGCTTGGTTTGAAGAGCGTTCAGCGAAAGAAAAGCTGCTGATCAGCGTGGATGTTGACCCGCAATATTTGATGTAATGAACCCCAAATAGAGAAGACTTCAAAGGTAGGTGCACATTATGGCTATTCGTATTATTGTTAAAGATCCAGATCCAGTGCTGCGTGAGAAAGCTATCACGGTTACGAAATTTAATTCCAATCTGCATAAACTGCTGAATGATATGGCAGACACGATGTATGAAGCAGAAGGCGTGGGCCTTGCTGCTCCGCAAATCGGTATTCTTAAACGCGTTATCGTCATGGATTGCGGAGAAGAACACGGTGGATTGATAGAAATGGTAAATCCCGAGGTTGTTACTTCCAGCGGTGAACAAATGGGGCCGGAAGGCTGCTTAAGTATTCCTGGACTTCGCGGCGATGTGCTTCGGCCGCTCCATGTCACGGCCAAAGGCCAAGATCGTAATGGGAATCCCATTGAAGTGACAGGCACAGATTTGCTGGCTCGCTGCATTTTCCATGAAATTGATCACTTAAATGGCGTTTTGTTTACGGATCTTGCAACCAAAACGTATACGGCTGAAGAAGAAGAGGAAGATTCCGAGTGAACATTATTTTCATGGGCACGCCGGATTTTGCTGTACCCTCCTTGCGTCTGCTCTTGGAGGAAGGTTATAACGTGACCACGGTTGTCACACAGCCAGATCGGCCGAAAGGACGCAAGCGCGTCCTGACGCCGCCTCCGGTTAAAGTGGAAGCAGAAAAGCATGGGATTCCCGTCCTTCAACCGGAGAAATTGCGTCAAGCTGATTCGGTTGAGCTTTTGCGACAATTAAAACCTGATTTGATTGTGACAGCTGCTTACGGACAGATCTTGCCTAAAGCGGTTTTGGACTTGCCGCAGTACGGGTGTATTAACATCCATGCTTCGCTGCTGCCCAAATATCGAGGCGGAGCGCCGATCCATCATGCTGTGATTCGGGGTGAAGCCGTAACTGGCGTTACAATTATGTACATGGCCGTAGGTCTTGATACCGGCGATATGATTTCAAAGGTGGAGCTTCCCATCGAAGATACGGATACGACGGGCTCATTATTTGAAAAGCTAAGCTTAGCCGGTGCTGATCTGCTTAAGCGCACGCTGCCTGATTTACTGGCAGGACGTATCCAGGCTGTTGCGCAAAATGAGGCAGATGCTATTTATTCTCCGAATATCCGCAGGGAGGACGAATGGATCGATTGGTCGCGTTCTGCCGCCCAGCTTTGGAATCAAGTGCGCGGCTTAAACCCTTTCCCCGGCGCTTACACGCTCTGGAACGGGGAAGTTATGAAAGTGTGGGCTAGCGCGAATCCGAAAAGTTCTTCGGAGCCAAGAAGCCGAAGCTTCTCCGAAATCAGCGGAGACGCACCTGTTCCTGGAACTGTACTTGGCAGTAGTGAGCAGGGCATTGAAGTGATGACGGGTGAAGGTACGCTGTGGCTGACGGAGATCCAACCTTCAGGCAAAAAGGCGATGCCCGTGTCAGAGTTCGTACGAGGTGTGCAAATCCCAGCTGGTACGGTATTCGGACACAGTAACTAAAGCAACTAAAAATGAGGTATTCGATTTGTCAACGCAAAAACCAAATCGTCCGCAAAACGGACTAATAAAATCGCAGGGGGCCGGAAAGCCCTCTGCTCCAAAATCATCCTCAGGCGCTGCGAAGAGCAGCGCTGTTAAGCATTCTGCCCGTGATGCGGCGCTGGATGTGCTGATTCGGGTTGAAGAAAATCAATCGTACAGCAATTTGCTGCTGAACCAGGTATTGCAAAAGCATGCGCTTGAGCGGGCGGATGCGGGACTGGCGACGGAGCTTGTTTATGGGACCATCGGACGGAAAAATACGATCGATTTCTTCTTGGAACGTTTTGTCAGCAAGGGGCTAGCGAAGCTCGAGCCTTGGGTGAGATGCTTGCTGCGGCTGAGCTTCTATCAGCTGCATTATTTGGACCGCATCCCCGACCATGCGGTCGTAAGCGAAGCGGTCAATATCGCGAAGCGCCGAGGCCATCAAGGCATCTCGGGCATGGTCAACGGCGTGCTGCGCGCGGTGATCCGCAGCAAAGCCGAGCTCACGCTGCCGGCTGCGCTCGGCGACGTGAAGCGCATCGCGCTGAGCCATTCCCATCCGGAATGGCTCGTACGCCGGTGGATCCGTCAGCTGGGAGCTGAGCTGACGGAACAGATCTGTGCGGCGAACAATGAGCCGCCGCACGTCAGCATTCGCGCGAACGCGAGGCGCCGCAGTCGCTTGGAGCTGCTGGAGCAGCTCCAAGGCAGCGGCCTCAGCGCGGAAGCGTCAGAGCTGGCCCCGGCCGGCATTCTTGTGCAGGGGGCCGGGAACATGGCGTTAGTCCCCGGCTTCCAGCATGGGGACTTCTCGATTCAAGACGAGAGCTCGATGCTCGTCGCCGAAGCTCTGGATCCGCGTCCAGGCATGACGGTGCTGGACTGCTGCGCCGCCCCTGGCGGCAAGACCGCGCATATCGCCGAGAAGATGGACGATGTGGGCAAGATCTGGGCTTGTGATCTGCATGAGCACAAGCAGAAGCTGATCGCAGATCAAGCGGAGCGTCTGGGACTGTCGTCGATCCAGACGCTGGTGATGGATGCTGCGAAGCTGGACGAACATTTTGCGGCGGAGTCATTTGACCGCATCCTGCTTGATGCGCCCTGCTCGGGCCTTGGGGTCATTCGCCGCAAGCCCGACCTAAAGTGGGCGAAGCAGGAGGCGGAGATTGACGCGATTAGCGAGCTGCAGCATGCTATTCTAAGCAAAGTGCATAGGCTGCTCAAGCCGGGCGGCGTGCTGGTCTACAGCACGTGCACGATTGAGCATGCGGAGAACGCGGGCATGGTCGAGCGCTTTCTCGCCGAACATAGCGAGTTCGAGCTAGCGCCGCTGCCGGTGGATGTTTTTGCAAGCATTGACCCTGTGGCTGCCGCAGCCGGTATGGTGCAAATCCTGCCGCAGCAGTTTCATTCCGACGGTTTCTTTATCGCACGGCTGCGCAAACGTGTATAGCTTGTCGGGCGCATGCTGCGCAACGGTTTTCTTGGTTTAACTGTAGTTCCTACAGTTAATTTCAGGGAAACCGTGACAATGACGGGTACAAACTGCATTTTGTAAATATAGCTGATTTCATTTCTGCACTTTTTACAGTTAATTGCCTCAAATAGAGCTAAGTATTTTGATTTAGCTGTACTTTTTGCAGGTAATGATCGGGTGATCCGAGTTGATTTTGACGGTTACTCGGCCAGGCAAATGCCTATCGTCCGCAGCTGCTAACCACGGGGACGTGTGTTCGTTCCCGCTTTGTGATAAAATAACATACGATTAGCAAAAAAATAGACGAAATAACAACAGGTTGTGATAATTGTGACTAGTAAAGTCAGTGAGAATGTGAAACCATTTGTGTATGATTTAAATTGGGATGAGTGGCAGAGCTGGGTGAAAGAGAACGGCGAGTCCTCGTTTCGTGCTGGGCAAATTTTTGACTGGCTGTATATAAAGCGGGTATTCAGCTTCGATGAGATGTCGAACTTGCCGAAGACGCTGCGGGACAAACTGAAGGATCAGTTTGAGTTCGTTACGTTGACAGAGATTGCCAAGTATCAGTCGCAGGATGGTACGGTCAAGTTTTTATTTGAATTGGAAGACAAGAATGCCATTGAAACAGTTGTCATGAAGCACAACTACGGCAACAGTATTTGCGTAACAACGCAGGTAGGGTGCCGAGTAGGGTGTACGTTTTGTGCATCTACCTTGGGCGGTTTGAAGCGGGATTTGAGACCGGGTGAGATTGTGGCTCAGGTTGTTAAAGCCCAGAAATTGCTGGATGAGACAGAGGAACGAATCTCTTCCATCGTCATTATGGGTATTGGCGAGCCTTTTGAAAATTATGAAGCGACAATGAATTTCCTTCGTGTGATGATTCACCCGAAAGGTCTGAACATTGGACAGCGTCATATCACGGTATCGACGAGTGGGATTGTGCCGAACATTTATAAGTTCGCTGATGAGAATTTGCAAGTGAATTTGGCGATTTCGATTCATGCACCGAACGATAAGCTTCGGTCTAAGCTGATGCCGGTCAATCGGAGATTTCCTTTCGTTGACCTAATCGAAGCTTGCAAGTATTACATTGCCAAAACCGGCAGACGAATTACGTTTGAATATGCCCTTATGGGGGAAGTGAATGACCAGCCTGAACATGCAGAGGAACTAGCGCAAGTGCTGAAGGATATGCCGCTTAGCCACGTGAATCTGATTCCTGTGAATTTCGTGGCCGAACGGGATTTCAAACGTACGCCTAGGGATGATATTTTCACCTTCCAACGTATTCTTGAGAAGGGCAAAATTAATGCCACCATACGTCGTGAACAAGGTAGTGACATTGCTGCTGCCTGCGGACAACTGCGCGCGAAGCATATGGAGAACAAGTAATGAGGTGAAATCCGGATGAAGATGGTAAGCCGTACCGATATTGGCAAAGTCCGTTTAGTGAATGAGGACCGAGCTGCCATCCATCATGACCTCAATGGCCTATCTTTAGCTATTGTGGCTGATGGCATGGGGGGACATCAAGCTGGTGATATCGCCAGCCAAATGGCCATCGAAATGATTGCAGATCAGCTGCAATCGATCCATTGGGGAATGTCTGTGGAAGCTTGTAAGCAAGTGCTGAAGGAAGCCATTGAAAAGGCGAATGAGAAAATTTATGAATTCGCCTCCGGGCAAGAAAGTTATCATGGTATGGGCACGACGGTCGTTGCCATTATTGCTTCGCAAGAGCTTCTTATTATTGGACATATCGGTGATAGTCGTGCTTACAAGATCACCGATGAATCGATCACACAACTAACGGAAGATCATTCTTTGGTGTATGAGCTTGTGAAGAACGGGCAGATTACCATCGAAGAGGCCGATCATCACCCTAGGCGTAACTGGATTACACGTGCACTCGGCACAGAGCCGGGCGTAGAGGTGGATCTCTATGAGTACGCGTGGCGTCCGGGTGATATCATTCTGATCTGTACGGATGGTTTGAGCGGTTTGGTGGATTCCGGCGACATTTTACGAATTGTCAAATCACATGAACGGATAGAAGATGCGGCGGAACAGTTGATTCAAAGCGCGCTTGATGAAGGTGGAGACGATAATGTAACGGTCGTTTTACTTGCGCACGATCATGATTCGGACGAAAAAAGGGGTGATGGGAATTGATCGGTAGAAAGCTTGGAGGCCGCTATGAAATATTAGATCGCATTGGCGGAGGCGGCATGGCTTTAGTCTACAAAGGGCATGATTTATTATTAAATCGTAAAGTGGCTGTGAAAGTACTGCGCCAGCAGTATGTGCACGATGAAGAGTTCATTCGTCGCTTCCGTAGAGAAGCTCAGGCAGCCGCTTCACTTTCTCATCCTAATATCGTCAGTATTTATGACGTCGGACAAGAAGAAGACGTGCATTATATTGTGATGGAATACATAGAAGGCACGACCTTGAATGATGTAATCAAAGAGAGAGCACCGCTGCAGGTCGAAGATGCGGTTCACTACGCGAGTCAAATTGCAGATGCCCTCGATCACGCCCACCACAATGAAATCATTCATCGGGATATCAAACCGCACAATATTTTGATCGGTAAAAACGGCCGCGTCAAAGTGACGGATTTCGGTATCGCACGGGCAGCCACTTCTTCCACCATAACGCAAACCGGATCCGTTGTCGGTTCTGTGCACTATTTCTCACCGGAACATGCCAAAGGGACGAATACAGGGGAGAAATCCGATTTGTATTCCCTAGGTATCGTGATGTATCAAATGCTGACAGCTAGGCTGCCTTTTCTCGGTGAGAGCCCGATTTCTGTGGCTTTGAAGCATTTGCAGGAAGATGTGGAAGATCCGCGTAATGTGAACCCTCTTATTCCGCAAAGCGTGGAAAACATTATTTTGAGAGCCATGCGCAAAAAGCCTGAAGAACGCTACCAGTCTGCAAAGCTAATGATGGCAGACCTCGATACCTGTTTGAATCCGGATCGCCGGAATGAAGCGAAGGTGGTTTTCTGGGATGCGGATGGGATGGACGCAGAGCGTACCTTAGTGATGCCTGCGATTCGTGCCGACCAACTCGGACAGTTCGATGATGATGATGATGATGAGCCTGAGAAGCCTGCCCGTCGGCAAGAGCCGACCCCTTCAAAAGGGAAGGGCTGGATTAAGCCACTCATTTGGATTGTCGTTTTGTTAATGGTGCTCGGCGCTATGTGGTACATGGTTGGGTATGTGAAAGGAATGTTCGCCATTGAAACCGTCGAGGTTCCCAATGTAGCAGGCAAACCGTTGATTCAAGCTCAAGCTGAATTGACGGCGGTAAGATTGGGCTCCACGGTTGAATATGATTTGGACAGCAAGCTGGATAAAGACATTGTCATTCGCCAAGATCCTACGGGGATGAGAATGAATGTGGGCACCAAAGTGACGCTGTATGTTAGTAAGGGTACGCCCAAAATCAAGATGGACAATTATGCGGGGCAACCACTTAAGGATGTTAAGCTGAAGCTGCAAGCCCTCGGCATCAAGGATAATCAGATTACGATTACACAAGAGACGACTGATGATGCGCCAGATATAATTTTGAAACAATTCCCTCTGGTTGGCGAAGAGTTTGAGCTTGACAAAGCGGCAATTGCATTTACCGTCAGCAAAGCCAAAGAAACGTTCAAAATGCCGGATCTCGTGGGAATGACGGAAGCTGAAGCCAAGGCTCAGATCACAAAGTTAAATCTCAAGCTTCCTGTGAATGGCATCACGCGTGAGAAAAGCTACAAAGTGGCCAAAGGAAGGGTTGTTAAGCAGTTTCCTTTTGACAAAAATCAGGATGTATCCGTTGGTTCTGAGATCTCTTTGATTATTAGTGACGGATTGCCTGAGGACGCTGGACAACTAACCGTCAGCATACCTGTGAAGCCGACGACGGAGGGCAAAGATTCCGAGTTCAAAATTGTCGTAAGCGATGCCCAGTATGAGAACTTCGAATATAAAACAGAAAAAGTATCGAAGCCTCAGAATATGGATGTCAAAGTCATTGTTTCTCCAGATAAGAGAGCTGTCATCTTGATTAAAGAAGGAGATAACTTGGTCAACTCCATTACTCGCACATATCAAGACTACTTGGATCAAAAAAATGGAAAGACAATATCACCTAGTCCTTCCGCGTCACCATCGCCTTCACCTAAACAGCAAAGCAATGGACCGGCTATTCCGGTTGGCGGCACTGCCTCTAAACCACCTGCTGGAGGCACACCTTAATGCCACAAGGATACATCGTAAAAGCGCTGAGCGGCTATTATTATGTGTTGCCTGAGGAGGCGGATCTCCGTGAAGCCAAGACGGTTACTTGCCGAGGAAGAGGCGTTTTCAAAAATAGGAACATAACCCCCCTTGTAGGAGATCGTGTTATGTATGCGGAAACGGAGAATGGGGAAGGAACCGTTACGGAAATCCTTCCCCGCACTTCGGAGCTCATACGACCTCCAATCGCCAATGTAAACGTGGTTGTGCTGGTCTTTTCGGTGACAGAGCCTGTTCTCAATTTGCAGCTGTTAGATAAATTTCTGGTCCATATTGAAAATACAGGCATTGATGTTTTGTTATGTTTCACCAAGAGTGATTTATTGACCGAAGATGATGAGTCTTCCGTTCCCAAAGAAATGACGGTTGCCGAGCTGGAGCGGATTACGAAGCTCTATGAAGGAATCGGCTATACGGTAGTGAAGACGAGTTCTAAGCTGCAAGAAGGCGTGGAAGCGATTCTGCATCATTTGGACGGAGCGGTCAGTGTTTTTGCTGGACAATCCGGTGTGGGTAAGTCTTCCCTGCTTAACGCAATGATTAGTGGTCTTAATCTAGAGACGAATGCCATTTCTCAGAGATTAGGCAGAGGAAAGCATACAACACGTCATGTTGAGCTGCTGCCACTCACGAATGGCGGCCTTGTAGCCGATACGCCGGGCTTCAGCCAGTTAGACTTTATGGAAGTCGAAGCAGAGGGTCTTAGCGGCTGCTTTAAGGAGTTTGCCGCGATAGCGGAGGGCTGCAGGTTCAGAGGCTGTTTGCACCTGCATGAGCCGGATTGCAAGGTTCGTGATGCTGTAGCCGAGGGAGCGATTGCAGCCTCTCGTTTTGATCATTACTTGTTGTTTTTAACTGAAATCAAGGATCGGAAGAGGAGGTATTAGGACGGATGGTATATGTAGCACCTTCTATTTTATCAGCCAACTTCGCTAAGCTTGGGGAAGAAATTAAGGAAGCGGAGCTTGGCGGAGCCGACTGGATCCATGTGGATGTCATGGACGGCCATTTCGTACCGAATATCACAATTGGTCCACTTGTTGTTGAAGCGATACGGCCAGTGACCAAGCTGCCGCTTGATGTTCATTTGATGATTAAGCAGCCAGATCGCTATATACCTGATTTTGTCAAAGCGGGTGCCGATTTGATATCCGTCCATGTGGAGGCTTGTACGCATCTGCATCGGACCCTTCATCTTATTAAGCAAAGCGGCATTAAAGCGGGGGTTGTGCTGAATCCTGCAACCCCGATTTCTCTAATTGAACATGTACTCGATGAACAGCTGGATCTTGTGCTTATTATGACGGTCAATCCTGGATTCGGCGGACAGGCTTTCATCCCTGGTATGCTGAGTAAAATTCGCGCGCTGCGTGAGCAAGCGAATGCTAAGGGACTGAACGGGCTTCATATTGAAGTAGACGGCGGTATTAATGAGGTGACGGCTCGCCAGGTGGTGGAAGCTGGAGCCGATGTATTGGTTGCCGGCAATGCTGTGTTCGGGCAGTCCAATCGCACCGAGGCTATCGAGCGAATACGCGGGTAGAGGGGGAGCGAAGGACGATGAGATTTCTCTGGTTATTGATGTACAGTCTGCTTTGCGCAGTCCTGTTGACTTGCTTTTCAAATATACACGGTATCTCGAAGTATGTATTCTCACTTGGCGCCCTTTATTTAGGGATGCGATTCTTTCGGAAGTTTGAGCAAGTTGGGTTTCGCATTTGGTTCGTCGTTATTTCTGTTCTCTTCTATTTTATTTTCAGTTTAATTTATGCGCTTTACACGCAGCTGGGCATAACTGCACCCTAGCCGCATACATATAGTTACAAGAGTGAAGCGCTCTTGTAGCTTTTTTTGTTTTCTGGAAGCGAGCGAATTGTGGGAGAAAGTAAAAATAGAAGGCACTTTTTTACGGTCCGGGCATATACTGTTGTAACGATGCTAAGGAGCAGTCATGCAACTTGTGAAGCATATGCTTACGACATAAGTTTCTTCTGAAAACTTGAAGTCTGTGCTCACGAAGTCAGTTCTCTGCCTTCCTCTAAGCGCGGTCGCTCATCTTCGTAAGACCTCGGTAGAGGTTTATCTCACGAAAACTCTAAGCGAATGCTCATGAAGTCAGTTTTCTGACGAAAACTCTAAGGAGGGGTAGAGAATGAAGTTCTACACAATTAAGCTACCAAGATTTTTGGGTGGATTCGTGAAAGCCGTACTTAATACGTTTAGTAAAAACTAGGCCAACACTTACTTACTCCATTTCCCCCAGAAATGCAAAAAAAGCACCGATAAGGTGCTTTTTGTCTTTCACATAAGAAAGTGTAAGTATGCGCAGCTACAATTAAACGCGAGCCACTTTTCCGGATTTCAACGCACGAGTACTTACGTAAACCCGTTTTGGTTTGCCATCAACGAGGATGCGAACCTTTTGAACGTTAACTCCCCAAGTACGCTTGTTTTTATTGTTAGCGTGGGACACGTGATTTCCTGAAGAAGGACTTTTACCTGTAATGAAACATTTGCGGGACATGTTTGACACCTCCTTGGGCAGTATACAAAGCAGCCTGGGTGGCAAGCCTAAGCTTGACATGACAGCTTTCCATAATTTTAGACATTGTTTGGTTTGTTGCGATTCATAATAATAACCAGCAAAAACACACTTAAATATAATAGCATAGCAAAAGGAGCCTAGTCAACGAAATACCTGCACTTTTGCCGTTTATTTATTCAGTATGTTATAGTACAATGAAGATTAGCCCACATTCCAAGTACATAGTAATTGACTTATGAAGTCGAATTAGCTAAAGCCAAAGCAGGAAAGGGAATACTTACAAAGGTAGTCTTGCTAAAGCGAAACTTGAAGGAGTTGTTAGATAATGCCAATTGAACTCACAACCGAGTACGGAAAAGTGTATATTACCAATGAAGTGATTTCAACACTGGCGGGATCCGCTGCGTTAGATTGTTATGGACTTGTTGGCATGGCGACGAGAAAGCAACTGAAAGACGGGATAGCTGAATTGCTAGGCCGGGACAATTTAAGCCGCGGCGTCGAAGTCCGCCATGAAAACGGGCGACTCGAAATTGATCTTTATATTATTGTCAGCTACGGAACGAAAATATCCGTAGTCGCAGGTAATGTCCAAACGAAAGTCAAATATATTTTGAATGACGTTGTAGGGCTTCATGTGGACGATGTGAACATTTTTGTTCAGGGCGTTCGTGTAGCCAAGTAAAAGCCCGATAACCAGGAAGGGGAATCACTTTGAGTAAGCGCTTTATTTCAATAAATGGAAATGACTTCACTGCCATGGTCTTGGCGGGTGCGGATAACCTTCGCAGAAATGTAGATAAGGTTAATGGATTGAACGTTTTTCCTGTACCCGACGGAGATACCGGCACCAACATGAATTTGACACTCACTGCGGGTTGTGAGGAACTTAAAAAGAAGCCATCCTCCCATATTGGGAAAGCAGCTGATGCGTTGTCCAAAGGGTTATTGATGGGCGCAAGAGGCAACTCAGGGGTTATTTTGTCACAGCTGTTTCGCGGATTCGCGAAGCATGTGCATGATCTTGAGCATGTAAATGTACAGCAATTCGCCGGCGCTCTGCAGCAAGGCGTAGAGACAGCTTACAAAGCTGTTGTGAAGCCGGTGGAAGGAACCATTTTGACGGTATCAAAAGAAGCAGCTAAGCATGCCGCACAATATAGACGTGGAAGCGACCTGCTTGATCTCATGCAGGAGGTTCTGGGCAAAGCTAAGGAAGCCCTCGCTAGAACGCCTGAGCAGCTTGCTGTGCTCAAACAGGTCGGTGTGGTAGATGCAGGCGGACAAGGGCTTGTATGTGTCTATGAAGGCTTTGTAGCGGCGTTAAGCGGCGGTCTGGTTCAAGTGAACGATGACTATGCTACGATGGATACAACACTTGGTGCTGTTTCACTCGTTCCCGGTATGAACTTAGCGAAGGAAGTGCACGCACATCTTCCCGCGCAGGCACATTTGGCCACGGAAGACATCGAATTTGGATACTGCACGGAATTTATGCTGACGATTGCTCCAGGTAAGGTCAAAGGACAAGTTTTCGATGAAGGCACGTTCCGTGATCAATTGAGCAAGTTGGGGGATTCGCTGCTGGTTGTAGCCGATGACGAGTTGGTGAAGGTTCATATTCACGCCGAATACCCGGGGGAAGTAATGAACCAAGCGATGAATTACGGTGCTCTGAGCCGTATCAAAATTGAAAATATGCGCGATCAGCATTCACATATATTGGAAGATATGACCGAAGGGTACGAAGCTCCTGTTTCTACTACGGCCGCAGCTGTACCGCCAAGCAAGCCGTATGGTTTCGTAGCGGTTGCTCTAGGTGATGGCATTACCGATATTTTGTCTAGTGTAGGCGTCGATGTCGTTCTCTCCGGTGGACAGACGATGAACCCAAGCACCGAGGATATTGTGAATGCGGTTAACAGTATTGATGCAGACACCATTTATGTGCTGCCCAACAACTCCAACATTATTTTGGCTGCGCAGCAAGCTATTGAACTGGTAGACAATAAAACGCTGATTGTGATCCCATCTAAATCGATTCCGCAAGGTCTTGCAGCCATTCTGGCGTTCCAAGAGAAGGCGGATGCCAAAACAAATACGGAAGCCATGAGTGAGTCGCTTCGACGTGTAAAATCGGGCCAAGTTACTTACGCTGTGCGCGATACGAACATGGACGGTATTGACATTAAACAGGGCCATTTTATTGGCATTCAAGATGGGCGCATTGTATCTTCTCAGCCGAGTCTCCTGGATGCTTGTAAGAAGCTGCTGGAGGAAATGATTGAAGAAAGCAGCGAAATTGTCACTATCCTCACCGGAGAAGATGCCGTCGATGCAGAGACGGAGGAGCTGGAGGCGTTCATTCAAGCGGCTTATCCCGAAATAGAAATTGAGCTTCATCCTGGCGGACAGCCTTTGTATGCGTACCTGTTTTCCGTTGAGTAAAAGAATACCATTAGCCGTGGATAAATTCGTGAAATGGAGTGAGCCCTGTTGACAAACATTCGTATCGTAACGGACAGCACGGCCGACATACCTTTGGCACTCAGACAAGAACTTAACATCGAGATGGTGCCTCTCAAGATTCATTTTGGAGATGAAGAATATTTAGATACGGTGACGTTGCAGTCTGAGGAATTTTATCCGAAGCTAACCTCGTCACCTCACTTTCCCCGAACGTCACAGCCGTCTCCTGCAGAGTTTCTGGACTTGTATCAGAGACTGCTTGAAGAGCCCGATACGGAGGTTATCTCGATTCATTTGGCATCTGTGCTGAGCGGAACGTATCAGTCGGCGCTGCTAGCTTCCACGATGCTGGAGGACTCGCCAGGCAAGGTACATGTGTTTGATTCCTGTTCGGCTTCTTATGGGATTGGCGCTCTTGCTGTAGCTGCTGCCCGAGCAGCTAAGGCGGGGCAAAGTGTCGATGAGATTTTAGAGCTAGTACGAACGCTGAGAGAGAACTTTTACATATACTTCCTCGTAGATACGCTAGAATTTCTGCAAAAAGGTGGAAGAATCGGCAAAGCATCCGCTCTTTTTGGTTCTTTGCTAAATATTAAGCCCATTCTTTCTCTGGATCGATCGGGCGAAGTAGCTGCGATTGATAAGGTTCGCGGCCACAAAAAAGCGGTTGCGCGAATCCTAGAGCTGTTGGCGACGGATGTATCGGGTAAGACAATCCGTAGTTTACACATTGCTCATGCAAACAATTTGGAAGGTGCGGAGCAGCTGCGCGCGGCCATCATGCAGCAATTTGTTGTGGAGCATGTTGACTACATTACACTGGGGCCTGTTATTGGCGCACACGCTGGACCAGGCACCATCGCAGCGTTCGTTAGTACGGTGTAAGTTATGGATTTGAATCAATTCGAAGTACGCGAAGTCCATGGAGTGGGCGCTCAGAAGGCACTTGAGCTCAACTCCATGGGCATTTTTACGGTTATGGATTTACTGGAATATGTGCCATTCCGGTATGAGGATTACACGGTACGTGATTTAGCGAGTGTGAAGGACGGCGACCGCGTCACCGTGAAGGGTTATATCATCGGAGAGCCGGTGCTGCAGCGCTACAGCGGCAAATCCCGACTATCCTGCAAGGTGATGGTCGATGAGTTCCTGCTGACGGCGGTGTGGTTTAACCGCCACTTCTTGAAGGACCGCTTGCGGCCGCAGCAGGAGATTATACTCACCGGCAAATGGGACGGCAAGCGCAGGCAAATGAGCGTGTCCGATTCGGAGTTTCCCGGACAAGGCGATTCCAATACCGGCACCATACAGCCGGTATATTCGGTTGTAGGCACTGTTACGCAGAAGTGGATGCGTAAGGTCATTCAGCAGGCGCTGACGCAGTACAGCGCGATGATCAGTGAAGTGCTGCCGGCTGGCATTATCGGCCGGTATGGGTTTATGCCGCGCAGCAAGGCGCTGGCGGTCATCCACACGCCGAGCGGTGTGGAGGAAGGCAAGCAGGCGCGCAGGCGCATGGTGTATGAGGAGCTGTTCCTATTCCAGCTCAAGCTGCAAGCTTACCGCGCCGTGACGCGCAGCCGCGCGGACGGGTTGAAACAGCAGGTGGACTTGCCTGCTGTCCGCGCCTTCGTGCGCGCGCTCCCCTTCCAGCTGACGGAGTCGCAGAAGAAGGTCGTAGGCGAGCTCCTGCACGATATGCAGGAGCCGTACGCCATGAACCGACTGCTGCAAGGCGATGTCGGTGCGGGGAAGACGATCGTCGCGGCCATAGGCCTCTACGCGACGGTGAAGGCCGGCTACCAAGGCGCGCTGATGGTGCCGACGGAGATTCTGGCTGAGCAGCACAAGCGCTCGCTGGACAGCCTGTTCGAGCCCTACGGGCTGCAGATTGCGCTGCTGACAGGTAGCTCAACCGACCGCCAGCGGCGGGATCTGCTGGCCTCCTTGCAGATGGGCATGATCGATGTGCTGGTCGGCACGCATGCCCTCATTCAAGAGGACGTCTACTTCCGCCAGCTGGGGCTTGTCGTGACGGACGAGCAGCACCGCTTCGGGGTGAACCAGCGCAGCATCCTGCGGCGCAAGGGCATGAACCCCGACGTGCTGACGATGACGGCGACGCCAATTCCGCGTACTCTGGCGATTACGGCCTTCGGCGACATGGACGTTTCAACGCTGCGTGAGCTGCCGAAGGGACGTAAGCCGATCAAGACGTATGCGGTTCAGCATGCGATGCTGGAGCGAGTGCTCGGCTTCATCCAGCGTGAGGTCGCCGCAGGGCGGCAGGCGTATATCATTTGTCCGCTCATCGAAGAGTCGGACAAGCTGGACGTGCAGAATGCCATCGATGTCCACATACAGCTGCAGCAGCATTTTCCGCACATGCGGATCGGCCTGCTGCACGGGCGAATGAGCGCGCAGGAGAAGGAAGCGATCATGCGCGCATTCAAGGAAGGCACCGTGGAGGCGCTCGTGTCGACCACGGTGATCGAAGTTGGCGTGGACGTTCCGAACGCCACGCTGATGGTGATCTACGACGCCGATCGTTTCGGCCTGTCGCAGCTGCATCAGCTGCGCGGGCGGGTGGGCCGCGGTGAGCACCAGTCCTTCTGTGTGCTCATCGCCGACCCGAAGACCGAGGTCGGCAAGGAGCGCATGAAGGCGATGACCGAAACGACCGACGGCTTCGAGATTGCCCGGCGCGATCTAGAGCTGCGCGGGCCGGGGGACTTCTTCGGCACGAAGCAGAGCGGGCTGCCGGAGTTCCGGATCGCCGACATGATGGCGGACTTTGAAGTCATGGAGCAAGCGCGCGATGATGCGGCTGAGCTTGTCGGTGACTCGTCCTTCTGGACGGGAGCTTCATTCATACCGCTCAGAGCTTACTTGCAGCGTGCGCAGATTTTTGACAGTGAAGTGTTGGACTAATCAGCCTTATAACTAAAAAAAACGCTAGGATGGACTGATGACAACTGTCAGTCGCTGATCCTAGCGTTTTTTTACTATTTTATCCTTTACCCCGTACATTCATCCGATATTCCGTAGGCGGAAAGCCGGTGTCTTTGCGGAAGCTTTTCGCGAAATGGTTCGTATCCTCATAACCGGTCTGCTCGGCAATTTCTCTCATACTGAGCGACGTGGTCGTGAGCAGAAATTTGGCCTTGTCGATGCGCTTGCGCTGCATGTATTTGGCGGGGGGCATGCCAAAGTGCTTTTTAAAATATTTGATCAAGTAATTGGGGTGCAGGTGAACGGACTTGGCCATTTGTTCCACAGTGATGCTCTTATGAAGATTCTGCTCAATAAATTGCCGTAATTGGCCGAGTCGGTCCATTTCATCGGTACGCTTTTGCAGTACATGTACAGGAACCGCTTCCAAGTAGCTGGATATGATTTGCAGCAGGATTGCTTTTTCTCGTAAACGCGAAGTTAGTGACGGTTCATGATGCAAGGCGGCAAGCTCTTTAAACCATGCCGTCATCTGCTCTACGTTGCAAATTTGGATAAACAAAGGAATATCCAGCCATTGAAAGAGGTCAAAAGAACCGATATGTGCCGTGAAATGGCACCAATATTTTAAATAAGGGCGATCGCTGATCGTGGAGTAAGAATGGAGCGTGTGGGCAGGAAGCAGACATAGCTGACCGGGTAAAGGATTAAGCTCCTGATGGTCAACCTTAACCCAGCCTTCGCCTTCCAGAATCCAATACAGCTTATTATGCTCTGGTGTAAAATTAAGCTCCTTCCACGAAGCTGTGCACTGCGTAAGATGCGCTTCTAAAATGTGAATCTGTAGGTTCTGCAGAAGGTCCGATAGGAATGTAATTTGCTGCGTATTCATCATCATGTTCACCTGAGAATGTTAATTATATCCTGATTGAGGTTAGTTTCGTACCTGTTTATTATAGCACAGGCTTGATAGACTAAAGTTGTGAAGTTTTAAGAGGTTGTTTAAAAAGCCCACTTTGATAACGAAGTCATTCATGGAAGCATCTCGGCATCGAATCTTGAACGAAACGGGGAGGTCCGGTACTCACGTAGCAAATCACTACGCCCCGTTCCTCCTTCCCCGGACTTCGTCCAACCTTCTCGGTTCTGAAAGTGGACTTTTTACACACGCATTAAATTCGAAAGGTGTGTAGCTGATGTCAAGCAATCATCCGATTATTCAAGAACGAACAGAGCGTACGCAGTGGTTTCTGCAGGATCGATTCGGTATGTTTATTCATTGGGGACTGTATGCCATTCCAGCCAGAGGAGAATGGGTGCGCAGCGTCGAGCGTATTTCGGTAGAGGACTATCAAACGTATTATGATGAATTCGATCCTGTCCGTTATGATCCTAAGGCGTGGGCGCGTGCTGCGAAGCAAGCGGGTATGAAATATGCGGTATTGACGGCCAAGCATCATGACGGGTTTTGTTTATTTGACAGCGCTCTCACTGAGTATAAGTCAACGAATACACGGGCCGGGCGAGATTTGGTTCGCGAATTTATTGAAGCGTTTCGGGCGGAAGGCTTAAAGGTGGGACTCTATTATTCGTTAATCGATTGGCATCATGAGGACTATCCGGCTTATGGGGATCGCATTCATCCGATGCGGGATAATGAGAACTACACAAGAAATCCGGAGACGTTTGATCGATACCTTCAGTATATGCATGGACAAGTAAGGGAGCTGCTGACGAACTATGGCAAACTGGATGTGATGTGGTTCGACTTCTCTTATGATCGCATGAAGGGGGAGACATGGAAAGCAACCGAGCTGATGGCGATGATTCGATCTCTGCAGCCACATATCATCGTAGACAACCGATTAGACGCAAGCGGCGAAGAAGGCGGAACTATTTTCACTAAAAATCCGCTCAGCTATTCGGGTGACTTTGCTTCACCGGAACAGATCATTCCGCCGCAAGGCGTGACGGATGACGAGGGCAATTCGCTTCCATGGGAAGCTTGTATCACGCTGAATAATAATTGGGGGTACGCAGCCCAAGATTTCCAATATAAATCCTCAACTACCCTTATCCGGAAGCTGATAGAGTGCGTCAGCAAAAATGGGAATCTGCTGTTGAATGTGGGTCCGAATGCGCTCGGCGAGATTCCGAAGGAGTCGCTGGACATTTTGGCCGAGATCGGCGATTGGGTTCAGAAAAATGGGGACAGCATTTACGGCTGCGGGCAAGCCTACTTACCGAAACCGGAGTGGGGCAGGTATACGCAAAAGGGCAATCTGCTGTATGCCCACTTGTTTGAGGAAAGCGTAGGTCCTATTAACTTAAACGGGTTGGCCGGTAAGGTGAAGAAAGCAAGGCTGCTATCTGACGGTTCCGAGCTCTTCCTAAGCCGTCCTTGGAATGCCGCCCAGTATCCGGACGATGCGTTCATTAGTTTCGCTAGACCTGAGCACTCCAGCTATCCGCTGCCGGATCAAAGAGCTACGGTTGTGGAGTTGGAGCTACTCTAAAGAACGAAATAAATTAACATTTGACCGTGCTCGCATTCGATTTTAAGATGATAGTAGATAGTTTACTATTTTTTTGGAAACGAAGGTGTATGGAACTTGACTTATTTTCTCTGTTATTTACTGCTGATGAATATCATTACGTTCATAGAAATGGGACATGACAAGGGACAAGCCAAAAAAGGCGGGCGTAGAGTGCCTGAAAAACGTCTTTTTATACTGGCTGCTCTCGGTGGCGGGATTGGCGGGTGGCTCGGTATGCGGGTTTGGCGCCATAAGACGAAACATACCTCATTCGTCATTGGCATGCCGCTGCTTGTTGCGCTAAATAGCCTATGTGTCATCATGGTCGCGATTTATATGTAGCAATAGCAAAAAATAGGAGACAGTTGCCGGCAGCGGCAGCTGTTTTCTTTTTTATACAGGAGTCCTAGTCAAGTTTGCATGCATTTACTCATAAGCTAGGAGCATGACAGGTTATCGGAGGTGCGAACATGAGCTATCACCATTATGGCATCGATCCTGCGCTCGTTGAGCGCGTAAAGTTCAAGATGAAAAATCCAGAGATCAAGGAACGCATTAAAATGCTGCTGCAGGGTGTTACGAAGGCTGATTTACAAAATCATACCAAGGTTACGCGCTTAATAGGACTTGCCGCCGGCATTCTCGGTGAGAAGCTAAGCGGAAGCCAAACGACCCAAATTTTGGAGTTTATCCTTGCACAAAAGATTGATCCATCTAACGCCTTTCACTTGATCAAACTCTGGTCCATGTTTCGATAGACTAAACAAAATGCGCCACTTGCAGGGTTAAAGATGCCCGTTAAGTGGCTTTTTTTTGCTTCCAGAAAAATTCACTTGCATAACGAATACGTGTTCGGTATATAATAAGTAACACGAATATATGTTCGCATATGGTGGTGGAAATATGAAAGTTAGTTCAAGTTCAAGAATTGAGACAGAAGAGGATGTTCAAATTGTTAAGGAATACACGCTGCTGCCCATTTTACTCGATATGCTAGCAAGGGACATGGAGGAGCTCAAGGTTTATAAGGATAAAATCGTGTACAATCATATTCTTTTTTATCTCAGAGAAGTTGAGATGGCTATTTATCCGGAATTACAAAGTATTAAGAGCCAGATGAAGAAGCGAGATATTAGAGTTATCCATACCGAAATGAATGCCTTAGGCATTAACGTAGAGTACAAAGTCCGAGGCTACATTCATCATTTCACGATGCTTCGCAGCTTGGTCAAGGCTGAGCTTATGACTACGCTCATGAATATGCGGGGGGGATTGCGGTGAGCAAAGGAAGCAAAGGCCGGGAACGAACGATCTTCCTAGCAGATTGTCAGAGCTTCTATGCCAGTGTGGAGAAAGCGGGTCACCCGGGCTTAGAGGATAAACCGGTTGCTGTTGCAGGAGACCCTGCTCTACGTTCGGGTATCATTCTAGCCGCCTGCCCCGTTGCTAAGAAATACGGCGTATCCACAGCCGAACGGTTAGGCGAAGCGCTTAAGAAGTGTCCTGAGCTGATCGTGATGCGTCCGCACATGCAGCATTATATCGATGTTTCGCTGCAGATTACCAAGATTTACGAAGAGTTTACCGATCTTGTTGAAATTTTCAGTATAGATGAGCAGTTTCTTGATGTTACAGCGAGTTTGTCTATGTTCGGAGATCCGATCACGATTGCGAAAACCATTCAGCTAAAGGTGTTCAGTCAAACGGGGGTAAAGGTTCGTATAGGGATTAGTTCTAATAAAATACTAGCGAAGATAGCAACAAGACTACCAAAAATTCATGTACAGAATAGAACAATTTAATAAAATCCCTTATGTAACAAGGATTTTTTTAGTAAAGACTCATGTACATAATTGCGGTATGCAATTTTGATGTATAAACATTTTGGTGGTGTGACTATGAAATCAGAACGAGCTGTTATGCTTGTGGACTGTCAGAGTTTTTATGCCAGTGTGGAAAAAGCGGCACACCCAGAGCTTTGCAATAAACCCATAGCGGTTGGTGACCCTGCCCGTAAGAGCGGTATTGTATTAGCTGCTTGTCCCATTGCGAAATCTTATGGCGTATCAACTGCGATGCGAAATTTTGAAGCTCTTGCTGTTTGCCCAGATCTTACTATAGTCCGACCAAGAATGAAGACTTACATTGATGTCTCTACACTCATCACAGAGATTTATGAAACCTTTACCGACTTGGTTGAACCTTGGAGCATTGACGAGCAATTTATTGACGTGACAGGTTCAACGTCGCTTTTCGGATCACCAGAAGAAATTGCACGCCAGATGCAAACAAAAGTTATGCTTTCTACAGGCGTTTGGATTCGTGCGGGTATCTCTTCAAACAAAGTGCTTGCCAAAATGGCCACAGACAATTTCGCGAAGAAGAGCGAAAGTGGCATTTTCGAATTGCCAGTAAATCAGGTCGAGTCCATATTATGGCCGTTACCTGTCTCACAAATGTACATGGTTGGGTCTCGGATGACTGCTCACTTTGTAAGAATGGGATTGAATACTATTGGTGATATAGCGCGGCTAGAGCTTGGAGAATTCAAACGGCGCATGCGGATTAGGATGGGACGACAAAGCGATATCAAAGCAGAATATTATTGGCAAACAGCGCGCGGAATTGATCCCAGCCCAGTCGTTGCAAGAGCCTTCGCGAAGCCGCAATCTATTACTCGAGGCAGAACGGTACAGTCAACGAAATACCAGACAATGGAGGACATAGAGCCGCTAATGATTGAATTAGTGATTGAAGTATGCCGAACAAGCAGACGGCACAATAGCATGGGGCGTGTAGTGACAGTTAGCGCCGGGACGATGAGAAGGGGATTTTCGAGGCAAATGACACTACCTTCGCCGACTTGCCTAGAGCATCATGTTGTTTCAGCAGCGCGCGAATTGTTCAAGAAACATTGGAACGGAGATCCCCTCACGCATTTAGCTGTAGACCTATCTCAATTGACAGATGATAGCACGCATCAGCTCGATCTATTTGAGGATATCGAAAGAAATCTTAGGCTCGCCAAAGCTCAGGATAGTATTAAAGACAGATTTGGCGGTGCAGCAATTATTAGAGCTTCTTCACTGTTAGAAACTGCACAAGCTAGAGATAGGGCGATTATGATAGGGGGACATTATGCTTGAGCAAACTACTCGATGGAAATGGTAGATGGAGTACGAAGTTCATGTCACCAGAACACAATGCTGCACTGCAGCAGAGACACCAGCCGCAAAACAATACTACAATGCCTACGAAAGAGGAGTTGGAAGCGATACGGGATTTCGTTTTACTCCCAATGTTGCTTTCAATTGTTGAAAAGAATAAACAGGAAATAGAAAGAACTTCCTACTCTATGAGAACGATCTTTGTTAAAGCGGCAAACATCATTCAAAACCTAATAACAAACGACCTTCAAACAGTGCGGAAGTTATTGAAAGAACGAAATATAAAGGTGTTTGAAGATGAGATGATCGATTCAAATTTACGGTACCAATACATCTGCCGCGGCTACGAGGACAAATTTGTTTTGATTAGAGATGTTGCTCGAGCAGAGCTCATGAAACGACTAGGGAAGTATTCGGAGTTTCTGAAATGAAAGGCATTGGGCACACATTTAAAACAAAAACGAGTGACACTCTAGGACCTCCCAAGTCCTAAGTGCACTCGTTTTTATGCTGACTAGCTAAGTTTTAAATATTTTTAGAAATAATCGAACTAGATTCAAATGAAAAAGAACTGAGCTAATAGCTAAGCGATTAACTTAGCGTGAATTGAAAGTTAAGTAATAAAATGGCTACAGCGTTATGATCAAGAAGCGTTAATCTTACAACCAAAAAAATATTAGGTAATGGCACTTATAAATTCATTAATTCATTAAAAAATAACGTCAGATCCATTCCACAGCTATACTAGCGTTATTTGTTTTCAGATCAGTATCATAATAAAATTATTATTTAAACTTTTTATAACATCATCTGAGCAATTAAATCTGAAGCCAATGTCTTTGAACCACTTAAACCTTTGATATATCTTAGAACACCATTAGACGACCAATCGAATTTTTTTAATCTCTTCACATATTTAAGAATACTAGTATAATCAATTTGCTTTTTATCCGTAGACACCACTTTTGAAAAAATTTCTGAACCAGCAATAGCTAATGCATTTAAACAAACTATGTGTGTGAGGCGATGTTCTTGATAATCCATCCACTCTTGGTTAAAATTTTCTTTCAATGCATTAAAGTAATATAAACTTAACATCAACTTCTCCTCTTTGGTTAGGCTAGATACATGAATGTCTCGAGTAAGAAGCTCTAGGACTCTATATAGATTTTGAAGTGTTACATGACGCCCGGCGTTTCTCTTACCTGTTATTGTGCCAATATTGTAGAAAGGACTATCACTTCTTACGATTAACTCCGTTGCAACCCAACTAAGGTCGTCAGAATGTCTTCGCAAATAACGACTTAGAGAAACTCCTATTCCCTTAGCTTTTGTATTAATTGTATCAAAAAGTTGGATTTCCTCATCCTCGTCCAAATAGTGTAACGCAAGGAAAGGAATATTTATTTCAGAGTTGGTTTCCTGTGTATATCTCTTGATTCCTCCCAAACGATGCTGCCCATCCATTAAAGAGGCTTTATCTTTGCAAAGCAGCCTACCGTAAGTAGGTCTATATTTATCATAAGGAACGAAATCCCATTTTGCTTCAGCATTTAGAAGAATTGGTGTGAATAATGAGTTATCTCCTTTTGATAAATAAAGGGCAAAATCATTTGCTCTTTTAGCATCTACAGGTCTTTGATATCCTTTTCCTGAGGGTAAGTCATATGGCTTAACATAAGTAATCTGTAGGGCATCTGAGGCAGCTACATGTCCTAG
Organism: Paenibacillus sp. V4I7; assembly: GCF_030817275.1. Taxonomy (NCBI): domain Bacteria; kingdom Bacillati; phylum Bacillota; class Bacilli; order Caryophanales; family Paenibacillaceae; genus Paenibacillus; species Paenibacillus sp. V4I7. The sequence continues at coordinate 3,678,952 of NZ_JAUSZD010000002.1, read as the reverse complement.
ATATGCGACTTTACCACGCATTTTATATTGAAGGACATTTTCAATAACATGTTGTTTCAATAATGTGTTCATGTCCTAACTCCCTATTTGTAGTATTAGTATTTATTTTATGTATTATAACACATAAAATCAAATGGTATTATGTAGTGTATTGATCTTCATAACTTAGCTGGACAAGCCTACGCTGTTAATGAGGTGGTTTAATGTCCAGTCTTTTTCAGCAAGTGGGTAAAAGAATAAGATTTTATCGAAAAGCAAGAAAACTCACTCAGGAACAATTAGCGGAATCCATTCCAATTGATCAAGCACACCTGGTAAGAATCGAGAGAGGCTCTGTTAATATTACTTTGGAGACCATTGAGAAAATATCTAGAGCTTTGGAAATTCATCCTAATCTGTTATTTGAGACGGAGAAAAGTAGGTATATTGACAGAGAGGATTTGGAAAAGATTCAGATCTTACTGTTTGAGAGAAGCAACGAGGATATACAAAGGGTACATAGTATACTAAAGGAAATATTTTTTATAAAAGAATCTAAATAGAGTGTTAATATTATTGTAGATTTCTGTTACATTAGATTTCGATCCTTAAGTGAAAAACACTAACTATTAGTTAGTGTTTTTCACTTTTTAAATTGAATACGTTTGGAGAAATTACAGTGTTAGATTGTAAAATAATAGTGTTGTAGACTGAGAAGATGAACTATAAGACTCACGCAGCTGCGCTCAACTAACGGATAAGTATAGTTGAACAAAACAAGAAGCAGTTCTGCCGCTGCAGCTGCTCCTTGTTTTTATTAAGCTAAAGGGCAGTTTAGCGTGGAAAAAATCCTCATGGAAGATACTCTTTTTGTTCATTCAAGTAACAGGTGAATAGCGCAACATTTTATTATAATTTTCGTCTAATATCTATGATTAATATTGGTTAATATTGGAAGGGGATGCAAATGATTAGCAAGATAATTGGTGGCTGGATGGTTATTACGTCTAGCTATTTTCTTACGATGTATGCAATGTATACATTGTATTCGATCTTCTTTAAAGAACCTGCTGACTATAATTGGGACTTATCTGGTACTTTTATTGGTACACCGTTGCTGATTATTCCATATCTCTTAGCTGGAATATATGCGAATAAAGTTTTTGCCAATAAACGCACTGGCGCACTATTTGTTAGTATAATTCCAGTCATTAGCGAGCGATTGTTGATATATCTAATTGGTTATTTATTAGTGATTGGAGGCGGTGACGGATCAATGAATGGAATAACAACTATGATGTTCATACGTGGTGAGGCAGCGCCTTACTACACTTATACCTATATCATCTGTGGTGTTATAAGCGTTTTGATTTGCTTTATTGTTGCTTCTTATAAACCTAAGGTTAATCAGCTGTTGCGCTAACGGAGAACGATAGTTCAGGCTGCCAGCAAATACGGCATCCAACAATACGTTAACAGGACAGTATATTAAAATCAAATCACGAATGATGCGGGTAATACTCTTCCGGAGGGTTCCAAAAGGACATTGAATGGATTAATGAGAACTACAAGGAAGTATGTAAAATATTTGACTCTGCACGGGAAGTTTATGAATGGGCAGAGGTACTGGAACGTTACAATCCCCATTCCAACCAACATCCATTTGACCACCTGAGTAGTCTGCCCTAAAACCACCTGCATCCAATTGATACCAGTAAACACCTGGTTTAGCAAGTACTGGATTTGATTCCACTTTTTTTGGTGCAGATTGCTGTGTCTTTGGTGGATATATCCCAGCAGCGTTTACTGGTGCAATTGTTATGGCTGTCATGTTAATAATTAAGGAAGTTAAGACGAGTAGGTTAGAAATTTTAAAGAATTTCACGAATCATCTCCTCCAGTCATTACTTTTTTAGAAAGATTCTAACATTATCTCCATTATCCGCTGTAAGACTATATCCTACAGAACTAGTTGCATCTTTTTCTATGTTGGATGATACCCATACTCTCTTTTCTTCACCCTTAACCAAATACTGCCATGCATTTAACTCTGGAATGGTATTCAAACCGTAACTACTAACTTTGGTACCTGTTACCCGATAAAAGCTAACTAGAGCACTTGTGATACCATTTCCAAGTGTGTTTAAGTCTGTTTTCTCCATATTTGATGTGATTGATATGTCAGAGTACACAAGATATCTGCCTAGAAAGGCTTTTGGTACCTTATCAACGAACATAGGAGCATATACTCCACTACCTTGATCGCCATCAGAATCAACAATAATTAAATGGTGAACCTTGACACTTCCAGAGTTGTTCTTCAAAGTAATCGGTTTATTCAAAATGTTAGAGAAAGTAGGTTTGTCACCACTCAAATTCTTTGTGTAATAATAAGGTGTTAGGGAAGTAACGTTAGTCCCAGTTGTCCCTACTTCACGCAACTCGTTCAAAGCTTTGTATTGATCGGCTTTTTTTCCTTCAACATCAGTGTAACGGAGCAAAATTGTTGTAACTTCTGCTCTTGTTGTTGAGTTATCCGGCCTGAAAGAACCATCTTCGAATCCTTCAATAATTCCAGTTCCTTTTACGAGGGCAATATAAGAAATTTGATCAGTCGAAATACCGCCTTTGTATGTCTCCGGAGTTGGAAGTAAAGTATTCTTTGTATCTAACAATGCTTGTTGAAAGCTTGGGTCCGATTTGGCTAGGCCAGTTGAAATCCATTTCATCATTTCATATCGTGTAAGCTTCTTATCGGCTTCAAAACCATTTGGGTAATCGGTAGGATCAATAAATCCGAGCGCAACCAGTTTGTTGACTTCCGTTTGGCTCCAGTGACCTTTTAAATCAGAAAAAGCATTGGGTGTTGTCGTTGTTTCAAGATTTGTAACACGACTCAATAGCGCTGCGTACTCAGCTCTTGTGATGGTTCCATCCGGACGGAACGTACCATCTGGGTAGCCATCAACATAACCCTTCTGGATTGCTGTCATGACATTGCTTTGTGACCAATGCCCGGCTATATCAGAAAATGAAACATTTTGAGTATCAGCAGCCTTAACGGGTTCTTTAGCACTTTCCATGGAAAATCCCGCGATTGTAATTGTAGCAAGAGTAGTTAGCAATACTTTTTTCATTGTTTTTTCACTCCTAGAGTTAATTGATTTTTATATTTACAAAATCGAATGGAGAGATACTCTCCGTTTCGGGTAAATCAAGGACGTATAATAAGTGGAACTCATTATCAACCTTAATGAGATCGGATTGCCCTTCCACTCTTTTCGATATCGTCCCTTGATGATAGCCTTGCATTATCACTGGAACATCTATTCTTCCTTCTAGGGTACGGATGGACGCTTTGCTTAGCCCTTTGAATGAGAGTGTACGCGAATCGTATACAACTGATGTATTGTCTTTAAAGACGAGTGGTTCTTTTGGTTTTCCTTTGACTTCTTTGTAGTTTTGTACGACCTTACCTACTGCTCTTACGACCATTTGAGATGGAAAATTGTAGTTCTCACGTAATGACTGGTAATGTACATTCATGATCTTAATTTTGTTTCGATAAGTACCTTGTTGAAAAGAGACTTCGCTTATGTAGTTACAAACCTCGTGGAAGCGGGTCATTGTTTCGGTAAGCATTCGATGTTGTTCTTCATCAGTTAGTAACTTAATTTTCATTGTACAAAGCACTGTTTTCACACCTCCATATTTCCATTCTATCAATTATATAGATTAATTCAATCTATATAATAATATAATTTACTCTATACTTTCTTAATTGTGTTTGTGCGTAATAAGCTCAGGATTCACACATTGTAATGGATTGTAACCGGCACTCGCTGCTTCTCTTTCGTTGCTGAATGTTTCCTCTACGCGATAATCTGCGCTTGTAAAGGTACTTGAGCAAGTGCTTCGGAAATAATACTTAACCCCATTAGCAATATCTACTGCCCCTTTAACAACATCACGTTTGATAAGACGACTTCCCCCTAAAGCATAATGGTTGTAAATCGTGCTCCCCATTGGCAGGCCTTGAACGAACGCAATAACCCCTACATCATTTAACGTGTTATCCCACTCCTCTTGGCTAATTGTTGGGAGTGTAAACGTATATGCGATCCCAATACGCCTTGCGCTCTCATTGTATTGATTGATGAAATATTCTAAGTCACCTTGTATGGCGTTCACAATTGTGCTCCGACGAACCTCTTCAAACGTGGCAGCATCTTGAAGTAATGGAATGCTTCCAGCTTCAGCAGCTACGTCGGCACGTCTTCCGTAATGCCAGGTCATTGTACTGGATTCGTAAGCTGTAACAAAATCATCGAGCGTAAATGATAAAGAATTCTTATTATTATCGACATAAGCGTAAGGTTTTTGGGTTGAAGTAGATGTGCATTTTCAGTTTCGCCTTTGGCATTGGTGAAATTGTCCATCGTGTCTAGGTAAAAGCCGTCGTAACCAATAAAGGCTAGTGCGGGAACATACCTCCCCAAAACACCTTGCATCGTCGTATCTTTCGTAGCTTCAAAGTTTTGGTTCGTTTCTTGCTGAATTTAAGATGGACGCGCAGAGTCCGATGACGCTTATCTTGGTGGTGCAAAGTGAACTTTGGGATCAGTTAGGGTAGAGCAACTTGAAGAAATTGAATACCTTTCTACACCAGAAGATGTTCTTATTAAAAAATGCTTTGGACAGAGCCAAAAACTAAGAGAAGTTGTTTGGCAGGAATGCTTACAAGATGTAGAGGGAATTTTTAATAAATATGCTACTTCAAAAGGACTGAAAATAATTAATTATTATCACTTATTAACAGCAAGAGCTTCGTAAATTAATTCAGCTAATGCAGAACGATAGCTTCATAACAAAGATTAAACAGGCTACCGAAGATAAACTCGGTGGTCTGTTGTGCTATTCCAGCTAATAGCTTGTCAATATTTAATTATTAATGATGGATTCATGAAGTGATATACTTAAAAAAGTGCATGGGAAATAACCGTCCCATATAGCACGGAAGAATATCCCATATATTTCTAGTTTTCACGACTTAGTCTAAACGGAACGCTTCCTTAGTAGTTAAGATAGCAAAAATCCAGTGGATGAGTTTATTCACACAAGCAATTATCGCTACTTTGAACAGCTTTCCTTCAGCACGTTTCTTATCATAATAAGCCCTTAATTTCCTATTTCTATTGCTACGGATACCAATCGTACAGCTTGATACAGGGCAGTACGAAGTCTCCTAGAGCCATGCTTAGTGATTCTATTCTGGGTTGCTGTAAACTTGCCTGAAGAAAAAAACGCTTGGATCAACGCCAGCAAAGGCCACCAGTTTCTTTGCGTGATCAAACCGATCGATTTCTCCAATCTCAGCCAAAATTGTTGCAGCAATTTTAGTGCCAATACCGGGTATCGATTGAATTAAATCATATTCTAGTAACTCTTCTGCCAGGGCATCTACCGATTTAATAAGGGTTGCTAGATGCTCCTGGTATTGAAGAAGCAACTTGATGAGCAACTGCAAGGAGATCAAGTGGCTTGGAAAAGCAGTCTCCTTAAATGGATTTCGCCTTGCCGCATCTGCCAGGCTTTGTGCACGTTCCAAACACCACGATGCGGATTTACCACGCCCAGTGAGTCGCCCGATCGCTGTTGCAATTTCATTATCGGACATTTCTAGGACCTCTTTAGATGTTGGGTGTAATGCCAGAAATCGAAGGGAAACTTTAGAATAAAGATCACCAAACACGCCATGATATTCGGGGAAAACCTGATCCAGAATTGACTGGAATTGTAGTTTTGCTTGAACATAGATACCCGTTAAAGATTCATATTGCCGTGTTAAATAGCGTAAATTCATGAGATGCTGACCCCGTTTTTTGTAGGGTTCAAACTCCTCTTTATAAAACAGTGTCCCAAGTTGATAAGCATCAGCGGCATCTGTTTTCACCCGTCGCAAATTGGTTTTCTTGGCTTCGTGTGAGATTAACGGATTAATTATGATGTACTGATACTGTTGCTCGTCCAAATACTGAACGACTGGGCTGTGATAATGGCCTGTCGCTTCCATAACAATGGTGGGAGGCATCTCTGCAGCTGATTCCAATCCTCTAATATAATTTAAAAAAGAAGCTAACCCTTCAATATCATGACTAAACCTAAAAATCTTTCCATGAGGAACTCCACGATCTAAAAAAGCTTGTGCGTGGCTCTCCCCCTTTGAAACATCCAAACCAATGACTGGATTCATAACATCACTCCTGTAGTATTCTCACCGGTAACCCCTAACCTTCTTGTTTTCCACACTATCGCATGTGATACGGGATTCATGTCCCAACCAGCCTAACCATGGTTGAACAAGTAGGGGGGATGAACAGAATAGCTCTCGGGATCAAAGTCCCACGGGCAGATACGCTCGATCCCCGGCTACCGCTATCTTAAGACCACACAAAAATGAGGTCTACCAGAAATATCTGGTGACCTCATAATACGAACGGGCAGATTAGTTACAATCACAGTCATGAAAAAAGGAACTGATAAAAAATACCTTTACCGATTTCGTTCTTTTGCTTTTTGTATTTGTTTCAACCAAAAATCTGGTGGTTCGTAGGCAATTAGTGAGTAGTCAAGTTCATGACCAAGCGGAGTTGCTAACTGAATAAGCAACTGTTTCTTTGAATCCGAAGGTTGTAAATCCTTTGTTTTAACGGTCAAGACTTGCACTCCATTTCGTTCGGGAGTACCTATGACGATTACTTGGTTTCCTTTTGTATAAATATCAGTGACTGCCGTTTAGAAAACAACGATATATAAATCAAGATCAGTTTTATTCTGAAACATAGGGAATTCAATGCCAACGTTTTGTTTGAAATTTAACTCGCCTGATATTCCAATGTCATAAGTGGTAAATAGCCGATGGAGTGCGTATTGTATTCGCATAGGTACATAACTCCACCTGCCTCCCCAATATGTGCTATGCCAATGCTCTTCATATACCGGTCTTATATAACCCGGGTCATTTTTAATTATATTGAAGTGAATTTTCTTTCCTTTATCCATTACCGTAGGAATAGGGAAGGTTTCGGTCGGATAATATTTTTCAGCTTCTAGCTGCTCTGCTGATATAGGAATTTTAGTCGGTTTAGGTGGCTCAAGCCGGTTCAAACGTTTCTCCAACTCTTCAACCCGTTTATTTACTTCTTCGGGGTCACTTGAATGGGAATTTGGTAATCCTTGCGAGTAGGTTGTGAAGGAAACCGATAGGGATATTAATATGAATATTGTAATAACATAGCCCTTGCGTGCTTTTGACATCTTTAACACCTCATGGTTATGTTGTCACGTAATTAGCAATTTTATGTAAGAAATTCCATTGCGTTAACGGGAACGCTTTAAAACGATAGGTAATTGTACCTCCTCATTCGGCTAACGGGCAGCTTACTTTAATATTAATGTTAAAACGAAGGACAGCAAAAGGGGAATCTTCGGCTATCGCGAATAGTTAATTATTCGCCGATCTAAGGAGCTTGAACAGGAATGAAAAAAATCCTCATTATTGGAATTGTTGCTAGTGGTAAAACGACATTGGCTAAACGCTTATCACAGAAATTCAGTCTGCCCTGGTATGAACTAGACTCCATAGTCCATCATAAAACAGCTACGGGACGGTACAAACGTTCAGCAGAAGAACAATTCGAAGTTATAAAGGAGATCGATAATAAAGGAGCATGGATATTCGAAGGAACAGATAGAGACTCCTATCAATGTTTGTATAAAATGTCAGATTCGATCATATTCCTTGATACTCCATTGTGGAAGCGAAGGATTAGAATCCTAACACGATTTCTCAAGCAAAAACTTGGTATTGAAAAGTGCCACTATAAACCAGATATCAAGATGTTGAAAATGATGTACAAATGGACGAGGGATTTTGAGCAAAGTAGAAACAGTTTTGATGCCAAGTTGAAAAGATATAATGAGAAAGTGATCAGGTTAAGAGATAGTAACAATCTGGATCTTACAAAAGAGACATGACTACGCTAACGGCGAACGTTACTTAAATAGGGATCGTCTGCTGCCGCGCAGTCTGACGATCCTTATTTTGCTGAAGTAATAGGAAAGTTAATTGAGCAACAGAGGCTCAATTGGCGAACTTTTTTATATATTGACTGGTTTATAAATGCCATTTTGGAATTTAGTTATATTAAAAGGGGAAAATACCTACAATACTACTTCCAAAGGTGGCGTAATAATCGTGAAAAAGTTAGTCATAATATACATGGTGTTTGTTGGACTATTTTCGTCAATACAATTAGCAACGGCAAGTATCCAACCAAAAATAAAATCTGAGGATGTATTATCTATTCAAGCAAACCGTATATATGGGGGTTCTCGTTTATTTAAGGAAAATGATGGATATGAAGAAGTAATCATCAATAAGGTTGTTAAATGGATAAACACATCAAGTCCTTCCGAAGGACAAACTGAGTTAGAGTTTAATAACCCCCCCATCTCCAAATTGAAAATATTAATGAAAAACGGGGATTTTGCAGTTATTGAACCTGCCTATAATTGTATTTCTGATAACCAAAAAAAGACATGTACTATAGCAGATGGTGAGGTAATATATACCCAAAATAATATAAAAGCTCGATTAAAATCATTAGAACTATATGATTGGCTCTTAGTTGGGTGGAAATATGAAAGTGTTGGAGCTCCTCAAAAAGAGTTACTTGAAGAAACTTTATATACCAGATATTTTTCCTACCTCGACAAAACTTACTCAGACTTTATTATGTGTCCAACAATAGATAAAATTGAAAGAATAAATGGCGATACCAGAAGACATATCGTTCATGCAAGTGCGTTAAATTATAGTGCACATCATGGTGACGTGCCTTATGATAGAATTCATATTACGTTAACGGATACACCAGAAAATGGTGTAAAAATAAATAAAGTTACAATCACAAAAGGCATTTCTGGAAAAGAAAGCCGTAAACAATGTAGACGGGAGAACTAAAATAACTTGTTGATCTATCGAATAACGTTACTTCAACAAACTAAAAATTGAGGCTGCCGCCGCGAGTGGCAGCCTCATTAAGCTATCGGGCAGTTTAACATACACCCTTATTTGGAAAAAAGAGGATAAAATTTACACTCCACGAATATATAAGAATATCGAAGGAGTGGTAAAACAATGAAATTTAAGTTAATAGTTGTTTTGGTTTTTATTATAATTATTTTTTCATCAACATTTTTTATTGCTAAACAATATAATTCTAACCTTCAACAACCTTACGATGTATTTTTAAATAAAAAATATGTGATTAAGGAAATCAACAATCCAGTGCCATTTGAATTTTTTATTAACCCGCAATGGATTCCTTTTGATACAACGAAGCCAAAAAATATAAATCTAAATCTGATAACCACCAATAACACAACAATCGTATTGCAACAAATATGGAACCGAGGGGAGTTCGGAAAAGACATTTATTTTAGTTTTCATGTGAAATATCACCCGTTTATTAACCAAGGGGATTTTCTTAGCAATAAAATTTTTACTTCGGATGGAGATTATAGAGATAATATATCATTTGATCATTTTACTATTTCTGATCTAAATCACAAGGCTATTAATATAAGTCAAATCGGAGAAGGACCAAATTCAGATTTTTCTTTCGGAATTAATTCAGATCAATTTAATGAAATTAGAAACGGATTTTATTTAACGTATTCTGGAATGGTTCTGTACGAATATGAAAAGAATTGAGTCTTTAGTATAATACCATAAGTTCGCATCGATTCTTCTGACTTCATTCCGCAGAGCATTTCTGGGGGGACCTGAATTCAGACTTTCATTAAGCTATCTGGAAACTAGAGCGTGGTATTCGATGAGTGTATTTATTGACCTAGAGGAAGTTGATTTCAGACAACACATAGGTGTACAATGCCCATTACTTGTAAAAAAATGAACTTTTATTTATCTGACTGTGTATAAACAGTGAAAGCAGAAGGAAGAAAGGAGGGGCTATTTTGAGGATCGATAAAAAGCAAGCAGAGTATCTATTTAATGAACATGTGTCTTATGTACGGCAGGCTGCTCTTATGCTGACTAAGTCTAATTCACTATCAGACGATATCGTTCAGGAGACGTTTATTCGAATCTTTGATAAATATCATCTATTCAATCCTACAAAACCGATAAAACCTTGGCTCTACAAACTGACGCTTAACACCACACGAAATATGTTGCGAAAGCAAAAGTGGCTGAGTTTTTTTGGAATGATACCAGATGTTCCGAGCCCTGAAATCATTGAAAGTGTTGTAATAAAGGATGCCTCTAAGCGCGAATTATTAGAAGTGATCAGTCGTTTACCTCAAAAACAAAGAGAAGTGATAGTTATGCACTTTATTGAAGAACTAAAGATCAGTGAAATGGCTGAAATACTAAATGTACCTGTAGGGACTTGCAAATCCAGACTGCACAAAGCGCTAATACTTCTACGAAATGAAAAAGGAGGGGTTCTCCATGAAGCCTTTGACCTTTGAGAAAATTTGGGAGAATTACAGTCTTAGAAATAAAGCAAAAAAAATGAGAATGGCAACTATCACATCCCTCCTGATTCTTTGCATGGCGCTAGCATTTATACCCCCAGCACGTGCGGCAATTCAGTCTTGGATTGATGTCACGATTATTAAGAACACAAAGAATGCAACCTTTGGTTATACACTAACTAATTCTAAAGGAGATGATACGAGAGTTTCTACATCAACCCTAAACCAGGCGGAAAAACTCGCTGAGAGAAAACTTGCGTTTCCAATCGAGTTTTTAGCCATGGAAGACAACGCAATTAGCAAAGAGTACATTGTTGCAAAAATGAAAGGGGAATTCATTGGCTATTCCTATTCACTTCGTACAAATGACCGAATGATTCAAGTTAATGCTAGTTTTAAACAATATACAAAACCGGAGATGTGGGCAAAATCGACGGAAGATGCCAAAATAAGCGAAAAGGAACTAAATGGATCTAAAATAAATGTTATAAGTATTCGTGAATACGATGGCGCAACAGCTTATTATGAAAAAGATGATTGGGTGATTGTGATCAACGCAATTGCATCAGGAGTAAATGAGCATGAGGCAGTACCATTTTCAGAAGAAGAAATGGTGAACTATTTTAAGTCGATTGAGTTTCACTAGCGGGAAACGCTAGTGAAGCTCGAAAATTTTTGAAGTTAAGGAATGTTATTCTTTGTAGGATGGCATTATATAACTTACCATTACAGATAAGAGAAATCGTATCATAAATTGCATTATGGGGCATTGATCATTGAACTAACGGATACGATAGTTCAAACACGACATGACGGCATTCAGCATTTGATCGGCTGCTTTTGTTTGTTGAAGTAACAAGAAACTTTAGCAGATCGTCCAATTAAGGTTTATTTTAAAAAGATTACTTAGAAATACAATTTAAAACACTGGAGAATATAATGAGAAATGTGAATTCCCCTGCAATATTTTCCGTAATTTTACCGGGAATTGGTCAATTATATAATGGTCAAATTTTGAAATGGCTTAAGCTTACATGCCTTCAAATACTTCTCACTGTACTCTTTCCTATACTATTCAAATTAGTAGGAATGATATCAGGCTTTCTATTTGCGTTAGGCTTACTTACCATTATTTTGTTGCCATTTGCATTCATACCTTTATTAATATTAATATTTGGATTTGTATTTGCTCCGAGATATTCAGCATATAAAGATGCTATTGATGCAGCTAATCAAACAACAATATGGAGAAAATATTTTAATACTCAACAACAACTGATTATTGTTATCCTAGTGACAATAAACGAAATAATAATATTAATGTTCCTATTCAAATATTTCTGGGGGATTTCAGAACATTTGATACGGTAAGTAATGACTAAGTAATGTTTCGCGGAGCCTCAGCAGCGTTGAACTAACGGAGAACGATAGCATAATATAACACAGGCTGCCGGCATACGGCATACTGGGCAGCCTGTTCAAGTAACGGGAGGTTAATTGAATAAATTTATGAAACATATTCCAATATGGCGCGTCTAATAAGTGCAGCATAATAACTCAATTTTTTTAGCGTGATTAACACATTTATCTTTGATAAGCCAGGTGGAACCACATTTCAATTGTTACTCAGAAGAAGGAAGTGGCTAAAATGAAAAATAAAATCATGATATCGGCATGTGTCTGTTTAGTTATTATTATTGGAGGATCTCTTAGTTATAATGCTTATGCAGATAATCTGCCAAATTCAGTAAAACTATCTCAACTTAAAAATGATTTCGAAAAAGAAAAGGCAATCTTTGAGTCAATGCCAGAGAGTAAAACAGATGAAGATCATACTAAAGTGGAGAAGCAAGGTCGTAAGGTAAAAGAACTTGGCAGGGAAGCTGGATTGTTAGAAGCAGATTTAAATTCCCCTGATCCCAAAAAAGAGTTAGAGGATAACATTCGTGGATTAAATGGAACTTTGGCTGAAACCGAATATTTTAAAACAAGAGTCGATGATCCTGCATATGGAGAGATGTATAAAAAAGGAATTAAAATTGTTGAACAGAAGAAAAGGGACCTTGCTGAAATTGAAAAAGAATTAAAAGATAATAACACACCTATTGAAGAGCTTGTAAAAAGGTTTGAAAAGGTTAGAGATACAAAAGTGCTAGAATAAGGCAATGGGCATTAAGCTAACGAGTAACGATAGCTGAATAAACACGAAGAAACGGCAGCCTGATTCATGGCTGCCGTTTTCTGAACAGCGCTCGCGCGGCATGTATGGGACGGGCAAATTACGCTAATGTTGGCTCCTAATTATAGTGGGCTTGAAAAAAATTGTGATATGATATCCCTAGAGCTTTAGATAGTTTGAGGGAGGTACCATGAAACTTTGGACAATTCAGACTTATAAAGCTTGGGAAGAAGCCGTGGCCACCGGTTATTTGTCGGAAACACTAATTTTATCTGGGAAGAGTTTATTCATCCGTACCATTGGATGATGGATCAAATGAGAAAGAGGTTACCCAATTATAAAGGTGAATACCCGGTTTGGTTGTGGACAAATAGACCGGACTTAAGATACATGAGGCACATCAACAGGGGGAAGAAAGCAGTTTTACTTGAAGCAGATTTGAATACGGAAGATATCCTGTTCTCCGATTTCCAAGCCTGGCACCTTGTATTATCTAATGAATTCTTAACCATAACTGAAGAAGAAGACCTATTAATCGAATCAGGGCACATAATCATGAGTAAAGAAAAAAGTTGGGAAAGAATCTTTAATTATAAGGAACTTCGTCAGTACGAGTATTGGAAGGGTTCAGAGGACTTGCAGGCAGTAACGGGAGTTGTACCATTATTCAGACTCAAACATATCAAGACATTTATAGGGCGTTGAAAAGAAATTGAACGATAGCTGACTAAAGACATAAAGGCAGCCAGCCAGTTCATACGGTCGGCTGCCGTTTGTCGTTGAAGTACGGGCAGTAATGCTAAGCAATATATGTTAAAATATGTGCGTACGTTTGTGAACAAAAGGAGCTATAAATAATGTTAAAATTTACGTCAATTGGCTTGTTACTAATGATTATGTATTTATTAGCCGTTTGGTTTTTGAACCGAAAAAGAGCTATTTTAAAAGGAAAACTAGCATTAAACTTGTTATTTTTTGTTTACATATTGGCAGTCGTTGCGGTAACGTTATTTCCGATTCCAATCGATAATAGGTTTATCGAGCATGTAATAATAAAAGGACTTCATCAAACTAATAACTTTATACCATTTAAAACTATAACAGATGTACTCCATAACCGTTATTACATGGTCGCACTTAAAAATATCGGAGGAAATATTCTTTTGTTGATGCCATTAGGCTTGTTTATACCTTTGATATGGGGGGGGATTTATTGGAAGAGAGCTGTATTTGTAGGATTTACGAGTTCATTTATTATTGAACTAACTCAAGCAATTATTTCATTGTTTGTTGGTTTTACGTACCGAAGTTCTGATGTGGATGACATAATACTTAATACAATTGGGCTTTCAATTGGATATGCGTGTTCGAGTTTCCTAATTAAGTTGTTTCAAACAGCAAAAAATAGTAATAAAGCAACGAATACAACAAGATATTAATTAAATCCGATTGTTACACTAACGCAGAACTTTAAAGATTTTACACAACAAGGTGGTGTTACATATTAGACATAACTAATATGTAACACCACCTTGTTTTTAATGAATTTATTAAACTTAGGTAGGTCTTGATAGCCCATGGCGGCTCTTCTTTTTCATCGATGTTATGGTGTTATCGGACAGTATTTATGTTGTGTTAAATTGGAACCTGGAAGCTCTTTGTTTTGTCTATTTAATAGAGGTGATAATTTTTGGTTAATGAGTATCTGCAATATTTGTCTCAAATGGATATTTTTACATTGGATGATCTTATGAAACAGTACGGACAGGATGTGTGGAATTATGCATATTTTTTAGTCAAAAACTATGAAATGGCGGATGACATCACACAGGATGTATTCCTGAACGTTTACCGTAATATCACTTCATACCGGGGCGAAGCGACCGTCAAGACATGGTTGCTGAAAATTACGCGCAACATTAGTTACAACTATCTAAATACAGCGTTTTTCCGTAAAGTCACGCTGTTTGGTTTCATTGGGAGGAAAGATGTTCAGCCGTCAGCGGAACATACCTTTCTAGATCATGAAATCGCAAATGGAATTTGGAAAATGGTATTGAATCTGCCGGCTAAATTCCGGGAAGTATTGATTTTGGATGCTAAGTACGAACTCAGCGTGATGGAGATCGCCAAACTGCTGGGCGTGTCGGAAGGAACTATCAAATCACGATTATTCCGGGCACGTGCGAAATTGTCAGTCATGCTTAAAGAGGAGGAGATCGCAAGTGCGAGAGTCTAAACCGGATTGGTATAAAATGTTGCAGGGCGAACCTTTTAAAAAGCGTACCTTCACAGACGACTTAGCGACGAGCATCAAACATAAGGCAGTTTCAACGGAATCGAAGCGATCGGTTGCGCGTTGGCTCTACTGGCTTGGCAGTTGTGCATTGTTCGCAGGATTGATTATTTTCTCTATTCAGAAAGGCATTATATTACCGGATACCTATCATCAAACTTCAACTAATCATAATGAGAACATCCCGAATTATGAAACCATTCAAGTCCGAATGTTGAACGCAATCGATAACTACAAAGACATCAAGGGTACATACAAAATAGGCAATCAAAGGGTTGAATTTGAAGTCGCCGAAGGCGATTCTCCGGGTAGTTACACCAAGATAACTGAAAACACCGGACAAGTTGTTGAGATCATTTCCGATGGAGTCAATGTCCTTAATTTAAATCATCAGTCCAAGACATTTCGAAAACTTGTGAACCCAACTCCAGAGCCAGTGAAAGGACCCCGTATTTATAGAAACGAAAATGGGACCACGAGTTACATTCACCGACCTGACCCTGCTAGTGCAGCATCAGCTTGGGTTACCTTCCCTGAAAACTATGCATTTATGCTGACGGATGGAAAAATTGTCGGGCAGGAAAAATATTTGGAACGGGATGCTACAATCATCGAGGGCAATCCAAACGAAGATCTCCCCAAAAATTTTGGTGCTAACCAATTTAAAATATGGGTGGACTCAGAGACGGGGATATTGTTAAAAGTAATTGGGACCAATGAGAAAAATGAAGTGGTTCATAGCTTGGAGGTGACTTCCATACAGATTAATAAAGGCATCGATCGGAGTAAATTCTCAACGGATGTGCCGTCTGGATGGAAACCCGAAAGCGGTACTACCTGAAAACGGGTGAAACCGTTAAAGCGGAGATGATTGGGAAGCAAATCGGCAAGGTGATGCGGATCGGTGATTGGTCCATCAAGCAAGAAGGAGACACAATAAAAAAAATCTTTTGATTCCGGGTTAATTATCGGCTTGTCCCTAATCACTTGGATAACCTTCTTTTCAGGAAGCCAAGCATAATATTATTTTCGATTTGAAAAATAAACCTTTAGTTTATATTTACCATACTCACAACCGCGAATCTTTCGTGCCTGAACTACAAATAACATGACCAGAAATTGTACCAACATAAAGTTGAAAGAATTACTGATAACGAAGCTATCTTCGTCAATGGTGGGGTAATAGAATTAGTGCCAAGAACACGAACTATCCTAAAAATAAAACGGACAGACATACGGTTCTGCCTTAGATGCTACTTCTCTAGAAATGGAACCTGAATTAATCAGTGCTATAGGTGTGAATGGCACAAAAGGCTATTTGCTGAAAAAAGACATAGACGGCGAGCTACCAAAATCACCAGAGGAAGCCATTTCGATGCAGAACAGTAAATCGCAAGGTGTGCGTGATATTCCGCTGTATGACGTTGATGGTGAAACCGTAATTGGTGTGTTTCATGGTGGAGGAAAGTAACAAAAAAGCATGTTTATGTGTTACGCTAACGGAAACTATAGCTCAATAGACATCAGGAGAAGGCTGCCGACAGCATAAAACGGCAGACTTCTCAACTCCCTCAGAGAACGTTAGTTGAATAAAAATAGCTGATTCGCCACCATTGAGGTGGTTTTTATTTTGGTTAAAAATCAACAACACATGATCCATTAACTTCCATTACATTTATTTTGAATTTAACACATAATTAAAAATATCTAATTTTAGTTTTCAGAAGAAAAAGGTGGCAACATACGTGCAAAAACAGAAAAACCTAGCAGGAATCAGAGGCTGGCTTCTATTCTATGCGAGTTACTCAATTGTTGGAGTTTCGATCAATCCATATTACATATTCAAGATGATAAAAGAGGTACAAGAATGGGACCTTGAAAGTGTGTATGCTATTGGTTCTTATATTTTACTTGAAGTTCTTTTTATCATTTCTCTTTT
The DNA here is from genome assembly GCF_030817275.1 of Paenibacillus sp. V4I7. Classification (NCBI taxonomy): domain Bacteria; kingdom Bacillati; phylum Bacillota; class Bacilli; order Caryophanales; family Paenibacillaceae; genus Paenibacillus; species Paenibacillus sp. V4I7. The sequence goes on along the minus strand of NZ_JAUSZD010000002.1, from coordinate 3,661,996 downwards.
TAATTTATTAAAGAAGAACAAGAATGGACCATTGATTACTATCATAACTGAATTAGTAGCGATATTATTTGAAATAATTGATTTCTTTCTCTCAGATAGAACACTATATGATGTTCTTGATTCAGCTCTTATAATTATTGTGGGAATGATATGGATTTTATATTTTAGATATTCGAAACGTGTAAATGCAACTTTTTGAATGTATCTCAAGAAGGCATTGGCATCAGATACCGTCGTTCAACTAACGGAAAAGTATGACAAGTTCTGCTATAAGCGTCTAACAGCGTGAAAAGCAGGAGATTACAATGAGTAATCTTAACTTTACAACCGAGGATGGGAATGACGGAACCATGTATCCCGAAACCATCCCGCCAATACTCCTGCGCGCGTCATGACTAACAGGTTATGGGGTGTGAAAGTACAGGTAGATTCGGCAGAACGAAGGCTAGAGCCATTTGAATAGAAAAGGTATGCCAACGGATATGCCGCGTGGCTGAAAAACTGGATATGGTGAGAATGTTCAAACAGACTGAACTGACGAACTTCCGAATGTACAGGTCTAAAGTTAGAGCATATGGAAACATATGCACCATCAAACGATGGGGTGAGCGGCGTAAAGTAAGAATTTTTCCTATGAAATACGCTATGCCGAACAGTGGCGGCATTGGTCTCGCAGGCTTAGAGGAAGCACCTAAGTCCAGAAAAATAGCTAGGATGTAAGGGACTTGGAAAGCAAGGGACGTTGCAACAAGGGCTGTTACCCAAAACGGTTGTTATAAGGCACATGCCGAAATACATTAATCCTTGTGAGGGCAGGGGCACGACTGATGAATCTCCTGTAATGGGAGTGGAGGAACAGCCCCAAGTCTAACTGAAAAGAAAAATTGTTTTCCAAGCGTGAATTGCACCGATCAGGTAGGAACGTGGGGACATCAATGGATGCCACAGTGCAAGCTACTAGGATGACAAACCGTCAATATCCTTGAGTAACGAGGAACTTATGATTTAGTACATTCAGTTAGAGGGAACGCCGGATGCTGGGAAACTGGCACGTCCGGTGTGGAGCAGGGGAAAAGTTGGAGATAACATCAAATGCTTACCTATTGTTACCGATAGCTTAATAGTGCGCCTAGCGAAGCTAGTCATAACTTGTTGGTGAAAGTCCAATCGAGGTAGGGGCCAAGCCGCCTCATAGCTAGCAGGCATCTGGTGGTGAGAGCCTAAGGGTGAAGCCCTGTGAAAAACTCCGAGTAGGAGTGAAGCAAAGCTGCAGGCCGTAACATGAAGTGAATCCTGCCGCATCGTCATATCGAACCCTAAAGGGACAAGAGGGAGCCGAGCCCCGTATTGAATGGCGAAGGCCACGGAACGCGCGAAGATCTTGGAGAAGCAACGCGGAAGAACCCTCCGGTGTATGGGGATCGGCATGCAGTGAAAGTTATGTCTGGAACTAAGGAGACCCTACCTCACACGACAGCGTCGTAAAGCGCGAACCTATAAATCCAAGGATGAAGTGGCAAGCGGTGAGAAGGGAGTCGGAAAGGGTAGTAGCACCTGTGAACCGAGGACAACATAACCTCGGGGAGGGAAGCACCCTTGCTTTGTTCACGGGTATCAATGGAGGTAAGAGCGAGTGAATGCAGTGAAATCTGCTAACTACACGAAAGTAAAAGTTCAAGAACTTCAAAGAACCCTCTACCTTGCGGCGAAGGCAAATACCAAGCGCAGATTTCATGCTCTGTACGACAAAGTGAGCAGATCAGATGTGATGTGGGAAGCATGGAAACGGGTCAAGGCAAATCGAGGTAGTGCAGGAATCGACGGTGTGACGATTCAGTACATCATACTGGAGTATGGGGAAGAGCAATTTGTGAGAGACACGCAACAACAGTTGCTTGAGGGTACCTACCGTCCCAAGCCAGTACGAAGAAAGGATATACCGAAAGGCGATGGGAAAACGCGTCCGTTAGGAATACCCGTAATTCGGGATAGACTGGTACAAATGGCGGCGAAAATAATCCTAGAGGCGATCTTCGAGGCGGATTTCAAAGATTGCTCGTTCGGGTTTCGGCCGAAACGAAGCGCAAGACAAGCGATCGAGGCGATTCGCAAGACGGTAAATTACGGGAGAGTGTACTGGGTGGTGGATGTAGACATCACAGGGTATTTTAACAACATCCCGCATGCCAAATTGCTCAAACTTCTGGAACAACGTGTTAGCGATCGAAGAGTATTAAAACTCATTCGAAATTGGCTGAAAGCCGGCGTCATGGAAGAAGGCTTGTTCCATGACACGGAAATCGGTAGCCCACAAGGTGGGGTTATTTCCCCGTTACTTGCGAACATCTACCTAAACTATCTCGATTCAATATGGGAGAAACAATTCTCTCATATTGGCACATTGGTGCGATATGCCGATGATTTAGTCATTTTGTGCAGGCAAAAGACCCACGCTCTTGAAGCCATTCAAGTGCTTAAGGCAGTCTTCCAAAAATTGGAGCTGTCGATGAATACGGACAAGTCCAAGTTAGTGAACGTGTGGATGGACGAGGAAGGATTCGACTTTCTTGGATTCCATCACCGCCGCATGCCAAGGTTGTTTAAGACAGGGAAATTCTATGACCTTCGTAGCTTTCCTTCCAAGAAAGCGATGAAGAAGATGCGTGCTAAGGTGAAGGAAGTAACTGGCCCACGATCGCTGCTCTACTGGTCGCCTAAACAAATGGTGGACAAGCTCAATCCCATCATACAAGGTTGGAAAAACTACTACGGGAGCGTAGATCCAGGCACGAGCAATAAGTTCCTAACAAATGTGGACTGGTATATCATCGGGAGATTGACACTGTACTGGAACAAGAAACACAAACGAAATCATCTGCACCCGAGAAAGGTAGCAGAAGTTCTCGGACGTATAGGACTGAAACGAGTTAGTGCTTGGGGTAGCTATACTGCACAAGGTGAAGAACATCGGAAAGCCGTATGCGGGAAAACCGCTCGTACGGTTTGATGAGGGGGGACAGGGGGACCTGCCCTCCACTCTACAACAACTACGACGCGGTTGCCGGTATAATTCGGCAGCCGCGTTATGTTAACGGGCAGTTTACCGCAACATAATATCAACATTGCGCGTCTAAATTTAAGGTGAAAGGAATATATTTACATTTGGAGTACAATTCTTTTTTGCTGAATTAATATCGGCATCTCGAATGAAAAAGGTATTCGAAAATTTTAGGTAAATATGTGTTAAATAGAATTTATGAGGAGCGATGGAAATCTTGAGGTGGTCAATCGGTATCATCGCCGTTTTATGCGTCATGATTCTTAGTGGGTGTACGGATAATTCGAATTATTATGGCGGCATCAAAAAAACAGATCTTCCTGCATTGAATATTGTTCATGAATTTAGGGGACATAGCGACAATTGGGGTGCTATTTTGTTCGTTTATAAAGATTCTTCTGAAAAATTAGCGTCGAAAGAACTTCTTGTCTATAACGGAAAAGATTCAAAACCAATCGGTGATATTTCTATCGAATACACTGCGGGGGACGTTGTTGGAAATGAGACAATAACTGTTACGGAAGCTCCCGAAAAGGGGATTTATGCTTTTATTACAGCTACAACCGTTCCATCACAGGATTCAACAGTGAAAATGCTCGTTAAATGGGAGGATCATTCAGAATTAATTGAATTAAAGCCTGTGACAGATTAAGAAGCGTAAATAGCTCCGCAAAAAGGAGCTATTCGGTTTATTCATTTGTTCCTCTTTTATATTTAGCAACAGAAATGCGCGCGACCGAGGTAGTTCATTGCACTAACGGATAACAGATAGTTAAACATCTGAAGGGCTGCCGCGTTTAGGTAGCCCTTCACTCCGCTAACGGGCAGTGCGCGCCTAGCCAAGCTAGGCACAACTTACTGATGCAAGTTCAGTCGGGGTAAGGTCCAAGCCGCCCCGTAGCTAGCGGGCAGACGTCGGCGAAATCCGGCGGCTGAAGCCCTGTGAAAAGTCGCGCTTTGCGCGATGAAGCAAATCTGCAGGCCGTAATGAAAATGAATCCTACCGCATCGTGAAAGTGAACCCGAAAGGGACAAGAGGGAGCCGAGCCACGACTGCCCCGGCGAAGGCCATGGAACGCGCGAAGAACTTGGAATGCAGCGCAGAAGAACCCTCCGGTGTAAAGGGAGCGGCATGCAGAGAAAGTTGTGTTTGGAACTAGGGAGACCCTCTCCCGCACGAAGTTTTTTTTTTCGTAACGAGCAAACCTATAAGCCCTAAAGGTGAAATGGCGGGCTGCGGGAAGGGAGTCGGAGGGGGCCATACTACCAATGATCCGGCGGACAACATAACCCCGGGGAGGGAAGGGCGCCGAAAGGCAATACCCCACTTCGTTTACGGGATATCAAGGAGGTAAGAGCAAGTGAATGCCGATTACACGGCTAACGCCACCAATGAAAACGCTCGACGACTCCAAAATACCCTCTATCTTGCGGCTAAGGAGAACCCGAAGCGTAAGTTTCATGCGCTGTACGACAAAGTATTCCGGAAAGATATCCTGCAAGAAGCATGGACAAGAGTGAAAACCAATCGTGGAAGTGCCGGCATCGATGGACAATCAATCGAATTCATCCTTCGAGAGATTGGTGAAGAATTCTTCATCGAAGAGATCAGACAACAGCTAATGAATGGGGAATACCGACCGTCTCCGGTCAAACGGAAAGAGATTCCGAAACCTGACGGAAAGACACGTCCCTTGGGCATTCCAACAGTCCGTGACCGAACTGTTCAGATGGCAACCAAACTGGTGATCGAAGGCATATTCGAAGCAGATTTTAAAGATTGCTCTTACGGATTTCGCCCCAAGCGGTCGGCTCACCAGGCTATAAAGAGCATCCGGGAAAGCATCAATTGGGGAGCCGCCGTCAACTGGGTGGTCGACGTAGATATTACTGGCTACTTCGATAATATCTCCCACAGCAAGCTGATGAAACTGGTCGAAGAACGCATCTGCGACAGGCGCATTCTAAAGTTAATTAGACAGTGGCTTGAAGCAGGTGTAATGAAGGATGGCGTATGGCACAAAACGAAGATTGGAAGCCCACAAGGCGGTGTAATATCTCCTCTTCTGGCCAACATCTATCTCAACTACCTCGATACGATATGGGAAAAACGGTTTTCTCATCTGGGCAAGCTAGTCAGGTATGCAGATGATCTTGTCATTCTTTGCCGGTACAAGCCGCAGGCACTCGAAGCTATTCATGTACTCAAGGCCATCTTCGGAAAACTAGAGTTAACCATGAACACGTCAAAATCAAAGTTAGTATGTCTATGGAGGAATCAGGATGGGTTTGACTTTCTTGGTTTTCACCACAGGAAGATGCCGCATCTCCATAAAAAAGGGGTTATGTATAGACTTCGAAGCTTTCCATCGAAGAAAGCAATGAAGAAGATGCGTACTCGTTTGAAGGAAGAAACGGCATCCAGAGGCCGATTAAACTGGTCGTTAAAACTGATGGTCGAGCTACTGAATCCTATGATCCAAGGATGGCGTAACTTCTACGCTCATCAGGATGTGGATCGAAGTATGGCAAACCGTTTCCTTGCAAAAGTTGACTGGTACATTCTGAGGAGATTGAGACAGTTCTGGAATAACAAACACAGGAAGCGCAAGCGGAATTGGTCGGAGATGCATATTCTGCTTCAACGTACAGGACTGAAAACATTATGCACTTGGAAAAACCGTACTGCCCAAGATGAAGAACGTCGGAAAGCCGTATGCGGGAAAACTGCACGTACGGTTTGATGAGGAGGGGCTGGCATCCCCAGTCCTTTACTCTACTATGCGCAACAAATCGCCTTATTTTGCGTAAAGGATATATCTGAGAATCAGAGTTGGGGTATCGGTCAGAAAAAAGATTGTGGAGGGGTTAGAATAATGCGGCTAATAGGGATTTTTTTTCTTCTCTGTTTTGTTTTTTTGGGTGGTTGTAAAGAGTCAAGTGATATTTATGAGGGTATTGCAAAAAGTGAATTTGAGCTTATTAAAAATAACAGTAATACTGAGTTTGTATACGAATACAGTGGCAGAAGCGAAAATTGGGTTGCGGTTTATGTATTTTATAAGATGAAAAATGAAGAGCATCATCTCTCAAAACCATTCTTGAAGTATATTGGTACTGGTCAGACACCAACTGGTCAATTAAGTTATGAGTTTACGGCGGGACGTGAGACAGGAAAAGGAACTCAATCCGCTAGTTCTAAAACTGGAATATACAACTTAGGTACTTATGGGAGTGGGGGGCTTGGTCCTGCTGAGGACGATAATTTTCAGGTTAAGATGCAAGTGGTATGGAATGGTCAAACTGAGAAAATTGATTTAGAACCAAACTTTTAATATCTAACGCTATTACGCTACGGCGAACGATAGCTCAATAAAATACCAAAACAGGCTACCGAGATTAAATCTGCGGTAGCCTGTTCCGCTCCCTCAGAGAATAAGGATTATCTCACGAATGCTCGCTCATTCGCAGGATTTCAATATGCTTGTTAAACAGGAGTTCAGGTGTTTGGGTAGTGTGGGACAGGCAGTTCCGTTAGTGCGCATGCGGGAACAGAAGGTGCTGAATATTTTTACAACATCTTCCATAAATAAGTTATGCTGCACGCTTCTCTCCACAAGGTCCTTGGGGATTCACTCTCCCAAATCTCGACGGGTCTTTGCCCTCACATTCCTTCGTCCTATCTTTCCAAGGTGTGGAGTCCGATCAACGTTAACGGAACGGGTCTATGCCCTAAAGCTGAAAAATCTCGGTACTCGGTGCTTTCTTTGTGAGATCCTGCGAATGAGCCAATCTACGTGTCAGGGTTACGATTTGCTTTTTATGCTGCTAATGGTAGCAGGGCCTTATCCATGGAGAATGTATGTCCTTCTCTTGCCATGGCTACAAGCATCCGGGCCAGTTTCCCAATCAGCTTCATCATGGACTGCATTTTTGTCATTCGTTTCACTTCGGTATTGTGCGCATGCATGGCTTGGAACGCCTCATTGAAAGATAGCAGGTGAAACACAGTGAAGCAGAGATGCTTGCGCAGTAGTGAGTTGCCTCGTTTGGTGAGCTTGATTTGCCCCTTATACTTGCCAGAACTTCGTTCTGCTAAGTTCAATCCTGCCTTGCGCAATAACTGATTTCCGTGAGACAGCTTACGTAAGTCCCCGCCAAATGCCAATATGGCAGCCGTTGCAGGAACGGAAGCACCGACAGATCGAACGAGATCTGAACAAGGAATTTCAGGCAGTACCTTTTCAATCATCTCGTCCGCTTCATCAATGATTCGGCAGATTCTTTCATATTCTTCGATGAGGTGCCTTAGCTCCCATTTGTCTTCTTCAAGGGCAGTAGTGTCTCCCACGCTATGTCTAGCGAGTGATTGAAGTTCCAGCGCCTTGTTCTTACCTCGCACCCCACCAGGTCTAGCCATATATTCACCCCAGATCTGTACCATTTGCTCCGGAGTTAGCTGCAATAGGTCAGAAGGGGCTGGGAACCGGCGCAAAGTGGCCAAGGAACGATCGCTAAAAATATCATCAAATGCTTGTCTGTATTCTGGAAAACGGATATCGAGCCAGCGGTGGATTCTATTCTTAATCCGTCCTGATTTAACAACCCAGTGCTCTCTGTTTGTAACCATAACCCGTATACGGCGGAATGCTTCATCCTTTGGAGCGAAGGCTGTGTAGAACCCGCGACTTACCGCATCGGCGATGACCAGAGCATCCTTTGGGTCGTTCTTGGAAGGTGAGTTATCTCTGTTTTCCTTATTGCGTTTGGTTGTCATTGGATTGACAAGAGCCACATCAATTCCTTGATCCACCAACCAGTTGGCAATATTGAACCAGTAGTGACCGGTGCTCTCCATTCCCACAACGAAGTCATTCATGCCGTGCATCTTCTGTAATTTCCGAATACTGTGTTCTAAATGCTCAAAGCCAGCAAGGTCATTTGAAAATAGAATAGGGCGCTTTGTGAGGACAATACCTCGAAAATTAATGGCTTGTGCAGCATGCTTCTCCTTGGCAATGTCAATGCCTATGACCAGAGTGGTAGTGGAGATTCGTTCTACACGTTGATTTTGAGAATTAATTGGATTAGACTTCATAATAACGCCTCCTAAGGTGAGTTCTGAGGGCTGCAACCCAGTACATACTCATCCTAGCGAGGCGTCCTTTTTTCTGCAAGTTCAATCTACTAATACCTACAGGAATGTTAACGGGCAGGTTAGTGAAATTACCTGAGTACAAATTGTTAGAATTCATGGGCATACTAATCCTGAGAAAATTTGGGGGGTTGCCTAAGTGCAAAAACTAAAAATTTCGTTTTTACTTTTACTATTGCTGAACATGTTAACAGCAAATTTAGCATTCGCAAGAGATGGATTAGATGAAAACATAGTTACAATTTACATCAACTCAATAAACGAAAAAAATGGTCAGACATACCTGATTTGTGGGTTAAGGGTCAACGTGACATACTTATTAACTTTTTAAACAACAAGCAAAATAAAGATCAGAACGTTGGATTATTCAATATCAATAAAGCCCGTATTGTTGCTTCTAAGCAAATACCATACGAATACGGAAAAAAATATATACCTACTCGTTATATAGAGACATTTATCGACCCTCAGATTTTTTATGTGGCTGTTAACTATGAGGTATTTAGGTAGGATAAATATCACATAAACGGAGTAAATTACTTCTTTATCGTTACCGTATTAGAGGGTGGTAAAAGAAAAATTGTCCTAACCCCACTTGTTCCCGTTAACCAAATTATCAGAGAGGGGTATGGATATGGAACAGCAGACGAAAAGACATTTGACGAGAGGAGAATAAAATACGTTCGATTAAACTAACGAAGAACTTTAGATAGCACAATAAACAGGGAGCAGATTGCCGCGGCAGCTGCTCCTGTTTTCATTAAAGTAACGGGAAGTTTAGCACAACATAATAGTAAAAATGTGGTAATATACTATACATCGAACCTATCTTATAGCGGACATACATATTGTAAAGGATGAGATACTTAGTGCAGTATTCTGAAGTTATCTTTCGATTGCATAAGCGGACTGATACAGAGAAAATTGTAACCTTAATTAACCGCGATCCTTTTCACTTATTGAATGGTACTTCCGTTGGAGAGTTTGAGCTATCCTTGGATGAGCCAGGGAGAAGAACCAGAGAAAATACTTTTGTTATTGAGACTAATCAGACTATCATTGGCTTTTTTTCATTAAGCTTCTTAGAAAAGGATATGTACATATTAGTCGACTGTTTTGGTACAGTAGATTTCGTTTGGAGAAGACAGGGAATAGGCACTAAGGTTTTCGGATTTATAATAAATAGACTTAAAATGATGAGGGTTGAAGAATCAAAACAAATCCAATTCAAGCACCGTGCCCTGAGCAGTATTCCGGGAGAGGAAAGACTCGGCGAAAATTTTGGATTGAAAGAACAAAGTATTTTGGAAATACTTTGTTTGAAAAATTTGAAGGACTCATTGTTTAGCCAAGCGCCAAGATCTTACGGATTCCATTCTCCGACGCTAGCAGAGGCGAATGTATGGACTCATATTTACAATGAAGCATTTAATGATAACAGAAATATTGAGAGTGTTTTACATGAGTTTATGGGGACGAACTTTTCGAATAGCCTTTATCTAATTTGTACAGACGATAACCAAAATCCTTTAGGTATACTTTCTACAACTATTAATGGCTCTTTTGCTCGAATTCCAACAATTGCAGTGAGTCGTAAGTGGCAAAATCAAGGGATCGGGAAAATCTTATTATCCGAAGGCTTACGGAGATTAAGAGATTTCGGAGTTTTGGAAGTTCGTCTAGCTGTAGATAGCAAAAATGAAGCTGCTAAGTCGTTATATAAAAAATTAGGTTTTATCCATGAATCTAAACGAACCAATCTCGTTATCACACTATAAACATGAAGCCAAGCAGATCGTTCGGTTACCTATGCTCAACTACGAGGGAACGATGTTTTCCGAAATAATTCAGCGCCGCCATTGCGTTAACGGAGAACGATAGTTCCATATCGAAAGGGCTGCCACGAGCAGAACTTCGTTCCGCTAGAGGTAGTCCATCTAGTCCCCAATTTACTTTTTTTTAATCATTCTCTCGATTATAATCGCAAGTGCAAGACCGATAATAACAAGCACTGCAACCTTTCCATCAACTCCTGCTGCATTAATAAGCATTCAATCCATCCCTTATCCAATGGAGTTATACTTTTATTGTATGCCTAGTTTATAAGGATATAGAAGCGAATTGAAGTTAATCAATTGTGCTAACGGATAACGTTTGTAATAAGCACCAAGAGACGGTAGCCATTTAATCGGCTGCCGTTTTCTCATCAAATGGGCATAAAAGTTCAACGAGATTCATTAGAATATAGCTTCCAAAAAGCTAAGCAAGCTCACTGATTAATTCCTCCATTTCAGTTCCTCTCCAATCTCTTGCAGTAATACATTGAGTTGGTGGCTGGTATTTTAATTGGATTACTGCAACTTTTAACTTCCATATTCGTCCAATATTAGTAATGATTGATGTAGCGAAGGAGGAGTTGAAATGAAGAATAAATTGGCTGTATTCGCATTGATCGGATCACTGATTCTGCCTATGTTGGCCCAGACCGGACGGGTGCACGCCAATTCGGCGGATGTGAAGGTGACTATTCCAGGATATAAGGTGAAATTAAATGGACACCTGGTGGATAACGCGTATCGCGAGTACCCCTTGTTGGTGTATAAGGACATCACGTACTTCCCTATGACCTGGTACGATTCTCGGCTGCTAGGGCTGGAAGCCAGTTGGTCCAAACAGGAGGGGCTCCAGATTTCCCAGGGGCAGGTGGCTTCGGCCTATGTCTCTTACAAGTCGGATCACCCCAATGCGGCATCCTATCGCGCGGAGGTGCCTGCGTCGGCCATTACCGTGAACGGTCAGACCATCGACAACGCCAAGGAGGAGTATCCGCTCCTCAGCTTCCGGGACGTGACGTACTTCCCTCTTACCTGGAAGTTCGCGCATGACTCGTTTAGCTGGGATTACACCTGGGATACGGTGGACGGCCTGTCAATTCAGTCCCATAATCCACAGCTGGCAGAAACGGGGCTCCCCGATTACGCCTCTAAGAACGATGTGGCTTTATACAAGGGGTATTATTATTTCGTGGAGACGCAGGGGTCGACGAATCACGTCTATCGCTCCCCGATCAAGAGTCCGACGGATAAGGAAACCGTGTATGACTACAATATCGACAATGGCCGAGGGATACAGAATGGGGTTTCCTTCGAGTTTCGAGATGAAGTCCTCTGGTTGAACTATCATGTAGGCGGGGCTACGATGGGTTACGATGTCTACGTCAAGATCTCAGCTGACGGCAAGGCGACCGTGGCGCAACAGGGCTATCTAGATTTCTTTGAAACGGGTTATGGCACCATTATCGCTAATGACGGGAATCCTCCGTTCGCGGGCAACCTGTCCCTCATGTCCTCCGGGCAGGACCGATCTTCTATCAAGCTCCTAGGTAGTCCAGACATGATGTACGGCAGGCATGTGACGGTGGACACGAACAGTGTCGGCGTCGGAGGCGATAATGGATCCATGACCGTGGTGGGGGACAGCGTCTACGTTATGGGGGCGACATACCCCAAGGATAACAGTAACTTGAACAACATCTATAAGATTAATCTTCAGAGCGGGACCTCCGTCAAAGTGGTAAACGCCTCAGTCAGCCGGTTTCGTGTTATCGACAACAAGCTGTATTACGTAAAGGATGCAGATAACGCGCTATACCGCTCCGAGATGGACGGAACAGGGGAGTTGAAGCTCACCGAGCGCTCGGTGGGTTGGTTCGGAATGGCCGGCGGGAATGTGTTCTATACCTCGCCTGCCCCCTCATTCGACGGGACGGTCGTCCATGCGAATCTGTATCAGAAGAATCCGGACGGCGAAGACTGGATCGTGCTACGTGATTCGGTGAAGGCAGTACAGATGGAGAATGACCGACTGGTCTGCATCATGGGCGACTATGCACCTTATGGAATGGAACTGCTGGACGGCTCTGGCCGCCTATTGCTGGAGGTGGCGAACCCAATTGCACGCATACATGCGTCCGACGACGGCATTCTCGTTGCTACTTCCGGCGACTTAGGCATACGGACGATATCGTTGACCGATAAATAATCGGAATACGGCAAGAGCTCTGAGGAGAGAGCTAAGCTAACGGGCAGTGCGCGCCTAGCCAAGCTAGGCACAACTTACTGATGCAAGTTCAGTCGGGGTAAGGTCCAAGCCGCCCCGTAGCTAGCGGGCAGACGTCGGCGAAATCCGGCGGCTGAAGCCCTGTGAAAAGTCGCGCTTTGCGCGATGAAGCAAATCTGCAGGCCGTAATGAAAATGAATCCTACCGCATCGTGAAAGTGAACCCGAAAGGGACAAGAGGGAGCCGAGCCACGACTGCCCCGGCGAAGGCCATGGAACGCGCGAAGAACTTGGAATGCAGCGCAGAAGAACCCTCCGGTGTAAAGGGAGCGGCATGCAGAGAAAGTTGTGTTTGGAACTAGGGAGACCCTCTCCCGCACGAAGTTTTTTTTTTTCGTAACGAGCAAACCTATAAGCCCTAAAGGTGAAATGGCGGGCTGCGGGAAGGGAGTCGGAGGGGGCCATACTACCAATGATCCGGCGGACAACATAACCCCGGGGAGGGAAGGGCGCCGAAAGGCAATACCCCACTTCGTTTACGGGATATCAAGGAGGTAAGAGCAAGTGAATGCCGATTACACGGCTAACGCCACCAATGAAAACGCTCGACGACTCCAAAATACCCTCTATCTTGCGGCTAAGGAGAACCCGAAGCGTAAGTTTCATGCGCTGTACGACAAAGTATTCCGGAAAGATATCCTGCAAGAAGCATGGACAAGAGTGAAAACCAATCGTGGAAGTGCCGGCATCGATGGACAATCAATCGGTGAAGAATTCTTCATCGAAGAGATCAGACAACAGCTAATGAATGGGGAATACCGACCGTCTCCGGTCAAACGGAAAGAGATTCCGAAACCTGACGGAAAGACACGTCCCTTGGGCATTCCAACAGTCCGTGACCGAACTGTTCAGATGGCAACCAAACTGGTGATCGAAGGCATATTCGAAGCAGATTTTAAAGATTGCTCTTACGGATTTCGCCCCAAGCGGTCGGCTCACCAGGCTATAAAGAGCATCCGGGAAAGCATCAATTGGGGAGCCGCCGTCAACTGGGTGGTCGACGTAGATATTACTGGCTACTTCGATAATATCTCCCACAGCAAGCTGATGAAACTGGTCGAAGAACGCATCTGCGACAGGCGCATTCTAAAGTTAATTAGACAGTGGCTTGAAGCAGGTGTAATGAAGGATGGCGTATGGCACAAAACGAAGATTGGAAGCCCACAAGGCGGTGTAATATCTCCTCTTCTGGCCAACATCTATCTCAACTACCTCGATACGATATGGGAAAAACGGTTTTCTCATCTGGGCAAGCTAGTCAGGTATGCAGATGATCTTGTCATTCTTTGCCGGTACAAGCCGCAGGCACTCGAAGCTATTCATGTACTCAAGGCCATCTTCGGAAAACTAGAGTTAACCATGAACACGTCAAAATCAAAGTTAGTATGTCTATGGAGGAATCAGGATGGGTTTGACTTTCTTGGTTTTCACCACAGGAAGATGCCGCATCTCCATAAAAAAGGGGTTATGTATAGACTTCGAAGCTTTCCATCGAAGAAAGCAATGAAGAAGATGCGTACTCGTTTGAAGGAAGAAACGGCATCCAGAGGCCGATTAAACTGGTCGTTAAAACTGATGGTCGAGCTACTGAATCCTATGATCCAAGGATGGCGTAACTTCTACGCTCATCAGGATGTGGATCGAAGTATGGCAAACCGTTTCCTTGCAAAAGTTGACTGGTACATTCTGAGGAGATTGAGACAGTTCTGGAATAACAAACACAGGAAGCGCAAGCGGAATTGGTCGGAGATGCATATTCTGCTTCAACGTACAGGACTGAAAACATTATGCACTTGGAAAAACCGTACTGCCCAAGATGAAGAACGTCGGAAAGCCGTATGCGGGAAAACTGCACGTACGGTTTGATGAGGAGGGGCTGGCATCCCCAGTCCTTTACTCTACATTGTTAAGTAATTAGAGGGCGATAATTAACAATAAGGAGTTGAAAAAAATGGGTAAAGTTACAGTTGAGTTTGAAATTACTGGTACGAGTGAGAAAGAGGGCTTATTTGTAAATATTATCAAGATAAAAGAGTTTCCATCCGAATCTACATTGGGTGAATTGGAGCAAACAGTTAAAGAAATGATTCAGGATATAGAGAATAAATACGAAAATACAAAAACCGATTTTTTCAAGATTGTCATAAGAGGCATGAAAACACCAAAAGGAATCACTTATCCCAAAAAATGATATTCAGCTATCGCAAACGATAGTTGAACAAAACGAGGAAAGGGAAAAGGTCCATCCCGTAAATGGATGGTCTTAAAACTTGCCGTTACAGACAGGTCATTCCGCTAACGAAGAACTTTAGTTCAGAGCTAGAAAAAAGAGGATGGGATCATATATCAAAACAGTGTCAGTGATTGTTATGTTGGTGTCCTTGATACCTATTGGTTTCGGATTGTTAATGGCTTATTATATGGGGTGGGGTGGTATGGAATTTTCCTATGCAGTGTTCCATGAACCAACCAGTTATGTCCCTATATTAATCGGTCTCTTTGTTTTCATAATAGGTCTGCTTGGGCAATTGGGTATGTACAATAATAGAAAAGATTAATATATTTATAAACTAACTGAGAAATCAGTCATATCATTGCACTAACGGGAAACGATAGTTCCATAACAAAGATCAAGCAGGCTGCCGGTGAAGGATACAAAGAATAAATGAAAGAGGGAATGCATTGATTTATCCTTTTTATTGAGGTAAATCCACTTCAACTGGTACTCGCAATTTGCCCACTATACAAATAAGTCTTTACGGATAGCAAAAATGGAGGTGTAAAGATGTTATTTCTGTTTCTCTGCTTACTATTTGTCATTGTTTCAATTTTTACATTCAGAAGAGTCGGTGTTTCTAACCCATACTCTAAAGGTGTCGCTCTGGCTATTTTTCTTTCCATGGTAGCTGTTGTCTGTCTTGCTCAAAACTATACTCAGAGTCTAATTCCCGAAGCAAATGATGGAATTGGAGCTTCAAATCAAATAGCATACTGGATTATTGATGAACACGATATGTCTAAAGAAGAGTTTCGGAATTTATTCGAGCAATCCTTTTATTTAGCCCTGGTTTTAATTATTGCTTACCCTTTGGTTCTTGTAGTTGAGTCAAAATTAATAAAGAAAATAACCTCGGGGGCGTAGCTCTCCTTTTTCTGACCCAAAATCAACATTAATGTTAAACATAGCCTTTTTAAAAGAAAATCAACAAAAGCAAAGAATACAAGAATTCGTTGTCCGTTAAAGTAACGGGACAGTTTTGTTCCAACGATACAGTGTTTACAAGTCCAAGACTTTACTGTTAAAATTAAACAAATGCAATGATGAGAAGAGTAAGTAAGGTGTACTTTTACAGAGAGCTCCGGTAGCTGAAAAGGAGTAAGGGAGACCTTATTAAACCAAGTCTCTGAGCATCACATCGGAACCTGAGCCGAATCAGGGGTGTTGTGACAGGGGCTCCTGTTACAGAGCTAGAGTATAAAGCATGGATTGTCATGCAGTACTCGATAAGGCTAATCTGATGACAGATTAGTGAACTGGGGTGGCACCACGACGAATCTCGTCCCCAAGACATTGTCTTGGAGGTGGGATTCTTTTTTGTTTTCTCGGAACAGTAATATTCCAATGGAATTGAGAATCATGGGTTCTTTTCAAGCGGAATGGGGTGTATTCTGGAGAGGAGATATAATCCGATGATAAAAGCTTACTGGAATTATTTCTTGTATATCCTTAATCATAAACTGAATGTTCTGATTGAGTGTTGGAAGGAAGGCCTCTATATTCAGGGGATTATTCATGATTGGTCGAAATTTTCACCGGCTGAATTCTTTCCCTACGCTAAAAGGTTTTATTCTGGCAAACCCTTAAACCTAGAAGACGAATTGAATTGGAAATACGCTTGGCTCCGTCATCAGCATAAAAATAAGCACCATTGGGAGTATTGGGTTATTAACCCCAATACAAAAGAGGCATTACCCATGCCAAAGAAGTATGTCATCGAAATGGTATGTGATTGGCGCTCCTTCTCAAGAAAATGGGGGAGAAAGGTAAAAGAATCTACTCTAAACCTTACGGATAGCATAGTAGTTCATCCGGAAACGAAAAGAGAGCTTGAGCTTCTGACATCCCATCAACGAACAAAAGCTCATTCAGCTAACGGAGAAACGATAGTGAAATAACCAAGAACCAGTCTAACACATTATTTTCGTGTTTTTGACTGGTTTTTGTTTATTAGGATCGAATAATCTAAAACTTATTTATCAAAAGTAAACGATTATCGCGTATAAAAAGCGCGTCAATCCAACATAGTCAGTCTAAAACTTTATTTTTCACTGTCCATCTATGGCTGAGAATTGACCTTTGAAGAAAAATGCTCTTGATTTGTGAAAATATTGCAACTCCGCATAACGATAATACTCAATAGAATTGCTGGCATTAATCATCCTTTGCCTTTCATAATGATCTGCTAATGCCGCATGATTTAAGTAATTTTGTTGTGCAGATTGAATAATGGATGGTTGAACATAGGGTATTTGTTGATACATGTTTACAACCTACCTTTCCTGAAATTCGTTTATTATATGCAAAAAGTTTTTCCTAGGTTAAAGGTCTCTGTTTGACAATCTCACAGAAGTAGAGCAAAACGACAACAGGCTGCAGCATAAACGGTAACCGTTGAACTAACGGGCAGGATAATGGAGTAACTGTGTTGAATTTCCTCTTAATTGTTCCTCAATAAACTGGAAACCAAGAGGAGTTAACATATGAAATTTAACGACCTAATGGCGATGAAAGACATCTATTTAGATAGCATAAGTGAACCCCGTGATAATTTTCTTTGTCTCACTTTTAGCCGAAGTAAGACAAGCTTAACTCCCGAAACGATAAAGATCGGCGAAAAGGAAATCAACGATGTTTTCTCAATGGATATTGATTACAAACTACCTCTAATTAAGTTAGAATTCGAATGGTATATCGGTTATTCGATTATAAACGAAAGTTTTACGGTATTGGATGATTATGAAGAATATGAGGGTCGGGTTTTTAGAATATACAATAAGTCTAGATATTTAGATTTTATTCAAATGGGATCAATTGCAACTGAAGATTACCCAGGTCCCTTTAAGCATTATGGGATTATATGTCTTAATCATATAGTGGACATCGTTTCCGCATCAGAACCTATTGTAAGTGAGGTTGAAAGGAAGTAAATGTGTGCATCGATTTATTCCGCTAACGGAAAACTATACTTAAAAAGGGATCACGGCAACCGCTCAAGCCGTGATCCCTTTTTCTACTGAAGTAACCATTAAAATTAAAGGTATAGTTTATGCATTTTATTCTTTTAAAAAACAGATATGTATTTCTATAAATTACCAATATACATTACCTTCTTTGTTTTGCTATGTTTACATCAATACAAAGTAATTTGTAAATATGAGAGCAGGTTAGTTCATGAAAAAAAAGATATTATTTGTTATTGGATCCTTTTTACTGGGTGCTTGTATTTTATACGTTTCAACAAATCAATCATTATCAGCAGAAGACCCTGTAAAAGCATTGCTAAACGATGATCAAAAGAAATTATTTGATTTTGAAAAGCAATATGATGTTGCTATGGAAAGCGAGATCAGCAGGATTTTCCCAAATGGAGAGTTCGAAACCTATGGGTACTATTATTTGAGTTCCGAAAATGCCGATAAAATCGAATACGTTTTTGTGTTGGAAATAGAAGATAACAAAACAAAAGAACTAATGACAACACTTCAAATATTATTTGGGGACAAAGGTGTTAGCTTCAAGAAAGCGAAGTACAAGATGAAGGACTTGAAACAGCTACAAATAAACCTTGCTGAAAAACTTAAGAATATTGATGGTTTTTCGTCGCATATTGATTTGAAGAGTGGAAAAGTAGTTGTTGAAGCTTATATGGAAGATTCTCAAAAAGTAGAGTTAATAACCACTTTTGGTGCAGATATGCTGGATGTCATAAACGAAGATCCCCAATCAAGTTATCACTTCCCGTCAGGCAGCAATACAAGGAGAGAAAATGGGGGTGACTTAGTGCAGAATCAAAAGAAAATGGAACAGATAAACTTCTATGAGTTTCTACCTCAATCAGGTAAGTGGACTTATAAACAACAGGTAGAAATTTACAACGAGTTTGCATTAGTTAAAAAACCCGGCGAGGAAGTAACAATGGCTGTTGGTCTAAGTGAAGAGAATAAAGTGAAACTTGATTCAAACATCATCCGATTTAAGTTAACCGAAAGAAATGCAGATGGAACATTCGTTAAACTCGTGGATGAACAACACGTACCTATAGTAAAAACAGGCTGGGACCCGAGGGTTACTGTAAAACTTCCGGAAAAAGAGGGAGCCCATTATTTCATTACAGGTGAGGTTATCGTTGGAGGCAATGTAGAGGATGTTGTCCTTAATTCATATGAAGTACCCATTCAACAAGTAAATGCTGAGATCAATTTAGATAAAGTCGCTTATCCGAGCAGTGGATCATTGACGATCACAATGGTTAATTCAGGTCCAACTTCACTTTTTTACGGCTTAAACTATAAGATGGAACGAAACGAAAATAAAACTTGGGTTGAAGTTCCATTAAAAAGGAATCAAGCTATTTCTGCAATCGGATTGAATTTGCACGTTAGGGAAATTTGGGAACAAACAGTTACTTATAAAAATCTAAAGCCAGGCACTTACAGGATCAGTAAAGAAGTAGAAGGGAACGGAACTTCAATAGAGAAAGTGATTTACGCCGAGTTCAAAATTAAGGAATGAGTATTACCCAAAATTGAAACTTGAGCAACCATGTTTGTAATTTGGTTAAGTTATTTTGGAAAACGATAGGTCTGCAACGTATGTCAGCCGGTTAGAATAGGCTGCCTTTTTCAGCTAACGGGCAGGTTTGCGCAACAATAACAACCATTCCGCATGCGACTAGCTTGTAAACTATTGGGAATATTACTAATACGTAATTTTTTAACCTTGCGAAAAAGATAGGGCGGTAAATCATGAATTATTTTGATGACGAACAAATCAAAAAAGGAAGAAAATTGGTATTTTCCATCATCATTATTGTTCTTGCTGTTGAAGTGTTCAATTTTATACATTACATTCTGACAAATGGGTTTGAAAATGTATTCAAACAACTCGTTTCCTTGGGGTTATTTTCCTTATTCTCATACTTATTCTACAAGGGATATAAGTGGACAGAGTTTATAATCCCGTTTTTGTTATTTCAGGATATTTTGGCAGGTCTATTTTATTTATTAAAACAAGCTGGAATCTTACAGGCTTTTAGTGGATGGTTGATGTTGATAATTACTGTTGTAATGGCAATTTTTGGAGGGTTGTTTCTTGGAGGCTCAGACAATCTTGCAGCTTTTATGAAGTACCAAAAGGAGCTACGGCGGTGATTAAACTATCGCTGAACGATAGCGCAAGAAACCAGGGAGCAGCTGCCACGCGGCGCTGCTCCCTGGTTTCGTTAAAGTAACGGGCAGCATAATTCAATTGGTAGAAGGAAAATATTTTCATTAGAATGGGGGAATATTACCTTCAAGTGGAGGTTGAATTATTGTTGAAAACATTAGATCGCATGTTATTCCTTGTGGCAGTATTTAGTCTCCTTTTTGCTCAAACAGTTGGGGCATCAGATGGAGCAGAAGTGTTGGATATTAAAAAAGGTGAGATAATCCTCACAATAAAAAACTCTAATTCATTGCAGAACCAGGTTAAAGAATGGTTGTCCTCTGCGAATGGTACCTTAGGTTCCTTAAAAATCGAACCAAGCGAGGGCTTAGCCATTAAGATCCCTCTTGTGCCACCTTACAAAGTTAATAACGAATGGATTACTGGAACAGTTACAGAAGTAGTGATGTTTATAAGTCCGTCCAAAACTTATTTTCCAACTCTACTCGTATTTACAAAAGAAGAAGGTCTTGTTGCTGTCCATGTTAAAAACCACAGTTTAAAGACTTTTTTAAAGAAAAATAAATTATTCAATCCAGAATTAAATCTAGCCGAAACTTCATTACGCTAACGGATATTCTTAGATTCATAAAGACATGCAAACAAAGCAGGCGCCGCGGCGACCTGCTTTGTTCATTGAGGTAACGGGCAGAATAGTGCTAAAACTTGTTTTTCTAAGTGAATGCGTAAAAAAAGGAAACAAGTGGTTATTCAACGAATGTCATTAACATAACTTTTAACTACAAAGTTTGATAAGCCAACTGCAAAATGTCCTGATAAGAAGTTTGCATATAAGAGTAAGGTGAATTTGATGTACCACAAAAAATGGGGAGATCTAATATGAAAAGATCAGGTATTACCATTATTTTTCTTGTAGTATTCCTTGTAGGTTGTTGTAACAATAGTTCTAACAACACACAAGTAATATCGAAATTAAATGAACAATTACAGCAAAAGCAAGAAGAACTTAATAAACAAAAAGAAGCATTAATTACATTCCAAGAAGAAGTCTCTAAATATAATGACATTGAAAAAGGGAAAATTGATATAAACAACACGATAAATTTCAGGAAAGAGTTTAATACTGAACTTCCTCCTGAGATGGAAGTGTATAGGAATACAAAATCCTCTTTTTCAAATCATGAGGAACGTATAGGTATTGCACTTTCAAAAGCAATGGTAATTGTAAATCACCTACAGTATTTTACTTATAATAAAAATGATATAAATGAACCTGTAGATTCTTTCAGCCAAAAGTTATTAAGTAAGAAAATTGGTTTAAATGAAACAATTAGCGGTAATTACAATTATTTTTTACAATTGATTTTTAATAATCCAGTGGATTTGTTAATGAAAACTCATAATGGAGATGAACATTTTAAAACAGCAGAAGTGTGGTTTATTCTTCAAGATAATGGAATACCAACTTTTTATATAAAAGATGAGAATCAAAAATTTATGAGATACGATTGCGAGCCTGGTTTTAAATATGACTGGAAATTATGGGTTAAGACACTATTCGATTATGACATCAATTTGTATCGATCAACTGGAGAAGTCCCGCACAGATAGAATAAACATCACTAAACTTTTTTCCGTGGCTCGTTTCATTAAACTAACGGATACCCATATCGGAACTCTGAACGTTGCTTTATGTCGTCTAAGTATATTATGAAGGTAATAATTACTAATGGGGTGTTAGGATAGGAGTGTTCCAGTGAAAAATCTGTTTATCATTACGACACTGTTCTTTATATTTGGATGTTCGTCTTCAACCAATAATTCAGGAGTAACAGTGTCTCAGAACCAAACCGCTACAAGTGAAGTTACAGGAAAAGATGTTAATGAACAAGCGATTTTAAAAACCATCAACGTTTCTCTATATTCCTCTAAACATTCTGTAAAGTCGCAACCAATGCTAGTGAAGGTGATTTCTGAACGTAATGAAATTATGGAATACGATTCAAAGCTAAAAATGCGAGAAGCTGTAGAACTTCCGATTAATGATGTTACTGAAGTGTATTATTTACAACTTGAATACGTGAAAAATGATGTATCTGAATATAAGGATATTGTCTATGTAAGGAGCTCCGAAACCAAATCTTTTTTTAAAGAGATTAAGATGCGGTCGGAATATAACTATGATAAATTTGATGATACCGCAAAAAAATTACTTTTACATTCCATTGGGACAAAGGGTTGGTATCAATTATCTAACCAATTACCGATATAATTACATTTTATATTTCAACTTCTGCTTAATTATAAGACTGATAATCATGACACCTAAATCGTGCTATTTTGTTAAGCTAACGCAGAACGGTAGCTCAATAAAAATTAATAGAAGGCTGCCGACAGCAATGATCGGTGGCCTTTCAGCAGTTGGAGTGATGCTTTCTAAAAATCATAGTAACTGTAAACATTCAATATAATTCCATCTTAAATCGAACCATTTCTGATTCGAAAGCGTATTTACTATGAAATTTAAGGAAGGGGGATAGTTAATGAGGGAATACCCGATATCAGAGCAACAATCCAAAGAAATGTATATAGAATATTCCTCATATGTGTATGGAATTGCACTTATGATGACCAAGTCAAAAATGCTGGCTGATGACATTACACAGGAAACATTTTTGCGAGCATTTCAAAAATTTCATTTGTATGATCCATCAAAACCCCTACGTCCATGGCTATTTCGGATGACGATAAATTTGATAAGAAGCACACAAAGAAAGCAGCGATGGCTCACCTTCTTCGGAAAAGTTCCAGATGATGCCATGTCTGACTCCTTGGAAGATTTGATTCTGAAAAATGAAAGGGAACAAGAATTATGGCAAGTGGTCAACAACTTATTGAAAAAAAGAAAAGATGTCATTATTTTGCATTATTATGCTGGATTAACTCTCCAAGAGGTTGCGTCTATTTTAGGTATTCGACTAGGAACTTGTAAATCCAGATTACATGCGGCTTTAAAACAATTAAGGGAAAACAATGAGGATAACTATCTTCTCATTCCAATAAAGGAGAATATGAAATGACTCTGAATGCCAATCACGAGAAAAGAGAGAGCGAATTTCCGTCTGATGTAGCAAAGGCCGTGCAAGACCGTGTGAAACTTCTCACCCCTCCCTCATCGTTTGAGTACCTTTGGCATCTTTATCAGCAGTCAAATCGCGGAAATCAAAGAGCGGGACATCTGCTAAAATCAACCAAGCGGAGAAAATGGATATTATCACTCAACGTAGTTGTCTTATGCTTGGTATTCGTTTTCGGAGCAGGAATGATATCTCAAACATTTGGTGCAACGTTAAAAAAAATCCCTTTTATTGAATTACTGTATAAGCATTCAGGAGGCCTCCCCAACGGATTAGAACAAATCGATCAAAAAAACTTAAGTACGTCGGTGAACCTATCAGCTACGAATAAAGACATCAAATTTTCCATTGTGGACGTGTTTTATGATGGGTTTCAAATTGTGATTAATTATGAAGTCGATTTCCTCAATACTCAGACAAAGTTAACTTCAGAGGACGCTACTATGAATTACGATTATAAAATCGAGGGTGCTCACCCTACTATGATATCGACCCATGTCTTTACAATAACCGGTGACCATACTTTCGTAGGAACAACCTTGATTGATACTGCAACGTTACCAGATCATCCAGAGATAACCATGTCCGTAAATCAAATTGGGAATACAAAGGGGAATTGGAAGGTTACAGTTCCTTTATCAAGTGAAAAATCATCACGTCTTACCACAACTTTTCATCCCGAAATATCGGCTGCTTATAAAAATATAACAATTACCGTAAATAAAATTACATTCACACCTGTGACCACTCAACTCGAAATAAAATCGAAAGAACGGGATTTAAGCTTTAAAATTAAAGATGATTTGGAAACACCTTTTGAATATGCTGGAGGGAGGGGAGGGAATGGTGAGCATTTTTTAAGTTTTAGTCCAGTTTCTCTGATTAATCCTAAACCGCGTTTTCTTACCTTGGTAATTATGGATACATCAGGAGTAACAGTGAACCAGAAAAATGTATATGCGGATTATACCGATAAATTTCCCATAACCATGCAAGGCTACAATGGTGGATTCATCAAGATTACGAATGTTGAGTTTTTGGCAGATACAACTATCGTTTACTACGAAGCAAGCGATGCGAATAACCAAACGCCTTTTCTTATGTTTCAAGATTCCTCAGGCAAACGGTATTCCTACAATAAACATCCGATACGTCTTTCAAGGGACACTTTTTCCTACAAATTACAATTCCCGAAATTAGACTCAGTTTCAGGGCTCAAATTCCTAATGCCAATTGATGTATTTGAGGAAGAGCCTAAAAAACCATTGGAAATCAAAATACCATTAAATTGGGGAGATTAATTTCTCCTTATTATCAACAATAATATTCCTGTCCACAACAGTACAGGGAACGATAATCGAAGAGTGGTGTGAAACGCAACTCCAGCTTGGTCACACTGGTTTTTACATTAATTAGACAGAGGGGCTTTTTCATGAAGTATATTTGCATATCCATTGTTTTGGGTTCATTAAACTCCCTCGGTATGATCCGATTTCCTCACGCAAGCTCGTCTATTCGCAGGATTTCATCCTTTAGATTTCGATAATGAATGAAAGATAGCGAGATATACTAAGACGTTTGGTTTAAAAAGGCATGCGGGAACAGAGGTGGAGTTGATTCACCCAATTCATTCCAAATGCTGCACGTATTCTCCACGGTGCCCTTAGCGATTTTCACTCCCATGTCTCAACGGGTCAATAGCCCTTTCATTCCTTCGTCACATCTATCTAAGGGGTGGAGGTCGGTCTTTCTAACGGAATGGGTCGGAGCCCTTTTGTTTAACGTATCCCGATACTCCGTGCTTTCTTTGTCTCCTGCGAATACGCCAACTTGCGTGAGATAAGGTTTATTTTAAGCTGCTAATGCAAAGATTTTATCGGGGTTGTAGGCTTCATCACTACGGGCCATTCCTACTAAGAGTCGAGCTAGCTTTCCACATAGCTTCATGATAGACTTCATCTTTTTAAGCTTTTTCACCTGAACATTGTAGTGGTGTAAGGCTTTAAATTCTTGGTTACTCATGACCATGCACATCGTGATTAAATAGAGAAAGTGACGCAGGCGTGGACGGCCTCGTTTACTGAGCTTCAGTTGTCCCTTCCATTTACCCGAGCTTGCTTCGGTCACATTGAGGCCTGCGTGACGGAGTAGAGCATTCCCGTGCGCATAACCTCTAAGATCTCCAGACTCTCCTAAAATACCAGCTAGAGCAATTGCACTTATCCCAGTAATGGCAAGGATTTTGCCTGAATAGGGGATACGATCAACAACGTCTTTGGCTTCTTTTTCGATCCTCTGCAGTTGCTTAGTTGCTAAGTCATGCTCCTCAAGGAGCTGTTCTAGATGGAGTTTGTAAGCATGTGTTGCCTGCTTAGATCCAACTGTTTTCTTGGCAAAATCGATGAGTAGATGAGCTCTACGCACACCAGAATGCCGCTTCATTGATTTCTGCCAACTTTTAATTACATCGTCAGGACTTAGTTTACATAGCTCAGCCGGGAGCGGAAAAAGCCGAAGGGTTAACAATGCACCCTTGCAAGTTAAGATTTTAAAGACTTGTCTGAGTTCAGGGAAGACAATGTCGACCCAGCGGTGGATCTGGTTAACGGCACTTACAAGTCGTTTAACGACTGTTTCTCGGTTAGCCATGAGTACTCGCAGCTCCTCATACTCAGAGGAATGGAAACGAACAGGGGAGTAGTAGCCGTTTTTCACCATGTCGGCAATAACTAAAGCATCTTTTTTGTCACTTTTAGAGCGTGTATTGTCGCGGTTTTCTTTATTCTTTTTAACTAGATGAGGATTAACAAGTACGGCTTCGATTTCTTTGTTTTTTAGCCAACCTGCAAGGCTGAACCAGTAGTGACCAGTTGGTTCCATACCAACGATTACTTGGGTTAACCTAAATGAGGCTAACAAATCGCAAATCCAAAGGTAGAGGGACTTAAAGCCATCTTCGTCATTACTAAACACTAAAGGATTACCGAGAGCGACACCGCGGAAGTTAACCGCTCTGGCAACATGAGTCTCTTGAGCAATGTCTACACCAACAACAAGATGATTAACGGTAATGTTTTCAATAAGTTGATTTTGCTTATCTTGTGATTTAAACTTCATAGTAGAGCGTCCTCCTGGATGATGGAATTAAAGGGCTTTTGACCCGTAGCGTACTTCCATCGTACAGAGGCGCTCCTTTTTTGACAAAGCTGAAATTTATCCATCTACAGGAATCTAACGGAAACAATAGCTCAATAGTGCGCCTAGCGAAGCTAGTCATAACTTGTTGGTGAAAGTCCAATCGAGGTAGGGGCCAAGCCGCCTCATAGCTAGCAGGCATCTGGTGGTGAGAGCCTAAGGGTGAAGCCCTGTGAAAAACTCCGAGTAGGAGTGAAGCAAAGCTGCAGGCCGTAACATGAAGTGAATCCTGCCGCATCGTCATATCGAACCCTAAAGGGACAAGAGGGAGCCGAGCCCCGTATTGAATGGCGAAGGCCACGGAACGCGCGAAGATCTTGGAGAAGCAACGCGGAAGAACTCTCCGGTGTATGGGGATCGGCATGCAGTGAAAGTTATGTCTGGAACTAGGGAGACCCTACCTCACACGACAGCGTCGTAAAGCGCGAACCTATAAATCCAAAGGATGAAGTGGCAAGCGGTGAGAAGGGAGTCGGAAAGGGTAGTAGTACCTGTGAACCGAGGACAACATAACCTCGGGGAGGGAAGCACCCTTGCTTTGTTCACGGGTATCAATGGAGGTAAGAGCGAGTGAATGCAGTGAAATCTGCTAACTACACGAAAGTAAAAGTTCAAGAACTTCAAAGAACCCTCTACCTTGCGGCGAAGGCAAATACCAAGCGCAGATTTCATGCTCTGTACGACAAAGTGAGCAGATCAGATGTGATGTGGGAAGCATGGAAACGGGTCAAGGCAAATCGAGGTAGTGCAGGAATCGACGGTGTGACGATTCAGTACATCATACTGGAGTATGGGGAAGAGCAATTCGTGAGAGACACGCAACAACAGTTGCTTGAGGGTACCTACCGTCCCAAGCCAGTACGAAGAAAGGATATACCGAAAGGCGATGGGAAAACGCGTCCGTTAGGAATACCCGTAATTCGGGATAGACTGGTACAAATGGCGGCGAAAATAATCCTAGAGGCGATCTTCGAGGCGGATTTCAAAGATTGCTCGTTCGGGTTTCGGCCGAAACGAAGCGCAAGACAAGCGATCGAGGAGATTCGCAAGACGGTAAATTACGGGAGAGTGTACTGGGTGGTGGATGTAGACATCACAGGGTATTTTAACAACATCCCGCATGCCAAATTGCTCAAACTTCTGGAACAACGTGTTAGCGATCGAAGAGTATTAAAACTCATTCGAAATTGGCTGAAAGCCGGCGTCATGGAAGAAGGCCTGTTCCATGACACGGAAATCGGCAGCCCACAAGGTGGGGTTATTTCCCCGTTACTTGCGAACATCTACCTAAACTATCTCGATTCAATATGGGAGAAACAATTCTCTCATATTGGCACATTGGTGCGATATGCCGATGATCTAGTCATTTTGTGCAGGCAAAAGACCCACGCTCTTGAAGCCATTCAGGTGCTTAAGGCAGTCTTCCAAAAATTGGAGCTGTCGATGAATACGGACAAGTCCAAGTTAGTGAACGTGTGGATGGACGAGGAAGGATTCGACTTTCTTGGATTCCATCACCGCCGCATGCCAAGGTTGTTTAAGACAGGGAAATTCTATGACCTTCGTAGCTTTCCTTCCAAGAAAGCGGCGAAGAAGATGCGTGCTAAGGTGAAGGAAGTAACTGGCCCACGATCGCTGCTCTACTGGTCGCCTAAACAAATGGTGGACAAGCTCAATCCCATCATACAAGGTTGGAAGAACTATTACGGGAGCGTAGATCCAGGCATGAGCAATAAGTTCCTAACAAAAGTGGACTGGTATATCATCGGGAGATTGACACTGTACTGGAACAAGAAACACAAACGAAATCATCTGCACCCGAGAAAGGTAGCAGAAGTTCTCGGACGTATAGGACTGAAACGAGTTAGTGCTTGGGGTAGCTATACTGCACAAGGTGAAGAACATCGGAAAGCCGTATGCGGGAAAACCGCTCGTACGGTTTGATGAGGGGGGACAGGGGGACCTGCCCTCCACTCTACAGTAAGTTCTTCAGTGGCCTCCACCGCGGCTGCGTGTGGCTTTAGATGGAATAAGGAACTTAGAAAATACTATGAGAATGATATTAAACAAGCGAAAGAAAGTAGGAATCTGAATAAAAAACGTAATGAAGTTTTTGTAACAATAGCAAACGCTCCTGAAAAACCATCTAATTTTAATAAAGATTGGGATCATTTTCTAACGTTCTTACAGGAGCAAAGGAATACGCTAGACCAATTAATATTGAAGGTAAATTATTTAGAAAGTGAAAATACGAAACTGAGAACACGGACTGTCTCTCGAACCGAATCGGCGGTTATGGAACATTGTTTGCCGCGGTTATTTATACGAGTTTGTTCTGCATTCAGGGGAAGTAAACACATTCGGAGGATCTAGCTATTCCGAATTCAATATTTAAACGATGGGAACTCATTGTGAAACAACAATGAATTCACTGGAAGCCGTTAACTCTAGAAAAGTTGAACTTATACAACTTGATAATAAAACTTAGATTAGTTCTACGACTTGAAAATTGGATATTTTACCAAAAATGAATAAAAAATATTTAGATTCATATAACTTAATGAACTACAGAAGTTAAGGGGTGAATAGTATCAAGAAACCTGTTCCTAAATACCCAGAAGTACCCATTCTAAATGATAGACAAATTCAAGAAATCACTGACATTTGCTTTCTTGAATTACAAGAGCCATCGCCGTGCGATGCGATTTTTGTATTTGGAGGATCACATCCTGGCAACTTTGAAAAGCCATTGGAAGCTTATCAAAGAAACTTAGGTGAAAAGATAATCATTACAGGTAATTCAAGTACATGGGGCATGGTTCACCCTTCTTGGAAACATGGTGATGTACCCCAGGCAGGGGTGATTGTGTCGTTTTTGGTATCAAAAGGTGTGCCGGAGAGTGCTATTGTATATCAAGATCGCTCTAAAAATTCTTTAGAGGATATATTATTTGCTAAGGAGGTATTCGATTTCAGAAGAATAAATAGTTTATTATTTATCACTAAAAGCTACGGTGCTGGAAGACAATGGCGAATTTTAACAAAACACATGCCTTCGCACCTTATATTTATACCCTTTCCTTTCGATACTAATTTCGGTGATGATGAGCCTGTCATGACAAGAGACAATTGGATGGAAACAGCAAAGAATCGTTCGCTGGTCTTTGGAGAGTATTTGCGTATAGCTTGTTATAGCAGAAAGGGAGATATTACCCCTTTGGAAAAGCAAATTGAGGGGCTTGAAAACTCTGTAGAAGAATATTTCTAGTCGTTTGTTCGAATAATTCTACGATAAAAAGTGTCATCAATTTGTGACACTTTTTCTTTTATGGCGTACCCAGCTAAGCACGCATCTTCTAGCCGGTGAAAGACCGGTCTTACTCTTTGGGAGGCAGAAGAATGGGGGCATTCTATAAGTAATGACATAAATATGGGTGCGTTTGATGGATATACAACTCCTGACGAGAAAGTCGCATATGTATTGGCTTTTTACTTAACTAACATAGAACGATTCCATGCTCATGCTGACAAAGTTTGGTCTGAAGGCAAATTTATATATAAGGTGTGGGTCACTCGTGGAACTTGAAATCAGGGTTCATATAAAAGAGAAGTTCCATATACATAGCATGTCGCGGTGCAACACCGTCAAGCATCATTATTAGATGGTGCTTTTTTATGCCCATCATACTCGCCACAGCTTCATTACAGGGGCTTGGTCGTAGACTAGGAAATAAGTATTAGACTGGTCTGGTCATTAAGCTAACGGGCAGTGCGCGCCTAGCCAAGCTAGGCACAACTTACTGATGCAAGTTCAGTCGGGGTAAGGTCCAAGCCGCCCCGTAGCTAGCGGGCAGACGTCGGCGAAATCCGGCGGCTGAAGCCCTGTGAAAAGTCGCGCTTTGCGCGATGAAGCAAATCTGCAGGCCGTAATGAAAATGAATCCTACCGCATCGTGAAAGTGAACCCGAAAGGGACAAGAGGGAGCCGAGCCACGACTGCCCCGGCGAAGGCCATGGAACGCGCGAAGAACTTGGAATGCAGCGCAGAAGAACCCTCCGGTGTAAAGGGAGCGGCATGCAGAGAAAGTTGTGTTTGGAACTAGGGAGACCCTCTCCCGCACGAAGTTTTTTTTTTCGTAACGAGCAAACCTATAAGCCCTAAAGGTGAAATGGCGGGCTGCGGGAAGGGAGTCGGAGGGGGCCATACTACCAATGATCCGGCGGACAACATAACCCCGGGGAGGGAAGGGCGCCGAAAGGCAATACCCCACTTCGTTTACGGGATATCAAGGAGGTAAGAGCAAGTGAATGCCGATTACACGGCTAACGCCACCAATGAAAACGCTCGACGACTCCAAAATACCCTCTATCTTGCGGCTAAGGAGAACCCGAAGCGTAAGTTTCATGCGCTGTACGACAAAGTATTCCGGAAAGATATCCTGCAAGAAGCATGGACAAGAGTGAAAACCAATCGTGGAAGTGCCGGCATCGATGGACAATCAATCGGTGAAGAATTCTTCATCGAAGAGATCAGACAACAGCTAATGAATGGGGAATACCGACCGTCTCCGGTCAAACGGAAAGAGATTCCGAAACCTGACGGAAAGACACGTCCCTTGGGCATTCCAACAGTCCGTGACCGAACTGTTCAGATGGCAACCAAACTGGTGATCGAAGGCATATTCGAAGCAGATTTTAAAGATTGCTCTTACGGATTTCGCCCCAAGCGGTCGGCTCACCAGGCTATAAAGAGCATCCGGGAAAGCATCAATTGGGGAGCCGCCGTCAACTGGGTGGTCGACGTAGATATTACTGGCTACTTCGATAATATCTCCCACAGCAAGCTGATGAAACTGGTCGAAGAACGCATCTGCGACAGGCGCATTCTAAAGTTAATTAGACAGTGGCTTGAAGCAGGTGTAATGAAGGATGGCGTATGGCACAAAACGAAGATTGGAAGCCCACAAGGCGGTGTAATATCTCCTCTTCTGGCCAACATCTATCTCAACTACCTCGATACGATATGGGAAAAACGGTTTTCTCATCTGGGCAAGCTAGTCAGGTATGCAGATGATCTTGTCATTCTTTGCCGGTACAAGCCGCAGGCACTCGAAGCTATTCATGTACTCAAGGCCATCTTCGGAAAACTAGAGTTAACCATGAACACGTCAAAATCAAAGTTAGTATGTCTATGGAGGAATCAGGATGGGTTTGACTTTCTTGGTTTTCACCACAGGAAGATGCCGCATCTCCATAAAAAAGGGGTTATGTATAGACTTCGAAGCTTTCCATCGAAGAAAGCAATGAAGAAGATGCGTACTCGTTTGAAGGAAGAAACGGCATCCAGAGGCCGATTAAACTGGTCGTTAAAACTGATGGTCGAGCTACTGAATCCTATGATCCAAGGATGGCGTAACTTCTACGCTCATCAGGATGTGGATCGAAGTATGGCAAACCGTTTCCTTGCAAAAGTTGACTGGTACATTCTGAGGAGATTGAGACAGTTCTGGAATAACAAACACAGGAAGCGCAAGCGGAATTGGTCGGAGATGCATATTCTGCTTCAACGTACAGGACTGAAAACATTATGCACTTGGAAAAACCGTACTGCCCAAGATGAAGAACGTCGGAAAGCCGTATGCGGGAAAACTGCACGTACGGTTTGATGAGGAGGGGCTGGCATCCCCAGTCCTTTACTCTACTTAGTTGAAGATTAATTCCGGTGAACCATACCATAAGTGAAGATGAAAAATTTTCTTGGGGGAAGTGACCTAACAATACGACTAGCCAGAATAGTTTTATGTGAATGAAGAAAACAACACTTAGTGTGGTATACACTCGTGTTGCTCTCGTGTTTTAATATCCAAACTTCTATTTCATACATGTTGTTGTTAGATTGAGTTTATGTGCAGCAAAATTCTTCCGCGTCCATGTCTTGCTTCGCTTTTCTCCAGTGCTTTATTAGCTTGGTTTAGCGGGAATATGGAATCAATCGCTGCTTTAATCGTACCGTCGGCAATTAATTCCGTTAAGGTCTGCAGATTCGCGTATGTTGGGAATTTGGTGTTAAATTTAGCTGTAACGCCATACTTTTGAGCGTTCTCTTGAGATGGATCCTGAGTCAAAGAGACGAGAATTCCTCCCTTCTTCAGAACGGCCCATGATCGATTCTCGGTCTCGCCTCCAATGGAATCGACGACCAGATCCACTTCTTTGACGACGTCTTCGAAAGCCGTCATGGTATAATCGATGACTTGATCCGCACCCAAAGACTTGACGAAGTCCATGTTAGAGGTTGAAGCCGTAGCGATCACGGTTGCTCCCTTCCATTTGCCCAGCTGAACGGCAAACTGTCCAACGCCGCCTGCTGCAGCATGAATGAGAACAGTTTGGTCAGACCGGAGTTCACCTTCAGTGAACAACGCTTTCCAAGCCGTTTCGGCTCCTGCTTTAATCGTTGCTGCATCTTCAAAGGTGAGAATATCGGGCATCTTAACTAATTCCTGGACTTTCGCAATGCCATATTCTGAGTAGGCTCCTCTAATACTACCAAAAATGCGATCACCGGGCTTGAAATCCGTTACACCTTGCCCTACTTCTTCGACAACTCCGGAAGCGTAAAATCCAGGAATGTAGGGGAGGGTTACAGGAAAAACTTCTTGAAGCCAACCGTTACGGATTTTATAGTCTAGCGGAATAATCGTAGCATATACGATGCGAACGAGCACTTCATCCGTTTGCTGTTGGGGGCGTTCAACTGTTTCTACCTTTAAGACATTTGGACCACCATATTCATTGACCAGAATGGCTTGCATCGACTTATTAGACATGCTTATCTCTCCTTTATCACTCATCATTTTTTAAAAATTTACAGTTAAGTTTCTAAAGAAGCGGCTATTTTTTGTGCCAGAGCTACAAACTGTATTTTTTCTTCGTCATTGAGAACTTTCGTTGTGATCTCTTCCAGCTTGCTCCAAGCCTGAATCACTCTGGGTTCAACTTCACGCCCTGTTTGAGTGAGCGATACGATGGTTACGCGTTTATCTTCCTGGGAGCGGCTGCAGGTGACCAGCCCCGCATCTTCCAAACGACGAACGGATTTAGCTATTGTCGAGTGATCAAGGCGTAGCGACCTTGAAAGACTATTCTGTGATTGGCTGTCTCGGTGCCACAACTGCATCAGTACGAGTTCCTGCCCTGGGTATAGGCCTGCTTCTCGAAGCAGCTGTCCTGCATTTCTATGATGTGAACGAGCCATGCTGAATATAGAGAAGCTTACGGGAAAATGCGTTACCGAACTGATTTCATTTTCAATGGCTTCGTTATTGATGTTTTTCTTCAATAGTTTCATCCCTCCTTTCAATTGTGTGGTCGTCAACATATTCGATTAAACAAAAGATAACATTTAAATATGTTGCCGTCAACATAAAAAACAGATTAATTTCCCAGTTGGTATGGATGACTTTGGAGTTGCAGTTGGTTTAACACAAGTGACATTAAGGGGCAATAGTTAAAAGAAATTTTAAAAAAAGCTGCCATATAGGCAGCCCGGTGATAATATGCCGATAGCCTCGATAAGCTGAACCGCACCATCGTCTAATAACAACAGGTCATTCCGCTAACGGGACACTATAGTTGAATAATAAAAGGTCAGTTTGCTTCAGCAGACTGACCTTTTATTATTACGTTTATTCTTCTTAGTGATAACTATATTCATGACTATGAGTATGGTATTGGAATTATCTTTTAATAAGAAATTGACAACTTGCCTTAACGAACCTTTCTCCGACGGTGCTTAATACAATTTCTTCATCATGAGTTTCAATTATTACATTCTCACCAATAAGTTCACCTTGTAAATAGATCGAGATTGGCTGCTGAAATACACGCATTCGTTCAAAGTCTGAAGGTTCTATTAGTTGACGTTGTTTTGGCATTGTTATCTCCCTTAATGAAATAATTATCTATTACATTATTTCATAAACATGAAATTATTTACAATAGCACTTAAGAAGTTATGAAATAATTTTAATAGTCTGGTTCGACTATTTTGCTAAGATTTTGTCAATTAAGCTCATGGGCACTTAGATTCAATCAGCGTGTTATCTTAATTATTTTGAAAAAGATAATTTAGACAGATTAAATCCTCCCGATTCTAGTAAAGCTAGAATTATTAGATGAATTGGAGGGTTTTGCTATGAAATTAGACGAGTTATGGATGCTGTATGAAGCCGATAAACGAATATTAGGGTACAGTCCTCACACATTAAAAGCTTACTTTCTTCAGTTAAAGATGTTGATTCGCGAAATGGGTAATCTCGAACTCGAGGAGGTATCTTTAAATCTGCTAAAAGACTATTTGGCCAAACAAACAGAGCGATTAAAGCCAAGTAGTTTAGGACATCGGATCCGTATTGTGCGTTCTCTTTTTCGTTTTGCTTTTGAAGAAGGCCATATTCCTAAAAATCCATCCCTAAAGTTGAGAGAACCAAAAATGGATAAACGAATTCCCAAATTTCTGATTGAAGAAGATGTTATCCATTTAAAGATTTCATGTCATTCACCACGTGATCATGCTCTTCTAGAATTTCTGTATTGTACGGGTTGCCGCGTCGGTGAAGTACAGAAATTAAATATTGAAGACATCAACTGGGAAAACTGCTCGGTAATTGTAAATGGTAAGGGATCCAAACAAAGGGAGGTATATTTTACGACAGAGTGCAAGGTATGGTTAAAAAGATACCTTGAGAGTCGTGGGGATTCCAGTAAAGCGTTGTTCGTCACCGAAAGTCATCCTATCCGCCGTTTGAGTATCCCAACGATCCGTCACTCAATAAAACTGTTGGCAGCGCGAGGTGAAGTAGCTGCAAATGTATACCCACATCGTTTTCGACATACCTATGCTTGTCAACTGTTAGATAACGGTGCACCATTGGAGTTTATACAAGGGATGCTTGGGCATGAAAAAGCATCAACCACTCAGATTTATGCCCAGTTGAGGGGTGAACGACGGAGAGAATTGTATCGACGTTATTTTTAGGATCCATGTGAGGCTAACGGATAAGTAGCTATTATGCCTATAAACTATCTTGAGTTGATTGCAAACGAAGAAAGGTATCTTTGTTAATCCGTTTATGATTTGCATCAATTTCAGCATTTTTTCGATCGCTGATGTACGATGTTCACTTATATCATGGGTAATTAGAACTCGTAGAATACGAGGGCAATTCATTCCTATGCTTTGAATAGGTCTTGTACTATTGCTACTGATGCGGAACTCATTTTAATTGTCCCAGAGAAATAGAAATAAGTCTGAACACAAATTGAATTTTTCTTAATCAAAGGTCCTTGATTTTCAAGGGCTTTTTGTATTACGAAGCATAAGTTTGCCATTGTAAATTGGAAGCATAATCTTTCCAATATAATGGTACATATAATTTAGACAGTAAAAAAGGAGCTTCTTTGTTGTATGACAGGTCCAAGAAGGAAGTTCAGCCCAGAGGAAAAAGCCCGGTTGGTACTGGAAATTTTGAAAGAAGAAAAGACATTATTATCACAGCTCGCAGCCGAAGAGGGTATTCATACGAATGTCCTCAACCGATGGAAACTAGAGGTGGTCCAAAACCGCTCACAATTGTTTGTCGATGATCGTAAAGGCATCATGAAAATGAAACAAGACTACGAACAGCAAATCGATGAACTCTACGGCGAAGTTGGCAAGTTGACTACCCAATTGTCGTGGCTCAAAAAAAAAATCTGGCCTCTAATCTTTCCCGAGAGGAACGAATCGATCTGTTGGAATGGGACTGCCCCGAACACGCTATCCTGGTGCAAGCGGATCTACTTAGCTTGAACTGCTCTAGCCTTTATTACAAGCCGGTTCCTCCATCCCCGGAGGAAATCCGCCTCAAACACCGGATCGATGAGCTTTACACGAAGCATCCGTTTATGGGTTATTTGTTCATTTATGGAGGCACATTTGTGTCATTAGACAGCTAGCGCTACAGCTTCGAATGAGAGACGGCAAAATTTATGCGATGGTCAAAGTAGATCAGGCGTTAAATAATTTTTTTAAGACGGGGAATCTCATCGCCCTGCGGGAATTAGCACTGCGTGAAATCGCGGATGATGTTGATGAACGTTTGGAATCGATGGAGCGTAAAAACTCATTACGTGGTCCATGGCGACGAAAAGAAGTTATTTACGTGTGCATCACAGATATCTCGCAAGCCGATCGCTTAATCCGGCGGGGGTTTCGCATTACTCATCGCCTTAAAGCAGCTTGGCACGTATGCTTTGTTGCGGCCAGGCATGCC
This sequence comes from Paenibacillus sp. V4I7, assembly GCF_030817275.1. Taxonomy (NCBI): domain Bacteria; kingdom Bacillati; phylum Bacillota; class Bacilli; order Caryophanales; family Paenibacillaceae; genus Paenibacillus; species Paenibacillus sp. V4I7. Next base: position 3,625,571 of record NZ_JAUSZD010000002.1, on the reverse strand, counting down.
GACGAGTGGAAGCCTGAGCTGGAGGTTATAGAGAAGCTGACATTTCGCTTGGGAGGTGAGTTCTCCAATCAAGCGGTAGTGAATCGCAACCAAATACCACGCGTTTTTGTATCCAACGCAAGAGAAGCTGGAGTTACGCAAATTATCGTTTGGAAAGACGCTATTGTCAAAAAACTTTTGCCGTATGCAAGAGCAATGGATGTGCTCATTGTTGCAGATTATGACTCGTGGCAAACTTCGAGAAATAGGGTGAAATAAGCCTATGGAAAATCAAAAAAGTGAACTTGCAAACTGGAAATAATATGGTGTGACTGCTCTTTTTATTGTCCTATTGACAATATTTTTAAAAGGTTTTGATGGTTTCTTTGATTAGTCAATATCTCCTCTACTTATTCCCTGTTCTGTTTAGTGCGGTTCGGTGCGGGAGGGGACCCTCTTTTTTTGCTGCGGGATTAGGTGTTTTGGCTTTTGATTTCTTCTTTGTTCCACCTACTCTCAGTCTAACGGTTGCAGATTTGCGTTATATCCTGGCCTTCGTTGTGTTCCTTTGTGTGGCTGGCCTTACCGCAAACCTTGCTTCAAGGCTTAGAAATCAATTCCAACAAGCACATAAGAAAGAAGCGAATACCGCTGCCCTGTATGCGTTAATTCGCAAGATTACAGCGATTTCAGACTTAGATGTTCTGCTGGAGCATATTGTTCAGCATGTTTCCGATACGCTTGATGCTAAGGCTGCTATCATTTTGCCAAACCAGGAGGGTGAACAGCAGGTAGAAGCCTATTCCAAGGATGGTGGGGATTGGGCCAGCGATGAAGCCGACCTAACTATCGCTGGAGGTTAATAGTAACAATACGATTGCGGGTCGAGGGACTCGAACATTGAGTGGATCATCGGATCTTCATGTCCCCTTAGCTACAAACCAGCAGGTACATGGTGTGCTCGCTGTACAAGTTGGCGATAGATTAATGTCCGATATGCCCGAGCTTATTCGGATCATCGAAGCGCTCTCAGATCTTGTGGCCGTTGCGATATCTCGCGTTAAGCTCGCGAACGAAGCGAAGGTGGCGCAATTGACCGCGGAGTCGGAAAAACTGCGGACCGCGCTGTTGGACTCGCTTTCTCACGAATTGCGAACACCTTGGCAACAATCATTGGCTCAGTAACCGCACTTCTGGAAGGGGAGAACGTCTTTAGTCCTGAAGATCGACGAGAGCTGTTGCTGACAATTCGTGAGGGCTCTACACGGATGAATAGACTCGTTGGGAATTTGCTCGGTATGGTTCGAATTGAGAGCGGCATGTTACGTTTAAATAAGCAGTGGTGTGGGATCGAGGACGTTGTGGGTGTATCCTTAACGCAGTTGAAAGATTCTCTGCAGAGTAGAGTAGTAAACATAGATCTGGATCCAGATCTTCCATCCGTTCCACTGGAGGAGGTACTGATTGAACAAGTACTGATCAATGTGATCAGCAATGCAGTCAAGTATTCGCGTGAAGGAAGCGAAATCATTGTTAATGCAGAGAAGGAACACGATATGCTAAGTCTAACTATAGCAGATGAAGGGGCAGGCATTATTCCAGCCGATAGTGAGCGGATATTTGAAAAATTCTATCGAGGAAATCGCACTCAAAATATCCCCGGCACAGGGCTTGGGCTTCGCCATATGCAAGAGCATTGTTGAAGCGCACGGCGGTTCGATTTCTGCAAGAGCGAGGAGAGACGATAAACGAGGTAGCGTTATTAAAATAAGATTACCTTTACAATTCGCTGAGAAAGACAGGGAAGAATCATGACAATCACAGGGGCGAAAATTTTAATTATTGACGACGAACAGCAAATTCGTAAATTGCTGCGCATCACGTTAACCGCACATGGCTTTACAACATTTTGAGGCCTCTACAGGGTCAAGAAGGTATGCTTCAGGCCACCATGGTACGCCCAGATCTTATTGTACTGGATTTAGGTCTGCCAGATATGACAGGTATGGAGGTGCTTGACCATATCCGTGACTGGTCTAAAGTTCCTATTATTATCCTTACTGCGCAAGATCAGGAGCAAGATAAGGTTGTCGCCTTAGACTGTGGCGCTGACGATTATGTGACGAAGCCATTTGGCATGGGGGAGTTTATGGCACGTATGCGCGTAGCTTTACGTCATATTGCCAAAACGCAGGATGAACCGGTGCTGAAACTAGTGGATTTAATCATTGATTTATCCCAACGAAGCGTAGAACTCAATGAAGTGAAAATCAAATTGACACCCACTTAGTATGACTTATTAAAAGAACTCGCCTTAAATGCTGGGCGTGTGATGACGCACCGTCACTTGCTCAAGCAAGCTTGGGGCGGTTCAGAATATGAATCAGATAGCCAATATTTAAGAGTTTATGTTATTCATTTGAGAAAGAAAATCGAGGAAGATCCTACAAGACCAAAATATATTCTAACGGAGCCTGGAATAGGTTACAGATTCGCTTGGCAAGAGTAGGAAGATACATCGTACGAGGAAACACTAAGACCCTCAGCCAAGTTGCTGTGGGTCTGTTTTTTTTGCTATTCAACTAAATGCCGTATCCGCAAACACGATTTTTGTGTTGCTGCAAATGCTTTTTTGTCTTGTAATAACGCAAGTTCAAGATTTTGGACCAAACATCTCAAACTGTTTTATTAAGTCAGCCGTGATTTTATCTTCATTTTTTCTGTCTCCCTTCTTAAATTCTAGCACATTCTTCAAATCTGAATCAGGAAAAGAAGACGTTACAGCTATATCTCGATATGCTTGACTGAAATGTTTAGCTTGCTCTTGCAATAACCTAATTGTCTCTTTATCTTTCTTAAGTTCTTCATTTTGACTTTTAAGTTGCATTTTTAGGTTTTCAATCTCTTGCTCTAGCTGCGGAACACTTTTTGCTTGGACATAAAGCTTTTGAACACTGTTGTTAACCTGCTGTAGCACTTGAATAAGCTTTTGTTGATTACCATAATTCGTCTTAACAAGTTCGGCCATGTTTGGAAGAGGAAGGAGCAGCTCTTGCTCTGCGTCTATTATTGTTAATGGACGATTTAGCGCTTCAATTTTTTCCTTCATATTACGAGCCCAAGTGTTTCGTCCCACTCCAGTTTGTCTTTCAAGCTCTATAAAAGTAATTGTTTTTGTAGGGTTATCCTCAATATATTTCAGGAGCAATGTCTCCAAATGGGGAATTTGATGTTGTTTCGGTTTACCTACATTCTTCTTCATGAGTATCCCTTTCTTGGTAAATTAAGTTGAGTTTTGCATCTGTCTGTGCTTTTTGCTCTCTGAGCTTGTTGGAGTTGGCGGCCAGATAGCTCAATTCAGCTTGTGCAAGTGGATCATATTCAAATGTGGAGAAATTATATGTCATATTACATGTAAGATTTTTCATTAGTTCCAGTTGTTCTTTTATTCTGCTTTTGAGACGATCCGATTCATCAACAAGCCAAGCAATCACCGAGTTATTAAATTCATTTTCCGGGATGTATAAGTGAGGACAATGCCTGCAATCACCTACTGGACATTTTTCAGGATCGAAAGTGCAATATCCAAATTCCATAGGTGCTAATGTCTGCATCTCCTCTACAGTAAAACTTCTTAAAATGGCCTTTGCCCGCAAAGCTCTTTCATTAATTCCCAACGAAGTATTCATATCGTTAATGGAACCAAATTTGTTGTGCTGGTCTGCTAAGCACTGTACAGCAGATTGGCTTAATTGCTCTAGATGACTAAAATAATGCATTTGTGCATCGAGGGTCTTATGCCCTCCAATACGGGCTATCGTCAACATATTAAAGCCTTGCATCATCATATTACAGAATGCGAAGTGGCGAGTATCCATTGGATTAGCTCTATCCAAGCCTGTATAATCATATTTTTTTTCGACTATTTCATCATAAAAATACGCTATCAATAGTTTTAATTGTTGAGGCTTGAACGATTCTAAATTTCTCTTATATATGCGTGCACCATAGCATTGTTTAACTCTTGGAGATTCACAATATGCATCGTAAGATAATAGGTATGGAGTCCTTTTATACTCTTTTGTTATTTCTTTGTATTGTAAGATTAATTCAGTTAAATCTTTATTAATCTCAAGCACATCAACAATTTCAACTTCATTTTTCTTTTTGGCACGAATCTTTTTTCTGGGTATTTTCAGAAAAAAGTTAGAGGAGTCTGCAATAATACAATCATATTCGATAGAGCAGAATTCAGAGACTCGCATTGGAATTACTAAGGTAATGCGCCACCATAAAACAATTGGGAAAAAAATCAGCTTTTCGGAAGATGTCCCAGTTTTTTGAAAATCATGGATTATGGAATCAAATATCAAAGTATCTTTGAAATTAGGGAGACTTCGAATTCCTGGCTGAAAAGTACCGAACTGATCAGCTATGTCTAGGAGTTCATCGTTAAATGTAAAATTAGAGAAGCAAAGAAACTGATGTATTACTGGGCCAAGTTTAGATAATGTAGGACCAGGTTTAGACATAAGCCATCTTTCGAAATGAACAAGCACTTCATCAACAGGACATCTAAAGCCTTGACACGTTAAAATCCCCTCAATCAGATGTTTGATTCTAAATTGAGTGTATTTATGGTCATGTCCTTCAATTAGACCAAGTACAGTAAAACACTTAAGTGTCAATTGCATTTCGGAGTAAACATCAATATCGAAAGTAATTGCTGTTTGAACATCATTAGCGCTTAATATCCATTCATCATCCTCGAAATTATGGTTTACAATACTTTGAGTTGATTTAAACCCCAAGAATGCCTCTTTGTAGTAACTTATATCTTGGGAATCAAAGAAAACGGTATCTGAAGCTTGGGCGTACTGTAAGAATCCGATATCTGTGATATATTCCGATCGCTTAAAACCATGAGAATCTGCCATAGAATATCACTCCTTATCGATGTTCAACTAAAGATTGTTGATTTTGAAGAGCCGCGGTGACATTCGATAATAGATCATCGTAATCAACGAATGTTCTTGTATATTCGATCCCATAAGCCGTAGTAGCTTCTTGTAATAATAGCAATAATTTGTAAATCCAAGATCTTTCTCTAGAAGCAACAAAAGAATTGCTTGTTGAACTCAGAATAGAGATCCTTTTTTGTAGTTCGATACCGATGCTAATTAACAAATAATTTTTAGGTATTACATTAGGACAACCAATACAAGATGCTGCTGTAGGGTGAATACAATTCGGATAAACAAAACATTGGGTATGCTCGGTATGTCCGGGCATCTTGTCCATATAAATCTTATGTACCAAGGTCAGTGCTTCTTCTCTCGGCAATAAAGATATTCTTATGGCTAAAGATTCCCTTTCTTCAACTTGACTCTTTAGAAACTCACCAAACTTCTCTAGTTCCAACGGAGTTGTGAATAATGTTCTATATTCTTGAATTTTTAATGACCGTTCATTAACGGTGTCCTTGTTTTCTATTTCGACAAGAGCGTGTGCTCTTTCGATTAACAAATTATAAAGATAACCAAAATGCCCTCGATTACATAAATTCACAGATACATTCCCTAAAGGTCCATCTTTGTTTGTTGATTGAATATAAATTGTTGGGGATTCCTTATCTCTGTGACGACGAGTTTGTTGGATTATATTTAATGCGATACCAAGTGATTCTGTATTTTCGGTAGCTTCGTGAAATAAATAGGTCATAAATGAACGGTTCATTTTCATGCTTCCAAATCGCAGAGGATCCGGTAAAAAGGCAGAGACTTTGTTTTTAATTAAGCTATAGTTGGTATTTCCTCTAGTCAGAAGGAATTGCTCATTTACTTTTTGGCGATGCAATTCACAAAGGACAATCATAGTTGCTATAGGAACAAGCATGTCCAAATTGATAAGAAATCGGTTGAGTGCGCCAGTTTTTGATACCTTTAGACGTGCATGGGCATATTGATTGATTATTCGTTGGGACTGTTCAACTGAAAGCCTATTTCCATCGAAAAACCATTGGAAATCATGAATATCAATCAAAGAAATATCGACTGAAGGTAACCTCAAAAAATCCGATGATCTCCATGCATTACTCAAATGAAGAGAACAATACAACCAAGCAGCAGCATATCGTCTATCATTGATCGCTTCAAAAATATGATTTTCAACATTCTTTAAATAATGATTAATCTCAATGAACTCTTCAAGTGAATAAATCTCTTTGCTTTGCGTTCCCGTTTGTCTAGTTGTTACACGGTATTTTTCTTGAAATTTTGTAGGGATCCGCTCTTGTAGGAATGATAAAAAAGAAATTAAATTCTTTTTGAGGTTAGTATTAGTGGTTGTCCTTAAAAGCCATTTGATTTCATGATCAGACAAATTAGAAATTTCTTCTTCTAGGCTCATTAATGCTTGGTATAAGAATACAAATTCTCTAGCCTGCATTCGTTGTACTTGTTTACTGGCACGAGAAGTGTTTTGTCTTAAACAAACGTAGTCCAGAAATAGTGCTTTTGTATGCAGAAGGTGTGCTGGGGCAGAAATACTAGATACTGCATCATTAAATATGAAATGGGGGTCCTCAGGCTTGTCAACTCTATATTTATCAAATGCGGCATAAAAGGTTTCAAATTCTTTAATAAGTATTAGTCTTTCAGGTACGCGATTAAGAACCAGCCATTTAACTTTATCACTTAACTGGTTTGCCAGAATTATATGAACAAAGCGGTGAGAAACTTTGTACTTATCCATGATCTGGTTGACAGTATAATATGTAGATGGTACTTCATCTAAAAAAACTTTAAAATTATGTACATCGCTTTTCAGCAGATAATAAGTATTTTTGAATTTATACTGAACTGCAGTAAGCTCGATTTTGGGATTACGAATCATTGTCCGTACTGATTTGGTGCTGCATTCTAAAACAATTGCAGCTTCACCGATTGAATAATAATCATTTGCATTCTCAATTTTAAAGTACTTTTGTTTATATTTCTCAAACGATTCCTTTGGAGCATAGTAATGACCCCCTTTAGTTTGAAAGCATCCTACAATATGGTTATTATGAATAGCCTCAAGAACAGTAGTTCTATCTATTTTTAGTTCGTTCATCATCTCTCTAGTACTCAAACAGTTTGTAGTATCAATTGTTATATCTTTGAGAGGGAGAATGTCATTCTTGTGTATGTAATTAGTACCACCAACTTTTTTAACTCTAATTGAATTCAATCGGTTGCTTACCCAAGTTCGCATAACCGAATGCTCCCACCCTAAAAAGTCTGCTGCCTGTTTAGATGTGAAATAAGTATTAATGAATTCTTCATATCTTTCCAAAACTATCTCAGGAATCAACCTTCTACCATTGATATTTTCAAGTTTTATTTCAGAAATTTCTTCCAGAGGATTGTACGTAGTATAAAACCACGATTCTAACTTCTCTTTTTTCATCATTAAACGCTCAGCTGCTTGTGCAATTGTAAAGTAAATCACAACTACCACCTCATTATTTTTGATAAAGGTTATTAATGAGCTCCTCAATAGAACTTTTCATTTCTTCTGTGTCCGACATATATACCAAAGACGAAGTAATGTTTTTATCCCCCCGAGGTAACGCAATATCATATGGGTTCTTTGCTTTTTTTGAAAGAAGATTTGTAAATGTACCTCTTCCAATATGAAAAGACCATTTCGTTGATTGTAGATTAATCGCTGTAATAATGTCGTCGGGATTTTGGGACGAGTGTAGTCCAAATAGAAAATTTTTCTTAACTTTTTTAAAAGCATCTCGTAGGCTTTTCCCCGTAAGAGCTTTACCATCGCGATTAATAAAAAGTGGAGAGTCCATTTCTAGATCTTTACCAAGTTTTTTCTGTATTTCAGTAATGTGATTTTTGTAAAGTGTGGGGAGTAAGTCTTTTACTGAGTAAACAAACTGTCTTCTATCACGTTTAACTCTTGATGTACCCGAAATATCTTTAATATCTGTTCTTAAATTTCTTGTTCTAAGGAGAATCATCAGTCCACCTTTTCCATATTGATCTCCATACGGAGTAAGATCACTGATTTTTATATTGACGATTTCACCAGCCCTTAACCCTCCAAAAATAGATAAGTAAATAGCAAAGGCAACGGATGGTGATACAGAAACTGCTGTTCTTAGAAACATTAAAAGGAGTCTAGGTGGCAATGTGTGTTCAATTGTAACTTTTTGTCGTTCCGCATTATAAGCAAATTCCTTAGAATACATAGGATTGAAAGTCGTTACATCGGGATTGGTATCATCGGAATTTCGTAAGTTACCTTTTTCGATTAAAAATGAATAGAAGTATTTTAATGTTCTCTCAACATTTCTAACACTTTTATTTGAATTTCCTTTGGATAAAAGATGGTTTAAAAAGTCTGTTCCATAAGAAATGGTAAGTTCGGACAATGAATTTAATTTATATTTTTTTCTATTATCAATTAAAAGATAATTTAAAAACTGAGCTAAGTGAGTTCCTTGTAACCTTTGAGTGTTGTATTCCTTATACTTCCACTTCCATTGAATATATGCTGTTAAAGGGTGGACAATAGATGTATTATTTTTTCTGTTTTTAAGCATTAGGACTGCATGTTTTCTTATCTGCTGGATTCCTTTCACTTTATATTTTACGAAACTAACATCTATACAAAACGAAAAAAACGCATAGCTGCTTTGAACATTTACACTTCTTGTAAGGATACTCAAGTGGACTACCACCTCCAAAATATACCATAATTCGACTATAATATTTAGATGTTATGTGCGCAAGAAAAAAGTGATAAAGTCATTTATGTACATAAATTATTCTCCGTTTGATATGTATTTTTGTGTAATGCAGTATTTTCTAAGAAAATGGGATTTATATTGTACATCTAATTTATGTACATATTTAGTTTGTCTATGCGACCGATATTTGGGCCAAAAAGAATGAAAGTGGCATCTTCACGCTGCACCCATCAGACGTCGAGAAATACTTGTGGGAGCAGCCTGTAAGTAAAATGTTTGGTGTCGGTTCGCGGATGACCGTACATTTTGCCAAGCTAGGTATGTATTTGGTTGGCGATGTGGCGAGAACGCCGCTGCCGCAGCTCAAGAATAAATTCCGCGCACGCTTCGGCAAGCAGTCGGACATTCACGCCGAAGTGATGTGGCGAACAGCGAATGGGCTCGATGATAGTCCGGTCACGCCGGGTACGTTTGATACGCCTCCGAAGTCCGTAGGCCATATGATGACTTTGCCGAGGGACTACGCGGACTCCTCTGAAGTAGATACCATCCTGCTCGAGCTTACAGAAGAGGTGTGCCGCGACTGTAGGCGCAAAGGCTATATGGCTTCAATTGTTACCGTAAGCTGTATGTGCAGTCCTTTCGACGCCCCGACAGGCTTTTCGCGCCAAATGAAGATGCCGGATCCTACGAATCATACAAGTACGGTGTTTCAAGCTGTGAAAAAGCTTTTCTATAAGTTCTGGGACACCATGCCGGTGCGTCGCGCCGGTGTCATGCTGAGCCAGTTAGTGGATGATGACACCTATCAGCTTACCCTCTTCGAGGATCAGATCAAGGCGCGAGCGCTTGAAAAAGTGACGGACAGCATCAAGGACCGATTTGGCAACGCGGCGATTGTTCGTGCTTCCTCGCTCACAACAGCCGGCCAAGCGCAGAACAGGGCGCTCAAAATCGGAGGGCACTATAAATGAGCAAAAAATTGGAGAAAAACGGCCTATGGGAATCCAGCAGGATGATGCTGCCTCAGCATCGAGAGGCTTTTCAAAACCAACGCAGTGATAGACCTGCTCCGGCAAACCGTCCCACAGCGGAAGACATTGGTGTTATGCGAGATTATGTCTTGCTGCCGCTCATGCACGGGATGATCAAGAAAAAAGCTGGTGAAATCGAGAGATCCTCCGAAACGCTCCGAATGCTATATGCGCGAGTCGCTCATGCGCTTGCTGCGCATATACAAGCCGACTTAAGCGAAATTAAAACCAAGATGATGCAGCGAAGCATTCAATTATTTGAAGAGGAAAAGAATGACCGCGCCATTCATTACCGCTATGTATGTCGCGGGCATGAAGATGCGCTTATCATAGCTAAGGATTATATGCGTGCTGAAATTAGCGTGCGAACAGCACGGTATATTGATCATCTGGTAGCAAGTGTGTATAAGGCTCCGAAAGTTGATGAACAGAAAGCGTAGAACGAGAGAAGATCGAGACAATAGCAAGATCAAGACCGTAAGCCCGATGGAGAAATCTTCCTCGGGCTTACACGAATTGACGTGAGTAATTCTTTTTCTCATAATGGAGGAAGAGTGCTGCAGCGACTAAAAGAATTAGTTCTCATGTGGGAGAACAATGCGAAGGAGAAGATGTGCACAGATGTGCGGACGCTATACGATCACCGTGACGTTAGAGGAGCTTATGCTTCATTATGATATTTATTACAAATATCCTGGAAGATACAGCCCCAAATATAATGTAGCACCTGGACAGCAAGTCATGGCTATCGTCCATGATGGGGAGAAGAATAAGCTTGGCGAGCTGCGCTGGGGGCTCGTTCCAGAGTGGGCGAAGGACGAGAAGCTGGGCTACCAGATGCTCAATGCACGAGCAGAGACGCTCGCGGATAAGCCTGCCTTCCGCAAGCCGTTTGAGCGTAAGCGCTGCCTGATTCCGGCGGACTCCTTCTACGACTGGAAAGGGACGGGTAAGCATAAGCAGCCGATGCGTATTATGCTGCGCAGCAAAGGCATCTTTAGTATGGCAGGGCTGTACGACACGTGGACATCTCCGGATGGCACGCGCATTTCTACCTGCACCGTAGTTACAACGGAAGCGAACGAACTGATGGCGGATATTCATGAGCGTATGCCGGTCATTTTGCCGAGAGAGATGGAGGCAGTCTGGTTGGATCGCAGCATCACAAACACTAACGAGCTACAACCGCTTTTGCAGCCGTATCCATCAGACCTAATGTTTGCGTACCCCGTTTCGAGCCGAGTGGGAAATGTGCGTAACGACGATGAGCAATGCATAGAACCGTTAAGCCTCCTCCTATAGAGGCAGAATTGTAAGAACAGAATGGGAGAGTTAACGACATGAAAACACGCATGGCAATAAGCATCACGCTCATATTCGTTATTGTGTTTGGCGTGAATGGCTACATCGGCTGGCACGGCCGAGTCTTTCTATCGGACCAACTAGGTTCTTGGTTTCATCCTGGCTTATATTGGATTGTCTTCTGGATTGTCGCCTTATCGTATTTATTAGCATGGGCAAGCTCGCGAGTGCTGCCTGCTGACGTGTCCAGACTATTGAAAATCATCGGCTCCTACTGGTTTGCCATCATGCAATTTGGTATTCTGCTGCTGCCGTTGACTGATTTGGCGATAGGCGTGTTCCATCTGGCAACCGTTCCTTCAAATACATACGTTCCGATTCTTGGTTGGATAAATGTAGGGATTATACTCATCGCTATAATTCGTGGTTCTTATAATGCACGGAGCCCTGTTATACGCAGATATGACATTACGATTCCCAAAAAAGCGGGAGACTGGGAGCAGCTTCGCATCGCAGTAGCCTCCGATATCCATCTAGGCTCAATTGTCGGGAACCGCCATCTGCGTAAACTTGTAGAGCAAGTCAATGGCTTAAAACCGGACTTGATTCTTTTGCCGGGGGATGTCATTGACGATGATATTAAGCCATTTATCCGCTACAATATGGGTAAAACAATGCGAGAACTGCAGGCTCCACTTGGGATATATGCTGTGCTCGGTAATCATGAATACATTGGCGGACATATTCCTGCCTTCGTGGAACAAATGAAGCAGATCGGCATTCGTGTGCTCATGGACGAAACCGTTCATATCAAAGAACGGCTGTACATCGTTGGGAGAAAAGACAAAGCGGCCGAGCGAACGCCCGATGGGCGTAAGGCGCTGGCTACATTGCTGGAGGGCACAGATCCCAAACAACCTATAATCGTGATGGACCATCAACCCTACCACCTAGACAAAGCAGCCGATGCTGGTGCAGATGTGATGCTATCAGGCCATACACATAGGGGCCAAATGGCGCCTAATCACCTTATAACAAGAAGGCTTTTTGAGGTAGATTGGGGCTACTTGCGCAAAGGTAACCTTCATGCTATCGTTTCCTCAGGTTTTGGTACGTGGGGACCACCCATTCGTATAGGCAGCCGCTCAGAAATTATTGAACTCACCATTCATTTTAAAAGTAACGAGAGAGAAGAGGGTTAAGCAACATGCAAAAGGCAGAAAGAAAACAAATTACACCGATAGAACTAGCTGCAGCAATGATGCAGTTTACAATGAAGAGCATAGAAAACAGCTGGGAAACAATTAAACCGGTCGTTGCGGTCTACCTAAGAGACCCCATATTATCCGAGTCTAAAGAAGACGAGATATTAAGGGAGATATACATAGCGGCTTTAGCGTTGGAAATTTACTGCATTCCCCATGCTTTCGATGCCGACGTTGCTCGTCTCGTTAGCTTAGGGATGGGGGAAGTAATGGGTTCAGACAACTTGTCGGAGCATCAATTATCGGAATCCATTAGTCAGTACTATCTTCCGCGTTTGGAAGCAGTCAACGCAGCTGCTCCAACGGACCTGGCGCTAGCACTTGTCGAAGAAGCTGCGGCAATCCTCTACGATCGACTAGAGCTTCCGCTCAAGCCAACCGATCGGGTAAACAGCCTGTTGTGGGTCAAGCTATTTCCCTTTCTTGTCCAGCTAGTTGGGAAATGGCCGATCCTTTTTACTAAATTCGAAGTTAAGCAAAAGACCTCTGAAATAACAGAAACATAATCAAGGAATCAACATGCCCAAGTCTACGGAAATGTTGTCTCCTCTTGACTTAAAGGTAATATTTACGAATAATAGAAGAGGAATCAATTATGAGCAGGTTAGAAGCTTTTGCTATCATACTGCTTGGCGGAGGTAGAAATGAGTATGGCAGCACATAAAAGAGTTACCGTGTATGTATTATCCGGGTTCCTCGGAAGCGGCAAAACCACTTTATTAACGAAGGCAATTGATTATTTTACCGAAGCGGGGCGTAAACCCGCGGTTATCATGAACGAGATTGGTGAAGTTAACCTAGATGGCCAGTTAATTGCCAATGAAGTACCGATGTCCGAGCTGCTGGGAGGCTGCATTTGTTGTTCGAGCCGAGGCGATCTGGCGACGGCGCTCAAAGAACTTGTAACTGAGGAGCAGCCTGACCTGATTTTCATAGAATCGACAGGTATCGCTAATCCAATGGAAATCATTGATGAAGTAACAGATGCTTCGCTTATACTCCCGGTAGAGCTCAAAGCCGTCATCACCGTAGTGGATGCACCGCAATTGCTGGAGCTAAGTCGGACAAGTCGTGGCAAGACCTACCGGCTTATGCAGGAACAAATCCGTTGTGCGAACTTACTTTTACTGAACAAGGCTGACCTGTTACAGGAAACGGCGCTTCAGGAAGTAGATGCACTTGTACGCGAATGGAATCCATATGCATCTATATACTACACCGTGTTCAGCCAAATCGATATGAGACTCATCGAAATGCTGGAAGAAGAGAAAGGGCAGAAACAGCACCTTATCGCAAATCATAATGACACTAATAATAACATGCAGCACAATGCCAACCATCATGAAGACCATAATGACGCCAATAATGACGCCGACCGTGATCATGACAGTCACCATCATTCTCACAATCATGTGATGGCGTATACGCACTTTTTTGAGCGGGCAGTAGATAGCAACGCATTCGAGGAATTTGTCAGTAAGCTACCGCAAGAGGTATACCGCGCTAAAGGAATTCTCAGTTTTTCCGATACCTCAAGCAGGTTCTTATTCCAGTACGCCTACCGAGAAATGGATTTTGTCAAAATCACTCCCAAAGGCGATGTGCCCGACGTTGCCGTGTTTATAGGAGAAAACTTCTCTAAAGACGCAGTTAGAACAGAATTGCGCAAATTGGAATCCTTATCTGAAATAGCTGCAAAATAAGCAATTCAATTCCAATAGAGTCCCAGCTATTAAGCTGAGGATTCTTTTTTTATGATACGACAAACATAAGGGTTGGATATGGCCTAAGCGGGCACTGTGGCCACTATCCCTTTGGCTCAGATATAAGGGAGCGGAGTTATTAAAATTACTTGTTACGTGGGTCGTACCTATCCTCTAACGGGGGACTATGATCACTATCCCCTTGGCTCAGGTGATAAGGAAGTAGAGTAATGGGAGTAAGAGGAAAGTAATAGTAAATGGTGATAAAAGGAAGTAAGATAAAGCAAAAGAGAATAAAGGAGAGTAAATAAGAGTAAATAAGAGTAAATAAGAGTGGTGGAAAAAAAGAGAGAAGAGAGAAGAGAGAAGAGAGAAGAGAGAAGAGAGAAGAGAGTGATTAAGGACAGTTAGTTAACTGATTTTTCAGTAATCGTCTAAGTAAACACTATAAGTACTATCTTAGTACCTATTACCTACTATGTATGCCCGCTATCGCCATTCTCCCTTTGACTCAGGTTGCAGTAAGTAGTAAGGGTGTAGTAATAATTAAAACCCCTATCTGTATTCTGCTTTTATATATCACAAAAAAATCCTAGTGAACATTACCTAAAATAGCTTTGGGATTATTGAAAAACCAATTCCCTATAAGATAGGACGCTTAAGGCTACATTGTTATACTCTTGCTATTAGGCGCACATGTGCGTATTTTGGGGATTGAGAAAGTTTAACTTGGCATGAGGTGTTGTACATAAGTGTGTCAAATGCTGAAAAATGGGTGCTTCGTGTAAAGTGAGATTTACCTTATAGCAAAACTCATCTAGGTAATTTTGTAGATACTTTTGGCCAATGCCATGGAAAGTATTATTAATAGATTTACCGGCTTGTGCAGCGAATGCAAGGAGAGCGCGGAATTTCTTGGAACTAAAGCGTCCAGTAATAAATTCGATGCTCTTTGTATGTGATTCGATATGTTGTTGGGTGAAATCCAATGTTGCGGATCGTTGAAAAAGCTTTTCTTTTACATGTATTTTAGGGACAAGTTTGAGTTTGATATAGGAAGGTTCGCCCTGAATGTTAAGGGAGGAGCCTGCTAGAAGATAGTGTTCCTGAGGATGGTTGCGGAAGTAAGGATTATATGGCTTTCCATAGACAGCTGAGTTTACTTGGACGATACCCGAGAGTAGTGTGCCTTGGTCGGCTGTACTTATGGCGTGACGAATTTTGTGGAGGATGAGCCAGGCTGTTTTGTAGGTGACACTAATAATCTTGGAGAGCGCAACAGCATTCGTGCCCTGTTCCGTGCCCGATATCAGAAAAATAGCTGTAAGCCATTTATGTAAAGACGTGCGACTGCCTGCCATTATAGTTCCAGCTGTAAGGGATGTTTGGTGATGGCATTGAAGACATTCATAAAGAGGGAGTCGGCGTGTACTGGTTATATAGGCGCGCGAATGCCCACAGTGAGGACAAGAAAAACCAGAGGGCCATTTCGTCTCAAAAAAGTAATCTATACAGGCCTCTTCAGTTGGAAATTGCTGCTGAAACTGCTCCAGGGTACTTGGTAAATGATAGTTCGTCTCCATTATGACACCTCAAATAGGTTGGATATGGAACATTTGTTCTTATATTATTATATCGAATATTTGTTCTTATTTCAACTCTAATTCATACTTTTCTTTTGATTTTGTAAGTATGAGTGTGAACTCAGTAATTAGGATATAGAAATTAGTACAGTTTTCAATTAGACATAGAAGTCGGCAAAAGCTACGGAAAACGGGTACAGGGAATTAAGAGGAACATGAGAAAATGAGAAGAAAAGAGGTGTGGAAAACGATAACAAAGAATTAAAAACTATAAATAAGAAATAAGAAATAAGAAATAAGAAATAAGAAATAAGAAATAAGAAATAAGAAAAGAAATAAAGAAAATAACGAAATAAAGAAAAAATGAAATTAATTAAAGAAAGAAAAAAAGAAGATTAACAAAGAAGAGACCAAATAAAGAAAATTTGAAGTACGGAGGTTAGACTGGAGATTTAAATGAAAGTCAGCAAAAAGCGTTTAATCTTACGGTTTGGTTATTCGATCGGTTTGAGGATTATGGTTCTGGTAAGATTTGTTTTGAAAAGAATAAAAGAGGAGGCGGGGATTAAAATAATATCTCTAGATATGAGAGTCACAAATTCGATCGGATCTGTGCAGAGATTAGGACAAAGAATTGTAGATATAAAGCAAAATGAGTAATGGGGATAGTGTCTATATGTTGAGTTTGAAATTAATATAAGTTGCATTCGTTTCCTTTTTATGGAAAAAAATTATGAGGAGTGGGGTATAAGTAGAGGTGAAAAGTAAGAAGTAAGAAGTAAGAAGTATGAAGTAAGAAGGAGTAGGGAGTAAGAGGTAAGGTGTGAGGGGGGATGAGGAGGAGTAAGAAGTAAGTAGTAAGCAAGTGGTAAGAAATAAGCAAGTAGTAAGAAGCGAGGAGTGAGGAGTGAGGATTAAGGAGTGATGAGTGAGAAGTATGACTGAATGACTGCATGGTTAAGTAAAGAACAGTAAAACAATTAGAATTAAGAACACAATCGAACTGGAACTGGAACTGGAACTGGAACTGGAACTGGAACTGGAGCAGTAACAGGAACATTAAATCATAATAGGACAACCGCGAGGTGAAGAAAAACCGTCAAGGCTCATGAAGAGTGGTCCTGACGGTTTTTTGGTTTGGTAGTCGTTAGTTGTGCTGACTAGTTAAGCTCTTTGAGCGGTTCGAAGTTTGGGTATATATACGGTGAGTCGGGCGTTGGGGTTTTTTCGATTTGGGTTGCTTTGATGATGAAGATGTCGTTTCCGTTGTAGCTGCCGTTTTGGATGGTGCCTGTGACTTTGACCCACGTGTCTTTGGGGTAGCTTTGAGCGGTCGGGAAGTCAATCATGACTCCGTAAGGGGTAGCATCTGCGGAACAGCAGCTTACAGCAAAGCGTCCGACGACGAATTGGCTTTTTGACATATTGTCTTCGCGGTAGACGAAGCCGGTGAGTTCGATTTTTTTGCCTATGAAGTTGTTTTTGAAAAGGTCAATGGACGAAAGGATTTCCATGTATATTTCTGGCTTTACAACGATGGTGTCTTTTTTGTAGAGGATCATGCCGATTTTGGAAAAATCTTCATCCCACTCGTTATCGACGTGGAACATCTGTTGGAGTTCGGCATCGGATTTAGCCATTGTTGGCGTCTCGGTACTAGAAGCAGGAGCAGGGCTACTGTTCACAGGTGGTACTGTTGAGGGACTTGGAGCAGCCGCAGTTCCCTGGTTGGACGCATTCACTCCTGTTGAGGAGCCATTATCGGTGATCAGGTCTGTATTTTGTTTGGCTATGCTAGATTTTGCAGCAGAGAGATTCATCCCTTTGGCAGCTACCATTGCACTACTTAAGGCTGTATTAGGCAGCAGGAAGCCGATTAACAACGGCAGAACGAGCAGTCCGTAAGCAACTGTATTGCGCAAGGTTGAGCGAGAAACTGGTTGATCACATTCGCAGGCAACTGGTTTGCCCCAGTAAGCACGCAGTGCCATATAGCCTTGAAAGCAGGCAATGATGTAAAGGATAACGGAGGCGGTTTTGACATAAATCATCATACGCGGAGCTATGTAGTATTGAAGAGCATCTGTCTTGGTGAGGATCACGATATAGCTGGAAAAACCAAGTAAAATTAACGTACGAAAGAAATAATGAAAGCTTATTAGCCGGACTTCACTCATGTCAATTCCTCCTAAATTGTATGACCTTAAAAGTTAGAAAAAGCGTTCCAAAAGCAGTGAACAAGCCAGTACGGTGATAGCAATTAATACTGAGAGCATGAGTACGAATTTGGATTTGAAAACGGAAAGCATCATAAGTGTGCTTTTGAAATCAAGCATAGGGCCGAAGACCAGGAATGTAAGCAGTGAACCGGATGTAAATGACGTTTGAAAAGATGAAGCAACGAAAGCGTCTGACGTGGAGCATAGAGATAGGATATAAGCGAAGCCCATCATAAACAAATGGGAACTGATAGGGCCTTGACCAATGGCAAGCAGGCTTTCGCGCTGCATAAAAACTTGAATCAGCGCGGTGAGCAAAGAGCCAAAGGCGAGATATTTACCCATTTCAAAAAACTCATCAGAGGCATGAACGAAAAAGGTATTTAACTTACTGGATATGCCAACACCCTGATGTTGATGCCCCTCCAACGCTTCTTGGCTGGAAAAGTTGGCTCGACTTATACGCAATGGATTACTTTTGATAAAACGGTAGAGGATTAGTCCGATTATTATGGCAACAGCAAAAGCCAGCCCCATGCGGGAATAAGCGATAGCGGGATGATTTCGGAAAGCCATGAATGTAGCTGCGAATACAATAGGATTAATGATGGGTCCGGTTACGATGAAAACGACTGCGATATAGACGGGCATTCCTTTGAGTATTAGTCTTCGAACGACAGGAATCATGCCGCATTCGCACATAGGAAATAGGATGCCTAAAACGCAGGCGAACAGGATGCCAAGAATAGGGTTCTTGGGAATTAAACGGCGTATGGTTTGCTCGGATACGAACGTTTGGAGCAAGGCTGAAAGCAATACACCTAGTAAAATGAAGGGAATAGCTTCTAATAGGATGCTGATGAACATGGTTTTGAATGCTTGAATGCGTTCTGTTGTTAACAGGGACTGTGTAGGCATGTCGTTGTTTAAAAGGATAAGCACAATTAAAAGGAAACAGATAGCGGCGATAATATGCATGCTTGCTCGAAACACAGTAGTGGGCATTGATGAAGACTCCTTAATCATAATTATTACTATTGTAACCTATGATGAATGAAAGGGGAATAGGACAACTTTATTAAGAACGAGATGTTCGTCTACTTGACTCAAGCGGTCTATTTGCTGCACTATGTTAATAGAACAATTTATGACAGAGGGGTAATGCAGGTGGGCACTCATACGCATACGATTGACGAGATGCTAAGGGCTATGGCTCAGCAAGGATGGAGAATTACAGAGCAGCGCAGAAGTTTGGCAACGTTATTCGCTGAGTCCGGAAGTTATTTGTCGCCAAAAGACGTTTATGAATACATGAAAGTTAAATATCCTGGTGTGAGTTTTGATACTGTCTACCGTAATCTTCGATTGTTGAGTGAGATGGGTGTTCTGGAGCAGTTTCACTTGGCGGATGGCTTGAAATTCAAAGCGAGTTGTTTATCTCATCATCATCACCATATGATCTGCATCAGTTGTGAAAAGACGGTAACCTTTGAGTTTTGTCCGATGAAGCTTGTGAAGGATTTGCCGGAGAGTTTTGAAATTCAAAGCCATCGTTTTGAGATATTTGGATACTGCTCAGATTGTAAGTCGGGCATATCTCCATCTTCTGAGCTGCATTAAAAAATCGTGGAAAAGTAAAAGCAGTCTGCTTGAGGTGAACTCAGCGGAACTGCTTTTTTGGTTTGCATTGCTATTATAGTTGGGATTCCGTTAATCGCTTTTGCCAGTCATCTTCGAGAGTCTTCGCATCCAGATCCATACCAATGAGGACGAGATAAGGCGTTCCTTGGAAAGATGGTCTGCTGCCAGTTCGTGCGTTTGCCTGCGAATTGCATAACAAAGGAATCGTGCTTAGCGCCAATAATCAAATAACCTTTCGCGCGAAGCAGTGTGGAGCCCCATTTTGCTAAATAACGTTCCACAAAGTGCTGTGACACGGCAAGGTCATCATCCATGAGGATTGTGATTGTCTGAATACGTGAGAAAGATGGGGTGTGTTTGGATGTCTCGCTTGGCGACTGTGCCGTTTTAATGACTTGAAATTGAAGCTTTTTATTGAAATTCGGCGAGACGGTGGATTGCGATCCTTGTGGACTGAGAGTGCCAAAAATAAGCTCTAAATCGAATTGACTATGTGCGGTTGGCAGTATTAAGGAACGTTCATTGAATTTGCGAATTGTTTTTTCGATGGACTTCTGTTGTTTATCAGTGATTAAGTCGATTTTGTTCAGAATAAGAAGATCTGCAACTTCCATCTGTCTGCGAAGTGTATAGACAAGCTCTCGGTCCGAGGCGAAAATACTGTTATATTCAAGCACGTTTTCGGCATCAAGTATGGTGATGACTTTATGTAGTTTCACATGAGGAAGTAGTGCAGGCTCGGTAAATGCATCGACGATTTCCTCTGGGTTGGCAACACCGGTTAATTCAATGAGTATGACGTCAGGCTTGCGCGCTAACAATTGTTTAATGGAATCACTAATATCACTTTTTTTACTGCAGCAGATGCAGCCATCGAGCAGTTTGGCCATGTTCACATCAGGTGAGGCTTCTTGGAGGAGATGGCCGTCTACATCTTGTTTCCCAAGCTCATTCATAAGAACAGCGGGGCTTAGGTTAAAGGAGGCAACTTCTTGAAGCATGCGGATGAGCAGTGTTGTTTTGCCGCTGCCTAGAAATCCACTCAGTACGATAACGGGAACTTTGTTCAAAACAAGGACCTCCTTCGTCTTGGGATTAAAAAGTAATTATTACGAATTGAATTGTAGTATAAAAAAGGGCAGGCTGCAAGATGGTTATACTAATTTTCTCCCTTGAGTGCTTAGGGGGCTATGATACAATAGAGCCATCTTAAAGAACTCGGAGGTACCCTTTGACGATGAAGTATGTAGCCTAACTTTCTCTGCTAAAACGAAATTGTTCGTTGATAGGCAGACTCTACGATTGTGCAGGTAGAGCGAGTGGGATACGTATGTCTAAAGGGGCTGACTCCTTCAGGGGTTGCTGTTCTTTGCATACCAAAATCATGACTTGTTCTTCCTGACCGTAGGCGATTGCTTGCGGTTTTTTGTATTTGAATTTAAGGAGGAAATGAGTCTATGACTTTACTAATAAAAGCAGTGAATGTGATGAAGGAATTCGCGGGGAAACCAATTTTTGAACAAGTGGATTTGGAAGTGAATGCAGGGGAGCGGATCGCGATCTATGGCCGCAATGGCATAGGAAAGACGACGCTTCTTCGCCTTTTAGCAGGCACGCTGGAGCTTGATAAAGGCAGCGTGGAACGCAGGCTGAAGCTCGATCAGTGGGGATGGATGGGGCAGCAGACAGAGGCTGATGAGGCGGTGTCTACACACGCCTATGTCGAGGGAGGCTGCCCAGAGCACTGCGCTGCGAAGCGCCGCATGAAGGAGCTGGAGGCGCGGATGCAGGATGCGGCTGCTCCTTGCATGGAGAGCCTGCTAGCCGACTATCAGGAGGCGGCAGAGCGATACATGGGGCTGGACGGCTACCACTGGGAAACCCAAGTGGAGCGCAAGCTGCTGCAGCTCGGCCTCGGCCGCGAGCTGTGGGATCAGCCGCTCGGCCAGCTGAGCGGCGGGCAGAAGACGCGCGCCCAGTTGGCGCGTCTGATGGTGCGCGAGCCGCAGCTGCTGCTGCTCGACGAGCCCACCAACCACCTCGACGCGGCGTCGCTCGAATGGCTCGAAGTGTGGCTTCGAGCCTATCCGGGCACCGTCGTGTTCGTCTCCCACGATCGCCATTTCATGGATCGTGTGGCGACCTGCCTGGTCGAACTGACGCCGACAGGCAGTCGGAAATACCGTGGCGGGTATACGGAGTATACACGTCAAAAAGAACTCGAGCTGCGTACGCAGGAGCAGCTCTATCGCAAGCAGCAGCTTCTACGCGAGCAGCTGGAGGAGAGCATTCGCACGTATCGGCAGTGGTTCCATCAGGGCGAGAAAAACGCCCGGATGGCTGAGGTGCCGATACAGCGCGGGTACTTTCAGGCGCGAGCCGGTGCGCACGTCTCGCGGATGAACGCGAAGATGAAGGAGTTGGAGCGCCTAGAGGGGGAACGCGTGGAGAAGCCGCGGGAAGCGGCGCACCTAAAGGTGAAGCTGAGCGCAAGCGACTTCGCTTCACGCTCGCTTGTGCGCCTGGAGCGGGCCGCGTTCAGCTACGGCCAGCGCGAGTTGTTCGCTGAGCTAAGCCTCAGCGTAGACCGCGGCGACCGTTTGGCCGTGCTCGGCCCCAACGGCTCAGGCAAAACGACGCTGCTGGGGCTGCTCGTCGGTGAACTGCAGC
Organism: Paenibacillus sp. V4I7; assembly: GCF_030817275.1. Lineage (NCBI taxonomy): Bacteria > Bacillati > Bacillota > Bacilli > Caryophanales > Paenibacillaceae > Paenibacillus > Paenibacillus sp. V4I7. The sequence goes on along the minus strand of NZ_JAUSZD010000002.1, from coordinate 3,603,426 downwards.
CCGCTGCCGGCAAGGTGCGGCAGCATCCGCAGACGTCGATCGGCTACTTTTCGCAGGAGCTCAAGCATCTCGACGACGGTGTGACACTGCTCGACAGCCTGCTGGCGCTGCCTGCCATGACGCAGACCCAAGCCCGCACGATTCTGGGCTGCTTCCTCTTCTCAGGCGAAGAGGTGCGCAAGCGCATCGGTGATTTAAGCATGGGCGAGCGCTGCAGGCTCGCCTTCCTCAAGCTTTACTTAAGCGGCGCAAACTTGCTGGTGCTGGATGAGCCGACGAATTACTTGGATATTGATTCGCGGGAGAGGATTGAACAGGCGCTGCTCCGCTATCCCGGCGCCATGGTCATCGTCTCGCATGACCGCTTCTTCATTCGTAAGCTGGCGACAAAGCTATTGTGGCTGAGCGCGGAGCGCAGCCCAATCGCTTTCTCAGGCACTTACGATGAGTATGCGGATGCGAGTTTGGCGTGTGAGAGCTCGCCGGAGCTGCTGGCGCGAGCCAACGAAAGGCGCCAGCTGGAGTTAACGCTGGCGCAGCTTATGAGTGAGGGGGCGTGGAGCCCAGAGAACGCCCAAGCGCAGCTTCAGATCATCCGAGACATCAAGACGAGGCTCTCGGAGCTTCAAGGATAAGCTAACAAAAAGAATAAGCCGGCTGCGCACCCTCAAGATGCGCTTTCCGGCTTATTTGCTTTTTGTGACGTGAAGCAGCTCAGGTACGGTTACAAACGTGTAACCTGCTGCTTTAAGCTTACTAATCAGCGGTCCAATGGCCTGTACCGTCCCTGACAAATCTTGACTATCAGCACCTCCGGAGTGCTGAAGGATGATAGAACCAGGCTTCGTTTGCTGCATGATATTGTTCAGCACCTGATCGGAATTCAGCGATTTCCAGTCGAGGGAATCGACATTCCAATTCACGATCAAATAATGGTGGTCAGCGATCCATCTGACCTGCTCTTCATTTATCGCGCCGTACGGCGGGCGGATTAGCTTAGGTGCGTAGCCGATTAAGCCTTGCAGCACGCTCTCTGTGCTGATAATCTGACTTTGAAATTTGTCCGCCGTCAGCTTAGGCAGGTTCGCATGACTGTAGGAATGATTCCCGATGACATGGCCTTCTTTGACAATCCGCCTAATGATATCGGGATGAGCATTAGCTTGAACGCCAAGAACGAAAAAGGTCGCCTTAACTTGGCTCGCCTTAAGCGCATCAAGCACTTTTGGAGTAAAACGGGTGTCAGGCCCGTCATCGAAGGTTAGTGCCACTTTCTTTTCTTGAGCAGAGCCGCGCAGCTTAAAGGTATCTGGATATTTCATAACCAGTTGAGAGAGAGTAAGCTTTTTCAGAGAAATTCTAGCTTGGCCTTGATTTTTTTGAACAGGAACAGAAGGCTTCTTTGAAGCTTCTGGCTGTACTGCTGCTTTCTTGGGGCTAGGTTTGGGCGATGGTCTGGACGTTATAACAGTAGGTGTTGCTTTAGGTTGAACGGAAGCCGTAGGTGTCCCAGCAGAGGGGGGACTATTCATGCTCCTTGGACTGATAAGAGTCTCAGTATCAATTTCGTCGTTGTTGGCACTAGAATCTGTTGTTAAATCTTGTTCTTCCACATGAGAATTTTGTGTAGAGCGTTGATCGTAATAAGGCTTGTTTTTTGACATACCGCAGCCTGTCGCTAGCAAGCCTACGATGGCGATGGACCAAAGCCATTTCGTCATGGCAATCCCCTCCGAGCATTATTAATATACTCTAGCTTTTGTCAAGAAGGGACATCCTATCCAGTGAAAATAACGGAATCAAACAGACTCTAAAGTCTGTTTGAAGTATCCCGTACGCTATGGCTGCAGTAAATGGACATGAACTATTTTGGATCATGGACCGTCATTACATATACCCAAAGCAGAATTAGCAAAGAGAAAGGAGAGGATTGAGTCCATGACAACCTTGATAAACAACAAAAAATTAGTTGTACTGCTGGTTTTTCTGCTGTGCGCAGGTTGCTTTCATGAGGAAGCCTCAACTCCGTCTCCCCATCTAATGACTTCACTAACTCAAAAACGTGATAATGGTTTTTCGGTCGTAGCAGGTGAAAAAATTGGTATTCAAGATCAAGTTCAACCTATACATGTAAAACCAACCAAAGCGATCTCATTCGTGGATGAGCTTCATGGCTATGGTGTCGCTTCCAGCGCCCGTGATCTTCAATTCTTGAAATCCAGCGACGGTGGGTTGACCTGGCGGGCTCTGAGTAGATTGCCTCAAACAATCATGCTGAGCGCGATTTCTTTTGTTAATCCTCAAACGGGTTGGCTGCTTACCAGTGAATCTTCTGATGAAAAATCAGAACTTCGATTAACCTTAGACGGTGGTCAAACGTGGGAGGTAATCGCACAGGACTTACCTGGATTAGAGTCTAGGGGAGTAGAGCCGTTTTTTCGCTTTTTTGACAGACATCAAGGGTTGATTGCGTTCCAGAGTGGGAAAGACATGGTGCTCCTTCGCACACAAGATGGGGGTTTGACTTGGTCAGCATCAAGCCGCATCTCAATGCCAATAGAAGAGAAGAGCGTGTTTACGTTCCGTTCAGTCATCGAGGGTTGGTTTATTGGGCCCAGCAAGAAGGATAAAGAAGTGTCGATCCTGTATCACATGACAGACGGGGAGACATGGCAAGAAACAGGCAGGCTGCCGAGTTTCCTTGCGCCGCAGGCCCTTTCTTTTACGGATTCACAAAATGGGTTCATTCTCATGCACACGAATCCACAAAGTAGTGAGAAAACATGGCAATTCCTACGGACATTTAATGGAGGAAAAACGTGGAGCCAACATGAATTTCCTAGCACTTTCCAGCCGCTTGCTGCGAGTTTACACCTAAGTTTTCCTACTGCGACAAGTGGCTGGCTTTTGGATGCTAGGGATTTGTGGCGAACGACAGACGGGGGGTTGAACTGGAGTTTACTAACCCCATAAACCTCTTATATGATTTTCTGATAGGTAACGATATCGAGAAATTGACCCCATTTAAAGCCAACCTCACGGAAATGTGCACACTGCGTATAGCCATTTTTCGTAAACAAATGAATACTAGGTTTATTATCCGCACAAATGGTGGAGATCAGAGTGTGGAAGCCGCGATCTTTGGCAACTGCTTCAATGTACTGAATGGCTGCTGAGCCCAATCCTTTGCCCACGCATTCCGGATTCAAATAGATCGTCACTTCCCCAGTGGTATCATAGGCTTGCTTTTTCTTGTGCGGCATGACTTGTACATATCCTTGAAGGATCCCATCGAATGTTATCACATAAGTTTGGTAACGCGGGTTTGGATGAACTACACTTTCTGTAAATTCTGATATCTCTACGGGCTCCGTGTGAAAAGAAACAGTCGTATGTAGGACAAAATGATTGTAGATATCCATCAGAAGGGGAATATCAGACTCTTCTAATTCTTTAAATGACAGGGTAGACATGGTGTAAGCTCCTCGCTGTGAGATTTAGACAACACATTCCAAATATGTTCCACGGAAGAAGCTGAAATCCTTTTTTAAAGGGACAATTCGAAATAGACATCTAGCCATATTCCATGTATCTTAGATATAATGTTCTTACTATTAATAGAAGATAAAGTTGAACCATCGGAAATAGGGGGAGTCACATGTCAGGCAATTCAAGTTACATTCTCGTGATCATCATTGGTGTAATCGTACTCGCTGGTCTTACATTCATGAATCTTCGCAAAATAAGCAGATCGACTGCGGATCTAACCCAGCTCAAAAGAAGAACGCTTCTCTGGAGCGAAATATCACTTGCGCTTTTCGTACTGCAATTTTTCTTCCGTGATCGTGAAGGAGGGTTCCTGTTGTTCTTTGGAATTCTCACCCTATTTACAGGAGCGCATTATCTCGGTGTATTGTATTATTCACGAAAAAGAAGCAACTAAAGGCGAAGAAGCTCTCCTCAGTAGTTCTGCTACGAAAGGAAAGCTTCTATTTATGTTCCGGATTTGCTGCAAATAAATTGATGCCTGTTATTCGTTCCAACTCGATGGTTGGGTTTTTGTCGGCGTCTTCCATTTTTGATACCATTTCTTCTTTTTCTTCTGTTGCATTAACGTTCTTAATTGCAGCATGACCAGCTTGGCCCTGTCTTCATCCGCATATTTGTTACGCAAACGCTCAAAAATTGTGTGATCTTGCATAGGATACCTTCTTTTCTGACTGTAAGATGAATGCGAAATAAATAGAATGTATGTTCTTGTTTCTATCATATCATATGAAGTATGCAGGAGGGAATACAAGGTTTTAAATTCATTAACCCCAAACGGGGTATTGAAATAAAAATTTACTTGCTAATAAAAAATAGGTAGGTGTGCATCCATGTCTCGGCAAAAGTGGTATCAGACAACTTGGTTTTTAGTTCTCCTATGTTTAGTAGCTCCATACATCGGCATTTTTTTTCTGATGAAAAGAACCAAAAACAAACTTATTCTTGGCGGTGTGGCAGTTTGGGCTATCATTATTTTAATCGGCGCTATGGCAACTACACAGACGACAACTGCACCTGTAGCAGAAGCTAACAAGTACATAACGGCAAAAGTAACCAAGGTAGTAGATGGGGACACAATTAATGTGTTGATCGGTGACAAAAAGGAAACGGTTCGTTTCGTCCTGATTGACACACCTGAAACCAAACATCCATCGAAGCCTGTAGAACCTTTCGGCCCGGAGGCATCGAAATTTACAACCGATATGCTTGAAGGTAAAGAAGTAAAACTTGAAAAAGACGTCTCAGAACGTGATAGTTATGGCCGGCTGCTTATGTATGTTTGGCTCGATGATAAAATGGTAAACGAGCTGCTTCTAGAAAAGGGATTAGCCCGAGTAGCCATCTACCAACCCGATGTAAAATACGTTGATAAATTCAGAGAAATTCAAAAGAAAGCACAGCAGGCGGGAACTGGCATCTGGAGCATAGAGAACTACGCGAAGGATGATGGATATCATCCAGAGGTAATGAAGAAAACAGAGGAACCTGCGAAAGAAACACAGCCATCAAAAGCACCTGCATCATCTACATCAAATAGTAACGTTAGCTATCCAAACTGTACAGCAGTTAAAGCTGCCGGCAAAGCTCCTCTTCATCGAGGTGATCCTGGGTACAGCAGTAAGTTAGACCTTGATAATGACGGTGTGGCATGTGAATAGGAGGCAGACGGGCAAAGAGATCAGGAAATGAAGGACTAAAATAAACGACACCCTAGTGGTGTCGTTTATTTTTTCTTAATTCAAAACTGTAAGTCTCTATTACAGACACGTAAAGCGAATGGGCAGATTGATGAAAAACTGTATCATGTCAGTAATCCTAGCATAGTATGTAGGAGGGTGGTGATGATAAATGACATTTACACTTGCAGACTGGATGATGTACACCATGTGGGCCATATTTGGATTAATGATCATTGATTTTCTAATCGCCTTTTTCCAATCCTTTTGGAAAGGCTCTTTTGATCCAACTTTTGTATTAGGTTATTTGAAAGATGTCCTATATTATATCCTGCCATTAGAGATTGTTTTATCCTTGATTCCAACTGATCCTACGGGGTGGACTCTGGTGATATTTTATTTCGTTGGTGGTATCGCTGTAATTCTCAAGTATTTATTGGACATTAAAAGAAAATTCCGATAAACAAGACTTTGGCCTTCTTTCTGGGAGGCCTGTGGTTTTACATAGATATAATACAAACCGTCTTAAAGGAAGTGAGTCCATGAAGAGATATCAGTGGATCAAGTGGCGAACGTTCATACTGTGGCTCGCAGCGCTCGTCTTTACCGGCATGCTGATATGGGCAGGAGGGCCGACATCTTGGAATATCGCATTGACTATTATCGGTATTGTGATGCAGTTGCTTTTTGCCATAACGTTCATGATTGTCCAGTTCGTAGCCCTTTTCTGGTTCCTGGCCCGGGGTCGCACGTACTGGATTCTGCCTGGCGAGACTGGAGCCACATGGGATGATTACCGGGGTAATCCCGAAATCGTTGAGAATGCCAAACGGATCGTCATTCTGCTCAAGGGCGTAAAGGAGTTCAAGGAAATGGGTGGCGAGGCGATCAGAGGCTTACTGCTCTGCGGACCTCCAGGTACCGGTAAGTCCTACCTCGCACAGGTGATCGCTAACGAAGCACAGGTGCCTTTTGCTTATGCCTCGGCACCCAGCTTTCAAAACATGTTCTTCGGCGTCGGCAACCTGAAGGTGATGCGCCTCTACAAGAAGACCCGGAAGCTGGCGACTGTGTACGGCGCGTGCATCATCTTCATCGACGAGATTGACGCCATCGGAATGAGTCGCCAGACGGGAGCAGGTGGAGGAGGAGCAATGTTCGGCATGGGCGGCGGCTCTGGTCTGCTCAACGAGCTGCTCTTACAGATGGACCCGCCGAACATCGACAACTCCAAGATTTCCAAGATGCTTCGCTCGCTGGGTCTGCGGCGCAAAAAGGCAGAGCGACCGGCGGTGTTGACGGTTGCTGCGACAAACCTGCCCGATGTACTTGACCCCGCACTGCTTCGGCCCGGCCGCTTCGACAGGCAGCTCTGGGTCGATACCCCCGACTATGATGGTCGGGTGGACGTTTTCCAATACTATCTCCGAAAGGTGAAACGGGACTCTACGCTAACTTCGGAAGCGGCGTCGCTCGATACGGTCGGTTACAGCCCTGCACAGATCAAACACATCGTCAATGAATCGCTTGTTATCGCCCACCAACGGGGAGCCCAGGAAGCCAGTTACGAGGACTTCCGGGCTGCTATGGAGACCTATGAGTGGGGACTCAAACAGCCGCTCCGCTCCATGAGAGACGACGAGAAGCGGAATGTCGCCTACCATGAGGCCGGTCATGCTGTAGCCCAGTACCTACTGAAGCCCCACGACCGGGTCTGGAAAGTGACAATCATCCGCCGGGGCGGCGCGCTCGGTCTCGCTGCCACCAAACCGACGCATGAACGGTATAACCGAAGCGATAGTGAAATCTTAGCGGAGATCCAAGTCTGTCTGGCGGCCCGGGCGGTGGAAGAAGTGTTCTTAGGGAAGAAATTAAACGGTGTCACCTCCGACCTTCAGCAGGCTACAGAGATGGCAGGCGCCTACCTCGGTATGGTTGGTATGGGCGATGAGCTGTTCAGTTGGCTTGCGACGGGCTCTCGGGCTGATGCACTCAAGGCACTCCGGCCAAAGATTAACGAGCTTCTGAAGGATCAGATGCTCCAAGTAAAAAATTTAGTAAGGGAACACGTCGACTTCGTCCACACCATTGCATCGGAGCTGCTAAAACAAGGCGATCTAACCGGCGAGGAGATTGAGCAGATCTATGTACGACTGTATGGCCGTAGTCGGCCAGAGCCAACTGAGGTAAAAACCCAGGTGTCTATCGATTCATTAGATCAAGTCGTTCAGGAACAGCTGCCGGAGGAGGACGCCAACGATACAAAGGATTCCGAGTAAACGATCGATTTATCTTTTTGTACCGTGTATTTTATGATTTATCATACCTGTTAAACTCAAAAAGAGGGTGTCCCAAAAGCCATGATAGTCTTGGTGTGTAGGACACTCCAGATCGTTAGAAAAAGTGAATATTTGAATGAAAAAGGAGCTAAGCGGCTTGTACGTGCTTAGCTCCTTTATTTTTAGCGTCCATCGCTGCTTTCTTCAGCAAGTTATGGGCAAGCGAAAGCCACCCGACCTCTAGACTTACTTTGGGTAAGCCTCGAAGCAGGAATCTTTTGAATCCGCGGTTGTTCTTGATGTCACCAAACACAGGCTCTGGCTCAATCATACGCCGTACTGCTAGCGCGTAACCTTCTTCGCTACGGAGTTTGTTGCGCGCTTGGTTCTTTAATCGCAAGTAGTTCATGCTTACTTTAACTTCGCGATTACCTTGGGCTTTCGTACACTGTGGTTTCAGCGGGCAACCTTCATAGCTTGCACTCCGGTAATGGCGGTACTCGATTTCATATCCACTCTCCGTTTTCTCTTTGCTTGCTCTGCGGAAAATGAGGGGTTGTCCTGTCGCACATGTCCACGTATCTTGTTCTTCGTCATAGGTCCAGTTGTCGATTTTACTAATATCCTTTTGCCACGCTTTGTTTTTCTCACGGTGATAGGTGCTATATTTGACGATGGCTTCGACTTCATTTTGCTCTAAATAGTCGTAGTTCTCTTCGCCGCCATATCCCGCATCAGCGATGATCGTGCTCGGCAGCTTGCCTAGTTGCGATTTTACTTTTTCAAGATGAGGGATGAGGCAGCGTGTATCGGTAGGCCGTTGGTGTACGCTGTAGCCGAGGATAAATTGATTTTCAGTGCCGATCTGTACATTGTAACCCGGCTTAAGTTGGCCGTTTCGCATATGATCTTCTTTCATCCGCATGAACGTAGCATCTTTGTCGGTCTTACTGTAGCTATTCCGACTCCCTAAAATTTCTTCATGTGTTTCATACTTTTGAAGTCGAGGAAGAAGATCTTTTCGAAGTGTGCGCACGGCTTTCTTTAGCGACTTGTCCTTCGGGTTTTCCTGCAGTCTTTCTTCCAATTGTTTGACAGCGATCTCTAATTTTTCACTTGTGATCTCAGACGCTCCGCCCAGTTCGCTTAGGTCTTGGCCAACATGCATCTGCTCTTCTTGCTTCTCAGATTCTTCGATCGTGGCAAACAGCGTCTGCACTTTCTCCTGAAGCTTGGCCTTATGCTTCACAACCGCTTTACCCCAAACAAAGGTATACCGATTGGCATTCGCTTCAATTTTAGTACCGTCAACAAAATAGTGCTCTAGTTGAACGTACTTCTCGTCGGCCAAAAATTGAAGAACCGCGGTAAATACGGTCTCCAGCAGGGCTTTCATCCGTTCAGAACGAAAACGGTTAATGGTGCGGAAGTCGGGTCGTTGTCTGCCTGCAATCCACATGAACATGACGTTTTCGCGGACAGCCTTGGCGATCTGTCGGGAGGAGTAAATACGCTGGGTGTAGGCATAAATGATCACTTTTGTTAGCATCTTAGGGTGATAGCTATCTCTTCCGCCTCCAGGGTAAGCTGCCTCGAAAATGACGTCATCCAGTTGATTCACGGCGGCGTTTACAATGCGAACGAGGTGATTTTGAGGAATATCTTCCTCCAAGTCCATTGGCAGGCAAAGTTGATCCATGGTATATTGAATGTACAAAGAAACCGTCTCCTTTTGTAAGTGGTTGGGTGGTACCTCCATTTTACCAAAGAACGGTTTCTTTTTGTTTACAAAATGAGAGGATGCCCCTCAGTCATTTTATGACTTTTGGGACACCCTCTTTAAAATTTGTGCTATAAAATAATAACGGCGACTGCTTGCGCAGCCGCCTCATGGGAGAGGAGAAACCGGACGAAGAGCTTATGGGGAAACGTAAGTCTTCTCCGCGGTTGTCTACGACATTCTCTGATGTCGATAGTTCAAGGATGACCGTTTTACGGGAAATTTATACATCACAGGGATAAAATTTTTGTGTCCGATTAGAGCTTGTGGTACGATAGCAAAAGAATGAGCCAGCTGGAAGGGAAATACGTAAGATGAGAGTGATTTCAGGCACCGCCAAAGGCAGGTCGTTAAAAGCTGTACCCGGTACCAGCACACGGCCAACAACGGATAAAGTGAAAGAAGCGATCTTCAGTATGATTGGTCCTTATTTTGAAGGAGGACAAGTACTTGATCTATTTGCAGGTACAGGCGGACTCGGGATTGAAGCGCTTAGCCGCGGGATGGATAAGGCTGTCTTCATTGATATCGAGAAGAAAAGCATCGACACGATTGGGCATAATTTAGTTACCGCAGGTCTCAAGGACCAAGCTGAGGTCTACCGAACGGATGCAACTCGGGCGTTAAAAGCGTTAGCGAAGCGGGAGCAGCAATTTGAACTCGTTTTCCTCGATCCTCCGTATAAAATGAAATTAATCGCGGAACTGATAAACACGATGGAAGAGCAGTCGATCGTTCAATTGAATACCACGATAGTTGTGGAACACGATGCTAAAGATGTCCTCGAAAATACCATCGGAGGATTTAAGCAGCAGCGAAGATCCGATTACGGAGATACCGCTGTCACAATTTACAAAGGATCAGCAGAATAAATATGAGCAAGCTTTTAAGGAGATGAACAGCATGATGAGGCAAGAACACGGAATTACAGTTGCCGTTTATCCAGGCAGTTTTGATCCTGTTACACACGGCCATCTTGACATTATACATAGAGCGGCAAAAGTGTTTGATAAGTTGATTGTAGCTGTACTGAATAACACATCCAAGAATCCTCTGTTCACATTGGAAGAACGGATGGAGCTCATTAGGAAGGTGACCAAGGATCTGCCGAATGTAGAGGTGGATGGTTTTAGAGATTTGATGGTCAATTATATGAAAGCTCGCAATGTGCGACTAATTGTTCGTGGACTTCGGGCGGTTTCTGACTTTGAGTATGAATTGCAGATGGCTTCTACGAATCACAAGCTGAATCCAGATGTAGAAACTTTCTTTATGACTTCGAAACCTCAGTTTTCGTACTTGAGCTCAAGTATTGTCAAAGAGATTGCTAAGTTTCACGGACCAGTGGAAGATCTAGTTCCGGCTGAGGTGGAAGAAGCACTGAAAAAGAAATTCCCTAGAATCTAAGGGGCTACTAATCAATAGCTCTCTTTTTGAAAGTCCTCAGGAAAATTGAAATAATCATCATCAAAGAGAATAATAGAAGGAACTGCGTCAGCATTGGTCCCCATAGGCCCCATGCCGATTCGCCGTTCAGTGGAAAGGCAGCCGTAGGATATTCGCTTTTAGCTTTGTCTAACCATAGAAAACTGGGCTCTGAATCCAGCAAAAGCAGATGAAGCGGCTTCCAAAGCAGAACGGTTAATACCAAAGCAAGTACAGCGTGCAGAGCACGGGCCTGGAAGAAGAATAGATAACGGGCATCCGTTTTTTGATGAAAGCCAGCTACTTGTGCGTGGGCAGACAAGCCCCCCCAGCCAAGAAAAGCGCTTAGGAGCGCCATTTGCGGGAGTAAGGAGAGGCCTTGTGCTTGGCTAAAAGCATAGGCACCCAGATGAATTTCCAGAATCCCCTTGAGCCAAAGAGGTGTGGTATCAGTGTGGACATTCATAAAACTAAGTAAATAGTGTGTGACGGGTCGAAATACGTCCGTAAGATGAGTTATGTTAATTACATTAATCAGTACGGAAAAAATCATCATATAACCGCCAATTAGCATTAAGGTTTGCACCGAAGAGGCTACCGCATCCCCGAGCAGTTTGCCGAAGGGACGTCCATCGTGTAAATAAGATTGGCGCATTGTGGATAAGGCAAGTTTCCAGATGGAAGCGGATGCTTGATGATTAGGCCGCAAGGTGGCTATTCGGAGTTCTTGGGAGTCAGCTAAAGGCTGCTTTGCTTTGTTGGAGTTTCTCATCAGGAATCCTGTTAAAATAGCCGAGGCATAATGGACTACTGCAAGTATGAAGCCGAGCTTAGCGCTGTGCAGAAAGCCAACGCCAACGACCATAATTAGGAATAAGGGGCTGCAGAAATGGGACAGTGCCGTTAATCGTTCTGTTTCTGTTTGGGAGATGAGGTTTTTTTCTCTCAGGATAGCTGTAATTTTGGCTCCAGTAGGAAATCCTACTATAAGACCTGATGCTAGCGCCCACCCGCTTACACCGGGAAGGCGGAATACTATCCTCATCAGCGGCTCTAAAAGAATGCCTATCCCTTGAATAACACCAAAACCGATTAACAGCTCGGTCATAATGAGAAAAGGCATCAGTGCTGGAAATACAAGCTTCCACCAAATTGTAAGTCCCTCGAGCGAAGACTGAAATGCCTTGTCCGGGAATAAAATGATAGAAACGACTACAAGGGCAGCCAAAGACCCCAGTACCAGCGTTGTGAGTTTGGAGTTGGATCTTACATTCTTAGGCTGCATACGATCACCTCGTCCTTTAAACATGCTTCAATTGTACGCTAGAGCATGCGGGTTTAGACCAAGCTTTCGCTTGGAGGTATAGCTAAAGACACCACTTGTAGAAGGCATCAGGAAGGGGAACCTGCATGGAGAACGAAGAAGAGAGTACGATTCGCACATGGTCGAATGATTCGTATCGATATCCGAAAAGATCGGCGACTAGGCGCTATTTAATCTCCGCGATTGTCGGAGTTGTCATTGTTTATTTATTGTTTTTTGTAAGACTTCCTTTTTTTATATTCATGCCAGGGACAGCGGAAGAAATTAAACCAATGGTAACGATCCCCAAAGGCTCTGATGCCGAAAAGGGGACTCTGATGCTAACCACGGTACGAGTTGCCGATGCCAACATGGTGAATTATTTAATCGGTCTCGTACATCCTTATGAAGAGATTCAGCCCAAAACGAGTGTTTTACGTAAAGGTGAGTCGGAACAAGAGTACTCACAGCGCCAAGAGTATGTTATGTTGACATCCCAAGCGAGTGCTATTCAAGCGGCCTACACGCAAGCGAAAATTCCCTTTCATATCAATCATGAAGGGGTTATGGTACTCCAGACGCTGCCTGGCCTATCGGGAGAAAAGGTTCTCAAACCGGGAGATGTGCTTTTAAAAGCTGGAGATAAAGAAGTGAAGGTCGCCCAAGATTTATTGGACTCACTTAAAGGTAAAAAAGCTGGAGAAACAATTGTTATTACGTATTCGAGAAAACAAGTCGAGCAGCAAGCTACGCTGACGCTTGGTGCGCTTCCTAAGCAGGAAGGGGAGCAGGGCGAGCCGCGGGCAGGCATCGGTGTTGTACCGGCGGATATGCAGGCTGTAAAAGCAGACCAAGAGGATCAACAAGTATCCATTAAGGCTGGTGAGATCGGCGGTCCTTCGGCGGGATTAATGTTCTCCTTAGAGATTTACAATCAACTCGTGGAAGATGATATCACCAAGGGTTATCGCATTGCAGGGACAGGAACGATTGAAAGCGACGGCACTGTAGGTCCAATTGGCGGTATACAGCATAAGATCATTGCCGCGGATCGGGAAAAGGCCGATTATTTCTTTGCACCAAAAGATATGACTTATAAAGATGGTACCAAAATCGAGAATTACACAGCAGCTGTTGAGAGAGCCAATCAAATTAAGACCAAAATGAAAATTGTCGAAATCGGCACAATGGAAGATGCGCTCAAATTTCTAGCAGCATTGCCTCCGAAATAAGCTAGATCTAGTAAAAACAATATAATTTAAATTGACAAAAGGCATACAAACTAGATATAATAATCTTTGTTTGTTTGGGGTGAAAAAAACATGCAAATTCGTTTTAGAGAGCTATCTCTTAAAGGGCAGGTTCATATGACTGAAGAATTGGCCTTGACCGATCCGTTTGAAGGACGTCAAGATATCCTTGGTCATGGTCCCGTACACGTTGATCTTCAAGCCGTGTATGAAGATGGAGCAGCAAAAGTTAACGGTACGTTAAAGCTAGACTTGGAGTTAATTTGTTCACGATGCTTATCGCACACTAACCAAACAATCGAACTTCCTTTTGAGGAAGTCTTCATGCAAAAACCAGAAGAAGAAGATCCGGATCTAGACGAGGATATTCATTTAGTGGTTGGAGATAAAGTCGATTTAGAGCCTTACGTTGTAGAAAATGTAGTGGTCGGTTTACCGTACATACCACTTTGTGACGAAGCGTGCAAAGGTCTCTGTCCCGTGTGCGGAGAGAATCGCAATCAACGTGATTGCGGCTGTAAGCAGGAGAAGATTGATCCTAGGCTTGCAGGTCTCGCGGACTTTTTTAACAAAGAATAAGGCATCGTTGAAATTCGTATAAGGAGGTGTTTTGAATATGGCAGTACCTCAAAGAAGAACGTCCAAAACTCGTCGCGACAAGCGCCGTACTCACTTTAAATTGGAAGTTCCAGGCATGGTGAAATGTGAACAATGTGGAGAACTGAAGCTAGCACACCGTGTGTGCAAGTCTTGCGGAACTTACAAAGGTAGAGAGATCGTAAAAGCATAAGATTGGACATAGTACTTCATCCTAGTGTGAGGTGCTATTTTTTTTGCTTTCTTTTTGGCTATAAATTTAATATACTACAGTTTAGTATCTGGTAATAAGATGAGATCTCACGAGATAAGGTGGTGCTCGCCATCGAACGCCTTCCTAAACGACAAAGGCAGCAGCAATTGCTTCAAGCCATTGAAGCTAATCCTTTTATGACAGACGAGGAACTGATGCGAACGTTTCAGGTCAGTATCCAAACCGTTCGCTTGGATCGGTTGGAACTCGGCATTCCTGAGCTGCGGGAACGAATGAAGCATATGGCTGTCAAAACGTACGATCATGTACGCTCACTGCCAATTGATGAAATAATTGGAGAAGTGATTGATTTACAGCTGGATCAAAGCGGTATCTCGATTTTTGAAATTAAAGAAGATCATGTTTTCTCAAGAACCAAAATTGCAAGAGGACATCATATTTTCTCGCAAGCGAACTCCCTGGCGGTTGCCGTCATCGACGATCCCATAGCTTTAACAGCTTCTGCAGACATTCGTTTTATTCGTTCTGTAAAGCTCGGAGAGAAATGTATCGCCAAAGCCTATGTGCGTTCCGTTTCCAAAGGGAAAGCAAGAGTTGAGGTGTTTTCATATGTTGGCGATGAAACGGTTTTTCGAGGCAACTTTGTGATCTTTCATTCGAAGAAAGAGCAACATCTAGATAGGGAGGACAAGCTGCATGCGAATCGCGATTGATGCAATGGGTGGCGACAATGCCCCTAAAATCGTAGTGGAAGGTGCACTCGCAGCGGCCAAAGAATGGAAGGATGTTCATATCATTCTGGTCGGCAACAGCGCCGCGATTGAAGCGCACCTCACAGAAAGGCCAGCGAACTTAACTATCCATCATACGGAAGAAGTCATTGAAGCAGAAGATGAGCCCGTTAAGGCCGTTCGCCGCAAAAAAGACGCTTCCATGGTGGTAGCAGGAAGGCTGGTACGTGAGAAGAAAGCGGAAGCCATGATTTCCGCAGGGAATACAGGTGCTTTGATGACGACAGGATTGCTAGTCGTAGGAAGAATTCCAGGGATTGAACGTCCTGCACTAGCGCCAATGATTCCTACCATGGATGGAAACGGTGTGCTTGCACTCGATCTGGGAGCTAATATGGATGCCACAGCTGAACAGCTGATTCAATACGCCATTATGGGCAGTATTTACCGCTCCAAAGTACATGGTATCGCCAAGCCTCGAGTAGGCCTGCTGAATGTGGGTACAGAAGCGACCAAAGGGAATGAATTAACGAAAGCGGCGTATCCTTTAATGGAACAAGCTCCTATTCATTTTGTGGGAAATGTCGAATCCTCTCAAGTGCTTCGTGCCAAATGCGATGTCATCGTGTGCGATGGATTTGCGGGAAATATCATGCTGAAATCATTGGAAGGCGCTGCGTCTACTATTTTCTCAGCACTGAAACAAGAGTTTACCAAAACCTTTTTCACTAAACTTGCAGCGGCTGTCTTGAAACCAGGACTTACACAATTCCGCAAAAAGTTGGATTATAACGAACATGGGGCTGCCCCGTTTTTAGGTATTGATGGATTGGTCCTAAAAAGCCATGGCTCCTCCGATGCGAATGCCATTAAAAATGCAGTTCGTCAAGCGAGAATTGCCTTACAAAATGATTTGGTTGGCACGATATCTGCCGAAATTAGCCACGGGAAGAGAGATATAACAACATGAACTTAATACCGGTTGGGGTACTCGGAACGGGTAAATATGTACCAGAACGAATTTTAACAAATCAAGAATTAGAAACCATGGTCGAAACGAATGATGAGTGGATCGTGACTAGAACGGGTATACGTGAGAGAAGAATAGCATCAGAAGTACAAGCTACATCTGATCTTTGTTATGAAGCCGCTCTAATTGCCCTGACTAATGCAGGGATTACGGCAGACCAACTTGATTTAATTATAGTAGCGACGATTACACCTGATATGGCATTCCCTTCAACGGCATGTATTCTCCAAGAAAAGCTGGGAGCCAAAAGAGCAGCAGCTTTTGACTTGTCAGCAGCTTGTTCAGGCTTCGTATATGGACTAGCTAATGCCTCTAACTTCATTGCTACAGGTACATATAAACATGCACTTATCATTGGCGCTGATTGTTTATCCAAAATTACTGACTATACAGACCGAAACACTTGCATTCTTTTTGGCGATGGCGCTGGAGCCGTTGTTATTGGGGAAGTGCCTGAACATAGAGGTTTCAAATCGTTTGAGTTGGGTGCTGATGGCACAGGAGGTCCGCTCCTGAAAATTGAAGGTGGCGGGTCACGCTATCCTTCCTCACAAGCCTCCATCGATCAACGTTTGCACTACATTTACATGGCCGGAGCTGAAGTCTTCAAATTTGCCGTTCGGATCATGGGCAATGCAGCTGATGAAGCGCTGCGCAAAGCAGGCTGGGAAAAAACAGACATCGATCTGCTTGTACCGCACCAAGCGAATATGAGAATCATTCAAGCTTCCCTAAATCGTCTTGAACTGACTGACGACAAATGCATGATCAACCTAGACAAGTACGGTAACATGTCCGCCGCCTCTATCCCGGTAGCTCTCGCTGAAGCAGTTGAGCAGGGCAGATTGAATGAAGGCGACCGTCTCGTGCTAGTCGGCTTCGGCGGCGGCTTAACGTGGGGCGCAGCTGCCTTGGTTTGGTAGTCTTTTGCTATCAGCACTATCCCCAAGGCTCAGTGGTCAGGAAAAGGACCATCTTTTGCTCTTTTCCACGGAACAGAGGTCACGCTGGATAAATGAACGATCGATTGTAAGTCTTACAACTGATAGAGTTTCCGAGTGATATTATTGGCACTATCCCTAAGGCTCAGTTGACTAGAAAAAGACCATTCTTTTCTTCTCCACGGAACCGAGGGTCGCGCTGGATAAATGAACAATCGATTGTAAGTCTTACAACAAGTAAGAGTTTTTCGAGTGATGCTATTCGCACTATCCCCGAGACTCAGTAAACAAAATGAGTGGGCGCTGTTAAAGTTAATAAAGAACTTAAGAACTTAAGAACTAAAAAACTGAGCCAAGGGGATAGTGTCAATAAGGGTGGTTGAAAAATAGTCGCCTGGCAAATTAGTGGAATATTAAGTAAAAATACATAATTAATTACTGAAAATTATCGCGGAAGGGGATCCTTTTCTCGTATGGGTAAAATAGCATTTGTATTTCCAGGTCAAGGCTCGCAATCCGTGGGTATGGGGTATGATTTATACACGAATCATCCTGCAGCTAGAGCTTATTTTGAGCGCGCTAACGAAGCGCTAGGCTTTTCGTTATCTGATCTGATCTTCCAAGGTCCAGAGGACCAATTGAAGATCACATATCACACGCAGCCTGCGCTGCTGACAACAAGCATCGCTTGTCTGGAAGCGTTCAAGGCTGCGGGCATTAAACCAGACTATGTCGCTGGACATAGTCTTGGTGAATACAGCGCGCTGGTCGCAGCGGGCGTGCTCGCGTTCGAAGACGCGGTCCGCACCGTGCGGGCCCGCGGAGAGTTCATGGAACAGGCCGTCCCTGGCGGTCTGGGTGCCATGGCAGCCGTGCTGGGAGCCGAGCGCGAAGCGCTTGCGGAACTATGCACGGCTATCACAAGCGGCGGCTCCGTCGTGGAGCTCGCCAATGTGAACTGCCCGGGACAGATTGTCGTCTCGGGCAGTAAAGAGGGCGTTGCAGCGGTTGTTGAACGCTGCAAAGAAGCCGGAGCGAAGCGTGCAATACCGCTCGAGGTGAGCGGGCCGTTTCACTCTTCACTCATGAAGCCTGCCTCGCAGCGCCTCGCAGAGGTGCTTGCGTCGATCGAGATGAGTGATGCAGCCGTGCCCGTTGTAGCCAACGTAACGGCTCGTCCTGTCACGCAGCCTGGCGATATTTGCGGGCTGCTCGTGGAGCAAGTGTACTCCCCCGTATTATGGGAGGACACTATTGTTTATCTGATCGGCCAAGGCGTCGATACGTTCATTGAGCTTGGCTCGGGAACGGTTCTCGCCGGTCTGATCAAAAAGGTAGACAAAACGGTGAAAACCGTGTCGATCGGTAGCCTAGAAGCTTTGGAAAAGTACATGCAGGAGGTACACAATCATGTTAACGGGTAAGGTGGCACTGGTAACGGGGGCATCTCGAGGTATTGGCCGAGCGATTGCCTTGCATTTGGCTGAGCATGGCGCTGATGTTGTTGTGAACTATGCAGGAAGTGAAGCTGCTGCTGGAGAAGTTGTTACGCAGATTGAAGCGATGGGACGCAAAGCTATTAAGCTGCGTGCCGACGTAAGCAGTTTTCAGGAAGCTGATGATTTAGTGAAGCAAACGCTAGAAAGTTTTGGTAAAATTGATATTCTTGTGAATAATGCTGGCATAACAAGAGACAATTTAATCATGCGGATGAAGGAAGAAGAGTTCGATCAAGTCATCGCTACAAATCTTAAGGGTGTGTTCAACTGTGTAAAAGCCGTTACTCGCCCGATGATGAAACAGCGTTTCGGTCGAATTATTAATATATCTTCTGTAGTGGGTGTGCTCGGTAACCCGGGTCAGGCCAACTATGTAGCAGCAAAAGCAGGCGTTATTGGCTTAACCAAAGCGACTGCGAGAGAACTATCCTCTCGAGGTATTACCGTGAATGCGGTAGCGCCAGGTTTCATCGAAACCGATATGACGGACAAGTTGTCATCCGAGATGCGAGAGCAAATGTTGAAGCAAATTCCACTGGAACGCCTTGGCCAACCTGAGGAAATTGCAAAGGTTGTTCGCTTCCTAGCATCAGACGATGCGTCCTACATGACAGGCCAAACACTCCATGTGGATGGCGGCATGTACATGTAAGTTTTACCAGAAAGAGAATCTCAAAATTGACTACTGGCAATCTGTCAGAGATTCTCGTATAATACCAAAGAGGAGGTGAACCGGATGTCCGACGTATTGGATCGTGTTAAACGAATTGTTGTCGATCGTCTAGGGGTTGATGAAGCTGAAGTCACCCTCGAAGCATCTTTCAAAGAAGATCTAGGTGCTGATTCTCTCGATGTAGTTGAATTAGTAATGGAATTAGAAGATGAGTTCGATTTAGAAATTTCCGATGAAGATGCTGAGAAGATTACGACTGTAGGAGAAGTTACGAATTACATAAAATCTCATACGTAATAGTCTACCGAGTCCCGTTTCTAATCAAGACGGGACTTTCTCTCCATTTTCAAACAATAAAAAATGATGCTTTACTACATAGAAGGTGGTACAAATGAACAGAGTTGTAATTACAGGTATGGGCGTAGTTACTGCCCTTGGTCAAGATTTAGAAACGTTTTGGGGCAATCTGACTTCCGGTCAATCCGGAATCAGTTTGATCGAGAATTTTGATGTCAGCGAGTACCCGACTCGTATTGCTGCTGAGGTTAAAGATTTTAATATTGAGAATTATGTAGATCGTAAGGATTCTCGTCGGATGGATCGTTTCGTTCAATTCGCTGTAGCTGGTGCGATTAATGCGCTAAAAGATGCGAATTTGAATGTGAAGGAAGATACGGATCCTGAACGCGTGGGCGTATCGGTAGGATCAGGAATTGGCGGTTTGAACACGTGGGAAGAACAGCATAGAATTCTTTTGGAGAAGGGTCCGAAACGCGTATCTCCTTTCTTTATTCCGATGATGATTGCGAATATGGCATCTGGTCAAGTTTCAATGATCACAGGGGCAAAAGGACCGAACTCCACGGCAGTTACTGCCTGTGCGACAGGTACACACTCCATTGGTGATTCGTTCAAAATGATTCAACGTGGTGATGCTGACGTAATGATTTGCGGCGGTGCTGAGGCAACGATTACACCAATTGGTGTGGCTGGCTTCTGTGCTTTGCGTGCAATGTCAACTCGTAATGAAGAGCCTCATTTGGCTAGCCGCCCGTTTGATACAGACCGCGATGGTTTTGTCATGGGTGAAGGAGCAGGCGTGATGATTTTGGAATCGCTTGAACATGCGCAGAAGCGTGGGGCACGCATCTATGCCGAAGTGATTGGTTATGGGATGAGCGGTGATGCTTATCACATGACAGATCCAGATCCGGACGGGGCAGCACGTTGTATGGTCAAAGCGATTAAAGACGCGGGCATTAGCCCAGAGTCGATTTCTTACATCAATGCTCATGGAACTTCTACGTCAGTAGGAGATAGATCGGAGACTACGGCTATTAAGAAAGCTTTGGGCGATCACGCCTACAAAGTAGCTGTTAGCTCGACGAAATCAATGACGGGCCATCTACTTGGCGCTGCAGGCGGTGTAGAAGCTGTTATCTGTGGTTTAACCATTTCTAATAGCTTAATTGCACCAACAATCAATTTGGTCAACCAAGACCCTGAATGTGATTTGGATTATGTGCCAAACACAGCTCGTGAAGCAAAGGTTGACATTGCGATGTCGAACTCGTTTGGTTTTGGTGGACATAATGCAACGATTATCTTGAAAAGGTTTGAAGCATAATTTGCCTTCCTACGAAGAAAGATAACGGAATATCATTCTCTCTGGGTGGTGAATAAAGGCAATGAACCGTGATATTAAAGAATTGCAGCAGCGAATTGGGATTTCATTTCGGAAAAAAGAGCTGCTTCAGCAAGCTTTTACCCATTCTTCTTATGTCAATGAACATCGTATTGCTGGGCATAAAGATAACGAGCGACTGGAGTTTCTAGGGGATGCTGTCCTCGAACTAACGGTTTCGGAATTTTTATATGATTCTTATCCAGGGCGTTCAGAAGGTGAATTGACTAAGCTCAGGGCGTCTATCGTTTGTGAGCCGTCACTTGTTACGTTTGCTGAAGATTTGGATTTCGGTGCTTTTGTACTACTCGGTAAAGGGGAAGAGTTAACTGGAGGGCGGTCACGCCCGGCGCTCCTTGCCGACGTTTTCGAGTCCTTTGTTGGTGCTTTATACCTTGATCAAGGCTTGGATATCGTAAAAGGTTTTCTCAAAAAGCACGTTTTCGCAAAAATCTCCAGTGAAGGTAAGTTGCTAATTATTGATTACAAGACTCTATTGCAGGAGCATACCCAACATCACAATATGGGTTCATTGGAATACCGCATTGTGAATGAACGAGGGCCTGCTCACGAACGTGAGTTTGTAGCTGAAGTGCACATGGATGCCGACCTTCTGGGAACCGGAGCAGGACGTTCCAAGAAAGAAGCGGAACAGCAGGCTGCTGCTGGAGCTTTGTCGAAATTGAATGTGACCGTTCAGCGGTAATGCATATGGCTTAAAGGGGCGGCTGCGGCCGCCTTTTTGTTTTTTTCTCTTATTTTTATAAGGGATATGTTACAATAATTTCTGAGGTGAGACCATGTTTTTGAAGCGGATTGAATTATCCGGGTTTAAGTCTTTCGCTGACCGTACGGAACTGGAATTTGTACGCGGTATTACCGCGGTTGTAGGCCCAAACGGCAGTGGAAAAAGCAATATTTCGGACGGTATCCGCTGGGTATTAGGTGAGCAAAGTGCAAAGTCCTTACGTGGCGGTAAAATGGAAGATGTTATTTTTGCAGGCAGTGATGCACGCCGAGCAGTCAATTATGGGGAAGTCTCGTTGACGCTTGATAATACGTCGCAATCCCTTCCACTTGATTTCAATGAAGTGACGGTTACTCGCAGAGTGCACCGCAGTGGGGAAAGTGAATATTTAATTAATAAGCAGCCCTGCCGCCTGAAAGACATAACGGAATTGTTCATGGACACAGGGATAGGGAAAGAAGCTTATTCGATTATTGGGCAAGGCCGTATTGAAGAAATTTTAAGTACGAAATCCGAAGATCGTCGAGGGATCTTTGAAGAGGCTTCGGGGATTGTTAAATATAAATCACGTAAACGTGAAGCTGAGAAGAAATTGAGTGACACCGAGCAAAATTTGCTGCGGATTCACGACTTGGTTTCTGAGCTTGAGGATCAAGTCGAACCGCTTCGCGAGCAGTCTGAGAAGGCGGTTCGTTATAAAGAGCTTCGGGAGACGCTGAAAAGCAGTGAGATTGCTATGTATGTACATCAGATTGATCAGATTTACATCTCATGGAATGATGCGAAGCAGCTGCTAGAGAAGCTAGTCAAGGAACAAACAGAGCTTTCTACGATTGTGAATCAGCATGATGCGCACTTGGAGAAGCATCGATGGGAAACTCGCAGGTTAGAGGAGGAGCTGGAAAAGCTTCAAGAAAGTCTACTCCAGCTGAGCGAAGATTTCGAGAAGTGCGAAGGGCATGGCGAAGTGCTCAAAGAGCGTAATAAGAATTACTTGGCCAATCATCAGCAGCTAAGCACGACTATCGCTATGCAAGAGCAGCGTAAAATAGATAAAGAAGATGAGCTGAGCCAGCAGCGAGAGAAAATCATCCAAATTGGCGCCCAGCTATTTGAGTTTCAAGCGAAGCTGACCGCGGAAGAACAGCGGTTACTTGGGGTTAATGGCGGTATTAGCTCCTCACCTGAAGATCAGTTGAAAGGCGAATTGCTGGAAACACTGAACCGAATGGCTCAGGCAAGGAACGAGATTCGTTACGCTGAGCAGCAAACGGAAAGTATCGGCCGTCGTTTGGAAAGGCTTGATGAAGAACGTCAGAAATGGGCGGAACAGCGCGAGAAGATTTCGATCCGTAAGCAGGAATTGACGGCTAAATTGGAACAAACGGTTAGTGAAATTGAGAATGAACGACAAAGGTATGTACAGTTAACCCAAAGCTTGAAAAGCAAGCAAGGGTTGCTCGATGAAGCACAAGGCATGGTCCGCAAATGGGAGCAGAAGCTGGATGCGTTGACCTCCCGCCGCGACACGATGAAAGAGATGGCCAACGATTACGATGGCTTCATGCAGGGTGTTAAAGAAGTTCTAAAAGCGAAGAGCCGTAAGGATTTGCGTGGTATTCGCGGGGCCGTAGCCGAACTTGTTAAGGTACCTGCAGACGTTGAGATTGCGATTGAGACGGCGCTCGGCGGCGCCTTACAAAATATCGTTGTCGAGACTGAAGCGGATGGACGTGAAGCCATTGCCTTCTTGAAACGCCGTCAAATGGGACGAGCTACGTTCCTGCCTATGAATGTTATTCGCGGACGCTCGATTTCCGACAGTGAGCTTAGTTCTTTAAAATCTTCCAAAGGTTTTGTCGGCCTTGCGGTTGATCTCGTTTCATTTGAGTCCACCTACCAGAACATCTTCTCAAGCCTGCTTGGGAATGTTGTTGTGGCGCAGAGTCTAGAAGATGCGAACCATATTGCTGCTAAGGCACAGTATCGCTATCGGGTTGTGACGCTGGAAGGTGACGTCGTGAACCCTGGTGGTTCGATGACAGGCGGAAGCTTGCAGAAGAAATCAACGAATCTGCTTGGACGTCAACGCCAAATTGAGGAGCTGGATCAGGAGATTAAAACTTCTGAGCAGCAGCTCAGCGGTTTGCGCAGCCAATCCAGCGTAATGAAGCGCGAGATTACGGATGATATGATGACGATCGAACAGCTCCGTCAGCAGGGTGAGCAAAAACGTATTACCGAGCAGCAAATTCGGGCAGAATTGAATCCGCTTGAGTCCGAAAGCCGCACGGTTGAAGAACAGTTAACGCTGGATAGTCAAGATCGAGGTTCGCTGCTTGAAGAGCAGGCCGATCTTGGACGGAAGAAAGTCGAGTCCGAAGCAGCGCTGGCTGAACTGCAGGAAGAAGAAGCTTCCTTACAGAAAGCGATTCGCGATGCCGAACACTCCCGTAAAGCGAGTGAGTCGGAGAAGGAAGAACTTCAAAGCCAGTTGACGGATTTGAAAGTCAAGGTTGCTTCTATTTCGCAAGAGAAACAGTCACTCCAAGATCAACAGCGTCGACTGCAGCAGGATCTCGGCGAAGCTGAGCGGGAAATGGAAATGAACCGCGGTCTGCTTAAGCAGTTGGAGCAAGATATGGCAGCACTGGATCAAGAAACTGTACTTCAAGTTGAATTACTTAATGATCTCAAAATAAAGAAGCAGCAATGCTCAGAAAAAATTGATTTCAAACGTGCTGAGCGAGCTGATTGGTTACATAAGCTCGAGCAAGGAGAGAATGAGACCCGGACGCAACGTATTCAGCTGAAACAGGTTGAAGAAAGTCTGCATCAAACTGAGGTTCGTGTTACTCGATTGGATGTTGAGCTAGAAAACCTGCTGAAGAAGCTAGGGGAAGAATATGAGCTTAGCTATGAGTTAGCAAAAGAGCGCTATCCAGTTCCTGAGGATATCCAAGGTACGCAGGGCAAAGTGCGTGAACTTAAACGCGAAATCGCTTCTCTTGGTGATGTGAACCTCGGTGCTATTGAAGAATATGCGCGGGTCTCAGAGCGCTATGAATTTTTAGACTCTCAGAAAAATGACTTGATCGAAGCCAAAACCACGCTTTATCAGGTCATCCGTGAAATGGATCAAGAAATGTCCAAACGATTTAAGACCACCTTTGATGCGATCCGCTCGCACTTTGGCGTCGTATTTGCTAAATTGTTCGGTGGTGGCCGTGCGGATTTGATTCTATCTGAGCCGGAGAATATGCTGGATACAGGTATTGAGATCGTTGCGCAACCGCCTGGTAAAAAGCTGCAAAATCTTCAGCTTCTTTCAGGTGGAGAGCGAGCTCTCACAGCGATTGCACTGCTTTTCTCGATTATACGCGTAAAGCCGGTTCCATTCTGTGTACTAGATGAGGTAGAAGCTGCTTTGGACGAAGCGAACGTATCTCGTTTTGCCGAATACTTGCGCGAGTTCTCTGAGATGACGCAATTTATCGTAGTTACGCACCGTAAGGGGACGATGGAGGAAGCGGATGTGCTGTATGGTGTAACGATGCAAGAAGGCGGTGTCTCCAAGCTCGTGTCCGTTCGTTTAGAGGATGAAGAAGCCGCAATGTCCGCATCATAATTAAGTTGAATGTTATTTTATTAGGAGGAACCATGAGCTTTTTTAAACGATTAAAAGAAAGTATTTCCAGTAAGGCCGAAGCGGTCACGAATAAGTTCAAAGAAGGATTAACGAAAACAAGAGACGCCTTCGTCGATCGTGTGGATGATTTATTTAGCCGCCGCAAGAAGATAGATGAAGACTTTTATGAAGAGCTTGAAGAAATTCTAATTGGCGCTGATGTGGGTGTGAATACAGTGCTTAAGCTCATCGATCAGCTTCGCACCGAGGTGAAGAAACGCAAAATTGAAGATCCCGCGGAGCTTCAGCCGATCCTTTCCGAAAAGTTGATTGAGCTATTAAAAGGTGACGCTGATGCAGGACTGAAATTAAATCCAAATGGTTTATCCGTCATTTTATTTGTTGGTGTGAACGGAGTAGGGAAGACAACGACAATCGGTAAGATGGCACACATGTTTAAATCTCAAGGAAAAAAAGTATTAATGGCTGCAGGTGATACATTCCGTGCCGGTGCAATTGAGCAGTTGGAAACTTGGGGCGAGCGTGTTGGTGTTGATGTGATTAAACAGCAATCTGGCTCCGACCCTGCAGCCGTCATGTTTGATGCGGTGCAGGCAGCGAAAACGCGTGGTGTAGACATCT
The DNA here is from genome assembly GCF_030817275.1 of Paenibacillus sp. V4I7. NCBI lineage: Bacteria > Bacillati > Bacillota > Bacilli > Caryophanales > Paenibacillaceae > Paenibacillus > Paenibacillus sp. V4I7. Next base: position 3,577,777 of record NZ_JAUSZD010000002.1, on the reverse strand, counting down.
TGTTATGTGATACAGCGGGTCGTTTGCAAAACAAAGTGAATTTGATGGAGGAACTGAATAAGATCTATCGCGTTATCCAGCGTGAAGTTCCAGATGCTCCTCATGAGGTAATTCTCGTTTTAGATGCAACTACGGGACAAAATGCACTCAGCCAAGCCAAGCTTTTTGGTGATAAAACAGGACTGACGGGGTTGGTGCTTTCCAAGCTCGATGGTACGGCCAAAGGCGGTATCGTTGTAGCGATCCGTCAAGAGTTATCACTTCCTGTGAAATTCGTTGGCCTCGGGGAGAAAATGGATGATCTTCAGCCCTTTGATTCCGAACAGTTCGTACACGCCCTCTTTGGCAAATGGATCGGCGAGGATAAAGAAGAAAATGCTTAATCTTTTTCTTCTCTAATATGTGAAAAATTCTCCTCAGCCTTTTGTTGGTTAGAGGGGGATTTTTTTGTTCATTACTGACAAGGTTAAATGCTTGACATTCATCTTGGAATTCAGTATGATAGGTTCTGTTGTGCTGCTGTCAAGCGTGCAACCTTTACGGAGGTGGATCATGTCTATCGATCAAATGCTTGAGAAAACGAATCGCGTTAACTTGCTATTTGATTTCTATGAACCGCTGTTGACCGATAAACAGAGAACGTTCCTCCAACTGTATTTTCATGATGATTACTCACTCGGAGAGATCGCTGAGAATTTTGAAATTAGCCGCCAGGCGGTTTATGAACATATTAAACGTGCAGAGTCAACTCTTCAGGATTATGAGAGTAAATTGCATCTGGTACATAAGCACGAACAACGCATGAAGCTGCGTGCGGAACTGGTTCAGGTGCTTGATGATTGCGAACCGGAGCTAAAGAGGAAAACGACGGAGCTTTTTGATACAATAGTAGGGATCGATTAAAACATAGAAAGTCCAGAAGCAGGAGGTGAAGCGCATGGCATTTGAAGGATTGGCAAACCGGTTGCAAAACGTTTTCGGTAAGCTGAGAAGCAAAGGTAAGCTGACGGAAGAAGATGTAGGCGAAGCGCTTCGCGAAGTACGATTGGCGTTGCTTGAAGCGGACGTTAACTTTAAAGTAGTCAAAGACTTTATTGCTAAGGTGAAGGAGCAGTCCATCGGACAAGAAGTATTGAAATCCTTCACACCAGGCATGGTCGTTATCGATATCGTCAACAAAGAGCTCACCGCACTTATGGGCGGTACGCAAAGTAAGCTAGCTCGTTCGAATCGACCGCCGACTATCATTATGATGGCAGGTTTGCAAGGGGCAGGTAAGACAACAACCTCTGGAAAGCTAGCGAAGATGCTCCTTAAACAAAACCATAGACCGCTTCTTGTAGCCTGTGACATTTATCGTCCGGCTGCGATCAAACAGCTGCAGGTTCTTGGAGAACAGCTCAATGTTCCGGTATTTTCACTAGGGGATCAAGTAAATCCTGTCGACATTGCTAAAGCAGGGCTTCAGCATGCTAAAGATAACGGTAATGATTATGTCATTATCGATACCGCGGGTCGCTTACACATTGATGAAAAACTGATGGACGAGCTGAAAAATGTTCGAACTGCTGTTGAACCTGATGAAATTTTGTTGGTTGTCGATGCGATGACCGGGCAAGATGCAGTCAATGTCGCAGAAAGCTTTCATCAACAGCTTGAGCTTACGGGTGTTGTGCTGACCAAGCTTGATGGTGATACCCGCGGTGGCGCGGCGTTATCTGTTAAAGCTGTTACAGGTTGTCCAATTAAGTTTGTGGCTAGCGGTGAGAAAATGGATGCTCTTGAACCATTCTTCCCTGATCGTATGGCCTCAAGAATTCTCGGTATGGGCGATATGCTTACCTTGATTGAGAAGGCGCAATCCGGTATCGACATGGACAAGGCGAAAGAGATGGAGCGCAAAATGCGCAACGCCGAATTCACCTTCGAAGATTTCCTTGATCAAATGGAGCAAGTGAAGAAGATGGGGCCTCTGGATCAAATTCTTGAGATGCTGCCAGGAGCTAATAAGATCAAGGGTATGAAAGATATGAAGGTTGACGACAAACAAATGGCACGTGTTGAAGCTATTGTGAAGTCGATGACAACCGAAGAGAAACGCAAACCTGAACTTCTCAATGCGAACCGTCGCAAACGGATTGCTCAAGGCAGTGGCAACTCGGTGCAAGAGGTCAACCGTTTCATCAAGCAGTTTGATGATATGCGCAAAATGATGAAGCAGTTTTCCGGCATGATGGGACCTAAAGGTGCTAAGGGTGCTAAAGGAATGAAGAAGCTAGGCAAGGGATTTAAATTCCCCTTTTAAATAAGCATTTTATTCTAAGTAGGAGGTGATTTTTCATGGCAGTACGTATTCGTCTTAAACGTGTAGGCGCTCATAAAGCTCCTTTTTACCGTGTGGTGGTTTCGGATTCCCGTTCCCCGCGTGATGGTCGTTTTATCGAAGAAATCGGTACTTATAACCCAATTGTTGAACCAGCAGCTGTAACTCTTGATGAGGAGAAAGCGCTGAAATGGCTTCAAACTGGCGCTCAACCGTCCGATACAGTTCGCAGCCTGTTCTCAAAAGCAGGTCTGATGACTAAGTTTCACGAGCTGAAATTGCAGAAGTAATCTGTTATCTTTCGGAGGGTGGGTTCATGAAGGATCTTATCACCGTTATTGCTAAGGCTCTTGTTGATCATCCGGAAGAAGTACGTGTCGCTGTGGTGGAGAAAGATGACAAGATCGAGTACAGGCTTTCTGTCCATCCCGACGATGTCGGTAAAGTGATTGGCAAGCAGGGCAAGATTGCGAAGTCGCTCCGCACGGTTGTCACGTCGGCAGCAGTGAAAGAAACGAAACGGGTAGCCGTTGAAATCGTTTCATAAGAAATGAGGTTAGGATTTAGTTCCTAACCTTTTTCTTGTATGGTTTTTGAAGGTAAATTAATGTGGAGGTTGGCAAGCGCATATGAGCGAAAAACTTGTGACAGTTGGTCGAATTGTGAATAGCCATGGTATTCGTGGAGAGCTAAAAGTAGTTCCAGAAACTGATTTTCCTGAGCGTTTTGATAAAGGAAACGCATTGATTATTGTAGATTCTCAAAATAAGCAAACGCCGGTGACGGTGCAAACCTCCCGCTTACATAAAAATATGTTTATCTTGCAGTTTGACCAATTCTCTAACATCAATGATGTTGAGAAATTCAAAGGCTCTCTTCTCAAGATTGAAGCGAAGGAACAACAGCCTCTTGAAGAAGGAGAATATTATTATCACGAGATCATTGGCTGTAAAGTCGTAACAGAAGAAGGCCAAGAGTTAGGACTTGTTTCTGAGGTTTTGACACCGGGGGCTAATGATGTATGGGTCGTTTCTTTGCCCAAAGGCAAACAGTTGCTGCTTCCAGTCATCGATGATGTGATACTTGATGTGGACATTGCCAACAAAACGATTCGTATTCATCTGATGGAAGGATTAATGGAATGAAAATCGATGTATTGACCCTATTCCCGGAAATGTTCGAGGGTGTGTTTTCATCCAGCATTTTAGGGAAAGCACGTGACAAGGGGATTGTTGCTCTCAACACGGTTAATTTTCGAGATTATTCCAATAATAAGCATAACACTGTAGATGATTATCCATACGGTGGCGGTGGAGGGATGGTTTTAAAGCCAGAGCCGATATTTGCTGCTGTTGAGAATCTGCCCATACATCAAGAGGATGGACAAGACCCGGTGAAGCCGCGAGTGATTCTCATGTGCCCGCAAGGGGAGACATTCACTCAGAAGAAAGCAGAGGAGCTGTCTAATGAACAGCATCTCGTGTTTATTTGTGGTCATTATGAAGGCTATGATGAGCGTATTAGGCAGTATCTAGTGACGGATGAGCTGTCCATAGGTGATTATGTATTAACAGGCGGCGAGCTACCCGCAATGGTCGTTATAGACAGCGTAGTGAGGCTGCTGCCTGGTGTGCTCGGCAATGAGATGTCAGCTGTAACAGATTCGTTCTCTACAGGTTTGCTGGAGTATCCTCACTACACGAGACCTGCGAAGTTTAGGGACTGGGACGTGCCTGAGATGCTGTTATCAGGGCATCATGAAAATGTGAAGCGTTGGCGCCGTAAGGAGTCTCTGTTCCGAACGCTAGAACGTCGTCCGGATTTGCTTGTAGGAAGAGAATTATCTAAAGAGGAAAAAGCTTGGGTGGTTGAATGGAACGGGCGGAAGCAAGAGGAGTAAGTCCCCAAAAACTTCTCTATTGAATTTCTTTCCTGTCTATGATAATATATATTCTGTTGTGAATTTTTCAACAGTTCGAGTCTGGTGGTCCTCTACGCATAACAACTAAGAACGACTATGCCAATAAGCGGAATGAACACCTGTGTGGAAGGAGGGAGTCAACTATGAATCTTATTCAAGAGATTACGAAAGAGCAACTCCGTACGGATATTCCTAATTTCCGTCCAGGAGACACACTTAAAGTACACGTAAAAGTTATCGAGGGTACACGTGAGCGTATTCAGCTGTTCGAAGGTGTTGTTATTAAACGCCACGGCGGTGGAATCAGCGAAACGTTTACAGTTCGTAAAATTTCTTACGGTGTGGGTGTGGAAAGAACTTTCCCATTCCATTCTCCGAAGATTGACAAGATTGAAGTGGCTCGCCGTGGTAAAGTTCGTCGTGCGAAACTTTATTATCTGCGTGGTCTTCGTGGTAAAGCAGCAAGAATTAAAGAAATTCGATAAGAAAACGGGGGGCTTGTTCAGGCAAGTCTCCTTTTCATTTTCATGGTACATAATAGATATAAACCAAAACTGGAAAAGAGGCAATCAGTGATGGAACACAAGAATCAAGAACAGCCTTACATAGAGCCGGCAACAACAACGGAAACGACTCCCGTTAAAACAGCAAAAAGCGAAACATGGGAATGGATTAAAGCCTTAGTGATCGCGGGAGTGCTCGTGATTATCATTCGTTGGTTCCTGTTCTCTCCTTTTATTGTTGATGGAGATTCCATGCGTCCGAACTTTTCAACAGGTGAACGACTCATTGTCAATAAAATTGTTTATGATATTCGCTCACCTAAACGCGGAGAAGTCATCGTATTCCATGCTCCGGAAGGTAAGGATTACATTAAACGCGTAATTGGTCTTCCTGGTGAGACGGTTAAGGTTACGGGTGACAAAGTGTTCATTAATGGTCAAGAGATTGATCAGGCTTTCATTAAAGAAGCGATTGAACAAGCGAATAAAGAAGGGCATGCTTATAATACATTGTCAGATTTCCCGGAGACGAAAGTACCCGAAGGTGAAATCTTTGCAATGGGAGATAACCGTCCGAATTCCAAAGATAGCCGGGCAAAAAGTGTTGGCTTCGTACCTTACAACAAAATCGTAGGTCGCGCTGAAGTTATTTTTTGGCCAGTGAGCAAAATTAGTTTCATACATTTTTGAGGTGAAGTAGAATGACCATTCAATGGTTTCCCGGTCACATGACCAAGGCTCGAAGACAGATAGAAGAAAAGCTTAAGCTGATTGATGTTGTTATCGAGCTCTTGGATGCCCGCATCCCGCTTTCAAGCCGGAACCCGATGGTAGATGAGATTTTAAAAGGTAAACCGCGCTTGGTTCTGCTTAACAAGAATGACTTGGCAGATCCACAAGTTACGGCGGATTGGGTTAAGTATTTTGCTGATCAGGGCCTACCGGCATTGCCGATTGATGCAGCAACAGGAACGCACGTCAAAGAAATTTTGCCGCGAGTTAAGCAGCTTTGGGCACACAAAATTGAGAGCCAGCTTCGCAAAGGGATCAATCCCCGCGCAGTAAGAGCGCTTATCGTAGGTATTCCAAACGTTGGAAAATCCACGCTGATTAATCAGTTAGCAGGTAAGAAAATTGCGGCAACCGGAGATAAGCCTGGTGTTACGAAGGGGCAGCAATGGATTAAAGTTGGAACCGAAATGGACTTGCTCGATACGCCAGGTATTTTGTGGCCGAAATTCGAAGACCAAATGGTTGGAATGAGATTGGCAGCAACGGGCGCCATTAAAGAAGAGCTGCTTCATTTAGATGAGATTGCACTCTTTGTCGTTAAATACATGGTTCAGAATTATGGAGCTGGTATTCAAGAACGATTTGGGGTTCAAGATCTTCCAGAGGATTTGGACGACATACAGGAAATGGTCAAAGTCATGGAAGCTATCGGTCGTAAGCGTGGAGCGATTGTGAGTGGGGGCAAAGTGGATTTGGACAAAGCCTCATTAATCATTATTCGTGAGCTTAGAGCAGGCAAGATGGGGCGCATTTCTTTGGAGAGGCCCCTTGATAAAAGGTAGTCAGGTCAATAAGTAAAGAAGGAAACGGTCACTTTTGGACTCAGCTGATCAAGCGGGTTCGGGGGTGGCTTTTTCTTTTTTACATATGTACATTGAAAAAAAAGGGTGTGGCTTGACCAAGTGCCAATCCTATATAATGAGGAGATGGAAAGGGGCGAAAGCCATTGCTGGAGCATGAAAAACAACTGTGGGAGCAAGGTTTTACTCTAATAGCGGGTATTGATGAGGTAGGCAGAGGCTGTTTATTTGGGGATGTAGTCGCGGCTGCGGTTATACTTCCGATGGGATATGTGCTGGAGGGTGTGGACGACTCCAAGAAGCTTTCTGAAAAGAAGCGAGATATCTTCTATGATCAAATCATGGCGGAAGCTTTAGCTGTTGGTGTAGGCATTGTGGATGTGGATAGAATTGAAGCGATCAATATAAAACAGGCGGCCAGGCTTGCTATGAAGCAGGCTGTGGAGCAGTTAAACATAGCACCTGATTTTCTTCTTGTGGATGCGGAGAACGTTGATGTGGACATAGAACAATCCGCGATCATTCATGGAGATGCACTTAGTCAATCCATTGCAGCCGCATCGATTATTGCTAAGGTTACCCGAGATCGCATGTGTGTGGATTGGGATGAACAGTTTCCCGAATATGGACTTGCTATACATAAAGGATATGCAACAAAGCACCATAGAGAGATGCTCTTGCGGTATGGTCCTACACCGCTGCATCGGAAATTATTTATACGTAAAGTGATGGCGCAATTGGAAGAGAAAGAGATTGTGCTCGAGTCTGAACAGCTGGAATTGGATCTCATTTAACTTATTATAGTAACGAAAAGGCAACAAGCCGCCGATAATATACATAAGTGTTTAGGAAGATTTGAGGTGAACGCCATGAATATTAGTGGTTTAATTCGCAGTTTAGTCGGTGATTTAACAGCATCTGAAAGTAAGGTGCTTGAATTAAAAGTAGGACAAATTGTTAAAGGTGTTGTGCTTCAGTTGCTCAGTGACCAAGAAGCGTTGATTAATATTGGCGGTGTGCAGGTGCGTGCCAAGTTGGAAACACCCCTTAAGCAAGGGGATGTTACGATGCTGCAAGTACAGCCCGAATCCAGTGGTGGTCAGATCCTGCTCAAGCCACTAACGGCATCAGATGTACAAATTACGGAGGATTCGCTCAGTGAGCTGTTAAAGGCATTCACGATAAAAGATACGGCTGGGAATCGTCAAATGGTGCAGCAGATGCAGCAGGAAGGCGTTCCGGTATCAAAGGAGAATGTGAAGGCTTTTGAGGCTGTAATGCGCAGCATGCCTGAGGGTGTCCATAAGGAAGAATGGGCACAGGCGGCTGTACTTGCCTATAAAAAGGGATTGCCGCTCACAGAGGCGACAGTGGGGGCTTTGAGACAGGTTACCACGGGGCAACCTGTCGGTAAGGTGCTGGAGCAGCTAGAGCAGCAGGCGACAGCCCTGCTTGAGCAAGATCCGGCACATCCGGCAGCGGATACCGCGAAGCAGGTGGTATCGCTGCTCAAGGAGCTGCGGGCTTCCGCTGCAGCTACGTGGCCTGCGCGGCCGGAGGCGCCGGCCGCTGTTACGCCAACTGCTCCGCAGGCTGGCGGTGGGGCTAAGGCGGCTCCCGCAGGGTCGCCGCCTGCAGTAGTGCCCGGCAGTGCGCCTGCGGCCGCTGCCGTTACGGCTCCGCCCGCTGCAACAGCAGCTGCGGGCGCGGAGCTTCCCGCGGCGGCTGCGCCACGCGCGGAGACCGCTACCGCCGCCTCGGCGCAGCCGGCGGCGGGGCCCCTGGCCGCCCGCGCAGCGGGGGCGGCCTCGCCAGAGGCTCAGGCGCGCAGCGCTGAGCCTGCAAGTGAAGGCGAACCGCCCGCGGCGAGTTCGCAGGTACAACCAGAGCCGCCTGCGAAGCAGAAGGCGGCAACAATAGAGGCGCATAATAGCGCGCCTCAAGAGGTCGAGGCTGATCCAGAGCCAAACTGGATCAGCCGCATGCTCAAAGCTGTAGGCGTGGAGCACGAGTCTCATCTAGCGGTGAAGCTAGATGAGCGCTCAGACGCTATGCTACGGGGGCGCAATAACTCGGACGATCAGCTGCCTAATCTGATCGCCACAGCATCCCAGCAGGACGACCCCGTCAAGCCTGCTGCTGACACACTGAAGAGTCTGCTGCTGCAGCTTACAGCCTCTGATGACACGCCAGCGCCGCTCAAAGAGGCGGCGCAGCAAGCGCTTGGGCAAATCACAGGGCAACAACTCATGTTGACAGGTGACAAGAGCTCTATGTTTGCACATATGACATTGTTTGTCCCCTTCATGGATGGCACTGGCCAGCAATCTGCCACCATTCACATCCAATCCCGCAAAGGGAAGCGCGGGGAAGTAGACGCGAGCAATTGTCGTTTGCTGTTCGACCTCCAAATGAAAGTGATGGGCAATACACTACTCGATGTGCATGTCATAAATAAAATCGTATCTTTGAACATCCACAACGATCATCCTGCCTTAGCTCCCTTAATGGAGGAGTCCAAAGAAGAAATTACAGCAGCCATGCATAAAGCGGGTTATCAATTTATCTCATTAAAATGCTCGCCATATCCGCTGCCGCCTGTTGTGGAGAATGAAGCTTCCAAGCAAGGGGCATCTGATGGTAGAGTAGATCTTCGAGCGCTCTATCAGCCAAAGGTCTACAAAGGGGTGGATTTCCGAGCATGACTAAGCAAAGGAATGCATCCGAGGATCCGCAACCGACTCCTCTTAAGAAGGCTGTAGCGCTTCGCTACTCACCTGAAGCGCAAAAAGCCCCAACCCTCATTGCGAAAGGGAAAGGGCACATGGCAGAAGCCATTCTTCAGAAAGCCAAGGAGAATGGGATCCCTATTCAAGAGGATTCCTCTTTGGTTGAAGTGTTGTCTAAGCTGGATTTGGATCAAGAAATCCCCCCAGAACTGTATCAATTGGTCGCTGAGGTATTAAGTTTTATCTATCGTTCAGATAACCGAATGAGATCGTCGAGGAATAATGGATGACGGAACTTCGTAAAGATGACCGGAAGCAGTTGGGGAAGCTTGGTGAAGAGTTGGCAGAAGCATTTCTAAGTGAGCGTGAATACCGAATTGTGGCACGTAATTGGCGCTGCCGTACTGGCGAGCTTGATATTATTGCAGAGAAAGCCAATAAGTTAATTTTTGTTGAGGTCAGAACGAGGCGCCCTTCAGGCCGTTTTGGCTCAGCCAAAGAATCCGTCGACTATCGCAAGCAATTGAAAGTCAAAGAGACAGCACAATTTTACTTGCATCGATTTCAAAAATACGAGCAATCCATTCAATTTGATGTGATCACTGTAGAGCTATCCGTGGATGGCGCAGCACCTCATATTGAACACATAGAAGGAGCGTTTTGAAGTCGTTTGTCGATATGACAACGGGTCGAAAGGCTTTTTTTGTGGTATAAACATATTTAGATGTTTACAATCTTTAATAACATCAGATTTCAATCTCTTCAATCCGCTGTTTTTTATCCAAATTACGGTATTGGATTGCCTCCGCCAGATGCTGCGGCTGGATGCTGTCACATTCCTCAAGATCAGCAATGGTTAGGGCTAGCCGGAGGATGCGATCATGGGCTCTTGCACTAAGTCCCAAAGCTTCAAAAGAGGCACTTAGCAGTTGATCACCTTCTGGTGTGAGATGACAAATTTGTCTCATCTGCTTACCGTTCAATTCATTATTATATTGGATGCCAGATCCTGCATAGCGTTGTTGTTGTCTTTGATGTGCCCGCATAACTTGCATTAACATTTCTTTTGAGGACAAGTGATTGGTTCGTTCCTTTAGTTGTGTGTAACTTGGTTTAGGTACTTCGACATGAAGATCGATGCGATCAAGCAAGGGGCCTGATATCTTAGAACGATAATGAACAATTTTAGCAGGACTACAGATGCAAGCATTAGCTTCTGTTTCGGCTCCATAATACCCGCAAGGGCATGGATTCATGGCGGCAGCCAATATAAAGTGAGAGGGGAAAGTGTAAACCGCTCTTGCTCTTGCAATTGTAACATGACGATCCTCAAGCGGCTGTCTAAGTACTTCGAGGGCAGTTCTCGTGAATTCCGGCAGTTCATCTAGAAAAAGAATGCCGCGATGAGATAAGCTAACTTCTCCCGGTTTGGGTATTGTTCCACCTCCGACAAGTCCGGCGGGTGAAATTGTATGATGCGGGGCTCTAAAGGATCTTGTACGCATGAGAGATGAGCGATCAATGAGCTTTCCTGAGGCACTGTATATCTTCGTGACTTCTAATGCTTCTTGGTCAGACATAGGTGGCAGAATCGAGGGCATGCGCTTAACAAGCATCGTTTTCCCCGTTCCAGGAGGACCGATTAATAGAATATTATGCATCCCAGCTGCAGCGATCATCATGGCACGCTTCACTTGATGCTGTCCGTTGACATCGGCATAATCTTCGACAAAGTTGTGTTCTTCGGCAGAAATTGTCGAAAATTCACTACCTTTACAATTAATGCCATTAAATATAAATTCGTGATGAGATTGCTTGTTCCAGGACTTGAAATCAGAAAGGTTAGTTATCGCGCACACCTCAATACCTTCAATTAAAGCAGCTTCAGGAGCATTCGCGAAAGGAAGACAGACGCGTTTTATCCCTATCTTTTTCGCGGCATGCGCCATAGAAAGAACGCCCGGTATGGGGCGAAGAGAACCATCCAAAGCAAGTTCACCTAGAAACAAAGTGTGCAGAAAGCTGTCCATTGGCACTTGACCGGTTGTAATCAGAATTCCTACCGCAATGGCTAAATCAAATGATGAGCCTTCTTTGCGTAAATCTGCTGGTGCGAGATTGACTGTAATTCGATCCATGGGGAATGTGTACCCACAATTTTTGATGGAGGAGCGAACTCTTTCAACCGATTCCCGAATTGCCGAGTCGGGGAGACCAACCAAGTTAATTTGTGGTAAGCCACTTGAGATATCGACTTCTACTTCTATCGTTTGTCCTTCTATTCCCTGCAAGCAAGCGCTCATGACTTTGCCATACATAATAAAAACACCTTCCTCTCCATAGTTACGCAGCTATATCGAGCTGTCATAAAGTGGGATAAAAGGTGCTTCCTTATTGATCCATTTTATACTTTGCCCTTATTGTATACGATAATGGTAAAATTACGCAATCCGGAAATGATCACCGCGTACGTTTTAAAAATGCACGGCTTGCACATACTGGAACTAGAGGTGATGATATGCAGGAGAAACCATATTTTTGTCCCAATTGTCGTTCCAATCGTATCAAGTTTAGTGTAATTACAAGCTATTCTCAGTCGTTTTTGAAGGACGCTTTATCAGGAAATATTACAGAATTCAAGGATCCTGACGCAATACCAGAGCCAGAACCTACGATTCAATGCTTGGTGTGCAGTTTCACGGGTAATGAGCTTCGCTTCATTAAACAAGCGGAGCGTGAACCGCGAATAAATACACCGACAACGCCGCTCTACTAAAAAGTCGAAGCTAGACGTATTTTTCAGTTATTGAAAATACGTCTTTTTTTTATGTTGAAGTGATAGCTAAAGTTTTTCAGTGTGAAAGGAAACTTCTAACGCATTAACGAAAAAAATAAGGAAACTGTCGAAAATTAGTGATACAATGGTTAGGGCTTGTGAAGAAGTGTGATACTAATTCCGGCAGCAAGATTTATTTCGTGCACTACACAAATAGGAAATTACACTTTTTCCCTGTATAGCACGTTTAGAAAGTCCATACTGATAGGAGGATTTTAGGAAATGAATATCCATGAGTATCAAGGCAAAGAAGTCCTGAGACAGTACGGAGTCAACGTTCCTAACGGAAAAGTTGCTTTTACCGTTGACGAAGCTGTTGAAGCAGCGAAAGAACTCGGAACATCCGTCGTCGTTGTAAAGGCGCAAATTCATGCCGGAGGTCGCGGGAAAGCAGGCGGCGTTAAGGTAGCCAAAAGCCTCGATGAAGTTCGTACATATGCAAGCGAAATTCTTGGTAAAGTTCTTGTCACTCACCAAACAGGTCCTGAAGGCAAAGAAGTTAAACGCCTGTTGATTGAAGAAGGCTGTGACATTAAGAAAGAATATTATGTTGGTGTGGTTGTTGACCGTACAACAGGTAGCGTCGTTTTGATGGCATCTGAAGAAGGCGGTACGGAGATTGAAGAGGTTGCTGAGCATTCTCCTGAGAAAATCTTCAAAGAAGTTGTGGATCCTGCGATCGGTCTTCAAGCTTTCCAAGCACGCAGACTTGCTTACTCCATCAATATTCCTAACGAACTTGTTAACAAAGCAGTTAAATTCATGCTTGCTCTTTATAAAGCATTCGTAGAGAAAGACGCATCCATTGCCGAAATCAACCCTTTGGTTGTTACTGGTTCTGGCGACGTTATGGCTCTTGATGCCAAATTGAACTTTGATTCCAACGCTCTTTTCCGTCACAAAGATATCGTAGAACTTCGTGACCTTGAAGAAGAAGATGCGAAAGAAATTCAAGCTTCTAAGTATGACCTGAGCTACATTGCTCTTGATGGTAACATCGGTTGTATGGTTAACGGCGCAGGACTTGCTATGGCCACTATGGACATTATCAAGCACTACGGCGGAGACCCGGCTAACTTCCTAGACGTAGGGGGCGGTGCTACGAAAGAGAAAGTAACAGAAGCTTTCAAAATCATCTTGTCCGATGAGCAAGTTAAAGGGATCTTCGTTAACATCTTCGGTGGGATCATGCGTTGTGATGTAATTGCTGATGGTGTTGTAGCTGCTGCCAGAGAGCTTGGACTTTCCCGTCCGCTTGTTGTTCGACTTGAAGGAACAAACGTTGAACTTGGTAAAAAGATTCTTAATGAATCCGGCTTGAACATTGTTGCTGCTGACTCCATGGCAGATGGCGCACAAAAAATCGTTGCTTTAGTTAAATAATTAAACCCGAGCGGTTTCAAATAATATAGGGGATGTGAACAAAAGATCATGAGTATTTTGGTTAATAAACATACAAAAGTCATTACTCAAGGGATTACCGGCGCTACGGGTTTGTTTCATACCAAAGGCGGTCTAGAATACGGCACACAAATGGTTGGTGGCGTAACCCCAGGTAAAGGCGGAACAAAAGTAGATATCACATTAGAAAACGGTGAGCTAGTTCAGCTTCCAGTTTTCAACACCGTTATCGAAGCTAAAAATGCAACTGGTGCTACGGCATCCGTTATCTATGTACCACCAGCTTTCGCTGCAGAGTCAATCATTGAAGCTATCGAAGCTGAACTTGATCTGGTTATCTGTATCACAGAAGGTATTCCTGTTCTTGACATGGTTAACGTGAAACGTTACCTGGAAGGCAAGAAAACCGTTCTAATCGGACCTAACTGTCCGGGCGTTATCACACCAGGCGAGTGCAAAATCGGTATTATGCCGGGTTACATTCATACGCCAGGGCACGTAGGTGTAGTGTCCCGTTCCGGGACACTAACTTATGAAGCCGTTCATCAATTGACAACTCGCGGCATTGGACAATCCTCTGCTGTAGGTATCGGTGGAGATCCTGTTAAAGGCTCCGAGTTCATCGATATCCTTAAACGCTTTAACGATGATCCAGATACGTATGCTGTCATCATGATTGGTGAAATCGGCGGTACGGCAGAAGAAGAAGCGGCTGAGTGGGTTGCTGCAAACATGACGAAGCCAGTTGTAGGCTTTATCGGCGGTAAAACAGCTCCTCCAGGAAAACGCATGGGCCATGCTGGCGCGATTATTTCCGGTGGTAAAGGAACAGCAGCTGAGAAAGTTGCAACAATGGAAAGATGTGGTATCCGTGTAGCGGCTACACCATCCGAGATGGGATCCACACTTGTTAGCGTGCTTGAAGAAAAAGGCATGCTGGATAAAGTTATTACAAAAAAATAGTTTTTTCTAACGAAGGTAAGCAACCTTCCATCTCCCTGATTCAGGGATTTGGGAGGTTTTTTGTTTTTCTTGACTTTGCAATTATTTGTTATTCAAGAAGGGAGTGTATATACTTATGGATAATCGTTTCATTTTGTTTGGCCTTCACGAGCTCGAGGGCGTTGGTTGGAAAACCATTCTTCAGCTCCTGAGCCGTTTCCCTGATCCGCATGTGCTGTTTGAGCTTTCAGCTGCAGCGATTGCCTCAAAAGGTATCCGAACTTCCATTGCTGAACAAATTGCCACGTGTCTTACACCGACATTTATTGAGCAAAAGCTTCTGTTATATAAGAAGCACTCCATTCAAATTCTCACACTTTTAGATGAGGACTACCCTCCGATTCTTAAAGAAATTGCGCAGCCTCCCTGGGTGTTATATGTGAAAGGGAATGTTTCATTATTGAATGGGCGACTCCTCGGTATAGTGGGAACACGTACTCCTACGCTTTATGGAAAGAAGATTGCTGAGGAGTGGGCAGCTGCCCTTTCAAGAGCAGGATTTGGTATCGTAAGTGGACTGGCAAGGGGGATTGACAGCAAGGCACATATTGGTGCATTGCAAGGTAAATCCAAAACGGTTGCAGTTCTTGGATGTGCGATTAATCAAATTTATCCGCGTGAAAATGCATTATTATATCGAAATATAGAACAAGAGGGTGTCATCATTTCTGAATATCCTATAGGCACGGGCATGCGGCCAGGAATGTTTCCGCAGCGAAATCGAATCATAGCAGGATTGTCATTAGGCGTTACGGTTGTGGAAGCAGCAGAAGATAGTGGATCACTGATTACAGTTGAGTTTGCGGTGGATGAATCAAGAGATGTATTCGCCGTTCCCGGTCCTATTGACTCTAACCAGAGTAGTGGTGTCCACAAGCTACTAAAGGATGGCGCTAAATTGGTTACCCGTGTTGAGGAGATTGTAGAAGATTATAAACATATGTTGAGCGAGGGAGATCAGGGTGCCATGAAGAAGCCTTTGCCGACATTTTCGCTTACGGATGAGGAAGGCGAAATCGTTCGAAAGTTGTCGAATGAGCCCGTCTCGATTGATGCTCTGTTAGAGGACGGTCAATTTACGTTTGGACATTTGCATGCAGTTCTGTTATCTTTGGTAATGAAAAAGGCGATTAAACAGCTTCCGGGTTCTACTTACATACTAGCATAGGCTAATACGAAGCTTTTCTTCTCGCCAATGACTTTACCTTGAAACCAAGAGGGGAGGAAGGACGATCCATGGCGGATTCTTTAGTCATAGTTGAGTCACCAGCAAAAGCCAAAACCATTGGCAAATATTTGGGAAGTAAATTTATCGTAAAAGCCTCGATGGGTCATATTCGCGACCTTCCGAAAAGCCAAATTGGCGTAGAAGTGGATCGTAACTTTGAGCCTAAATACATAACAATCCGCGGTAAGGGTTCTATACTTAAAGAATTAAAAGATGCGAGTAAAAAAGTGAAAAAAATATATCTGGCGGCGGATCCGGATCGTGAAGGCGAAGCAATTGCCTGGCACTTAGCTCATTATTTGGATGTAGGTCCCGAAGAGCTCTGCCGTGTTGTATTTAACGAAATAACGAAGGATGCGGTTAAGGATGCCTTCAAAACGCCGCGTCGAATTAATCAAGATCTCGTTAATGCACAGCAAGCTCGACGCATATTGGACCGACTCGTTGGTTATAAAATCAGTCCTTTACTTTGGAAGAAAGTAAAAAAAGGATTATCTGCAGGCCGAGTTCAATCGGTTGCGGTTAAATTGATACATGACAGAGAGAATGAGATTAAGGCCTTCGAACCTGAAGAATATTGGTCCATTACCGTTGTTTTGGATGCTGGTAAAACCATGTTCGAAGCAAAATATCACAGCATTAACGGTGAGAAAAAGGAACTGCACTCGCAAGAGGATGTTGATCTGATTCTAGCTGCTATGGGCAGTGATGCTTTTACAGTGAAAGAAGTAAAAGAGAAAGAACGCCAACGTAATCCTTCTCCTCCTTTCATTACAAGTTCTATGCAGCAGGAAGCCGCGAGGAAACTTAATTTCCGTGCGTCGAAGACCATGTCTGTGGCACAGCAGTTATATGAAGGAATAGACTTAGGAAAAGAAGGCACGGTTGGTTTAATTACCTACATGCGTACCGATTCAACCCGTATTTCGCCGGTTGCTCAAGAAGAAGCCAAGGATTTTATCATTAATAAATATGGTCCTGCCTTCTACCCGGAGACACCACGCCAGTACACGAAGAAAAATGCTAACGCGCAGGACGCACATGAAGGTATTCGACCAACATCAGTTCTTCGAGAACCTGATCAAATGAAGGCGTTTCTCAGTAAAGATCAATATCGTCTGTACAAGCTAGTCTGGGATCGTTTTGTAGCAAGTCAAATGGCTTCAGCCGTCTTGGATACGATGACCATTGATTTAACAGCTGGTGAAACCTTATTTAGAGCGAATGGTTCTAAGATGAAATTTGCTGGATTTATGAAGGTTTATGTCGAGAGCAATGACGACGGGACGACAGAAGAGGACAAATTGCTGCCGCCTCTGACTAAGGGTGATTCCTTGCAGAAGCAAAGCGTGGATCCGAAGCAGCACTTTACTCAACCGCCTCCAAGGTATACGGAAGCGCGTTTAGTTAGGGCGTTAGAGGAAATGGGCATTGGGCGTCCGAGTACGTACGCACCGACACTGGAGACGATTCAGAAGCGTGGGTATGTTGCAATCGAAGAGAAGAAATTCATGCCTACGGAGCTTGGTGAATTAGTTATCCAATTGATGGAGGAGTTTTTTCCTGAAATTCTTGATATCGAGTTCACGGCTCATATGGAAGAAGAGCTTGACTTCGTAGAAGAGGGAAAAGAGGACTGGGTTCGAGTTCTGGATACGTTCTACACATCCTTTGAGAAGCGGCTTATATTCGCAGAAGAGGAAATGAAGGAAATCGAAATCCAGGATGAAATTTCGGATGAGATTTGCGAGAAGTGCGGTAAACATCTTGTCTATAAAATGGGGCGTTTCGGTAAGTTCTTGGCGTGTTCAGGATTCCCGGATTGCCGCAATACGAAACCGATCATTAAAGATATTGGTGTTACATGTCCAACTTGCCATACCGGGAAAATTGTCGAACGCAGAAGCAAAAAGGGGCGAGTTTTCTATGGTTGCGATCAGTATCCAACCTGTGACTTCGTCTCATGGGATAAACCGGTCAATAAGCCATGTCCTGTTTGCAGCTCGATGATGATCGAGAAAAGAAGCAAGAACGGCGTGAATATTCAATGTACCGGGTGTGATCATAAAGAAGAAGTTAGTGAAGATAATTCAGATGATATGAAAGATTAGAGGTGTCCGATTTTGCCAGAATATCCAAGAGTGACAGTCATCGGTGCAGGATTGGCTGGAAGTGAAGCCGCCTGGCAAATTGCCCGTCAGGGCGTGCCTGTTACTTTATACGAAATGCGTAATGTCCGTAAAACCCCAGCACATATAACTGATCAATTTGCTGAACTAGTCTGTAGTAACTCACTACGTTCGAATGGACTTACCAACGCGGTAGGAGTACTGAAGGAAGAAATGAGACGTATGGATTCGCTCATTCTATCTTGTGCCGATGAGCATGCTGTACCAGCAGGAGGCGCATTAGCTGTTGACCGTGACGGGTTCTCTCAAGCTGTTACATCGACGCTCCGTAACCATCCGCTCATAGAGGTTCGCAATGAGGAAGTTCAAACCTTGCCTGAAGGCATTACAGTTGTTGCCTCAGGTCCATTAACTTCACCTGCTCTTTCTGCAGGACTTAAAGAGCTAATGGGTGAGGAGTACTTGTATTTTTATGATGCAGCAGCTCCGATTGTGGAGAAGGACTCCATTGATATGAATAAGGTGTACTTGGCTTCTCGTTATGATAAAGGGGAAGCAGCTTACCTTAACTGTCCTATGACAGAAGAAGAGTTCAATGTTTTCTATGAAGCTTTAATAACTGCTGAGGTTGCTGAACTGAAAGAATTCGAGAAAGAAATTTATTTCGAAGGCTGCATGCCCTTAGAAGTCATGGCGAAACGCGGTAGACAAACAGTACTGTTCGGGCCAATGAAACCAGTCGGCTTAATAAATCCACATACAGGCAAGATGCCGCATGCTGTCGTTCAACTCCGTCAAGATAATGCAGCCGGAACTTTGTATAACTTAGTCGGTTTCCAAACCCATTTGAAATGGGGAGAGCAGAAACGGGTGTTGTCCCTGATTCCAGGGTTAGAGCAAGCAGAGTTCGTACGCTATGGTGTTATGCATCGTAACACGTTTATAAATTCTCCGAAGCTTCTTGACCCTACTTATCAATTTAAACGTCGTGAGAATCTGTTTTTTGCAGGTCAAATGACGGGTGTAGAAGGATATGTGGAATCAGCGGCTTCCGGTCTGATAGCTGGTATCAATGCGGGGCGATTAGCTAAAGGGCAGCCTTGTTTGGTTGTACCGGAGGAAACGACTCTCGGCAGCATGGCACATTACATTACAACAGCTGATTTCAAACATTTTCAACCGATGAATGCTAATTTTGGTTTGCTTCCACAATTACCCGAACGAATTCGCAATAAAAAAGAGAAATACGAGAAGCTGGCTAACCGTGCTTTGGAAAGTATTCAGAATTTTAAGAAAACATATGCAGAGTAGGTTGTAATTGGACTCTTTGCTATGTTACTATAATTATGTTTTGTAGCATTTTTCATTCGTTTCCTCATACATTTACCTCTAGATGCGGTCATATCTCGAATTGACCTCGCTAGAGGTTTATCTCATTTATGAGACCGAAACCAACGTACAGAGTAACTTTCATGGTGTATGATTCCATTTGAGAGGTGAGAAGAGATGGATCCTAATCAAGCTACGTTTCATGCGACAACAATCTTTGCCATTCGTCATCAAGGCAAGGGAGCTATTGCTGGAGATGGGCAAGTGACATTTGGCAACAGCATGATTATGAAAAGCACGGCCAAAAAAGTTCGGCGTTTACATAGAGGGAAAGTCATCGCTGGTTTTGCTGGTTCTGTTGCCGATGCGATTACACTTTTTGAGAAATTCGAAGGTAAGCTGGAGGAACACCACGGTAATTTGCAGCGTGCTGCGGTAGAGCTTACGAAGGATTGGCGTCAAGATCGCGTTCTGCGGAGGCTTGAAGCAATGATGATCGTTATGGATTCAACCGGTTTACTACTGCTTTCAGGAAATGGTGAAGTGATTGAGCCTGATGACGGTATATTGGCTATTGGGTCTGGCGGCAGCTTCGCATTAGCTGCAGGAAGAGCGCTGCACCGCCATGCGTCGTCGCTTAGTGCTAAGGAAATAGCCCACGCTGCGCTAACAACTGCAGCTGAAATATGTGTCTTTACGAATCATAATATTATTGTGGAAGAGATTGAATAGTTAACGATTGAATAGTTAATGCTTACGATGTTAGTTTTGCTAAAGCAAAACTTTTAGGAGGGTACAAAATGGCAAACAGCTCCCTTACACCTAAACAAATTGTCCAAGAATTGGATCGATACATAGTAGGTCAGAAGAAAGCGAAGAAATCGGTTGCTATTGCTCTGCGAAACCGTTATCGGAGAAACCTCGTGGACGAGGCTATGCGGGATGAAATTGTTCCGAAGAATATACTCATGATCGGGCCTACCGGCGTTGGAAAGACTGAAATTGCGCGCAGATTAGCTAAATTGGTAGGCGCACCATTTATTAAGATAGAGGCCACCAAATTCACAGAAGTCGGCTATGTTGGTCGCGACGTGGAGTCAATGGTACGTGATCTGATCGAAACTTCCGTGCGTATGGTTAAGGCTGAGCGGATGGAAAAAGTGAAAGACCGTGCTGAGAAGCTCGCTAACGAGCGTCTTGTTAACTTGCTTGCGCCAAGTCCTACGCGTTCCAAAACACAGCGTAATCCTCTTGAGATGCTGTTTGGAGGGCAAAACCAACCAGATCAAGAAGAAAGTGCTCCAGATCCTTCACTTGCCGCCAAAAGGGCTCAAATCGCTGAGCAATTGACTAATGGTAAATTAGAGAATGAAGTTGTAGAAATCGAAGTGGAAGACTCTTCACCATCAAT
Source organism: Paenibacillus sp. V4I7 (assembly GCF_030817275.1). NCBI lineage: Bacteria > Bacillati > Bacillota > Bacilli > Caryophanales > Paenibacillaceae > Paenibacillus > Paenibacillus sp. V4I7. Next base: position 3,557,373 of record NZ_JAUSZD010000002.1, on the reverse strand, counting down.
GATGGATATGCTGGCTGGTCAAGGCAATGAACAGGCTGGTATGAATATGCAGGAGATGTTCGGCAATCTTCTTCCGAAAAAAATGAAGAAACGTAAGCTGCTTGTAAAGGAAGCTAGGAAAGTGTTAGCTCAAGAAGAAGCGCAAAGATTGATTGACATGGATGAAGTGATCCAGGAATCTGTTAACCGTGCCGAACAGTCCGGTATTATTTTTATTGATGAAATCGATAAGATCGCTAGCAATAGCCGCGGCGGTAGCGGACCGGACATCTCTCGGGAAGGTGTTCAGCGAGACATTTTACCGATAGTAGAGGGTTCAACAGTTGTGACCAAATATGGGCCTGTGAAGACGGATTATGTCTTATTTATTGGTGCAGGTGCTTTCCATATTGCTAAGCCTTCTGATTTAATCCCAGAGCTTCAGGGAAGATTCCCGATTCGAGTAGAATTAAGTAACTTGACCTTAGAAGACTTTGTTTCTATTTTAAAAGAACCTAAAAATGCATTAACAAAACAATATACAGCATTATTGCAAACGGAAGGTATAACGGTTGAGTTTGCAGACGAAGCTATTTATGAAATTGCACGTATCGCGGTTGAGGTTAATCAGAATACGGAGAATATTGGTGCTCGGCGATTACACACCATTTTAGAAAAATTGCTGGAGGATTTATCCTTTGAAGCGCCTGAGATTACATTGGAGTCCATTGTCATTAACCCGGAATATGTCCGTGAGAAGCTTGGTGATATTGTACAAAACCGAGATTTAAGTCAATATATCTTATAATAAAGAACTACCGCATGGTTAAGTAAGTAGGAGGCATTTAAATGAGTTTATTAAATAAAACAAGAAGGCTAAATCGCTTGCTGCAAAAAGAAGCTGGCAATGCAGTTAGCTTTATGGATATGGCCGAGGTGCTGCGTGATATTGTTATTGCGAATATCTACGTCGTTAGCCGCAAAGGCAAAATTTTAGGATATGCGGTAACGAATGATCCTGTTTCTCCAGAAATGAATCAAACGATATTAATTGAACGCAGATTTCCGATGGAGTCCAATAATCTGCTGTTAAAGATTGAGGAAACATCTTCAACAGCAGAGCCGGATAGTCCATATTTCTATTACACGGAGCAAATGAAAGATATGTTTCCATATACGCATACTACTTTAGTACCAATTATTGGTGGTGGCTCTCGTTTGGGAACGCTTATTTTAAGTCGTAGTGAAGGAACTTTCATTGATGATGACTTAGTTCTGGCTGAATATGGATCTACAGTAATCGCGATGGAAATATTAAGAGAACGTGCTGAAGAAATAGAGGAAGAAGCTAGAAGCAAAGCAGTCGTTCAAGTTGCGATCGGTTCCTTATCTTTCAGTGAAATGGAAGCAGTGGAACACATTTTTGAAGAATTAGATGGTAAGGAAGGTCTTTTGGTAGCTAGCAAAATTGCCGATCGGGTAGGCATTACTCGATCAGTTATTGTAAATGCACTTCGCAAACTGGAAAGTGCCGGAGTTATTGAAACTCGTTCGCTTGGTATGAAGGGCACTTATATCCGTATTTTAAATGAGCAATTAATACAAAGTATCGAGCAATTAAAAACAAAATTATAGATAAACATATAGAAAAGCCCTGTCTTGTAAAAGATAGGGCTTTTTTCTTATTGTAAGTTATCGTAATATCTTAGATGATAAGAAAGGTCAACGAATGTTTTACATATTTCTACAATAAGGACCATTTCGAATTATTTTATGAAAATAATGTCGAAATAAGAAGGAATCGATAAATACAATGTTGAAGTATATGTCAAATATTCTATAGACGGGGGGTATCGAAATGTCTTTGTTAGACAAACCAAGTTGGAACTTGATGGAGCGATCGCTTGATGCATCGACTCTAAGACAAAAGGTTGTAGCAAACAACGTAGCCAATGCGGATACACCCTTCTTTAAGCGTTCGGATGTTGTGTTCGAAGAACTTTTACAAGGTCAGATGAATTCTTCAACACCCTCTATAGAAGGTTATCGGACAGACCCTAGGCATTTCTTAATAGGGAAATCCACAAATCTGCCAAATTCAGAATTAAAAACAGATGAATCGACAGCAATTAACAATAATATGAACAATGTCGATATGGATTATGAAATGTCGTTAATGGCAAAAAACCAACTTAAATACAATGCAATGATTCAGCAAATGAACAGCGAATTCAAAAAAATGCGCACAGTACTAGGAGGGAAGTAATAACCAATGAGGTTAACCAATGGATTTGACATCAGTTCATCGGCACTGACTGCTCAGCGATTAAGAATGGATGTTGTCTCTTCTAATATAGCGAATGCGGATACAACACGTGCAAAGTTCGTAGATGGGAAATGGGTTCCCTATACAAGGAAGTTAGTTGCTTTTGAAACGAAGTCACAACCCAGCTTTGCGCAGTCGCTTAATTCAGCAATGGCTGATGGTACAGGTGAAGGTGTGCGGGTGAATAAAATTTTTGAAGATAAGTCACCATTGAAGCAAGTATATAACCCAACTCATCCAGATGCGGATGGGAATGGATTTGTTTATATGCCCAATGTCGATGTGCTTAAAGAAATGGTCGATATGATCTCAGCTACTAGATCTTATGAAGCGAATGTAACCGCCCTTAATGCAAGTAAATCAATGATAACCAAAGCTTTGGAGATTGGTAGATAACCACTACAGGAGGTTGCATCATGATTGACAAAATAAGTTACAGTCCACTAAACATCATGAGTTCCATTCAACCAAAGGATAACTCCGGTGAAGGGGCTGCTGATCTTGGTAAAAGATTCGGTTCGTTCCTGAATGACGCCATGACAAACTTAAACACGCAACAAAAGCAAGTGGATAATTTGAATCAGAGTTTCATCAAAGGTGAGCTTTCCGATGTTCATCAACTGACAATAGCCTCTGAGAAAGCATCGATAGGACTTGAGTTGACTGTACAAGTCAGAAACAAAGTCCTTGAAGCTTACCAAGAAATGATGAGAATGCAGCTGTGATTGACTTAGATGCTGCTAAATTTTGGTTCGATGAGGTGACAGAGTGAACGAGAACCTGCTCCAGTACTGGGAAAAGGTGAAGCAATATTGGAATCGATATAGTAGAACTACGAAAATCACTTTTATAGCAACGATTGTCCTACTGATTCTTACTGCTGCAATAATAAGTATTAATCTATCAAAAACGGAGTATTCACTCGCATTTACGGAGTTACAGCCAAGTGATGCTTCAGCCATCAAGTCCTATCTAGATACCGCAAAGATTCCGTATCATCTTAGTGCTGATGGTAAAAGTATCGAAGTACCAACAAGCGAAGTAGCAAATGTAAAGCTTGGTGTAGAGTCCCAAGGTTTAAATAAGAACGGCTCTTTAGGCTTTGGTGCATTTAGCGACAGCAGTTCATTTGGCATTACAGACAACGAATTCAAAGTGAAATACTTGAACGCGATACAAGGCGAGCTTCAACAGTTGATTAACGCTAATCAAGCAATCGCTAGTTCTAAAGTTCTCATCTCACTTCCAGAAGAAGGACCCTTCTTACAGCAACAGCAAGAGAAAGCAACGGCGTCTGTCGTCGTGCAAACGAAACAGGGCTATACATTAGATCAAGCAAAGGTTGATACGATTTATAATTTAGTATCTCACAGTGTTAAGAATCTCCCTCTAGAGAATATTACGATCTCAGACCAATATGGACAGAGTCTTGTATCTTCGAAGGTCGGCGGAACGTCATCCTCGAGTTTAGTCACTAGTCAAGCGGATATTAATAACCAGTTCCGAAATGATTTACAGAAGAATATCAATACGATGCTGGGTACGATGTTTGGCCGTGACAAAGTGAATGTAAGTGTATTCTCAACCATGAATTTTGATCAAAAGAAAAGCAAAGAGCAGCTTGTCAGCGCTCCGAATCAAGTGGATCAAAAAGGGCTGGAAATTTCCCTGCAGGAAGCAAGCGAGTCTTATCAGAACAATGGTGCTGATACAGGTGGTGTACCAGGTACAGGGACTACAGATGTTCCAGGATATCCTGGGGCGGCCAGTTCAGGCAATTCTAACTCAGAGAAAAATAATAAGACTGTCAATTATGAAGTCAATCGAATTACGAATGATATTATCTCTACGCCTTATGTTGTGAAAGACTTAAGTATTAATGTAGGAATTGAGCCTCCGGTTAAAGATGATCCCAACTCATTGACGGCTGAGACCAAGGCTGCGGTGCAAAGTGCACTAGTAAACATTGTAAGAACTGCTTTAGCGGATAATAAGGTTACATATACAGACGAAGATTTACAGAAAAAAGTTACTGTATTCGCACATTCTTTTGCAAGACCAACGGACACACTCGCTTCGAAAACAACAACATACTTAACGTATGCAGGTTTAGCTTTAGCGGCGCTAGCAATTGGACTAATTGCAGGGTTTGCAATTAGAAAACGAAGAAAAGCTGCACAACAACAATTGGAACAAGAAATGAATATTGCAGCAGGCAAAGCAGAGCTTCCAACGATTGATATCGAAAATGTTACTAATGACAATCAAGTACGCAAGCAGCTAGAGACTCTTGCCAAAAAGCGACCAGAAGACTTTGTCAATTTGCTTCGTACTTGGTTAGTAGACGAATAGAGGTGCACTTGTATGGCCAAAGCTGCTCTGCAAGGGTTAACCGGACGACAAAAGGCAGCCATTCTTTTGATCAGTTTAGGCCCTGAGGTGTCTGCTCAAATATTTAAACACTTGCGAGAAGAAGAAATTGAGCAGTTAACGCTAGAGATTGCGAATGTTAGAAAAGTAGATTCTTATGAAAAAGAAGCCATTTTATCTGAATTTCATCAGATCTGCTTAGCCCAAGAGTTTATTTCTCAAGGTGGTATTGCTTACGCCAAGGATATCTTGGAAAAGGCATTGGGATCACAAAAAGCGCTTGATATTATCAATCGTCTGACAGCAACTCTGCAAGTGAGACCTTTCGATTTTGCAAGAAAAGCAGATCCTGCTCAAATTCTTAACTTCATTCAAAATGAGAATTCTCAGACAATCGCTTTGGTATTGTCTTATTTGCAAGCTGATCAAGCTTCGATCATCTTGTCGTCGCTACCACAGGAAAAGCAAGCTGATGTTGCTAAGCGTATTGCACTCATGGACAGCACCTCTCCTGAAGTCATTAGTCAGGTAGAACGCGTTCTTGAACAAAAGCTATCTTCAACTGTAACTCAGGATTACACAAATGCAGGTGGTATTGCTTCTATTGTTCAAATTCTGAATGGTGTCGATCGGGGTACAGAGCGTACCATTCTCGATTCCCTAGAAATTCAGGATCCGGAACTTGCGGAAGAAATTAAGAAACGGATGTTTGTCTTCGAAGATATTGTCAATATTGACAATCGTTCCATTCAGCGAATTATTCGCGACATTGAGAATGCTGATTTACAGCTTGCCCTTAAAGTTGCAAGCGAAGAAGTTCGCGATGCCTTGTTCAAGAATATGTCCAAACGTATGGCGGATACCTTTAAGGAAGAAATGGAATTTATGGGACCCGTACGTTTACGTGATGTTGAAGAAGCTCAGACCCGGATTGTTGCAACGATTCGCCGCTTAGAAGAATCTGGTGAAATCATCATCGCACGTGGTGGAGGAGATGATATTATTGTCTAATGTCATTAAATCATTTGCTTATTTTCCGTTAGATGATAAGAAATTAGTAGAAACGATTTCACCACTTGAATTATTACGCTCAGGTATGTTAACGGATGAAGCCAATCAATTGACTCCTGAACAGCAGCAGGAACTGACAGAAGCTACAAGTATGAAGGAGCAGATCCTTCAAGACGCTGAGACTTTTGCCCATGAACAAATCGATCAGGCTATGCAGGAGTGTACTGCACTTCGAGAACAAACGCATGCAGAAATCACGAGTTGGTGGGAGAGCCGCCGTGCTGAAGATAAAGAGCACATCGCGCAATCCAGACAATCAGGATTTGAAGAAGGGTACGAACAAGGAATTGTTCAAGCCGAAGATAATCTCCGACAAGAATACGGTGAGATGTTATCAGAAGCTCGAGCCATTTTGGAACAAGCTTACAAGCTTAAGCAGCAAATCATTCAAGAATCAGAACCCTTCTTAATTGAGCTTAGCACTTCGATTGCTGAGAAAGTAATTGGGCGTCAGTTAACTTTAAACCCAGAATGGGTAATTGATTTAATTCAGATGGTTCTTTCACGTAGACGAGAAAAAGGGATTATCGCGCTTTGTGTAGCACCTTCACAGTTTGCGTACATTCAAGATGCACGCGAAGAGTTACTAACTTCCATTGATTCACAAGCGGAATTACAAATTATCCCGGACTCTACGGTACAAGACCGAGGCTGTGTGATACGTTCCTCATTTGGAAGCATTGATGCGAGAATTGATACTCAGTTAAAAGAGATCAAGTCGGCGCTAAGACAATTGGCAACTCAAAGTGAGGTATCCGAGTTATGAGCAGCAAGCTGCCAAATGCTGATAAGTACAAGGAGCATCTGCATACGATTGATCCAATTCGAGTGAACGGTAAAGTGACGCAGGTGATCGGGCTGACAGTTGAGTCAGAAGGTCCTGATGTGAGCATTGGTGATCTTTGCTACATATATCCGCACAAGTCTAACAAGCCGCTAAAGGCTGAAGTCGTTGGATTTCGCAGCAATAAAGTGGTCCTGATGCCACTCGGTGATTTGGATGCCATAGGTCCTGGATGCGATGTCGTAGGTACCGGAAAGCCGCTTACTGTTCAAGTTGGCCATGAGCTGCTTGGTAAGGTATTAGATGGTTTGGGACAACCCTTAGATGGTTCATTCCTGCCCTCTAGAATGGCCCAATATTCAACGAATAATGTACCTGGTAACCCGCTAACACGTCCACGCGTTCTGAATCCAATTTCGGTTGGTGTTCGCTGTATTGATGGTTTACTAACAATTGGTAAGGGACAACGTGTCGGTATTTTCGCAGGTTCTGGTGTAGGTAAAAGTACGTTGATGGGAATGATTGCCCGTAATACATCCGCTGATGTCAACGTTATTGCTCTTATTGGTGAGCGTGGTAGAGAGGTTCTAGACTTTATCGAAAGAGATTTAGGTCCTGAAGGACTTGCTAGATCCGTTGTGATTGTTGCAACGTCGGATCAACCCGCTTTGATCCGAATCAAAGGTGCGATGATTGCAACTAGTATTGCCGAGTATTTTCGAGATCGCGGCTTAAATGTCATGATGATGATGGATTCAGTCACTCGTTTTGCTATGGCACAGCGTGAAGTCGGACTTGCCGTTGGAGAACCTCCAGCTACACGTGGTTATACGCCATCGGTTTTTGCAATGCTTCCACGGCTTCTAGAGCGTTCAGGTACGGGGCCAAAGGGCTCCATTACCGCATTTTATACCGTGCTTGTAGATGGGGATGACATGAATGAACCTATCGCTGATGCTGTACGAGGTATTTTGGACGGACATATTGTCCTAAATCGCAGCATTGCTAATAAGGGTCATTACCCAGCCATCGATGTTTTATCCAGCGTAAGCCGAGTCATGAAAGAAATTGTTCCTACTGAACACATGGAAGCAGCTGATCAATTGAAACGACTTCTTTCTATATATAAAGATTCGGAAGATCTTATCAATATAGGGGCATACCAAAAAGGTTCTAACCCAAATATTGATATTGCAATGGATAATATCGAGGCAATATGGGATTTCACGAAGCAAAAAACCTCTGAAAAGTTAACGTTTGAAGAAGCTCAAGAACGTTTGATTCATGAATTTTATAAGGGATGAGGCTCCTGAATGAATTTTCGTTATTCTTTCCAGCAAATTGTCGATTTGAAAAACAATGAACGAACACAGGCAGAGTGGATACTGTCTGAGGCAATGGGGCAACTAAGGAACGAAGAAACGAGTTTGCATGGATTGTTTGAGCAAAAAGATAGCCTTCATAACGAAATGGCAAGTGTATCTAGCAGTTCGGTATCCATCTCCAAGATGCTGTTGATGCAAAATTACATGAATCATGTTGATCATCAGATCGCCCGCAAGCACTTGGATGTGCAGCAAGCACAGCATGTCGTGCTCAAAAAGCAGGAACATCTTTCAGAAAGAATGATTGATGAGAAGGTATGGTCGAAAGCAAGAGAGAAGGCTTACAACCAATTTCAATCTTTTGTCGCGAAAAAAGAGCAAGAAGCTCTAGATGAAATGGCCACCAACCGTTTCAGACGACTCACGTATTGAGGAAGGTAAAGGAGGGAAGAGGAGATGGCCGATACAAGCATAGAGGGTGCATCTTATAGTGCACTGGAACGATTTCTGATATGGTTTGTCATCCCCTTTGTGTTTACGGCAGTTTTGCTCTTCGTACTGTTGTCAATATTTGATTATGATATCAAGAGCAGTATACAGAAGGCGCTGCACAATACACCGATCATTGGGGCAATCGTCCCTGCTCCCAAAGAAAAAGCAGTAGTTACCAGCGATGGTAAAGTGCCGACTTCTGAGCAAAGCATCAAGAATAAAGATGAAGAGATTACTAAGCTAAACGCAAGAATTGCTGAACTTCAATCGGCTTTGCAGAAAGCTGATTCAACAACTGAGCAGAAGGATCTATCACTGAAAGATGCTCAGGCGAAGTTAACCGAACTGGAAGAGAAGCTGAAGAATAAGACACAAACTGAAGAAGAATACAACAATCAAATTACTCAACTTGCGAGTATGTATGCAAAAATGAATCCAAGTAAAGCTGCCCCTATCATTGAAGCATTGACACCTAAGGAAATGGTACTAGTTTTTTCAATGATGAAAGCAGATAGTCGTGGAGCAATTCTTGAGAAAATGGATCCGATTAAAGCAGCTGAGGCTTCAATTGGGGTTAAGGATGTTGTTCCAGCTCGAGATAAACAAATCGCTGCTTTGCAAGAGAGATTGGCAACGAATGGAGCGAAAGACTCGACCAAGACCGGAACATCCGTAAGTAAAACAGATCTTGGGCAAACTTTTGCCAACATGACGCCGAAAAGTGCTTCAAATGTTCTACTGGAAATGAATAAATCTAATCCTGATAAAGTGTTAGCTATTCTCAGTGGAATGGATAACGCTTCTCGTTCTAAAGTCATGTCTTCTTTGTCAGACGCAAATAAAGAAATCGCAGCTTCAATTACAGCTAAACTTGTTCAGTAATGTCATTGATTTCACGAAGGGAGGTGAAAAAAATGGACGTACAAATGCCAATAGTACCTACAGGAAATAATGCTGCTTCAACAGCAACAGGCAAAGCAAGTTCGGCAACCAAAGATACTTTTTTTAATCAAGTATTAGATGGTCAAATTGTACAAGAGAGTGCTTCTGGTGATGTAAATGCTTCCGATCCAGCTCTTTCTCTGAACATGCTGCTTCAAATGCTTCAAAGCTTGGTATTACCCCTTCAAGGTGCCGCTGTACAGGAGGTCGAACAGGGGACGGAAGATCAACCTCTATCAGAAATGCTCTTGGAGGCAATGAACAGTAATCCTGCGCTTGCTGAACAAATATTACAAGACCCCAATGTAAAGAAGTGGTTCGAAGATGCTGAGCAGTTGTTAAATACACTTGGCGATTCACAATCTAACGAGGCTTTCACATTACCGAATGGATTGAATCTTCAGCACGCAGATACATTAAACTTACAGGCTCAGAATACTTTGCTTACCCTGACAACTTTGACTAAACAGCAGCCAGACAACGCAATTTTGAAGTTTTTGAACCAGGACTTACTTAGTACTATTGGGCCTTTGCTTCCAGAACTAATGGCGACTCTGAAGGGACCAACATCAATAACTGCTGCAACAACGAATATGCCTAAGTCCATTGAAGGTTTAGTAGATGGAAGTAAAACTGACACCTCATCTGTTGACAGAGCTAGTCACGTTAAACAGGCGAAAAAGCTTGGTGTTGAGCAGAAGAGTGATGGAGATTTATTGACAATCGTGCAACCTACAAAGTCAAAACTTGAGCTTTTAGCAATTAAGAATGTACTTCACGCACCAGTAATCGAGTCTACTTCAAAATCCGAAGAATCATTTGTAGATCTTGTTGATTTGCCAACTGAAACCGCTACAGCAACAAATACAATCGTTACGATCGGTGATCTGCAGAAAGCACAACAGGCTACTATCCCAGTTGATAAAGTGCCAACAACAACGATCAATGCAGCGAATTTTACTGAAGAAATGACAGAGCATGTATTGAAGAACATGAAGATTACGATGGCTGAAGGTATTTCCGAAGCTAAGCTATCTTTATTCCCTAAAAATCTCGGTCACATTGATGTAAGAATCTCGATGCAGGATGGTCAATTGATTGCTCAGTTTGCAGCTGATTCCTTGGCAGGTAAACAGATGCTGGAAAGTCAGCTTCCACAGTTAAGACAAGCTCTTCAAACACAAGGTTTGCAAGTTGAGAAGCTTGAGGTTACTCAAAATCAAAACATGCAATCCAGTATGTTCCAAGATCAACGTCAGCAGCAAACATTTGGTCAATCTCAGCGTCAAAGCAAAAATGGTTCAAGTAACTACGATGAAGATTCACTTGATTTTAATCAAGAAATAGAAAATGTAGCTCAAATACGAACTGCAGTTAATGGAAACTCCTTCGATGTTATTGCTTAAAAAGCAATGAATATGAAGTAGTTGGAGGTGAAGGTGTGGCTACAAGCCCGATATCAGGTAATGTTGCTGATCTGATCAATGCTGGCAAAAATACAAAAAGCAAAGATAAAGACAACAATACATTAGGCAAAGATGATTTCCTTAAAATCTTGATTACACAACTTCAAAATCAAGATCCGACACAACCTTTACAAGATAAAGAGTTTATTGCACAAATGGCGCAATTCACATCCGTAGAGCAACTTACGAACATGGCCGGTGAAATGAAGCTAATGCGTCAATCTCTTGGTTTTGTTTCAGGCTTGATTGGGAAATCGATCACATGGACGGATATTGACTCATCTGGAGCATCTGTCGAAAAGTCTGGTGTTATTGATTCCATTACATTTAAAGACGGAAATCAATACGCCAATGTGAAGGGAGTGGAAATTTCTCTTGACAAGCTCAAGAAAATTGAGAATGTTGGAGAAACCAAATGACAGAGAGAATATCCATAGGGCAGCTTTATCCTAATGCGGTTTCTCCTGCGTCTACGAGACGAACACCTGTACAGCAACCGGCATCCAATCCCGGTATTCCAACTTTTCAGAAACTTCTTCAGGAGCAATTTGTTCGTTTCAGTCATCATGCAGAGGTTAGACTGAAAGAGAGAGACATTCAATTAAAGCCAGAGCAATTGGATAAGCTCAACAAAGCAATCGACAAAGCTGCTGCTAAAGGTGCGAAGGATGCGCTTATGATTCTGGGTGGCAATGCCTTAATTGTTAATGTTCCTAACCGAACTGTTGTGACGGCGCTTGATGGAAACGCAATGAATGAACATGTTTTTACACAAATAGATAGTGCCATTATTATTTCTTGACCATCAGGCTCGACCGTGAAGGAAGCCTGGGGCTGTGGAGCGATTGAAGCAGCTCACTTTATTTATAATCCGATTAGGAGGCCTATTAGATGTTAAGATCTTTGTACTCAGGCGTTTCAGGTATGCGTGGTTTTCAAACGAAATTGGATGTTATTGGTAATAATATCGCAAACGTAAATACCATCGGATTCAAAGGCAGTCGCGTTATGTTTAAAGATATTCTTAGTCAAACCGTTGCAGGAGTTAGTGCTGCCGATGAGAACCGCGGTGGTGTGAATGCTCAGCAAGTAGGTTTAGGAGTTAGTTTGGCTGCCATTGATACTGTACATACAGCAGGAAGTGCGATGACAACGAATGTCCCAACTGATTTGCGTGTTAACGGGGATGGATTTTTTGCCGTAGGGACTACTGAGCAGGTAGATGCACCTTATTTGACAAGATCAGGTAACTTTACCTTAGATCCAACCAGAAACCTTGTAAATGCTGAAGGACTGCATGTCATGGGTGCTGAAGGTGCGGGTCCGATTGTGCTTCCAGATGATATTGTTTCATTCTCGATTGCACAAAACGGTGATATCATTGGTGTTAACACGGTTGGTGAAACGGTTGCTACAGGTCAAAAAGTTGGAGTTGTTAAAGTAATTAACCCCGCAGGTCTTGAGAAAATTGGTGGGAATTTGTATCGCATGACAGCTAATGCGAACCCAGAAGGTGCAATTGAAGTTGGTGCACCAGGTAATCCAGAAACGGGTACAGGGACACTGATCTCAGGACAACTGGAAATGTCGAACGTTGACTTAACGGGTGAATTCACCGAAATGATTATTGCTCAACGTGGATTCCAAGCGAATTCGCGGATTATCACAACTTCAGATGAAGTGCTTCAAGAAGTCGTTAATCTTAAACGTTAATCTTAAGTTGATGTGAAAGCGGGGAGCTAGACTCCCCTTATCCTGATACAGGAGGAGAAACATGATTTCTCTCACTCGTTTAAACGGTAAAGCTATTATCCTGAATGCTATACTGATCGAACTTATTGAAGAGACTCCAGACACAATGATCACGTTGACAACAGGCAAGAAAATCACAGTACTCGAAAAAGCAGAGGTTGTGGTAAGCTTAGTGCGGACCTACATGCAAGAGATTGGCTCAGTACGAGCGACAATAAAGTCCAGGGATGCGGAGGGTTCGTAAGTGTTTAAGAACAAAATTTTTATACTCATTGTCTCCATATTAATTGCAATTACTTTGATTTTGACGGCTGCCTTTGTTTTGTGGAATTTTATGGAGAAAAATAATCAATCCAAAGACCCTGCGGTACAAGCTCAGGAAGCTGTTGCAAGCGTGAAGCCAACGAAAGCGCCATCAGCTGAGGCTGTAAAGGCAAACACAGCTATTATTAAAGACATTTTGACTAACTTATCTGGCAGTCAGAATTTTATTAAAATCAGCTTCGCTTTTGAGTTAGAGAACTCGAAGTCAAAAACGGAATTTGATAGTTTGCTTGAATCTGCTGTTAAAGGCACAATAGTACAAGCGCTAGGGGATTTGACAAAGGAACAAATTGAAGGCAGTAAAGGTTCAGATAGTTTAACTTCTACGTTAATGAACAAGCTTAACCCATTGTTACATGAGGGTAAAATCAAGCAAATTTGGATAACCGATAAAGTACTTCAATAACTCGCTTTTGATTTTGCTTAAAGGAGGTGACTCGAATGGTTGATGTTCTGTCGCAAAATGAGATCGATGCCTTGCTAGCTGCTTTGTCCTCAGGCGAAATGGATGCGGATGAACTTAAGAAAGAGGAAACGCAGAAGAAGGTAAGGGCTTATGACTTTAAGAGAGCAGTACGTTTCTCAAAGGATCATATTCGTAGCTTAACCCGGATTCACGAAAACTTTGCACGATTTTTAACAACGTATTTTTCTGCTCAGCTCCGTACGTTCGTACAGATTAGTGTTGTCCAGGTTGAACAACTGCCCTACGACGAATTTATTCGTTCGATCCCGAAAATGACCATTTTGAACATCTTTGAAGCGGAGCCTTTAGAGGGTCGAATGGTGCTTGAGGTTCATCCCAATGTCGCATTTGCTATGTTGGATCGTTTGTTAGGCGGTGCGGGTACGACCCCAACCAAAATTAATGCTTTAACTGAGATTGAAACGATTGTGATGGAACGTATTTTTAGCAGAGCATTCGATAGTTTACAAGAGGCATGGAAGACTGTCATTGATATTCAACCTCGTTTAGAGGCCCTGGAAACAAATCCGCAGTTCATGCAGATTGTTTCACCCAATGAAACCATTGCACTAATATCACTTAGCACCAAAATCGGTGATACAACAGGGATGATCAACTTGTGTATCCCTCATGTGGTTATCGAACCCATCATGCCTCGACTTTCTGTGCATCATTGGTTTGTCTCCCAGAAGAAGACGAGAGCACCTGAAGAAGTGGAAGCACTTCAATCGCGCTTGGAAAAAACCAAGCTGCCTCTCATTGCAGAATTGGGATCGTCCGAAATTTCAATACGTGATTTCCTTGGCTTAGTGCCTGGCGATGTAATCCCGCTGCATAAATCCGTCGAAGATTCGCTTCAAGTCAAAGTGGGCGAGAAGCTGAAATATCTCGGAAGCCCCGGTACCTTAAAAGGGAAGATGGCTGTACAAATTACAGAAATCGTAAACGAAGGAGAAGAAGATTATGACGAATAACAGAGATTATTTGTCCCAGGAAGAGATCGATGCTTTGTTGAGACAGTCATCGGACGATAGTTCAGCCTCTTCTTTTAACGGGCCTCCTAAAGTTGAAGACTATTTATCTCCCCTAGAACAGGATGCACTTGGTGAAATTGGTAATATCACGTTTGGTAGTGCAGCGACAGCGCTTTCGACTTTGCTTGGAAAGAAAGTAGACATTACGACACCAAAGGTTTCTATTATTGGTAAAGAAGAATTGGAAGAGCAGTTTCCAAGACCTCATGTAGCCGTTCATGTGAATTATGTTGATGGTTTTGATGGTATTAATCTACTTGTCATTAAAACACGTGATGCCCAGGTCATTGCTGATTTAATGATGGGCGGTGATGGTACTGGCGGTGATGAAAATCTTAGTGAAATTCACATCAGCGCTGTCCAAGAAGCCATGAATCAGATGATGGGATCTTCTGCTACGTCCATGTCCACTATCTTCAATCGATTTGTCAATATCTCTCCCCCAGGAATCGACATATTAAATTTGTCGAAAGGAGAAGGAAAACTACCCGACGAGGACGTATTTATAAAGATATCGTTCCGACTAGCCATTGGCGATCTTATTGATTCTAACATCATGCAATTATTACCTGTTCCATTCGCCAAAGAAATGGTATCGATTCTCATGGGTGGTGATTCTGACTCTTCAATGGAGGCTGCGCCAGCGGCTCAAGCAGCGGCTCAAGCACCGGCTCCGTCACCAGTACCAGCACAGGAAGCTCATACACCGCCTCCTGCAGCTCCTAGTTCAATATACGATCAGCCTATGTACCAACAACAGCAGCCCGTGTATGAACAACCGATGTATCAACAGCCACCAATGGGGCAGCCCATGTATCCACCACAACAGCCCATGTACCCGCCACAACAACCCATGTATCAGCAGCCTCCGGCAGCTTATGGTGGAATGCCTAATCGAAATGTAAATGTTCAACCCGTACAATTCGGGAATTTACAATCGGGTTCGTTGGCGCAGGCTGATGATACAAACCTTAATTTACTACTGGATATACCTCTTAAGGTAACTGTAGAATTAGGCAGAACGAACAAGGTGATTAAAGACATTTTAGAACTTTCCCAGGGTTCTATCATTGAATTGGATAAGCTGGCAGGTGAGCCTGTGGATATCTTAGTCAATAATAAGTTGATTGCCAAAGGCGAAGTTGTCGTCATCGATGAAAACTTTGGGGTTCGTGTTACAGACATTGTTAACCAGTGGGAACGAATTCAAAAATTACAATAATTTAATTTTAGGGGGATTTTACTCATGGCTAACCGTATTCTAATTGTTGATGATGCTGCATTTATGAGAATGATGATTCGTGATATTTTATCTAAAAATGGTTATGAGGTTTGTGGAGAAGCGAATGATGGTGCTCAAGCCATCGAAAAATACAAGGAATTGAAACCAGATTTAATTACAATGGATATTACGATGCCTGAGATGGACGGCATTCAAGCATTGAAAGAAATCAAAAAAATTGAACCTACTGCTAAGGTCATTATGTGTTCGGCGATGGGGCAGCAAGCCATGGTTATTGATGCCATTCAAGCAGGGGCTAAAGACTTTATCGTGAAACCATTCCAAGCAGACCGTGTTATCGAAGCGATTAAAAAGACTCTAGGTTAAGCCGTCTACGTTCGGTTGAGTCTTACATAAACCGAAAGGGTTGTGACTATGAGAAGACTCCAATCGAAACGACTGATTACTGCAATATTAAGTGTAGTCGCAATGTTATATACCAAAGCTATTAGCTTTGCTGAAACAGAGCCGGGACAAGGTCTTCCAACATCGGAATTTCCGACTACGGACTCATTTAATTCGTTTGGCATGATTGTCAAGGTCATTTTCTTTCTCGTATTAATTATTCTCTTATTCTTTGTTCTTATAAAGTACATAGCTAAGAAAAATAAAGGTATGATGTTCGGGAACTCAATTCGTTCTTTAGGTGGAGTTCCCCTCGGACAAAATAAATCGATTCAGATTGTTGAAATTGGTCATTCGCTCTTCGTGGTTGGCGTCGGTGAGAACATTCAGTTGTTGGATAAGATCAATGACGCCGATGAAGTTGCGTATATTTCGGAATTGCTTACTTCTTCTCAAGATGATCGTGTTGGCTTTGGTGCAATAAGTAACTGGATAAGCAAACTTTCTGTTAGAAAGAAAGAGATCGAGGAAGAAGTGGAAATTACTTCATCCTTTCAACAAGTATTTCACGATAGGCTGCAGCGAGTATCAAACCGTAATAAAGATGCTCACGAATGGCTTTCTGATCAAAAACAAACAGATCGGTTGAATGATGAATGAAAAGAAATAAAATAGTTATTACATTTCTGATTGTAGTAATATCAGTATTCCTCTTAACTCTGACAGCTTCTGCTGCTGAAGTAGATCCAAACAATCCGATACCAGGGTTAAATGTGAATATTGGAACTAGTGGCACAGCAGGTGGATCATCTAATACCGTAACTTTATTGCTCTTATTAACCGTATTAAGTCTTGCACCATCTTTTCTTATTTTAATGACTTGTTTCACAAGAATTGTCATCGTGCTTGGATTCGTTCGAACATCACTTGGAACCCAGCAGATGCCGCCTAATCAGGTTCTAATCGGACTAGCTCTGTTTTTAACCTTTTTTATCATGTCTCCAACTTTGGGGGAGGTTAATCAGACAGCTCTGCAGCCTTATCTGAAGGGTGAAATTAATCAGACCCAGGCTTTTGAGAAAGCAGCCTTACCAATGAAGAAGTTTATGTTTAAACATACACGTCAGAAGGATCTAAAGTTGTTCTTAGACTACAACAAAGCTAAAGCACCTACAGGCGTAGAAGATATACCGATTACTTCATTAGTTCCGGCATACGCAATAAGTGAACTGAAATCAGCTTTCCAGATGGGGTTCATGATTTTCATCCCATTTCTAGTCATTGATATGGTTGTATCCAGTACCTTAATGGCAATGGGAATGATGATGTTACCGCCTGTTATGATTTCACTCCCTTTTAAAATTCTACTTTTCATACTTGTAGATGGTTGGTATCTTGTGGTGAGATCATTACTCCTAAGCTATGGTTAAGGATCAAGATATCGGAGGTTTCCTAAATGGGCTCGGAATTTGTAATACGGATTGCTGGTGAGGCTGTTTATACCGTTCTTAAAGCAAGTGCACCCATGCTTATTATTGGGCTTGTCGTTGGTCTGATCATAAGTATTTTTCAAGCAACGACGCAAATTCAAGAACAAACCTTAGCGTTTGTTCCCAAAATTGTCGCGGTTCTGCTGTCTATCTTAATATTTGGCCCTTGGATTATGAATACACTGGTTGACTTTACCTTTAATTTACTCAACAACCTTTACAAATTCGTTGGATAGGTTGTGAGCGATATGACATACTTTTTCCAAGTTATCCCTATCTTTCTGCTTATTTTTTGTCGAATTACATCGTTCTTTGTCGTAGTTCCAATTCTCTCTTCAAGAAATGTTCCGATGATGTTCAAAATCGGTCTATCTGTATTCATCTCGCTAATCATTTTTGCGACTATGGGGTTGGATAAACCCATTCCCATGGATGGTGAATACATTCTATTGATCATTCGTGAAATGCTTGTTGGCGTTTTACTTGGTTTTCTCGCCTATATCTTCTTTACGGTTGTCCAAACAGCCGGCTCTTTTATGGATATGCAAATCGGCTTCAGTATGGCGAGTGTGATTGATCCTCTAACGGGGGCCTCAACCCCAATGTTAGGTAACCTTAAATACATGGTCGCTGTGCTTCTTTTTCTTTCTTTTGATGGACACCATTATTTGGTCAGAGCAATTATTGACAGTTACCGCTGGATACCGCTCGACAATCAGTTGTTCACACGCATCTATGATGGACAAATTTCGAATTTCTTATTTCAATCGCTGTCTAAAATGTTTTATCTCTCGTTTCAACTCGCTGCTCCTATCATAGCAGCCCTTTTTTTGACAGATTTAGGACTAGGTCTCTTAACGAGGGTGGCTCCGCAGTTCAATATTTTCGTTATTGGCGCACCTTTGAAGATGATTCTTGGTTTTTTCCTGTTAATTATTCTTTTCCCTGAATTAATATCACAATTTCAACATTTATTTGCAATAATTTTTGATTACATGGAGAAGTTGCTTCAACTGATTAGCGGCACACAGCAACCATCACCTAAGTAGGAGGTAAGCCGTGTCCCAAACATTTCGATTGAAGCTTGATTTACAATGGTTTGCTGGGGAAAAGACGGAACCTGCTACAGCAAAGAAAAGGCAAGATGCTCGTAAAAAGGGTCAAGTTGCGAAGAGTATGGACTTGCCTGCGGCATTTATTTTACTCTTTTCATTTCTATCGTTCCTCATGTTCGGTGGTTATATGAAAGAGAAGATGATAAAAATCTTTCGCAACGTTTATGAGAATCAACTGACGATGGACATTACAGCCGCAAACGTTCAGGTATTATTCGTAGATTTAGTTAAACAAGGGTTAATCATTTTAGCTCCAATTTTCATCCTTGTGGTTTTAGTAGCTTTTATTGGGAATTATGCACAAATTGGCTTTATGTTCATTGGCGAACCCCTGATGATGAAGTTTAACAAGATCAATCCGATCGAAGGTTTCAAGCGAATTTTTTCGCTGCGAACCGTTATGGATTTTCTTAAGTCGACATTGAAGATGTTAATTATCGGATATGTCGTGTACACGACATTAATGGGGGAAAAAGCTAAACTGCTAGGTCTTGGCCATGCTCCATTGGAGAGTACATTTTCATTTATTGCCTCACTCACGCTAAAACTAGGGATCAAAATTGGAGCGATTTTAATTGTACTCGCCATTTTTGATTACATTTACCAAAAGTATGAGCACGAGAAAAGTCTGAAAATGTCCAAACAGGATATTAAGGATGAGTATAAGAAGAGTGAAGGGGATCCCCTTATCAAAGGAAAGATCCGCTCGAAACAGCGCCAGATGGCCATGCAGCGCATGATGCAAGAAGTCCCCAAAGCTGATGTTATTATTACCAATCCAACCCACTTTGCGGTTGCTTTGAAATATGATTCGAACAATATGCAAGCCCCAACTGTTATTGCTAAGGGCGCGGATTATGTTGCTTTAAAGATTAAAGAAGTTGCGAAGATAAACGGTATTATGACGATGGAAAATAAACCGCTTGCTCGAGCGATCTTTGCACAGGTGGAAATTGGTGAATCCATTCCCGCTGAGCTGTTCCAGGCTGTCGCTGAAGTATTGGCTTATGTATATAAAGTGAAGGGCAAAACGAACTAATGAGGAGGGAGGTACAATCAGATGAAGATCAAGGATTTATTTGTTCTTATAGGCATTATCGGAATTGTATTAATGATGATTGTACCGGTTCCAATCCCCTTGCTGGATTTTCTTTTAATTATTAATATATCGATTGCCTTAATGATTATTTTGGTTGCTATGAATACAAAAGAAGCCCTTCAGTTCTCAATCTTCCCTTCTTTGCTCCTGATTACGACTTTGTTTCGGTTGGCGTTAAACGTATCAACGACGCGAAACATTTTGTCGCATGCAGAAGCAGGCGACGTGGTCAGAACTTTTGGATCTTTCGTTGCTCAAGGCAATATCGTCGTGGGATTCGTCGTGTTTCTCATCCTTGTCTTGGTACAATTCATTGTAATTACCAAAGGTTCTGAGCGCGTTGCCGAGGTTGCAGCGAGATTTACACTCGATGCGATGCCTGGAAAACAAATGAGTATTGACGCAGATTTGAATGCAGGTTTAATCAACGAGGTCCAAGCCCGTGAACGTAGACAAAAGATTGAACGAGAAGCTGATTTCTATGGAGCAATGGATGGTGCGAGTAAGTTTGTAAAAGGGGATGCCATCGCGGGCATTATCATCCTCGTCATCAATTTGATTGGTGGCTTCATTATTGGGATGACCATGAAAGGGATGCCTTTCGGCGAAGCACTCGAAACATTCTCAATTCTGACCATCGGTGATGGACTCGTCAGTCAAATTCCTGCTCTATTGATTTCAACGGCTGCCGGTATTATCGTAACACGAGCATCTTCTGAAGGTAATTTAGGCCACGATATTACGAAACAATTAACAGCACAACCTAAGCTTCTATATATTGTTGCTGGGACACTTATGGTACTTGGCATTTTCACTCCTATTCATTGGTTTACCACGTTTCCGATTGCTGGTTTGTTAATTTTTGCGGCATTTAGAATGCAAAAGAATTTGGAACGCGAAGCGATCAAAGAAGAACAATTGGTGGAAGAGCAGCAAATTGAGGAAGTGCGAAGTCCTGAAAGTGTCATTTCCTTGTTACAAGTGGATCCCATCGAGTTTGAATTCGGTTATGGTTTAATACCACTTGCTGATACCCAACAAGGTGGAGATTTACTAGATCGGATTATTTTGATTCGCCGACAATGTGCGCTTGAGCTTGGGGTTGTCGTACCCGTTATTCGCATACGTGACAATATTCAACTACGTCCTAATGAGTATATCATCAAAATAAAAGGCAATACGGTTGCACGCGGCGAACTACTTCTAAATCACTACCTAGCCATGAGTCCTGGTATTGATGATGATTCAATAGCAGGTATTGAAACGACTGAGCCTGCCTTTGGATTACCTGCTATATGGATAGATGAAGTGACTAAAGAAAGAGCGGAGCTATCTGGCTACACAGTCGTCGATCCTCCTTCCGTAGTGGCTACACATTTAACCGAAATTATTAAGAAACATACACATGAACTTCTGGGTCGCCAAGAAACAAAAGCACTTATTGAGAATGTTCGCGAGTCTTATCCAGCACTTGTTGATGATCTTATTCCTTCCGTGTTATCGGTTGGGGACGTTCAGAAGGTATTGGCAAAGTTACTGCGTGAGAAAATTTCTGTACGTGACTTGGTAACGATTTTGGAAACTCTTGCTGATTATGGCTCTTATACAAAGGATCCAGAAATACTGACTGAATATGTTAGACAGTCATTATCAAGACAAATCACTCAGCAGTTTACTTCTTTAGGTGATTCCCTAAAAGTTATTACGGTTGGTCCTTCTGTGGAAAAGAAAATTGCCGATTCTGTTCAACAATCAGATCAAGGAAGCTACTTAGCACTAGATCCATCTTCTTCACAAATTATTTATCATCGCGTCAGCGAGCAAGTTACTAAATTGATTCAATCCGGACAACAGCCTGTTATTTTAACCTCACCAACGATTCGGATGTATCTAAGACAATTGCTTGAGAGAACTTTGCAAGATATACCTGTATTATCCTACAGCGAATTAGAGCCTAGCGTTGAAATTCAGAGTATGGGGGTAGTCAATTTATGAGAGTAAAAAGATACGTTGTCGATTCCATGCCGGACGCTTTGCAAAAAATTCGAACGGATTTAGGCAAGGATGCGGTAATCCTCAATACCAAGGAAATTCGCACAGGTGGTTTTCTTGGTCTTTTCGGAAAGAAAAAGATTGAAGTTATCGCTGCAATTGATGGAGCAAGCACGAATTCAGGAGGGGCCGCTCAGCGGTTAGCACCTCAAACGCAGCCTCAGCAACAAAAAGTCATAACTCAAGATCAACCTGCAAGAGCCCAAACGCATTTGTCAGATTTTCCTGATGTCCCAGATGTGATCGCTCCTGTTTCTGCTAAAAAAGTACCCGTTACCGCTAGCGCAGGCGTTGAGACGCAACAGACATATACATCACAGCAGTCTTACTCACCTGTTTCGGTAAATGCACCTAATAGAGTCAATCTCAAAGATGAGCATCTCATGGAGGAGCTCAAACAAATGAAGGAAATGATGAGAAAGCTTACTCACGCATCCGACGTGTCAAATCTCCCTGAACCTTTACAGAAGATTGAACAACGATTATTTGACCAAGAAGTAGATCCTACATTAGTTCGTCAGATTATGGATGAGGTAATGGCAGATTTTCAACTTGCAGAAGAGCCTTTAACGGATGAGTCAGCTCTTCAAGTCGTGCGATCCAAGCTGGGACAGGTGTTTCAGTCCAATTGCAGTAAACAAATTTCACCACAAACACGTGTGGTACATTTCGTAGGTCCAACAGGTGTTGGTAAAACGACAACCATAGCAAAATTAGCAGCAGAGCAAGTGTTGAAATATCAACGTAAGGTTGGTTTTATTACTTCAGACACGTATCGAATTGCAGCAATTGAGCAGTTGAAAACATATGGAACAATCTTGAATGTACCCCTTGAAGTTGTTTTCTCGCCGCAGGATTTAGCGAAAGCATTTCATAATCTAGAACAATGTGACATCATTTTTATGGATACGGCTGGACGCAATTTTCGAAATGAAATGTATGTTTCGGAGCTTAACTCTTTGCTTAAGACACAAGGAAATAGTGAGACCATTCTGGTACTTAGCTTAACAACAAAGTATCGGGACATGAGAGCGATCACGAACAATTTTAATAAGTTTAAGTTAGACAAAGTCTTATTCACCAAAATGGACGAAACAGACTCCTACGGTGCTATTGTAAATGTTGTTCACGAGTTCTCACTGCAGCTTTCGTATGTTACGAACGGTCAAAGCGTACCCGATGATATTACGGAAATGAATGAGTGGCAAATCATCGATTTGTTATTGGAGGAACCTAGAGCATGAAGGATCAAGCAGAAGGGTTGCGGAACCTGGTACAGATACAGAATGACAAAGGCACAAAAGCAACCAGGATTATTACCGTGACTAGCGGAAAGGGAGGCGTAGGCAAATCAAATTTTACGCTAAACTTTGCTTTAACGCTTCAGTCCCAAGGATATAAGGTTCTTGTTTTTGATGCAGACATTGGGCTTGCCAACATTGATGTGCTTATGGGGATTTCCTCCAAATACAATTTGTATCACTTGTTGAAAAAGGAAAAAACGATCTGGGAAATTATCCAGAAAGGCTACAATGATTTAGATTTTATTGCTGGTGGTTCTGGATTTAACGATTTACTTCGCTTAACCGATGAAGAACTGAACTACTTTGCCGAGCAAGTCATGCAGCTCAACGGGTATGTTGATTTTATCATTTTTGACACAGGAGCTGGATTGTCCAAAGAAACGTTGAAATTTATTCTTGCCGCCGAAGAAGCGTTCGTTGTCACAACGCCTGAGCCTACTTCCATAACGGATGCTTATGCCATTATTAAAATGGTTAACTCAATGGGACATGACGTTTCTTTTAAACTCGTTATCAACCGAGTAACCGATGCCAAGGAAGGCAAGCACACGGCTGATAAGATTTCTTTAGTAGCTAAACAATTTCTGGATATTCAAATCCCTACCTTAGGATTCGTTGATGATGATGCGGCTGTATCTAAGGCGGTTAAAAAGCAGATTCCTTTTACTGTTGCTTTTCCCAATTCGGCTGCATCACGCAGTCTTCAATTATTAGTTGATAATTATTTGAATGGTTATCAAGTAGTCGAAACACCAACATCCGGTGTCAAGGGCTTTTTAAATAAAATGATGAAACTTTTAAAATAGGATTTTCGCAAATCGTGTCGAATATGCACATAAGAGGGAGGTAAGCAGCTTGGCACCATATAACATTCTTGTCGTAGATGACTCCGTCTTTATGCGAAAAATTATAAGCGATTTGATCTCAGATAACCCTCAGTACAAAGTAATAGGAACAGCAAAAAATGGTCAAGAAGCTATTGAACAAGTGAAGCTTTTACGCCCCGATGCCGTTACGATGGATGTGGAAATGCCAATAATGAACGGTTTGGATGCTTTACAACGAATCATGGCAGAACAACCAACGCCCGTCATTATGTTAAGTTCCTTAACCCAGGAGGGTGCTTTTGAAACGATTAAAGCGCTCGAGTGGGGCGCTGTCGACTTTATTCGAAAGCCGTCAGGCTCCATATCCCTTGACCTGTATAAAGTTAAACAACTTCTTCATGAGAAGCTGCATATGGCAGTTCGAACGAAGTTAAGGCCGGTACAGCAGCAGCCTGTGTCTCCGCAGGTTATACAACCGTTAATATCCAAAGGTAATGACAGTTTGATGAAAGCACCGGATACTAAACTTGCTGCTAAGCCTGTTTCAACGCATTTCGATCATCTAGTAGCCATAGGTACTTCAACAGGAGGACCTCGCGCCTTACATCAGGTGATCTCTCATATTCCTGCAGGTTTTCCTGCGCCGATCTTAATTGTTCAACATATGCCACCTAATTTCACCAAATCATTAGCCCAACGTCTGAATGACGTTTCTCAGATACAGGTTGTCGAGGCTGCGGAAGGGGATGTGCTACAAACGGCAACAGCTTATGTAGCTCCGGGAGGATGGCATATGGTCATCTACAAAGATACTGACAAAACGTACAAAATTAGATTGACCAAAGAAGATCCTCGTTCTGGCCACCGGCCCTCGGTGGATGTCATGTTTGAGTCCTTGCTTGGTATGAGTGAGTTGAAGCGGCACATCGTCCTGATGACCGGTATGGGCAGCGATGGAGCTAAAGGCATGCTCTCATTAAAGCAATCTGGCGTATCAACAACCATTGCCGAGTGCGAAGAAACCTGTGTCGTATACGGGATGCCTAGAGCTGCTGTAGAGATCCAAGCTGCGATGCATGTTTTGCCACAGCAGGATATAGCCATTCGATTAGCTCAATGCGTACTTAATTAATGAAATTTAGCATGCAGGTTACATAATGATTCTATTGGAGGTGTGTGGTTTTGGAACTTAGTCAATATTTATCCATGTTTATCGATGAATCGAAAGAGCATTTGCAATCTTTGAATGAGAACTTACTTAATTTAGAAAGCAATCCCCAGGATATTAGTATTGTTCATAACATTTTCCGCTCTGCTCATACGTTGAAAGGGATGTCCGCAACAATGGGCTTCGAGGATATCGCTGCTCTTACGCACGAGATGGAAAATGTGTTGGACTTGGTACGTAACAGTAAAATTGAAATGAACCCATTCATTTTTGACTGCATTTTCAAAAGTCTTGATTCATTGGAATCCATGGTTGAAGATATTATTCAAGGTGGTACTGGGAAAGCAGATGTTTCACCAATCGTCGTTGCTCTTCGTTCCATCGTGACAGGTGACTATAAAACCGCACAAGCTCCGGCTGTGACAGCTGCGAAGGAACCAGCAAAAGGTATCGAAGTTGATGAGTTTCAATTCTCTATTCTTCAACAATCGATTGACTCGGGATTCCTTGTATTCTATATCGAAGTAAGTGTTAATGAAAATTGTGTACTTAAGGCAGCAAGGGCATATATGGTGTTCGATGCACTGGAAAGAATGGGCGAAATCGTGAAAGCGACGCCATCCGTACAAGAAATCGAACAAGAGAAATTTGATCGTTCCTTCTCACTTTATTTCATTTCTATGGTTGATCAAGCAACATTAGAGAAAGAAATTTTGAACGTTTCCGAAATCCAATCTGCCGTCATTATCACAGTTGATTCCGAATCGCTTGCCGAATTATCCCGTCCAAGAACTGAAGTTGAGGCGGCAAGACAAGAAATAGCTGCAGCGGTTGCAGAAGCGATCACACCTGTTGTATCTGTTGAAGCCATACATAATGTTGAGCCAGTTGCGACTGCAGTTAAACTAGTTGCAGGTGGGGCACCTGTTGCAAGTCGTACAATTCGTGTTGATATTGAACGCTTAGACGCACTCATGAATCTGTTCAGCGAACTATTAATTGATCGAGTACGTTTAGAACAACTTGCTAGCGAGGTTAAACGTAATGATCTGACTGAAACCGTTGAACATATGTCTAGGGTCAGCAGTGATTTGCAAAATATAGTATTGAAGCTCCGCATGGTTCCTGTTGATTCTGTATTCAATCGCTTCCCACGGATGATAAGGGACTTGGCTAAATCGCTAGATAAGAAAGTAGATTTGGTCATTACAGGTGCTGAAACGGAATTAGATAGGACCGTTATTGATGAAATCGGTGACCCCCTTGTACATTTACTGCGTAATGCCGTAGATCATGGTATTGAGTCTATCAGCGATCGATTGGCAGCTGGTAAAAGTGAGCAAGGTACCATTCAGTTGCGTGCTTTCCATAGTGGGAATCATGTCTTTATAGAAATTGAAGAAGATGGTAGAGGGATTTATAGAGAAAAAGTATTGAAGACTGCACTCAAGAATGGCCTTGTAACAGCAGAACAAGCAGCGAAGTTAAGTGATTTGGAAGTATACAACTTGTTGTTCGCATCTGGTTTTAGTACGGCCGAGAAAATTTCTGATATTTCTGGACGTGGCGTTGGTCTTGACGTTGTGAAAACGAAGATTCAGATGTTGGGTGGGCATGTTCAAGTTGATTCCAAACCAGGTTTTGGAAGTAAGTTCTCTGTTCAATTACCACTGACGTTGTCCATTATTTCTGCCATGCTTGTGCGTCTTGGCAGCGAAAAATATGCGATACCGTTATCATCCATTGTTGAAACTTCAGCTATTCAGAAGCAACAGATTCGAAACATTCACGGTAACAAAATGGTGGAGTATCGTAATACGGTTATTCCTCTTGTATCTCTCAGTACATTGTTTAATGTACCTGATTTTAATGAGGATCTTGAGGAAGAGACTGAGATTGTTGTTGTACGTAAAGGGGACAAACAAGTTGCCTTGATGGTAGACGAATTTATTGGTCAGCAAGAAATCGTTCTCAAAACATTAGGTAAATATTTATCCGGACTATTTGCAATATCTGGTGCAACGATTCTAGGGGATGGACAAGTCGCATTGATCATTGATCCGAATGCATTGATTAAATAATTACATACTTTTAAGGAGGGTTTCACAATGGGAGAAGAGAAAAAGGTAATCGTCTTCGCACTTGGAACGGAAGAGTACGGTGTGGAAGTTGAGAAAGTTAGAACGATCGAAAGAATGCAGCCAATGACGCGCGTACCTAAAGCGCCGGCCTTTATTAAAGGCGTTATTAATCTTCGTGGTGTTGTTATTCCAATTATTGATCTTCGCTCAAGATTCGGACTTGAAGAGCTAGTTAATTCAGATGCTACTCGTATCATCATCGTATCTGCCGGTGACTTTGAAGTTGGCCTTATCGTAGATTCTGCGAATGATGTTATCGATCTGGACACAGACAATATTGATAATCCACCGGAAATCGTGGGCGGTATCAAAGCCAAGTATTTGGATGGTATCGCACGCGTTGGCGAACAAAGATTGCTAGTTCTGCTGAATTTAGAGCAAGTATTGGATCGCAATGAAATTCAACAGCTAGAAAGAGTAGAGGAATAACTTGTGGATGTGTTTAGTCGATTAGAGGATTTTCAAATGGATGTTCTCAAAGAAGTAGGTAACATAGGTGCGGGGCATGCAGCTACTGCCTTATCTACTTTGCTGGATAAGCCAATAGATATGCTTGTACCAAAGGTTAGAATGCTTCCTTTCGAAGAAATCTGCGAAAGTGTTGGCGGAGCAGAAACGGTTGTTCTTGCAATCTTCTTACGTGTTGATGGAGATGCGCCAGGGAATATGTTTTTTATCCTAGATTTAGATGCCGCCAAAAACATGTTAAGAGAATTGATTGGGTTACATATCGAAGATCAAGAAGAGTATTCAGAGCTGGAATTATCGGCTTTGAATGAAATCGGGAATATTCTTGCCGGTTCTTATTTATCCTCTCTTGCTGATTTCACGAATTTGAATATGCAGCCTACTGTCCCTGCGTTAGCAATTGACATGGCTGGTGCCATTTTAAGCTATGGTTTATTGCAATTTGGTCAAATGGGAGATCAAGCGCTTCTCATTGATACCAAATTTATGGAAGGGGAAAATGAAGTACAAGGGCATTTCTTCTTAATTCCTGATCCGGAATCGTTTGGCAAAATATTTTCGGCATTAGGGGTAGAGTCTCCATGACGTTAGATAATTTAGTTAAAGTAGGAATGGCTGACCTGAATGTTGCTCACCAGACAGGTGTATTGAAGACAACAGGGCTGGGTTCGTGTGTGGGTGTCACCTTATATGATAGCCGCGTAAAAGTGGCAGGTATGGCTCATGTGATGCTGCCTTCGTCCGAGATAGCTCGTGAAGGCTCGCTGAACCTTGCTAAATACGCGGATACGGCTATTCCTGAGTTAATATCCAGAATGGAAAAGCTCGGAGCTACTGTAAATAGGCTTGAAGCTAAGCTTGCAGGCGGTGCTCAAATGTTTGCATTTGCTGGAAATAATGATACGATGAGAATTGGTCCAAGAAATGTAGAATCTTGTAAGGAAATGTTGAATAAATACAAAATTCCGATTC
The DNA here is from genome assembly GCF_030817275.1 of Paenibacillus sp. V4I7. Classification (NCBI taxonomy): domain Bacteria; kingdom Bacillati; phylum Bacillota; class Bacilli; order Caryophanales; family Paenibacillaceae; genus Paenibacillus; species Paenibacillus sp. V4I7. Next base: position 3,528,779 of record NZ_JAUSZD010000002.1, on the reverse strand, counting down.
GTGCTGAGGATACCGGGGCTAATTACGGTCGAACGATAGAATTCCATAGTGAAACCGGCATCCTGGTTATTCGAAGTGTCCAATTAGGAGTAAAGGAAATTTGATGATGATTGGAACCATTCGAATTAATGTCATCGTAGCATCATTGGCGGGCTTATTTACATTTGCCTTATCGATCGGCAATAATTTATTTCTTTCTACTTGTCTTAAAAGTGCATACAGCTTTCTTATTTTATTCGTTCTAACATTTGGTTTTAGATGGGTGTTGGGTGTAATGATAGGAGCTGAACATGCTGCAGGCGGAGCATCTTATGCGAATCCCGCGACAGAATCATCCGTTGGTCAATCATTGGATTTGACTACGCCAGATGAGGATGAGGAAACACGTGAGATGATGAAGGCTAACCTTGGCAGTAATAACTCTGTACGATCTAACGAAATGCAATTTTCACCACTGAATCCACCTAAGCTAGTCACCAAGAATAATTTGGACCCTGAACAACTGGCGGGTGCCTTAAGGCGAATGTCTGAAGACTAAGGATGGTGAAACATAAATTATGATCGAACAAAAGCAATCACAGCTAGTCAATATCGAGTTATGGAAGCAATGGAAGGAGCAGGGCTGGGTTCCCGCTAAGCAGTCGCTTATCGAGAGCTACTTGCCCTTAGTTGATTATGTTTCCGGACGTATGGCAATAGGACTTCCCAAAAGTGTTTCGAGAGAGGATCTATCGAGCTTTGGTGTGATGGGCCTTATCGATGCTGTGGAGAAATTTGACTATTCACGCGGACTACAATTCGAAACCTATGCTTCTTGGAGAATTCGTGGTTCTATTATTGATGGACTTCGGCAAGGGGATTGGGTACCTCGTTCTGTGAGAGAAAAGGCTAAGAAGGTCGAAGATGCTTACCAGAAGCTAGAGCAGCAGTATCTACGTTCCGTTACGGATGCTGAGATCAGCAATTATTTGCAAATTAGTGAGCAAGATTTTCAGCAAATGCTTCAGGATATTTCGATTACAACTGTTTGTTCGATCGATGATCCCATCCGAGAGGAAGATTCGGAAACACGCCTTTCATTACTTGTTGACGAAAAGGCTAAGAACCCTGAGTTTCAAGTGAATGAGTTTTATTTGAAGGAATCTTTGGCGAAGGCTATTGAAAGATTAACGGAGAAAGAGAGAACGGTTGTCTCGTTATTCTATTTCGAAGAGCTGTCCTTAAGCGAAATTGCTGAGGTAATGTGCTTGTCTCCTTCTCGTATTTCACAATTACATTCGAAAGCAATTCTTCGGCTTAAAGGCGTACTAGGTCGATTTAAGACGCAATTATTTCAAGATACATAGCATACAATCAGAAGGTAATGAAAGGTGGTTTGTCTATGCTTGAGAGGAACATGCCTTTGGATTTTTACATTAGTATTTCCATCTCGGATGACAAATTAACAGCTTATTTGTTAATTAACAATGCTGATAACGACTTTCAAGTAACAGCAGGACAATTGGAAGAGTTAGCTCAAAGGAATCACATCGTTCACGGTTTAAACCGACCTTTACTTGCTCAAATAGCTGCAAATCCGAAACCTTTTTATCATCAAAAAGTAGCGATTGCAGCGGGGACGAAGGCAATAGAAGGCCAGAGCGGCTATATTAAATTTATATTTGATTTCGATGAGGATGAAAAAAAACCGCTGGAGCTGGATGACGGCAGAGTAAACTATAAAGAAGTTGTATCCCTTCATAATGTTAGAAAAGGACAGCTTATCGGGCAGCGTTTTCTGGCAACGGAAGGCACACCGGGAAGAGCGGTTACAGGCGAAACCCTTTTTACTAAAGCGGGGAAAGAAGCTAGATTTAAATTAGGCAAGAATGTGGTAACGGACGCTGAACAAATGGGCCTTTATTCTACTATTGATGGTATGGTGGTAAGAACAGATCGTGACAAAATTAATGTGTTTCCTGTCTATGAAGTGAATGGAAATGTTGATTATAATATTGGGAATATTGATTTTATCGGGACAGTGGTTATTCGAGGAAATGTCCTTCCTGGTTTTAAAATCCGTGCAGCTGGGGATATTCGTGTCACTGGTGGTGTGGAAGCGGCAGAACTGGAAGCCGAAGGTTCTATTGAAATTAGTGCAGGCATTGTAGGGCAGAATAAAGCACATGTCAAAGCAGGGAAGAATGTAAAAAGTTCCTTCATTCAGGATGCAATTGTTGAAGTCTCTGGAGAACTAACGGTTTCTCAGAGTATCATGCATTCAACGATTAGAGCAGGCAAGGCTGTAAATTGTAATGGTTCCAAAGGACTCATTGTTGGAGGCACCATACAAGCCGGGGAGCGTGTTACTGCGAGGACGATAGGGAATTCGATGTCAACGGCTACTGTTGTTGAAGTTGGTGTTCTACCTGAGCTTCGTAATGAAATGATTGATCTACGCAACCAATTAAAAGTGTATATGGAAAATATGGATAAAACGGATAAAGCGCTTACCTTATTAAATCAATTAGCAGCAGCAGGTCAACTAAGCACGGATAAAGTGGCCATGCGAATCAAGTTGACTCATACGAAAAAACAAGCTTTAGAAGAGCAAAATACCATTAAAGAGCGTATTTTTGAGATTGAGAAATCGTTAGAGGACTCCGAAAAAGCGAAGGTAGAAGTATTGTCTACCATTTATGGAGGAACGAAGATTGTCATTGGCCGGTATACGAAATTTGTCAAAGATCCAACAAACCGTATGACGTTCCGTTTAAGTGAAGGCGATATTTCCATGAGTGCCTATGTGTGAGTGAAGGAGAGGGTAAGCGATGAGTTTTAAAGCCATCGATTTACAGTTCGCTGTACACAAAAACGATGAAGCGGGCATCCGTCAAAATCAGCTTATGCAAAAACCGCGGCAGGACGAAACGATTTTGGAGAATCAAGCTGCTCAAACAACGGAGAAGGATCGTCATCGTAGCAGCAAGCTTGAAGAGAGCGTTCGTACAGATATCAAGGATCATGGCGACCAGCGTCAGCAGTCTAATAAGGGGAACGCAAAGAACAAAGGTAAGACAGTTTCAGCTTCCCCTGAAGGCAGTCATCAGCCAGATCATCCATATAAAGGGCATCATATTGATTTATCCTTATAACAAGTTATCTCACATATAGAAAAAGGTGAACCCAATGGCTATGCAGCCGTGGATGTATGTCGTACTTCTAGGACTTATCTTGATTGTTTATGCACGTTTCCTGCCTAAGGAGCAAGCGTCAGCGTCCACTAAGACGAACGTAGTCCAAGACATCGAGGAAACCATCGAGCATTTCGCTGCTGAGATGGACGAACAAAATCAAACGCTGCTCAATTTGTTCTCCAAAACGAAACAAGATTACGAGATAGAGCTTGCTAAGCTTGCAGGCAGACTGGAATCATTGGAAAAGCAAAAGCATGAACTGTCCCAGGAATTAACGAAAGTGCATGTCAATCATCAAATGAATCAAAGAACAAATGCGGCTACTGATATCTCGTCTGAAGCTCAGCATGCTGTAGACTCGAGTATACCTATTACTAATCCAGCCGATTCTGTTCAAGTTACATCCTCTGAACTTGCTGCAGCCTCTAAAGAATCGATAGTGGAAGAACCTATCTACACTGGATTGAGTATGAAGAGCAGATACAGTGAGCTATTTTCACTCCATGATCAAGGAAAAGGCGTCGAAGCCATTGCTAAGAAGCTAGGCATGAATAAAGGCGAGGTCAGTCTAATCCTTCAATTATCCAGACAGGAGGAAAGGGCCCGTGTTTAAAAATAGGTCGTACGTTTTTGGAATAGGGACTGGAATTATTGTAGGAGCCTTACTTCTGCAAATTATGTCTGTGCGGGCTAGTGCACCTGGTCAAATAGGCATTGCATTGGATGAAATGGATCCTCAGAAGTTAAAGGTTGAAGCTACGAAATACTACCAAGTATTCGATAAGAACACAAAAGTATATACACAAACTGAGTTCGATGCAGCAGTTTTGAAAAAGGTCAAAGAGGAAACAGACAAATTGACGGCAGCTAAACCTCAGGAACAGCCCAAAGCAAATACACCTGAAGCTACTCCGAAAATAATTATTTATGTACAGCCAAATCTTGATGCGACAGCTGTCAGTGAACTTCTTGTGAAATCTGGTATTATTACTGATCGGAAAGCTTTCGTTACGGAGCTTGAAAAACAAGGTGGCAACACCAAAATTCAAATCGGTTACCATGTTTTCGAGGGAGTTACGGATATCCCAAAAGTCGTGACCAATTTAATTACAGTTCAATAGATAGTCCGACAAATGGATCTTAATTATGAGGTCTGTTTTTGTTGTTTCTGTACATATAGATGCCATTTGAAGGGCAAAATGACTATTATGACAAAAGGTTGCATAGGCATTTTAGTTGTGGTATATTTATTCACGGTGTTAAAAACTCACGCCCGTCAATTTGCATAATGGTGCTTACTTTGGTAAGTTTTATGCAAAGATGCGACAGGCGGCGGATACCAAATAAACCATTTTAGAGGAGGGATTGGGGATGGCAGTTATCTCCATGAAACAGCTTTTAGAAGCTGGCGTACATTTCGGTCACCAAACACGTCGTTGGAACCCGAAAATGGACAAATACATCTTTACAGAAAGAAACGGTATTTACATTATCGATCTACAAAAAACGGTTAAAAAAGTTGAAGAAGCATACAACTTTGTTAAATCCGTTTCTGAAGATAATGGTACGATTCTTTTCGTAGGAACAAAAAAACAAGCACAAGATTCCGTTGCTGAAGAAGCAGAACGTTGCGGAATGTACTTCATCAACCAACGTTGGTTGGGTGGTACGCTAACAAACTTCCAAACGATTCAAAAGCGTATTGACCGTTTGAAAACTCTTGAAAGATGGGAAGAGGACGGTACTTTCGAAGTTCTTCCTAAGAAAGAAGTTATCATTCTCCGTAAAGAGAAAGATCGTCTTGAGAAATTCTTGGGCGGAATCAAGAACATGAAAGGTCTGCCTAGCGCACTTTTCATTATCGACCCACGCAAAGAGCGTATTGCTGTTGCGGAAGCTCGCAAATTGGGTATCCCAATCGTTGGTATCGTTGATACAAACTGCGATCCGGACGAAATTGATTACGTGATCCCAGGTAACGATGATGCGATTCGTGCCGTTAAGTTATTAACAGCAAAAATTGCTGATGCAGTTATCGAAGCACACCAAGGCGAGCAAACAACAGCTTAATCTATAGGAATGTGAAAAGGGTGGTTGGAAGGTGTAACAGCCTGTCACCACCCTTTTTTTAAAGAATCACAGGTTTTACATACCAATAACAACTATCGGGAGGTTTCTTTCAATGGCAGTTACAGCAGCACAAGTGAAAGAGTTACGTGAAAAAACAGGCGCAGGAATGTTGGATTGTAAGAAAGCGCTTGAAGAAGCAAACGGGGATATCACCAAAGCAGGCGAATTGCTTCGCGAGAAAGGTCTTTCTGCTGCAGCTAACAAAGCAGGCCGTATTGCTACTGAAGGCGCAGTAGAATCTTACATTCACGCTGGCGGTAAAGTAGGCGTACTTGTTGAGATCAACTGTGAAACTGACTTCGTTGGTAAAACAGAGCAATTCCGTACTTTCTGCAGAGATATCGCAATGCATATCGCAGCAGCTAACCCGACTTATGTACGTCGTGAAGAAGTGCCTACAGAAGCTTTGGAGAAAGAAAAAGAAATTCTTCGTAACCAAGCTTTGAATGAAGGCAAACCAGAGAAAATCATTGACAAAATGGTTGAAGGCCGTATCGGTAAATACTACGAAGAGTTCTGTTTGATGGAGCAACAATTCGTTAAAGATCCAGACAAAACAATCGACCAATTGTTGAATGAAAAAATTTCAGCAATCGGCGAGAACATCTCCATTCGTCGGTTTGTACGTTTTGGCCTTGGTGAAGGTCTTGAGAAAAAACAAGAGAACTTTGCGGAAGAAGTTATGTCCCAAGTTAAACTATAATAGGCATTTAAAAAAGATGGAACACTTGGTGTTCCTTCTTTTTTAGCCAATAAGAGAGATCTTTTCAAGCATTGAAACGGAGGTTATACAAGTTGGGTCAACCTTTTTATAAAAGAATAGTGCTAAAATTGAGCGGCGAAGCTTTGGCAGGACAGCAGGGTTATGGCATTGATTCGGAAGTCATTACTTCCATTGCCCAACAGGTAAAGGATGTTGTGGAGTTAAATGTAGAAGTCGCTATTGTAGTGGGCGGTGGAAACATTTGGCGTGGTATTGCAGGTAGTGAGAAGGGTATGGATCGTGCGACAGCCGATTACATGGGTATGCTTGCAACTGTCATGAATTCATTGGCTCTGCAGGATGCACTAGAGAATCTGGATGTGCCTACAAGAGTTCAATCATCCATTACTATGCAGCAAGTGGCTGAACCATACATCCGCAGAAGAGCAATGCGTCACCTTGAAAAGGGGAGAGTTGTTATTTTCGCGGCAGGTACAGGGAATCCATACTTCTCAACGGATACAACTGCAGCTTTAAGAGCAGCTGAAATTGAAGCAGAAGTTATTCTCATGGCCAAAAATAAAGTCGATGGCGTATACTCAGCAGATCCTTTCAAAGATCCAACAGCGAAGAAATTTGAGACGTTAACCTATATGGAAGTTATCAGTAACAATCTTGGTGTCATGGATTCCACCGCATCTTCCCTTTGTATGGATAACAACATCCCGTTAGTGGTGTTCAATATCACAGAAAAAGGGAATATCAAACGAGTGGTCCTTGGCGAGAAAATTGGGACTACAGTTAAAGGGAGTGTCTAAACCATGCCACAATCAGTAAAAAAGAATGCAGAAGATCGGATGGATAAAGCAATTGGCGCATTGAGAAGAGACTTAACTTCTCTTCGTGCAGGCCGTGCTACGCCATCTTTATTAGATCGCATCCAAGTGGAATATTACGGAGCAATGACTCCTGTGAATCAACTTGCGAATTTAACAACACCTGATTCGCGTACTTTACTCATTCAGCCATGGGACAAAAGTTCGATGACATCGATTGAGAAAGCGATTATGAAGTCTGACTTAGGATTAACGCCATCTAATGACGGCTTGGTTATTCGAATTGTAATTCCAGCTTTAACAGAAGAGCGTCGTAGCGATCTTGTAAAAATGACGAAGAAATTTGGCGAAGAAGCAAAAATTGCTATTCGTAACATTCGTCGTGATGCCAACGATGAGATCAAAAAGTTAGAAAAAGCAGGGATATCCGAAGACGAGTCCCGCAAACATCAAGAAGATATCCAAAAGTTCACAGATAAATTCGTAGCTGAAGTTGAGAAAGTTTTGGCTGCTAAAGAAAAAGAAATCATGGAAGTATAAGATAGATATGCCCCCGGGTATTCGCTGGGGGTTTTTCATCTTTCCCTAGTTGGGAGGAACAACTGTGCTCAAGCTAATTAAGAAATGGTTAGGAATCAATGTTAAGTCTGTTTCTTCAGCTATACCAGCTATCGAATTAGACAAAGTGCCAGCACATGTCGCTATCATTATGGACGGGAACGGTCGTTGGGCTAAGCAAAGAGGCTTGCCTCGCGTAGCAGGGCATCATTCCGGCATGAAAAATGTCAAGAAAATTACAATGGCTGCAAATGAGATCGGTGTTAAGGTGCTAACGATGTATGCTTTTTCAACGGAAAATTGGAAAAGACCGAAGGAAGAAGTTGAATTTTTGATGAAACTTCCTCAAGAATTTTTTCCTTTAGAAATTGAAGAGCTGATCGAAAACAATGTTCGTATCCGAATGACTGGTTGGAAAGAAGGCTTACCTGATTACACACTCAAAGCGATTGAGGGAGCTATCGAACGGACGAAAGATAATACAGGACTCATTCTGAACTTTGCCTTGAATTATGGTGGGCGTAAAGAAATGATTGCTGGTGTTCAGGATATGATTCGTGATGTTCAAAATGGCAAACTACAAATAGAAGATTTGGATGAGGCAAGTTTTTCTTCCTATATGTTAACTTCGGATTTACCAGATCCAGACTTGTTAATTCGAACAAGTGGTGAGCTCAGACTAAGCAATTTTCTACTTTGGCAATTAGCATATTCGGAGCTTTGGTTTACGGAGGCATACTGGCCGGAATTCACGGAATCATTATTTATGCAAGCAATTGCAGAATATCAGCGCCGCGGGAGAAGATACGGAGGTATCTAATCACTTCGTATGTTTCCGGTGTGTGTTCATCTAGGGGGATTCAACTTGAAGCAAAGGATCGTCACGGGGGTCATTGCCGGGCTCGTTTTCATTACGTTATTAGTACTAGGTGGTTATTGGTACGCTGGGTTAATCGTGTTACTGTCAATAATCGGCTATCGTGAATATATGCAAATGAATGACTTCACGAAGTATAAATTAACAGCGGTTGTTGCTTTAATCTCCTTGTTATTCTTAACGGTACCGTGGGAGGCTTTTGGTGGTTCACTTCCCGTTTCTTCGACCGCCATTATTTGGCTGACCATGTTTGTTTTGCTTTTCATTACAGTCGCTTCAAAAAATACGATAACAATAGATCAGGTTTCTATTATTTTACTTGGAGTCATTTACATAGGTTTTGGATTCAATTATATGATTGCTGCACGCTTAATGGAGCATGGCTTATTTTGGTCAATAGTTGTGTTTGTATGTATTTGGGCTTCGGATTCAGGAGCTTATTTTGTCGGTTCGAAGCTGGGAAAACATCTTCTGTGGCCTCAAATCAGTCCTAAGAAGTCAATTGAAGGAGCTGTAGGTGGCGTCGTTATTTCGATGATTGCCGCACTAGGATTCGCCTTGTATGCACCGGATTTGCTTGGGTTTGGCAAAGCATTGATGCTTGGCTTCATAATTGCTGTTGTTGGACAAGTCGGAGACTTAATACAGTCGGCTTATAAGCGAGTAAAGGGTATAAAAGATACGGGAACCTTACTTCCCGGGCACGGTGGAGTACTCGATCGGATGGATAGTTGGCTTATCGTATTTCCATTTATTCATTGGCTTGGAATTCTTACTCACTAATAGTCATAGGCGAGGTGGAATATGATGAAACGGATTGCCATTCTGGGGTCTACAGGGTCTATTGGTACACAAACCTTAGATATTGCCCAGCATGCCCCAGATAAATTTCAAATTGAAGCATTATCTGGCGGTTATAATAGTCAATTATTGATTGAACAAGTTAAAAAGTTTCACCCAAAAGTAGTATCCGTAGCGACCAAGGAGCTGGCCGACGAAGTTTCCAAGAATGTTTCGTCATCTACGAAGGTGTTATATGGTGAAGAGGGATTAATGGAAGTTGCTGCATCAACAGATGCAGACTTGGTTGTAACTGCTTTGGTAGGGAGTCAAGGACTTAAGCCTACGATGGCCGCGATTGAAGCTGGCAAACACATTGGACTCGCAAATAAGGAGACGTTAGTAAGTGCAGGGCACATTGTAAAGGATGCTATTCGTCGAAAAGGCGTATCTTTGCTGCCTATTGATAGTGAACATTCGGCTATATTTCAATGTTTGAATGGTGAGAATCGCTCACAGATTGCGAAGATTACGCTTACTGCTTCTGGGGGTTCCTTTCGAGATCGATCGCGAGAAGAATTAGAGGGAGTAACGGTCGAACAAGCCCTACAGCACCCGAATTGGTCGATGGGAGCCAAAATTACGATCGATTCAGCAACGATGGTCAATAAAGGTCTTGAGGTTATCGAGGCTCATTGGTTATTCGATCTGTCGTATGACGAAATAGATGTCCTCATCCATCCTGAAAGTGTCATTCATTCCTATGTTGAATTTGTTGACAATAGTGTTATTGCTCAGCTGGGTAATCCGGATATGCGTGTTCCTATCCAATACGCATTAACCTATCCAGATAGATACCCTACGCCTACCCATCGGTTAGATTTAGCAGCCATTGGCAAGCTTCATTTCCGTGAGATGGATTACAATCGGTATCCGTGTTTACGAATGGCATTTGAGAGCGGAAAACAGGGAGGTACTACACCTACTGTTTATAATGCAGCGAACGAAATCGCAGTTGCACGCTTCCTCAAAGGTGAGATTACGTTTTTGCAAATTGAGCAGATCATTGAAGCTGTTTTGCAGAAACACGAATCCCATTCTAAACCTCATCTAGACGTCATTCATGAGCAGGATATTTGGGCAAGAGCCTTTGCATCATCCATCGTTTTTTAATTTTATGAGAGCTTAGGTCAGCGAGGTTGGCTCGGCTCTTTTTTCAATCTATCAGCTAGGCGCTCAATAAAGTAAAGTCTAATTCAAACTCTCAGCTCGTATACTGTGCTAAAAGGGCATAGCTTGTATTCAGCAGTTCAATAATGTTAATCTAAGAACATGCTGTCCATAAGTGGATGCTTAGAAGGCAGGTTTTCAAACGAAAACGTTATGGTTTTTGCAAACATAGGTAAGTTTTCTGAAGAAAACTCGAAGGAGGAAATACGACTTGTCAGCCATAGAAGTTGGATTGAAGGTTATTTTGTTGTTTTTCGTTCTCGTTACGATTCATGAATGGGGTCATTTTTACTTTGCGAAACGTGCAGGCATCTTAGTTCGAGAATTTGCAATCGGCTTTGGACCCAAAATTTTCTCATATAAAAAAGGGGAAACTCGCTATACGTTGCGTATTCTGCCAATTGGCGGATTCGTTCGCATGGCAGGGGAAGACCCGGAACTTGTCCAAGTGAACCCTGGACAAACGGTTGCCGTTAAATTAAATAAACAAAATCAAGTTTCATCTCTTTATCTTGATCAACTAGATCGACGTTCGAATGTTATCATTGGTGTCGTGGAACAAATTGATTTAGAAAGAGCGCTTCAAGTTTCACTTGATGTTGACGGAGAAAGCGTTACTTATCCCATTGATCCACAAGCTATGATGGTGACCAAAGGGACAGAAACACAGATTGCTCCATATGATCGTCAGTTTGGTTCCAAAACGGTTGGCCAGAGAGCAATTGCTATTGTGATGGGCCCTGTGATGAACTTCATACTTGCGATTGTGTTATTTTTTATCGTTGTTATTATGTCGGGCGTATTTACGAACGTTAAGCTTGATTCCGTGCTTGCAGGTAAAGCCGGGGAGAAGTCAGGTCTCCACAAAGGGGATATCATCATATCGATTGATAATCAACCGATTGGTGATGACCGCGAGAAGCTTGTCACCTCGATTCAATCATCTGCAGGAAAGCCGATGACCTGGGTTGTGGATCGTTCAGGTAATCCAATTACTCTTCAGGTTACACCTGAAATGGAAGCAGGGGCCGGTAAGCTCGGTGTAGTCATTTCTGGGGATCGCAGAAGCGCAACCTTTAGCGAAGTGTTAACTGGCACATACGAACAAGTCGTTGGAACAACGATTGGCATTGTGACTGGTTTACAGAAGCTTGTGATGCTGCAGTTTAAACTTGATGATCTTGGCGGACCTGTCCGGACAGCTCAAGTATCAGCTGAATTTGCCAAAATGGGAATAACTTACTTAATCTCATGGGCAGCTACATTAAGCCTGTATCTAGGTATATTTAATCTCCTGCCTATTCCAGCTTTAGATGGAAGCCGACTTCTATTTATGGGTCTAGAAGCATTACGCGGGAAGCCAATTGATCCGAATCGGGAAAGTATGGTTCATTTTGTTGGTTTTGCACTGCTAATGCTGCTCATGGTGGCAGTTACTTACAATGACATTTTAAGATTAATTAAGGGATAGTCCTAATTGTGTAGGAGGGTTTATGTCAAACGATAAACAGTTTGTTAAAGAGATTACACCACAGGGAGAGGATTTCTCCCGTTGGTACATAGATGTGATCAAGAAAGCTGATTTAATGAGCTATTCACCAGTGCGCGGCTGTATCGTGTTTAAACCGGACGGCTATGAAATATGGGAAAACATACAACGTGAACTCGATAGCAAATTCAAAGAAACGGGTCACCGGAACGCCTATTTCCCGTTATTTATTCCAGAGAGTTTTTTCCAGAAGGAAAAAGAACACGTAGAAGGCTTTAATCCAGAGCTGCCTTGGGTCACTGAAGCAGGCGGAGAGAAGCTCGAAGAACGTCTAGCTATTCGTCCAACTTCGGAAACGATGATTGGTCATATGTATTCGGAGTGGATCAATTCCTATCGCGATCTTCCCCTTTTGATTAATCAATGGGCTAACGTAGTTCGATGGGAGAAGCGCACATTGCCTTTCCTTCGAACTACGGAGTTCTTGTGGCAGGAAGGCCATACGGCTCATGAGGATGAGCAGGATGCACGCCGTGAAACGATGCAGATGTTGGATGTTTATCGCCAATTTGCGGAAGATTTCTTAGCAATCCCAGTTATTGTTGGGCAGAAGACTCCTTCTGAGAAATTCGCGGGTGCTATCGATACTTTCTCTATTGAGGCGATGATGAAAGATGGGAAAGCGGTGCAAGCTGGCACATCTCACTATTTGGGTACGAATTTTGCAGTCGCTTTCGATATTAAGTTCTTGGACCGTGAAAATCAGCATCAATTTGCTCATACGACTTCATGGGGAGTTAGTACTCGACTTATCGGTGCGCTTATCATGGTTCATGGCGATGATCGTGGGTTGGTATTGCCACCTAAAGTTGCCCCAACTCAAGTCATCATGATTCCGATTGGTCCTCCAAAAACACGGGAACAAGTTATTGGACGGGTAGACGAATTGTATGCAGAGCTTAAGAAAGCAGGCGTTCGAGTTAAAGTGGATGACCGAGCCGACCAAAGCCCAGGTTGGAAATTCAATGAATATGAAATGCGCGGTATACCGATCCGTGTTGAATTAGGACCTCGTGACATGGAAAATGGACAAGTTGTTCTCGTCTCTCGTGTAAGCGGGGAGAAGAAAACAGTTCTGCAAACTGACTTCGTTCAGGAAGTTCAAAATTTACTTGCTGAGATTCATCAGCAGATGTATGATAAAGCGAAGCAGTTCCGTGACGATCATTACATTGCGGTAGATTCTATTGATGAGTTCAAAACATTCCTAGAGACGAAACGCGGATTTGCATTGGCCGGCTGGTGCGGGTCTAGCGTTTGTGAAGATCAAGTGAAGGAAGAGACGGGGGCAACAAGCCGAAATATTCCATTCACACCTTCAGAAACGAAATCAACATGTCTGGTTTGCGGCGATGCCGCTAAACATACGGTCGTTTTTGGCCGAAGTTATTAATTACAATCAAGGGCAAATGGAAGCAACAATTCCATTGCCCTTCGTATTTTTATGGGGAGGCTGTTCATGAGTAATTTGGCTGATAAACGGAATCGCTTTGAGCTTTTGATGCAGCAAGCCGAGATTCCAGCCGATATCGTGCGGTCATTTTTTGCGGAAGGCTACATCGAGCAAGTAGAAATTAGTCGAAAAAATCGCGACTGGACCTTTTATTTGGTGAAAAATGAAATAGTGCCTCAAAATATTTATCGGTCTTTTTGTAAAATGATTCAAGAGAAGTTCGCTCAAATTGCGAAGATTCGTTTTATTTGGAAATATGAGCAAGTAGAACCCGCTGCTTTGGTGGATGAATACTGGAGCCTATTTATGGAGTGGCTGCAGCGTGAAGTAGCATCGATTAATGGTTGGATGTCCAAAGCAAGGTTTGAGGTACAAGGTCATACGCTAACGCTAATAATGCTAGATCAGATTGGACTTGAACTTGCTAAAAAGAAAAATGTAGATATGTTCATACGGAACTTTTTTCATAACTTTTTTCAAACAGAATTAAACGTAAAGTATGCGATTAGTGATTCCACTGAGATCGAAGCTGAGTATGAGAAATTTGCGAAGCGTCGCGAGCAAGGCGAGAAGACCATCACCCAAGAGATCATGATGTCCATCGACATGGAAGAAGAAGCATCCTCATTACCAGATACGGATCTCAAGCTTGTTATGGGCTACGATATCAAAGAGGTGCCAACACCACTCAAGGACATTCAAGAAGAAGAGAAGAAAGTAACGGTTCAGGGTACCGTATTTGGACTAGACGTCAAGGAATTGAGAAATGGAAACACATTATTTACATTTAACCTGACCGATTTTACAGATTCTTTGGCGATGAAAGTATTTGCGAAAACCAAAGATGACGTGAAAATTATGAGCCTTCTTGCAAATGGAACATGGATTAGAGCGAGAGGGAAGGTCGAGTATGATCGTTTCATGCAAATTCCTGAACTTGTCATGATTCCGAATGACCTGAATGAAGTCATGGCTCCCAAGGATCGGATGGACGATGCAGCTGAGAAGCGTGTTGAGTTTCATTTGCACACGACCATGAGTACCATGGATGCTTTGACACCTATTGATCAATATGTGAAAATGGCGGCTAAATGGGGACATAAAGCCATCGCGGTTACGGATCATAGTAACATTCAGTGTTTCCCTGATGCAGGAAAAGCAGCCAAAAAGCACGGAATTAAAGTGATTTATGGTGTGGAAGCAAACGTTGTGAATGACTCTGTTCCTATTGTAATGAATGGTAGAGATATGGATCTGAAGCAAGCAACTTATGTGATATTCGACGTAGAGACAACGGGGCTTTCTGTTACCAATAACCAAATTATCGAGCTTGCAGGTGTTAAAATGCAGGACGGTAAAGAAATTGATCGGTTTGCAACGTTCATTAATCCTCACGAGAAAATTCCTTATAACATTCAACAATTGACGAACATTAACGATGAAATGGTAAAAGATGCACCAGATATCGAGGATGAGCTACCTAAGTTTATTGAGTTTGTCGGTGATTGTGTTCTCGTAGCCCATAATGCACGATTTGATATGGGTTTCCTTCAAGCGAATTTGAAACGTATGGGATTGCCAGAGGTTACGAACTCCGTACTGGATACCCTAGAGCTTGCTAGATTTTTATTCCCTTCAATGAAGAACCATCGATTGAATACCTTGTCGGATAAATTTAAAGTAGGCTTGGACAACCATCACCGGGCGATTGATGACTCTATTGCATTAGGTTTTGTTTTATATCATTTAATTAATGAGGCTAATGATCGACAAATAACGAATCTTGCTAAATTGAATGATTATGTAGGAAAAGATTTGTCTAATCAGCGTCCTTTCCATTGTTGTGTTTACGCGCTAAATGCCGTTGGGAAGAAGAACTTATTCAAACTTATATCCTTATCCCATACAACCTATTTGCAGCGGTCTGCTACGATTCCCAAAAGTGTTCTAGTAGAGCATAGAGAAGGTCTTCTTATCACCTCGGGCTGTGAAAAAGGGGAATTCTTTGAAGCTGTTCTAAATAAATCAATCGAAGAAGCCGAACAAGTGGCTGAGTTCTATGACATTCTTGAGATTCAACCTGTGAGCTATAACATGCATCTGGTAGAGAAGGGCCTTGTTGGGAGCGTCGAAGATTTAGAAAATGCTGTACGACGTGTTTGTGAAATTGGTTATAAGACAGGTAAACCGGTTATTGCTACAGGGAATGCTCATTATCTGAATCCTCGTGAGAAAGTATGCAGGGATATTGCCATTAATGGAATTACCGGGTTTAGTCCACTTAAAGCTATGAAAAAACCGGATGCTCATTTCCGTACGACCAAAGAGATGCTGGAAGAATTCAAGTTTCTTGGTGAAGAAAAGGCGATTGAGGTTGTTATTCGCAGTACGAATGATCTAGCGGATCGCTTTGAAGTTATTGAGCTTTTCCCTGACAAGCTGTTTACACCTATCATTGAAGGTGCCGACGAAGAAATTCGTACCACCTGTTACCATACAGCGAAGAAAATGTATGGGGATGAACTTCCGGAAGTCATTATCGCCCGGCTTGAGAAAGAGCTTGTTCCGATTATTAAGTTCGGTTTCTCTGCCAACTATTTGATTTCCGAACGTCTTGTGAAAAAGTCGAATGCGGACGGTTATCTCGTAGGTTCAAGGGGTTCCGTTGGTTCTTCCGTGGTTGCGATGATGTTAGGCATTTCCGAGGTTAATCCGCTGCCTCCTCATTATATATGTGTATCTTGTCAGCATAGTGAGTGGTTCCTGGACGGGAGCGTTCCGAGTGGATTCGATCTTCCTAATAAAGTTTGCCCGAATTGCGGGGGGAATTTAAAAGGTGACGGTCACGACATTCCGTTTGAGACATTTCTTGGCTTTAAAGGGGACAAGGTTCCCGATATCGATTTGAACTTCTCTGGCGTTTATCAACCGATTGCGCATAATTTTACGAAAGAAATTTTTGGTGAGAAGAATGTATTCCGTGCGGGTACCATCGGTACTGTCGCTGAGAAGACGGCATTCGGATTCGTCAAGAAGTATGAAGAAGAGCAAGGCCAGAAGTGGCGAGGTGCTGAAATTAGCCGATTGGCTGCTGGCTGTACTGGGGTTAAGCGAAGCACGGGGCAGCATCCCGGCGGTATTGTCGTTGTACCGGATTATATGGAAGTTGATGATATCACACCCGTTCAATACCCAGCTGATGATAAGAATTCGGAATGGAAAACGACCCATTTTGATTATCATGCCTTTGACGCCAATTTGCTGAAACTTGATATTCTCGGACACGACGACCCGACGATGATGCGGATGCTGCAAGATTTAACAGGCATTGATCCAACGACCATCCCTATGAATGATGCGAAAGCGATGAGTATTTTCAACTCAACAGAAGCGATTGGGGTCAGACCGGATCAAATTCGATCTCCAGTAGCGACTTACGGTGTTCCGGAAATGGGAACCAAGTTCGTTCGTCAGATGCTTCAGGAAACACAGCCAAGCTCCTTTGCCGATTTACTGCAAATTTCTGGTTTGTCACATGGAACGGGTGTTTGGCTTGGAAATGCACAGGAGTTAATTAAAAAAGGGATATGTAACATTAAGACAGTTATTGGCTGTCGGGATGATATCATGCTCTTCTTGATTTATAAGGCAGGAATGGATGCAGGTCTTGCTTTCAAAATTACCGAGAGTGTTCGTAAAGGTAAGGGGCTTACAGATGAATGGAAAGATGAGATGAAACGCTGTAATGTGCCAGCTTGGTATATTGAATCTTGTGAACGGATTGAATATATGTTTCCAAAGGCGCATGCTGCTGCTTATGTTATCTCTGCTGTTCGTACTGCTTACTTTAAGGTTTATCATCCGATAGCGTACTATGCGACTTATTTTAGTGTTCGTGCGGCTGACTTTGACTTAGAGCTTCTGTGCCAAGGATATGATGCCATTCTTAAAAAGTTGATTGAGATTGAAGAGAAAGGCTTCCAAGCGCTGCCGAAAGAAAAAGCGATGGTTTCCATTTTGGAGATGTCCCTCGAAATGACGTCTCGTGGCTTCAGTTTCAAACCGATTGATATCTATCGTTCGGATGCGACGCGGTTTATTATCGATGGTACGTCACTTATCCCGCCATTTGCAGCAATGTCAGGTATCGGAGATAACGCAGCCAAAAATATTGCCGCTGCTAAAGAGGAGGGCGACTTCCTCTCCATCGAAGATTTCCAAAATCGATCCAAAGCCTCAAAGACGGTCATTGAGATGCTCAGCGCGATGGGATGTTTCCGCGGGCTGCCGGAATCGAATCAATTGTCCTTATTCTAAGCTTCCGAAGTCAGTTTTTCTAAGAAAAACTTTTAGCTGTCAAGTGAAAATGATTAACAAGTTTGCTATTGTAATGCAAAGAATGGTTATGGTATAATTTTTATTGGCAATAATGAGGATATCATCTTGTGATTAAAGAGTGGGGAAACCCACTCTTTACATTTTGATATAGGACTTTTCGGAATACGATAAGGGAAAGTCAATTTAGGAGGTACATTTATCTGTGGCTATACAAGCGCAAATCAAATCCGTCATTGAGGACATGCTGAAGGATTTCATTGAACAAAATGGATTTGAACTCGTGGATATTGAATATGTCAAAGAGGGCAGCAACTGGTTCCTTCGTGTCTATGCAGACAAGGAAGGCGGAATTGATATAGATGATTGCGGCCGCATCAGTGAATACTTAAGTGTTCAATTGGATGAAAAAGATCCCATTGCTGATGCCTATTTCTTGGAAGTTTCTTCACCAGGCGCGGAACGTCCGCTTAAGAAGACACAAGATTATCACAAGGCTGTGAATAGTCATGTATTTGTTACCACCTATGAACCGATAGACGGTTCCAAGGAATTTGAAGGTTTACTGCTTTCCTTTGACGAGGAAGAACTCGTTATTGAAATTGGCAAAAAGAAAATAATTATCCCGTTCGCTAAAGTAGCAAGCGCTCGTCTAGCTATCGTTTTTTAGTGACCGTTACTTATTGAAAGGGGGGACTCAGTTCAAATGAACACGGATTTTATCGAAGCGCTGTCGGAAATTGAACGTGAGAAGGGTATCTCAAAGGAGTTACTTATCGATGCAATTGAAGCAGCGATGATTTCAAGTTATAAACGTAATTTCAACACCGCACAGAATGTGCGAGTTGATATCAATCGCCATACTGGCCTCATCAAGGTATATGCCCGTAAAACCGTAACTGAGGAAGTATTAGATCCGAGATTGGAAATTTCACTTCACGCTTCTCGTGAAATTAATCCGAATTACCAATTGGAAGATATCGTTGAAATTGAAGTGACTCCTCGTGATTTCGGACGTATTGCTGCTCAAACTGCGAAACAAGTGGTGACTCAGCGTATTCGTGAAGCCGAGCGTGGCTTAATTTATAATGCTTTTATCGACAAGGAAGAAGATATCGTTACAGGTATCCTTCAGCGCCAAGATCAACGTAACATTTATGTGGACTTGGGTAAAGTTGAGGCTGTGCTGCCTTTGACTGAATTGATGCCTACAGATAAGTTCAAACAGGGCGATCGGATTAAAGCGTATATCACGAAAGTGGAAAATACGACGAAAGGACCGCAAATCATTTTATCAAGAACACATCCAGGACTGTTGAAGCGTCTTTTTGAACTGGAAGTGCCTGAAATCTTTGATGGTGTGGTCGAGATTCGTTCAGTTGCGCGTGAAGCCGGTTTCCGATCCAAAATTGCTGTTCATTCTCGCAACGCTGAAGTTGATCCCGTAGGATCCTGTGTAGGGCCTAAAGGTTTACGTGTTCAAACGATTGTAAGCGAACTGCGCGGCGAGAAAATAGACATCGTTCGTTGGATGGAAAGCGTGGAAGAATACGTAGCCAATGCGCTTAGCCCTTCCAAAGTGCTTGAAGTGCAAATTCATGAAAATGAAAAAATGGCGCGTGTCATTGTCCCTGACTATCAACTTTCCTTGGCTATTGGAATCAAAGGGCAAAATGCTCGTCTTGCTGCCAAATTGACAGGTTGGAAAATAGACATCAAAAGTGAAACACAAGCCGAACAAGAATATGGCAGAGTGAAAACTTATTCAGAAGAAATGCATCAAGATTCTGTGAGTGTCGATTAAGTTTTTGTTTGGAGCAAGGGGTGATCGGAATGAAGCAGAGAAAAATCCCTCTGAGAAAATGCGTGGCCTGCCAGGAAATGATGCCGAAGAGGGACTTGATCCGCATCGTCAAAACGCCTGAAGATGAAATTCTCATAGATCTTAAAGGGAAAAAGTCTGGGCGCGGTGCCTACCTGTGCGGTAAAGTTTCTTGTTTTAAATTGGCGAAGAAAAGTAAAGCCCTGGATAGAGCGCTGAAGCATGCCGTTGGTGCCGATATTTATGACCAATTGGAGCAAGATTTCATTCGTGTTGAAGATGAGTTCCTCTCTTCCAAAGAGGAGGAGTCTGAAGATGAATCCTAAATTTCTATCCCAATTGGGCTTGGCGATGCGGGCAGGGAAGCTAGTAACCGGTGATGAAGGTGTGTTTAAAGCGATTCGCTCGGGAGAAGCCAAGCTTGTCATTATGGCGGAAGATGCATCCGCTAATACACGTAAGAAATTTCAAGACAAATGCCAATTCTATGGGATTAAACTCATGGAAATAGGTACGAAGTATGAGTTGGGCCGCAGCATTGGGAAAGAAATGCGTGTCACCATAGGTGTATTGGACGGAGGCTTCGCGCAGATGCTGCAGAAGAGTCAAGAAAATCCTGCGGAGGTGAAACATATTGACCAATAAACAAGACAATAAAGATAAGACTCGCGTTTACGAATACGCAAAACAACTCAATATGAGCAGCAAAGAAATTATTACCATCCTTAAACGTCTGAATATTCCCGTTAACAATCATATGAGTGTAATGGAAAATGACGCAGTAAGCAGTGTAGAAAAGTTTTTTCGTGATATTAAAGCCAATGCGGCTGCCAAACGAGCAGCTACGGACGGAGGAAATGTGAGTTCATCTACGACGAATCAGAATCCTGCAACGCAGGCTCCAGCACAAGAGAATAAAGGTGCAGCAACACCGGCTTCGAAGCCAGTTGCTTCAGAACCAACGAACAGCACAACTACAAATGGTGCTGTAACAGCGCCTCAAGGACAATCTACGCCTAATACGGCTAGTCGTCCATCTCAACCTGGGCGTGATCAACGCCCAAGCGGTCAAGGATCTTCGCAAGGCGGACAACGTCCAAACAGTCAGGGCCAAGGTGGACAACGTACAGGTTATCAAGGTTCCAACCCAGGCGGACAGCGTCCTAGCGGCCAAGGCTCCAGCCAAGGTGGACAACGTACGGGTTATCAAGGTTCTAATCCAGGTGGTCAGCGCCCTAGTGGTCAAGGCTCCAGCCAAGGCGGACAACGTACGGGTTATCAAGGATCCAATCCAGGTGGCCAGCGTCCAAGCGGCTCTACCGGCGGCTACAATAGCCAACGTCCTAGCGGCGGTCAAGGCTACAGCCAAGGTCAAGGCCAAAGCGGAGCTCCACGCACGAATAGTAACTATGCAGGTTCCCGTCCGAGTCAGGGTACTGGAGGACCAGGAGCTGGTGGTGGACAAAGCGCGAATAGCGGCCGTCCACAAAATGCAGGCCCGAACCGCAGTGCTGGTCCAAACCGTCAGTCTAAACCGTTTGATAACCGCAACAATAATCAAAGCGGAAGACCTGTCATTCAAGAAGCGAAGCCGCAGTTCCACGTAGGAGCCACAGCAGCTGAATTGGATGATGCAGCAGCTAAAGCAGGTGTAATTACAACTAAGAAATCCAAACCAACACCTAAGCGTTTTGATGATAACCGTTCCGGCGGCAATCGCGGACCTGGTGGACAAAACAGAGGCAATCAACGCGGTAACAATAGAGGAAGATACCAACAGGAAACTGTTAAAAAAGAGAAAATTGACAACACTCCTAAGAAAATCATCGTTCGTGGCAGTATGACTGTTGGTGAAACAGCGAAATTACTTCACAAAGATGCTTCTGAAGTTATTAAAAAGCTTTTGTTCTTGGGTACAATGGCAACTATCAACCAAGAGCTTGATTTGGAAGCTATTCAATTGATTGCATCCGAGTTTGGCGTTGAAGTTGAAATTAAGATTAAAGTCGAAGAAGACAATTTCGAAACTTTCGAAGAAATTGACGATGAGGCAGATCTGATTGAGCGTCCGCCAGTTGTTACGATCATGGGTCACGTCGATCATGGTAAAACGACTTTACTTGATGCTATTCGTAAAACAAGTGTAACCGAGGGTGAAGCAGGCGGTATTACGCAGCACATCGGTGCTTACCAAGTTGAAGTTAACCAAAAGAAAATCACTTTCTTGGATACGCCTGGTCACGAAGCTTTTACAACCATGCGTGCCCGCGGTGCACAAGTAACTGATATTACAATTATCGTTGTTGCTGCTGATGACGGCGTAATGCCACAAACGGTTGAAGCTATTAACCATGCTAAAGCAGCGGGTGTTCCGATCATTGTTGCAGTTAACAAGATTGATAAAGAAGGCGCAAATCCAGATCAAATCAAACAAGCACTTACAGCTTATGAATTGGTTCCGGAAGAGTGGGGCGGAGATACGATTTTCTGTGAAATTTCCGCAAAACAACGGATTGGACTTGAAAATCTGCTTGAGATGATTCTGCTTGTTGCGGAAGTTCAAGAGTATAAAGCTAATCCGAACAAACGTGCTAGAGCGACCGTAATCGAAGCCGAGTTGGATAAAGGTCGTGGTCCAGTTGCCAGAATCCTGATTCAACATGGTACATTAAAAGTCGGAGATAGCTTCGTAGCTGGCGTGTGCTTCGGCCGCGTAAGAGCGATGGTGAATGATAAAGGTAAACGTCTGAAAGAAGCCGGTCCTTCAACACCAGTTGAAATCACGGGTCTTACAGAAGTTCCACAAGCTGGGGATCCATTCCTTGCTTATGAAGATGAGCGTAAGGCAAGAGACATTGCAGATCGTCGTTCCATAGCACTTCGACAATCCGAGATGACGGCGAATTCGCGTGTTACGTTGGATGACCTCTTTAAACACATTAAAGACGGCGAAATCAAAGAACTGAATGTAATCATCAAAGGTGACGTTCAAGGCTCTGTTGAAGCCCTCAAAAGCTCACTTGAGAAGATCGAAGTGGAAGGCGTTCGCGTTAAAATTCTTCACAACGGTGTTGGTGCTGTTACGGAGTCTGATATTATTCTGGCTTCTGCATCTAATGCGATTATTATCGGCTTCAATGTTCGTCCTGAACCTGCTGCGAAAGCAACGGCAGATCAAGAGAAAGTTGATATCCGTCTGCATAACATTATCTACAACGTAATTGAAGAAATCGAGCAAGCGATGAAGGGCATGCTGGATCCTATCTTTAAAGAAGTTGTACTCGGTCAAGCAGAAGTACGTAATGTGTTCAAAATTACGGGTTCAGGTACAATTGCTGGATGTATGATTATCTCAGGCAAGATTGCTCGAAATGCACAAACACGCTTGATCCGCAGTGGTATTGTCGTGCACGAAGGTAAAATTGACTCCCTGAAACGATTCAAGGATGACCAAAAAGAAGTGGCACAAGGTTATGAATGTGGTATATCTCTTGAGCGTTATCATGATATTAAAGAGGGCGACATTATTGAAGCCTTCATCATGGAGTCCGTTGAGAGGTGATGACAAATGGCTAGAGTTCGTGTAGGTCGAGTTGGCGAACAAATCAAGAAAGAATTAAGCCAGATCGTTCAGTCCGAATTAAAAGATCCACGCATTGGTTTCTTAACCGTAACTGGTGTAGAAGTAACGAACGATTTATCCTTAGCTCGTGTTTTTCTTAGCGTAATGGGGACAGAAGAAGAGAAAGCTGCAACACTTAAGGCGCTTTCTGTAGGTTCTGGATATATTCGCTCGGAATTAGGCAAGCGAATTCGTTTACGTAAAATTCCAGAACTGCAATTTAAGTTCGATGCTTCTATTGATTATGGAAGTCATATCGATAACTTGTTGCATAAGCTTAATCAGGAAGGAAATTCAAGCATATGAGAAGTGGAATGAACCATGCCACCGAATACAGACAGCAGCTGGCAGCAGCAGCTACGTTTATCGAGCAGCATGATGATTTCCTGGTGGTATCTCACATCCAACCGGATGGGGATGCCGCCAGTTCTACGTATGCAACCGGTTGGATTCTTAAACAACTGGGAAAATCCTTTACAATGATCAATGAGGGCACTATGCCCTCTAAATTTTCCTATTTATGGGGAAGTGATCGAGTACTTGATTATGGCAAGGAAGTTCCAGAAAGACTTTATCAAACCATCATAAGTGTAGATTGTGCTGATTTCTCCAGAATGGGTAGGATCAGCACTCTTTTTGATGACCAAGCACGGCTGCTCAATGTTGATCATCATCCAACGAACGATAGATTTGGTTCGTGCCATTTAATTAAACATGATGCCGCTGCAACCGTTCAAATTTTATATGATTTAGCTATACATATGAAGCTTGTACCGAATTTGGAGTTTGGTGATTGTATCTACACTGGCTTGCTGACAGACACAGGTGGTTTTCGGTATTCAAACACCTCGCCTGAGGTCATGCAGATCGGAGCAACGCTGTTATCACTTGGGGTTCAGGGCTCTGTCATAGCTGAGCAGGTGCTGGAAAGAGTCACTTATTCTCAAATCGTACTTCTGCAAAAAGCTTTATCGACACTTTCATTTGCAAATGATCGTAAATTAGCATGGCTTGCTGTTTCTCTGGCAGATTTAGAGTTAACTGGTGCCTCAAGCGACGATCTGGATGGGCTTGTCAACTATCCGCGTAATGTGGAAGGTGTGGAAGTGGGCATGCTATTTAAAGAGAAGTCAGTCGGTGTAATTAAAGTAAGTCTCCGCTCATCAGGACTTGTTGACGTTGCTGCAATTGCGCAATCACTTGGCGGAGGCGGCCATGTTCGTGCATCAGGCTGTACAATCCAAGGTACGCTTGAGGAAGCAATAGCCAAAATGGTTCAGGAAGTAGGGAACGAACTCATATGACGTTAGAAGGCATTTTGCCTGTATGGAAACCGGCGGGCTTCACTTCTCATGATGTTGTAGCCAAAGTTAGAGGTATCCTTGGGATCAAACGCATCGGCCATACGGGAACGCTAGACCCGCAAGTAACCGGGGTTTTGCCATTATGTATAGGTAGAGCGACTCGAATGGTTGAGTACATTCAGGAGTTGCCCAAGGAATATGAAGCTGTTCTTCGAATCGGTCTTTCTACCGATACGGAGGATATGACGGGTACGGTGTTGGAAGAAGTTCCGCAGGTGACTTTGGATGAATTAAGGGTCCGTGAGGTTCTTCATTCTTTTGTCGGAGAAATCGAACAGGTCCCACCGATGTTCTCAGCAGTGAAGATTGATGGGAAACGACTCTATGAATTAGCCCGTGAAGGCAAAGAAGTAGAGCGGAAGTCACGTAAAGTGACGATTCATAAGCTAGACATTCTTCATATGGATCTACAGCAAAACCATCCAGAGATTCAATTTCGTGCTTCTTGCTCCAAAGGGACCTATATAAGAACCTTATGTGTGGATATAGGTAAGGCTCTCGGATATCCGGCGGTGATGAAAAGTTTAATTCGTACATCGACGGGCAGTATTCGCCAAGAGCAGTGCTTAACATTTGAACAGATTGAACAAATGAAGGCTCAAGGATTACTACAGGTGCATATGATTCCTATGGATCAGGCGATTTCACATATCCCATTCATTGAACTATCTGCCGGGGAAGCTATACATGCACTACAAGGGAAGAAAATACCTATGACTGTGAATCGGACGGCTCATGCAGATGCATCACAAACCATTTTCAGGGCTTATTCGCCTGATGAACGGTTTCTTGGTTTGTATGAATGGAACAGCGCTAGCCAAGTCCTGATCCCAGCCAAAGTTTTCCTCTAATTATAACGTCACGGGACAGGTTGAAATGGGTAGGTGGAAAGTTATGCGCATAATACCAATATCATACCCCATTAATATGGATGATTTGGACCTAATTGTAGGAGAGCAAGTGGTGGCAATTGGTGATTTCGATGGTGTACATTTGGGACATCAGGAAGTCATTGGACGAGCCCTACGTACGGCTAAGAATCTTGGGCTGAAGGCCGCCATTATGACCTTTCACCCACATCCTAGGGCAGTAATGGGTCAAGATAGATATACAGATCTAATAACTCCGATGAGTAAGAAAATGAAAATGTTTGAATCGCTGGGTGTGAATCATACCTACATTGTTACCTTTGATGCCTCTTTAATGCGGTTATCCCCGGAACATTTCGTGGATCAAGTATTGGATCGGCTTGGTGTGGAAAGTGTCATATGTGGTTTTGATTTTACATTTGGTTTCCAAGGTAAAGGTACCCCGGATTCGCTTTGTGAGTTGAGTCATGGGAAATTTTCTGTAGAAGTGGTGAGACCCTTTCATATGGATGGCGAAAAAGTTAGCAGTACACTCATTCGTGAATCATTGCAGCAAGGAGACATCGACACAGTTACCAGACTACTTGGGCGTCCCTATAGTATAAGCGGCATCGTTGTGGATGGAGAGAAGCGTGGGAGAACACTTGGCTTTCCTACAGCTAATATTCAACTGGATGAGTCTTACGTCATCCCTACGAATGGTGTTTATGCGATTAAAGCTTCTGTTAAAGGGGAAACCTATAAAGGGGTTATGAATATAGGTGTAAAGCCTACTTTCACAACCGGAGAATTAAAGCCCTCATTCGAAGCTCATTTATTTGATTTCTCCGAACAAATTTACGGCGAGCATATGAATGTTGAGCTCATAGCTTTCCTTCGACCAGAGCGGAAATTCTCATCCCTAGACGATTTGGTTACTCAAATTAAACTTGACGTCGAAACGGCCAAGAACAAATTATAACGTTCCAGTTGAAACAAGCATTTACTTCTACTATGCGATTATGATATACTGAATAACGTTGCCAAAAGGAACTATCCTTTGTGGCATGAACCTTAGCTTGGACCTACGCTATCATCGGCGATTTCTAGGCTAGTGGGGATACAATAGAATTTAGGAGATGAACAATCATGGCATTAACTCAAGAGCGTAAAACACAACTGATTCAAACTCACAAGGTACATGATACCGATACGGGTTCACCTGAGGTACAAGTAGCAATCCTTACAGAAAACATTGTCAACCTGACTAATCATCTGCGGACTCACAAGAAAGATCATCATTCCCGCCGTGGTTTGCTCAAAATGGTTGGTCAACGCCGTAAGCTACTAGCATACGTGAAGAACAAAGATGTGAGCCGTTACAGTGCTTTGATCGAAAAGCTTGGTTTGCGTCGATAAAACCGACAATGAGAAGCAACCTGTTGCTCCTTTGCTGGGCTTGATAAAGCTTTGGCGAAGAAAGGCAACGAGGTTGCTTTTTCTTGTATTTTTAAAACGGAAAAAGAAGGAAATACTAGACATTACGCAGAAATAGTGGATGACTCCAACGTTAGGCAATTTTTGAGTACATACGGAGCATAATAATAAAGGTTTCTGAACCTTACTTTCTGTGCGTGTTTATCAAACACATATGAATTGAATAGAACAATTCCTTAGGAGGATGTTATGGAGAAAAGGGTACAAATGGAACTTGGCGGCAAACCGTTCATTCTTGAAACGGGCAGACTGGCCAAACAAGCGAATGCAGCTGTAACTGTACGTTATGGCGATACGGTTGTGCTGAGTACAGTAACAGCTTCAAGCGGACCGAAAGATCTGGATTTCTTTCCGTTAACGGTTAATTATGAAGAAAGATTGTATTCCGTAGGTAAAATTCCAGGTGGTTTTATTAAACGTGAAGGACGTCCAAGTGAGAAAGCGATCCTTGCGAGCCGTTTAACGGATCGTCCGATTCGCCCTCTTTTCCCTGAAGGCTTCCGTAATGACGTGCAAATCGTTTCCATCGTTATGAGCGTAGACCAAGAGTGTCCGCCAGAAATGGCAGCAATGATTGGTACTTCTGCCGCACTAGCAATCTCTGATGTTCCTTTCAATGGGCCTGTTGGTGGCGTGATTGTTGGACGAGTAGATGGGCAATTCGTTATTAACCCGACGGGTGAGACAGCGGAGAAAAGTGATCTTCACTTGACAGTTGCCGGCACGAAAGATGCAATAATGATGGTAGAAGCTGGTGCGAATGAAGTTTCAGAGGAAGTTGTCCTCGAAGCAATCATGTTTGGGCACGATGAAATCCGTAAGATTGTTGCGGTGATTGAAGAATTAGTTGAACAAGCGGGGAAACCGAAAATGGAGGTCAAACTTCATACGGTTGATGCCGAGGTAAATCGTGCAGTTCGTGAATTTGCTCAAGCTAGATTAGTTGATGCAATTAAAATTCCTGAAAAGCATGCAAGACAAGATGCAATCGATGTTGTGAATGCCGAAGCTGTGGAACATTTTACAGCCTTGTATGCAGAAACTCCAGGGTTACTTGGCGATGTGAAAGAAACGCTTTATGATATCGTTAAAGAAGAAGTACGTCGTTTGATCACACATGATAAAGTGAGACCAGATGGACGTAAACCAGAAGAAATTCGTCCAATTGATTGTGATATTGATTTGTTACCGCGTACTCACGGTTCAGGTTTGTTCACACGTGGACAAACACAAGCTCTTAGTATTTGTACATTAGGCGCTTTAGGCGATGTTCAAATATTGGATGGCTTGGATCTTACAGAAACCAAACGTTTCATGCATCACTACAATTTCCCTCCGTTTTCCGTTGGGGAAGCAAGACCGCTTCGTCCACCGGGTCGTCGTGAAATCGGACATGGTGCATTAGGAGAAAGAGCTCTTGAGCCGATCATCCCTAATGAAGTTGAATTCCCTTACACAATTCGTCTTGTATCTGAAGTGTTGGAATCGAATGGTTCAACATCCCAAGCTAGTATTTGTGCAAGTACACTTGCTCTTATGGATGCTGGTGTTCCAATTAAAGCTCCGGTTGCTGGTATTGCAATGGGTCTGATCAAAGACGGAGATCATTTCTCCATTTTATCCGATATTCAGGGTATGGAGGATCATCTTGGCGATATGGACTTTAAAGTTGCGGGAACCGCTGAAGGTATTACAGCCCTGCAAATGGATATCAAGATCGATGGGATTGATCGCAGTATCCTACAGCAGTCCTTGCAGCAAGCCAAAGAAGGCCGTTTGCACATTTTAAGTAAAATGGTATCTCGTATTTCTGAGCCGAAGAAGACTCTTTCCAAATACGCGCCTAAGATTCTTACGATGAACATCAACCCGGACAAAATCCGTGATGTCATTGGTGCCGGTGGTAAAATCATCAATAAAATTATTGAAGAAACAGGCGTGAAAATTGATATCGAACAAGATGGCCGTGTATTCATCGCTTCATCCAATCAAGAGATGAACGAAAAAGCACGTTCGATTATCGAAGGCATCGTTCGCGAGGTTATTGTAGGTGAAACTTACCTTGGAACCGTTAAACGCGTTGAGAAGTTCGGAGCATTCGTAGAAATTTTGCCTGGTAAAGAAGGTTTGGTTCATATTTCACAAATCTCCACAGAGCGTGTAGCGAAAGTGGAAGACGTAGTAAACATTGGCGATCAAATCACCGTCAAAGTAACTGAAATTGACCAACAAGGAAGAGTTAATCTTTCTCGCAAAGCGACATTAACTTCGCAAGTCCCGGCTCAAACCTAAGCCGCGTGACTTGTAAAGTCCCTTTTAAATAGTTTTGGATAAAGAGTCAGATCAATCTGTCTCTTTTTTGCTATTTAGACATACCTGGACATGCCTCGTTCTACTCTTGTCCTTTCCTGCATAAAATCAGGACATAAGGAAGGGGGATCTGTGTATGCTCCACAAAAAATGGCTTCTTCTTGGAAGTTTTTTTGCTTTGGTTCTGCTTACATTGGATGCAATCCCTAGCATAGGAACTTACATTCATGCAGTGAAAAATAATCAAAGTAAGTATCTAGCAGATAATAATTGGAGAGGTGAAGAAACACTCCCTGTCTTTGCCACTGCCACCTTAAAATCAACTGAACAAAAGAAGTCAAAGCAAAGCATTTTATTAGAAACGATTATGAAAGAAGCTGAAAAACGAAAGATTGCCCCCATCAATGCCAAAATTGATCCCGTTTGGAAAGCTATTCCGGGTTACAATGGATTGGAAGTCGATATTGAGGAGACGCTTAAGCTAGCAGAGCATCACTTAACGCCGAATAAAATAAACTATATAATGAAAGAAGTGCAACCAAGTATTCAATTGAACGATCTCGGTCCGAATCCGATATATAAAGGGAATCCCAAGAAGCCAATGGTTTCTTTCATGATCAATGTTGCTTGGGGAAATGAGTATTTGCCTAGTATGTTAGACACTCTCCGCAAAGAAAATGTACATGCGACTTTCTTTCTGGATGGCTCGTGGTTGAAGAAGAACGTAGAAATGGCCAAAAAGATCCAAAGCGAAGGGCATGAATTGTCTAATCATGCTTATTCGCATAAGGATATGAGAAGTATAACGCGAAGTAAAGCGGTTGAGGAAATTTCTAAAACAGAGGATCTGTTGAAGCAGCAGCTTGGTGTGAAGAACATGCTGTTTGCGCCTCCTTCGGGTTATTTTAACCAAGAAACGGTTCAAGTAGCATCGGAGTTCAATCTGCAAACGGTACTTTGGACTTTCGATACGATAGATTGGAAAAATCCAGGGTCTGAGCGAATCCTTCAACGGTTATCGACTAGTGTCGAGCCAGGATCACTTATTTTGATGCATCCAACGACCTCATCCAAGGAAGCGCTGCAAGGTATGATCCGTATAATTAAAAATAAAGGATTGTCGATTGGCACCGTATCTGAGCTTTTATCCTCTAAACGTGTTGCTGAAGCAGGTAAAATCGCAAAATAATCGACGAATCAGCCGCAAAGTTGAGTCATTGGCACATTTTTGTTAGACTGAGTAAGTATAATTTGGGAAAAGGACTTTAGGTGCTACAATTCGAGGAGGAACCTTGGTGATCAAATATCGCTTACATAATGGCTTGAGAGTCGTCATGGAACAAATTCCTACGTTTCGATCGGTAACGTTCGGGATCTGGGTGAAGACGGGCTCGCGTAATGAGTCTCAAGATAGTAACGGCATTTCGCATTTTATTGAACACATGTTGTTCAAGGGGACAGAGCGCCATTCAGCCAAAGATATCGCGGAGATATTTGATGGAATCGGAGGAAATGTGAATGCATTCACCTCCAAAGAGTACACATGCTATTATGCAAAAGTTCTCGATGATCATTTGCCTCTTGCGATGGATATGCTTTCGGACATGTTTTTCCATTCTGCATTTGATGAGAGTGAGTTAGAAAAAGAGAAGAACGTCATTTATGAAGAGATCTCTATGTATGAAGATACACCGGACGATCTGGTTCATGATTTATTGGCCAAAGCTTCTTATGGCTCACATCCGCTGGGGTATACGATCCTCGGAACCCAAGACAATTTATCGAAAATGAAATCCGAAGATCTGCGTAACTA
Source organism: Paenibacillus sp. V4I7 (assembly GCF_030817275.1). Lineage (NCBI taxonomy): Bacteria > Bacillati > Bacillota > Bacilli > Caryophanales > Paenibacillaceae > Paenibacillus > Paenibacillus sp. V4I7. The sequence goes on along the minus strand of NZ_JAUSZD010000002.1, from coordinate 3,497,876 downwards.
TATGAAGCAATATTATAATACAGAAAATACGGTTCTAAGTATTGCTGGCAATATTGACGATAGTGTGCGCGAGCTTATTGAGAAGCATTTCGGTGAATTCGCTCAAACGGGTGTGGAAACAAGTTATGATGCACCGGATTTCCTTGGAGAACTGATTTTCCATGCGAAAAAAACAGAGCAAAATCACATCTGTCTATCCCTTCCAGGTCTTTCGCTTCAAGAAGAGAATCTATATCCGATGGTACTGCTCAATAATGCCATTGGCGGTGGAATGAGTTCTAGATTGTTCCAGGAGATTCGTGAGAAACGCGGACTTGCTTATTCCGTTTATTCGTATCATTCTTCGCATATCGACAGCGGCATGTTCACGATTTATACAGGAACAGCACCGAAGCAGACGGAAGAAGTGCTCAAAGTGACTATGGAGCTGCTGCATGATATTGCGGTGAATGGAATGACAGATTCTGAACTAAAGAAAGGAAAGGAGCAGCTGAAGGGCAGCTTGATCCTTAGTTTGGAGAGTACCAGCAGCCGGATGAACCGATTCGGGAAAAATGAGTTGATGACTGGTAAGCATTACAGCCTCGACGAAATGATCGAGCGAATTGAAAGCGTTCAGATGGAGAACATTCGTCAATTGACGAAAACGCTTTTCTCCACACCTTTTTCTCTGTCTATGGTGGGAAATTCGGATGATGTAATTAACGGCTTCAGGAGGGATCAGCTTGTCTCTCTCTAACTTTGATGTTCAAATTAAACGGGTATCCGGACAAGAGGATATCCTTCTGCCTCAGAAAATGTCCGCTGCTGCAAGTGGCTTCGATCTTCATGCTGCAGTAAGCGAGCCGATAGTGCTAGGTCCGGGTGAGCGTCAACTCATCCCGACAGGCTTTGCACTCAGCATGCCGCCTGAGCTTGAAGCTCAGATCCGTCCGAGGAGCGGGCTTGCCTACAAGCATGGCATCACAACACTGAATTCACCGGGAACAATTGATGCCGACTACCGCGGGGAAGTGAAAGTGCTGCTGATTAATCATGGGCAGGAGCCGTTCACCATTCAGCGGAATGAGCGAATTGCGCAGATGGTATTCCAGCTTGTGCCACAGATCCAGCTCAATGAGGTTTCGGAATTAACGGAGACGGAGCGAGGATCAGGCGGTTTCGGCCATACAGGACGGTAATAGACCTTCTACATACGTAAGCATAAATGCGAGAACCCCTTCCAATTGAAGGGGTTCTTTTTGTTTTCCAACGAACTGAGCACGAAAAGTCACCCATCCTTAGGCGAACGCATACTATAACGTATCGAAACGGACCGAGAAAGAGGTGTAAGAATGCTCACTGGGATTTCGGTTGCTATTATGGGTGGAGACGCCCGGCAGCTTGAAGTAATTCAGAAATTTACTGAACTTGATGCTACGGTGATATTAATCGGCTTTGACAATTTAGGGAGGCAATTTAGCGGTGTTTTAAATGCTAAACTCGATCCCTTGCTGTTTCAAACCGTAGATGTACTTATTTTACCTGCTGTTGGTACGGATGATTCGGGACAAGTGGAATCTATATTCTCGAGTGAAGAGATGAGACTGACGGACGATCTTATGTCATCACTGCCAAAGCATGCCAAAGTGTATACAGGAATGGCCAAAAGCTTTCTGAAAAAGCTTTGTGCATCACATGGGATTGAGGTAGTGGAGTTATTCGAGCGTGATGATATTGCGATTTATAACTCCATTCCGACTGCTGAGGGAGCGCTCATGATGGCGATCCAGAACACCGATATTACCATCCATGGTTCAGTCAGTATGGTTTTAGGTTTTGGTCGTACAGGGTTTACAATGGCCAAAACTTTGCAGGGATTAGGGGCAACCGTGAAGGTTGGCGTGAGGAAACCGGAGCATTTTGCAAGGGCGTGGGAGATGGGTTTTCAGCCTTTTTATACAAAGGACCTGTACCCGGAAGTGGGGAATATTGACTTGCTTTTTAACACAATTCCGACTATGATAGTCACAGCGCAAGTTATTACTAATATCCCACATCGCGCGCTCATCATCGATTTGGCCTCTAAACCCGGTGGAACGGACTTCCGATTTGCCGAGAAAAGAGGCATCAAAGCGATGCTAGCGCCCGGTTTACCTGGCATCGTCGCCCCCAAAACAGCTGGCCGCATCATGGCAAACACACTCAGTCAGCTGATCGTGGAAGACTTCAAAGACAGGAGCGATGTGGAATGAATTGGCAAGGGAAAACAGTCGGATATGCTTTAACTGGTTCTCACTGTACGTTGGAAGAAGTCATGCCGCAGATTAAGAGATTTGTAGATGCAGGTGCACGTGTCATTCCGATTGTATCGAATACAGTCATGACCACCGACACACGTTTTGGCAAATCAGATGACTGGCAGCAACAGATTAAGGATATTACAGGGAACGAAATTATATCTACTATTGTAGCTGCAGAGCCTCTAGGTCCATCCAAGCTGCTTGATGTGATGGTTATTGCACCATGCACAGGGAACACGACTAGCAAGCTAGCAAATGCAATGACAGAGAGTCCAGTACTTATGGCAGCAAAAGCGCAAATGAGAAATTTGCGGCCGCTAGTTTTAGCGATTTCGACCAATGATGGGCTGGGTTTAAACGCGATGAATATTGCAAAGCTTCTCATTACCAAAAACATTTATTTTGTGCCCTATGGTCAAGATGCACCTGGAGCGAAGCCAAATTCGTTGGTAGCTCGAATGGACTTGATTATGGAAGCCTGTGAAGCTGCTCTTGAAGGTAAGCAATTGCAGCCCATGATTATTGAGAGATTTCTATACTAATTCATATATAACATCTTGAAGGGGAGAGTCCAGCTCATGTCGAACCAGAAGCTTTTTAACGTTGCAGTCGTAGGCGCTACAGGCGCAGTAGGAGAACAAATTATCCGTCTATTGGAAGAACGGAATTTCCCCATCAAGGAATTGAAATTACTATCTTCCGCTCGTTCAGCGGGCGTAAAGCTTTCTTTCAAAGGTCAAGAAGTAACCGTTCAAGAAGCGACACCGGAAAGCTTTCAAGGCGTTGATATAGCTTTATTTAGTGCTGGAGGCGATGTTACGAAGGCATTGGCTCCTCACGCGGTTAAGGCGGGGACGATCTGTATCGATAATACGAGTGCATACCGCATGGATCCTGAAACACCACTTGTGGTACCTGAGGTAAATGTCGAGAAAATTAACGAGCACAAAGGCATTATTGCCAATCCGAATTGTTCCACGATCCAAATGGTAGCTGCACTTAAGCCTTTATATGATCGATATGGGATTTCCCGTATCATCGTATCTACGTACCAAGCTGTTTCTGGAGCTGGTGCTAAAGCGATTAACGAAATGTTGAGACAATCGAAAGAAGTGCTTGAAGGAAATGATGTGAATCCGGATATATTGCCGGTTGGTTCTTTGCCAGTAAAACATCAAATCGCCTTCAATGCGATTCCGCAAATCGATAAGTTCCTCGATAACGGTTTTACCAATGAAGAAATGAAAATGATTCTTGAAACGAAAAAAATTATGGGCGATGAGTCCATTGAAGTTACAGCTACATGCGTTCGTATTCCGGTTGTTTATGGTCATTCTGAGTCTGTCTATGTTGAATTAAAAGAAGATTTCGACGTAGAAGAAGTGAAGATGTTACTTGCTAATGCCCCTGGTATTGTTCTAGTTGACAATCCGGCTGAGCAGCAATATCCACTTGCTACAGATGCAGCGGGTAAACTGGAAACTTTCGTTGGTCGTGTACGCCGTGATTTGAGTAATCCGAAAGCGCTAAATATGTGGATTGTTTCTGACAATCTGCTTAAAGGTGCTGCTTGGAATGCTGTACAAATTGCTGAATATATTGCTATAGAACAATAATCGGCAAGTATGACTGCGGTAATCATCATGCAGTGAATATGGGGGAAACTCATGCGAATCCTTGTACAAAAATTTGGAGGCACTTCGCTTTCTACCGCTCATGCCAGAGAACACGTTATTGGACACATTCAAGACGCACTTATCAATCATTATAAATTGGTTGTTGTTGTATCTGCGATGGGAAGAAAAGGAGAACCCTATGCGACTGACACGCTCTTAGACCTCGTTCGCAAGAACGGGGAGGGGCTGCCAGCCCGGGAACTCGATATGTTAATGGGCTGCGGAGAGTTAATATCTGCGGTACATTTGTGCAGCTTATTACAGGCAACAGGTATTAGCTCTACGGTTTTGACAGGTGGGCAAGCTGGTATTCTTACGAATGATGTTCACGGTAATGCCCAAATAGTAGCTATGCAGCCCAACCGGATTCTTGAATTGTTGGAGCAAGATAAGGTAGTCATTGTTACCGGATTTCAAGGTAAAACAAGCCAAGACGAACTAACCACATTAGGGCGCGGGGGTAGTGATACATCGGCTACTGCTCTTGGGGCTGCCCTTAAAGCTGAAATTGTAGATATTTTCACGGATGTCAACGGGATATTGACAGCGGATCCACGGATCGTTGAGGATGCTAAACCGTTAGTTCGCGTAAGCTTCGCTGAAATCTGCAATATGGCACATAACGGTGCTAAGGTGATACATCCACGCGCGGTAGAAGTAGCCATGCAGGCTAATATTCCGATTCGCGTGCGATCTACGTTTTCCAAAGAAGAAGGAACGTTGGTAACATTCTCAGACAGTAGCCCTACGGATATTAGTCAAGTGAAGGATCGATTCGTTACAGGAATTGCCCATTTTACGAACATTACTCAAATTCATGTTGCTGCGGTTGAAGGTCAATTCGATCTTCAGCTTCGTGTATTTAAAACGATGGCGCTGCATCAGATTAGTGTTGATTTTATAAACGTCAATCCATCGGGAGTCGTTTATACGGTGTTCGATCATGAAGCGGAACGCGCTCTAAAACTGCTCAGAAGTCAAGGCTATGATCCTAAGGCCGTGAGTGGGTGTGCAAAAGTTTCAGTGATCGGCGGCGGTATGAACGGAGTGCCAGGTATTATGGCGCAAATTGTTGAGGCATTAACGGTAGAGGATATACGTATCCTTCAATCAGCCGACTCTAATACAACGATTTGGGTGCTTGTCCATGGTATTGATATGATTAAATCAGTTAGGGCACTACATCATAAGTTCAATTTATATAAGTGAAATGTGAGATTGAGGAGGTATAACGTTGGATTTTGGAAGAGTAATTACAGCTATGGTCACTCCTTTTGACGAGAACTTACAGGTGAACTGGGAGCAAGTGGAACCATTAATTAACTATTTGATCGAAGAACAGCAGTCCGATAGCCTTGTTATTTGTGGCACGACCGGTGAGGCACCAACATTAACAGACGATGAGAAGCTGAAGCTTATCGAACTATCCGTTCGTTATGCCAGGGGGCGCTGCAAGATCATTGCAGGTACTGGAAGTAATGACACTGTGCACACTATTCATTTTTCCCAAAAAGTTGAGAAACTTGGAGTCGATGCTTTACTGATCGTAGCTCCTTATTATAACCGCCCTTCCCAAGAAGGGTTGTACCAGCATTTTAAAGCAGTAGCTGAGTCTGTTCAGATTTCGATTATGCTCTATAATGTACCGGGACGCACAGGGGTGAATTTGGATGCGGAGACAACTATTCGTCTATCCCAAATTTCGAATATCGTGGCTACCAAAGATTGCGCTAACACGGATCAATTGACACGTATACTTAATGATGCAGCTCCTAATTTCCTTGTGTATAGCGGGGATGACAGCAGTGCGCTGCCTGCTCTAGCGGTAGGATGTCAGGGAATTATTAGTGTTGCTAGTCATGTGATTGGAAAAGAAATGCAATCTATGATAAAGTATTATTTAGATGGTAACACTCAGCAAGCGGCAGAACTTCATCGTAAGCTTCATCCTGTTTTTACTGGCATTTTCCGTGTACCGAGTCCTGCTCCAATTAAACATGCTCTTGCATTGAAAGGCATTCAAACTGGAGGCGTAAGACTTCCGTTAGTTCGTGTATCCGAGCAAGAAGGACAATTCATCCAATCACTTTTTGTATGATAACGCCTAATGAATCGGTGCTTCCGGCATCGGTTTTCTTTTTTTGGGAAATCTAAAGTAATAGGTATTAACTTGTATTTGTTGTTTTTTTTCATGTATAATGGTTGCAAGTGACTAGTTCGGTTTTTTCATTTAAAATTCGTCGTCCAATCTTAGAAGGAGGTATATTCTTGTCCAAAAAAAATATTGATAAACTTTTGATCTTCGCTCTTGGCGGCGTGGGCGAAATCGGAAAAAATATGTATTGCGTTCAGTATGCGAACGATATCATCGTCATTGATAGTGGTTTGAAATTTCCAGAGGAGGACATGCTTGGAATCGACATCGTGATTCCAGACATTGGATATCTAACGGAGAATCGGGATAAAGTGCGCGGCATTATCATCACTCACGGCCACGAAGATCATATTGGCGGCTTACCTTATGTACTTAAGCATCTTAACGTTCCACTTTATGCAACTAAGCTTACAATGGGACTTATCGAAGCTAAGCTGAAGGAAGCAAATTTACTTGGTACTACGAATCGGATCCTCATTAATTCGGAATCCGTTCTATCCTTAGGCGTTCTTACTGCAACATTCTTCAAAACCAATCATAGTATTCCTGATTCTGTGGGTGTCGCTTTAGATACACCGGAAGGTGTTGTTGTTCATACAGGAGACTTTAAGTTCGATCAAACTCCTGTAAATGATCAATATGCGGACTTGCATCGTATGGCAGAGATTGGGAAGAAAGGCGTACTTGCCTTGCTTTCCGACAGCACAAATGCAGAACGCCCTGGTTACACAGGTTCTGAGCGCAGTGTTGGGGTTGAAATTGAAGAAGTGTTCCGTAAAGCTAAGCAAAGAGTTGTTATTGCGACATTTGCATCCAACATTCACCGTGTTCAACAGGTGTTTGATGCAGCCGCAGCAACAAATCGCAAAGTAACAGTAATCGGTCGCAGTATGGTTAACGTGGTTTCGATCGCTAGCGAGCTAGGGTACTTGCACATTCCGGATGGCATGCTAATTGAGCCAGAGGAAGTTAACAAGCTTGCCGCTGATCGCGTTGTCATTCTTTCCACAGGAAGCCAAGGAGAGCCGATGTCGGCTCTTACAAGAATGGCACGTTCAACCCATCGTAAAATTGATATTTTACCTGGTGATACGGTTATTATTGCGGCAACTCCAATTCCGGGGAATGAGCGTTATGTAGGCCGTACCGTAGATGAGTTATTCCGTATTGGCGCTAATGTGATTTACGGTCCAGGTTCTGTTACTGGCGTACACGTATCAGGTCACGGTAGTCAAGAAGAATTGAAATTAATGCTCAATCTTATGAAGCCTAAGTACTTTATTCCGATTCATGGCGAATATCGCATGCTGCGTCAACATGCCATCCTAGCCGAGTCTGTCGGCATTCCTAAAGAAGATATATTTATGTGCGATATCGGTGACACGGTAGAAATTCAAAATGGCGTTGCTCGCAAAGGATCTAAAGTTCAAAGCGGCAACATTCTGATTGATGGACTGGGTGTTGGAGATGTAGGCAACATTGTGTTGCGTGACCGTAAATTACTGTCTCAGGACGGAATCCTTGTGGTCGTAGTTACACTCAGCAAACAAGATGGCAAAATTTTATCTGGACCAGATATTATTTCTCGCGGATTCGTGTATGTACGTGAATCTGAGGGTCTCTTGGAAGAAGCTAATCGTATCGTAACGAATACGTTAACGAAATTAATGAATGAAAATGTAAATGAGTGGGCATCTTTAAAAACAAATGTGAAAGATGTTCTCGGACGCTTTTTATATGAACAAACCAGAAGAAGACCGATGATCCTTCCTATTATCATGGAAGTCTAGGCTCGAACAAGTCACTTGAACCTATGCAAATAAGTAAAAGCTCTCTCCATCACTGGAGGGAGCTTTTTTTCTTCTAGTCCGCAGGGTGCGAATGCATGAAAGTACGCAAATTTATTCATACTATGGGAGATTATGAACCGTACATGCAAAGTTTGCTAGCACAATGCAGTTTAAGCTTACAAAGCTGTTTTTGCAAAAGCAAAACTCGAAGGGGGATTTTCAGTGGCAGAACCCACAGGACCGAAACAACAAGAACCAATAACTGAAGAAGGTAAGAAAAACGCAGTTCTCGAAAACATTCAACAGTTAGGTCAAACGAATACACTTTCTGGCGAATCTAATATTTTCTGCCTCACCATTATTGGACAAGTGGAAGGACATATTGTTCTCCCTCCCCAGAATAAAACGACCAAATATGAGCACCTAATTCCGCAATTAGTCGCCGCAGAGCAGAATCCGAAGATTGAAGGCGTTATGATTATTTTAAATACGGTAGGGGGAGATGTAGAAGCAGGACTTGCCATCGCAGAGATGGTGGCAACACTATCGAAGCCTTCCATTGCTTTGGTACTTGGTGGCGGACATAGTATTGGTGTTCCTATCGCAGTATCAGCGGACTACTCGATTATTGCTGAAACGGCAACGATGACAATTCACCCAATTCGTTTAAATGGTTTAATTATTGGAGTCCCACAAACATTTGAATATTTGGATAAAATGCAGGAACGTGTTGTGCGGTTTGTTACGAAGCACTCTAATGTAACAGAAGAAAAGTTTAAAGAGTTGATGTTTAAGACTGGGGAGTTGACAAGGGATATTGGGACAACAGTCATTGGTATAGACGCTGTTAAGTATGGATTGATAGATCAAGTAGGCGGTATCGGTGATGCAATCCGTGAGCTTAATCAGCGTATAGAGATTAAGAAAGCAGCGGCGAGCGGAGGCATTGTACAATGATCCATTACTCCGTTATCCCGATGGATGTGATTTTTGAAGGAATGGAGACTTATGAACCCAAGTTTATCGAGATCGATCAGGGTGGAGTCAAAATGCAAATTGAACCGATTAGTGGCTTTCAGGCACGAATCGTTAGGTTGTTTAGCTGTAATCCTCAGGATTATTTGAACAATCAATATGCCCCAGGAACTATTATTTCATATAGTCCTGTAGTTGAGGCAACTTTAACTTTCTAGCCTGCTCTTCCTGTATCATCCCCCAAGTCAAATATGGTATAATGTGGACTTGGGGGTGGCAAGCGTGGCGAAACGCAAGAAAAAAGGCAAGGCTCTAAAAACAAGCTTGTTATTCGAGTTATATGGTATTCTCATTCTAATCTTCTCGGTCATTGCACTTGCTCATCAAGGGCATGTTGGGAATTCGTTGATTTACCTTTTTCGATTTTTTGTGGGAACGTGGTATTCACTTATACCGCTGATTTTCATATATGTGGCCTTATATGCGATGATCAAGAGAGCTTGGCCACAGATGGTTACGCCCAAGAAAGCAGGCATACTGCTGTTCATTCTTGGCCTACTAATAAAAAATCATATTGATTTGTTCGCTCAATTATATCCTGATGGCGGTTTCACATCAGGGAAAGTCATTGCATCCACATGGAATGCTATGTTAGATGGTCTGAAACCAACAGAAGCTGGCAAAGCGGCATTGGAACATGGTATTGGTGGCGGAATGATTGGCGCTATGCTATACAGTGTCCTTTACTTTCTGTTCGATTATTTGGGAGCGAGATTAATCCAATACGCCCTGTTTGTCATGGGCTTTATTCTGGCAACAGGCATTTCTTACGTGGACGTTGGCAATATCGTGAAGGGTCGATTCAGTAATGTTGGCCAAAATTTTAAAGATAGAATGAAAGAGTGGCTGCAGGATCGCGAAACACGTCAGCCCCAAACTGTCTCCGCAGGTACTAGTACGACTAAGGCGAAGAAATCCTCTTATGTTCCAGTTGATGATGAGTTCGATGAGGAGGTTTTCCAGCCTGTTAAACGGGCGAAGAAGACACCACTCTTTATGGAGCTGCTTCGTCCAAATAAGGAAAGTCGGAAAAAGACGGCAGTCGAGAGTAATTCAAATTCAGATGAATTAAATGATTTAGATGCAGCAGATGAAACCGAGCAAGTTCTTTATAAGTCAAGTGCGAAGCAAGCTGCTGAATCTGATTCACCATCCACAGATCAACCAATCACACCTATTATTCGTGATTTTCAGGAGCAGGTTTTTCAAGAAGCTCAGCAGGCAGTCAAACATCCTGCAGCTTCCTCTACAGCGCCTGTTTCTAAAGTACAGGGAGCAGGGGCTGTTGACACGGATGATGAACCAGTTACGCTAGAATTTCAGGAGAATGTGCCGATTGTGCAAACACGGCCATATGAGATGCCGTCCCTTGAATTATTAGCGAAGCCTGCTGTTGGCAAAGGCAGTGAGATGGCGGACTATAAAGCGAATGCAAGGAAGCTAGAAGCCACCTTGGAGAGCTTTGGGGTTCGTGCCAAGGTGCTGGAGGTCGTCAGAGGCCCTGCCGTGACACGCTACGAGATACAGCCTGATGTGGGTGTGAAGGTCAGCCGAATCGTCTCTTTGACCGATGATATCGCGTTGGCGCTTGCAGCCAAGGATATTCGGATGGAAGCGCCGATTCCTGGTAAAGCTGCGATCGGCATTGAGGTGCCGAATCTGGAGGTTTCGATTGTGACCATGCGTGAAGTCATGGAAACATCTGCTTTTCAAGAATCCAGCTCAAGGCTATCCGTTGTACTTGGACGAGATATTTCTGGACAACCAATTGTCGGAAATTTGGCAAGAATGCCTCACTTACTTGTAGCTGGAGCGACCGGTTCAGGTAAATCCGTCTGTATTAATGGGATTATTACGAGCATTTTGTATAAAGCAAAGCCGAATGAAGTGAAGTTTCTTATGATCGATCCGAAGATGGTTGAATTGAATGTTTACAATGGGATTCCTCATCTACTGGCACCAGTTGTAACTGATCCTCGACGAGCTTCGTTAGCACTTAAGAAAGTCGTCGTTGAGATGGAAAAGCGTTATGAACTATTCTCAAAAAGCGGAACCCGAAATATTGAGGGCTACAATGCAATGTTGACAGAAAGCGGTACAGCAGTCCCTCTGCCTTATTACGTGGTTATTGTGGATGAGTTAGCCGATTTAATGATGGTTGCTGCTAATGATGTGGAAGATTCTATCACGCGACTTGCTCAAATGGCCCGTGCTGCGGGTATTCATTTAATTATTGCTACACAACGACCATCCGTTGATGTTATTACGGGTGTGATTAAAGCCAATATTCCATCACGTATTGCGTTCGGTGTTTCGTCTCAAGTAGACTCAAGGACCATTTTGGACATGGTCGGAGCCGAGAAGCTGTTAGGTCGAGGCGATATGCTTTATTTGCCAGTTGGCGCGTCCAAACCTGTTCGTATTCAGGGTGCCTTTTTATCTGACCAAGAGGTTGAACATGTGGTTGGATTTGTACGCACGCAGGAGCAGGCGAATTACCAAGAAGAAATGGTTCCGCATGTGGAAGAAATGCCGGAACAACAAAATGAATTTGAAGACGAGCTGTACGACCAGGCTGTTCAAATTGTATTGGAAGCCAAGCAAGCCTCTGTGTCCCTGCTGCAACGACGTATGAGAGTCGGGTATACACGTGCGGCAAGGCTGGTTGACTCTATGGAAGCCAAAGGGGTCGTCGGCCCGTACGAAGGCAGCAAGCCTCGAGAGGTGCTAATGTCGATTGAACAATACCATCATAATCGGATCAGTTCCTAGCTTAAATAGACGAAAGTACAAGCACTCTCCTCAGGAGAGTGTTTTTTTTGTATAAACATAGAGTCCCTTTCTCATAATAAGCAAGAAAAGGCTGTAATTTGAAAAGTGAGGTTGAGAAGGGGAATGAATAAACGATTAATTGTACTTACATTTTGTATTGTTTTCGTATTAGTTGTCGCTTTTCAGTTGAAAGGAAAGTTCAATCCACCTGCAGAAGAAACGTTTAGTAAAAATGAAGTGCGATATGGAGCCACAGGAGCTGACGTTAACGAGCTGCAAGGCAGATTGAAGTTCATTGGCTTCTATAACGGCAGTATAGACGGAGATTATGGGTATAAAACTTTATTGGCAGTGAAGCGATTCCAAGGTGAGTTTGGGATGAAAGTAGATGGCGTTGTAGGTCCCAAGACCAAGCTTAAACTGTGGGAAGCTACGAAGAATTGGAGGCCTACAGCACCAACAACAGGAAGACAGAGCGGCGCAGGCAAAGAAACGGCTACTTCAAATAAAAAGCCAGCCAATTTGCTGCCTTCTAATAACCTGGGCTTATCAGAGCAGGATATTAATCTGATGGCAAATGCTGTGAATGGTGAGGCTCGGGGAGAACCCTATATTGGTCAGGTAGCAGTAGCAGCAGTTATTTTGAATCGTGTAAAGTCAGCAAGTTTTCCTAATACGGTTTCTGGTGTTATCTTTCAGCCTGGTGCTTTCACAGCCGTAGCAGATGGCCAAATTTGGCTAACACCAAACGAATCGACGAAAAGAGCAGTAAAAGATGCGCTGACCGGATGGGATCCTACGGGCGGTTGTATCTATTATTTCAACCCGGTAACAGCGACATCCAAATGGATTTGGAGCAGGACGCAAGTCAAAAATATTGGGAAGCATATTTTCTGTAAATAATTTAGACATGGACAAAGGAGAAGGAACCAGCTTTGGTTGCTTCTCCTCTTCGTATAGGAATATAATGGATTTATATCACGGACAATGAAGGGAGACCGACCTTTGAAGCAAATACAATTTGAGCGCACTACATGGAATCATATACGTTTACATGTGCTGCCGACAGATCGGTTTAAAACGTTTGCCATTTCAGTGTACATAGGCCGTCCTCTAGAGGAAGAAACGGTCACGAGTACCGCATTAACACCCTTTGTACTGCGAAGAGGTACGGAATTTCGCCCAGAAACAAAGCAATTTCGAGAATATTTAGATGATTTATATGGTGCAGGGTTCGGTTTTGATATTTACAAACGGGGCGATTACCAAATTGTTCAGTTACGCATGGATATCATCAATGACCGATTCGTAAAATCAGCACAATCTTTATTAGAGCAGGGACTTGACTTCGTTGGAGAAACTTTGACAAAGCCTGCGCTCGAAGAAGGACATTTTCGTAACAAATATGTCGATGCTGAGAAGCAGACTCTCCAAAAGCGCATAGAATCAGTTATTAATGATAAAATTCGTTACGCAGCTGAACGCTGTATCGAAGAAATGTGCAGTGATGATCCTTATCGACTTCACCCTTTGGGTAAAATCGATGATTTGGACCCTATCAATGCCGAGCAACTGTACGAACAATATAAACACTGGCTTCAAACGGCACCTATCGATATTTATGTCGTTGGAAATACGACGCTTTTTGAAGTAGAGGGTATTGTAAAGCAGGCATTCTCCATTGAACGTAAAGAGGATGTTGGTTATGTAACATCTGCCCCGCGGGGGGCAACAGGAGATGTGAAGACAATCGTTGAACGTCTGGATGTTAATCAAGGGAAACTGAACATGGGACTGCGAACAAATATTTCGTATCGAGATGAGCAGTACCCAGTAGCTCTTATGTATAATGGCGTTCTCGGAGGTTACCCACACTCCAAATTGTTTACGAATGTTCGTGAGAAAGCGAGTCTGGCCTACTATGCCTCTTCTCGGTTCGATGGTCACAAAGGCATTCTGACGATTCAATCAGGGATCGAAATGGCGAATTATGAGAAAGCGGTTGATATCATTCGAAAGCAGCTGACTGCCATGGAACAAGGAGATATCAGTGATATTGAATGGAATCAAACTCGAGCCATGATTGCCAATCAACTGCGCGAAATTCAGGATTCCGCATTTGAATTAATTTCATTTGACTTTAATGCTATTTTATCTGGAAAAGAACGTACGGTTTCAGGCTTGATTGAATCTGTGGAGCAGGTAGATATTGCGGCTATTGCAGAAGCTGCCAAGCGTGTTCAACTGGATACGATATACTTTTTGCGGGACCAGAAGGGAGAGTAGAAGATGCAGGTTATTCCTTATTCACATCTGGGTGAAACCATTTATCATGAGAAACTCGATAATGGGTTACATGTTTTTGTTCTACCCAAAGATGGTTTCCAGAAAACCTATGCGACGTTCACGACGCAATTCGGATCGGTTGACAACTCTTTTCAAGTTGAAGGGAAAGAGGCAGTTCAAGTTCCGGATGGCATTGCTCATTTTCTGGAGCACAAAATGTTCGAGGAGCCTGAAGGTGATATTTTCGCTACTTTCGCTTCAAACGGTGCTTCGGCTAACGCTTTTACAAGCTTTGATCGGACAGCATACTTATTTTCATCCACAGATCATTATTTAATAAATTTAACGACATTAATTAATTTCGTGCAAAATCCTTATTTTACAGATGAAAATGTAGAAAAGGAAAAAGGCATTATTGGTCAAGAGATCAAAATGTACGAAGACAATGCGGATTGGAGAAGCTATTATGGATTAATTGAATCCTTATATGCTAAGCATCCCATCCATATTGATATCGCTGGTACAGTTGATTCTATTGCCGAAATCTCAAAAGAAACCTTATATGAGTGCTACAACACATTCTATCACCCTAGCAATATGAGCTTGTTTGTTGTTGGAGGTGTGGATCCAGAAGAGGTTATTTCGCTAGTTAAAGGAAATCAAGCTGCCAAAACTTTTCCACCTCAAGGAAATATCCAACGATTTTTTCCAGAGGAGCCATTAGAAGTGAAGGAAGCGCGCAGAGTAACATTACTTCCTGTTTCAATGCCAAAATGTTTAATCGGATTCAAGGAGCCTGTGCCATCTGTAAGTGGGAAAGACTTACTAGTTAAAGAATTGACGACGAAATTAATGTTGGATGTATTGTTCAGCTCAAGCTCTGATATTTATCAGGCATTATATGATGAGCAATTGATTTCTGATAATTTTGGTCATGAATATAACTGTAGTGAGGGATATGCGTTCTCCATTCTTGGCGGAGATACTAAAGATCCGGACCAACTTGTAGCGCGCATACGCGAAGAGGTTGAGAAACGTAAGGATGCTGGGCTCGATGAAGTCACTTTCGAACGGAGTCGTAAAAAGAAAATTGGCAATTTCCTAAGGATGATGAACTCACCGGAATCCATAGCGAATGAATTCACTAAATACCGTTTTAAAGGTATTGATTTATTCGATATACTGCCTGTTTACGAGCAGATTACACTTGAAGACGTGAACCGTCGGTTCCGCGAGCATTTTGACTGGAGCAGACTTGCTATTTCGATTGTGCAAAGTCGTAAGCCGTCGTGACGTTTTCTAAGCCATTCAGTGAACAAACAGTTCTTATTACAGGAGCTAGCCGGGGAATTGGTGCAGCCATTGCTGAGCGTTTTTCCGCGGTAGGCATGAATGTGGTTATCCACTACCGTGAGTCACATGAAGCTGCCAATGAAGTAGCCAGATCCTGCATGAAACATGGCGCCAAAGTGTTAACCATTTCCGCAGATGTAAAATCTCGTGAGCAAATCAACAAGATGCAAGAAAAGCTGGAACAAAAAGACATGGTCCCTGATATTATCGTGAACAATGCGGGGATTTCTCACTTCGGAATGCTTTCTGATGTAAGTGAAGAAGATTGGGACCTGGTGATGAATGTAAATCTTAAAGGCGCCTTTCTTTGTACACAAACTTTCATGACTGCAATGGTCAAGCAAAAGTACGGCCGCATTATTAATGTATCCTCCATATGGGGCATCTCAGGTGCTTCCTGTGAGGTTGTATACTCAACAGCCAAAGGTGGATTGAACGCCTTTACGAAGGCGTTAGCGAAGGAGTTGGCTCCTTCTGGTGTGACGGTGAATGCTGTAGCGCCCGGTGCGGTATATACCGAAATGATGGCAGGATTCCAACCTGAGGAGCGGGAAGCGATCGCCAATGAAATTCCGGCAGGCCGTTTTGCTTTGCCTGATGAAGTTGCTTCACTTGTATACTTTTTAGCACTGCCTGAATCCGGTTATATTACGGGTCAAATCATAAGTCCAAATGGTGGATGGTTAACTTGAGTACAGTGTAGGAAGCCTCACGCATAATTTTAAGCTGGGAAGCGAATATTACGTATGTAATGACCATTTCTCATAATTTAAAGGAGGCTTCTTACAATGGCTACTGTACTTAAAGTATTTGATAAGTGGAAAGAGTTTTTGGCTGAACGTGTGAGTCAGGCTGGAAATGCGGGGATGAGTGAGGAAACCATCTCTAAGCTCGCTTTTCAAATTGGAGAATTTCTGGCAAATAAAGTGGATCCCGAAAATGAACAAGAGCGAGTGCTCAAAGAACTGTGGGATGCAGGGGATGAGCAAGAAAAACATACAATTGCCCGCCTCATGGTAAAATTAGTAGACAAAGGTTAATAACCGTTTTACAATTCAATAGGGTACTATGTGAAAGCCTCCTCTTTCGGAGGCTTTTGCACGCTTTATAAGGATGAAAGGAATTGTAACTTCATGACAATCAAACGTTTTGCGCTTGCATTATTGCTCTTATCTTTTATCGTAGCAGGGTGTGGAAATCGTGGAATTCCAACCATTAAGCAGGAATTGTTGGATAATAAATTATCAGTGCTAATGCTGACAGGAGCTAGTATGTCTGCGCCGGCTAAAGAGTCGGTAGGAAATGCGCTTCAGCAGTGGAGAGATGCTAATTTTATAGCCTTTGATTGGATCAAGGATTTGAATCAACTGGATGAAACCGTAATAGCAAAGTTGAAAGCAAGCAAATATGATTACATATATGTCATTGGTAATGAACTGTTCCCTTCTGCTAATGGGGTGATTGGACAAGGACTTTCGATGGGGAAGTGGACCTTATTACAAAGTCAGCTTGATATCAAAGGAATCACAAGTCAGGTAAATGAGCAAGCTTCGTTCTTACAAATTGATTCTCAACAGATTGAGACCTTGAAAAATAAATGGATCCAAGACCTTTTAGCACAAAATGTTCTCGTGGAGTGGGTGACTCGAAGCGATCGTCCCATTCCTTCTGCTTGGGCACCTTCGGAGGAAGCGGATCATATCGTTTTACTCGATAATAATGAACAGTGGTTCCAGCAGTTATCATTCCAAACGAGACAGCATCACTCTAACACGATTATTTTCTATACACCCGTAGATGAGGCACAAGTGCAGAAAGCTAAATCTATCGGAGTATCGGTTGTGGATCTTTCAGGAGCTGTATCGGCTGAACTAAACTGGACTCAAATTTTGGACAATCGTCTAGTTTTGATGAAAAACAGTTCTTGGAAAAAAGGTGGTACAATTTACAACGAACAAGAGCTTAAAGAACTAAAAATGAAATAAATTTGTGTAGGTTTATGCGATAAAAGAAGGACATTGACGGAAATTGTAGAAATTACTTGAGTAGGTATCGACTTGTTCGTTACAGATATTGCGATGAGGTGGAAAGATTGGACGTAAAAGAATGGTATATGGAGTACAAAATTCACAAAAACCGTCCCGGCTTATTAGGGGATATTGCTTCTTTGATGGGTATGCTGGATATTAATATTGTGACCATTAATGGGGTAGAAGATCGTACCCGTGGTATGCTTCTACAAACCAATGATGAAGAAAAAATTGACTTAATGGGTAAAATGTTAAGAAAAGTAGATAATATTACTATTACCGCTCTTAGACCCCCCAAGCTTGTTGATATTTTGGCTGTCCGTCATGGTCGGTATATTGAACGCGATTCGGATGATCGCAAAACATTCCGTTTTACTCGTGATGAATTGGGACTTTTAGTTGACTTCCTTGGTGAGATTTTCAAGCGAGAAGGGAACCAAGTTGTAGGTCTACGTGGCATGCCGCGAGTTGGTAAAACGGAGTCAATTATTGCAGGAAGTGTATGCGCAAACAAGCGCTGGACTTTCGTTTCCTCTACGTTACTTAGACAAACCGTACGCAGTCAACTGTCGGAAGATGAAATGACTCCAAATAACGTATATATCATTGATGGAATCGTTTCTACTATACGCTCAAATGAGAAGCATTATAGCCTTTTGCAGGACATTATGGGTATGCCTTCTACTAAGGTTATCGAGCATCCGGATATATTTATTCGGGAGTCGGAATACACATATAATCACTTCGATTATATTATTGAGTTGCGAAATAGCCCGGATGAAGAAATCAATTATGATTCATTTACGTATACGTCCGAACCTTTTTAATGTCTGTAACGTCATTAAATAAAGAAGATCCCGCGGGGAGGTGACCATATGTCTGATCTAGGACACATTTTACGTAAAACACGCCAGGAAAAAAAGATCTCGCTTGATGATCTTCAAGAAGTTACGAAAATTCGTAAACGCTACTTGGAAGCAATTGAAGAAGGAAATTACAAGGTTCTGCCTGGCAGCTTCTATGTCCGTGCCTTTATTAAAAGCTACGCTGAAGCGGTGGGACTTGACCCTACGGAAGTTCTCAACATGTACCAAACGACGAATCCCTCCCCAGCTGTAGAGAAACCAGTTGTAGAAACGATTCGTAATAATAGAACAAGTGTCCGTAATACCGAGAAATTGAGCCGCTGGGCTTCTGGTACGATGTTTGTCTGTTTCATTTTGCTTATATTCGGTATCGTATATTACTATACATACAAGAACTATAAGGGAACACCAGCGGATGAAAATCCTTCTTCTCAAACGCAATCACCGAGAATCACAGATTCTACGAATCCTGCGACTGGCACTGCTCCAAGTACGACAACGAATGCGTCCGGTGACGGTAAAGTGGCGCCTCTTGCGACTCCTACTCCGACACCGGTGCCAACACCAACACCATCCGTTCAGGTTAAGTTTAGCAGCAGCGAGAAGGGTGTGGATAATTACACGATAACCGGTGCTTCCAATCTGAATATTCAGATGAAAATATCAGGTTCCTGTTGGATACGTGTGGATTCTCTTACAGAGACAGGCGGTAAGGAAATGCTTAGACAGAAACTTTACAAAGCCGGTGATACGGACTCTTTTGATTTAACCGGTTCTGCGTATTTAAATGTAGGCGCAGCCAGTGCTTTGGAGCTTACTGTGAATGGTACGATCGTTCCTGTCGGGGATACACCAAACCCCAAAAGGGTACAGCTCAATTTGCAAAAAAACTAGCATTTTGACGTTTCCTGCGCTTTCCCGGGTAATGAATAATACCAAGAGATATCCTAGGCTGAGAGTGCTTAGGATGTTTCTTTTTTTACGGCTTCTTGCTATAATGCTATTGTAATTTGATGGAAAGGATGTTTTGTCTAAGATGAGTTCAGAATGCTCGTTTGATATCGTATCCAAGGTGGATATGCAGGAACTAAACAATGCCATACAGCAGGCGGAAAAAGAGATCCTAACCCGCTTTGACTTTAAAGGTAGTAAAAGCAGCATTAAATTGGATAAGGACCAACTTGTTGTTACCTCGGATGATGAGTTTAAGCTTCAGAATGTCCTTGATATTATGCACGCCAAAATGACGAAGCGCGGCATCTCGATTAAGAATCTCGAGTACAGTAAGGTAGAACCAGCGGCTGGTTCCACCGTAAGGCAGAAAATTAGCATGAAGCAAGGTGTCGATCAGGAGAACTCGAAAAAAATTAACATTCTAATTCGTGACTCCAAGCTTAAAGTTAAGACGCAAATCCAAGGTGATCAAATCCGGGTAACCGGGAAGAGTCGAGATGATTTACAAGCTGTTATTGCCTTGCTGCGTAAGGCGGAAATTCCTCTTGATTTGCAATTTGTTAACTTGAAATAGGCATACATACGATGTTCTTTGGAGAGTAGCCCCCTACATGTAGGGGGTTTTTACATTTTGACACCCTATAGGGCTTGTATTATACTGGTAGGGAGTGTTTTTTAGGACTATTGGAGGTTGTTTCTTTCATGACAGAAAAGGTTAAAGTAGTTACTCTCGGATGCGAGAAAAATTTGGTCGATTCCGAGATTATGTCAGGATTAATTCATGGCCGTGGCTTTCAGCTTGTTGAGAACAAGGAAGATGCCACTGTCATTATCGTGAACACTTGCGGGTTCATTGATGCAGCAAAAGAAGAATCCGTTAATACAATTTTGGATATGGCAGAATTAAAGCAAACAGCGAATCTCAAAGCGCTTATCGTATCAGGGTGTTTGACTCAACGCTACAAAAAGCAGTTGATGGAAGAAATGCCTGAGATTGATGGCATTGTGGGTACCGGAGATTTCGATAAAATCAACCATATCGTAGATGAAGCACTTCGCGGAAAGAAACCGGTTCTTGTTGGGAATCCGGTGTTCAATTATGATGCGGATCTGCCAAGACTCATGACTACACCTCGATATACAGCCTATGTGAAAATTGCAGAAGGTTGCGATAACGCATGTACATTCTGTAGTATTCCAATTATGCGAGGTAACTTCAAAAGCAGAAGTATGGAGTCCATTGTTGCTGAAGTAGCTAATCTTGCTGCACAAGGCGTTAAAGAGATTAGTCTAATCGCGCAGGATTCCACGAATTATGGAACGGATCTTTACGATGGTTTCATGCTGCCTACTTTGCTGAATAAAGTTAGTGAAGTGGAAGGCATCGAGTGGGTGCGACTACACTATGCTTACCCTGGATTCTTTAGCGATGAATTGATTGCTGTCATGGCATCTAATCCAAAGGTATGTAAGTATATCGATATGCCACTTCAACACAGTGAAGATTCTATTCTCAAACGTATGCGTAGACCTGGCCGCCAGAAGGATACACGTGAACTAGTTCGTAAAATTCGTGAAGCGATTCCGGATGTTGCCCTACGTACATCACTCATTGTAGGTTTCCCAGGCGAAACTGAACAAGACTTTGAAAACTTAAAACAATTTGTTCGCGACATTCAGTTTGACCGTCTCGGTGTTTTTGCCTATTCCAAGGAAGATGATACGCCAGCAGCGCGTTTGCCGGACCAAGTTCCTGATGATGTCAAAGAGTATCGTGCGAACGCGATTATGGAAATTCAGCGAGAAATCTCGAATCTGCGTGGCGGACGCCGCATCGGGCAGGAAATTGACGTGCTTATCGAAAGATACGATGGCAGAAGTGATGTATATATTGGACGTTCTCAATTTGATGCTCCTGAGATTGATGGAGAAGTATTCGTGTCAAATGCGAAGCTTAACATTGGTGAATTAGCTAAGGTTCGTATTACCCACTCTTATGAGTTTGACTTATCCGGGGAGGTAATTGCATGAACCTGGCCAATCGCATCACCGTGGCGAGGATTTTATTAGTACCTATTATCATGTTTTTTCTGTTGATTAAGGTGAAATTCCCTCAAATACGGATAGAGGAATTTAGCATAACATATAATCAAATTATTGCTGCTTTAATTTTCATTATTGCTGCGAGTACAGACAGTTTAGATGGTTACATTGCCAGAAAACGTAATCTTGTAACTAATTTGGGCAAGCTGCTTGATCCTTTAGCGGATAAGCTGCTTGTTACGGCTGTGCTCGTCTCATTAGTCGAAATGGATAAAGTAGATGCTTGGATTGTCATTGTCATTATCAGTAGGGAGTGGGCTGTTACAGGACTTCGCCAAATTGCTCTATTGGAAGGCACAGTGATGGCGGCTAGCAAATGGGGAAAAGCGAAGACGGCAGCTCAGATTACAGCCATCATTGCACTTCTTATCAATAATTTTCCTTTTACGTTTATGCACTTTCCTTTTGATGTTATAGCTAGTTGGGCAGCTGCAATTATTACCGTGTATTCTGGTGTAGAGTACTTTGTGAAAAATAAGCATGTCATAGATTTTTCGGAAAAGGCTTAATAGGGCAACCTATTGTTTTTTCTACCACTTAAGAAAGTATAAGTTTTCGGCTCCCGAAAACCGCTTTCTTATTGGCGATAAAAATTACCTCTAAACGCGGTCGCTCATCTTTGAATGGCCGAGGGGTAGAGGTTTTCTCATGTTAAGGAGGGAACTCGAGATGAAAGCAGAAATTATCGCTGTTGGAACGGAACTTTTACTAGGCCAAATTGTAAATACAAATGCTCAATTTCTCTCCAGAGAATGTGCTGCACTTGGCGTAGACATGTATTTTCAAACGGTCGTTGGTGATAATGAACAGAGATTGCTGGATAGCTTCAAATTAGCTGCTTCAAGGGCTGATGTCGTTATTTGTACAGGAGGTCTTGGACCTACGCAGGATGATTTGACGAAGGATGTGCTTGCTGCGTTTGTAGGCCGTGAATTGATTGTGCATGAGCCCTCTATGAAAACAATTACAGATATGTTCCTGTCGCGCGGGATCCATATGGTGGAAAGTAACAGACGACAAGCGATGATGCTAGTGGGAAGTGATCCTTTACATAACGAAACAGGGCTTGCTGTTGGTGTAGCATTTACATACGAAGGGACACATTTCATTCTTCTGCCAGGTCCGCCCAAAGAAATGAAACCGATGTTCTCCAAGTATGCGGCTCCTTGGCTGCGTGCACGGATGACCAATGAGATTCCGCTTTATTCCAAAATGCTCAAATTTGCCGGCGTCGGTGAATCTAATTTGGAACATCAATTACTTGATCTAATCCAAGCTCAAACGGACCCAACGATCGCTCCATACGCCAAAGAAGGCGAAGTGACGATTCGCTTAACTACTCGTGCACAGACATCTTCAGAAGGCGAACGAAATCTTCAAGTGACCGAACAAGAGATTAGAATGCGATTAGGAGAGTATCTCTATGCGGACCAAGATGTTCCCATCGAAACAATTGTGCTGCAATTGCTTGGCGAGAAGAACCAGACGCTTGCTGTGGCCGAAAGCTGCACAGGCGGCTTGCTAAGTGATTTGATTACTGCAGTGCCGGGGAGTTCCCAATCATTTCTTGGAGGAATTATTTGTTATTCGAATGCCTTGAAGCATAAGCTCCTCGGTGTTCCAATGGAAGTGCTGGAAGGGGAGGGTTCCCCTGGTGCTGTTAGCAGCGAGACAGCAACCTTCTTAGCGGAGCAATTGATTACTGTGACCGGAAGCGACTTTGGCATATCAGTCACGGGTGTAGCCGGTCCAAGTCCGTCTGAAGGCAAGCCAGTAGGGCTTGTTTATATAGGTTTTGCTCAAAAAGACGCAGCAACAACGGTTATTACTTTGCAGCTATCTGGTAACCGGGAGTCCATTAAGCATAGAGCTGCCAAAAGCGCACTCTATCATTTATGGAAACAGTTGAAAGATAGCTAGAGTTCGCATATAATGAGACTAAGTGTTAACGGAAGAACCGTAACAAAGCGATAACTTTGTTGCGGTTTTTTGTTTGTTCGCTAAAAAGTCGAATGTATGTTCGAAAAAATGCTTGGCAAACACCTGAAAACAAGTTATCATATACCTATAATGATAGAAGAAGGAAGTGAGTGTTTTGTCAGATCGTCGCGCAGCACTTGATAATGCTTTACGTCAAATTGAGAAACAGTTCGGAAAAGGCTCCATTATGAAGCTTGGAGAATCTACACATATGCAAGTTGAAACGATTTCATCCGGCTCTCTTGCGCTTGATATCGCTCTTGGAATAGGTGGATTTCCACGCGGAAGAATTATTGAAGTATACGGACCAGAGTCTTCCGGTAAAACTACTGTAGCTCTACATGCAATCGCAGAAGTACAGAAGAATGGTGGACAAGCAGCTTTTATCGATGCGGAGCATGCATTGGATCCTTCTTATGCAAGCAAGCTTGGTATTAATATAGATGAGCTTCTACTCTCTCAGCCGGATACCGGTGAACAAGCACTTGAGATCGCTGAAGCACTAGTACGAAGTGGTGCTGTAGATATTATTGTTATTGACTCTGTAGCCGCTTTAGTACCTAAAGCAGAGATTGAAGGCGATATGGGTGATTCTCACGTGGGTCTGCAGGCACGCTTGATGTCCCAAGCGCTTCGTAAGTTGTCCGGTGCGATCAACAAGTCCAAAGTTATCGCGATATTCATTAACCAGTTGCGTGAAAAAGTAGGCGTTATGTTCGGTAACCCAGAGACAACACCTGGTGGCCGTGCACTTAAGTTCTACTCATCCGTTCGACTAGATGTTCGTCGTGTGGAAACAATCAAACAGGGTAATGATATGGTTGGTAACCGCACAAGAATTAAAGTCGTTAAGAATAAAGTAGCTCCGCCGTTCAAACAAGCGGAAGTGGATATTATGTACGGTGAAGGAATTTCACGCGAAGGCAGTATTATTGATATCGGAACAGAGATGGATATCGTTAATAAAAGCGGAGCTTGGTATTCGTATGAAGGTGAGCGTCTTGGTCAAGGCCGTGAGAATTCGAAGCAGTTTTTGAAAGATAACAAAAGTATTTCGGAAACGATTGAATTACGGATTCGAGAGAACAGTAATCTAATCAAAGCAGTCCCTCTTAATGTTGACGAGGAAGACGATGAATTGGAACCAGATTTCGAATAAGTTTTTAATGATCATACATGAAAGCACCTTAAACCTTGTGTTAAGGTGCTTTCTTCATTGAAGGAGTTGGTTAGTTTTGAATAGCGAAGAGCAACAACCATTGTTAATCATCACCAAGGTAGAGAAACAGAAGCGTGGTAAGCATCGATACAATATATTTCTAAATGAAGAATACGCATTCTCGGTTCATGAAGACATTTTAATCAAGCATCGGTTAAACAAAGGAGAAACCATACATCTACAAGAAATCGAAAGCATTACGCTTGATGAGGAACAGAATATGGCTTATATAAAGGCAATAAGCATGATAGGCAGACGACCACATTCATTAAGTGAAGTAAAACGTAAGCTGAAAGAGAAAGGATTCGAAGTGCCTATCATTGCATGGGCATGTGAGAAGCTAGTCCAGCAAAATTATATCAATGATGAGGAATTTGCGAAAATGTGGACAGATAATCGCATTATTTCGCAGCGAAAAGGTCGTAATCTCATTCGACAGGAGCTCCAACAAAGAGGCATTGATAAAGAATTAGTTAAAAATGCGATGGAGACAATCAATCCCGAAGATGAGTATACGGGGGCGATGAAGTTGGGCCAAACGAAATGGAAGCAAACCTCAGGCAAGACAATAGATCGTAAAAGAAAGACGGGAGCTTTTCTAATGCGGAGAGGTTATACGGGCTCTATTGTCAACAAGGTTTTGGGGGTACTAAGCAGTGAATCGAGTGAAGAGGAATTTGAAATCTCAGATGATCCCTTTGATTGTTAATGACATTAATTATAATTTAAATAAGTTAATGACATTAAATATTTCGCGGGAACTGGAAATACTTATTCAGTCATCTTAGGGACATTCGCTTGACAAGCTTCTTCGACAAAAGATAAAATAACAGTGTATATTTTCATAATGTATTCAAAATCATACTCATTTCATTGATTTTGAGGGGACAGATGTAGAAACCGCCAATTTTTACACTGTTGATTATGGATTATTAGCACTATAGTGCCTCTAACGCACGGTGCGCATTCATTTAAAAGCCATACTCTTAATTAGTAGGGTATGTATGACTAGTCAAAACAATTAAAAATCGGATTAAAAAACCGAAGGGAATCCCAGGCTAACACCTTGGAGAAACCAACGAGGAGGTGAACAAGATGATGTCATTCATCTGGATCGCGATCATTCTCATTGTTGGAGCTGCATGCTTAGGGATTGGTTATTTTATCCGTAAATCTCTTGCAGAAGCGAAAATTTCCAGTGCTGAAACAGCCGCTGAACAGATTACAGAATCTGCAAAGAAGGAAGCAGAAGCACTGAAAAAAGAAACGGTTCTGGAAGCAAAGGACGAAGTGCATAAACTGAGGTCCGAAGCTGAAAAAGACATTCGTGAACGTCGAAATGAAATTCAACGACAAGAAAGACGATTGTTGCAAAAAGAGGAATCGCTGGATAAAAAATTAGAATCTCTCGAGCGTAAAGAAGAGCAAGTTGCCAACAAAGAGAAGCGGATCGAGGATACACAATCACAAATTGATCAGCTTTATAAAAGCCAAGTTTCGGAGTTAGAGCGAATTTCTGGTCTTACAATGGATGAAGCTAAGAGTATCATTCTTACAAATGTAGAACAGGAAGTTCGTCACGAAACCGCACAGCTTATTAAAGAAATCGAACAGCAGGCCAAAGAAGAAGGTGATAAGAAAGCCCGTGAAATCATCACGCTCGCCATTCAACGTTGTGCTGCAGATCATGTTGCTGAAACAACGGTTTCAGTTGTATCACTGCCAAATGAAGAAAT
Organism: Paenibacillus sp. V4I7; assembly: GCF_030817275.1. NCBI lineage: Bacteria > Bacillati > Bacillota > Bacilli > Caryophanales > Paenibacillaceae > Paenibacillus > Paenibacillus sp. V4I7. Next base: position 3,471,639 of record NZ_JAUSZD010000002.1, on the reverse strand, counting down.
GAAAGGCCGAATTATCGGTCGTGAAGGACGTAATATTCGCGCACTGGAAACATTGACGGGTATCGACCTTATTATTGATGATACGCCAGAAGCAGTTATTTTATCAGGATTTGATCCGATCCGACGCGAAATTGCTCGTACATCTTTAGAAAAGCTTGTTGCTGATGGACGTATTCATCCAGCACGCATTGAAGAGATGGTCGAGAAATCCCGTAAAGAAGTGGACGAGCGTATCCGCGAATACGGGGAGCAAGCCACGTTTGAGGTTGGTGTACACGGATTGCATCCTGACTTGATCAAAATTTTGGGTCGCTTGAAATTCAGAACAAGTTACGGTCAAAACGTGTTGAAACATTCCATGGAAGTAGCTTATCTGGCTGGTCTGATGGCCGGGGAGCTCGGGGTAGACGTAACTTTGGCGAAACGTGCCGGGCTGCTTCATGACATCGGTAAGGCGCTAGACCACGAGGTTGAAGGATCTCATGTGGAAATCGGTGTTGAGATTGGTAAGAAGTACAAGGAGCATCCAGTCGTTATTAATAGTATTGCTTCTCATCACGGTGACGTGGAAGCAACCTCTGTTATTGCGATGTTAGTAGGAGCTGCAGATGCTTTATCCGCAGCAAGACCTGGAGCACGCAGAGAGACGCTCGAAACGTATATCAAACGTTTGGAGAAGCTAGAAGAAATTTCGGAATCCTTCGAAGGTGTTGAGAAATCATACGCCATTCAAGCTGGTCGCGAAGTACGTGTAATGGTTCAGCCGGAGAAAGTGGATGATACCGAAGCATTCCGTTTAGCCCGCGATATTACGAAGAAAATCGAGAGTGAACTCGATTATCCAGGACATATTAAGGTTACGGTCATTCGTGAAACAAGGGCTGTTGAATACGCTAAATAAGATACCAATGCGAAAAGTGGCTGATATAGCCACTTTTCCTTATTTTCAGGCTTGTCATTGAATCTATCAATTGCTCGCCTTTGCATCTAGGGTTTATAAAGGAGCTATAACATTGTTATGAAAATTGTATTTATTGGAGATATTGTAGGATCTGTTGGAAGAAAAGCGTTAAAAAATAGTATGCCTAGATTAAAACAAGCTCATCCTCACGCAGTGTTCATTGCTAATGGTGAGAATGCTGCCGCAGGGAAAGGTATTACAGCGGCAATAGCTAAGGAAATCTATGAGATGGGCATTCAAGCCCTGACGATGGGCAATCATACGTGGGACCAGAAAGAGATTTTTGATTTCATTGATCGTGACGAGAAGATGGTTCGACCCGCAAACTTTCCTCCTGGGACACCAGGTAGAGGACATACGGTCATTAAGGTCAAGGATCAGGAATTACTGATTATTAATTTGCAAGGACGCACATTCTTACCGCCGATTGATTGCCCATTTCGTAAAGTGGATGAAATTCTTGAAGCGGATAAGAAGAAACATAAATTTGTATTTGTTGATTTCCATGCAGAAGCAACCTCTGAGAAAATTGCGATGGGTTGGCATTTAGATGGAAAAGTGTCAGCAGTTGTCGGCACTCATACACATGTACAAACGAATGATAACCGTGTTTTGCCGCAAGGAACAGCTTATGTAACCGATGTAGGGATGGTAGGGCCACGTGATGGTATTCTTGGCGTTGAACGTAATGCTGTACTGCAAAAGTTCAAAACACAGCTTCCAGTTCGATTCGTTACGGATGAAGGCAAATGGCATTTCCATGCTGTCGTGATTGAATTGAACGATCAGACAGGTTTGGCAAAAGGAATTAACCTTATCCGCTATGATGAAGATCAAGTTTTCATGGATTAGCAGATAATTTCAAATATTGCGAACATTTAAATCGGATAGGATAGCATGTTTGTTCAACCTTGAGAATATGATGGGTAATGGAATCTATCCATCATTCCCGAGGAGGTACTATTCATGGATGTATTAAAAGTTTCAGCAAAGTCTAATCCAAACTCCGTAGCAGGTGCATTGGCAGGTGTTTTGCGTGAGCGTGGAGCTGCTGAGCTCCAAGCTATAGGTGCAGGCGCCTTAAACCAAGCCATCAAAGCAGTAGCTATCGCAAGAGGATTTGTCGCGCCCAGTGGAGTCGACTTAATTTGTGTACCAGCCTTTACAGACATCGTGATTGACGGGGAAGATCGGACGGCCATTAAACTTATTGTAGAGCCAAGATAATAAACCGTACCATACTAAATACCAAGCCTGTTTACCTAGTAGACAGGTTTTTCACAATGCCTATCAAACCTCTGCTTAGGGGTTTTTGTGTTGTCTAGAAGATGGTGTATAGGAGGCTGCTAGGATGAGAATAATGGATGGTCACTGCGATGCGCTTACGAAATTGTATATGAACCCCAAGTTGGATTTCGATAAGGAAGAACAGGAATTGGATGTTAGTTATCCAAGGCTTAAGCAAGCGGGAGTAAAGGTTCAGTGTTTTGCCATCTATTTATCGGACTCCATTCAGCAGCCTACATTCGATCATATTTTGCAAATGGTGGATTTATTTCATCGAAAAATTATTGGTCATCCAGGAATGAAATTTATTCAAAATGTCGATGACTGGCGTGCTGTTGAAGCGGGGGAACAGATTGGAGCTATTCTCACTCTTGAAGGTTTAGATGCTTTAGCTGGTAACATGACGCATTTAAGGATTCTTCACCACCTTGGTGTTAGAAGTATTGGTTTGACTTGGAACTATGCAAATTGGGCTGCAGATGGTGTTATGGAGCCGCGTAAAAGTGGTTTTACAAGAAAAGGCAAGCTGATGTTAAAAGAATTAGAAACTATGGGTATAATAGCAGATGTATCACATTTATCAGTAGCGGCGTTCTGGGAATTAGTTGAGGTGTATGCTAAACCATTTATTGCTTCCCATTCGAATGCTCAAAAAGTTTGTCCTCATCCAAGAAATTTATCAGACGACCAAATCAAAGCTATCATCCAGTGTCAAGGACTAATCGGAATTACATTTGTTCCTTACTTTGTAGATAGCACAAATTTAGCTGTTCCCATTACGGCACTGCTGAAACATATTGATCATGTTTGTTCACTGGGTGGGGAAGGGCATATTGGCTTTGGATCGGATTTTGATGGGATCGAACAATGGATAAAAGGTTTGAGACATGTCGGTCAATACGGAAATATAATAGATGCTTTGTGTAGAAACTATAAGGAATCTCAAGTGGAGGCATTCCTGTATGGGAACTGGCGAAAGTTCATGCTCACCAATCTTCCAAAATGAAAGTTGGGAATCATTCTAATATTGATATGGATTCGATCTAAAAACTCTATGTTTTAGAATCGTTTAAACCCCTTGCAATTTGCTCTATAAAGGCATAGAATTTGGATGACAAGTGAAAGAAATTTTTTATAGCATCATTTTAAATTTCTACAAATTAGCTTTTTAAGGTCTACATGCAGCTACAATCAAAAGGAGTGGACGTACGGTGATTAGTCAGTTATCTTGGAAAATCGGAGGTCAGCAGGGTGAAGGGGTCGAAAGTACAGACCGCATTTTCTCTACTGCATTGAACCGTCTCGGTTACTATTTGTATGGGTACCGTCATTTCTCTTCACGGATTAAGGGGGGGCATACAAATAACAAGATTCGCATCAGCACTAAACCGATTCGCGCAATTTCAGACGATTTGGACATTCTGGTCGCTTTTGACCAAGAAAGTATCGATTTTAATGCACACGAACTTCGTGATAACGGTGTTATTGTTGCAGATGCAAAGTTTAACCCCGTTTTACCTGAAGGAATTAAAGCACGTTTGTTTCCAGTTCCAATTACTGCGATTGCAGAAGAACTAGGAACTTCCCTATTTAAGAACATGGCCGCATCAGGCGCTTCGTGGGCATTGCTCGGTTTGCCGCTTGACGTGTTTAATAAAGCTGTTGAGGAAGAATTTGGCCGTAAAGGCGCAGCTGTTGTAGAAAAAAATATTGAAGCTGTTCGTAAAGGTGCAGAATCCGTTCTGGAATTGGCCGGTGGACCTATTGCTGACTTCCAATTGGAACCAGCTGACGGCAACCAAAAATTGTTCATGATTGGTAACGATGCCATCGCTCTTGGAGCTGTTGCAGCAGGTTGCCGCTTTATGCCAGCTTATCCAATTACACCAGCATCTGAAGTTATGGAGTACTTGCAAAAAGCACTTCCTAAATTGGGTGGAACTGTTATCCAAACGGAAGATGAAATTGCTGCATGTACAATGGCTATCGGTGCTAACTATGCAGGTGCTCGTGCACTAACAGCTTCTGCAGGTCCTGGTCTGTCTTTGATGATGGAAGCTATTGGTCTGGCTGGTATGACTGAAACGCCTGTTGTTATCGTAGATACACAGCGTGGTGGTCCAAGTACGGGTCTTCCAACGAAACAAGAGCAATCTGACTTGAACGCAATGGTATACGGTACACACGGTGAAATCCCGAAAATCGTTCTTTCCCCAAGCACGATTGAAGAATGCTTCTATGATACGATTGAAGCTTTCAACCTTGCTGAGAAATATCAAGTTCCGGTTATTTTGATGACGGATCTACAACTCTCCTTGGGTAAACAATCCGCAGAGATGCTAGATTACAACCGTATTGTGATTGACCGCGGAGCGCTAGTAACAGAAGCTCCTGAAACAGAAGCGAATCAATTGTTCAAACGTTATGAGTTCACTGAGAACGGTGTTTCACCGCGTGTCATCCCTGGCGTGAAAAATGGTATTCATCATGTTACTGGTGTTGAGCATGACCAAACTGGTCGTCCTTCGGAAAGCACTGAAAACCGTCAACGTATGATGGATAAGCGTCTTGAGAAGCTGAAACACATTCAAGTAACAGATGCCATTAAATTCGACGCACCTCATGAGAATCCAGATCTTCTAATTATCGGAATGGGTTCCACTGGTGGAACAATTGATGAAGCAAGAAGCCGCGTTGAACTAGAAGGAATTAAGACAAATCACGCTACAGTGCGTTTGATTCATCCGTTCCCTGCAGAGCAGCTGAGACCTCTTGTTGAAAAAGCGAGAACAGTTATCGTTGTCGAAAACAACGCAACTGGACAATTAGCAGATCAAATTAAACTGCATGTTGGTCATGCAGATAAAATTAAAAACGTTCTTAAATACAACGGCAATCCGTTCTTGCCAGCAGAAATTGAACAAAAATGTAAGGAGTTGACTTTAGCATGGCAACATTAAAAGACTTTCGTAACAATGTAAAGCCTAACTGGTGTCCAGGTTGCGGAGACTTCTCCGTACAAGCGGCAATTCAGCGTGCAGCAGCTAATGTTGGTTTAGAGCCTGAAGGCTTAGCAATCGTATCTGGTATCGGCTGTTCCGGTCGTATCTCTGGTTACATCAATGCTTATGGTTTCCACGGTATTCACGGTAGATCTTTGCCAATCGCACAAGGTGTGAAAATGGCTAACCGCGATTTGACAGTTATCGCTTCAGGCGGTGATGGCGACGGCTTCGCAATCGGTATGGGACATACTGTACATGCGATTCGTCGTAACATTGATGTAACGTATATCGTTATGGATAACCAAATCTACGGTTTGACGAAAGGTCAAGCATCCCCACGTAGTGCCGAAGGTTTCAAAACGAAAAGTGTACCATCAGGTACAATTGAGTCTGCGATCTCACCATTAGAAGTTGCGATGGCTGCCGGTGCTTCTTTCGTAGCACAATCGTTCTCCAGTAACTTGAAACAGTTAACAGCTGTTATTGAAGCTGGTTTGAATCACAAAGGTTTCTCTTTGATTAACGTATTTAGCCCATGCGTAACTTTCAATAAAGTAAACACGTATGACTGGTTCAAAGAGAACATCGTAGATTTGGATGAGATTCCTGATTATGATTATACGAACCGTGTGATGGCAATGACCAAAATCATGGAAACAAACTCCATGTTGACGGGTATCATCTATCAAAACAAAGAGAAAAAGAGTTATGAAGATTCCATTCCAAGCTTCGCTAAAGAAGGACTTTCGAAACAAGACCTTAAGCTTTCAGAAGCAGATTTCAGTAAAATGCTTACTGAATTCAAATAATAGTTGCACCTTGAGGGCATATGGAGATTATCCGTATGCCTTTTTTGCTGAGCGGCAATACTGTCTACTATCACAAAAGTAAAAGGATGGTTACTATGAAAACAGTCCCGGTAGGGGTTTCAGCCAGACATATACATCTATCTCCAGCTCATATCGACATTTTATTTGGTCAGGGATATGAATTAACGACGTTAAAGGATCTCTCACAACCAGGACAATATGCGGCTCAAGAAACGGTCACGATTGTTGGACCCAAAGGTAAGATCGAGAAAGTACGTATACTTGGACCTGCACGTCCAAATACACAAATCGAAGTATCACGAACAGATGCATTTTCTTTAGGGATTAACCCACCGGTACGTGAGTCCGGACACATAGAACTCACTCCTGGCCTTCGAGTCATTGGTCCAAAGGGTGAGATAGATCTGGAACGAGGCGTAATTGTCGCGGCTAGACATATTCACTTTCATACTTCGGATGCTGAGAAATGGGGCATTCAAGATAAACAGCTACTACGTGTCAAAGTGAATGGAGCACGACCTTTGATCTTCGAGAATGTCATTGCGCGTGTATCTGATAACTATGCGTTAGACATGCATATTGATACGGATGAGGGGAATGCTGCTGGTGTGAAAACTGGCGATTTAGCTGAACTGATAGATTAGTTCTAGTAAGGCAAATTTCCATACAAATGCTAATTTCTTTTTGTACTATGTAGGCATGTGATGCTATAATAAAAGTTGCGTCAGTTTACTACAGCAAAACTCTTAGGAGGAAAGAAAGTGGCTAACCAAGTGAAATCCGATAAGGATTATTCCCAATATTTTCAGCCTCCTTCACTGACAGATGCAAAGAAGCGCGGAAAAGAAGAGATCGCCGTACACTATGACTTCACCATTCCTGAGGACATGCAGGAGTTCGGCAAAGATAAATATTATTTGATTCGCACTTACGGATGTCAGATGAATGAGCATGATACAGAAGTAATGAAGGGTTTACTCGAGCAAATGGGCTATCAAACGACAGAGGACAAGTACCAAGCAGATGTTATTCTGCTCAACACTTGTGCAATTCGGGAGAATGCAGAAGACAAGGTCTTCGGCGAGCTTGGCCATTTGAAGGCACTTAAAGCACAGAAACCTGGCCTTGTTCTTGGTGTTTGTGGTTGTATGTCGCAGGAAGAAGCGGTCGTGAATCGAATTATGCAAAAGCATGCTTTTGTAGATTTGATATTCGGAACGCACAATATTCATCGTCTTCCGACCTTATTGAAGGATGCCTTCTATAACAAGGAAATGGTTGTTGAGGTATGGTCTAAAGAAGGCGATATCGTTGAGAATTTACCAAAAAAACGTGAAGGAATCCGTGCTTGGGTGAACATCATGTTCGGCTGTGATAAGTTCTGTACCTACTGTATAGTTCCTTATACGCGCGGAAAAGAGAGAAGTCGCCGGCCACAAGACGTGCTTGCTGAGGTTAGAGACTTGGCTCGTCAAGGGTTTCAGGAAATTACGCTGCTTGGACAGAATGTCAATGCCTATGGTAAAGATTTTGAGGATATTGCGTATTCATTCGCGGATTTGATGGACGATATTCGTAAAATTGATGTGCCGCGTATTCGCTTTACGACTTCGCATCCAAGAGATTTTGATGATCGCTTGATTGAAGTGTTAGGTAAACGCGGTAATCTAGTAGAGCATATACATCTACCAGTTCAATCGGGTAATACCGAGGTTCTGAAAAGAATGAGCAGAAAATATTCCAGAGATCATTATTTACAGCTGGCCAGTAAAATTAAAGAAACGATGCCTGATGTCGTTCTGACAACAGATATTATCGTTGGTTTTCCAGGTGAAACGGATGAGCAATTCGATGAGACCATGTCTCTTTATGAGGAAGTAGGCTTCGATTTCGCGTTTACATTTATTTATTCACCGCGAGAAGGTACGCCTGCTGCCGATATGGAAGACAATGTACCGATGGAAGTAAAGAAACAACGTCTATATCGCTTGAATGAATTAGTAAATAAATACAGTAAAGCGAGCAACGAGAGATTGTTAGGGCAGACTGTTGAAGTACTTGTTGAAGGCGAAAGCAAGAATAATGCTGATGTACTAGCTGGTCGCACGCGGACGAATAAATTGATCCATTTTACTGGCGACAAGTCTTTAGTTGGCCAAATGGTTAAAGTGGAAGTGACGCATGCACAAACTTGGATTTTGAAGGGTGAGATTGTTCACAAACCCATGAAAATGTCCATTTAATTTGAAGCTGAAATAGATAGGAGCGTGTTTAGAAGTGTCCCAATGTGAACATAAACATAATGATAATGAACCTCATGCTTTTAAAGTAGAGGAGTTTACAAATACGGAAATGATCGTACGCGAAGATATTTTAACCAAAGCCAAGGAATTGGCTGAATTGTTAACGACTTCGAATGAAGTACAGTTTTATCAAAAGGCTGAGAAGCAAATCGCTACGAATCCTGATATCCAAGTGCTAATTGGTGCAATCAAAAAGAAACAGAAGGAAGTCGTTGCTTTTGAGACTTTCCAAAATGTTAAAATGATCGAGAAAATTGAGAATGAGATTGAAGTGCTGCAGGATCAATTAGATGAGATTCCGATTGTGAATGAATTCAAGCAAACACAAGAGGATATCAACTATTTATTACAGCTTGTTATGTCGGTCATTCGTGATACGATATCGGATAAAATTAATGTAGAAGCAGGTACAGCGGAAGCTCCGACATCTTGCGATTAAGATAACATCCTTTGGGAATTGGAAAATCGTCCTCTGCTCAGGCGTACTGCTTGATATGAGTGGCGATTTTTTCCCAAAAGGGCAGCTTATGAAATGAGTCTTTCTATGGGAAAGACGGAAGAAGACTTACTCGAAGGAGACATTGTCATGCTTACAGTTCGTAATTTAAGTAAAGTATATCCTCCGGACAATCAGGTACTTTCACAAGTGAGCTTTCAAGTTGATGAAGGCGAATTCATTGCGGTTATTGGGGGCAGTGGTAGTGGGAAAACCACTTTATTGCGATGTATCAGTCACCAAGAGAAATGGACAAGCGGTCAGTTGATCTATAACTCCATTGATATATCGAAGCCAGGTCCATTCGAACGCTTCAAATTAGGTAGAGATTTCGCATTTCTTGAAGAAAAGCCTGCTTTAAATCGAAATAAAAGCGCTGTCAAAAATGTCATGATGGGTCGTGTCTATCAAACACCTCTGCGTATTTTGACTGGCATGACTTCGAGAGATGAGCATGTGGACAGCATGGATTATTTGGAAAAAGTGGGGTTGCTTGATAAGGGTGAGAAGAAAGTGGGCCAGCTAAGCGGCGGTGAACAGCAGCGTGTTGCTATTGCTAAAGCTCTAATACTTGGACCAAAGGTACTTGTCGCCGATGAACCTGTTTCTGGACTTGACCCAAAATCAACGGAATATATCTTGCAGGATTTAAAATCGCTTTGCAAAGATCGAAATATGAGCGTCATTGCAACACTGCACCAAGTTGAACTTGCTGAAAGATATGCCACCCGTATTTGGGGACTTTCTGAAGGTAAAATTGTGCTGGATATTCCGGCAAGGTCACTCACCATGCGTGAAAAAAAGCTCTTATTTGGTGAAGTATGATCCAGGTCTTATTCGTTTGCTTAGGAAATATATGTCGATCTCCCATGGCTGAAGCGGTTTTTCGTCATCAGGTAAAAAAGGCGGGTCTCGATGCTGTAATTGCGATTGATTCTGCCGGAACTGGTGATTGGCACATTGGACATCCCCCACATCAAGGAACTAGGGACATATTGGATCAGTATCAGATTAATCATGAGGGTCTAAAAGCAAGGCAAGTTAGGTCCGATGACTTTGTACAATATACATATATCATTGCGATGGATGAGAGCAATGTAACTAATCTGGCATCGTTTGCTCCTGTTTTAGTTGAAGGTGAGAAACGAGCTGCCATTCATAAATTGCTGGATTTTTCACCTGATCGTGCTAATAAAGATGTTCCAGACCCTTATTACACGGGTAATTTTCAAGAGGTGTACGAGATGGTAGAAGATAGCTGCGAACGCTTACTAGCCTTTATTATCGAAAAAGAAAAGCTGTAAGATAATCTCTTATAAAATTAAAAAAGCAAGTGTGAGAAAAGATTCATTTCTTTTCACCCTTGCTTTTTTGTTGTGATGGAGCTCTAAAATATAGTTATACCGATGCGCTGCATATATTCAGATATGGCTTTGAGCATACTCGGGTGGATGGGAATAATGATATCGGTTGGACCTATTTCGAACAGCCCGCTGCGGTTATGGACGGTAGCTGCTTGGACATAAATGCGGAAGTAATCAGAACCCGGAGCTACATGGGTGAATTCCCGATTGGCTGATCGCAAGTTTACGAAGGTGACCGCTTTGAGAGCAGAATGATCGTATGGAATAATGCTAATGATATGTTCCAACTTGAAATAATAATTAATGTGGGGTTTGTGAAGGATCAACTCTTTGGATGAGACAGTAAGACCGAAATCCCTCTTCTTATGCGACATTTTCAAGTCGCCCTCAAGTGATTTAATCGGAATGAAATCTGAATTCATAGTAAAAGCCCTCCTTACCAGTCATGATGAACGCATGTCTTAACAGAATAGCACAGATCATCAAGTATGTTAATGGAGGTCTCTGGGTGTTCAATTTTGCTGAAATAAAATGGAGCATTGGGTGCCTTGGTTTAAATTACTGGAGAAGGAGATCTTCCCGTTCATCATTTTGATAATACTCATTACCACAACGAGCCCAAGTCCAGTCCCTTGTTCTTTGGTCGTGTAGAATGGCATGCCAAGCGAATTTAATTGCTGCTTACTCATTCCAACGCCAGTGTCAGAAATAGAGATTTGAACAGCATTAGGCAGCTTACAGGTGCTTAATGAAATCTTACCGCCGTTAGGCATGGACTCAATCGCATTTTTAACAAGATTCATCAAGCATTGGCGCAGCTTTTTGGATTCTCCTAGGATGTAAAGGGGATCCTCATTTTCATGACTAATATGGATAGCAACTTGATGATCTGTAGCAAATGGCGAGATGAAACGCAGCATAGCTTCTATCTCTTCTTTGAGTTCTAATTGTTCCTGTAAGTTAGATGACGGCTTGGCATAGTTTAAGTAATCACCTAGGAGGGCATTTGCTTGATCCACACCTGACAATGCAAGGTCGACATAACGTTTGTGATCGTTGAAGGATAGCTCTTTCTGATCCAGCAACTGAAGAAAGCCTCTTGTAGATGTGAGAGGATTACGTATTTCATGAGAAATGGTGGCTGCAAATTGGCCGAGCATTCGATCCTTTTCCAATGCGACAAGTCTTTGTTTGTGAATCTCATGCTTTTTCACAAAAAATTGTAAGTATGTAATCATCCAAAGAGAGAAAAAGGATAAAATTACGGTGTATGCAGCATACAAGCTTATAGGAGATCGTATGTTCAGCGCTAAAAGCGCATACAATACTACGTACACGAGCAGCATACCCGTTGCATAAGCGAATTTCATCTTGAGTATAGGTTGATTTGTCCTATTTCTAAAGAGAAATCCACCTAATAGTAAAACAGCACTGCTTATTAGAGCGGGTTGCCAATAGTAATTCAGGACGACCATACAGCCTATGTTAAATAAGGTCCAGGCAATAAAAGCTGGTATAAATCCGACAAACAGAATCACAGCAATCAAGCTGATCGGAAACAAATGGAGGGAATAAATTAAGGGATCAATGTCTTCAAATTTCCAGTACAAAAAGATGAGTACGATCAAAATAAGAGCAAATAGAGATCTACGCTGATGTTCTTTGTAAATGAAAATAGGGGTAAGAACTAGATGGATTAATATAGCACTCATGATGTAGAAGAGACCATGTAGTTCATTGGAAATGATTGAATGGAGCAAATGAAATGCCATCCTTTCCACTGTCCGACAGTATCTTTATTATTTCTACATTATCTCACATAAACTGACCTTATCAAGGGAAAAAGGCCATTTCGAATGCTAAAGATTTGATAAAGACTTATGGTGTTATTCCTATAAACCGCTGTATAATAAAGGAACACAATGATGCAAGCGTTTACAATCTAAGTTGGTTGTCAAACAAGGAGAGATGAGGATGCGGGCGTGCTCACAGGTTTGCGGTGTTGTCTTTAATCCGATTGATGATGATTATGTGGACGTATGTGCGGATTGTGAGGATGCCGAGAAAGATAATTCTGCTCAAGACGAGAATGAAGAGCCGAAAAGTTACTATTTGGGAGGGTGCGGCCTCATAATTGATTATTTACTATGAATGGACCCTTCAAAAAAAGGTTGATTACCAGAGATTTCTTGTTACAATGAGAGTAGATTTACTATTCATACTATTCATTCTTTATGCAGTTCATTTTTGAAAGGAGACCTGGCATGGTAACTTTACCTAAATTGAACGATCTCGGGTTTTTTGAGATTAGACTGGAATCCATCGGTGGGCTTGGCGCGAATCTAGCGGGTAAGATGCTGGCGGAAGCGGGAGTCGTTGGGGTGGGTTTGAACGGGGTTAGCTTTTCTTCCTATGGTTCAGAGAAGAAAGGATCGGCAGTGAAAGCACATATAAGGTTTTGTGACATGGATACGCGAATTCGGGATACTTCTCCGGTCGAACGACCGCATGTTGTGGGTGTTTTTCACGAATCGCTTTCCAAAACTGTAAACGTTATCAGTGGCATCTATGAAGATAGTACCGTACTTGTAAATTCGACAAAAACACCGGATGAGTTGAAGGAAAAGATGAAGCTCCGGGGAGGTACCATTGCCGTTATCGATGCAATTGGAATCTCGCTAGAGGAGAAGAACCGCGTGAATATGGCGATGCTTGGCGCGCTGTTCCGGTTGTGTGATTTCCTTGATCCAGATGTCATGAGAGGCGTTATTCGTAAATCATTAGAAAAGAAATATCCGCTTGCTGTAGCACCAGCCCTACGAACTTTTGACCGTGGTTACAATGAAGTTAAGTTCCAAACGTATGCGCTTCCCGAAGGGGAGACGATGCCCGATTTCGTTCGTTTCGATACGCCAGTGCTTGGCTATGAAACGCAGTCCATTGGTGGTGTCATTACGAATCCTGGGAACAGCATTCTGAAAGATTTAAGCATTTCACGTGCGGGGATGATGCCGCATTTCCATGAAGATAAATGCATTCACTGTGCTTCCTGCGATAATGTGTGTCCGGATTTCTGTTTCGTTTGGGATGAACTCCCCGACAAGAAGGGGCGGCCTCAGATGTTCTTACAGGGGATCGACTATCAATACTGTAAAGGGTGCCTTAAATGTGTACAAGCTTGTCCGACCGAAGCGCTCGTAAGTGAGCGGGAAGAGGATGGTTATGCGGACTTAAATCGCATGCCGCATCGATTCAATCTAGCTGTAAACTCTTAGAGAGTATTTATGGGAGAAGGGTGGAACTACTCGCATGTCCATTGATATCAAGAAGGAATTAGGGCAAGCCAAGGTCGAACAGCGCATTGTATATGAATCAGGTAACGAGATGGCGGCATATGCGGCTCATCAAATTAATTATCATGTTATGGGATACTTTCCGATATCTCCATCTACGGAGGTTGCCCAATTTCTAGATCTTATGAAGTCCAACGGACAACATGATATCGTGCTCATTCCAGCAGATGGTGAACATGGTTCGGCTGGCATATGTTATGGCGCTTCAACTGCTGGCGGCCGCGTATTTAACGCGACAAGCGCCAACGGTTATTTGTACATGTTAGAGCAAATGCCGGTACAATCGGGGACACGCTTTCCCATGGTAATGAACTTGGTATGTCGCTCTGTATCTGGACCACTGAATATTCATGGGGATCACTCCGATTTATACTATGCTTTAAATACAGGTTGGCCGATTGTGATGTGTCGGGACCCGCAAGCGGTCTATGATATGAATATCATAGCTTTAAAGCTGGCTGAGGATCCGGAAGTGCGCTTGCCGGTTCTGGTTGCTTCAGACGGCTATTTCACGTCCCACCAAAAGCGTAGAGTACAAACGTTCGCACATCGTGAGGATGTGCATGCTTTCGTCGGAGAGAAGCCACAGGGCTTCCCGGATACGTTGGATCGTAATAATCCGATTACCGTAGGTCCTTATATGAATGAGCCGGATTATATAAATAACTGCTATCAGCAGTCCATGGCCATGTATAACGCCGAAGGTGTTTATGATCGTATTCGGCAGGAATACGCGGAGTTAACAGGCCGTGATTATCCGATTCTTGAGCTATACCGCATGGAGGACGCGGAAGTCGCCGTGTTCTTGATGAATTCGGCTTCCGAAATCATTAAGGACGTCGTCGATCAACTCCGTGAGAAGGGTATTAAGGCCGGATCGATCGCGCCGAATATCATCCGACCATTCCCGGCAAAGCAGATCGCTGAAGCTTTGCAGCATGTGAAGGCGATCACCGTTGGCGATCGCGCGGATTCCTATGGCGGTCATGGCGGCAATATGGTCAACGAAATTAAAGCGGCGCTGTTCACACACGGGAACAGAGATACGCTTGTCATAAGCCGAATCTACGGCTTAGGTGGCAAGGACTTTTATGCCGAAGACGGGCATAGTTTGTTCCAATTTGCCATTGACGCTGTACAAAGCGGCAAGGTTGAAGTTCCCTTCGATTACTACGGCCACACGCCAGGTGATCCTTCGAAAGCGCCGAAGCGGGTGTTGACGCCGATGAAGTATGAGGATTTGAAGACGGGACTCATCACGGTAACGCCGGATGAGAACTCAGGCAAGCTGAATGTGCGTATTCCGCCACTGCGAGCACTGACGAAGAAACCGAAGCGTATTGCTCCGGGGCATGGCGCTTGTCCAGGTTGCGGTATTTTCTCCGGCTTGGAACTGTTTTTCAAAGGGATTGAAGGCGACATTGTCTCGATCTTCCACACAGGCTGTGCGATGGTTGTAACGACGGGTTATCCGTATTCGGCTCACAAAGCGACCTATATTCATAATCTGTTCCAGAACGGCGCAGCGACCCTCTCAGGAGTTGTGGAGATGTTCTGGGAGCGCAAGCGACGTGGCGAGCTCGACCATTTGGGTTTGAAGGACGATTTCACCTTCGTGATGATCACTGGTGACGGCGGAATGGATATCGGCATGGGACCAGCAATCGGAGCGGCTTTGCGCAATCATAAAATGATTATTCTCGAGTACGATAACGAGGGATACATGAATACGGGTGCGCAGTTGTCTTATTCGACGCCAATGGGTCATCGTACATCGACTTCGAACGTTGGGAAGCACCAAGGTGGTAAAGTGTTCCATCACAAGGATACCGCCCAAATTATGGCCGCTACCCATATTCCGTATGTATTTACGGGGTCGGAAGCGTATCCGCAGGATCTTGTGAAGAAAGCCGCGAAAGCACAATGGTACGCTCAAAATGAGGGATTGGTATATGGAAAAATTCTCATTGCCTGTCCGCTGAACTGGCTGTCGGATGACCAGGAAGGCTCCAATATCGTTGGAGCTGCGGTAGACTCCTGCTTCTTCCCGCTCTATGAAGTGGAACACGGGGTTACATCCATCACATATAACCCGGAGGATAAGAGCAAGAAGATACCACTATCGGATTGGCTCAAGACGATGGGGAAAACGAAGCATATGACGAAGCCTGAATATGAGGGTTCCCTGAAATCATTCGAAACGGAAGTCGAGCGTCGTTGGAATATGTTAAAAGCCAAGCATGAGAATGCTTATTTATAAGTCGTCATCATAAAAAATGAAGGCACATTCACCTCCGTGGTGAACGTGCCTTTTTATCGGAGGAATGAAAATGCCCTATGTGTTGCAGCACAAAATATCGCAGCAGATTTTCACATGCACACTTGTCAATCACTACGGTTTAGCCTATTATGGCGTTAAATTTTGGCCGGATTTAGAAGAGGCTGAGCAGCAGTTTCCTGCTTTTCTGCACAACATAGGGGAAATGGAGCCGGATGCTTGGCAGGTGACTGAGCTCGAGGAAGGGGAAATGAAGCTCTGCAATGTGAAGTTGAAAAATGATCCTAATTTACAAGTGTTTTGGACACATACACGAAAACTGGAAGTCCGTAAACTGGAAAAATAAACCTTAGCGTCAATAGGTACGCAGACACTATGATATCGACAAAGAATCGCAACCTTTCGCCTATATTCGTGAAGAACCCCCTCAAACTATAATAAGATGCGAAAGAAAAAATTAACATCACAACGAAATGGCAAACCGAGCGAAAGCTAGGGACGCAAAGCTTTAGGGGCTCTCGTGCCAAAGGTACAGTGCTAGCCAGCTGCCGAATGCGATAGGACCCATCTACAAGAAGAGGATGACCCAGCTGAGGCAAACGGGTCATCCTTTTTACGATGTAGAGGAGGTGTCAGGTTCAAATAATCCATTTCGCCAGTTCGGTTTTACGTGACTCAAACGCAGCAAGAGCGATATCAACCTATGGAGGTAGAGACGATGAGAAAATGGACGATGGTTATCGGAATGCTTGTTTTAGCGCTTACTTTTGTAGTCCCTGCAGCCATTCAGGCAGAAGAGGGGGTAACAACAAAGGCTCAAATTGTTTCGGGGGTAAGCTTCAGAGATCAAGCTAGTACTTCAAGCAATGTTATACGTTTATTGAAAACAAACGAAATTGTTACCGTCACAGACTATGTAACGACGAATTGGTATAAAATCAAGGATGCGCAGGGCGTAAGCGGCTATGTTTCGACGAATAGCAGATACATAAAAATAACTAGTAATGCGGAAATCATCTATGGCGTAAACTTTCGTACACTTCCAGCAACCGAGCCCGGCTCCAAGATTATTCGAATGCTTAGTAAAGGGGAAGACTTCCTCGTTATAGCAAAAGTCAACGACAGTTGGTATCAAATTCAAGACGCCAATGGAACTAACGGGTATGTAAGCACAAATAGTAAATACATAAGCACGGATTTCTCTGTCATCAAACCCAATCTACCTCTCGCTGAAGAAATTGAAGCTGTTATTGCAGCTGGCCAAGTTTACTTAGGCACACCTTATGAGTTTGGTTCGGTACGCAATGACACCACGACCTTTGATTGCTCGGATTTCATTCAAACGATGTTCTGGGATGCTCTAAGATTCTCCGTACCAAGCGATTCACAGGCACAAGGCAACTATGTTAAATCGTTAGGTCCTGTAATTCAGGAGTGGACAAATTTGAAACGTGGAGATCTGATGTTCTTCAGCAGCTACAAAGGGAGTAGAGAATCAGATTATGATAACGTGAACGTTCTTACAGAGCCGATCACGCATGTTGGACTTTATTTAGGAAATGGGAATATGCTGCATACGTATTCTGTCGAATCCGGCGGAGTTCGCACAGATACGATCGCTGGGAAGCAATGGGAAAATCGATTTTTGTTCGGCGGCAGTGTTTTACGATAAGTGATGGTTCGATCATAGGAGTTTTGCCATATACTATAGATAGGGGCGGATGCAGCTTCAGCATCCGCTTCTTCCTCATTCTAAGAAGAAAGGAAGAACCTTATCTTTGAAACCTTTGACGACGACCCATCCACTGGAATTTCGGAACACAACGGAAAGAGGACTTAACCTAGATACCGTACACGAGCGTATTCTACAATTCATGCGTCACGACCCCGTAGCAACCTACAAATTTATTATTGGTACGGATTGTCAGGTACACACAGGTCATACGAAATTCATTACCGGTGTAGTTATCCAGCGGTTAGGAAAAGGAGCGTGGGCGTGTTATCGTCAAGTCATCGTTCATCGGGCCCTACATTCGATTAAGGAAAAACTTTCGATGGAAACTGCTTTGAGTGAAGAGATTGCCATGTATTTTGATGAGTCTAAGCGACAGGATATGGAAAACATTATTCTTCCACATCTGTATCAAGGTGCTTCCTTCGACATGTTTATTCATATTGATGCTGGTGACGATGAGAATAAAAACAGGACTGCAAAATTCGTCCAAGAAATGGTGCGGAGAGTGGAATCTGTTGGTATGGTTCCTGTTATTAAACCAGATTGTTATGTAGCTTCGGCCTATGCCAATCGGTTTTCGAAGAAGCCGTATCAGCCAATTTATGAGAATCACGAGGTCATCGATGGCATCCTATAAGAGAAATCGAAACCGTTAGTTCGAAGTGGTCACCACGATCATAGGAACTGACGGTTTTGTTTAGTTTAGAAGGTTGTGAAAAGAGGATTCCTCAGCTTCTTAGCGAAATAATGCTTTTACAAGGTTAGAGAGAAAGGGGAGAACAAGATGAGCAAAACATTTATAATCGAAGCCGTTATGCTAGCGGTGCATGGTCAGTTAATGCTGCCTGGGCAGCCTGTTACTTATGTGATACCTTATACCAGCATTCAGGAATTATACGAGCTTCAGACAGGCTCTGAGCCGATCATGTTAGAGGAAGAAGACGATGGTTTCGTGAAGCAAATGATTGGTGAGCTGATTGCTTTCTTCGAGGAATCTTTTAATAAGAAAAAAATTGAAAAAGCGTTAACTGTTCCATGGCGGAAAAGCCCACCTTTGCCAATTAATGAGCATGTCACCTTGATGGTTGTTTTTGCAATTGACAATGAGGAGTATGGGGACAATTTTGACCCGATTGAAACCGAATTAATTCTAACGGCGATCAAAGAACAGGCTGCTTTGTTAACTGACCAGTTAGATTTCATTGAACGTATGGTTCAAGCAGGAATTCCAGTCGAAGCATATGACGTAGAGGATTTTGAATTTGCGGTAGAAGGTGACAATCAGGTTTAGGAAGAGGAGTTGAGGAAGGCAATTATGCGTGTCAAAGATCAAGAGGAGCAATTAACCTCACTACCAACTTACTGGTTTCCAGCTCAAACATGGTCCATGCGTGTTGGCGCGGGAGGTATGAATAATACAACTCGGTTCGTAGACGTGGAAGGTACTTCCTATGTTCTTCGATTGTACGAAACTCATCGTGACATGGACAAAATTATGTTCGAACATAGTGTTCTTTTGGCACTAGACAAAGAAAAAGATAAACTTCCCTTTCGTGTACCTGTGCCAGTGGAGCTCCCAACTGGGGGGACTGTTGTTCGCTTAGATGCAAGCGAAGGCAAATTGGCTGCCTTATTTACGTATACAGATGGCTGTAATCCTACTTGGGGGAGTATGCATCAACTGCTGCAGTTCGGAGAAGCTGTTGGAAAGCTGTCTTCTGCTCTGGCTGCGATTACCATGGAACTTAAACCTGTCTACCCACCTTATTATGAAATTGAACATATCCATCCCCGCTGCACACCAGATGCGATTCAAGAGTTCTGTCTTCATCCATCAGAACCATTCAGGATGCAGCGCGATGAGCTCTCCTATATATTTGGACGATTTGCTGCTTTTTATAAGGCTATTCCTGACCTTAGAAAGCTTCCTCATCAACTCGTTCATGGTGATATCAATGGGTCTAATATGCTGGTTAATGACGAGGGTCAAATTACGGCCGTACTTGATTTTGAGTTCGTAACTCAAGATGTTCGAGTGATGGAGCTAGCGGTCTGTTTATCAGATCTTATCGATCCCACCCTACCGTCAGAAGAATTGCGACGCAATTGTACTGCCTTCTATAAGGGGTATGGCCAATCGATTCATTTGGGAGAGGAAGAAATTGTGTTGCTGCCTCTTCTGATCGAGCTTCGTAGGTTGGATGTATTTATTCATTTTCTAGGAAGATATTTAGATGGTGTGGATGCTCAAGGCGTGCTCGTTGATATTATTCATAACACGTTTGACAAAACGGAGTGGCTGGAATTGAATGGCTCGGAGCTTGTGCTTACTTTGCTCAAATAGCATAAAGATAGGGGTAATCGTACAATCGATACTTCTCTGGTTGGAATACCATATAACACCAATTGAAAAGGTGGTGTTTAGGTATGCCTAAAGGTGTTTATCTGGGCAACAATGTTCTCGCTCCTAACTGTGGTCGTTTCTGTCGTAATGTGTGCAATCGATTATTTGTAGTTGGGCGAAATCAATGTATTGCGGATTGTCTGCGGTGTGGTGGATTACGCGGAAGCGCAAAGTCCACTGTGAAATCAAAAGGAAAAATGGCTCACAAATCAAAACGTAAATGTAACTGCGGTTGTGGCAAATGTAAATAATTTCGAAAAAACTGTCGAAGGAATTCGGCAGTTTTATTTCTGATTGTAGGCAAAATAAAAGCATAACTAACCTAGAGGTAAGTAAGACACGTTTTTTTTAGTTCTTTTTTTGTTGCCTCGGTTAACCTATACTAATACTTAAGAAGCCAGTTTAATGGTGAAACTTTGGTAGATGCTTACGAGATAAGTTATCTACGAAAACATAAGTGGATGCTTACGAAGTAAGTTTTCTACGAAAACTCTGAGGAGGACAAAAATGGTCTATCAAGCAAGCTCAACGCGTTATGCAGAAATGAAATATAATCGTTCAGGTAAATCGGGACTTAAGCTCCCGGCCATATCATTAGGTTTGTGGCACAATTTCGGTGGATTAGATCTCCATGAGAATGGAAGAGCTATGCTGCTTCGCTCTTTTGACTTAGGGATTACCCATTTTGATTTGGCTAATAACTACGGGCCGCCGCCAGGGTCAGCTGAGGAAATGTTTGGTAAGGTGTTAAAAAGCGACTTGGCCGCGTATCGTGATGAGCTGATCATCTCAACCAAAGCGGGTTACCACATGTGGGAAGGTCCTTATGGAGAGTGGGGTTCCAAGAAATATCTAGTATCCAGCTTGGATCAAAGTTTGAAAAGAATGGGATTGGAATATGTAGATATTTTCTATTCACACAGACCGGATCCGAATACGCCATTCGAAGAGACAATGGCTGCCCTGGATTTAATAGTTCGTCAAGGTAAAGCGTTGTACATAGGGCTATCCAATTATACGGCAGAGCAAACGAAAGAAGCAGTAACCATTCTGAAAGGTCTGGGAACACCGCTGCTGATTCATCAACCATCCTACAGCATGCTGAATCGTTGGATTGAGAATGGCCTGCAGGACGTGCTGGATGAGTTTGGTGTAGGCAGCATCGCGTTTTGTCCGCTTGCACAAGGCCTGCTGACGAACAAATACGTGAGTGGGGTGCCAAATGATTCTCGCGCGGGCGGGAAGAGTCAATTCCTGAACACGAAAGATATTACGGAAGAGAAACTTGCACAAATTAATCAACTGAATGAGATAGCGAGCAGTCGTGGCCAAAGCCTGGCGCAAATGTCGCTTGCTTGGGTTCTCCGCGGCGAGCGAGTAACGTCAGCGCTGATTGGTGCAAGTCGTGTGTCTCAAATTGAAGAGAACGTAGCTGCACTCAAAAACCTAGCATTCTCTCCAGAAGAATTGGCTAAAATTGAAGAAATCCTGAAGTAATCTTCAGGATTCCAGCCGTTTATCAATCGCTTCGGACATTGTTTTATCCGTGAGATGCGCATAGATTTGTGTTGTTTCAGGGGAAGCATGGCCGAGCTGCTCTTGTGTTTTGTACAAGTCATTCTGTAAGTAATAATCTGTGGCGAACGAGTGCCGCAGCTTATGAACAGATAGGTAGGGCTTGCCGAAGCGCTTGGCATACTTGATAACGAGTTCTTGGATAGCCCGTTTCGTCATACGTTCGCCCTCTTTTTTGCCATTTGCGATGGCAAGGAAGAGGGCTTTTTCCTTTTTGAGCGGCTTATAGCGAGTTGAGCGGATGTTGATATAGTCCGTTAGAGCTTGAATAGCTTCATTACGGAAGTAAACGGGAGTTTTGAACGTGTCATCATTCTTACCTTTACGATATACATAGGTAAGCTTCTTCTTAAGGTCAATATCATCGACGTTCAGATTGAATACTTCCGATACACGAAGCCCCGAATTAAGTATGAGAGTAATGATGCAAGTATCTCTTATTCTATTCAACTCGTAGGAGTAGAGAGCTTGCTTATTGGTAGCTACATCGTGCTCATAACCATGCTGTACATACGCAATAAATTCTACAATTTCCTCTTCTTGGAGCAGCTTGCCCTCGAGCTTTGCGGCACTGTCCTTGGGCCTATGCGATCGTTTGATCTCTACTTTGGCCATCACATTCCGCTTCAGAAGCGGGTAGAAATTATCGTCCTCTGCAATTTGGCTTAAATAATGGAATAAGGAACGTAAAGCGGAAAGCTTACGGTTAATCGTGGTTTTCACATTAGCCTGAACTTTACGAGTAGCTAGGAACATGCGAAAGTTATCAACGCTATCCATATGTAATTTCTCCAAATCCTCCAGAGGAACTTGGTTCATAGAGGGAGCAGAACTTAATCCTTCGGCCAGCAGCCAGGATAGAAAGATTTCGTAATCACGCACATACTCAAGTAATGAGGATGGAGAGAGGTCTGGCAGCTTATAATTGATAAATTTCTCAATATACCAAGGCATAGTAGGGATTCTTTTTTCTAATTCAAGGCGATCTTTAACTTTAATAATGTTCATAGGTAAATGTCACCTCACTAGCTTCTTCTTGCTGTTAGTATAGCAGTGGGCAAGGGAAATTGGTAGAAGAAGGTCGATTCGAAGCCTCTGACCCTGTGCTATTATGTAGTGTACCAAACTATTCTACGCACTCGCACGTCCTAGCTCATACAAGACCAAATCTTATACGCGCGTAGAAAAAGGAGCGTCTTTTAACCTCATGACGATGAATGGCAAGTTAGAAAAGTTGCTGATTGCATGTATAACAGAACATAAAGAAAATGTTTATCGATTAGCATATAGTTACGTGAAAAATTCGGAAGATGCCCTCGATGTCGTTCAAGACGCCATACATAAGTCTTTTGCCTCAGCTTGCTCTCTGAAAGACACCGCATCCATAAAGAGCTGGTTTTACAGGATTGTAGTAAATACTTCATTGGATTTCTTGAGGAAGCATAAAAAAATTCAAGTCGTTGATGATATCACGATGGAATCGTATGCTCAAGGCAGTGAAGATGCCTATCCTAATATTGATCTGGAAAGGGCACTAGATGATTTGCCGACAATCTATCGAAGTGTGATATTACTAAGATTTTTCGAGGATTTGAAGATTGATGAAATCGCCGAGGTTTTACAAGAAAACAGCAGTACGATAAAAACACGGTTGTATCAAGCCCTCCGATTACTCCGGATTAAAATGATCGACGATAAGTTAGAGGAGGTCAACTAAAATGAATGAAAAACTAGAACAAATGAAACAACACTATATGGATATTCCGATTCCAAAAGAACTGGATTTTATTGTAAACCAAGCCATTAAGCAGAATAAGAGAAGAAAAAGCAATGTTAATTGGGGATTTGCAGTTGCGGCGGCGGCTATCTTGTTTGTCACAGGTATCAATACCAGTCCTACTTTGGCCCATGCTTTGTCTGAGGTGCCTCTCGTTGGTGACATCGTTAAGGTGCTAACGTTTAGAGAATATAAGTTCAACGATGGAACCTATAAAGCTAATTTAGAAGTGCCAGTTATCACGAATTTGGATAATAAAACCTTGGAAGATACCCTGAATAACAAATATCTAGAAGAAGGCAAGAAGTTATATACTGATTTCATCATTGAAATGGAAAGTATGAAGCAAAGTGGCGGCGGTCATTTAGGGGTAGATAGCGGATATGTCATTAAAACTGATAATGATCAGATCCTCTCAGTGGGAAGATACGTGGTAAATACAGTCGGATCCTCCTCAACAACATTCAAATACGACACAATCGACAAGAAGAAACAATTGCTCATTACTTTGCCAAGTTTGTTTAAAAATGATGATTATATTGATGTTATCAGTGAAAATATTAAGGAGCAAATGAAGGAACAGATGATGCGGGACCCGCAGAAGATTTACTGGGTTGAGGGTGTTGCTAATGAGGTAAATTCATACTTCAAAACCATCACGATGGATCAAAACTTCTATATCAATTCAAACGGTCAACTTGTTCTCTCTTTCCAAAAATACGAGGTTTCACCCGGTTATATGGGTATTGTAGAATTTATCATTCCGACTCCCGTGCTGTCTGATACTTTGACGATGAGAGGCGAGTATATTCATTAGGAATAAAAAAAGGAACATTTACTAAAATTAATCGGGTATGAAAAATTCAGCTGGGGGTATCTCTATGCAACAACAAACGCCGCAACAAAATCAACAAGGCTTTGAGCAAATTAAACAAGCTGCCCAAAAAGCTGAGCAAGCTGCTGAACAAACGCTGCAAGTTGCTCAGGATATTTATACACAGGCGACTGAAGCTGCATTGTCCGAAGCAGAACAACAGCTGCAGGATCTTCAGGGACAAATTCAGCAAGCCCAGCAAAAGACGGAAAGTTTAAAACAAGAATTACAAACGACACAAGAATCTCAAGAATCTCAACAATCTCAAGAATCTCAACAGTCTCAACAATCTCAACAATCTCAACAATCTCAACAATCTTCGCAATCTTCGCAATCTCATCAAACCCAATAGCGCAACGAAAGAGGGTTAGCGTAAAAAGTCTGTGCATCTGCAACAGGCTTTTTTTTGCTTGGATGAGTCGCAAAAAAAGTGTTGTCTGTACATGACATCATGTGTTAATATGTGGAAAATAAACGGAAGGGCTTCTAGGGATCCGAACCTACAAAGGTGGCGAACCGAGCGAAGCCGACACGGATACCTGACGTGTTACACCGTAAGGGATAAAAGACCTTCGGAAAGTTCCGCCTGTTTAGGCGAAACGGACTGAGGTCTTTTTTGCTTTACCGAAATAAAAAGTGGAGGGAACAGAGATGGCATCGATCCGTGTGGACCAATTGGGGAAATCCTTTCGACTCAAGAAAAAAGAAGAAGGCTTTATGGCGAGTGTAAGGACACTTTTAAAGCCGGAGTATGTAGACAAGTCAGCTGTAGAGGGGATAACATTCTCCGTGGATCAGGGGGAAACACTTGCCTTTCTCGGACCGAATGGTGCCGGGAAATCCACGACTATTAAGATGCTGACAGGCATTCTTCATCCTACAACAGGCCAGGCTGAAGTTCTAGGCTGCTGTCCATGGAAGGAGCGGACGAAGCTAAGCTATCGAATAGGCTCTGTCTTCGGGCAAAAGTCGCAGCTTTGGTATCATCTGCCACCCATCGATACCTTCGAGCTAATGAGCCGTATTTACGAGCTGCGGCGCAGTGAGTATATACGCCGGCGTGATGATCTCATCGAGAGATTTGAACTTGGACCCTATTTGCATACGGCAGTCAGGAAGCTCTCGCTAGGCGAACGGATGCGCTGTGAGATCGCTGCTTCCTTGATGCACCGCCCGCAGGTGCTGTTCCTTGATGAACCTACGATTGGACTAGACGTTGTCGTTAAACAACGAATACGCGAGCTTATTCTAGAGTTAAAACGTGAAGAAGGAACAACTGTGTTTCTTACGTCCCATGATGCTGGTGATATTGAGCGGCTATGTGACCGGGCGATTGTAATCAATCACGGCAGGATTGTCTTCGATGACCGAGTCGAGGTGATGAAGCAGCAGTTTTTGACACAAAAAACAGTCCGCCTTGTATTGGGAGAGGAGCCCGATTCCCTAGAAATTGTCGGGGTGAAAGTACTCGAACGAAGTGGTGTAAGAATTGTTCTTTCCGTCGATATGAGTCAAACAACGATTGAAGCAGCGCTGTCCCAGATCATGTCTGAGCACCGGATTATCGACGTTACGGTTGAAGATCCACCGATGGAGGACATCATCACACGTATGTACGGGAGCTTCGGAAAGGAGGAGAAAGGACATGAACAACTGGAGAAAATCGGTTAAATATGTCTTTATCGGCAAAATCACACTTCGCAATCAACTTGCTTATGTGGCTGATTTTCTTATCCGCTCGTTGTTTCTGCTGTTGATTCTTTATATTTTTCTTCAACTATGGCAGGCAACGTTTCATGGCGAAGGAACGGAATCTATAGGAGGCTTCAGCTTCAAGCAGATCATGTGGTATCTCGTAATAACGGAATCGATGATCCTCGCCTGTCCAAGTCTCTGCACACGCGTAGAGGAAGAAGTGAAAAGCGGGGATATCGTGTTCAAATTCGTCCGTCCTGTTAGCTTTGTCGCCTTTCACTACGTCGAATATATGAGCGAAGCTGCGATGCGGTTTCTCGTCAACGCGGCGATTGGCGGTTTGTTAGGTTTGCTCATTATTGGTCCGCCTGATTTTGGTTATGGGTTACTATGGTTGCCAGTTGTGGCTTTGTGCGGTTTCACGGTTAATTTCATGTTGAATATGGTTTTAGCGCTAAGCTCTTTTTGGGTGGAGGAGACACGAGGGCTGGAGTTCGTATACAACAAATTTCTATTCACGATTGGCGGCATGCTGATGCCTCTGGAGTTATTTCCCGACGTGCTGCAGCAGGTAGGTCGTTGGCTGCCGTTTCAAGCCATTGTCTACATCCCGGCCAAGACAACCGTGACCTTTGATGCAGTTCAATTGCCAAGAATGATCTGCACACAGCTGATATGGGTTGTTATCATTGGCATAATTGTCTCATTGGTCTATAGAAAAGGAGTGAAAAAGCTCAATGTTAATGGTGGATAGCCGCAAATTGACACCCATTAGTGAATTTGAACAGCCAGGTAAATTCAGGCGTTTACTTCGTTTCGTCTGGCAATGCTGGAAACTTAATCTTGCTGGCGCCATGGAGTTTCGGATGAGCTTCTTTCTCACGGCCGGTATGATGATTATCAATAATGTGGTTTGGATTGTGTTCTGGGGACTTTATTTTGGCCGATTTCCTGTATTGAATGGATGGGAACTACAGGATGTGATGATGCTCTGGGCTGTAGCGGCTGGCGGCTTCGGCGTTATGGCTACGTTTTTCGGTAATGCGATGCGCATTTCGAATCTGATCGCAACCGGACAGCTTGATATTTATTTAACGCAACCAAAGCCAGTTCTGCTTCATGTTCTCATTAGCCGCATGTCGGTAAGTGCAATTGGGGACGTCTTATTCGCACTTTTAATTTATGTCACTTTTGGAGATAAATCGATGATAGGCTTTCTTAAATTTGGTCTAGCGCTGCTGTTATCGACGCTGATTTTCTTATTTTTCACGGTTATTGTGAACTGTCCTGCGTTCTGGTTAGGGAGTTCAGACGGGTTGAGTTTTCAGCTATATAATGGGCTTCTGACATTCACCACATATCCAACGAGCATATTTCGGGGGCTAGGTAAAATCGTACTGTTTACGGTGTTGCCGGCAGGGTTCATCAGTTACTTGCCAATTGGGTTGTTACGACAGGTTGACATTCCTTTTATATCAGGTGCCATAGCCGTGACAGGCCTGCTTTGCTTGGGAGGTATGTATTTGTTTTACACAGGACTCCGGCGATACGCTTCTGGCAATATGATGGGGCTTCGGCGTTAATTGGGTTAATAGGGATAAGTTGCATATAGGTGACGCATGCTATAGGTGGAAGCCGCTTTATAGAATTAACAAAGGAGCTGATATCTATGGCGCGACGCCGACGTGGACAACAACCGATGCAGCAACAGATGCAGCAACAGATGCAGCAACAGATGCAGCAACCGATGCAGCAACCGATGCAGCAACAGACGCAACAACCGATGATGCAACAGATGCAACAACCGATGATGCAGAATCAACCGTTTGGTATGACGAATACACAGCTTGAACCATCTCAAAATTATAGCAATGCGGTCGAACCTATCCATAATGGGAATTTTGCATGGAATGGTCAACCGATTCCAACGCAGATGTACCAGCAAGCTGGGCAAAGCGGGCAGCAGTCATTTATTCCCCAAGCTCGTAACAATGGAACTCAGACATCCGAAGGTGGAATGCCAGTTCCAGGTTCTTCAGGCAACATGAATGCCGAATATGGCCAGCGAAACACGGGAATCAACAATGCGGATGCGAGAAATGTAGGCTTTCAAGGGGGATATACAGGCTATGGTGCCAATGGCCAACCAACCCAATATGGCACTTTTATGCGGGATGGAACGCAGTATGGTGCAGGTCCACACACGATAGACCCCAATAAAGCTATTATTCAATCCGTCCATTATGGAGATGGCGGCATTAGTGCGGTTCAATTCCAAGATGGCAGGGTGGTTGATATTGCGAATGCCATTGCCATGACAGAAGCAGGACTGATTGAAGATGTGAATACGGGCAGGAATCGGGAAGGTCAAAAAACGCTAAGATCTTATCCGGATGGCGATCCAAGCAACAATTTATCTAATTTACCTCGTTTTTAAAAAGCTTATCTGAAGCAGTTTGCCCTGGTGCAAGCTGCTTATTTTATGTAGAATACCCGATAAGCGCCGAAAGGCGCTTACAGCCCGTCGCTCCGCGTAAGTCTGATCGCTAAGGTTTAGGTCTGTATCTGAGTTTTCACAAAATTAGCCCATCTCATAGAGTACCGGCAATTTTAATATAGAGGTAGAAAATCCTAGCCTTTCTTCATCCGCGAAATGTATGCATTAGTCAAAGGATTTGAGGCGGAGCCTCAGTTTTTTTTTTTGCGAAGAGGTATTCCCAAATGAAAAGGCTACCGTTACAGACGGCAGCCTTTTTTGCTCTAGTGTTTAAATGAACTCATATAATAGCATTCTTTGAATGCGGATACATTTTACTTTTTGAAATCTGCCAGATACTTGAGAACAAGTCCAAGTGCGCCGATGTAATAAGAAATTAACAATACGAAGCCTGTTGGATCAAGGGACATCATGTTGGAAATTAAAAATAATGGGAAAACATAGAACAGCATATCTTGCAGATAAGTCAGAATCAGAGTGCTGGAGAAGCTTCCAGCTTTGAGTGTTTTATATAAGCCTAGTAAAAAGCTAAGCCCCATAAAACCAAGAACTACCCACATCGAATAGAGCATCCAACCCGTAAGTGTAAGTGTCATTTAGATTCACCTCCCCGTAGGAAGATTTTCTTTCTACTTTATCATATGCTGTCATATGACAAGTCGTACTAGGACGATACGATTATTTTATATAAAAAATATGTTTACATAATTATAATTATGTAAACATATTTAAAGCTGCATATTGTTTCGATAAATAAGGGGGGAGACACCGACGTATTTCTTAAATAAACGTGAGAAGTAAAAAACATCTTTATAACCAAGCGAATCTGCGATCTCCTTTATGGTATCGTCTGAATTCAGCAGTATGTTTTTAGCTGCAGCCATTTTCAAACGGTGAATATAGGCTCCAAGTGGGTAGCCGGTATATTCGCTTACGATCCTCCGGAGAGTGGAAAGCGACATATGGTGGCGTTTTGCGATAAGCGCCGCGTCAAAGGGCTGGAACAACGAATCACCGAGATCGGCCATGAGATCAATCAATTGCTGAGTTTTTGTCGTTTCTGCCGGTACTTGATCTTTTAGAATAAATTCAAAAAGCAAGGATTCAAGCAGTAAGGAAGCACGGTCGATATTATCGGGTACACCGCTTTCCATGAGAATAAAGATGCGTTCGATCCGATTGTGCTGGGCGGCATCTTCATGCCCAACCTGCTTCGCCAAATCCACATGTGTAAGCCAACTACTGAGCCAATCCGCAATACGGCTTCCCTCGAATGTGAAGTAATACTCATCCCAATAACCGTCTGCATCAGGTCCATAATTATATACAGCTCCTGGTCGAAGGAAAAACAGACTGCCGCTTTCAATGTGTTGAACAGCGCCGTCATCGACTTGATAGGAGCCTTTTCCACCGGCAATATAGACGAAGGCCCATTTGGTAAATTTTGCATGAACTCGAAATGATATACGGCCTGGAAGATGCCCAACAGCGAGGATAATCAAGGATTGCAGCTTTAATTTACTGGAATCAATAGGCAATGAAATGATCCGAAGCGGATAAGGACTGATCATATAGTCCATGAATCTTGGCATATCGTATATTCCCTCCGTGTAAGCTCCATGGTATCGTTGATAAAGTGTGAAAAGCACCTTTTTAATTGAGAAAAAGGACAACAAAAATTTGATGTAGTATGGCTTAAAAAAAGTGATTGCTTGAAGAGGCGAATTAGTTATAAATGAGCGTGAAATAAAAAGTGAAGCAAAGCCATAAGCAAAGCGGTGTGAACAAAAATGTATCATATGTAGCGAAACGAGTCTGTTTGACCCTCTTGAATAAACCCACATATTTAAAATCCCCAATTGCTCGGAGTCCAAATACGAAGACACAAAGCCAACAGCCCCATTGAACCCATGGAAATGAAGGGAGGACTGGAAGTAAGCCCCCTTGAATAGACAGTAGCAGCGCACTGCTAAATAAGAGAATGGCTACGATTAAAGTGGCTATTGGGCCAGGTTTAAACGTCTGTTCTCCTAATCCGCTTGTAGCAGGGATAGCAACTCTGCTTCCCCACTGACCACCAAATGCCCAGAACACATGTAATCCTCCGATACAAAATAAAAGGAAAACAGAAATTCCACTGATCATCATCCTTGAATCACAACCTCTCGGGAACGAATGCCATCTCTGTCATTATTTTAACTGAATTAAGCTGTTTTCAATAGGAAAAAGAGCGAAATGATGGAAAAACGTCATCAGAATGTGGGTTTTATATGAATTAGTCACATTAAATATTAATATCATTAATTATCATTTTGGCACCTTTGAAGTAAGATTATCGTGCTTTATGTAAGATGAAGCTTTTCGAGTGCCCAGATTTTAACTTTTAACTTTTTAGCATAATGGAAAAGCGGTGGTGTATCTGGCAACTGGATCCCAAAGGAGTTAGGGAGGGTATTGACGTTGATTGAAGCTTCAGCCGATTGTAAGGGCCATGGGACATAGAATGGGCCAATGAGCAAAGAGTAAATCATTCCAGATTTGGCGCATGATCCATGACTTGTCAGGTAACGGCCATGATCGGCTCATAAGTGGTTCTCTTTCTGTGTTCACGACTTCGAAATTTATAATGTAGGTTAATCGTATTGAATTAGTAAGGTGTTGTAAAGGGTTTTGCAAATGTACGCAACTTGATGGGGAATGGGGGAAAACTATGGTATAATAAAACACACAATTGAAAGAAAGCAGGCGACTTACACAGCATGAATGGCCAAAATCGCAAAGATGTGATTCCAGGTATTGAAGTAAATATTGTTTTGAAGCAAGACCAACGTAGCGGGAAGTTAACGCGTGGAATTGTCAAAGATTTATTAACGAACTCGCCTACCCATCCGCATGGGATTAAAGTAAGACTTGCAGATGGACAGGTTGGACGTGTCAAAGAAATATTATCGCCGGCAAGGTGATTTATAATCCAGGGGGAACGTGAGATGGCCAAGGCAAAAGTAGCAAAAAGACCAACGCGGGATGAATTTGTATTGGAAGAGATCGGTAATCAATTGTCCGAAGCGAAGCAGGAGAACTCCGAGATTGTTCTGACGGTTTGGGGGCGTGAAGAACGTGTTCGAGGGATTATAGCGACAATGGATTCGCGGACCGGTAGAGTACATATGGAAACGAATGGTGAAATTGATAAAGTTCCATTCATGGATATTATGAAAGTCGAATACCCACGGGATTAAGACCAGAAAAACGGTTAATAAGGTTATTCTGCTGTTTATTACACGGGATAAGCACTAATTGACCGTTTTTTGCTGTCAAAAAAATTGCACTAAATCTATATTTAACGCAACTTAGATTGTAACGGACGGAGTGAATAGGATTGGGGCAAGTGTACGAGTATGATGATGAGTATTTGGAGCTATTTGACTCATGGATGAAAGATCAGGGATTTACGAAACGAACACAACAAGCTTACTTAGGGGATGTTCGGTTATTCCTTTCCGGCGTTGAGAAATCATTGCCAACGATTGAGGCAATTGATATCATGCGCTTTTTGACAAAAATGCGACAGGGCGGGGCAGGGGATGCCGCGCGTAATCGCTATTTATCTTCAATTCGGACATTTTTCGCGGCACTGATCGAACTCCAGATTGCGCAGAGCAACCCTTCACTAAACGTGAAGAAATCGAAGGTCGAGAAAAACCAAATTCCTACGTTTCTCAGCGAACAGCTGCTTGCTGTGTTTTTACAATCGATTGAGGGAAAGTATCAGATCCGGAATGTGGCCATGTTTCTATTAATGAGTTATGCAGGTTTACGTGTAAGTGAGCTGCATCGACTAAACATTGCTGATTTCAATCGTTCAACGAGTACGCTGCAGGTGTTCGGCAAAGGACGAAAATGGCGTGTCATCCCTCTTCCTGCCGAATTGGTTAAAGTTCTGAATAAAGCATTAATGGAACGAATGGATACAAGGAGCTCGGCGGAGCAGCCTTTTTTTGTTTCTCAATTTGGCCGGCGAATTAGTGTTCGTATGATTCAAACGATTGCAGAGAAGCATTTCGAGGTGCTGAAGAAGCAGTATGCCGAACTACAAGGGAAGTCGATCTCAAGTCACAAGCTTCGCCATACATTTGCCACGATGCAGGTTCTGGCAGGGACGGATATCCGAACTTTGCAGGAATTACTTGGCCATGCGAGCATCCAGACCACACAGATTTACACCCATGTGGGAGATAAACAAAAGCAGGAAGCAATGAACAGGGTTTCGGCGTTTATTCCGGTAGGGATGGGGATATAGAACGGTTGAAGTAATAATTAGTTCGTGTGAAGCATATAAGGCAACAGAGAGATTACAACGTAGATCCAATATTGAATAAGTTCTCTTTGGTAGGAGGCATATGTATGGCTATAAAGCCCCCCATTTTACAAAGGGGTGATACCATCGGAATTGTTACTTTAGGAAGTCCGCTTGATGCAAATATGATTGATGAAAGAATTCGAACAATTGAAAATATGGGATTCAAAGTAGTGGTGGGGAAATATACGTATGCTTATGGTGGCATTGTTGCCTCAACAGCACAGCAGCGTGCTGAAGACCTTATGAGTATGTTTGAAAATCGCAGTGTGAAGATGATATTACCTACAAGAGGAGGGACAGGGGTCAAAGATATTTTGCCGTACCTAAATTATACGATTATAAATAACAATCCCAAAATCGTAACAGGATACAGTGATATCACGATTTTATTAAATATCCTGTACCAATTTTCCAACTTAATTACTTTTCAAAGTCTATTATTAATTGACTTTAGCACGAGCACACCAGCGTATAACTTCAACCAGTTTTATTCAGCTACATCAACCCTCAGCAGCCCAAGAGTGATTCAGAACCCACCCGGCATGCAGATGACCGGCCTGATTAAAGGAAATGTTAGAGGTCCAATCGTAGGGGGGAATATCGCTTCATTGGTTGATACACTTGGAACTCCATACGAAATTGATACAGCTGGAAAAATATTGGTCCTAGAAGAGACACACGAAGCAACGAATGTGATTTACCGATATTTGACTCATCTGATCATGGCAAGGAAATTTCAAGATTGCGTCGGTGTGGTCATGGGGCAATGCACGAATTGCTCCATTTCTTATTCTACGACTTATAACGACTTGATAAATGGGGTAATTGCTCCTCTAGGAAAACCTCTCATGACCAACGTAAGCACAGCTCATGGGTATTATAAAGCGGCAATCCCCATTGGAGCGAACGTAAACCTTGATACATACAATAACAGGCTTACTGTACTTGAACCAACGGTAAAAGCTTAGAGCACTTTTTGCACATAATCCCTTGTCTAGAACGAAAAAAAGCCGGTGATCACCGGCTTTTTCCATACGAGTTAATTAAAACGACGCGCACCCAATAATGTGCATCATAGTAGGGAGTACCAAAGTAAGGGCTAATCTTTACTTCCCTCGTTCCCATGGTACCTACTTGAAGAACTTTGTTATCTCCAAGAAAGATAGCTACATGGGAAACTCCGCTTGTATAAGTTCCTTGTAGAAATACTAGGTCTCCTTTACGCAGATTGCTTTTATCTACTGGCGTTCCTAATTGACTCAACAATACTGACGAATAAAGAAGGTTAAACCCGTGTTGGTTAAATGCATATTGTAAGATGATTTATGTAGTTACATAAATATTCTATCAAAATGAAGAAATAGAGAATATGAACAAATTATAGATAAATGTGAAGCGGGGCTATTTGCATATCATTTGTTTACATAACATATATTATGTAGTTAACAATTCAGGGAGTCTCAAAAAGAACAACTAGCTTCCCCAAGTATGATAAAGAAACGAGTAGGGGGATCCAAATTATATCCATGCTGCGGGGGTTGTTTTATTAGTTGTTTTACACTATGTCAAATGCAGAGTCTAATTTTGGAACACTTTGTATAATGTAAATCGTCATAGAAGTAATATAATATAACATATACAGTAATCATACATTACATTTACATGACGCAATGATAAAGTTCAAATGAGGAGGGACACAATGAATTCTGATCTTTCCCAGCAGAAAGTGGAAATATCGGTGGATGGCGTCTGCATGGTGTTCGGGAAAAAAGGAAGGCAAGTGACTGTACTCCAAGACATCTCGTTCGATGTAGCCCAGAATGAATTCGTATCCTTACTTGGGCCTTCCGGCTGTGGTAAATCAACGCTGCTGCGGCTGATGGCCGACCTGCTGCAACCCTCCAGTGGGCAAATTATTATTCAAAAGGAGCATCCGCGGGAAGTGCGTTTGCGCAGGAAGTTCGGCATTGTGTTTCAAAATCCCACGCTTTTCGAATGGCGAACCGTACGCGAAAATGTAGAGCTTCCCTTAGAGGTAATGGGGCGTAATCGCGCGGAGTACAGAGGTATGGTCGATCAACTCCTTGAAACCGTAGGTTTAACGAAATTCAGAGATTATTACCCTTGGCAGCTAAGTGGAGGCATGCAGCAAAGAGTGGCTATTGCACGTGCTTTATCGCTGGATCCGCCTATTTTGTTTATGGATGAACCCTTCTCGGCGCTCGATGAATTCACAAAGGAGAAACTGCAATTCGAATTGCTAGAAATCAAAAGAAAGACGAATAAGACGATCGTTTTCGTTACTCATAGTATTCCGGAAGCTGTATTTTTATCTAATCGAATCATTGTTTTATCGGCAAATCCTGGTCGCGTACACTCCGTTCACCACGTCGATTTGGGAGAGGATCGCACTTTGCAAACCCGAGAATCGGAGCGTTTCCATACGTTGACGGCTTCGATTCGAAATTGCTTTTACGAGGAGAGTGATGCCCTTGATGATCAAATTGGATAAACAATGGCATCAAGCTGCTGTTATTGCTTGTTGGATAGCAGCATTGCTCCTCCTCTGGGAAGTGTTCGCATGGCTGCTCCATAACGTAATTCAAGTCTCACAACCTGACTCCAAACTGCCTTATTTGCATAAGGTCATATCCTCCTTACAAGACAATCTTCCTACCCTAATCAAGCAAGGCTTCACAACATTCGGCAATGCGATGACTGGCTTCCTGATTGGTACCATTTTCGGTGCCGCTTTAGCCATTTTCATGAGCCTCTCCAAAACGGTTGAACACACGCTAACACCTTACATGGTTGCTTCTCAAATGGTGCCCATCATCGGTCTTGCACCGATCCTGTACGGCATCCTCCATGATCCGAGTCTTTCGCGGATCGTTATGGCAGGTTATGTGACATTCTTCCCTGTCACCATTAACTCGCTTCGCGGGCTGCGCAGTGTGCAGCCTGAACAGTTGGAGCTAATGCGCTCCCTAGCTGCTTCAACCTGGCACAGCTATCTGAAGCTCAAGCTGCCATCTGCGCTGCCGGGGCTGTTCTCTGGACTAAAGATATCAGCTCCGCTGGCGATCACAGCTTCCATTATCGTTGAGCTGATGGGAGCTCCCGATGGAATCGGCGTGCTAATGGTTAGCTCTCTATATTACGGAGCTGCACAAGTGTACATGTTCTGGTGCA
This sequence comes from Paenibacillus sp. V4I7, assembly GCF_030817275.1. NCBI lineage: Bacteria > Bacillati > Bacillota > Bacilli > Caryophanales > Paenibacillaceae > Paenibacillus > Paenibacillus sp. V4I7. Next base: position 3,435,653 of record NZ_JAUSZD010000002.1, on the reverse strand, counting down.
CAGTGCTTGTCTCGATTGCTATCGGCTTTACAACCTTTCTAATGCTAGTTCTCCTAGAAAGATGGCTGACACCTTGGCAGCCTGATTTCCGCGAAAGCAGGAGGGGAGGCGCATGAAGGAGGTCATTTTAAGCAAAGACCAAAAAGCTGCAGTGTCGACGTTAAAGAGTTTAGAAGAACCAACTCGAGCTTCCACGGGAAATGCCCGAGCAGACTACACGGCTATGTTCACGCAGCCAATGAAGCTGTTCCCGTATTTATTCGGACTCGTATTCTTGCTGCTTTGGCAATTCAGAGGGATACACACCTTATTTAGCTTAGAACGCTATCAGCTGCCTATTCCTTCGGATATCATTACTGCCATGCGAGAGAATGGCGATATCCTGCTCATTTACTCGCTGTACACGGGTGTAGAAATCATCGGCGGATTCCTCATCGGTTCTCTGCTAGGCTGGCTTGCTGCAATCGCGGCTTCCTTTCGGCCACAAGCGGGTGCTGGTGCGATTTCGATCATGGCCTCACTCAATGCGGTGCCGATCGTGGCACTTGCGCCAATCATGAATAATTGGTTGGGAGATGGTGTCGCCTCACGAATGGGGATCGTCTCGGTCATGACGATGGCTACCATGGCGGTCAGTACTTACAAAGGGCTGCGCTCCATTGAGCCGTCCTACCTGGAGTTAATGAGTTCATACGCGGCTAGCGCTAGACAGCTTTTTCTCAAATTAAGATTACCCAAAGCCTTACCATTGATTTTCTCTGCCCTTAAAATCAACATGTCAACGAGTATCATTGGTGCGATAGTGGGGGAATTTTTCATTGCGTCGCGTGGCCTAGGCTACTTACTTTCGGACCAGATCCGCCTGGCCAATATGCCCCTAGCTTGGGCTTGTATTGTCATCGCTGCTATTTTGGGTATTGTTTTATATACGATTATTCAACTTTTAGAAAAACGCTTTATACCGTGGTCAATTTCCAATCGTAATGAAAACGAATATTTAACATGAGCATCAAGGGATGACACCATCTTTACATACATAGAAATAAATAGGAGAGGATTGGTTCGTTTGAAAAAGAGAATCCTTACTGGAAAATTGGCTTTGATGCTTAGTATGTTCTTGGTTTTAGTTCTTGTCACAGCTTGTGCTTCCGACAAATCAGCAACCACAACACCAGCTGCATCTACCGAAGCAGGTGCAACCAAGTCTCCATCGGCAGAGCCGCTCAAGAAGGTCAAAATTCAGTTGAAATGGGTGCCGCAAGCGCAGTTTGCCGGAATCTATGCCGCTAAAGAGAAAGGCTTCTACAAGGATGAAGGAATAGATGTAGAAATAGTGCCTGGCGGACCGGATGTCATTATCGAGCAGCAGGTTGTGAATGGCGCTGTCGATATCGGCGTATCGAGCTTTGATTCCTTGCTAGTTAACCGTGACAATGGATTACCTCTCGTTTCATTAGCGCAAGTGACGCAGAAGAGTTCGTACCGTCTATTATCCAAAAAATCGACCGGTATCGATGCACCAACCAAAATGAAGGATAAGAAGGTCGGGACATGGATGGGCAGCCAGCAGTTCCAAGTGCTTGCTTTTATGGAGAAGAACGGGCTTGACCCGAAGAAAGACATTCAATTGGTGAAACAAGGCTTCACGATGGATCAATTCTTTGGGGATCAACTGGATGTGGCGACAGCAACGATTTATAACGAGTACTATGTCGTGCTTGAGAGCGGTGTGAAAGAGACAGATTTGAATGTGTTTAACTTTGATGATGCCGGTGTTGCGATGCTGGAGGATACGCTCATTGCGAAGAAGGATTGGGTCGACAAGAACCATGATCTCGCCGTTAAAGCCGTGAGAGCGACCATGAAAGGCTGGAATTATGCGATTGAGCATCAGGAAGAAGTCGTTGATATCGTGATGAAAAGTGTAACGGCAGGCAGTACGACCAAGCAGCACCAAACAACGATGCTGAAGGAGATGGCGAAGCTTGTAAAGCCGGAAGGATTTACTAATGAGCAAGTCGGTTCATTTGTAGATGAATCCGTGACACGGACTGCAGATATTGCGCTGAAATATGGCTTGATTAAGAAACCGGCCGATTTGACTGCGGCGATTGATAAAACGATTTTACAGGGCAAGTGAAGGTTCGGAATGATTGGATCGTGGATGACTGTAGTCTGCGATCCTTCTTTACATCATCAGGAGAGGGGAGCTGGGCTTATGAGCGCTAACGAGGTTAGTGATCTGCTGACGAAGGAGGACCTGCTTGAGAAGGATCGCAAATATGTGTGGCATCACATGTCAGCACATAACGAGAATCCGATGATACTTGCTTCTGGTGAGGGAAGCTGGGTTACGGATGTGGATGGAAATCGTTATTTGGATGGCATGTCCGGATTATGGTGCGTTAATGTGGGTCACGGTAGAAAAGAAATAGCGGAAGCGGCCGCTGAGCAAATGATGAAAATCGCTTATGCTACGCTCGTTCAGTCCCATGTTCCTGCAATTGAACTAGCGGCGAAATTGAATGAGTGGCTGGATGGCGAATATCGAATCTTTTACTCGAATTCAGGGTCAGATGCCAATGAAGTGGCCTTCAAGATTGCCCGCCAATACCATCATCAGAACGGGAAGCCATCCAAACATAAGTTCATCTCGCGGCATCGCGCTTATCATGGCAATTCCATGGGAGCATTGGGTGCAACAGGGCAAGCGCAGCGTAAGTTGAAATATGAACCGCTTGGTGTAGGCTTTCAGCATGTGCCGCCGCCTTATTGTTATCGCTGTCCATTTGGCCAGACGAAGGGGGCATGCCGTTTTCAATGCGCCAAAGCCATCGAGGATGCCATTGTTTGGGAGGGTGCAGATTCCGTTGCCGGCGTAATCGTGGAGCCAGTAATTACGGGAGGCGGAATGATTGTTCCTCCGGACGAGTACCTGCCCATGGTGCGCAGCATTTGTGATAAGTATGATGTGCTGCTCATTGTCGATGAAGTGATCTGCGGATTCGGTCGATCCGGCGAAAAGTTCGGTCATCTGAACTATGGGGTGAGACCCGACATCGTGACGATGGCCAAAGGCTTGACCAGTGCGTACTCGCCACTTTCTGCAACCGCTGTTTCGGCTGAATTGTATGAATCGTTCAAAGATAAAGAAGCGACCAGCCATTTAAGACATATCAATACTTTCGGGGGTAATCCAGTCTCTTGCGTTGTTGCGTTGAAAAATATGGAGATCTTGGAAAAAGAAAACCTGGTTACGCGCTCTGCTTATATCGGTAGCACATTTAGAACTCAATTAGAACCTTTGCTTGACCACCCTCATGTTGGCGAGATACGCATTTTCGGATCAGCAATGGGCATCGAGCTTGTAGAAGATCAAGTATCGAAGGTTCCGGCGACTGCTGAGCGTGTGATGAAGATTATTGCAGGCTGCAAGCAAAAGGGTCTGCTCATTGGGAAGAACGGGGATACGGTGCCTGGATTTGCTAACATTCTCACGCTAAGTCCGCCGTTATCTTCGACAGATGAGGATATTGCTTTTATCATCGAGACCTTGCTTGCTGTGTTTGATGCCAATCAGGAGAAAGGATGATAGGACTTGCCTAGAGCACCTCAGATACAAATTAACGCTTCACGACTGCAACAGCGAATTCAGGAGCTCGCTCAAATCGGGAAAATCGGAGAAACCGGCGTATGCAGGTTGGCCTTGTCCAAAGAAGATCGAGAAGGCGTGGAGCTTGTGAAAAGGTGGATGGAAGAAGCCGGGTTGGAAGCTTCAATCGATCCATTCGCCAACTTAATTGGGGTACTTAAGGGGAGCAATCCAAATGCGCCTGTTCTCATGCTAGGTTCACATGTGGATTCCCAGCCTTATGGCGGTAGATTTGATGGTGCGATAGGTGTACTTGGTGCGATTGAAGTGGTCCAAACGCTAGTAGAGGAAGGGATAACGCCAGAATGTAATATTGAAGTTGTGGCTTTCTGCGATGAAGAAGGCTGTCGCTTCAATAAAGGGCTCTTCGGCGTTCGTGGCATGACCGGGAAGCTTGAAGAAAATGAGTTGGAGCGTACGGACAAAAATGGCGTTACACGCAGAGAAGCATTGGTTCAGTTCGGGTGCGACCCTGCAGACTTCGAGAGCTATGTGTACCAAGAAGGTCGGATTGGCGCTTTTCTAGAGCTGCATATCGAGCAAGGTCCAGTTCTGGAGTCACTCGATGCTCCGATCGGTATCGTCAGCGGAATCTCTGGTCCATTGTGGCTCACCGTGGAGATGATCGGCTTCGCCGGGCACGCGGGTTCAGTGCCGATGTCTATGCGCCACGACGCGCTTCTAGGCTGCGCCAAAATCATCGTGGCGCTCAATGAGTTAGTGCGGCAGGAGCCGGGTGCACCTACCGTTGGTACAGTGGGTTCACTCTCTGTGTTCCCCGACTCTCGCAATATCATCCCTGAGAAGGTATCCTTCACCATTGATTTGCGGGATATTGATTTACGGCGTCGCAACGCGCTGGAAGCTGAGCTGCTCAGTGTGATCGAGAATGTGTCGCTCGAGCATGGCCTTACGTATACGATTCGCGAAGATACGAACAGTGAACCCCGCTACTGCGCGAATTGGATCAAGCAAAGCCTGCATCAGGAAGCAGCGCTGATGGGGTTGACCCCGCCAGAACTGATGAGCGGACCTTTCCATGATTCGCTCACCATGTCCTATGTGTGTGATTATGGGATGATTTTCGTTCGATGCCTCGAAGGCATCAGTCACAATCCCAAAGAATATGCTAGTCCAGAGGACATCACGCTGGGCACGGAGCTTTTATACCGCACCGCACGACGGATCGCCACGGAAAAGGGGGCTTCCAGCCATGAGTAAAGTGAAAATTGGCCTCATTCAAGCCTCGCATGATGTACATGGGGATGAGGCTGTGGCTAAGCACAAAGAAGCAGCGATACAAAAGCATATCGCGTTGGTTCGTAAAGCGGCGCAGCAGGGCGCGCAAATCATTTCTTTGCAAGAAATTTTCTATGGCCCTTATTTCTGCGCAGAGCAAATAACGAGGTGGTACGATGCCGCAGAGGAAATTCCGAAGGGGTCAACGACGATGCTCTTTCAGGAATTGGCGAAGGAGCTTGGTGTTGTCATCATTCTCCCTATTTATGAGAGAGAAGGCATCGCTTCCTACTACAATACAGCTGCTGTGATTGATGCCGATGGTGCCTATTTGGGCAAATACCGCAAACAACATATACCTCACGTGGCGGCAGGCGGCGGTTCTTGCGGGTTCTGGGAGAAGTACTATTTTAAACCAGGTAATCTGGGCTATCCCGTATTCGATACAGCGTTTGCTAAGGTTGGGGTTTACATCTGTTACGATCGCCATTTCCCAGAAGGAGCAAGGGCTCTCGGACTCGGCGGAGCGGAGATTGTGTTTAATCCTTCCGCTACGGTAGCGGGGACATCGGAGTATCTCTGGAAGCTCGAACAGCCAGCACACGCCGTGGCCAATGGGTATTATGTCGGTGCTATCAATCGTGTGGGTCTCGAAGCTCCGTGGAACATGGGAGAATTCTATGGTCAATCTTACTTAGTGGATCCGCGCGGTTCGATTGTCGCCATCGGAAGTCGAGATCAAGATGAAGTAGTCATCGGAGAAATGGACAAAGAGTTAATCCGTGAGGTCCGCAATGTTTGGCAATTTTATCGGGATCGCAGGCCTGAAACCTATGATCAAATTATTAGCTTATAAGCGTGGGAGGGGGAGCGAAGATGAGTTCAACATTTATTTCCTTAACCGATTTAAAACGCAATTTCGCCGAGGTCAAATCCGGCATGAAGCCGAAAGAAGCGATCGAGGAATCGAACCGCTGCTTATTTTGTTATGATGCTCCTTGCATTCGTGCCTGTCCAACAGGGATTGATATTCCATCTTTTATCAAAAAGATTGCTTCCGGCAATCTCAAAGGCTCCGCACGTACAATCATGGAAGCGAATCCGGTAGGGGCCTCTTGTTCAAGGGTGTGTCCTACAGAGGAGCTTTGTGAAGGGGCTTGTGTACTCAATCATTCGTCCAAGCCTATCCTGATTGGTAACTTACAGCGCTATGCGACGGATTGGGCTATCAAGAATGAACAAATATTGTTCAAGGCCGGGACAAGTAATGGGAAGTCGGTTGCTGTGATTGGAGGCGGGCCTGCTGGTTTGTCGGCAGCTCGGGAGCTTGCTCGCTTTGGGTTCAAGGTTACGGTGTTTGAGGCGAAGGAGCAGGCCGGAGGGCTAGATACCTACGGGATCGTATCGTTCAGGCTGCCCCAGGAAATTTCACTATGGGAAGTCGAGCAGGTTAGACAGTTAGGTGTGGAATTCCATATGAACACACGAGTTGGCATAGATATAAGCAGTGCAGATTTACTTGGCGACTATGATGCTGTTGTTCTGGCTGTGGGTATGTCAAAGGTTCCGATGCTCGGTATTGACGGCGAAGCCTTGACGGGCGTATACGATGCCATTGATTTTGTGGAATCCACGAAGACAGAACAATTGTTGGATACATCCTTTATTGGGAAGCGGGTGGCGGTCATTGGAGCTGGGAATACAGCCATTGATGCGGCCACGTGCTCAGTGAGGCTAGGAGCAGAAAAGGTGCAAATTGTGTATCGGCGTACGCAGGAAGAGATGACTGCGTATGATTTTGAATATGATTTCGCAAAGCAGGATGGCGTTGCGTTTCAGTGGCTTACGGCTCCAAAACGGATCATAGGAGATGCGAATGGAAACGTTGTGGCTTTAGAGTGCCTGCGAATGGAGCTTGTGGATGTGGATGCGGGACGCAAACGTCCGGTTCCCATTGAAGGCTCAGAATTCATCATTGAGGTGGATGCCGTTATTAAGGCGATTGGGCAGACGAGGCACGGTTCCCTCATTGATCAATTTGAACTTGCACATACGCGAGGAACCGTTACGGTTGATCCGTTAACAGGTCAAACGTCCAATCCCAAGGTGTATGCAGCAGGTGACGTCATTTTCGGAGAAGGACAGGGAGAAGCGATGGTTGTATCGGCGGCTCAGCAAGGCAAACAAACGGCTTATGCTATTTATAATCAATTGGTGAAAAGGGAACATGCATCGGCTTAACGACTATCTAAATGGATCGGGAGGGATTCAACATGGCTGATTTACGCATAAATCTGGCAGGTATCGTGTCACCTAATCCGTTCTGGTTGGCATCGGCGCCACCGACAAACACAGGCTATCAAGTTCAGCGCGCTTTCGAAGCGGGGTGGGGTGGAGCGGTTTGGAAAACACTTGGTGATCCAATCATTAATACATCTTCGCGCTTTGCGGCTATTCATTTCAACGGACAACGCGTTGCAGGCTTCAATAATATTGAACTTATCACGGACCGACCGCTCGAGATCAATCTCAAAGAGATTTATGAGACGAAGAAGCGTTTTCCGAATCATGCGATCGTTGTATCCCTGATGGTTGAGCCGAACCGAGAGAAATGGCATGAGATTGTGAAAAAGGTCGAAGCTGTCGGTGTAGACGGCTTGGAGCTGAACTTTGGCTGCCCGCACGGCATGGCTGAACGCGGCATGGGCGCTGCTTCGGGGCAGCAGCCGGATCTCGTGGAGGTGCAGACGATGTGGGTGAAGGAAGCGGCGACGACGCCGGTCATCGTGAAGCTGACACCGAACATCACAGATATCACGAGCACCGCTAAGGCGGCGGTTCGAGGCGGAGCGGATGCGATCTCGTTGATCAATACGATCAACTCACTAGCTGGCGTGGATATCGATTCGTGGAACACGATTCCTCATGTCGGGGGCAAGGGCTCTCATGGCGGATATTGCGGACCGGCAGTTAAACCAATAGCCCTCCATATGGTTGCTGATTGTGCGCGAAATCCAGAGGTTGGCGTGCCTATTTCTGGTATTGGCGGTATTTCCAATTGGCGAGATGCCGTTGAGTTCATGCTGATGGGCGCGACAGGCGTTCAAGTATGTACGGCGGCGATGCACCATGGTTTCCGCATTGTGGAGGATATGATCGATGGTTTGAACAACTATTTGGATGAAAAAGGTCTCGCCAGCGTCACCGAATTAATCGGGAAATCCGTTCCGCGTTACTCCGATTGGGGGAACTTGGATTTGAATTATGCGGTCGTGGCAAGAATTGACACGGATACCTGTATCAACTGCAACAAATGCCATATTGCTTGTGAGGATACGTCTCATCAATGCATTGATATGTTGACCGATGATCAGGGTCAGTCCTATTTGCAAGTACGTGAAGAAGATTGTGTAGGATGTAACTTATGCGCGATTGTTTGTCCTGTTGATGGTGCCATTTCTATGATTGAGGTATCAGGAAATGATGCGCCAATGACTTGGAACGAGAGGCAGGAGGCTATCGGCAAGCTGTCGGAAGGCGAAGATTCCACCAAGAAGGAGGCTGTGTAACCATGTCCAAACTCATTAAGAACGGAACGGTCGTGACGGCTTCTGATCAGTATCAGGCAGACGTCCTTATCGAGAAAGGGATCATTACGCAAATTGGTCTGAACCTCTCCAAAGACGGGGCAGAGATTGTAGATGCTTCGGGTCATTATGTGTTCCCAGGCGGTATTGACCCGCATACTCATCTTGACATGCCTTTTGGCGGCACGGTTACAGCTGATGATTTCGAGACGGGTACAAGAGCAGCTGCTTTCGGTGGAACGACGACAATCATTGATTTTTGTTTAACGAATAAAGGAAGACCGTTAAGTCAGTCTGTTCAAACTTGGCATCAAAAAGCCGCAGGTAAAGCCGTCATCGACTATGGATTTCACTTAATGATTGCGGAGATCAACGATGAGGTGCTGGCCGAGCTGCCGAAAATGATTCACGAAGAGGGGATCACTTCACTCAAAGTGTTTATGGCTTATAAAAATGTGTTCCAAGCCGACGACGGCACGCTGTATCGGACATTGCTCGAGGCAAAGCGGCACGGAGCTCTTGTCATGGTGCACGCCGAGAATGGCGATGTGATTGAATATTTGATTAAAGAAGCGCTGGAAGCGGGAAATACGGATCCGATTTACCATGCACTAACGCGACCATCTTTAATTGAAGGAGAAGCGACTGGGCGTGCGGCTAAGCTTACCGCGTTGGCAGGCTCTCAGCTCTATGTCGTTCATGTGACTTGCGAAGAAGCCGTACAGCAAATTGCCGAAGCGCGGAATCAGGGCGTTGATATCTGGGGGGAAACGTGCCCGCAGTACTTGATGCTGGATCAGACCTATTTGGAAAAGCCGAATTTCGAAGGGGCGAAATACGTATGGTCGCCTCCGCTGAGACCGCAGTATCACCAAGAAGCTCTGTGGACCGCTTTGAAAAATGGACAGCTCCAGACACTCGGATCTGATCACTGCTCTTTTAACTTTAACGGGCAAAAAGACTTGGGGCTAGGTGATTTCAGCAAAATCCCGAATGGAGGGCCCTGCATTGAGGATCGATTCTCTATCCTATATTCAGAAGGCGTAGTGAAGGGCCGCATCACATTGAATCAGTTCGTAGATATCGTATCTACGCGAATTGCGAAGCTTTTTGGCTTATTTCCCAAAAAAGGGACCATCGCTGTAGGATGTGATGCGGATATTGTCCTCTTTGATCCGAACGTGACGCGGACGCTCTCAGTTGAAACACACCATATGAATGTGGACTACAATCCATTTGAAGGCATAGTGATCACAGGGGAGCCTGTAACTGTACTGTCTCGAGGCGAATACGTCATCCGGAATAAACAATTCGTTGGCACAGCAGGTGCCGGGCAATTCGTGAAACGAGATACGTACCATGCAGCTTCAGGCGTTGAAAAATCGAAGAAAGAAGAAGCTGTCAAAGGGGGAGCCACACATGTCTGAGTTTGCACAATTTAAGCTAGAAAAGCAGAAATTGGATGACTTCGTGGCTCAGAAGTTCAAAATCGTCGGGGTGAAGGAAGATCTGGAGGGAGCATGGCTCGATCTCGAACATCCCGGCGGTGAAACGGCGAATCTCCATCTAACGACGGCCAATGCTAGGAAGTATTATGTATCATTGCTCCTTAAACAAGAACAAACGCAGGCTTAAACGATCGCGCCATGCATGTATTCATAGCCGTGGAGGGCGAGCTCAATGGCAATCCTCTTGTGTGGATGCATGTAATCGTCACCAAGCAGCGCTGCTATTTTGTCCAGACGATGGTAAAGGGTTTGCCGGACGATAAACAGCTCCTTGGCTGTATCCTGTTTGGATCCGCATAGCGCTAAATATACGTTCAATGTCTTCAGAAGCTGTCCATTTTTCTCACGATCATAATGAGTTAATTTCCCGATGTATTCATCGATGAACGACTCCAGCATACCGGTTTGTTTCATTTTAAGAATCACTTTGTTCACATGCTGTTCATGATAGAAAGGACTTTCAAGCATACCGGTATCTTTCTGAATCTCAATTGTTTCTTGGGCGGTCTCATAGCTTTCCTTAACGCAAGTTGGGTCACTTAATGTTTTCCCGATACCGAACCAAGGGGAGAACAAGATTGTTTCTTGATTAGCCTCTGATTTTTGAAGTCTTTGTATGGCTCTGGAGATTCGTTCATTGCATGGCATAGCAGGCAATTGATCAAGTAGGATGAATACGATTTGATCCTGTATGACGGTTGGCATGAGATAGAAACCTTCACCTTCGAATAAGGCGCGGGCGATCATCTGCTTCTGTAAAAGGAGATCTTCATAGTCCTTTGATGATTCGGCAGTTGAGACGATGTCAAATAGACAGACGATGGTTTGGTTCAGCTTCATGGAGGGTTTGATGGAGGACATATAATCGCGAATTTCTTGCCCTGTATGTTTGCCGTTCAGCCAATCAGTGACCCAGAGATTCTGTTTGTACCGCGTTTTCTCCTCCATATATTTCGTGCGCATCATTTCTTGTGCAATGGCCGTTGCAAACCTGTCTAAGGCGAGGATTTGAAATTCACTGAGTTCTTGATCGGCATATAAAAGTAAATCTGCGAACAAATGTTCCAAGGCTAGAATAGGGCGATGGGCCAGCTTGCTTTTGGCGTTAGGAAGTTGAAAGATCTCGCCATAAATCCATTTCTCATAAAAGGCATCGGCCTTCGTTTTCGGCATGCTAGGGACGAACTGCGCCTCTGCGCCGAAGGGAAAGAAGGCGACTTGTGAGTGTGTCGTTTGATGCAGCAGCTTTAAGAGGGACTGCAGTCCTTTCCCCGAGAGAAGTAACTGATTCAACTGGGTGGAGAGGGATTCCAGGTCTGACACCATTTTGTGATGCTGATGGATGAAATAGGCATGTAGGTCCTGCGTGATGTCAATATATCGTACTTCTTCGTGGAAAAAGATAAGTGGAAAGTTCTCTTTGGTGGCGAGCTTCTTCATCCGTTCAAGCGGCTGTTTCGTATACGTGCCGAGCTCGATACATAATCCTGAAGCGCCGCTGTCGATCAACTGCTGCAAAAAGGAGAGACTAAGCTCCTCGTTATCATGCCAACCAATGCCTGTGCTTAGAATAAGCTCATTCCCATTGAGAAGATGGCCGACTTGGGTCACTTCCATAATATGTACCCAACGTACTTTCCGGTTCAAAGCTTCTTCGCTTGCGATGGCTTCTGCTTTGTGGAATAGGGGTCTCTGCAAAATATCTTTCACTGTTAATTGTAAGAGTGTCTGTACCAAGCGAGTTCACCACCTTCATGTAAGGAAAGTTGACGTAGCAGAGCGAAATAGTAATTTCACCTATTATACAATGTGTCCAAAGACTTTTGGGAAAAATTCTTCCTACCAGGAGCTGAACGAGTATGAAACTCTTACAAAATTTCGTAAATGGTGTTTGGATCGATTCAGAAAGCGGTTTAGTAGGTGATGTGATTAATCCGGCAACAGGAGAAATCATCGCTCGTGTGCCGCATTCTTCTTCCGAAGACGTCGAAAATGCTGTTCTAGCGGCACAAACAGCCTTCGAATCATGGAGCAGAACACCTATGCCCAAACGGGCAAGAGTATTGTTTCACTACTGGCATTTATTGCAGGAACATGAGCAAGAACTTGCAGAGCTTATTACGTCTGAGAATGGTAAAAGCTATAAAGAAGCGTTAGGTGAGGTGCTCCGTGGGATCGAATGCGTAGAATTTGCAGCAGGAACGCCATCGCATATGATGGGTTCGACATTGGCTAACATATCCGCCGATATGGACTCGGAGCTTTTTCGGATGCCGCTCGGTGTAGTTGGGGGGATAACTCCTTTTAACTTTCCGATGATGGTGCCATGTTGGATGTTTCCCTTGGCCATTGCTTGTGGAAATACGTTCGTGTTAAAGCCGTCAGAGCGAACGCCACTTACTGCAATGAAATTAGCGTCACTTTTTCAAGAAGCTGGGCTCCCTGATGGGGTGTTGAATGTCGTCCATGGTGCACATGATGTCGTTAATGCCTTATCTACTACGCCTGCTGTAAAAGCAATTTCATTCGTAGGTTCGCAGCCGGTTGCGAAATATGTCTATGAGAAGGCTTCTTCAGCAGGTAAACGTGTGCAAGCGCTGGCAGGGGCCAAAAATTATCATATCGTGATGCCAGATGCCCACGTTGAAAAATCGATTGAGAATATTATCATGTCTTCCTTTGGAAGCGCAGGGGAGAGATGCATGGCTTGCTCGGCGGTTGTCGTTGTTGGGGATGGGGAGAATTTCGTGAGCTTGCTTCTTCATGCGGCACGTAATATGGTGCTTGGCAATGGGATGAATGAAGAAGTTACACTCACACCGATCATTCGAAGCGAACAGCGCACCAGGATTGAAGCCTTTATTGACAAAGGGATAGAGGAGGGAGCGGAGCTTCTATTAGATGGAAGAAATGCGGAGGCTTATTCGGCTGAAGGATTTTTTCTTGGAGCTACGGTATTCGATCATGTGAAACCAAATATGACCATTGCTAAAGAAGAAATATTTGGTCCGGTATTATCCCTATTCCGTGCTGAGGATCTGGACGAAGCGCTGCTGCTTGTGAATCAATCGCGATTCGGCAACTCGGCAGTCATCTATACGGAAAATGCCAAAGTTGTTCGCAAATTTCGTGAGGAAGTGGAGGCGGGGATGCTTGGCGTGAACGTTGGTGTACCAGCTCCGATGGCCTTTTTCCCATTCTCGGGCTGGAAAGACTCATTTTATGGAGATTTGCATGCCAATGGCAAAGATGGTGTAGAGTTTTATACGAAGAAAAAGATGATGACATCGCGTTATTTTTAAAATGAGTTATAAAAGAATATAGAGAATGAGGGCCGCGAGTGATTGCGGCTTTTTTGCCGTTGTGTATGGACAAGCATTAATCGTTGTTGTAGGTTAATGAATAGGGAATTAAGGAGGAGACACTAGTGATTAGAATATTGGCTGTTAACGAAGAACAGGAGATTATCCATCTATCCTCATTAGATGATCTTAAAAATTCAAATATAGATCGGTACTGGGTAGATTTTAATGCGCCTTCCAAGGAGGAAGCCCTACTCTTACAAAAGCACTTTCAATTTCATCCACTGGCTATAGAAGATTGCTATCATTATCTGCAGCGACCTAAACTAGATCATTACAATGATACTCATTTTTTTGTCCTTCATGCTTTGCATCCTGAAACGTTAGCTGCGGAAGAGGTGGACTTATTCTGGGGTACTAATTTCATCGTTACCTTTCACTATTCACCGTCTAAGGAAATTGATGAGGCATGGCATCGGATGGCAGATCAACAAAAGTTTGTTGAGAAAGGTATTGTATACACGGCCTATTTAATTATAGATAAGCTCGTAGATGAATATTTCCCTAGTCTATATCAAATCGAAGATCAGTTAGATGAAATCGAAGTAAGAGGTAAAAGTGTTCCTGTTCACATCTTAATGAACGAAATTTTTGAAATAAGAGCTAAGCTATTAAAGATTCGAAAGACAATTGTTCCTATGAGAGATCTGCTCTATCGTGTTATTAATACCGAAAAAATTGAAGGACTTAAAGAACATGTCGTCTATTTTACAGACATCTACGACCATCTGCTTAAGCTCTCAGAAATTATTGACTCCAATCGTGATTTAACTGCGGATATACGAGATAGTTATGTTTCCATAAATTCCTACCGTATGAATACAATTATGAAGACTTTAACGGTGATAACGACGATTTTCATGCCTCTGACATTTATTGCTGGGATATACGGAATGAATTTTCAAAATATGCCGGAACTTACTTGGCGTTGGGGATATTTTATTGTTCTATTTATTATGTTCGGCATTGGTTTCGGTATGTATATGTTTTTCCGAAATAAGAAATGGTTTGATTAATTAGTAATGTTAAATATTAATGTCATTAATTATTAGTGGAGGACGCTTCCTATATGAAGCATAAACAAAAAAAGCATAACACGATGGGACAATATGCGGAGCTGCTTAGCCGATATTTGTTCCCCCAAAAGGGTACGCTCATTATATTGACGATGCTATTATTCGCATCTATTGGTCTTCAACTCATCAACCCGCAAATTATTCGCTATTTCATCGATACCGCTCAAACGCAAGGGGCGATGCAGCCACTGATTACAGCCGCGATTATGTTTATTGGCTTTGCGCTTGTGCAGCAGCTTGTATCCGTCATTGCTACCTATTTTAGTGAAAATGTAGGGTGGAAAACTACGAATAAGCTACGAGTGGATCTTGCCGCTCATTGTCTATCACTGGATATGTCATTTCATAAATCACATACATCCGGCTCGCTCATCGAACGTGTGGATGGGGATGTGAATGCACTAGCTAATTTCTTCTCGAGCATGATCATTCATTTATTGGGTAATCTGCTCTTAATGGCTGGTATTATTATTTTGTTGCTGCGGGAAAATTGGTTGATTGGCGCGGGGATGGCCTTTTTCGTTGTATTTGCGGTCTTTATGATTCAGTGGATCCGTAAATTTGCTGTTCCAGTTTGGGCGGGATGGCGGCAGGCGAACGCAGAGTTTTATGGTTTTATTGGTGAGCATTTGGAGGGAACTGAAGATATTCGCGCCAATGGTGCAGTCGGGTTCGTTATGAATCGCTTCTATACGATGCTTAGAAAAATGCTGCCGCTTCGGGTGAAAGCCTTTCTCGGTTTCTGTGCGATGTGGAACATGTCTATTTTCGTATTTGCGCTTGGCAACGCCATGGCGTTTGGTATTAGCGCTTATCTGTGGCACACCCAGCATATCTCTCTAGGTACTGTGTATCTGATTTTCTTTTATACGGAATTATTAGCCAAGCCGATTGAAAAGATTCGTACGCAAATGGAAGATTTACAAAAGGCAGACGCTAGTATATCACGTATTCGTGAGCTATTTGCTATCCAGTCTGAGATTAAGGATGGACCTGGAGCTGCGTTACCGGAGGGGCCGCTTAGCGTTGAATTCCATGATGTCACGTTTAGTTATGATGGGGATCAGCCTACAATTGAGGGGTTAAATCTGACTATGAAACCAGGAGAAGTCCTAGGACTCCTTGGCCGCACGGGGAGCGGAAAGTCAACAATGGCAAGATTGCTGCTTCGCTTTTACGATCCTCAAAGTGGAAGTATCACGCTTGGTGGTACGGATATCCGGAGCTGTAAGTTAGTTGATCTACGTAAACGTGTAGCCCTGGTGACGCAAAATATTGAAATTATGCAAGGGACCATTCGAGATAACTTAACCTTCTACGACGATTCGATCAAGGACGAACAAATTATTGATGTACTCAAGGAGCTAGGACTCGGAGCGTGGTATGAAGCCATGCCTGAAGGGCTAAATACAGGTTTAGCCTCCGGAGGAGGAAGCCTGTCTGCAGGAGAAGCACAGCTGCTAGCCTTCGCACGGGTGTTCTTAACGAACCCCGGACTTGTAATCATGGACGAAGCTTCTTCCAGACTTGACCCATTGACGGAGCAGCGTATGGAAAAAGCAGTTTCTAAGCTGTTGACACAGCGGTCCTGTATCATGATTGCCCATCGTCTAACAACCGTTCAACGAGCAGACCACATTCTTATTCTGGATAATGGACGCGTGTTGGAATCGGGTAAAAGAGAGCATCTGGCCGCAGATCCGAATTCTCGCTTCAGCCAGTTACTTGCCACAGGCTTAGAGGAGGTGTTGGCATGAATACGTATCAATATTTGTGGCGGCTTATTATGTACCGGCCAATACGGTATCTGGTTAACGCCATTGCTTGGACCGTTATCTATTTGGCGCCGATTGCGCCTGGCCTTATAACGAAAGAGTTTTTCGATTCCCTGACAGGTACGTCAGCGCTTGGTTATGGTGTATGGGGACTTATCGCTTTGTTGATGGCTGCCGCCTTAGGGCGAATCATGCTGATTGTTATCGGTTTTATTACGGATGTTAATTTCCGCTTTCGTATGGGGATGCTGCTTAGACGGAATCTGCTTGAGCATGTATTAAAACAGCCGGGGGCACAGGCCATTCCCGTTTCTCCGGGGGAAGCGATTAGCCATTTCCGAGATGATGTTGATCAATCGGAAGAGGCAGCAAGCTGGTCGGTCGATGTTTTCGGGATGACTTGTTTTGCCCTCGTATCGGGCTATATCCTGATTCGGATTGATGCTCAAATGACTCTGCTTGTGTTTATGCCGATTGTTCTTGTTATATCAGCTGCGCAGTTAGCGACTGTTCGCTTACAGAAATATCGCGCAGCTAGCCGTGAAGCAACGTCTAAGGTAACGGGAGAGATTAGCGAAATGTTCGGCAATGTGCAGGCGATACAAGTCGCCGGTGCAGAGAAACGAGTGATCGTTCGGTTCAGCAGCTTCGGTGACGACCGCAGGAAAGCGATGCTGAAGGATCGGCTCATGGGTGAACTGCTGGATTCGGTGTTTTCTAACTCGGTTAATTTAGGGACGGGACTCATTCTATTGCTCGCGGGAACTAAAATGAGAGCCGGGACGTTTACTGTCGGAGATTTCGCTTTATTCGTGTACTATTTAACTTTTGTTACGCAGTTTATTACGAATGTGGGTAAATTTATTACATATTTTAAGCAGATGAGTGTGTCGCTGGAGAGATTGACGTTTCTTTTGCAGGGGGCATCAGCTAAGGTTCTTACGATCGTTAATTCGCTGCATTTGAAGGCGGAGAGTAAAGTAGCGGAGGCTACTGTGTCCGATATCCCTTCGGCTCAGAATGGAAGAGAGAGTCTGGGTGGGGTAAAGAGGGTCGAAGGACTCGAGAGTGAAGGTGCGAGTAAGGTAAAGTTAGAAGTAGGATTCGAGCGTGAATACGCGGTTGGAGCAAAGTTAGAGGAAGGATTCAGTCATGAAACCGGGCTTGAGGCCTCGCTGCAGCGGCTTGATGTGAATGGACTGAGCTACGCTTACTCTGATACAGGCAGAGGGATCTCGGACATTCACTTCAGCTTGAAAAGAGGGTCGTTCACCGTTATTACCGGAACGATTGGTTCGGGCAAGACCACGCTTGTTCGCTCGCTCCTTGGGCTGCTGCCCAAGGGAAAGGGAACGATTGCGTGGAATGGTGTGCCCGTTGAAGATCCGGGCACATTCTTTACACCGCCGCGGAGCGCTTATACCGCGCAGGTGCCGCGGCTATACAGCGATACGCTGCGAAACAATATTTTGCTTGGGCAAGCGGAGCAAGGCGATAGCTTGCAGCAGGCTCTACACGCGGCGGTGATGGAGTTCGACGTCGCGCAGCTGCCTGGCGGGCTGGACACCGTCATCGGCCCGCGTGGGGTGAAGCTCTCCGGCGGGCAAGCGCAGCGGACGGCTGCAGCGCGCATGCTCGTGCGCGACGCCGAGCTGTACGTGTTCGACGACCTGTCGAGCGCACTCGACGTCGAGACGGAACAGAAGCTGTGGGAGCGGATGTTCCAGCGTCGCAGCGATGCGACCTGCCTGGTCGTATCGCACCGCAAAACGGCGCTCTCGCGGGCAGACCACATCATTGTAATGAAGGACGGCCGTATTGAGGCCGAAGGGAATTCGGAGGAACTGCTGCGGCATAGTGCTACGTTCAGGGAACTATGGTATGGCGATGAGCGGCATTCATCATGAATTAGTAGAGAAGCCTGAGAGATTGGGCTTCTTTTTTTATTTGCATAAAGGAAATTTGTGGGGATTTCACGAAAATATATGAACTCCTTTTCCAATTGACAAAGATTGTAATTAAGATAGGTTGAGGGCAAAATAAATTAAACAATAACCTAATTTCAGGGAGTGAATATAGAAAATGCTGAACCCAAAAAAACAAGCCGCTGAGAAAGCTGTTGAATTTATTGAAGATGGAATGGTAGTCGGATTAGGTACTGGATCAACGGCATACTGGGCAATCCAAAAAATTGCTCAAAGAATACAGGAAGGGCTTCGTATCCGTGCCGTAGCGAGTTCTAGAGATTCGGAAGAATTGGCAAATAAATTAGGAATTCCAATCGTTCCATTTTCGGAAATAGAATGGATAGATATAACAATCGATGGAGCCGATGAGGTTGATACTCATTTAAACTTAATCAAAGGCGGAGGCGGCGCATTAGTAAGAGAGAAGATACTAGCAATCAATAGTAAGAGATTTTTTGTAATTGTAGATGAATCAAAACAAGTAGAACATTTAGGCCAATTTCCATTACCGGTCGAAATCGTACCCTTTGCTGCGAATTTAACAATGAATCAATTAAAGGAACTAGGGTGTAGCACAAGGATACGAATGAGTAACGATGAGGCGTATTTTACGGATAACGGAAACATAATCGTAGATTGTAACTTTGAAAAAATAGTAAAGCCAATAGAGTTAAATAAACAAATCAACTTAATTCCAGGTGTTGTTGATAATGGCTTATTTACTCGCATGGTTAGTTCATTAGTCATTGGATATAACGATGGAAATATAAGGATTATCGACCAACCATGAGGGAGGCAAGTAATCTCACAACATGCATTATGTGCATCAAAACAAGGCGTAGAACGCCCTTTGGAGGGGATTACCTGCAAAATGTGCAGCTAATTTCGCCTCAAGAGAGGCTTTTAATGCTCATAGCAGGGGAAATCTACCAAAAGAACGAATCTAATAAGATAAACTTAACGACTTAACAAGGAGCGAAAGTACATATGCACGATACACCGAATCTTCTACTAATCATAGATATACCAGGCTATACGCCTCAAATTAGTAGACTGATGTCAATGCTCTCGAGCTTGGTGATCAAGGAAGAGCCCAAATTAAGGGAAATAACCTCGACTATTATCTCAACATCATGAGCGAGGTGCGCAGCAAAACGTATGAGGTTTTCAAGACGAAGACAGATGATTGGTTGTATGAGGAGTATCCATTCTGGCGGAACCAGCCAGCCAACCATTATTTCATGTGGTACCACGTGTTTGAGGATGAGATAAATCATCGGGGACAAATTCGTTGGATGAGAAAACGACTTCCGGTATAAAAGCGGGGAATTTAACCCCGATAGGAGGAAAGAAGAGATGAATACCAACAAACCAGTTGGGTTGACAGCTTCGGTAGGCTTTCAAATTGGTGTTAGACGTACACTCCCGTTTTTCCAAGAGGAAGCTTGGGAGCTGCTGACTTCAACTCAAGGGCGAAAGCTTTGGTTAGGTGATGCAGCGTCGGTTGAGTTTGTGAAAGGGCATAAGTTTGTGACACGAGAAGGAACGACGGGGGAATTTCGTGTGGTGAAGCCATTGGAGCAGCTTAGACTGACTTGGCAGCCTGCTAGCTTCCCGAATGCGTCAACACTTCAAATTCGTCTGCTGCCTGCCGCCAGTCCAGGGAAAATAACATTTAGCTTCCATCAAGAGAAGTTGGACAGCGTGGAGCAAAGAGAAGAGATGAAAGTACATTGGGAAGAGGTTATCAGCGGATTACTAGCCCTTTCTGAGGATAAGTCCACACGATGACGAACACGCTCATAGTGGTCTTCATTCTGACGATGATTATCCATACAGCGGAAACGTTGTCATACTCGATTCGGTATGCTGGAGTGCGGGTGAACAAGCTGGCCGTGGCACTCTCTTTAGTCGGCATTGTCGTCCTTGTATCTCGTACTGCGAATTTAATTCAAGCGCCAATGACTGCGAACTTCGTTGATTTTGCGAAGATCGAACCGACCTTCGATTTGGAACGATACTTGCGAATCAGTTTATTCGCCTCGTCAATTGGCACACTGATCGCGATTGCTTTATTCCCGTCTTTTATCAATCTCAGCGTTCGAGTCATTTCCCGGTTGGAAATTGCAGGATCGATTCCAAAGCTCATAACGAGTGTAACGGTGACGCAGTTGAAGAACACGAAAAAATATTTGAAGAAGCCAAATGTTAAGCTGCTGAGCCAATTCCGTTACTTGGGGATTCCCAAACGATTCCTTCTGATTAATATTATGGTGACAGCTTTTTATTCGGTTGGTGTGCTTTCTTCCTTATATGCCGCGCATTTATTACCTGAATTTGCAACGACAGCGTCGCAAGCATCCGGACTTATTAATGGAATTGCTACGATTTTGCTTACTATATTCATAGATCCGCAGTTAGGTCTTATCACGGACAAGGCACTGCATGACGAATCGCAGCGTAGACAACTTGGTAAGATCTACGCGCTGCTCATGACTTCTCGATTTCTGGGAACACTGCTAGCGCAAGTTTTCCTTATTCCGTCTGCTCATTTTATTGGATGGATGGTCAAATGGGTTTTCTAATTGTTTGAATTCCTTTCCTTCATAGTGCTTGCTTGGTATAATAGCAAATATCATAGGAGCGCAGCTAGAAATGGAGCCATAGAATGAAGAAGTTCAAGAAATTTTATATCGAAATTACAAGTGTTTGTAACTTGGCTTGCACCTTCTGCCCACAGACGAAGCGTCAAGCTAATTTTATTAAAATGGATACATTTACTAATATATTAGATCAAATTAAGCCGCACACGGATCATATTTATTTGCATGTCAAAGGGGAACCTTTGCTGCATCCGAAGATTGACGAACTGCTGGATTTGAGCCATGAGAAAGGCTTCAAGGTCAATATCACAACCAACGGTACGCTGATTAACAAAAATAGACATAAGCTGCTGGATAAACCGGCGCTGAGGCAAATGAATTTCTCTTTGCACAGCTTTGATGGCCATGAAGGATCTGAGGATAAAGAAGGATATGTCACGAGTATCCTGCGATTTGCTAAGGAAATCGTTGCCAAGTCCAATGTGATTATCTCATTCCGTTTATGGAATCTAGATACGGACAATCAGACGAATCAAGAACGGCAGCGAAACCGTGAAGTGCTGGAATTGCTTGAGAAAGAGTTCGAACTTGATTACAAAATCGATGAGAAATTCGTTCGAGGTACTGGTGTTAAACTGGCCGATCGCGTTTATCTGAATCAGGATCATGAGTTCCAATGGCCGGATTTGAAGGCAGAAGAAATTGAAGGGCCGGGCTTCTGTCACGCATTGCGGAATCAAGCAGGCATTCTTGTGGATGGCACTGTGATTCCTTGTTGTCTGGATGGGGAAGGGGTCATTAATTTGGGCAATATCAACCAAACGCCTTTCTCCGAAATCGTAGAGGGTGAGCGGGCGAACCGATTGTTCGAGGGCTTTTCTAGACGTGAAGTTGTCGAGGAATTATGCCGCAAATGCGGATATCGCGAACGTTTTAGCATGTAAAATAGGTAGAGCTCATTCTTGGCAGCGATTGTGCTGGGGAATGGGCCTTTTTCTTATGTTCCTTTTTCTTGCGATCCTTTGCTTTTACGCGGCATTCGTGGGATAATATAAGTTTGATTCAATTCTATTTGTTGGGGGCACATTACGTGGGACGTTATCCATTTGCATATGATCACGCACAGCCATTCATGCAGCAGGTTTCTGACTGGATTGCGGATATATTTTATGAAGTATTACCTGAAGCGGGCTTCGAGGTGCGTGACGAACAGATTTACATGGCGTTCCAGTTAGAACGAGCTTTTGCTGAGAAATCGACCATTTTTGCGGAAGCAGGGGTTGGTACGGGAAAAACGCTTGTCTATTTATTGTATGCGATATGTTACTCGCGTTTCATGAAGAAACCGGCTATCATCGCTTGTGCGGATGAATCTTTGATTGAACAATTGGTCAAGCCAGGTGGAGATATTGATAAAATATCGCGTCACTTGGATCTTGTTATTGATGCACGACTTGCCAAATCGCCTGACCAATACGTATGTCTCGTCAAGCTTGATGAGGCGCGATTCGGTCACGAGGATATCGGCTTATACAGAGAGCTGCATGAAGGTCTTCCTGACTTCGTTCACACACGTGAAGCGCTGCAAACCTTTCATGCTTATGGGGACCGTAAAAACTACCCACATCTGAATGATGAACAGTGGCACAAGGTGAGTTGGGATGCCTATCAGGATTGTTTCGTTTGTGATAAGCGCCATCGCTGCGGCCAAACGTTATCGCGTGAAGCGTATCGACGTTCGGCGGATCTGATTATCTGCTCGCATGATTTCTACATGGAACATGTGTGGACGTACGACGGAAGAAAGCGTGAAGGCCAGCTTCCTTTGCTGCCGGATCATTGTACCGTTGTATTCGATGAAGGACATCTGATGGAATCGGCCGCTCAGAAAGCATTAACGTACAAGCTGAAGCATATGGTGTTCGAGGAATTAGTGATTCGTTTGTTAAAAGGGGAAGTACGCGAGACGTTAGCCGTCTGTATCGATCGAGCCATTGAGCAAAGCGAGCTTATGTTCGAAGTGCTTGAAAGCTGCTGTCAACCGATTGTTGGATCGGATCGTAAACAGATTGTCATCAATGACCGATTGCTGCGAGAGATCCATCGTCTAAGTGATATTTTATCGGAGATTGAAGAGGAGCTTGTCTTTGAAGGTGAAATGTTCACATTAAATGACTACCAGCTTAAGATCGTGGAAGAACATTTGGAAATGATGCAGAAAGCGCTGGCTTTGTTCCGCAATGATCAAACCTTCATTTGTTGGGCCACTGAAAGCATTACAGGTCTTAGCCTAGTGATTATGCCAAGAACTGTAAAAGAAGTGCTGAAAGAGCATGTGTTTTCTTCCAAAATGCCAATCGTATTCTCATCGGCTACGCTGTCTGTTGAGGGTTCATTCGATTATGTGGCTAACAGTTTGGGCCTTGAAAAGTATCTTTCATTTTCTGTGAATTCTCCTTTTGATTATGCAGAGCGGATGGAAGTCATCGCACCCAAATGGGCGTCTGGCGGTACGTTTCAAGAAAAGATGGAATCCGCGGTTCAGTTATTAAAAAGAACAGAAGGAAGAGCGCTTATTCTGTTCCCAACCCACGAAGAACTGCAGCGGTTTAAGCGAGAAATCAAAGGCCGTTCGGATTGTTCGGACCTGACATTCTTATTTGAAGGGGATCAAGAAATCAGCCATTTAATTGGCTCTTTCCAGGGGGATGAACACAGCGTCTTGTCTGCCGTCACCCTATGGGAAGGACTCGATATACCGGGTCCTTCGTTGTCCAATGTCATTGTCTGGTCGCTGCCTTTTCCTCCACAAGATCCCGTTTTCAATGCGAAGCGTCAAGCTTCGACCTCGCCGTATGAAGAGGTGGATATTCCTTATATGCTGTTAAGGCTTAGACAAGGGATCGGGCGCTTGATTAGAACCCGCGAAGATAGTGGCATTATTGCCATCTTCAATGATGAACTGCACGATAACGTGGTGCTTCGCGAGCACATTGTTCGCATATTACCCGCTGGTGTTACACTGAAGAGCGAATAGTTTACTTGGGTGGATGGTTCTAGGTGAACCAGATGTCGCGAAATCGGACCCATCCAAGCGAGTCGAGGGAAATGCCGCGAATTGACGGATGGTAAGCGGTTTTGAGATGTTTTCGATATAGAAATAACAGGCTGTGGCGCTGTTTGAGCTGGGATTCCAACTGCTCAAGCAGCGCCATTCTGCGTTTCGGGTCGGACTCGGAGCGCAGCTGTCCTAAGCTGTCATCGAGCATAGTCTGCACATCAGGCGCAGCATGCTGCCGCATGCTCTTGTACATATCGTAGAGCCGCAGCTCACGATGCTCGTCTAGCATAACGGCAAACAGCAGAAGATCTGCCGTCATGCGCAGCTCGCCCTTGAATTCCTCTGCGGGAATGAGCAGGATTTCCAAAGTGATTCCGGACATTGCGTACATTTTCTGCAAGAGGAGCGCATCTTGCTCATATTGTGGGATGGTCGCCAGCTTCAGTACGTCACACTGGCAGCCGGCGGCTGCTAGCAGCTGTTCGATATCCATTGACTGTCCCGCGTCAACGGACTGATTGGAACGATCCGTATCTTGTTGTGATTGCAAGAAGAAGCTATTAGCCGCTTCAATCACGTCGCCTGAGAGCTGTTCCAGCAAATAGGGTCGATCCAAAGCTAAGTGAAGTGCCTCGCGAATGAATGGATTCTTTAATGGTCCGTCTTTCAACTCATTCACAGTCATGAATTTCGTCGTCATGCCAGATTGTCGTACTTGCTGCCAACGCTGCGCCTCCATGTCTGAAATTCGCACATTGTGCATGACTTGGAAAGGCTGTCTTTGAGCTGATAATTCTGTCTGTTCATTTTCCGGCAACGTCCACACTTCGACCCGATCCAAGAATCCACGTCCTTGAAAATACGCAGGGAATGCCTCCAAGATCCATATCCCTTGTTCATGCCCAGTTAATCGGAAAGGTCCTGTGCCAATAGGCGACTTATCCATCAGTCCTCCGGCTGCTTCGCAGACATCTGCTGGTACAATAGAAGCGCGATTAGTAGTTAAGAATCCGAGAAATAATTCATTGCGTTCAGACAGTTGAATGCAGACTGTTGTTTCATTTGGTGTTGTAATGTCAATGATGTCCGCATAAGCCCAGCTGTAAAGACCACGCGGTGCTAAGCGCCCAAGCCGTTCAAGTGAATATTTCACATCGCTCGCCAGCATCTCGTGGCCATGATGAAACTGCACACCTTTCCGAAGATAGAAGGTCCATAAGGTACGCGAATCATCAACATCCCACGCGTGTGCAAGATGCGGTAGGATCTGATCTCCTTTGGCATCCATCCGAACGAGACCATCGAAGAGCTGATTCACGAGATGAGATTCCCCCGCATAATGGATGGCTGCAGGGTCTAAGGCGTGAATCGTTTGCGTAAGTGGGAAGCGTAAAATATCCGTTCTCCGCTGACCTTGCACTTCAGACCGAAAGCCGAATTGCCCTGACAACCAAACTTGGAATTGTTCTCGCAGGGAAGAAGCATGCTCGGCTGCTTGCAGTAATTCAAGTGCAGAGTGCAAATCCTGTTTCGCGACCAACTCCTTAGCTTCCTCCAAAAGCATATCTTCTTTGCGCGCATGGAAAATAAGGGTCGAGCGATTGCCGCGGCCTTTCTTGGGCAGCCATGTGAGCCATTGCTCCTGCTGCATTCGCTTGAGAAGCAGCACCATATTGCGGTGCGTACAGTCCAAATGTAACGCTAGCTCTTCTAGCGTTATTTCAAGTGGATGTTCTTCATGGATATGGGGAAATGATCGTCGAAGTGTCAAATAATGCTTGCGTATTTTCACCTTTTAGCCTCCGGAATAAAATATGAAATTATGAAATTTAAACTTACACTTTTTGTTCTTGTTTTACAGGTTACAATAAAGGGCAGGAAATAACAAATGCTTTTGCTGCCTTACCATTTGTAAAACAAAGGAGAAAAAGTCCAATGAGAGATCCTGCTCCATGGCAAAGAAAATACGGTTTAATGCTTGTGTGCGCATGTTTATTTGGTCTCATGGTTCAATACATGTTTTTGGACCATGCCGCCGGCATCTCTGTTCTGATTAGTGTGGCTGGCTTTTACAGCCTTTACTTTTACGCCATAAAAGGAAGATTAGGCGGCTTTGAACCGTGGGAAGGCCAAAATAAAGCGGGTTGGTTCCTTCTGGTTCCGGTTGTATTAATTGCTATGACGTATTCATTGTTTGCTAACAATCTGTTCCATACGCTTAATATGTTTGCCTTACCCCTATCCATTGCGATGCAGACGATTGTCTTATCACGCAATAGTAAGCATGCATGGTATCATGCAACATTCCTGCAGGATCTGCTGAGACATTGCTTTGGCAGACCGATAGCTTACTTGTCTGTACCTTTTGGGATGATCAAAGCTTGGCTGCCGAGTAGAAAGAGCGAAAAGGATTCTGCTTGGGGAAAGATGGGAAAAGTTGGTGCAGGCCTCTTGTTGGCAGCCCCTATATTGTTCATCGTTGTTGGGTTGTTAGCTTCTGCGGATCGTGTTTTTCAATCATGGGTGACCGAAATCCCACTTTGGTTCAACGGAATATCGGTGGCTGAGGGGATTGTACGTATCGGTGTTGCGATTGGAATAACCCTATACACGTTCTGCTATTTATGGGGAATTCTTTTTCCAAAAGTCCTCGAAGTCAGTCAAACGCCACAAGAGTTAAGGGAAGAATCTGCCGCTGTAAGCAAAAAGATTGGGATTGATCCAATAACAGCCGGTACTTTGCTGGTGTGTGTCAATGTTGTCTATGTACTGTTCGCTATCATTCAGTTCTCCTATTTATTCGGAGCTGCGAATGGATTTTTACCTAATGGTGTGTTCTATGCGGAGTACGCCCGAAGAGGGTTTGCCGAGCTTGTTGCCGTTGCTATCATCAATATCTCGCTGCTGTTTCCAGGTTTACATTGGATCCGCCGTAGCGGTCAAATGGGGGAAAACATTCGAAAAGGGCTGCTGACGATGCTCGTCGGATGCACGATCGTGATGCTCATTTCCGCTTATGGAAGGCTTTCGTTGTATGAAGAGGCTTATGGCTTCACGCAAACGAGATTACTCGTTCATGGTTTCATGATTTTCTTAGGTGTTCTGTTTATTATTGCTTTTTTCCGAATCTGGATGGAGCGGATGTCCTTGTCAAAAGCTGTTATCACAACGGCAATCCTGGCCTATCTGGTGATGAATTATATGAATATTGAACAACGAATCGTAATCAATAACATGGAGCGGTACGAAAGAACGGGAATCATCGACCTTGAATATCTGGGGAGACTCTCAACCGACGTGGTCCCGCCACTTAAGGAACTGCAAGCCAAGCACCCTGAGTTGGTGTCGATACAAGCAACGATAGATCGCATTAAAGAAGATTCAGGAGATCATTCATGGCCTTCCTGGAATCTATCCAAGTATCAAGCTAGACGGTAATTGTAAAATATTTCAAAACATTTCGTTTCGATTTCAAAGTAACTGGGTATAATTTCCTATCAACACATAATCCACACTTAGGAGGAAGAAACGTTATGAAAAAAAACCATCTACAATGGCTTTATCCATGTTCTCATCTGTCGCATTCGGAAAAACGTCCTCTGACTTCACGGACTTGAGCCAACTAGATGCTGCTACCAAAGCCAAATTCGATGCGATGATTAGTGCGGGTATTTTTGATGGGATGACTGAAACGACTTTCGGATTAAAGAGTCAAATGAACCGTGCACAATTCGCTAAAGTTGCGGCGATGATCTTGAATCTTCCGATTAATGCTAGTTTAAGAGTTTCTTCTTTTACAGATGTAAGTACATACGATCAAGCCAATGGCTATGCATTACCTTATATTGAAGCTTTGAAGACAGCTGGCATTACGAATGGGATTAGCGAGGGTGCTTTCAACCCAGCTGGACAAGTGACGAAAGAGGAGTTAGCAACTTTCTTGGTTCGAATCTTAGGTAAGGATGCAGAAGCAGTCAATAAGACCTTAACGGATGGTTCCGTCTCTAATTGGGCAAAAGGGTACGTAGCACTTGCATTGAACTTGAAGCTTCTCCCAGAAACAATAGGTGCAATCGAAGGTCAAATGCCTGCTACCCGCGAACTCTTGGTAACTGGCGCTTATGAAGCAAAACAACAATACATACCTGGTAAAGTAGCATTAGTTAGTGCACAAGCTGTTGGAGCAAGCAAAGTGAAAGTTTGGTTTAATCAAACGGTTGATAAGACAAAAGCAAAACTAACATTAAGCAAAGGAACATTGAATGTTCCGTTAACAGTGACTTGGTCTGATGATGTCAAATGGGCTACTTTACTCACATCATCACCGATTAGTGAAGGAGAATATACAGCTGCTATTTCTGGGTTAGACGCATCGACGGTATCGAGAAATGAAGTTTATTTCAGAGCACAGGCGGAGCAGGTGACTGAAATCAACTTCGTCAATCCTGAAGAAACCATTGCGAACAGCTCGGCTGCAACGATTAGAGTGAAGGCGATGAATCAATATGGTGAGACAGCATCCCTTGGAACGTCGGGTTTCACGGCCATCGTAGCTGGTTCAGCTCCAGCCGATTTTAAAAAGGATGAGTGGGGCAACCTCGTTATTATTGCTAACGTTAAAGAAGCGAATACTTCCCAAATGAATGATTATTTACCAGTAAACGTTTATGTGAATAATAGCAAACTTAGTGCAGCTCGAAGCTTCAAAGTAGGCAACGCACCTGTTCTCAGCTTCATTGAACCGAACAAAATAACCTATTCGAATACGAAAACAAGATTGATTGATGTGGGTGATAAGGCTTCCATTTCGTTGAATTTGTTTGACCAGTATGGGAACCCGATCATCAAAAAACAGTTTGATCAAAGTGAGGTCACTTCAAAGAGCTTGTCTCCTGTTGTATCGCCTCAAAATCCAAACCTTGAGATTGTGAAGGCGGGCACTACGCTAGGGACAAGTGATTTATTTGATGAAAATGGGAACGCCCGCTTTGAAGTTAGACTGACTGCCAAGCCAATGGACGACAGCACTCATAAAATTACCATTTATAGCGAGGCTACTCCTGCTACAGTGCGTGTGGATGTAAATTAATTCGGAGCATTTTAAAGACTGCTTATTCTCTAACGACAGAGAGTTGGCAGTTTTTTTTGTTAGGCTAAGCTTTCAAGATATATGTTGTACAACAATTTTTGTTGTGTAAACTACTGTACATGAGAACGTGCGTTTGGTACACTTAGGTGAAACTAAGTTGGTAAGAAATGGGGGGGAATCGAGGAGTAAATGAATAGTAAGATCAATGAAAAGAACTTAAAATTCGTAAAGAGGAAGGAAGACTGTCAAAATGCATATTGTGGAGAGTCAAACCAAATCTGTAGAGGACAATTCAGAAATAAAGAGAAGTGTCCTTTGGATTTATTATGTCATCTTTTTTGCCGTTTTGAATGAATCCGTATTTAATGTATCCACCCCAAGCATTGCCAAGCAGTTCGGTCTGGATGCTTCCGGTGTAAGTTGGGTAGTCACGATCTTTTTTATCGTCTTCGGAATGGGAATGGTCATATTCGGGAAGCTTTCCGATATGTACAGCATCAAAAAATTGATTACAATAGGGATCTCCCTTTACGCTTTTGGGTCAATATTGGGTTTTGTATGCCAATCGTGGTATCCCGCTGTCATTTTATCTCGGGCCATACAAGGGGCAGGTGGGTCAGCGATCCCAGCCTTGATTTTCGTCATGGTAGCCCGGTTTTTCACAGTGAAAGAACGGGGGAGAATGTTTGGTATCATTACTTCAACTGTTTCATTCGCGATAGGGATCGGTCCGGTACTTGGCGGTTATATTGCAGGATCGTTTCACTGGGCCTTTTTATTTCTTGTTTCGGTACCAGTCGTAATCGCTATTCCTTTTTTTCAAAAGTTTCTGCCCGTAGAGCCGCGCAAAGCAGGTAAACTGGATGTTGTAGGGGCGGTACTATTGGGTGTAGTCATATCAACGCTGATTTTGTTTACGACGGAAGGAAATTGGATTTACTTGGGTGTTGTATTGATAGCACTTATACTATTTATTGTTCATATTCGCAGAGCGAAGGAGCCGTTCGTCGAACCTGCACTTTTCACAAATTCTCTTTACAGAAATGGTCTCATCATCGGCTTTCTAATTTTTGGCACCGTGATGTCGGTCATGTTTGTCATACCGCTGATGTTAAGTAACATATACGGCCTAGACACAGAACATATTGGACTTATTATGTTTCCTGGAGCCATAAGCGCGGTCGTATTTGGTAAAGTTGCTGGCAATATGACGGTTAAGCGAGGAAGCCATTATGTTGTATATCTAGGATTGATATTAATCGCTGCTAGTCTACTACTGCAATCTTCAACGATCGGACTTTGGGTATGGTACATTGGCGCAGCCCTCATCATGATGTACATCGGATTTTCTTTCATGCAGACGGCATTAACGGAAACGATTACGCAAATTTTGCCGGTTCAGCAAATTGGCGTCGGGATGGGCTTTTTCAATATGACATCAACGATTTCCGGAGCAGTCGTGACGGCACTCGTTGCCAAAGTGATGGAGAAAGAGATGCTTGCTTTTCCGCTGCATCCGCTAATTTCAGACTCACAAGCCTACTTGTACGGCAATCTCATTCTGATATTATGCTTAGTTGTCGTAGCAAGCACTTTACTTTATTTCATATCTTTTGGCAAAAAAAATCAACAGCTGGTCAATGAACTGGTATAAATATGGAATAACAATGAACTTGGAAGAGCCAAACCCGTACAAAGGTCTGGCTCTTTCCATTTTTCAGCGGAGTAGCGGATAGCTTTATTCTGCAATTTGGGATGCTCTTATTATTATCATGGCAAAGGATCGATTAAAATCATGCAGCCCCGAAGGTATAAGCATTTGTAAAAGGGTGTATATATAAAACATAGATCTGAAAGCGTTTACAGCTTGTCCCAGTTTTAATCCATCGACCGAATATATCCTCGGCAGAACATGAAGGAAAGTCCATCATGTCGAAGGAGGCAGTCGAATGCATGTGTCCTATACGGATGAACAGAACTTGATTCGTTCCATGGTGCGTGACTTTGCGATTAACGAGGTAGAGCCGACGGCTGCACAGCGGGATGAAGAAGAGAGATTTGATCGAAATTTGTTCGATAAGATGGGGAAGCTTGGTTTGACGGGGATTCCGTGGCCTGCAGCGTACGGAGGGCTTGCATCCGATTTTCTGACCTATGCCATGGTCATTGAAGAGCTTTCTAGAGTATGTGGTTCCACAGGAGTTATGCTTTCCGTTCATACCTCTCTAGTCAGCTGGGCGATTTACAAGTATGGCACGGAAGAGCAGAAACAAAAGTTTTTGCGGCCTTTAGCAGAAGGTAAGAAGCTAGGAGCCTATAGCTTAACGGAAAGCGGTTCGGGCTCTGATGCTGGAGCGATGAGGACAACAGCGATAAAGGACGGGGACAGTTATGTCCTTAACGGATCCAAACTATTTGTTACAAATGGAGGGGAGGCGGAGGTATACATTGTTTTTGCTATGACGGACTTGCAGCAAAGGCAAAAAGGGTGCTGCGCCTTTATCGTAGAAAAGGGAGCTGCTGGATTCATTTTTGGCAGCAAAGAAAAGAAGCTAGGCATCCGTTCATCGCCGACAATGGAACTGAGGTTTGAGAATTGCTGTGTTCCTGTGGCGAATTTGTTAGGACCGGAAGGTGAAGGCTTCCGAATTGCCATGAAGAGCCTAGATGGCGGACGTATCGGAATTGCCGCTCAAGCACTTGGAATAGCGCAAGGCGCTCTAGATGCATCAATTGCCTATGCCAAAGAACGAAGTCAACTGGGAAAGCCGATGGGTGGGCAGCAAACGATTGCTTTTAAAATCGCGGATATGGCAACTCACATTGAAGCAGCTAGATTGCTTACCTATCAAGCCGCCTGGCGGGAAAGCAAGGGGTTAACATATGGAAAGCAAGCTGCAATTGCCAAGCTTTTCGCAAGTGATACCGCGGTTCAAGTCTGCATTGAGGCTGTGCAAATTTTTGGAGACGACGGCTATACCAAGGATTTCCCTGTAGAGCGGTTTCTACGCGATGCGAAGGTGACCCAAATATACGAAGGTACGAATGAGATTCAGCGTATTGTGATATCCCGAATGCTTCTTGCCGACTGAAGGAAGTGCAACGAACGGAAGAAGGGAGAGCGATGAGATGAGTGACGACTATTTGCCTGGACTTGAAAATGTCATTGCTAGCGAGACGAACATCTCGTATCTGGATGTGGAGAAGGAGGAAATTGTTGTTCGCGGGTATGACCTTATTGAGCTTGCCCAACATGTAACCTATCTGGACATTGTGGGGCTGCTTCTAGACGGAGCTTTGCCTAATCCAGAAGAACGGCATTCGATCGAAGAGAAGTTGAGATCGGAATATGGATTACCTCCAAATGTGAACGCGATTTTACAACTACTCCCCGAGCAAGCCGACTTCATGGATGTTCTGCGAACAGGTATCTCAGCTATAGCTAGTTACGACGTCGATCTTGAGGATCGTTCCAGAGAAGCCAATACTCGTAAAGCCATTCGATTGCTTGCAAAAGTGCCGGAAATTGTAGCTAACGGGTATCGCGCGCAAACGAAGCAGCCATTCATAGATCCGCGCAAAGAGCTATCATACACAGCTAATTTCTTATATATGATCACAGGACGCGTCCCAACCAAGATGGAAGAAGCTATCTTTGATCAATCACTGATCGTCTATAGTGAGCATGAAATGCCGAATTCTACGTTTGCTGCGCGTGTAATTGCATCCACACAATCCGATCTTTATGGTGCCTTAACTGGCGCAGTTGCTTCACTCAAAGGGACTCTGCACGGCGGCGCGAATGAAGCGGTCATGGCTATGCTTTTGGAAGCGGGATCGGAAGCAAATCTTGAAGCACTCATGCTAAATAAGTTAGCAAAGAAAGAACGAATTATGGGCTTTGGACATCGGGTTTATATGAAAAAAGCGGATCCCCGTGCATTGCTTATGAAAGAGGCACTAGCTGAACTCGCAATAGACAAAAATCAACCAGAGCTCTACAACATGTGTGTCCTTGGGGAAGAAGTCATGAAGCGAGAAAAGAATTTGCATCCGAATTTGGATTATTATGCAGCTCCTGTTTACTATTTGCTTGGGATTCCAATTGAATTGTTTACGCCGGTATTTCTTGCTGCCCGTACGATCGGCATTAGCGCGCATGTGATCGAACAACATGATAATAATCGACTCTTTCGACCACGAGTTCATTATAAGGGACTTCGCGATCTACACCCTCCTCAGCAGCCGAGTCACTTAAGCAGAAAGGACGAATACGAATGAGTAGTTCTGGATATCTGGAAAATAAGGAGATGACCTTTGACCCCTTAATCGAGGAGATGGCTGATTATATATTGGCAAAAGGAATTGAAAGTGAGGAAGCGTATCGCATCGCACAGCATGTCCTATTGGATTCACTTGGCACCGGATTACTCGCCTTGCGATTCCCGGATTGTACGAAGCATTTGGGTCCGATCGTACCAGGTGCAAACTTACCGGGAGGTGCCCGCGTGCCGGGGACGAGATACGAGCTTGACCCTGTCCATGCGGCTTTTAATATCGGCTGTATGATTCGTTGGCTGGATTATAACGATACATGGCTGGCTGCTGAATGGGGGCATCCTTCGGATAATCTAGGCAGTATTCTTGCCGTCGCCGATTATCTTAGCCGCAATAGAGTTGCTGAGGGGAAAAAGCCGCTCTATATGAAGGATGTCCTCACCATGACGATTAAAGCGCATGAGATTCAAGGAGTGCTAGCTCTAGAGAACAGCTTAAACCGTGTAGGGCTGGATCATGTTCATTTTGTGAAAATAGCTTCGACAGCCGCTGCTGCGGCAATGTTGGGGGCAAACAGAGATGAGCTGTGCAGCGCGCTATCTAACGCATGGATTGACGGGGCTAGCTTAAGAACGTATCGACATGCTCCCAATACAGGTTCCCGTAAATCATGGGCAGCCGGTGATGCCACAAGTCGTGGGGTTCGGTTAGCTTTGATGGCTGTAGGTGGCGAAATGGGCTATTCGTCCGCTCTTACTGCGAAAAACTGGGGCTTCCAAGATGTTTTGTTTCAAGGAAAAGAACTTACATTAGGTCGTTCACTAGGCTCCTATGTGATGGAAAATATTTTATTTAAAATATCATTTCCAGCTGAATTTCATGGTCAAACGGCCGTCGAATGCGCTTTGCATCTGTACCCTAAGGTACACGAGCGACTAGATGAGATTGCTCAGATCACAGTGACTACCCATCAATCTGCGATTCGGATTATTGATAAGAAGGGACCTTTGCACAATCCTGCTGATCGGGATCATTGTCTGCAATACATGGTTGCAATTGGGCTGCTGTTTGGTACATTGACCGCTGAGCACTACGAAGAAATGGTCGCTATTGATCCTCGGATTGATGCGTTAAGGGAGAAAATGGTCGTTGTCGAGGATGAGCAGTACAGCAAGGATTACTTGGATCCTGACAAACGTTCGATCGCCAACGCAGTCCAAATTCACTTCAAAGACGGCACGAAAACGGAGAAAGTGGTTTGCGAGTATCCAATCGGGCATCGCAGAAGGCGTGAGGAAGGTTTGCCGAAGGTTATTGAGAAATATGAAGCCAATTTACTAACTCGGTTTCCTCGTAAGAAGACGACAGAAATACGAAAGCTCTCCCTTGATTATGAGCGGTTGATTCAAACGCCTGTTCATGAGTTTATGGCGCTTTTCATTATATGACCATTGGTCAATAAAGTCAGCAAGATGCAGGAGGTCTTTATGTCATGGCTGATTGAAGAAGAACCAGATCAACACCGATTGGCCGCTGAGTTTCGTCAGCTTGTTGGTGCAGGTCCAATTGTCAAAATCCCTGGTACCCACGACGGAATGGCTGCAAGAATAGCTAAGCAGGCTCAATTTAAAGCCATTTATTTATCTGGAGCTGCTTATACTGCAAGCAGGGGGCTGCCTGATTTAGGCCTCATTTACTCTAATGAGGTGGCGGAACGTGCCCGAGAGCTGGTTCGTGCATCGGGTCTTCCTCTGCTTGTCGATATAGACACCGGATTCGGCGGTATTTTAAACGTAGCACGAACTGCAAAGGAAATGGTGGAGGCGAAAGTTGCCGCTGTTCAAATTGAAGATCAGGAAATGCCGAAAAAATGCGGACATTTGAATGGAAAGAAGCTCATTTCCGCTGAGGAAATGATTCAAAAAATTCGAACGATCAAAGCTGTGAGTCCGACGTTATTTATCGTTGCGCGTACGGACGCCAAGAGCGTCGAGGGAATGGATGAAGCGATTCATAGAGCGCAGCAATATCTTGCTGCGGGGGCTGATGCGATTTTTCCAGAAGCGCTGGAGAGTCAAGAGGACTTTCAACGCTTCAGCAAGGAAGTGAAGGGTCCACTTTTAGCCAATATGACGGAGTTTGGGCGAACTCCTTACTATACGGCGGAGCAATTTGAAAGCTGGGGATTTCATATGGTTATTTATCCAGTCACTTCTCTTCGTGTAGCTGCCAAGGCCTATGAAAGAGTTTTTGAGGAAATCAGTCAAACTGGAACTCAAAAGGGTTCTCTCAGCCAAATGCAAACCCGGAGTGAGCTGTATGACACCATTCGATATTACGATTATGAAGCCTTAGATGGGAAAATTGCCAAAACGATTTTGAATGAAAATGATTAGCGGCCTATGATCCATCCTCACTGATCTCCTGTTATCGGTGGGGTCTTTGCGTACACATAAGTCATCTAGAGGAGGTCGTGCTGGCATGGACTTTAGCTGGTCAGAGGAACTGGAAATGGTACGCACGATGGTCCGTGATTTCGCCGAAAACGAGGTGGAACCGAGTGCTGCTCTGCGGGATGAGGAAGAACGGTTTGATCGGACCTTATTTGACAAAATGGGAGAGCTTGGTCTGACGGGGATTCCTTGGGCTGAGAACTATGGCGGGCTTGGCTCCGATTATCTGACCTTTTGTCTTGTTGTGGAGGAATTATCTCGTGTATGCGCTTCTACAGGTATTACGCTATCGGCACATATTTCGCTTGGAAGCTGGCCTATTTATACCTTTGGAACGGAAGAGCAGAAGATAAAGTTTTTACGTCCGATGGCTGAAGGGAAGAAGCTTGGGGCATTTGGTCTGACAGAGATCGGCTCAAGCTCCGATGTTGGACCTATAGGAACGACAGCCATGCGAGATGGTAATCACTATGTATTAAACGGCTCCAAAAAATTCATTACGAATGCAGGTGCTGCGGAAATTTATATCGTGTTCGCTTTGACAGACCCCTCTCAAGAGCACAAAGGCTGCAGCTCATTTATCGTAGAGAAAGATACCCCCGGATTTACGGTTGGCAAAAAGGAAAGAAAATTGGGCATTCGTTCATCGCCGACGACGGAGATCCGCTTTGACAATTGCCGCATACCCACGGAAAACCTACTTGGTAATGAAGGAGAAGGGTTTAAAATCGCTATGCGAACGCTGGATGGCGCTAGGATTGGAGTCGCGGCTCAAGCGGTAGGGATCGCGCAAGGAGCACTGGATGTATCGTTAGCCTATGCCAAAGAACGCAAGCAGTTTGGAAAGCCTATTGCTCAGCAGCAGGCGATTGGTTTTAAGCTTGCGAATATGGCAACCAAAATCGAAGCGGCAAGACTGTTGACGTATCAAGCCGCTTGGCGAGAAAGTCAGGGGTTATCGTACGGCAAAGAATCTGCTTATGCCAAGCTTTTTGCTGGAGACACGGCCATGGAGGTGACTGTAGAAGCTGTTCAAATCTTCGGGGGATATGGCTATACGAAAGCCTTTCCCGTTGAGCGTTATATGCGCGATGCCAAGATCACGCAAATAAATGGAGGGACGAACGAAATCCAGCGAGTGATTATTTCTCGAAGCCTTCTGGCAGATTGAGGAAGGGAGGTGCAGCCGTGTCAACTGTGGGTTCGGAAACCAACTATCGTGCGAAGCATAAGGTGAGATTCGTAACGGCTTCAGCTTTATTTGACGGCCACGATGTGTCCATTACGATCATGCGGCGAATTCTTCAAGCCAGTGGAGCGGAGGTCATCCATCTAGGGCATAACCGATCCGTTAAGGAGATTGTGCAAGCAGCTATTCAGGAGGACGTTCAGGGAATTGCCGTATCCTCCTATCAAGGCGGTCACGTCGAGTACTTTACTTATATGATTGATTTATTGCGGGAAAAAGGGGCACCCGAGATCAAAGTCTTCGGCGGCGGCGGGGGTGTGATCCTTCCTTCGGAAATCAAAATGCTTCATGACTTTGGCGTTACTCGCCTATTTTCGCCTGATGATGGAAGGGAGCTTGGCTTGCAAGGGATGATTAACTTCATGATGAAGGAGTGTGATTTTAGTACGGTTTCTGGCTATGCTCAAGGTTACGATGTAGGCGGAGTAGAGCAAATCAAAGATCATAGGTCGATAGCCCGCTTCATTACTGCTGCCGAACTAGCTTGTGAAAGCAAGGAATCAGTATCGGAGATAGAGACATTAAGTAACATGCAGTTGAGTGGGGCCATATGCCCGGTTGTTGGCATCACAGGCACAGGCGGAGCGGGTAAAAGCTCCCTGACCGATGAAATAGTCCAGCGTTTTCTGCGTCAGTTCCCGGACAAAACGATCGCCATCCTATCGGTCGATCCAACTAAGCAGCGAAGTGGTGGCGCTTTGCTCGGAGATCGCATCCGCATGAACGCTGTTCACAATGACCGCGTGTATATGCGGAGTATGGCAACACGGGGCTCGGGTAATGAGCTGTCCCTTGCAATCGCTCCTGCCATTGCCATCTTGAAGGCGGCCGGCTTTGATCTCGTTTTGGTGGAAACCAGCGGAATTGGTCAAGGTGATCATCAGATCACCGATGTAGCCGATGTATCGCTCTATGTGATGACAAGCGAATTCGGTGCGCCTTCGCAATTAGAGAAGATTGATATGCTTGATTACGCAGACCTAATCGCGATTAATAAATTCGACCGAAGAGGTTCTGCGGATGCACTTCGGGATGTGAAGAAGCAAGTTCAGAGAAATCACGGTTTATTTGATTTAGATTTTGAAACCATGCCTGTCTATGGAACGATGGCTAGTCAATTTAACGATGCTGGCGTGGATACATTATTCCATGCACTCATCGATACCTTGAATCAAAAATGTGCTTTGCAATGGCCTGTTCAGGGCTTTTCAACTGGTCATGCTGTTGCTAAGACGCATATCGTCATTCCAACTGACCGCACACGGTATTTAGGAGAAATCGCAAATACTGTACGGGCGTATCACGCGTTTGCAGATAGGGAAGCAGAGCTGGCCACTACCTGTTATCAAATTGAAGGGGCGATAATAGCACTAAAGCAAGAGCTTGGAGTAGACGAAAGTATTTCTGTGCTGCAATCACTTAAGATGAATGTCGAGAACCGCATGCAAAAAGAAACTCGCCATCTACTCGCCCAGTGGCCGGAGCTGCAAAGAAAATACACAGGCAAAACATTAACTACCCGAGTAAGGGATAAAGAATTCGTGACAGAGCTAACAACGTCAAGCTTGTCAGGCCTGGATATCCCGAAGGTGAGCTTGCCTAAATACCGTGATGAAGGAGATCTCATTCGCTGGATGTACCGTGAGAATGTTCCGGGGGAATTTCCCTTTACAGCAGGTGTTTTTCCTTTCAAACGAACAGCGGAGGATCCTAAACGCCAGTTTGCGGGCGAAGGAACACCGGAACGCACCAATCTACGATTTCATTATTTATCTCAGAACGATCCAGCCAAACGTCTTAGCACTGCTTTTGACTCCGTTACCTTGTATGGCGAGGATCCTGATGAACGGCAGGACATTTACGGCAAGATCGGTGAGAGCGGGGTCAGTGTCTGTTCTCTAGACGACATGAAAAAGCTGTATGCCGGGTTCGATCTATGCGATCCGTTGACTTCGGTTTCAATGACGATTAACGGTCCTGCTCCAATACTTCTCGCGATGTACATGAACACGGCGATCGACTTCCAGATCGAACGCTTCTTCCGAGAGCAGGGTAGACGGCCAACGGACGTGGAGGCGAAGCAGATCCGCGGGCAGACGCTGAAATCGGTGAGGGGGACAGTACAGGCTGACATTTTGAAGGAGGATCAGGGGCAGAATACATGCATTTTTTCCACAGAGTTCGCACTGCGGATGATGGGCGATATTCAGCAATATTTTATCGATCATGAAGTCCGTAATTATTACTCGGTTTCTATTTCGGGCTATCATATTGCGGAGGCAGGGGCGAATCCGATCTCACAGCTCGCTTTTACACTAGCAAACGGATTTACATATGTTGAGTATTATTTGGCTAGAGGCATGTCGATTGATGACTTTGCACCCAATCTGTCCTTCTTTTTCAGCAATGGACTTGATCCCGAATATACCGTGATTGGACGGGTGGCCCGCCGAATATGGGCTGCCGTTATGAAGAACAAATACAACGCTAATGAACGCAGCCAAAAGCTGAAATATCATATCCAAACGTCGGGGCGTTCTCTGCACGCGCAGGAGATTGATTTTAATGATATCCGAACCACGCTGCAAGCACTGATGGCCCTTCTTGATAACTGTAACTCGCTGCATACGAATTCTTATGACGAGGCTATTACAACACCAACGGAGGAATCCGTACGTCGAGCGATGGCGATTCAATTAATCATTACAAAAGAACTTGGTTTTGTTAAAAACGAAAACATGCTGCAGGGTTCGTTTATCATCGAGGAATTGACCGATTTGGTTGAGGAGGCTGTGTTGCAGGAATTAGAACGAATCAGCGAAAGGGGCGGTGTACTCGGAGCTATGGAGTCTCAGTATCAAAGGGGTAAAATCCAAAATGAATCGATGCTGTATGAAATGAAAAAACATCATGGCGAGCTACCCATTATTGGGGTAAATACGTTCCTTCATCCTAATCCTTCCAAAGATGAAGATATGAATATCCCGTTAGCTCGCGCAACGTCGAAAGAAAAAGAGCAGCAAATTACGAATCTCAGGGAGTTTCTATCGAGGCACCTAGCAGAATCACCCAAGGCTTTGGCAAAGCTGCAGCAAATTGCGCTTGAAGGTGGCAACATTTTCGCCGAATTGATGGAAACGGTCAAGGTTGCAAGCTTGGGTCAAATTACTCACGCGCTTTATCAGGTAGGCGGGCAATATCGCAGAAATATGTAGCAGCAGGAGAGAGGAGGAATTCCAATGTCTTCTCAGCAGGTTACTAAGCATCAACAGCTCGGTTTAACCGATGAACAGGTGCTGAAGATGTATACCTTCATGCTCAAAGCGAGAAAGTTTGACGAGCGAGCAACACTTCTTCAACGGTCAGGTAAAACAGCCTTTCATATCTCTAGTGTTGGTCAAGAGGCGACCCAAGTAGCAGCGGCGTTCGCATTAAATAAGCAGCATGACTATTTTCTGCCTTATTACAGGGATTATGCCTTTGTCTTAACGGTGGGCATGACGGTACGAGAACTCATGCTGGCAGCCTTATTCAAAGCTGAGGACGTTAACGGAGGCAGGCAAATGCCTGGGCATTTTGGCTATAAAAAGCATCATATCGTTTCAGGATCAAGTCCGGTTGCCACGCAGACCCTACACGCTGTCGGCATCGCACTGACGGCTATGATGAGGAAGGAAGATCATGTCGCTTTCGTCAGCTTTGGTGAAGGGGCGAGTAACCAAGGGGATGTGCACGAAGCGTTCAATTTTGCCGGTGTATTTAAGCTGCCTGTTATCTTCTTATGCGAAAATAACCAGTATGCCATTTCCATTCCTGCACACAGACAAGTAGCCGGGCGCGTTGTTGATCGTGCCTCAGGCTATGGCTTCCCAGGTCAGCGTGTTGACGGCAATGACACTCTGGAGGTGTATCGCGCGGTCAAAGAAGCGAGGGAGCGTGCCATTCGCGGGTATGGACCGACATTGATTGAAGCGATGCTTTATCGGATCCCGCCGCATTCCACTGCGGATGACGATATGCTGTACCGAACGAAAGAAGAGGTGGAATACCATAAGGAGCAGGACGGCTTGCAGCGGTTTCGTCGTTATTTGATCGAATGCGGCGTTATGTCAGAAGAGATCGAACAAGTGCTGAATGAGAGTGTTACAAAAGAAGTGAATGAAGCAACGAAATATGCAGAAAAAGCCCCTTATCCGGCCCCTGAGGATGTATTAAGACATGTTT
This sequence comes from Paenibacillus sp. V4I7, assembly GCF_030817275.1. Taxonomy (NCBI): domain Bacteria; kingdom Bacillati; phylum Bacillota; class Bacilli; order Caryophanales; family Paenibacillaceae; genus Paenibacillus; species Paenibacillus sp. V4I7. The sequence goes on along the minus strand of NZ_JAUSZD010000002.1, from coordinate 3,394,530 downwards.
ATGCGGAAGATGGGGGTGATGCTTAGATGCCAATCTTAACGTACTTGGAGGCCATTCGCCGTGCGATGATAGAAGAGATGGAACGCGATGAGCATGTTTTTGTGCTCGGAGAGGATATTGGGAAGGGCGGCGTTTTGAATGCGACGAAAGGCATGCGCGATCGGTTCGGTGAATTGAGAGTTCTTGACACGCCTCTCTCTGAATCTGCCATTGTGGGTGTCGCGATTGGAGCTGCTATGGTCGGTATGAGGCCGATAGCTGAGATTCAATTTGCTGATTTTATTTTCCCAGCGGCTAATCAAATCATAAGTGAGGCAGCGAAAATTCGGTATCGATCGAACAACGACTGGCATTGTCCGATCGTTATTCGCGCACCTTACGGCGCGACAGGCGGAGGCGGATTATATCACTCACAGTGTCCGGAATCCGTCTTTTTTGGCACGCCAGGACTCAAGATTGTTGCGCCGTCTACCGCATATGATGCCAAAGGTTTGCTGAAAGCAGCAGTGCGGGACGAGGATCCTGTCCTTTTTTTCGAACATAAGAAATGCTATCTTTCGATATCAGATGAAGTACCTGAAGAAGATTACACCGTCCCAATTGGCAAGGCAGCCATAAGGCGCGAGGGTACGGATATCACTGTGATTGCCTACGGTTTGTCGGTACATTATGCGATAAAAGCTGCGTTTGAGCTGGAGCAAGAAGGAATTAGTACTGAGGTATTGGATTTGCGGACGCTTCATCCACTCGATAAACCTGCCATTTATGAGGCGGCAGCCAAAACCGGTAAAATATTGATCGTACACGAAGATAATAAAACAGGTGGCATTGGTGCTGAAATATCAGCTCTAATAGCGGAACATCTGTTGTACGAGTTGGATGCACCTATTATGAGATGCTGCCCTCCCGATATTCCCCCTGTTGGCATGGCGCCAACCTTAGAGAAGTTTTACCTGCCGAATGTCGACATCGTCAAAGAAGCCATGCGCCAATTAGCGGAAATCTGAAGGAGGCTGGGTATGCAGAGTAACTCTGAGAATCCCCATGCTTGGATGATGATCGAAGTGGATGTCAGTAACCTCGTCGTCTTGCGGCAAGAGTTGAAAGACACCTTTATGCGTAGAGAGGGCCTCCCGCTTTCGCTTAGCCCGTTCGTATTGAAACCGATCGTGAATGCCTTGAAGGAGTTCCCCATGCTGAATTCAAGCTGGCAATCGGGCAGCATTCTTTTCAAAAAAGATATCAACCTATCCATAGTTGTTGCTAATGCCGACGATACCCTCGTAACACCTGTGATTTATCATGCGGATCGTAAATCCATAGCAGGAATCGCGATTGAGATGGTTGAGTTGGTCATGAGGGCGCGAAGTGGTTCCTTGCTGCCTTCCGATTTCGTTGAGGGTTCATTTACATTTAGTAACACCGGCTCGGTAGGATCCTTGCTTTCCTGTCCAATCATTCATAATCCGCAGGCGGCCATACTGACTTTTGAGTCCATCGTACGTAAGCCCGTAGTCATTCAGGAAATGATTGCGATCCGATCGATAGCCAACCTTTGCCTTTCCTATGATCACCGGATTGTAGACGGGTTGATTTGCAGCCGGTTCATGCAGCGGGTTAAGTATTATTTGGAACAATATGATCAAGAAACGATCATTTATTGAGAACGATGGGGGGGGCGGATCCATGAGGGAAAGTGTAATTGCGGGCGGTGCCCGAACGCCGTTCGCTAAGTTTGGCGGTGCCTTAAAAGATGTTCCCGCTGTCGTTCTCGGAGGAATAGTGATAAAAGAGGCGATCCTCCGATCTTCGATTGATCCGGCAACAATTAACGAAGTGCTTATGGGGATGGTGCTGCAGGGAGGTTCGGGACAAATTCCCTCTCGTCAGGCTGCCCGATGGGCTGGTCTGGACTGGAGCGTGACGACGGAGACCATTAACAAAGTGTGTGCTTCCGGGCTGAGAAGTGTGACAATGGCCGATCAAATCATACGTTCAGGAGATGCAGATATTATTGTAGCCGGCGGGATGGAAAGCATGAGCAACGCACCGTTTGCCCTGCCAAGCGCCCGGTGGGGATCAAGAATGGGGGATCAAAGCCTCGTGGATCTCATGATTCATGATGGTTTATGGTGTTCATTTCACAACGTGCATATGATCGATCATGGCAGCACGGTTGCCGCAGAGTTTGGAATTAGCCGCAAAGATCAGGATGACTGGGCTCTTCGCAGTCATATTCGTGCCGTAGAAGCGATGAATAAGGGATATTTTGCGGAGGAAATTGTCGCTGTAGCTATCGAGAGTAAACAAGGGAAGAAAGAGATTGATCAAGACGAAGGACCTCGAACAGATACAAGCCTGGATAAGCTTGCCGGGTTGCCTGCTTTAATGAAGGATGGCACCATAACGGCGGGTAACGCCCCCGGCGTTAATGACGGCGCTGCCGCCATGGTGGTTATGTCCAAAGAAAAGGCTGTTTCTCAGGGGATAAGGCCTCTGGCTAGAATTGTAGGTCACGCAGCCGTTGGGGAAAGAGCGCCATATATCGCGATCACACCGGCTCTGGCAATTCTGAAGCTGCTGCGTCAAAACAGGTTTGTCTTTGGAGCAAATCGACAGGTTTGAGGTGAATGAGGCCTTTGCGGCTGTCATGCTGATCAGTGGTAGATTACTTGGCTGGAATTCGGAGCTAGTCAACGTAAATGGCGGAGCGATTGCACTTGGTCATCCCATTGGCGCCAGTGGGGCGCGAATCATACTTACTTTGATCCATGAACTGCGGAGAATTGGCGGTGGCTATGGCATTGCCGCGATATGCAGCGGAGCAGCTCAAGGAGACGCCATTCTTTTGCATGTAGATCCATAAGTTTATGGTGGGGGTGGATAGATGAAAATACAGACTATCATGGTTGTAGGTGCGGGACAAATGGGGAGCGGAATCGTTCAAGTTGCTGCAGCTTCGGGCATGAAGGTGCTGTTGCATGATATTTCCATGGATTTTATTGACAAAGGATTAGCTTCGATAAACAAACAACTATCTAGAGGTATTGAGAAAGGAGGTCTTTCAGAAGCGAGGAAGGCTGAAATTCTAAGTCGAATACATCCTGCGGAGCAACTAGAACAAGCGGAACAGGTAGATTTTGTGATAGAAGCTATTTCAGAGAATATGGTGTTGAAAACTTCACTATTCCAAAGGCTGGATATCATTTGCCCACCGATGGCAATCTTGGCATCGAATACGTCATCGCTTCCCATTACCGAAATTGCCGCGGTGACGGGGCGTCCGTCCCATGTGATAGGCATGCATTTCATGAACCCAGTACCGGTTATGCCTTTAGTTGAAGTCATCCGTGGTTTGGAAACCTCGCAGGGAGTGTTCGAAGCTGTATACAAATTGAGTGAAAAGATGGGGAAGACCCCTGTGGAAGTGAAAGACTTCCCTGGATTTGTGTCGAATCGTATCTTGATGCCGATGATTAACGAAGCTGTTTTTACCGTTTATGAAGGAGTTGCATCTGTTGAATCGGTCGATACCGTGATGAAGCTCGGCATGAAGCATCCCATGGGACCGCTAGAGTTGGCTGATTTCATCGGGTTGGATACATGCCTATCCATCATGGAAATCCTTTATGAAGGCTTTAAGGATTCGAAATATCGTCCGTGTCCATTACTGCGGAAGTATGTGAAAGCGGGGCGTTTGGGGCGTAAATCTGGTCAGGGGTTTTATTCGTATCATGGTTTAAAATAAGGGTATCAATGGGCAGTCACTTCACACGGGCTGTCCATTTTGATTCGACCATAAGAATTTTTCAGAAACGGGGAGTTTGTGCAGGGATATTTTGGGATTTATTGAATTAAACCAAAGGAAGTTTTGAAAAAAATTAATCAACAACCGAAAGGAATAACCAATGACGATTATTGGAATTATTACAGCCATTATTTTTGCAATACTGATTTCTATTTATCTAGGGCCATTTGGGGGAATCGTTTTACTGGCTGTTACTTTTGGGCTTGTTCTAAGTACACATCAAAGAAACAAAAAAATGTATGAAGATATTCAGAGAATGAAAGAACGATTAGGCATCGTGGATCGTGACGATTTTCATATGACGAATGAGGAAATTGAAGAGGAACTTGAACTTGAAGTACGTAGTGAATCCGAACAAAGGGAACTTGAGAAGATTAATGCAGAAATTGAAGATGAACTTGAAGATTATTCGAACAAAGTAAATGAGAAAAATAAAGATATGGACGCTGATAAATGAGGAAAAATTGAGATGAGACTAAAGAAGTTCAAATATCGAGTTCAACGCGACTTAGATTATTATCTGAAAGAGCATCAGAATAAGACCAATCAAATACTGCACTATTTTGCTTTTTTATCGGCTTTTTTGGCTTGGTTATTTCTGTTTTATGATCTAAAAGCAACGCTGATTCTTGGCTTAATACATTACCTTTTATCGTGGATAGGACATTTCTATTTTGAGGGGAATAAGCCAGCATCGTTTCGGTACCCACTTATAGGTTTCTATTCTGGGTTTACATGGTTTTTTATAAAGACGATAGAGATTGTAACTGGAAAAGATATCTTGAACACATGGTTAAATGAGAAACGTGAGGATTGAGAATAATTGAAATAAAACTCGCTAAGTAAAGGGATAAAATATGAATGATGAAAAGTTTGAAGAAGATTGGGAAGTTTATCAGAGCATTTTGAGACTAACGAAAACGCTATTGAAGCAAGGAACGACACCAGCCGTGGCAAGAGAAATCGTACTGAAATCAACCGAATATAGAGTGTGGACTTCGACTTTGCGATGCTTTTCTATTTGTTGTGACGAAATCGAGTTTTATTTAGACCTGAAAGGTACGGTTGAATTTGAGCAATATGATGAAGACTTAAGATCCCTTGCCCTGGAAGAAATGCATGGTATGTTGGTCTTTTAGAGTTTTTTTCTTTATTTACTGGAAACGCGAGTGGATTGCTAAATATTGATGAACAGAAATTAAGAACACTTGAGCAAAGTACGATTAAAATTGAAGAGTTTATTACACTCTTTGAAAGTAAATATAGAATATCGGGTGATAGCTGAATGATGAACGATAGATTGTTAAGGAGCTTTTTTTTGTTTTGTAGTAATCGTCACAAATAAGGATGGAGTGTGTTGCATGTTATTTGAAATTAGAGAAGCAAAAATAGAAGAAGCAGACATTGTATTTCGTACAATGCAAAAGTCATTTATGGAATATAGTGGGAAACTGAATCCACCTTCAGGAGCACTTTCTGAGACGATTCAAAATGTTATAAACATCTTTAAAGAAGGTGGTGGAGCCGTAATAGCATGGAACGGAAGTATGGCTGTAGGCTCCGCCAGATATAGATACATGGATCATTATATGTATATTGGCAGAGTTTCGGTTCTACAAGAATATCGCGGAAGAGGAATATGTAAATCACTATTAAATATTATAGAAAACAAAGCATTGTCAAGTGGAATTCAAGAATTAAGAGTTGAAGTGCGGTTGTCAATTCCAGAAAACATAGGTATGTATAAAAGACTCAAATATGAAGTCATTGAACATAAGTTTTATCCGGAGCGGACAGATAGCTGGTATGTAATGAGTAAGAAACTATAAGTTAAGATGATAAAAATCTTGGACAAGTACAATTAGAAAGTAGTGAACATTAATGGCAGTTATAGCGTGTACAAAGAAATTATTTGATTTAAGCAAATTTCCAGTTTTACAAACACATATTTAACTAATTTAAGAAACTGTTCTAATCCAATCGAATAATCTGCGAATAGATCTCTGGAATCTTCACGCCTGGTGAGACTAAGATGATATCCGTGTGAATATGTTTCTTTTTGAATAACATTTGTAGTTTTTCCAGAGAAATTTGCTCGAAGTGGTACAGTTCCTGATTGTTCAAGTAAACATAAAGGTTGAAATGCTCTTGTAAATAAGTTAAAAATACATGCGCCTCTGTATCACTTTTGGCTAAATATTTACTGTCAAATTCAATAAATCCAAGCATATAAGGACAATTTTTAATAGATTGCAGCATCCCTTGGATAACCTTCTCTTCATGACCTTCAACATCGATTTTAAACAAGAGCTTTTCTTTTTCCAGCGGATACTGACTAAGCAAAGAGTCAAGTGTAATGCTTGGAATATCGTGTTGTTGGTAATGCTTCGATCCGTTGGGATTGCCAAGAGTTGCGGTTGAAAGTCCAGACCAGTATTTGTTAATGAAGAAAGATTGCTTCTCACTATCTTCATTAGAAGCCATAGCATAAACGGTGTTAATTTTTTTGCGGTTTGGATGTATTTTCTTAGAACGTTCAATATACGGCTGTAAATTAGGATTGGCTTCAATTCCTATCACTTTGCTGTTCTTAGGATAGGTTACAGAAAAGAGACATTCGCCATAGTTTACTCCTACGTCTACGATCAAAGTGGGTCGGAAAGAGGCAACCGCCGTTTTCCAAAACAGATTCAGCCTTGGTTGTGTCATTCCACCTGTCATATACAAAATTCTTCCGCGATTTTCAGTTGGATCGACATACAGAATACGAGATGAACCGGGAAGCACAATTCGGTCTGTGCGCCATCGTCTTATAATAGTGCGAGACAGCACATAGCGGGCAGTTGATTTCATAATTTCCCAATAACGTAAAGAAGACTCTTGTTTAATAACAGCTTCGTAAGATTGTTTATGGGGCATAATGTAGTTCCTTTCTTCTAATAGTTTTTGGATAAGAACGTGTAGTCTTTTATTTTAACAAAAAGTAATTACTTATGAGTTATGTGGATGTAAAGGGAATGTTTATTTATGTGAAATTATTTCAAAACAATTAATGAATTTAACGTGGTTCCTAATTTAGAGTGATAGCTAAGAAGAAGAGGAAAACAACAATGGATAATAGGATCAAAAAAATTAGAAATGAAGAGCGAAAATATCATGAAGCTTGTTATGATAACTACAAATTATTTGCAGAGGGATCATGGTTATCGAAACCAGTAAAAACAGTGATGGATACGCTAACTTATTTTAATTCCAATGATAATTTAACTGTATTAGATCTAGGTTGTGGAGTAGGTAGAAACAGTATTCCAATTGCTGAGTCAATGAAGGATCGCCAAGCGGGGAAAATCATTTGTGTTGATATAATTGAATCTGCACTTAAGAAATTAGAAGATTATAGTGAACAGAATGGAGCTCGTGCGTACATAGAACCAAAGCTATCAGACATTGGAGACTATATCATCGAAGAGAATCAATTTGATTATATCATTGCGGTTTCTGCCTTAGAACATGTGGAATCAGTACCCAAATTTATACAAGTCTTAGAGAGAATGGCACGAGGAACGAAAGAAAACGGGATTAATTGTGTTATTATGAGCACCAACATTCAAGAAATAGATATAGAAACAGGAGTAGAATTAGATCCATTTATGGAGCTTAATTTGACAACTGAGGATGCGAAACAATTATTATCAACGGCGTATGAAGAATGGGAAATAATTTTAACTACTGTAAAGCCTTTACAATTCAATATAGAGAGAAATGGGCGCAAAATTCTGCTTAAGAGTGACTGTTTAACGTATGTCGTTCAAAACCAATAAGAAGGAGAAGAGAGATGAATCCACCAAAACATATTGTTTCGGCAGCTGCAATTGTGATAAATGAGCAGAATGAAATATTACTTATTAAGGGACCAAGAAGAGGATGGGAAATGCCTGGAGGGCAAGTGGAGGAAGGAGAATCCTTACAAAGGGCAGCGATTAGAGAAACCAAAGAAGAATCAGGAATTGATATTGAAATAATCAGATTTTGTGGGATTTTTCAGAATGTAGAGAGCTCAATCGTAAATACATTATTTCTCGCGAAGCCAATTGGTGGAGAACTAACAATAACGAACGAAAGCTTAGAAACCAAATATTTTTCAATTGAGGAAGGGTTAAATTTAGTGACTTGGAAGAATTTTCGGCAGCGCATTGAATATTGTTTAAGATTGGATTCGCAGCCTTTTGACATAGAATTCTAGCAAAGGATTTAACGCCATAGACCAAGTTAGAACTTTATTTAAAAGATCAGTAAGCCGAGGGAGAATCCTTCGGTTTTTATTTTTTTTTAAATTCACTGAAACATTTATCACGTACGATACGTTAAGAGGTTGTAATAAGATAATCAACTAAAAGGAGAGAATTAACTATGAAAAAGATAGCGGCTTTAACTTTAACAACAGCTTTGGTTAGCAGTTTGACTTTTAGCAGTGCCTTCGCTTTTACGGATGTAGAGGAAGGACAAGCTGCAGCCATCGCTTCCCTACAAGAACGCGGGATCGTGAGCGGTATTGATAAGGATCATTTCGTTCCCAAAGGAAAGATTAGTTATGCACAAACCGTTCAAATGATTGTTAAAGGCATGAATTTGAACTTAGATACGATGCGCTTTATTAAACAACCATTAGCTTCGGACATCTTTACCAATATCCCTAATGATGCTTGGTATGCGGATGCCTTTATCAAAGCGCACTACAACGGTATGGATATTCCAAAGGATGTAAACCCGAACGCTACAATCACTCGTGAACAATTTGGAGAAATGCTTGTACGTGCTTTGGAAAAGAAGGGCGATTTCCCATTAGTGAAAATGTTTATCCCGATCAAAGATGAGGCTCAGATCACACCTGAATATCAAGGGGCGCTACAACGCTTGTTGCTTTATAAAATTGCCGAACTTGACAAGGAAGGTATGTTTAATCCCAAAGCCGAACTTAATCGTGGCCAAGCCGCAGGTTGGATCTATAATGCGATTCGCGTCCTGGAAACACATATCCAAAAACCGGCACCTGTAGAAGATGTATCCGTAACTGTGGAGAAAGTAACTGACGATGTGAACAAGGTTACCTTATCAAGAGGTCAAAAACCGAATTCAGGTTACAGTATTGCCATTCAAAATGTTCGATTTGACCAAAACGGTCAAGCAGTGATTTCGTATACGCTGCAAGATCCAAAACCAGACACAATGTATGCTGAAGTGATAACTGAGGCAAAAGCCGTAACTTACGTTTCCTCAGCCTTTAAAGCAGTAGCTGAACCAGCAGCTGTGAACTAAATTAAGCTTACTTGAGAGTGCCGCTCACCTATATGGTGGGTGGCATTTTTTGGGTTACCCCCCTAGAATGGCTGCTTTATGCGAACAAGTATGAAGATGCAGTTAAGTCAAAATCAACTAATATACACGCTACTATGGGCATTGTCTATTGAACAGCGAGAAGGAGCGAGTCATGTTAAAGAGATTAGAAGAACTGTTTGGTGTGGATTTGGGCACTTGTAATACACTTATTTATCAACAAAAAAAAGGGATTGTTCTGCAAGAGCCGTCTGTTGTCGCCATTCAAACGGATACAGGGGAAATTAAAGCTTTTGGCCAAGAAGCCTATGATATGATTGGAAGAACTCCAGCTAATGTGGAGGTCATCTATCCTTTAAAAGATGGGGTTATAGCCAATTTTGATATGACCTTAGCGATGCTGAAATATTTTATAGGCAAAATAAAAAGAGGTTATCAATGGTTTCGCAGCTTCCAAGTGCTGATCTCCGTGCCTTGTGGAATAACGAATGTACAGAAGCGTGCCGTTGAAGAAATGATTGTACATAAAGGAGCAAGAAGATCTATCACCATCGAGGAGCCATTAGCTGCAGCTATGGGCGCCGGGCTACCGGTTGCAGAACCAATTGGAAGCATGGTTCTTGATATCGGCGGAGGGACAAGTCAAGTAGCCATCATCTCTCTTGGTGGAATTGTCGTAAGTGAGTCGGTTCGCCGTGGAGGCATGTCAATTGATCAGGATATTATCGAATATGTAAAGAAAACTTATAATATGGCCATTGGAGAACGGACTGCGGAGGAAATCAAGAAGAACGTCGCTGCCGTTGTGATGCCTGTGAAAGAAGTGAAGATGGATATAAGAGGGCGTGACCTCGTGCAGGGCTTGCCAAGAACGATATCGATTTCATCGCAGGAAATTTACGAGATTATGGATGATTTTGTGAAATCGATTCTGGAATGCGTTCGACTCGCGATGGAGAAATGCCCGCCGGAACTTGCCGGTGATGTGATGGAGCAGGGCATTCTGCTATGTGGTGGAGGCGCATTGCTGGAAGGATTGGATAAGCGGCTTCAGCAGGACATAGGCGTTCCGGTTCATCTCGCTGAGCACCCGATGGAATGTATTGCTCATGGTACAGGGAAAATGATAAACTTCAATGGGGCGATTATTGAGCGGTCTGAAAAGATTGTGACACAAGATCGAGAAAGCGTCCTGTAAAGGAGGCTTTTCTATTGAAATTTAGAGCAGTATCTGATCAGACGAAAATGAATGTTATGCTTTGGAGTATTAAAAAGGAAATCATGAAAGAGAATAAGTATTTAGAATCCCTACCTTATGACCCTACGCCAATTATGGAGGTCGTGAAACACCATATCGATAGATGGGACCCCGTTAAGCTTCTAGCGATGGATTGTCCGGATGATGAGTATGATGGTGAAACGCGAACGATAACCATTTATATCACTAAACATCTAGATGATCTGGATGCACTATCCCTGGGCAAGGCGATTAATAAGATATTGGGTGATTCCTTTCGTGGTGAATTTCAAGCAGACGAACAGTCTATTGAAATAGCTTCAAGTATCATACATTCACTAAGATCAGGCGTATAGAAATGGGGTGTTGTTGTGAGCGAAATGCTTAACAAATACTGCGCCAAAATATTCGGTAAAACGGGTGTTATTACCGAGATTGGCGTCGTTAAAAAGGTTGCCAGCCGGACGGTTCACGTCGATTGGGGAACTAAAACGTGGATCTATCAGAATAAAGATTTCATCTGGGCACCGCTATCGAAAGAAGAGTTTGAAGAAAAGTATAAGAAACCTAAATTTTCTGAGGGAGCGCTTGCCCGAGCCTTGGAATTAGGTTTAAAGATTACTTATAATTAATACCCAGAAACCGCTCCTTGATCATCAAGGAGCGGTTTCTTTTGTTCATTTCAGAAATAAATTCATTTGCATGGGAACAAATATTCGGTATTATAGGGGTGGGTATAAATACCAATTATGGAGGTTGAATCATTTGGGCCGTGTTGTCTTATTTGAAATGAATAGTCAGGATCCGGAACGAGCTGCAAGTTTTTATTCATCTGTTTTTGGCTGGAAAGTTGCAGAGCCTAACTGGGGATACCACTCAGTGACAACAGGAAATGATGATAAATCTGGCATTAATGGCGGTATTTCAAAGGGACCAAGTGATTTTCCACACGGAATAAGAATTCAAATCGAAGTTGACAACATAGATGAAGCACTTACGAAATCCGTTGAGTCCGGAGCACAAGTTGTTAGAGGAAAGATGGAATTTGATGATTTTTATCTTGCTTATTTAGTGGATCCAGTAGGGAATGGGATCGGTTTAATACAGAATAAATAGTCAATAAGAGAGGGACGATTACTTTGGAAAACAAAACGATGATTAAATATCACTGTGAGACTCTTCGAAGAGAGTATCAATTAGTTGGTCAGAGTCTTACAGCCAATTTTCCAAAAGGGTTCCCAGATGCAGCACTACAAATACAAAGTCAATTTGCTGAGAGAAGACATGAGATCACAAATGCGAAGGATCAGGAAATCCTCTTTTCGCCATATATGTGCAATGGGATATTCGCTACCTATTTTGCTTGCCTTGAAGTGGATGATTTAACTGTAATACCCGAAGGGATGATTGGTTTTAAGCTCCCTGCCGTTAATTTTGCCAAAATAAATTGTACAACCAAAACAATAGGTGAAGCGTACTCGAGAATATTTGAGTGGATGAAAGAAAATGGATATCAACAGAAGTTTTTGGATCAATCTTGTCCGATCGAAATCTATTACTTTGAGGAAAATGTAGAGGAAGAAAACGTTGAAATATTAATACCTATAAAAGATTAATTAAATCAAGAGGCGTGTTCTTTAGAAAAGATCGCGTCTCTTGATATTTTTATGCCTTAGTTAAAGCAAAGGTCATTTTACTGCTGCTTGTGCCGCTGCAATGTTACCTAGAGGGAAAAAAGTGATCACACCTCCATTTTGGCTGCAATTGTCTGCTTCTAGAGACTTACCATACCTCACAGTCAAGTCTTTCACTGCTGCAATGGCATCAGCCATTCCTTTCCATGGAACCTTCCAACAAAATCCTAACTCGCTCACCTTTGGGAGCAATCGGTTCCACAGGATGAAACAATGTTTCGTCCATTCCATTAGGAACATAGATAGAATCTTGGATGGAAACCAGGCCAATCAGATATGTGGGAGTTAAGGGCTATTTTGTGTCGAGTACCGAGCCACCTAAGGCAAAGCGATAGGTTAGATGATTATTGGCAACTTCATCAATACGTACGCCACCTGTGGCCGCTGAAGCAGTATGTATGATTTTTCCATTACCCAAATAGATACCCACGTGTGTAATGTTTTCGATGGATTTATCCATCCCGGTGTATAAATTCGGATCTGTCCCTTTATAACTGACGAAAAAGAGCAAATCTCCACGCTGGGCTTGATCGATAGTTGTGTAAGCCCGATTGGAAAAAGATTGAACATAGGTCGCTTGACTTCGAGAATCTTTTGGGATATCCATCCCTAGAGAAGAAAGATAAACCCAATGCGTGAAGTCGGAGCAGTCAAATGTGGATGGGTCAGATCGATCTGAACTGAATTCGTATGGAGTTCCATAGTACATAGCCGCATGTGAGATCACATTCTCTGCATAATTACCTTCTTTGGGCTGGATAGATGGATTGGGCCAAACTTGAACGAGTCCTTGCGTTCCTCCAAGAATTTTGATAGTGCTATTCGTGGAAGAAGCGGCATCTTGCGCGCGATAACCGCGCTTTTCTAGTTCGATGTTGGCATCACCCCTTTGAAGCAATACGTCTTGATTTGTAATTTTAGGGTCCAATAGCCGCCTATCCATACCGCCTTGTTGCGTTGAGACTCCAATTTGTTGAGGGTCAAAATTCCCTTTACCGCACCCGGATAAAACAAGTATACAGCTTAATAGGGTAAGTAATTTTTTAGTATGTTTCATTATAGGCCTCCTATAGTTGATACCCATATTATGTTTAGATCGGTCACATTTAATCCGATGGGAAGAGTGATCAACTTGAGGCTTGATTATTGGTTTGCTGAGGGAGTGTTTTTCAGAAATTTAACACAAAATAGGATAAGGCAAGCTAATGATATGATTAGGAGAATGCGTTTTGAATGTAAATAAAACAAGTTTGTTAAGTGAACCGGCAAAACGAAAGTTGCTTTTCAGCACAGGTATTAGTTGGTTGTTCGACGCTATGGATGTAGGAATTATCTCGTTTATTGTTGCTGCGTTAGCAGTCGAGTGGAAATTAGGTGCACAGCAAATTGGTCTGTTGGCAGCCATTAATTCGATCGGAATGGCCGTAGGGGCTTTATTAGCAGGCTCCCTTGCAGACCGATACGGACGTCGTATGGTATTGCTCTGTACGCTTATTATATTCTCCGCTGCTAGTGGACTCTCTGCTCTTGCTACTAGCTTTGTTATCCTATGTGTCTTGCGTTTCATTACTGGAATAGGACTTGGTGGAGAACTTCCTGTCGCGTCAACTCTTGTTTCTGAGTCGTTTCCTGCTAATGAAAGGGGACGTGCTGTCGTTCTGCTAGAAAGCTTCTGGGCGTGCGGGTGGATCGTCGCGGCGCTTATTGCTTACTTCGTGATTCCTTCCTACGGCTGGCGGGCAGCCTTTGTTATCGGTGCGCTGCCGGCATTATATGCGTTATACCTCAGACGAGCGATTCAAGATTCACCTCGATTTACAGAGCTGCGCAGCCGGAAATTGTCATTCGGCGAACGTATAGCTTCCGTATGGTCATCTCAATATCGCAGATCCACGTTAACACTTTGGATTTTGTGGTTCACAGTCGTATTTTCCTATTACGGAATGTTTCTATGGCTGCCAACCGTCATGGTTCTTAAGGGTTTTGGTCTCGTGAAAAGCTTTCAATATGTATTGATCATGACGTTAGCACAGCTTCCAGGTTATTTTACCGCCGCTTTTTTCATTGAGAAATTCGGCCGCAAGTTCGTGCTTGTCACTTATTTGCTGCTGACAGCAGCAAGCGCATTATGGTTCAGTAATGCTGAAACGGAAGGGATGTTGATAGCAGCTGGTATTAGCTTATCTTTTTTTAATCTTGGTGCATGGGGAGCCATGTATGCTTACACACCTGAGTTGTATCCGACTGAAGTACGCTCTACGGGTGTTGGGCTTGCCGCTTCCTTCGGACGTATCGGCGGTATCATTGGTCCGTACCTTGTAGGTTTGCTAGTGGCGAGTGATAAAGCAATCACTTCCATTTTTATGGTATTCTTCGTAGCGATTGTCATCGGAGCCCTTGTTTTATTGTTTTTTGGCAAAGAAACAAAAAATACGGACCCCGATTATGCAGCTGATCCTACCTAGTGGATATTCCTAGACGACGGAGATGCAACAAAAAACCACGCATCAGTGCGTGGCTTCTCTGTATTATTCTCTAAATAGTTACAAATTACGTTGTCTCACGTTCAATGATTTCATCTAGTTCTGAACTGTGCTCGTTAGCTGCTGCAATGATTTCTTGATCTACCTTATTTTTTCCTTGCATGAGTTCAGCTGCCTGGGCCTGATTGTTCAACTGTTCTACCTCTTGGCCGATTCCATGCGCTCCTTGATGTCCACTGTTTGTTGTCATTGTTAAGAATGCTCCCTTGCTGTTTTTTATAAGGATACAACAAACTGTAATATGCTCGAGAATAAGGTTGTTTTATTCATTGTAGGAGATAATGAGTAAAGATGTTTTAAAATAATATCGCAATCAGGGTGGTGGATATGAACAATGATCTATATTTATAACGATTTCGGGGGAACTCATACAACAGTTTTAGCTGCAGCTTATCATCTCAAAAAGTTAGACGGTTCCCACGAGCCAACAAAAAATGAGATCCTGAATACACACAATTTCAATAAGCTAGTTTACAAAGACAGAGGGAAGTTATACTTTCATGGCAAGGATGAAGATGGCAATAAAGTATACACGATGGGCAGAGGAAGGTCTAAAATCCTAGTTCCGGGTGTATTTAATCTCATTGATATGCTAATTGAAGAAGGGGTTCTCAACGAAAAAATCATTTTATCCAACACGTCTCCAACTGTGCCTTTTGCGATGACGTGTGGTGGCATGCTTTCACGATGGTTAAAAATTGATTTCATAGGTGTGCCTTTATTGGTTAAAGGGGCAAAACAAGCATATAAAGACATTTTTAATCTCGTTCAACATACGAAACAGACCGCGAAAACGTCAACCTCCCAATTAATTATGCTTGAAAATAAAGAGTTCAAGTAAGTATTCAAGTTTGAAATGAATAAGATAACTCGAGCAGGCGCCGCGGCGACCTGCTTTTTCATTAAAACTTTGTGGCAAATCTAATGCTTACTCAGTCATAAATAACTTGACTTGGTGTTAACTCCAAGTTATAGAATCTAAGGGTAAGTCAAAGTGATCAAGATGAACATTTCGATCATCCATACTTGAAGTCTAATATATTATGGGAGGTACTCATATGAAGTTTCATCAACAGCCAATTACATTTGTTAGTCATGTACATTTAATCGTTGAAAAGCTTGAAAGGTCTTTATCATTCTACCAAGGGGTATTAGGTTTTCAACTTTTGGATCGCACAGAAACCTCAGTTTCACTGACGCTAAACGGAAAGGATGTACTGGTGACCCTAGAGCAGCCAGCAGATGTCTCACCGAAAGAACCACGTCGTTCAGGACTTTATCATTACGCGATACTTTTGCCGGACAGGAAAGAGTTAGCAAAAGTCATTCAGCACTTCATTGATATCAAATACCCGTTACAAGGAATATCCGATCATCTTGTGAGTGAGGCGCTGTACTTGGCTGACCCAGACGGGAATGGGTTGGAAATTTATGTAGACCGTCCATCTGAAAACTGGGAATGGATTGGGGAGCAAGTCAGCATGGCAACTGAACAGGTTGATTTACGCAGTCTTTTATCTGAAGCAAATGGAGAGAAGTTCACTGGTTTGCCGACTGATACCATTATGGGACATATTCATCTACATGTCTCAGACCTCGCAAAAGCAGCAGAATTTTATGTCAAAGGACTTGGATTTAAGGTTGTTTATCAAATAAGCAATCAAGCTCTCTTTATTTCCAGTGGAGGATACCATCATCATATTGGATTAAACATCTGGAACGGTAAAGGCATACAAGCGCCATCTCGTAACAGCGTTGGTCTGAAATATTATACGATCGTATTTGCTGATGAACTAACTAGGGATGGTGCAAAAAAGAATCTTGAATTGTTGGGCTATCCTGTAAACGAAAATACAGCAGTCGACCCATCAGGCAATCATATTCTGTTTGTCGCTAAGGATTAAATTAGAGACAAATTACATAAAGTAACGGGCCTCAAGTCCTTAAGAACCATCGATATAAACGCGATGGTTTTTTATGTTTTTCAAAGCTATATGGGATTGTTTTCCTGACATTTTGACATACTATGCGATATGGCATTGTGAAACGAGGGATTGTTTAACGTGCAGAACATGAAAAATGACTTACCTGCCGATATTATCGAGCTGGAACAGCTGCTTCAAGAGGCTCTAAATGACAATCCAAATTTAATTGCCAAATATGTCATGCTTGGACAGCAAACAGCCGCAATCTATTACATAGAAACACTAGTTGACCAGGATTTGCTTCAAAGGGATATTATTCAACCTTTAGTGAATTTAGTCGATGTACCTTTAGTAAATGAAACAGAGCGGTTCCCCGTTGCAGGGATTGTTGAGGCTGAAGATGTTGAGGCTGTAGTGGAGAAGTTGTTGTTTGGATGGGTGTATCTTCACTCCGACGATTCCCGTTTTAATCTTTTGCTGAATATGTACAAGCCTCCAGATCGAAGTTATTCAAAACCGGATGCCGAAAACCAAGTTCTTGGTCCGCAAATCGCTTTCACGGAAATCTTGAGGTCCAACATTGCCTTGCTTCAAATGTACCTTCCGAGTCCAAATCTTTGCCAGGAGAACCTAGAGATCGGGCAGGGAAGCAAGACGCAGCTAGCCATGTTTTATATCAAGGACCTCATAGATGATGAGCTTGTCAAACGAGTACGCGATAGGATCAATAGTTTGGAGATAGATGGTCTTATAGCTAGCGCACAGCTGGTTCAGTTAATAGAGGATAATAAATTTACGATATTTCCGCAGTTTATCTTGACCGAACGTGTGGATCGCGCGTCGTTCAGCTTATCAGAGGGGAAGATCGTCGTCTTTGTTTCTGGAAGTCCGTTCGCCATCGTATGTCCATCGACGATGATGGATTTCTTCTCCTCCCCTGAAGATCATATGGTCCGGTGGAATATGGCTACTTTCATTCGACTCTTACGGGTTGGAGCTATGGTTCTGTCATTATTATTTACACCCCTCTATGTCGCTGCCCTAACGTATCATTATGAAATCATACCTTCGGCTATGGTCGTGCCGCTGGCAGAATCCCGAACTCGAGTACCGTTTCCACCCTTGATGGAAGCCTTGTTTTTGGAGATAACGATTGAACTGCTCCGCGAAGCAGGCGCAAGACTTCCGAGCAAAATTGGCCAGACCATTGGGATCGTAGGCGGTATCGTCATCGGACAAGCCGCCGTGCAAGCAGGTTTCACAAGCAATATTCTCATCATCATCGTAGCTCTAGGAACGTTGTCCTCCTTTATAGCACCGATTTATCTGATGGGTATTACGATTCGTATCATTCGGTATCCAATCATTATCCTTGCAGGCTTCTATGGAGGAATCGGGATCATGATTAGTATTTGCTTTCTGGTGATCCACCTACTTCGTGCGACAAGTCTCGATCAACCCTATTTGTATCCCTTATATCCGTTTAGGAAAGAGGACTTGAAAGACAGTATATTGAGATTACCTTTTTCTTTCTTAAGGAGACGCTCCTCGTATACCAAAGGCGAAGATACGTACAGATTTGAAAAACAAGAGCTTTCGACAAACCACGGAGATATCGATGAATGAAGGAAGAAAGGAGGAGTTAAGGTGAAGTCGGGAAATCCTCCAAAGCGTCTGATGTTCAGTTCGTTTCTCTTATTTTTTGTTATTTTTGAAAATCAGGTAGGGGTTGGTTTGGCAGGATTTCAACGAGTTATTTTTGAAAGGGCAGGGCATGATGCATGGGTATCTATATGCATGGCTGGAGTATGGGCCCATATCACCGTATGGATTATGCTCCGAACCCTTAGGTTGAATCCGAATAAGGACCTTTATGAAATCCATAAAGATCTTTATGGTCGCTTTTTCGGGGGTCTAATCAATGCTTTGTATATGTTGTATATGCTAGCAGCGGCAATTGTGATATCACGCAATTACGTGGAATTGGTTCAGACCTGGATATTTCCGGAAATACCGACTTGGTTGCTGAGTACGTTCTTGGCTATGTTAATTACTTATGGCGTTCTTGGCGGAATTCGGATTGTAGTGGGGATCTGCTTTATGTCCTTCATTATGACCATATGGTTGATTATTGTTTTATATTTTCCTATTCGTTATGCAGAATGGTTACATCTAGCTCCGGTTATGGAGGCTAGTATTTCGGAGTTAGGGCAAGGCATGTTGAAAATGTCTTTGACCATCATCGGATTTGAAATCCTGATGTTTGTGTATCCTTTCGTTCGTAACAAGGAGCGTGCCTCTTTGCCCATCCATATGGGTCTTCTGGCAACCACAGTCTTATATGTAGTTATCATGGTGATAACGATTGTTTATTTTAGTCCTGATCAACTACTGAGAACCGTTTGGGCAACTTTTAGTCTGTTCAAGATTGTTATATTCCCGTTTCTGGAACGCTTTGAATATGTAGCTATCAGTTTGTGGATGTTGATTATACTCCCGAACTTAATGATGTACATGTGGGCAGCATCCAAAGGAATAAAGCGAATTTTTAGTTGGAAACAGAAATATGCTCTTTACGCCTTTGCTTTTATGCTTATTGTTGTATCAAGTCTTTTCAAAACGCGCTTGCAGATTAATACCATGAATGACAACTTTGGAAAAGTGTCGCTGTATATTGTGTTCGGATATCCCTGGATTCTATACGCTGCTGTCTTGATCAAACAACGCTTCCGAAGGGAAAAAGGGGTGATGTCATGAGAAAATCGGTGATCGTTCTATCCATTATCGTATTGCTCCTACCCATTTGGACAGGCTGCGTGCAGAAACGAATTTTGGAAGAATTAGGACTTGTTGTCGTTGTTGGTTATGATCCTGCTGAGAAAGATCGCATAAAGGGGACGGCGCTGCTGCATCAAATTGATCCGGCAGCTAAAGAAAAGGTCCAAGTGGTTGTTACGAATGCTAACACAAGCAAAGGTCTTCGCAATGCTCAAAACCGTGAAGTATCGAAGCGTGTCGTTAGTGGTCAACTTAGGGTCGCCATTTATAATGAGAAGCTTGCACGGAATGGGATCATAACGCTTGCCGATACGCTTTCAAGAGACTCAGTCATTTCTGATACAATTTTTCTAACAGTAAGTAGAGGAAGCGCGGATAATATCATCACGCACCGATTTCCGGAAATCAGCAATATCGGAACTTACCTTTATAAGATGATCCGTCAAAATATTCAAGGAGAACAAATCAGCTCGTGTACGCTACATGAATTTATTCACGACGTATATTCCGTAGGCAAAGATCCTGTACTCCCAGTAATTGAGCGAATTGGCGACCAAATTTTACTGAACCATACCGTTTTATTTCGGAATGATAAAATGGTAGGAGAGCTAAGTGCGGATGAGGCATTTGTGCTTAAGCTCATTCGCGATCGATATAAAGCCGGTTCATTGGAAATATCATTAGACGCGGAGCCTTTTCGCCAATTGAAGCCAAGCTTTCAGGGAAATAAAGTGGATATCGTGATCGAAAATATATCAAGCTCCAGTCAAATTAAACTGGTGGATCCTTCTATTCCGTCTTTTTCTATCCATATAAAAATGAATGTTCGAATACAAGAGGTTTCTACCGATTTGAAGCTAGGAGAAAAAAAAGTCATACGTGCTTTTGAAAGCGAGATATCTAAGGAATTTGTTAGGCGTATACAGAAGTTGATTGCAAAAACCCAAGCGGTCCAATCGGATCCGATTGGGTTTGGTGAAGTCTATCATGCAAAGGTACGACACTCCAATCTGACGGATGAGAAGTGGAGGGAGATGTATCCCAATGCCAAGGTCCATGTGGATGTCAAGACAATCATGGTTCGCTCTGGTGTGGTAGAGTAGTTGTATTGACCCTCAACCCTCCCGAGATTCCTTCAAAAGTCGCTTAGCTTCGTTCCGATCTACAACTTGAAGCTTGTTCAGTATCATAGACACGTTGTTGGCCACAGTCTTAGAACTGATATGCAAACGCGTGGCGATTTGTGCGTTGGTATCCCCTTCAGCGATACGCTCCAATATCTCCATCTCCCGCTTGGATAGCTCAGCCAAAGCAGGGTGATCCACGGTATCCACCAGCTTGGGCATCGCAAAGTAATGCATCATCCTTGCCGCGATATCTGAGCTGAATACAGCTCCGCCACTGCCCACCATGCGGATGGACTGCATGAGCTCAACTTCGTCCGCGTCCTTCAACACGTAGCCCTTAGCCCCGACGCGCATGGCGGTAAAGACCGACTGATCATCGCGGAACATCGTAAGGATTAAAACCTCGATATTCGGGAATTTCTCTTTAATCAGCCGCGTGGCCTCGATCCCGTTCAGTCCGGGCATACGAATATCCATTAAAATCAAATCAGGCTGGCATTGTTCCGCCAGCTTCAAAGCTTCATCTCCAGAGGAAGCTTCTCCAACAACCTCTAAATCTTCTGTCGTTCTAAGCAAATTTCTAACTCCGCTGCGAAATATCGGATGGTCATCTGCGATTATGATCTTCATGTTTAATCATCAATCTCCTTCAAGTTCAATTCTCTCGACATCAACTCTTACAGTGGCAGCACAGCCATAACTCTTGTGCCCCCGTTTTCAAGTCTTTCTATTGTGCAGTGTCCACCCAATTCAGTAGCCCTTTCCCGAATGGAGACAAGGCCAATGCCGCCTTTACTGCTCGAAATCCCCGACCGAGCTGGGAGGACTGTGCCATTATCTGAGATTTCCACCAGCAGCTGGTGGGAGGATGAGACGTCCAACCGGATGGTACAGGAGGTAGCTTTGGCATGTTTAATGACGTTAACAAGTGACTCGGTAACGATTCTATACACGGCCACCTCCACCGCTGCTGGCAGAGAGGGCAATGGCTGTGGCGCATGCAGCTCCACGCTCAGCGGAGCTGCTCCCGCTTCATCCGCAAGCAGCATCGCAGGCTTGGACAGCAGAGCGATCCGCTCTTGGATCGCCCCGATCAGCCCAAGCTCATCCAGCGTGGGCGGTCGTAAGTCATGGACCAAGGTGCGGATTTCATCGACCGTGGATCGAATGACTTGCCGCAAATCTGCCAGCATCTCGATGGCGGTATCGGGCTGTTTGACGACGTATTTCTGCGCCGTCGCTGCGTTTAGAGCAAGCGCAGCCAGCCTTGGCGCTAAATCGTCGTGTAAATTCTTGCGAATTTGCCGGCGCTCTTCCTCGCGGGCTAACACTAACTTCTCCCGCGATTCCTGTAAGTCATGAGCCAGCAGCTTCATGCCTAGCGTCATGTTTACATTTTCAACGATTGGTCCGGCTTGCCGTAGTAGGACATCTAGAAACTTACTGTCTTCTAAGGTAAATGTTTCCCCAGGCGATCTACTGGCAATATGGAGCATGCCCAGCTCTTCACCCCTATGAATAATAGGCATCACATGAAGATCATTGTTAGGTTCACCGGCAGAAGCAACCAAGGTGTCCTGACCACCAACGCCAATAGAAATACCAGTATAAGGGAGGCGTAGTGCATCTTTAACTGTCCTTACGACGGCATCAAGGATGTCTTCCGGGGCAATCGGCTGAATGAATTGATTGCCGAGCTCTAAAAGAACCGCATACGGGTCATCATGTCGGCCTTTCATAAGCCGATTAATTTGGCGCTGCAGCCATTCTTTTAATGGAGCGAACGCTACTGCAACTACAGCTGTGGCCAAAAGGGATACGATATAGTTATCCCGGGTTTGAAATAAACGGCTTAAATAAAGAATAGCCAGTGTGTACAGCAGTACTACACAGATGGATAAGGCTGCATAGACAAGCGTCCGATTGACGATTGGGTCAATGTTCCATAGCCTCTGCCGCAAAATCGAAACCATCAACGTAACTGGTATTGCTGTTAAGGAGAGGTTCAGAATGGCGTTCAAATAAACGTAAGTCATAGCTGAACCGTCGTTGAGACTGGGATCAAATAAAGCGCTCATCCCAACGAATCCGACGAGTCCGATGGAAACCCCAAACACCACCCATTTGGTTTGCTGCCGCTGAGCGGGTGAGGACACTTTACGGAAACGGTAAACTTGTGAATAGATGAGAATGAGCGTTGATCCCCCATACCAGAATAGTTGAAGGAATTCGGGAATATGAAGAGAATTCCATATGTTTCCTTCTAAAAAGAAATTTAATACATCAACGAACACAATCAGACCAAAGGCGGCACGAGTCCATCTCGGCACGAACATTCCGTCAGGAAAAAGAAAGAAAAATAACGACAAAGAAATCCAACCAAACATAGATACAAACATAAACCAGCTGTAGGCGAATGTTGAACCTTCAGAGGCAACCATGACCAACGAAGGGAATGACGTACCAAAAGAAACCATAGCCAGAGCTGCAAGCAGTCCCATCGGCTCCCGAAAACCTTTCCACAGTACAATAGCAGAAGTGGAGTAAAAGACAAACGTAAAGACGCAGTCAATGAGCACGAATAAGAGAGCATAGCTGTCTAAGCTTAGTCCCTGATCGGGCAAAGGCATGGCAGGGACTAGAATGCCGCATCCTTGGACAATACATGTTTGTACCAAAGCCGTATAATACTTCGGAATGCTGCCTATATACAGCGCGGCTGTTATCAAGCTGAAAACAAGCACAAACAGCTGCAAGATCAACATTCTCCAAGCTGTTTTTCGTTCATTTCGCATTTCTGGATTACTTCCTTTGACAATCTCCATCGACATGCCACAATCGCCTTCCTAATTAGAATCTTTTTTCATTTAATTATAGCTTGATCCCTGGCCTTATGAAAATGGATTAAGGATAATTTCCCATTAGCTTTCCTGCTTATTCCCGAAAAAGATTTGAAAGTTTCCCGAAAAGTCGGGAGTCTCTGCTCTGTTTTCCGTGATTTCCCACCGTGTAATCTAAATAGCATAGCAGCACAAATTCGATTTGGAGGATGAGGTAAAATGAATGAGAAGCAAGTCATCAAATGGTTAGGCATGATCTGTATCCTGGCGGGGATTACACGAATGGGAATGACGCCGGCTTCGATTATTTGGGGGACGGACAGCACACAAGAGCTGACAACGGGTTTGATCGCTTGTATTCTAATGTCAGTCGGGACGATCGTCACCTATATGGTACAATCACGTGAAACGGGAGTCTCTGGATTCATTACGACCCTGTTTATCATTGTGGGGAACATTTTAACGACTGCGATGGTATGGTCCCAATTTGCAGCAGGTGGGGCGGAAGCGGTTATGCCGGAGGGTACATTAGTTAACATTTCAAGAATGTTTGGCATGATCGGTTTCATGGGAGGCACTTTGATATTCGTGATCTTGACCTTCCGTGCTAAAGTATTTCCGCGCTGGGTTCCCGGACTGTTCTTGCTTATGATTCTCTCCATCGTCATTCCAGTCGCAGATAATAAATGGTTCGCGTTCTTCTGGGGATTGACTTATGTGGGGATGGGCTATTGCATTTGGGCAAATAAATTAAACAAATCAGCTGTGAAATCTTTGGGGCGAGCTACTTCTGATTTCGTGAATACGTAATTGGTTAGTTTGATAGCCGTAGGGCCTCCATTAGAGGACTCCGGCTTTTTTCCTGTCTTTCGGTCGACTTTTCAAGAATTGTAAGCACAAGAGGGGAGGCTTGAACTTGATGATGGTAATGGTTCAGAAGTAAAATGAAATTGTACTTATTATGACATGAATTCCTTAGTAGGAGTGTGAAAGATGCTAACTCGAACGAACGAGCAGCAGGTAAGGATCGAGCCATGGGCAGAGGCTAATCTTGCACTGTTGTATCGCATGAATGCACCAGAGATGCTGGAACACTTGGGTGGTCCGGAAACGGAGGAGCAGATCCTGGCGCGCCACAAACGCTACGTCGAGATTGGCGGCAAGGGGAATGGCCGTATGTTCAGCATCGTTCTGCTTCCAGAACTAGAAGCGGTCGGCAACATCGGGTACTGGGAACGTGTCTGGAAGGAAGAGACCGTGTACGAGATCGGTTGGGGCGTTCTGCCGACTTTCCAAGGCAGAGGCATTGCAAGCGCCGCAACCGCGGCGGCTGTTGCCAGCGCCAGGACGGAACCGAAGATCAGGTACATTCACGCATTCCCGTCAGTCGATAACCCCGCATCGAATGCCATTTGCCGGAAACTCGGTTTCAAATTCATCGCCGAGTGCAGCTTCGAATACCCTCCGGGGAGCTTCATGCGGTGCAACGATTGGAGATTGGACCTTACTGCTGTTACGTAACAACGATTCTTACTAATTGCGTTTAGCAGACCATATTGTCATCGATTTTTGGAAGAAAGATCTTATTAAGGATTCAAAGATTAATGAGTAAACATGCAATGAAGATTAAGTTTAGGGCTGTCTCCCAAGGTCAATGACCTTAGGGGCAGCTTTTTTTAGTGAATTATTTAAAATGGTTGAACGATTTCTCATACTCAGTCGTACTATAGGTGTTTCCACAAGAAAATCCAAACTATACAAAGCGGAGGTAGTTAAAATGGCTAGAACAATTGAATTTACGAAGGATGCGCTTATTCTTCATCTATCGGGATTGACTAGAGCTGCTGCGTTAAAACAACATGTTGAAATTCCGTATTCGGATATAGGGAATGTTTCAATAGATGACTTTAAGTTATCCATGTTTCAATTTAGAGTTGGTACTTCAATAGCTGACATTAGAGAAGGACGTTTCCTGATCGGAGATAGATGGTGTTTCATTTCCTATGAGAATCATAAGGATGTCATCATACTTGAATTAAAGAATCATAAATTTGGAAAAGTTGTTTTTCAAACTGAGAATCCATTGGAAATCAAAGAACGTATTTTGGAACATTTAACGAAAAAAACGATTTAGCTGAAAGATCAGCTTGACTCAGATATCTGTTAGAACTATACTGGTTACAACGAGTGGGTGATGATGAATGAAACAGATTAGCAGTCGCTTTTCGATAGCTGTTCATATCCTGTCGTTAATTGCGACTATTCCAACGGAGTGTACAGGTGATTTCATTGCTGGCAGCGTGAATACGAATCCTGTCATTATTCGCAAAATTATTGGGATGTTGAAGAAGGCAGGACTCGTTGAAGTACGTGCTGGAGTTGGCGGAACTTCGCTGTGTAAGGATACAGACCAAATTACATTACTTGATGTATACCGGGCAGTGGAAGTGATCGAGAATGGGGAGTTGTTCAATTTCCATAACCATCCCAACCCCAACTGTACGGTAGGAAGAAATATTGAATCTGCCCTCCGTGCAGAAATGCGGGACGCTCAATTCGCGATGGAACAAAGATTGTCTAACGTTTCCTTGCAACAACTCATATCTAATTTTAAATAAAAATAGCTCTTAAGTGAGCTAATTTTTATAACTTAGTTGTAACCAATGTGGTTATAACTTCGGTGATTCTAACTCATTATTAAATAATCTGATGGAGGTATTTACAAATGAAAATTCTAGTAACAGGTGCAACAGGACAATTGGGATCAAAAGTGGTGGAGGCTTTACTTGCATCCGTACCAGCTGAAAGATTAGCTGTCAGCGTAAGAGACACGGAGAAGGCAACCGATTTACGTTCTCGGGGAGTTGAAGTGCGCCATGGTGATTTTGATGATCCAGCATCTCTTGATAAAGCTTTCGCTGGCGTTGACCGCCTGCTTATCGTTTCGACGCAAGGGGATAACGAAACTCGAATTCGTCAACATTTAGCTGCTGTATCTGCGGCTGAACGCGCTGGAGTTGGTTTCATCGCGTACACTAGTGCTACAAACGCAGAGGAAAGCTCTCTCTTTCTCGTGCCCGTGCATCGTGCGACAGAGGAAGCGATTCGCAAAACGGGAATCCCGTACTCAATTCTACGTAATAACTGGTACATCGAAAACGAGATTGGAACGATACAAGGCGTATTGGCGGGTGCACCGCTCGTGACCTCGGCAGGGGCTGGCAAAGTAGGGTGGGCTTCTCGCGGCGATTATGCACAAGCGGCAGCAGCTGTGCTTGCAGGTAACGGACATGAGAATACCGTTTATGAGCTCTCAGGCACACCGATCACGCATGAGGATCTCGCAGCGGTTCTGGCTGAGGTCCTTGACCGCGAAGTTCCTATTCAGCAAGTTGACGATGAGACTTATGGTAAAATCATGGCCGGTGCAGGGGTTCCTGAACAAGTTGTTCCCATTCTTGTTGCCATCCAAAGTGCGATTAGAGATGGCGTTCTAGACATAGAGAGCAACGATCTTCAGACACTTCTTGGTCGCCCGGTTACACCACTAAGCGAGGCGGTTGAAGTTCTTGTGAGCGGATTAAAGTCATAAAACGAGCCTAAACTAGGCAATTAAGCCGCAGTCTTTTATTGACTGCGGCTTTTTGCGATTATTGGGCAAAAAACATGACTTCAGGGTGGCATAAATAGGGGGGGGGCAGTCATAAATAAGGTTATCATGTGTATAAAGGAGATTCCTATGTTCCATACAGCGATATTAGTTGTAGCTCCGAATGGTGATGACAATCATTCTGGCAGTAAGGAGGCTCCATTCTTAACCATTAATAAAGCTCAGAATGTGGTGCGTGAACGTATTAAAGACGGCATGTCTCAGGATGTAACTGTTTATCTTCGCGGTGGAACATACTTTGTAGACGCAACCTTGCAATTTGACGACCGCGATTCCGGTAGAGATGGATTTCGTGTTTCTTATCGAAATTTCCCAGGTGAAGTACCGCGATTAGTTGGGGGAAAACAGATTTCCCATTGGGAGCCTTATAAGGATAGCATTTGGAAAACAAAGGTCGGACAAGGTTGGAGCTTTCATACGCTTTATGTAGATGGAGATCGTATCCCAAAAGCTAGACTTCCAGCCAACGGTTATTTTCAAGTAGAAGGACAATCGGGTGAATCCTACCTTGAAGGGTTCAAGTTCCATTCAAACGAAATTCCTTTTGGAAGCGATCTCACGAATTCGCAGGTATTTATTTGGCCAGGAAGAGGAGAATGGAATTGGTTCTCGGAGATGAGAGAGATTGATTCGATTGACTATGATCAGCGTTTTGTGAGATTCAAATATCCTTCTATCTGGGATATTGGTGTTGGTTCACGCTATTACATACAGGGCTCACTCCATTTCCTACAGTCACCTGGGCAATTTCATCTGGATGAAACGGAGGGATGGCTCTATTACCGTCCCAAGAGTGGAAAGCCTTTACATCAAAAGATTATTGCACCGACCGTCACAAGGCTTATAGAGCTGAAAGGAGGCGATCATGAATGCCAGGTACAGCATCTCACGTTTTCGGGCTTGAATTTATCATGTACGGACTTTTTCGGTGAATATAAAATGATTCAAGAAGAGCCTGGATTAAACAATGTTGAAAGAGATGAGCACAGAGAAGGCTTAATCTATATCAATTACGCTGCGGATATCGAAATTTCCCATTGCCAGATAGGGAATTCGGGAAGCTGTGGAATTTTTATGGATCACTACGCACAAAACATCACAATGACTGGCAATCATATCGAGCATCTTGGTTATATCGGGATTTGTGCTTCTGGCTTTTCCCCTATTCAAGGATCTTTTACAACAGCAGAAGCCTCTTATACGAACAAAGGACATAGGATTACCAATAACTATATCAAACATGGAGGCGAGTTGGTGGGGCATGGCTGTGGGATCTTGTTATACCAAAGCGGGGATAATGATATCTCCCATAACACCATTGCTCATATGCCGCGCTACGGGATTTCTCTTAAAGGATTAAGACACAAAGTCATGCCCGCTACCCTCTATGGGATTCCGGTCACATGGGAGAATCACTGGGATTTTCTTCATACAAGAAATAATCACATTGCCTATAATGATATATCCAATGTGATGACAGATAGCCAGGATGGCGGATTACTTGAATCTTGGGGCGTGGGCACAGGGAATGTCATTCACAGCAATCACTTACATCATAGTGGCATTCATTTTTCCTACGGATTTGGTATTTACTTGGACGATGCGTCTGACTATTTTACAGTAACCAATAATGTACTCAGTCATCTGTATAGCACAGGAGAAGGAAAACTCTGGATGCTGATTTTCTCAAAAGGAATCGGTAACCGGATTCAAGGTAACTTGCTTGTCTCTAACCCGCATGCAATTGCTGCCATTGGGACTCAGGAGATGGCGGGGGAAGAAAATAAGGAGATCGTGGTTGATGGAAACATCGTTTATAACTCCGGGTACTTGTATTATTTCGTAAATTGGCGTAAGGATAAGTTTGCTGCTGCTGACCGTAATTTGTATTGGAAAGATGAGGGGCCATGCAAGGTTGCTGGTAAATTGCCGTTAGATCCATGCGGACAAGATCGCCTCGGTAGAAGTGAATATGATTGGGAGGCTTGGCGATCGTTATTGAATGGTAAATTTGACGGGCACACGTTAATCACGGATCCACTATTCATTCATGCTGCTGAAGGTGATTATAGGCTCCAACCGAATTCGCCTGCGTATAGGTTAGGTTGGGTGAACATTGACTTCGGGAAAATAGGACCACAGTAAAATCGCAGCATCATAGGGGGCTTGGTGCGTTTGAAAATATTTGGGTTTTACAAATCCAAAAAATATTTGCAGCGAGTTCTGATCTCTATCATGCTGTCAATGGTTATTGTGCTGATGGCCTCGACGCTTGCTAATACGTATATCTTAGAGAAATCGGTTAAAAGCATTCAGGAAGAGTCGAATCTAAAAGTGCTCACGCAATTTCAATACAACTTTTCCTATATGAACGAAGTCATTACCCATTTATCGTATTTCGTCATTAAGGACAATCTTCTAATTCCGCTTATGTTTGATGATATGCTGCCCAAAATGGATTTGATTCGCGGTTACCAAAGAATGACGAACATATTGGAAAGCTCATCCTTTTTGCATTCCATGGCCATCTATAATCACACCCAGAATGAAATTTACGGAACAACAAGCCATTTTTTGCTGGATGGCGGCGTTACGAAAAAAAAGATCAGGGATTGGCTGCTCGATCCATCGCATCAGCATCTAACGTCAAGGCTCATTCCTGTCAGCTTAGAGAAAGAAGATGGGCAGATTGATACGTTTGCCTTTATCGTCACCGATTCCTTCAAACCTTTCTCAACCCATGAATCAGCTATTATTTTCTATATAAAATCAGACTGGGTATTTGATAGCTTGAAGAAGATGAATGTCAGGAGTAATCGTGATCAGGGCGATCTTCTGATAGCGGATAGAGAAGGACGACTATACTCATCGAATACGAATAATATCTATTCCAACGAATATAACAGATTGAGTATTCAACAAATGATTACAAGCAGAAAGAGAGAATCGAAGAGTCCGTCGGGGTTTGTTATCGGTGACATTTCAGGTGAAAAAAGCATGATCACCTATATGGAGGATCCTATTCCTGATTGGACAATCCTTTATATCCAGTCCTATGAGAAATTGATGGAGGACGTCACGCAGACGCGAGTGAAATCGTTAGGTTTTTCAGGTGTGTTTCTCCTCATAGCGATAGGGTTATCCATCTGGTTGTCGTATAAGCTGTATCACCCAATTGAAGATATGCTCAAACGAATACGAGTTCATGGAGCAGGGGATAGGCTGCCCGGGTTACTCGAAGGCGACGAGTTCGATGTCATGAGCGAACGTTATTTGAAATTATCTGAGAAGCTTCATGAAATCAGCTCGGAGCAAATCGTCAAAAAATATTATATTCGTAAGTTTTTAACGGATAGTCAGATGTTCTCCCATAACGATATCTTGAACCTGATTAAAAAACATGATCTATACATTTCAGTTAAGTACGAAATTCAGGTGTGTGTGTTTCGCATCGATCATTTTCTGACTTATGACAGAAACACAACAACTTCCTCCAAGAAAATGTATAGTTTCGCCATCGTGAATATTGCACAAGAAATCATGTCAAAGGTTTATCCTAGTGAGGCAGTGGAAGTTTGGGGGGATCACGTTGTCCTCATTGTATCTATGTATGGCAGCTCAAACGATGCGGTTAGCGAGCAAATCGTTCACCTTATTAGGGAAATTCAGTTAACTATTCATCATTTTTACGGTTTATCTCTCTCCTGCGGCATAAGTGACAGGATCTCACAGCTGCCTCATTTGTCGGCAGGCTACACACAGGCTTTGACTAACAATTTGTACAAAATTATTTTTGGTTACAGGTCGATCATTACAACTGAGGACATTAAAGAAAATGTAACTAATTCGCTCGTATCCATACCCGTTACCATCGAGAGAAAGTTGTCAGAAGCATTGAAAAAAGGGCAAATGACGGAAGCGGGAATCGAGTTGGAAAAAGCCTTCTCACTCGTTAATAAATTCAATTATGACGATATACATCGGGCAGTAACTAATTTAGCTTGGGTGATCAAAAATACAGCATTAGAAATAATGGACAATCGTGTCTCCAAATTTGCAATGAACATGGATTACATACACCACATTACGCAGGAAAAAGAAACATTGGAGGAAATGTATCTCACCTTATTGTCTTTATGTGCGAAAATATGTGAAAGCCAGAGACCGGGGGCTACGGAGCGTAATGACCTTATTCTTGACACAATAAAAGAATTGATCCATCAAAAGTATTCGGACGTGAACCTTGGCCAGCAATCGATCGCATTGACTGTCAAACTATCCTCCGCCTATATTGGCAAACTGTTCAAGGAAAGCTTCAAGATGACCATCACGGAGTATATCAATGAGGTCCGTTTGAGGCGTGCACAGCTTCTGTTGGAAAGCGGCAATCATACCGTTCTAGAAATTATGGAAGAATGCGGTTATTCAAATCCAAGTTACTTTTTCCGTTTGTTCAAGGCCAAATTTGGCAGCACACCGAAGGAATATCGTATGAAAAAATCTATTTCATGATTATGCAGAACCGCCACTTCTTACACCAATAGGTGAACGGATGGCGGTTTTTTCATCTTCCCAAGTAAAAAGTTCATGAATTCAAACATTTTACACATGAATCGTACAACTTTTCGAACATCGTATTCTATATGTTCATATGTAAATCTGCCATGATAAGCCTTAGGAGGGAGGATCGCGATGAGTAAAACACACAAGGTCAAGAAACGATGGTTCATCCAAGAATTTCTACATCTACGTAAAAATCGGGAGCTGCTGCTGCTTGCGACACCTGGTATTTTGTTCGAACTCATCATTGCCTATGTGCCTATGGTTGGTTTAATATTAGCATTCAAATATTTCAGGTATGATAAGGGCATTTTTGGCAGCCAATGGGTAGGATTCAAAAATTTCGAATTTATATTTAAATCGCAAGATGCCTGGAGAATCATACGAAACACGATATTATATAACATCACCTATATCCTACTTGGAACGATTGTAGCTCTGCTCTTCGCGCTTCTACTTAACGAGGTGAGCGGCCGACTGGTCAAGATTTACCAGACAACCATGTTTCTCCCTTACTTCATATCGCTCGTACTTGTTGGTTACATTACGTATGCCTTCTTGGATCATAAGAACGGGTATCTCAATGTTTTATTTAAATGGTTTGGCTTTGAGCCGCATAAATGGTACTTCGA
Source organism: Paenibacillus sp. V4I7 (assembly GCF_030817275.1). Classification (NCBI taxonomy): domain Bacteria; kingdom Bacillati; phylum Bacillota; class Bacilli; order Caryophanales; family Paenibacillaceae; genus Paenibacillus; species Paenibacillus sp. V4I7. Next base: position 3,362,382 of record NZ_JAUSZD010000002.1, on the reverse strand, counting down.
GTCGACACCATGGATGTTTATTTTACCACTGGTTGCTGTATGGAAGGGGGTCGGATTCTCGACTTTAATTTATTACGCCGGGATAATAGGTATCCATAGTGATTACTATGAAGCTGCAAAATTGGATGGAGCTTCACGGATACAGATGATGGCTCGTATTACGCTGCCGCTGTTGAAACCTTTAATTATCATTGTGTTTATATTAGGGCTTGGTAATATCTTCAGAGGCGATTTCGGCCTGCACTATTTTGTACCTAATAATGTAGGCGCGAATTTGGCTACGACAGATATCATTGACACTTATGTGTATCGAGCACTTTCAAAGCTGGGTGACATTAATTCCGGAGCAGCAGTGGGATTCCTTCAATCCGTGGTTGGTTTAATAACCATACTAACTGCAAATTTCATCGTACGCCGAGTTGATAAAGATAACGCGTTATTTTAGATGGAGGAGCACTATGGAAAAAGCGAATAGAAATCAACAATCGAATTGGGTGATTAACGGATTTTTCATCATCGTTTGTCTATTGATGGCGGTGCCTTTCTTCCTGGTGATTGCCGTATCCGTGACTTCGGAAAACAGCTTACTTCAAAATGGCTATCGCTTTATTCCGAAAGAACTGAGCTTGGAAGCCTTTCGGATTGTATTGAAAACGCCTGAACTTCTACTTAAGGGTTATGGCGTGACGATTGTGATCACTGTGATCGGTACGATCCTTTCACTCCTATTGACGGCAATGTCGGCGTACCCTATCTCACGTAGGGATTTCCGCTATAATCGGCCTCTAACTTTTTATATTTTTTTTACAATGCTTTTTAATGGGGGAATTATCCCTTTTTATATCTTGATGACCCAATATCTACATTTGAAAAATACCTTAATGGCATTAATTATTCCCTTGATGCTGAATCCTTTTAACATCATGATCATGAAAGGCTATTTGGATAAAATTTCGATTGAAATCATTGAGTCCGCTAAAATTGACGGTTCTGGTGAGCTCCGTATTTTCTTTCGCATCGTCTTGCCGCTTTCAACGCCAGCGCTCGCGACACTCGGATTATTCATTTCTTTTGCTTATTGGAATGATTGGTTTAATGCCTTGTTGTTCATCGACAATGAAAAGTATGTCCCTCTTCAGCTGCTGCTGGTAAGAATCTTATCTCAAATTGAGTTTTTAGCAAACTCTCCGTTAGCTGAGGCGGCAAGCAAGTTACAATTCACGAACTTCCCGACTTTATCGGTGAGGATGGCAATGGCTATTCTGGCGGGCGGTCCCATGCTGATCATCTTTCCGTTCTTCCAAAAGTATTTTGTGAAAGGGATCACGGTGGGATCTTTAAAGAGTTAGGAGAGGAGGTGAAAGGTAAGTAAGGTTCACCGTCTGTTACTTTCCTGGGGTACACAAAAATGGAGGTGTCTATTTTGAAAAATGGTAGAAAATCAAAACAAACACTGCTTGCTTTTTTCCTCCTTTGTTTCAGTCTTGTCATCGGTTGTACAAAGACCAATACGGTAATTGAATCTACGACACCAAACGCTTCACCAACCGAATCTGCAGCACCGGCTGTAACTCCGACAACAAGCAAACTACCCGATGTAAAGCTCACTTTTTATTACCCAAGCAATCCTCCGGGAAAAGATCAACAGCTGGTTAATGATGAAATCAATAAATATTTAAAAAGCAAAATAAATGCAACGGTAGATTTAAAGCCGCTCTCATTTGATGAATACGATCCTAAATTGAATACGATCATGGCTTCCGGGGAAGCATTCGACCTCGCATGGGGTTCGAAATATTGGCTATTAGGTTATCAGCCGAACATCGATAAAGGTGCCCTTCTGGAAATAACGGATGATATGATCAATAAATTTGCGCCTGAAGCTCGTAAAAACATACCAGATAAATTCTGGCCGGATATGAAAGCGGCCGACGGCAAAGTATACGGGTTCCCGGTTTACCAAATCGCAGCCAAGACGAAAAGTCTTGTGATTCAAAAACAGTACGTCGACAAATACAAATTGGATATCAACTCGATCAAAACCTATAAGGACATAGAGCCGTTCTTAAAAACCTTGAAGGAAAACGAGAAGGACGTCATACCTTTTGGAATGGCACAGAACTCATGGGGACTTTATACGGACCCAGGTTTAGTAGGGGCGGACGGTCTTGCTGTGGTTTTCAAAAAGGATGATAAAGACTATAAAAGCTTGACTAAAATCGAACAACTTCAGAATAAGAAAGAATACTACACTACTATGCACAAATGGTACCAGGCAGGTTATATCAACGAGGATGCTCCTCTTCTCAAAAATATTACGGATCTGAAGAAGAAAGGCAAAGTTGCGGTTGGTATTGAGTTTACAACGAAACCCGGCGGTGAAGCCGATGAAATGAACAACAACGGAGGGAACGAGGTTGTCTACGTGCCAATTTCGGATTCGTACTTTACCGGAATTGCTAGCGCTATGCAAGTAATAAGTAAAACATCCAAAAATCCGGAACGAGCGCTTATGTTAATCAATCTTCTCAATACAGACAAAATGTTATATAATCTGATTGCAAACGGGATTGAAGGTAAGCACTACATCAAAAAGGATGATAAATATATTGAACCCATTAAAGATTCCGGCTACGCTCCTAATGTTGACTGGGTATTTGGCAATCAATTCAATGCTTACTTGAAAGGGAAACAAACACCTGACGTATGGGAGAAAACAATCAAACTAAATGATAGCGCGATGGTTCCTGCTTCTTATGGATTTGGTGTTAATAAGGATTCAATTAAATCAGAGGAAGCGAATACTACTGCTGTGAACAACGAGTTCCAAGTCGCTCTTGAAACAGGGGCGGTGGATCCCAACGACATACTGCCTAAATACATTGACAAGTTAAAAGCTGCTGGCCAAGACAAGATTGAAGTTGAAACTACGAAACAATGGCAAGCGTTTCTTAAAGAAAAAGGATTGAAATAAGTTATGTATCATCCATTAATTCACCGCCGAATAGAACTCCGGAAGGAGTTCTTTTTGATTGAAAACGGATGGTTGAACTTCTAATTGGATGGTATAAATAGCGCGAAAGTGGTTGATGAATTTCGGATCAAGTTCCTATATAATTTCACCGAAGGCCCAATTTTACAAAGAAAAGGTGGTTATTATATGAATATGTATTTCTATTATGGGATATTTTCAATCATATTATTATTTGGTCTAGTCGTTACCTTTATGATTGGTTTTTCTCGTAAGAATCGTGAAGGCGATCAATCCTATTTCCAAAAAACAGAGGTAAAATGGGTTCGGCTTACATCTTTCTATGTGATTTCAATTGCTGCAGGATTGTTAGCCTTGCTAGCGTATATTCGTTATTCGATCGGGTAAAAATGACCACGCCTTCGCTGCACAATGCGAAGCGTGGTCATTTTAAAATTACTTGAAAACAAGTACTATTAAAGGGACGGCATTCAGAGGGGGATTTATAGAAAATGAAAAAGCTGAACAACAAGAAAATCGTCATTGCGGGTTCTAGAAAAACAGAGGAAATGAGTCTATTAATTGAGAAGCAGGGAGGTATACCTGTCATTCGTCCTTTGCAAGGCCTTTTACATTTTGATGAGTCGGCAATTGAACAAGAATTATTATTTTGCGTGAATAATAAGATGGATTGGTTTGTTCTTACGACAGGCACTGGAACAGATAGACTGCTGGGTGCTGCAGAACGGTTAGGAATTCATTCAACTTTGATTCAAAAAATGAAAGAAGCGAAGGTAGCAGCACGTGGATATAAGACGTATGCACATCTTAAGAAATTGGATATAAAACCTGAAATTGTCGATGAAGATGGAACGACACTAGGTTTAATTCGAAGTATGGACCTTTGCGATTTCGCGGGCAAAACAGTAGTTGTCCAGTTACATGGTGAACCTCAGCCCAATTTGATCCAATTCTTAGAGAATCGGGGGGCGAATGTTATTCAACTGCTGCCTTATCGGCATGTAGAACCGGAATCATCCACTTTGGATACATTGTGTCATGAGCTCTCAACGAATTCGATAGACGCTGTTTGTTTTACTACCGCGGTGCAGGTGCGATATCTGTTTGCATATGCGAAACGTCAAGGCATCGATGAGATCGTTCGAGAATCGTTCAAGACTCGAGTGAATGCAGTAGCGGTCGGCAAAGTAACGGAAGAGGCATTGAGAGAAGAAGGATTGGACCACGTCATCGTTCCTGAAAACGAACGGATGGGGGCTATGGTTATTGAATTAGTCAAGTATTATGAGAATCAATAGTTACTTTGATTCGGACCAAACGCCTTTATTATATGATAAATATTAGATAAGCCGGCATGAGCTGCTATTTTGTAGCGATAGAAAGCGGCATGAGCACAAGTTATGAGAAATGCAGGGATTTTTTGGGATTTATTGAATTTGTCTAAAGGTGGCTGAAAGATAAAGTAATTATTCGGTCTTGAGGATGGAGGTACATGCATGGGAATTGAGTGGTATGACATGATCGCCAGGAAAAATGGTGGGTATAAAAGCACTGCCATATATACAGTTGTAGGAGTTTCAGCCGAAGAGATTTTTGAACAGAGATTAACTAGCATGTTGCCAGAGTTTATGTCCGTCTTAGATGCAGGATGCGGTCACGGGGAATTTACTAAGAAGATGGGGAGAATGGGAACTGATATTACTGGCTTTGACAACTCATTAGAAATGATAAACATTGCTAAATCTAGTTTAGAGGAGGCTAATTACGATAACGTTAAATTTGTTTATTGTTCAACCAAGGGGGAACTGCCTTTTAATAATGATCAATTTAATCTGATTTACAATAGAAGAGGCCCAACTTCAATACTAAATCATAGCAGAATCTTAACAAGCAAAGGCACCATATTCGGTATCCATTCCGGTGCGCTAGAGAAAGTAAAAGAGCGATTACTCGCTAATGGATTTATAAATATTGAGATTGAAGAATTTCAGGACGCCATCTATTATTTTCCCAACGAGAGGGAATTCGCTAAGTTTTTAACAGACACACCAGGTAACCCGGATTATACAACTCCAACAATGAGCAACGAGCTTCAACAAAAGGTCAAAGAACATATAATTAATGGCAATATAGGTGTTAGAGAATACAAATATATATGGAAAGCTATCAAACCATAACTGATGAGTTAAATAAGAAGATGGCAGCTGCATCCTAAATCCTATAACACTTGTGCTCCGCGGCGAATCACATAAGATCCTTGTTCTGAAATACGAAACTGGAGGTATACCATGAAAGAAGTTATTTTTACATCGAAAGCACAAAACCCAGAGGGAATGCCATATTCTCAAGCAATTAAAGTAGGTAATACGGTTTACGTTGCTGGACAAGGACCTTTTGATCCCGAAACAGGTAGATTAGTAGGAAATACTTTAGAAGAACAAGCGAGAAGGGCATTAGAAAACCTTAAAGCAATTTTAGAAGAATCAGGTGCTGCATTGAAAGATGTGGTAAAAGTAACTGTCTTCCTTGGAGAAGGAGCAGGCTTCGATGAATTTAATTTGATTTACAAAGAGTACTTCTCAAAACCATATCCAGCTCGAACAATAGGGCCAGCAAATATGGGTTTTATGGTTCAGATTGATGCAATAGCTGTGATTGAATAATGCATTGATTTTTGGAATCGTGCAGTTATAATAACTGTTAATTAACTTTCTTAGGAAAGCTAGGAAAACAGATAAGAGAAGATATAAATAAAATCAGGAACCGCTTAATTTCTTTAACAGGAATTAAGTGGTTTTTTTTAGTATGTATTATGCCGAGTATGTCAAACATAAGAAAAAACTTTGTTGGAAGAGTAATGAGATGATTCCAAGCGTATTTATCCTTATTTTCCTGAATTCAATTCCGATTAAATGATGAATTACACAGTTGACATTGCTACGATTACGTAGTAATTTAAGAGTAGGAATTAATTACGATATCGTAGTTTATGGAAAGAAGAAAGGAATGTTCATGCAGCAGCTGTTTGAGCTTATTTTCAAAAATGGTCTTCGACCACTCAGTATGTTTCCTGATACTACCTACCTGGAATTGCAGCTCACGAATTCTGATTTTTCCACATTGCTGTTGCTGAAATTTCATGGGCAGCTGACGATGTCCCAAATGGCTGAACACTTGGGTGCGCCTCTTAGTACGGCGACCAGTATTGCCAAGCGGCTTGTGCGAAAAGGCTATATCTATAGAGAGAAATCGCAGCAAGACCAGCGAATCATTGTTAATCGATTGACGGAAGACGGAGAACTGATAGCTGAAGAGGCGCTAGGTACGATGAATGTCATGTTTGGGCGTATTGAACGTGCTCTAACTGCCGAGGAGCTTCAGCAATTCATTCATCTCTCGTTGAAAGTGGCCAAAGCTTTGCAGCAAAATGCAGATCCTGCCGGACCTTCGAAATCGACGCAGACGAGAACGATTGAAATCGATTAATTTTTTTATGCTATTACTACGAAATCGTACTATTGGAGGTGCTAAGCTTGCGCATTATTATTTACACAGGTAAAGGCGGAGTGGGAAAAACCAGTATCGCCGCAGCAACGGCTTACCGAATGGCTGCCGAAGGAAAGCGAACGATTGTTATAAGTACGGATGCTGCCCATAGCTTATCGGATTCGCTTGGTATTCCGCTGCAGCATGAACCCCTATTAATTCATGAGCGTTTATGGGCGCAAGAAATCGATAGCTTAAAGGAAACACAGCGGTATTGGGGGAGTGTTCGCAATTGGTTCTCGAACTTTATGCAGTGGGCCAACTTGGATGATATCGGATCTGAAGAGCTAATGGTGTTTCCAGGGTTTGAAGAATTATTTAGCCTCTTGAGAATTAAAGAGCATGCCGAAAGTGGACTGTATGATGCAATCATTGTGGATTGCGCACCGACCGGAGAAACACTTCGATTGCTGAGCTATCCTCAGCTACTTCGATGGTGGGTGCGGAATATATTTCCTTACGAGCGTAAAATTCTCAAGCTGGCACGCCCGATCCTGAAAGTGACCAAGGGCTTGGAACTGCCCAACGACGATGTTATGGACAGCTTCAGCCAAGTAGTCGATCAATTGGAAAAGCTGCAGCAGGTGATCGCCGATCCCGAAATTACTAGCATACGCCTTGTTGTTAATCCGGAGAAAATGGTTATTTCCGAAGCGCGGAGAGCTTTCACTAACCTCAATTTATACGGGTTTCACACCGATGCCGTCATTGTTAATAAAGTGCTTTCCGAAGAAGCATCCGAAGGTTATTTTGCACAGTGGAAACAAATTCAGAACAAGTACGAAGAAGAAATTGTCCAATGCTTTAGTCCTCTGCCGATCTTGAAAGTACCTCTAATGCCTCTTGAGGTTGTTGGGAAAGAGATGCTTGAGCGCGTTGCAGCAGCAGCTTTCCACGAACGGGAATGCGGAGCGATTCTACACAAAGGCATCATAGAGGAAGTGAAGAAAACAGAAGGAGGATATGAACTCCGCATCTCACTACCTTTTACCGAAAAGAAGCAGCTCCAATTAAATCAAAAAGGCGATGAATTGACACTGCAGGTGGGCAGCTACAGACGGATTGTTGCACTGCCGAGGGTCTTGCTGGGCCGACAGGTGGAGGCTGCACGTCTTGCAGACGGCATACTAACCATACATTTCGGTCCGAACGAAGAATCGTAAATAGGAAGGAAGAGATGGTTCATGAGCATCCGCACAAACATGCAGGATTTAGAAAATATTGCGCTCCTCTTCGAGGATATTAAAAACATCGCTGTGGCAAGACTCGTTCCAGAGGTAGCAAGAGCTCATTTTCGTCAAGCAGAAAAAGAAACATTATTAGGAGTCAAGTCTCTACTTGATGCGGCTATTGTCCGGTTGGAAGAGAATGATTCTGAGAAACCAGTGAACGACAGAAACAATTTGAAACAGATTCCTGTTGAGGATTAAAGCTCTGTTTAAGGTAGATTTTTTAATACAACGGAACTCTAAGGAGGTGCGGCATGGCCATTCAGAAGCACAGCGGATGGATGATGGAGTGGACTTCTTATATTCATAATGTCGTCGGTTTGATCCTATTTTGGAAACCGCTCAGCGAGATGGTGAAATCGGGGATATGGAATTCCGTTGATCAATCCTTCGACAGGTCGGCAGCTTTCTGGTTTTTATTTTTTGGTATTTTGTTGTGGATTATTGGACGAATGATGCGCTGGATGACCAAAGAGAAAGGTCTTGCAATTCCTCGCTTTGTGGGCTGGCATATCCTCATACTCTCTGTTGTAGGGGCTATAATAATGCCGATATCGGGCTTCTGGCTAGTCATTCCTCAAGGAATTTATATGATACGAAAGTCATAAAACGCAAAAACACTACTGACATACAGCTGTCAGTAGTGTTTTGTATACTTAAGGTACAAGATTCGAGAGGAGCTAATAATATGATACAAACAGCCGAAACTTTGAAACGAATTGAGGAACTCACGCACCAATACCTAGATGAATTACATCCTCTGAGCATAGAGCAACTGAAAATTCAGTCAAATGAGAATGAATGGTCGCTTGGACAGCTGTACCTTCATCTTATCAAAACAGCACTCTTCATGCAGATTGGCAATATTGAGAAATGCCGAAGTCAGAGCTCAGATGCAGTCGATGCTGTAGGAGAAAAAACGGAAGCGGGAGAAGCAGTCTTTAAGCTAGGCGGTTTTCCACCTGAACGTATTAGGGTTCCAGCTTCTCCTCAATATACGCCCGAGCAGCCAGTTAGTAAGCAGCAGATCATCGATGGGATGCATACGGTGCTCCAACGAATGAAAGAAATCGAGCCTTTGCTTGAGGACATATCTACGAAATGTACCTCTTTGCATCCAAGATTAGGCGCGCTAAACGCGAAAGAATGGTTTGCACTCATTGAGATGCATTATCGGCATCATCTTCTTCAGTTAGAGCGTTTGAAAGCATTCATAAACAGCACGGAAACCGTATAACATCAAAAAAGTAATAAGCTTTGAATCTGCGCACAAAAGGGGCAGCCGCTGAAACCGCGGTTTTTTTCTGTTTAATGGGATCAAGTTCTTGAGGATAAGAATAAACAGAGAGAGCCGTATTATGGCATGTCTTCTAAGTAACCAAAAAGTAAACAATGATCAATAATCACTCATTTCGTCTATCAGTATGATTGGAAAATTGAATAAGCTATAGCCTAACACTTACTAAACATATTCATGATTGAATAGTAGAGAGATAAATGCTGGTATAGAGGAGTTTGAAGAAGTATGGGAGTAGTTAATGCAGTAGAAGCAATCGTTAGTAATTTGTATGAAGAGTTTCAGAAAAGCTATGATGTCAAATGCGGTTGTCAGCATTGCAAAGAGGATATTCTTGCTTTAGTTTTAAATCGTATACCTCCCAAATATACGTCGAGTGAAAAAGGCCAGCTGTATATCAAAACCCTCTATTTAAATCCACAACTGCAATCCGATGTCATGAGAGAGCTCATGCGAGCAGCTTTAGTTGTTGAGCATAAACAAAACCATGTTGTTAATGAAGGGATATAAAAGAAAATAAAACGCTGATGACATTGACGTGTCATTAGCGTTTTTTTCATTTAATAAACAGAGCAGCAATAAGACATATCTATTTAATTAAGACAATATAGTTGAATATGACTAAATTGAGGGGGGCGTAAGATATGGGGGCAGCTGTGGTCAAAGGATGGACAACTTTGTTTGCCGGCGTTATGTTATTGGGTACCTTAGCAGGATGTAGTGGGAGTGGAAGCTCCGAGATTACGGCAACTCCAAGCGGAAATACGGCAGCGCCCAATGAGAACGTGAAGAGTACTGAGCCACCAGCCAAACAAATAACGCTTCAAATGATTGAAAGTTTAACGAGTCCGGAACGCACTAAATTGCTTCAAGATGCCATTGCTCGGTTTCAAAAGGACAATCCAAACATCAAAGTGGAGCTCATATCACCGCCATTCGATCAAGCGGACAATAAAATCAGAACCATGCTTGCCGCCAAGCAAGAACTCGACATTCTCGAGGTACGGGATCTGAACATTGCTGAGTACGTCAATAATGGTTATTTGGAACCATTGGATACCTACGCATCGAGTTGGGCGGATAGTAAAACGCTCTCTGGTACATCCAAAGTTGTAGGCTCGAATAACGGCAAACTTTACTTTATCGCGAACGCTCTTTATCAAAGACAAATGTTTTACCGGAAAGATTGGTTCGACGCCAAGGGTCTTGCTGCACCGAAGACATGGGAAGAGCTGGTCGATTCTGCCAAGAAGCTGACAGATCCGAAGCAAAATCGATACGGTTTCTCATTCCGCGGAGGTCCGGGAGCTAACGGCAACTTCGACCATATGATTTACGATTATAACGACAAAGTGATGAATATCGATGATGCGCCGTTTACGAAGGACGGCAAGACGGTGTACAGCACACCTGAAGCTAAGCAGGCATTAGAGCTGTACAAGAAGCTTTATAAAGAGGCGTCGCCGCCGGATTCGATCAACTGGGGATTCCAAGATCAGGTTCAAGCTTTTACATCTGGGGTAACCGGCATTTTACTCCAGGATCCAGACGTAATTAAGGTGCTACAGGATAAAATGGACCCCAAAACATTAGAAACGGCAGCGATGCCCCTCGGACCTAACGGTAAATCACTAGTTAGTACAGGAGCTGCTGGATGGGGCGTTACAGCGAATTCCAAAAGTAAGAACGAAGCTTGGAAATTGATATCTTATCTCTCGAGCCCGAAAGAAAATACGGAGTTTTCTAAGCAAATTGGCACAATACCGATTCATACATCGGCGACAGCCGATACGTTCTTCCAAACGGGCCCTTACAAGACACTGCTCGACATGACTTCAAAAGCAGATATTTTCGTCAACTTTACACCGCCGTTCAAATATCCTGGTAACGGGAGCTGGGGTGAGCTGAGCATGAAGGGGCAGCAATCGTATTTGCTCGACAAGAAGTCGACGGACGATACTCTGAAGGAATGGGATAAATTTTGGTTAGATCAGAAAGCGGGAATGAAAAAATAAAGGAAGTAGTTGGAAGCGGCGGCGGTCATTGCCTGCCGCTTTTTCTTACCGGGGGGTGAACACGTGAGTTCTCGGCAAAAATTCATTCTTTCCAGCTTGCTGCCCGCACTGCTGCTTGTAATGATTTTTACATACTATCCCTTCTTCAAGGGTGTGGTGATGGCTTTTCAAAATTACAAGTTGTTCAATCTGAAGCAGGTGCATTTTGTCGGCATACAAAACTTCGTCGAAGCGTTTCGAGATCAGCAATTTCTTGCAGCAATGAAAAACAGTGCCTACTGGGTGTTTTTCTCCTTAATTTTGCAATTTCTATTAGGGTTTATCCTGGCGCTGTTTCTGAATAAGAAATTTTGGGGACGAGGGGTGTACCAAGCCTTTATTTTTTATCCATGGGCTTTATCGGGATTTCTGATTGGCCTTATTTGGAAATGGCTGTTTAACTCTCAAATTGGTGTCATCAATGATCTCTTGTTGCGTCTTGGTATTATTGAAGATCGGATCGGGTTCTTGTCGGATCCGAACTGGGCCATGTCTTCCGTTATTGTCGCCAACGTGTGGTACGGGATAGCCTTTTTTACCATCATGCTGCTGGCTGCTCTGCAATCCATACCTTCGGAGCTGTACGAAGCAGCGAGTATCGATGGAGCGAACGGTTATCGAAAGCTGCTTTATGTGACGATTCCGTACATTATGCCGACCATCATCGCCACAACGCTGCTGCGGGTTATTTGGATCTTCAATGATCCTACGCTCATTTACGGCATGACGAATGGCGGACCGGGAGGGGCAACCCACATCTTGTCCTCTTTGATGCTCAATAAAATTATTTATGACGGAGACTATGGGGCTGCATCGGCAGTCGGGGTCATTATGATCGTCATGTTGTTTTTGTACACTTTGTTTTATTTGATGGTAACTAAGTCGGAGAAAGTAGGTGACTTCTAAATGAAACGAAATTACGGGTATCGGTTCATCAAAGTTGCTTTTCTTTCCGTGTACTTAGTTATTATGGTGTTTCCGTTATACTGGATCGTCATCACCTCGTTAAAGCCGCAAAAGGAAATATTCAGTTATCCCGTCCATTACTGGCCCGAGCAGTTCACACTGCAAAATTACGTGAACATTTTCAAAGTATCTAAGTTTAACGTATATATGGCCAACAGCCTTTTCGTGTCGATTTCTTCTGCTCTGATCGTAATCGTGATCGCCATATGCAGCGCTTATGTGCTCGCACGATTTCGGTTTCGAGGCCACAAGCAAATTATGCTTGCCTTCTTCGTAACGCAGATGCTCCCAGGCTTCATTGCTCTGGCTCCGCTTTACATGATGATGTCAAACTTGCATCTGCTTAATCAGCGAATTTCATTGATCCTCATGTATACGGTCATCTTGATCCCGTTCTCAACGATTATGCTGCGAGGCTTTTTCCAGCGAATTCCTGCCAACTTGGAGGAAGCAGCGATGATCGACGGCTGTTCCCAGCTGTCTGCCCTCATTCGAGTCATTATCCCGATCATGATGCCGGGCATTTCCTCGATGTTCATCTTTGCTTTCGTCCAGAACTGGAATGAGCTTTTCTTGGCCGTTATGTTTATCGATAACGAATCGTTAAAAACACTGCCGGTAGCGATGAATTCTTTTATCCTCAAATTTAATGTGGATTGGGGTTCTATGTCCGCCGGAACTGTGCTGTCCATCCTCCCAACGATACTTTTGTTTGCCCTAGCACAGCGATTTATTGTAGAAGGATTAACCCAAGGGGCGGTGAAAGGGTAGTGAACGCAAAGGAGAAGCTTTATTCCATCGTGGCGCATGATGCACACGATGATCGTCATCATGGCGCCATCAGTGTACCCATTTATCAGACGAGTTTATTTTCGTTTGATACGTACGAGCAATTCAACTTGGCAAGACTCGATGAGCAAGAAAACTTCGTGTATTCCAGAGGCAATAATCCTACGGTGAGGTACCTAGAGGACAAACTCGCTCAATTGGAGCAAGGGGAAAGAGCCAAGTGCTTTGCATCCGGAATGGCGGCGATTTCGGCAGCAATTATGTCCATAGTCAAGCAGGATGACCACGTCATTTGCACACATCAGGCGTACGGACCGACACGAGAATTTCTAGGCGTCTACCTGCGAAAGTTTGGGGTCGAAACGACCTTTGTCGATGGCAGCTCACTGGACAACTGGAAATGTGCAGTTCGGCCGAATACCAAACTGCTTTATTTGGAGAGCCCGACTAGCATGATGTTCCAGCTGCAAGATATACGAAGTTGTACGGCATTGGCTCAAAGTATAGGAGCGGAAACGATCCTCGATAACTCGTGGGCGACGCCTTGTCATCAAAATCCGCTAACAATGGGGGTTAGCCTCGTCGTCCATTCGATCACGAAGTACATTTCCGGTCATAGCGATTGCGTGGGAGGTGTTGTGGTCGGCTCCCATCGATTGATGGACTCGCTGATGTCGACGGAGTATATGTTGTTCGGCGGCATCATGACGCCACAGACAGCGGGTTTGGTTACGCGGGGGCTGCGTACGCTCCCAATACGGATGCAACGGCATGAAACGAGCGGGTTAAAGGTTGCGGAATATTTAGGCAGGCAACATTATGTCCGGAACGTTAACCATCCGGGGTTAACAAATTCCCCTCTGCATGAGCTGGCCCGTACGCAAATGTCGGGGTACAGCAGTTTGTTTTCGTTCGAATCCAATGAGCCGGTTGTCAAATTAAGAGCTTGGGCGGACCATCTGCACTATTTTCGGATTGGAGCCAGCTGGGGTGGTTTCGAAAGTTTAATCAATGTCAATGCCTTAAATAATAATGATCAGCAAAAAGGTTCGCTTGTTCGACTCTATATAGGTTCCGAAGATCCGGATGATTTAATCCGGGATATGGAAGAAGCATGGCGATGTGTCACACTGAGCCCTTCTGAGGGGGAGATATATGAGCAGAATGCGGGTATCAGCCAGGACGGATGAACGACAACCGCTATACTTGCAGATTCAAGAGCATTTTAAACAGTTGATCCAATTAGGCGCTTTGGAGGAAAATGACAAATTTCCAACGGAAAAGCAGCTGATGGAACAATTCGGTGTCAGTCGAATGACGGTTTCCAATGCGCTTACACAGCTGGCGAAAGACGGATGGATTTACCGGATTCCGGGGAGAGGAAGCTTCGTTAGTCCAGAATCCCGCACACAAGTAAATAAGAGCGTGGAGAATAAGCAACTTGACACTATGGATGTGAAGGAGCAAGATGAGCGTGCTTCCTACCGCAAAATGATCGGCTTCGTTCTACCCTTACTTGAGGATTTCTTTGCTATTCGACTATTAAAGGGAATCAACTCCGTTCTCGAGAACACCGATTATTATGTGTCGATTGTGCTTACTCACAATAGCAAGGAGCGGGAGAAGGAAGCCATTCAGGAGCTGATTAAGAATGGGGCTGTCGGACTTATTATTTTTCCAATTGATGCGGAAACATACAACGAAGAAATCCTGGTATTGAAACTTCGGAAATTTCCTTTCGTGCTCATTGATCGCTACTTGCCAGGCTTTGATACCCATTGTGTCTGTTCGGATAATTGGATGAGCGCGCAACTGGCGGTTAACCATCTGTGGGAGCTAGGACATCGGGACATCGCTATTTGCTCTGATATTCCGATCAGTACAGTGACCGTCGACGAACGGATTCGCGGGTATATGGAAGCACTGAAACAAAAAGGCTCGATGATTAACCCGGCTTTAATTGTGACAGATTTTCAAGTGACGGATACGATCCCATCAGAAAATCACCCGTTATATCATGATCTCAAAAATCGCAAAGCAACCGCATACCTTACATTAAATTTGAAGCTGGGCTTGACTGTAGCCAGTATCGTTAAAAAATTGGGAATGCATGTACCTCGCGACCTCTCAATTATAACGTACGATAATCCTTCATCAGAACTAGACGGAAACCCTACATTCACGCATATAGACCAGCATGAGCAGGAAATCGGCGCTAAATCGGCTGAACTTCTGCTTAAACTGCTGAATAACCAGGAGAGTGTGAAAGGGCCAACTAAAGTGATCGTAAAATCGGCCTTGGTGTTAGGAGAATCCACTGGAGAACTATTGGTTAAGAAATAATCATTTGTTTATAAAAGGAGGAGCTTTACTATGAATCCTATTTCTAATCCAGGAGAATTTACGAAGCTCGATCGGTTCATGTTTGAAGCATGGGGCTATCTGATTATTCCTAATGTACTCTCCGGAGATGAAGTGAAGGAATGCCTGGAAGCATCCATCCGCTTACACGAGTCAGCCGACGCAAAAGGTTGGGCACAGGTGGGAAAAGGCTATGAAACGGAATCCGCCTTGGAGCAATTGATTGATCATCCCGCTGTATTGCCTAAAGTCAGGGCGCTTTACGGAGATCGCTTCATTTAACAGTCCGCATGGTGTACCAAACAGCCTGCTTTCGGCGTAGTCGGGGGTGGCATCAGGATGGGTCTGGTGCTTACGAATTTAATAAACTCGGCTATCCGATTCCGCTGATTCAGCTTCGAGCTTCTTTCTTATTGACGGACCAATCCATTCCTAGAAAGGGGAATATGGAGATGAGCCCAGGAAGCCATAGAAGCCAAGATCAGCTTCCGGGTGCGATTAGAACAGCCAAGGATGATGTTCCGATCGGTCATGTCATCTGTGCACCGGCGGGATCGGTATTATTTTTTCATAATGCCGACTGGCATCGGACTTTCGCTCATGATGGTGATTATGACCGATATACGATGCACTATATTTATAGTCCGCCATGGGTTCGATGCTCAGATCGTTTCGAGAATAATCAAGAATTCTTAGAGCGCACAACAGCTACACGACGTTATTTAATGGGACAATTTACAAGACCGGATGCGCCAATTGGAGCTAGCTATCCTACCGAATTCGAGAAGGGTTGAAGTTGAAAAAAGGGTTGAAAGGTCGCGAATTTTGCGGCCGTTTTTTGCTTTTTAAAGCTATGTATTTGTTATGGACTTTTGCCAAATAATTGAATATGATAGAGATGTATATTGTGAAACGTTGTTTCATTCAGTGAAACAAGAGTAGTCGTTTCACTCAATAACAGTTGGCCGCTTTGTTTGTAGAAGGATATTTTTCAGATGGGAGAGGTATGAGATGAATAATCATAAAGAACGTTTTTCAAATCGCGTTGATACCTATGTGAAATTCCGCCCGAGTTATCCGAAAGAGGCTATTGATTACTTGTACGACGTCGTTGGTTTGCGCGCAAATGCCATCATTGCAGACATCGGCGCAGGGACAGGTATCTTTTCAAAGCTGCTCTTACAAAGAGGATCTCAAGTAATCGCTGTTGAACCGAATCAAGCGATGCGGGAAGCCGCTGAGCAAATGTTGAGCGGAGATGTGAATTTTCGTACCGTACCGGGCTCTGCTGAAGCGACTGGTCTACCGAATGAGTCTGTTGACTTTATCGTTTGTGCCCAAGCGTTTCACTGGTTTGATCGCACGGCCGCACAAGCCGAATTCCATCGGATTCTGAAGCCTGGCGGGAAGGTACTATTGATCTGGAATTCGCGTCTAGAACATGGCAATGCATTCAGAGAAGAGTACGACTTATTGCTTCGTACATTTGGAAGCGATTATGAAAAAGTTACTCATAAAAATATTTCGCAGGAAACGCTGGCGTCTTTCTTCAAGAACGATAGTATGCAGCTAGAACGATTCGCTATTACTCAGGTTCTCGATTTTGAAGGTTTAAAGGGGAGGTTGATGTCATCTTCCTATATTCCCGTACCTGAGCACCCCAATTTTAAGCCGATGATGACGGAACTGCAGCATATATTTGAACGGCATGAGCAGGATGGAAAAGTGTTCTTCGACTATGAAACCGAGGTATATTGGGGAGAGGTTTAGTAAATCGCGATCAACCCATACACAGGAGGACGATCAAATGTCGAATAATAAAACGGCTTGTGTAACCGGAACGGATAGAGGGATAGGTCTAGCAATTACGAAGTCATTGTTGCGAGAAGGGTATACGGTTTATGCGGGGGGTATCATGGAGCACAACGCAGAAATGGACCTATTGGCTGAGCAATTCCCTAATCAGCTGCAAGCATTTGTTTTGGATGTGGGATCAGATGAAAGCGTGATGAATGCTGCAAGTTTCATTAAGAGCAAAACCTCTAAACTGGATATCCTAATCAACAACGCGGCTATCCTTGGAGATACGGAGAAAACAGTGAAAGATGAGCTCAACTTCGAAGAGATTCAGCATGTGTACAACGTGACAGCCCTCGGCGCTATCCGGGTATCGAACGCATTAATTGAGCCTATAATGAATGGCGGTAAGCTCATTGTCAATATTTCTTCGGAAGCTGGCAGCATTGGCAATAACAGGCGTGAAGCGTGGTTCGGGTATTGTATGGCGAAAGCCGCGCTCAATATGGGGTCCACGATCATCCATAACCAGATTCGAAAAGAAGGCGGACGTATCCTTATTCTACATCCTGGTTGGGTCAAAACGTATATGAGCGGTACATGGAACGATGCGGGTACTTATACAGCGGAACAAGCGGCAGCCAATATTTTGAAACGTATGGAGGAATATAAAGATACGCTGCGCGAAATGCTGTTTATCTTGAAGCAGACACCGGAAAAGAATTGCCTTGGTAAAACGAAAGATGGGGGAGAAGATCGCATGAGTGACAAAACGAATGTACTTTTGGTTGGTGACCATACAGATGCCCCATGGCATCCATTGGAACCTGCGAAGCAGGAGCTTACCAGGATTCTTGGCGAAGATTTTCTGATTACGAGTACGGAGGACTACAACAGTTTCACGAAATTGGATCGGAAACAATTTTCGCTTTGCATATCCTATACGGATTGCTGGAACCGAGATCTGTCACCGGAACAAACTTCAGGTATAATTCAATTTGTGGCAGGTGGAGGCGGCTTGCTTGTCATCCATAATGGCATTTCGGTTCAACGAAGCTACGAGCTGATCCAGATGATCGGCGCAAAATTTACTGGCCATCCCCCCTACCAGACTCTGGATTATTACGGATCTGTGGAGAATCATCCATTACTCGAGGGTGTAGAGGACTTCAGCATGGAGGAAGAGCCGTATATGTTCGATTTTGACCCTTTCACCAAGAAAACCGTTTTTCTAGAGTACGAATTTGATGGGAACAGGTATCCAGCAGCCTGGGAACAAGCCTACGGTCTTGGGAAAGTGATCTATTTACAACCCGGACATCATGCCCCTTCATTTAAACCGGAAGCTTACAGGCGTCTAGTGCTCAACAGCGCACGTTGGTTAAGTGCTAGTACTAAATGATAAATGCCTTTTCGTAATGGCAAGCAAGTAGAAAGGAAATCGTCATGTCTATAAAACTATATTACAATTCTGCTTATGTAACCGAATGGCAAACAGAGATACACCAAACGCTTGAAAGAGAAAATGGGTATTATGTCATCCTGAAGGAGACAGCTTTCTACCCACATGGGGGCGGACAGCCCTGCGATGTTGGGCATATTAACGGGATTCCTGTGCTTGATGTGATCAATGAAGACGATGAAGTGCTGCACAAGCTGGCACGACTGCCCGATGAGAGCAAGGTGACTTGTCAGATCGATTGGGAAAGAAGATTTGACCATATGCAGCAGCATAGTGGCCAGCACCTGCTCTCTGCGGTGTGCCGCGAACTCTATCAGGCCATGACGGTAAGCTTTCATTTGGGTAACGATTATGCCACGATCGATGTGGAGCAGCCAGAACTGACGTTGAACCAGCTTGCTTCAATTGAGAATGAAGTAAACCGGCAAATTTACCTGAACAACAGCATTGTTAGTTATTTTATAACCGAAGAAGAAGTAGCTCAACTGCAGTTAGTTAAACAGCCCAAAGTGACGGATCATATTCGAATTGTCGAGATAAAAGGCGTAGAATACAACGCTTGCGGTGGGACACATGTCTCATCAACGGGCGAAATTGGCATGATTAAGCTGCTGAAAGCAGAAAAACAAAAGGGAAACACTCGGATTTACTTCTTGTGCGGATACCGCGCCTTGAAAGAGTTTAATGAAAGCCAGCGGATTTTGGGTGTCTTGTCATCCAAATTCAACACCGGTAAAGACGAGATTATCGACCGGATTGAGAAGTGGGAAATTGAACAGAAGCAGCTTCAGGCTGAACTGGTTGCTCTCAAAGAAAGAAACAATGCTTATGTAGCGCAGGAGCTGTTATCAAGCCGCGAAGGCAACTTGATAGCAAGTGTGTTTGAGGACAAGACACTTAAAGATTTGCAAAGTCTGGCGGTGAAGCTAGCTTCAGAAAGTGATACTCCCGTATTGCTCGCTACAGTTGCGGAGAACAAAGTTATTCTTGCTAACAACAGTAGTTCTCCACTTTCGTGCGGTGCTTTCTTCAAAGAATATGTAGGGAAATACAATGGGAAAGGCGGAGGTAGCGATATCATCGCGCAGGCGGGGTTCCAGACCTGGGAGGAAGCCTTTACTTTCTATGAGTTCACAAGACAGCAGGTTACTGAGAATTTAAGGGCGGAGATGTAGAATACATTGCTTTCGAACTAGTTGAATGACGATTTTCTATGATCCGGTGTATTTCCTGATTAAGTTCGACAAATTTGTTGTATGCACTTACAATCTATAATGTGTCTAACTCCCTATATTCTTATATAATAATTAGGCATATAATAGATTTACAGTATATAGAAGTCTACCCACGATAATGGCAAAACCGTTTAAAGGCGGTGACGCAAAGCTAGAGGGGCTAAGGGAAACTATGCCAGCCAGCTATCACATGAGGGTAGGCTTTTTCTGTCCCAAAAAACATCCTTGGGTACTGTTAGCAGGATGGTTTCGATCTTCTCACTTTTCTTTTTGTAGAACTTTTGTTAGATACTAGGCCACCCGGATCTCCCTTTCGTCAGGAAGGAGGAGGGTAAAGGTGAAACCAGATGAAATGATAAAGTTGATTCTACAATTTGGGAGTTTCCTCTTGGCATTGTTAACTTTTATAGCGTTAATCATTGTTAGAATACACTAAAAAACCTACCCCTTCGCCGCTAAAACGATCAGGTAGGTGTGTATGAACCATTAGCCCCAGGAGGTCCCAAAAGCCAATGTATCTAAAAAACAGGAGTGTTGGTAGCACTCTTGTTTTTTTTAGCAAATTACAACGATATGTTAAAAATGTTCTCCCAAATAATAGCATAGAGATAACCCGTCGATCAACATCAAATTTGAATGAATCAAAGCTTTATTATTTTAATCCTAATTAGGAGGTAATTAAAATGGAGCGACAAGTGCGTGTGATTCCGTTTCAAGTTCTTGAGAAGATTGAACAGGTCAATGAAATTCCAACCGGAGTGGAAATGATTCAGGCTCCAAAGATCTGGGATCAAACACGAGGGAAGGGAATAACGGTTGCCATACTGGATACCGGGTGTGATATCACCCACCCTGACTTAAAAGAACGAATAGTCGGCGGAATTAACTTTACGAATGACGATGAAGGCAAGATAGATGTATACAAGGATTACAATGGTCATGGCACGCATGTTGCCGGAACCATCGCTGCGACCAAAAACAATAATGGTGTTGTCGGAGTAGCTCCTGAAGCTAATTTGCTTATTATTAAAGTTCTTGATAAAAATGGTTCTGGTCAGTACGATTGGATAATTAACGGCATTAACTATGCGATCGAACATAAAGTGGATATTATTTCCATGTCTCTAGGTGGTCCAGAAAATCTTCCTGCGTTACACGAAGCCATTCAAAAAGCCGTAGCTGCCAACATTGTTGTGATTTGTGCGGCAGGTAATCAAGGTGACGGGGTTGATTCAACAGACGAGTTTGACTATCCAGGTTGTTATAACGAAGTCATTAGCGTAGGTGCAATTGACTTGGAGAGACGCTCTTCCAATTTTTCGAATTCGAACAATGAAGTCGATTTAGTTGGCCCTGGGGAGAAAATTTTATCAACCTATTTAAACGGAGCCTATGCTACATTAAGCGGAACTTCTATGGCAACTCCACATGTCGCCGGAGCAATGGCGTTAATCAAAGTACTTGTGAATGAAGGCTTCGAGCGAAATCTCACAGAGCGTGAGCTGTATGCTCAATTAATAAAGCGAACCGTACCCTTAGGGAATTCTCCAAAACTTGAAGGCAATGGGCTTGTCTATTTAAATGTAATGGACGAGCTATCCGAAGTATTTAATCCCAAATTCGTCGCTAAATTACTGAGCTTATGATGAATAACCTTGAATTGCAAGGGAACCGGAATCCGTTTATTGATTTTCCATACTTAGCAGAAATACTTAAATAAGATATGCAAATATTAGAGAATAAGAACAGACTGAAAGTACAAACTATATTGGATATAGCAGGTAAATGGAGGTGAGTGCATTGAAAAATGATAAGGATTCTCGTGACAAAAAATTAGAAGGCAGTTCACTTACGCATGAACAGCTTTCGGATGTGTATGCAGCGGGGACGAGTGACGGTATACACCAGCTTGCAGAAGGGAAGGTCAAAATAACGGACGAACCTTTTGATTCTCGGCAAAAATAACAAGAAGCCTTGACCGCTTGCCGGTTAAGGCTTCTAAATCATAAAAGTAGGGGAGAACACTATGGAGGAAATAACAGCACAAGAAGTTTGCAATTGGTTGGAAGGCCAAATAGGAAATAGCTTGACGATTCAAAAGAAAGAACAGCAAGATATTGATCAGATTGAATTTGCACTAGATAACGTTGGTTTAATGGGAAGCTCTGAAACCTTTGACAGCTATATATTGCCACAGACGATTGTACTACGTGGTAATGGAAGCATTGAGACGGAGGAGGGTCAAATACAAAAGCTTCCCGAAGATGTTTATGAAATACCATTTATCGGTATCATTCAAGGGATTCAAAATGAAAATGGGCTGATGCTTCAAACTGAGCGTGCCTATTACTCCATTTCTCAGTTAAATCCTCAAAACACTTAACTATCTTAATTGTTTCCTGTACCTAATTACGAATATTAATAAGCACCCGGGATGCCGCAAAAATAATTGCGGCTTTTCTCGATTCTATTTAGAGGAGCAAGACGATGAGTGATGCTGTTGTAAATACAATAACAAAAGCAAAAAGCAGAAAGCACTTATTCCATTTTACAAGAGTAAGGAACTTACCGGTTATTGCTCATCTCGACCAGCTATTGTCCAGTAATAAAATAAATCCCATCTCCACAGGTGACCGCCGATTAAAGCCTGAGAAAGTGAGTTATCATGAATATTCGATAACACTAAATGCTCATCTTAGGATAGCTAACAGCATGATAGATGCGGCAACCACACTGGAACAATTCCGGGCTTGTTTGGACAGGCATGTGTTTTTTTGGCCCACATTAAGGGATTGTAAGAAAATGATGGACACCTATGTACGAAGAGAACCGGATGAAGAGTTTGCTGTTTTGGAATTTGACGCGTACGCATTGTTATCCGAGCATTATTACAATGTGAAGTTATCTAAATACGATTCAGGGAGCTCGCCGCGATTTCCAACTCGATGTTCCTACAAGAAGAGCTTGGATATGTTTCTGCCTTTAGATGAATTCAAGATCGTATTGAATAACTTAGTGCCTGCAAAGGCGTCCGAAATACGAGAGATATTAATTGAAGGCCAAGTTAACAGAGTATCTAAGTATTTGCAATCCGTTTACGTCAATAAATATGAAGATGTACCCGAGAGATGGAGGAGTTTGACGCTGCCTCTATCAGATTTGGTGCTTCGCAAATCATGATGTAAGCTATTCAGGAAATCGTCCAAAGCATAGAAGGTAAACCCCGTTCTTTTTTTGGAAATACTGTAACATCTTAAACTCAATTTTACTAGTTACTTGACCTCCATAATATTCCATGGTAAATTACAAGTGTAACTTGTTAATCCGTTTTAGATGACTACATATGCGTAATTTAAGGAGGATATGAAATGAATAAAGTCGAGCTGTTGCTTCACGGATGGGATAGCTGTTATGAGAAGGAAGACTGGTATCCGCCACTTGCTGATGCGCTTAAAGAGTTGACCGCAGAGCAAGCCAATTGGCGGCCTAAGGGCGAACATGTCAACACGATCTGGGAAAATGTCCATCATCTGATTTTTTATAAAGAACGATTATTGAAAAGAATGACGGGTGAAGAATCCGATTATCCTGAGGAACTGACCAATGACGATACTTTTGCCGTGCTGTCAATGTCGACTGAGGATTGGCAAGAAACCTTGGACCGTTTGCAATCCGTTCATCAGGGAATTCGTGATCGGATCGCAAGCTGGAAAGAGGAAGAATTCGAACACATTTTCCCCAATCGATCTCACTCCGTTGGCCGATGGGTGAATAGCCTCATCATGCATGACGCTTATCACACGGGACAGATCATGTTCATTCGCAAACTGCAGGGGTCTTGGCCAGCTCGTCGTTCTTTTGACTAGTGGGGTTACGACTAATTCCTAAGTCAGGTCCATTGATTGAGTAAACGAAGCCATATTGTGGAATGAAAAAAAGACACCCCGGGGTGTCTTTTTTCTTGTTTATCTCGAACTTTAAGACGAATAAAGAGAGTAGTCAGTTGGTTAAAGGTAAAGAGATAACGAATTCTGTTCCTTTTCCTAGTATACTTCGAACATTTACAGTACCGTTCATCGAACGGATTAATTGATAAGAAAATGTTAGTCCTACTCCTGTACCTTTACTTTTAGTTGAAAAATAAATGGTGCCAAGCCGCTCAAGCTGCTCGCTGCTCATGCCGACCCCGTTATCATGTATGGTTATCTTTGCATAGAGTTGGGATTCGGGGGCCATACGAATGACGACTTTTCCTCTTGAGATATAAGAGCAAGCCTCAACGGCATTTTTTATAAAATTAATGAGTAGTTGTTTGATTTCATTTGGATTCGCAGATATATAAAGTTCTTGCCCCTCATTGTGCAGCTCTAATGTGACGCTATTCATGTTAGCGTATGGTGTCATGATATCTATAACGGAGTTCAACTGCGGAACAAGATCCATTTGTTCATAATTAGGAGTACTAGGTTTAGCTATGGATAGATATTCGGAAAGAATAACTTCCGTCCGCTTCGTCTCTTCAACACAAATATCAATATAATAGTTAGTT
The DNA here is from genome assembly GCF_030817275.1 of Paenibacillus sp. V4I7. Taxonomy (NCBI): domain Bacteria; kingdom Bacillati; phylum Bacillota; class Bacilli; order Caryophanales; family Paenibacillaceae; genus Paenibacillus; species Paenibacillus sp. V4I7. The sequence goes on along the minus strand of NZ_JAUSZD010000002.1, from coordinate 3,338,105 downwards.
TTCTCTTTTGAGATAGAATCATTACGAATTAATTTCAAGAATCCCATTACAGCTGTAAGTGGATTGCGCACTTCATGGGCAAGGGAGGCGGCAACGTGAGCGATGGTTTCAACTTTTTCGTTTTGAAGATATTTCTGGAAAAGCTGCTTATCCGAAACAGCCTTATTGAAAAGGGAAATCAATAACCAAATACCCAAGAAATTTTGTACGGGCATAGCTAGGATATTAAACGTCAAGTTCTCGACTATATATTTACGTTCAGTTACATACATTACACAAATAGGGATAACGGAAAAGCTTAACCCAGCTAGGAAAGTTATTAGGTTTCGGTACTCGGAGCGTCTGCGATATAAGATGGCTAACAGGACAGATAAGTTGAATGAAATCACAAGAATAATCATCGCTGAAAAAAGTCCTTGTCCGCCAATTAGTACTCGGTACAATACAAACTCAACAAGCAAAATAAGTCCAGTAGTCATGCCGCCGTATACCATTCCGAAAAACATGATCACGTAACGGATATCAAAAATGATTCCGTTCTGCACGCTAGAATGAAAGGTCATGGACATAAAAAGGCAAATCATACACGTAATATTGATAAACCGTTTTGAATAGTTTGCGGTTTTATCATGGTAGTAGATGTTATAGAGAACAAAGGGAGTTAGGGCGAACAGTAATTGCAGCAAAACATCTTTTATATAAAGCATAATGGCCCCCTCGCCAGTCCGGAAATAATTTACCATACAGTTATTCGATGTATCTGTGGAAACTTCCTCTTTGCGGTTACGGTAAGAAAGGCTCTTCAGGACTGATTACCTATTCTCATGTATATTATTGGGAAAATGGATAAAAATACGGAGAAGGAAATGAAAGGGAATCAGGAAGAATAGATCATCTTGGGACTGTTTTCAGGAGGCGGTGTTAGCGTGGCTATGTGGCAATGGTATAAACGAAGGTCTATAAAAGTATCTCAAAGCCAGCAACCTCGTATGATTCCGCCGAAGGAGCCGCCTGTTCATCAGGTTTTGGAGGAAAATGAAGAAGGGAAAATCCCTCTACTTCTCGAAGAGACGATTTCATTCGTTGATAAAATACTTGGTGAAAACGACGATTTTGTTATGCACCGGTTTCGTATATTTGATCAGTACCCGGCTGTGCTTTTGTATTTCTCCGATTTAATTGAGAAGCAGTATTTGAATGAGCACATTTTAAAACCGCTGATGTTATCGTCGACTAACAGGCAGGGGAAAGCGAAGGTAAACCGGCCTTTAAAGGATGTATTATTTGCAGATACGCTGTATGCCTGTGAAGGAAGAGAAGAAAGACATTTATCTGAGGTTATCCAAGCCATTGTACAAGGAGAAACGGTTCTTGTAGTGGACGGGTTGGAGGAAGCGCTGCTTTTCAGTACACGAAATGTGGACAAGCGCTCGATCACACAACCTGAAACGGAGCAGGTCATCCGCGGAGCACGAGAAGGATTCATCGAAATGTTGGGTACGAACCTTTCTCTGCTTCGCTATCGCCTTCCGACACCGGATTTACGAGTAAAAACACTTCGGATAGGGCGTGTAACCAAATCCAAAGTAGCTATCTGTTACTTGGATGGGATTGTCAATCCCCAACTTGTTGAAGAGGTGTTCAGACGATTAGCGTTGATAGACATTGATGGCATTCTTGATGTTGGTTACTTGGAACAGTTTATTGAAGATAATCATCTATCCCCGTTCCCGCAAATTCAAAATACGGAACGCCCGGATAAGGCTGTCGCCAATCTACTGGAAGGCAGGGTTATCCTGCTGGTCGATGGTTCCCCCTTTGCTCTCATATTACCGACTGTGTTCAGCCAGTTTTACCAAACGGTCGAAGATTACTCGGAACGATTTCTACTGGTTAGCTTTATACGGTTAGCGCGACTGGTAGCTCTTATTTTTTCTTTGATTTTCCCTTCGTTATATGTGGCCTTGATTTCTTTTAATCCGGAGCTCATACCCACAGAGTTTGCCGTGGCCGTTGCCGGTGGGAGAGCTGGGGTGCCTTTTCCATCACTAATTGAAGTTCTGGTCATGGAGGTTTCCATGGAGGTGCTGAGGGAGGCGACTCTGCGGCTGCCGCAGCAAGTTGGGGGAGCGCTATCGATTGTCGGTGTGCTAGTCGTTGGACAAGCAGCGGTTGCTGCTGGATTCATCAGTCCTATTACGGTCGTAATCATCGCTTTAACAACGATTGGTTCTTTTGCCACACCGGCATACAACGCGGCATTGGCGTTAAGGATGCTGCGCTTTCCGCTTGTGATTTTGGCCGGTATGTTTGGCTTGTATGGTGTGATGATCGGGCTTATCCTGATCGCCAACCATATGCTCTCATTAAAATCGTTCGGGGTACCTTACTTGAGTCCGATTGTTCCTGGAAATTTCCAAGGGATGAAGGATACATTGGCTCGGCTGCCACTCTGGTCCATGCCAAAGAGACCGGCACTCTTGCATACACCGAATGATAGCCGTCTAGGATTGAAAACGAAGGAATTGAAGCATCCGCCAAGCAATACCTTAGATCCATTGAAAGTAGGGAATACAAGGAGGGACATAGAAGATGGAGTATCCTCGTCAAGTAACGATGATTCAGGCGGCAATCGTTCTGATTAGTACGATTATCGGGGTAGGTGTTTTGGCGCTCTCGCTTTTTGCTGTGAGAGCTGCCGATTCAGGGGCGCCGCTAGTAACCTTTATAGGTATCTTAATCGGCTCTCTGGGGCTTTGGCTCGTTACCGTACTCGGCATGCGCTTTCCAACTCAAACGATTATTCAATATAGTGAAGTTCTGATCGGCAAATGGACGGCTCGGGTATTTAGCGTCTTAATCATCGTTTTCTTTTCCGTACTTACAGCACTGGCATCGCGCGAATTTGGTGAAGTCGTAGTGACTTCCGTTTTAATGAAAACGCCGCTTGAGGTGACTGTTATTGTGATGCTGTTGTTAGCTGCGGTTTCCTCACGTGCTGACATGACGACCTTTACCTATTTCCATCATTTTTATTTCCCGCTTATTGTATTCCCACTTGTATTGATTGTCGTTCTATCGCTAAAAAATGCGCAATTGGTCAATTTATTGCCAATATGGGGGAATGAACCGAGTGGCATGTCCAAAGGAATTCTTACGATGGCTGCCTTATTTCAAGGATCTTTCGTTATGACCATCGTAATTCCTGCTATGCGTAAGCCGGATAGAGCGATGTTGGCAAGCTTAGTCGGCATGCTAATTTCGGGGGGACTCTACATGCTCATAGTAGTTGCTACTGTTGGCGTATTTGGAGCAGAGGAAATCAAAAATTTAGTTTGGCCTACCTTGGAATTAGCCAAAACCACATCACTGCCCGCTAACATCCTGGAGAGGTTGGATGGCGCCTTTCTCGCCGTATGGGTCACAGCGGTATTTACGACATTATTGTCAACCTATTACTTGGCTATTCACTTTTTAAGCCAACTATTTCATTTGCGTGATCACAAGCTGTTTTCATTTTTTCTCATTCCTTTCATCTATGTCATTGCCATGGTTCCCCAAAACCTGCTGCAGATGTATGGCATTATCCAAATTGTTGGTCGTTGGGGACTTGTCATCACGGTTGTCTATCCATTGGTTTTATTGGTCGTAGCCCTCATTCGCAAGAAAAAGAAGGGGAGTCGGGGTGATCAGCGTGTGGCGAAAACGGATTAAATTGATTTTTGTTTTCCTTTTGCTCGTACCTATGCTTACAGGATGCTGGGATCGTTTAGAAATCGAAGATCGAGCCGTTATTTTAGCCATTGCCATTGATGAGGCCAAACCGCAAGATGCGAATGAAAGCAGCAATGCAACGCAAATACTTAAAGATCCGAAGTCGAATAAAGGATTAATACGTATCACCGTACAAATTGCCGTTCCGGGACGTATTCCTTTGGGGACAGGAGGTACAGGAGGTGTTCCGGCCGGGCAAAAACCTGTCTGGGTGCTGAGCAGCGTTGGGAGTACAATCAACGATTCTTTGATGAATCTGCAGCAGCAATTGGCGGATCGCTTGTTTTTCGGTCATTTACGTGTAATCGTGGTGTCAGAAGCGATGGCAAGAAGGGGGATCGAAAATGAGAAAGATTTCTTCCGTCGTCAGCCCCAGGTAAGAAGAACAGTTTGGATGGTTGTGTCCAAAGGGAAAGCTTCTGATATTATGAGTGCGACTCCGCAATTGGAGCGTGTTCCCACTTTATATCTAGTGGCCACTCTAGACCGTGCTAAGGAAATGGGTAAACTGCCAAATAATTTCTTAGGCGTTTTCTATAGTGCTAGTTCGGCTAAAGGACAGGAAGGATCTCTCCCTTATCTGGATTTGAAGAAAGAATCTAACATTGAAATTGCCGGATTGGCTTATTTTAAAGGTGATAAAATGGAGGGAATCACTACGCCTCTACAAATCGGTCACTTTATGGCAATGAAGCAAATCAATCCTGGAGGATACAGCGTCATCTCACAGATACCCGGATCAGAAACCCTTGTCATGTTTCAATCTACTCATCGTAAAGCGAAAATTACTACGGAGATCATAAACGGTAAAATTCATGCCACAGTTGTAAGTCAAATAGAAGGAGATTTACGGGAAAAATCAGATGAAAATTTGACGTTAACGAAGGAAACAATTCGAAAATTAGAGCAAAACATAGAAAAGGAGGGGAAAATAGGGTTCCTAAAATTAATTCACCAGACCCAAAAGGACGGCTGCGACATCTTCGGTTTCGGGGAAGACGTGCGTGCTTTCCATCCTTACTATTGGAATAAGGCAATTAAAAGTAAGCAGAAGTGGCAAGAAATGTATCGTGAAATGTCTGTTGATGTAAAACTAAGTATCAATATTCGACGAATCGGCACGAAAACGAAATAATCCGTTAAAGAATGGTTTCATGCTATCAGTTTTATGACCGCGGCTCGGGTGAGGAGGGGTTAGACAATGATTACCTTTAACTATTACACGGTTTTGTTATTACTAATCTCTGGGATCCTCATTTTATGTTTCGATGTTCGAATCTATGTGAAGGCTAATATGATCAAAGAAAAAAAAGGTGCCCTTATTACAGGGTGGCTCAGTATAGCCCTCGCTTTCATCTCATTTTGCAGCTACTATATTTATGAGAGATGGTTCTGGAATTAGAAATTTAATGGGATAAACCTAATCCATTTAGCATTTGCTGAACGGATTAGGTTTATTTTGTAAGCGAGTAAAAGGAAGAGATTAATTATTCGTGTTTTTTGAAAATGAGGACGGCGTTATGCCCGCCAAATCCGAATGAGCTGGATAAACCGTAACGTAGTTCAGCTCGTCTTGCAACGTGTGGAACATAATCAAGATCGCACCCAGGATCTGGATGATGCAGATTTATCGTAGGCGGGATTAGGCCGTCCTGCAAGGTCTTGATCAGCGCGACGGCTTCTACACCGCCGGCTGCGCCAAGCATATGGCCGAGCATGGACTTGTTTGCGCTGATTGGCACGTTATACGCACCGCGACCAAGCAGCCGCTTGATGGCGAGCGTCTCTGAGAGATCGCCAGCGATCGTGCTCGTCGCGTGTGCGTTGATCGTGTCGATCTCCGCCGCCGCTATTCCGGCGTCGAATATCGCTTCGCGCATGGCTCGGTAAGCCCCCAAGCCTTCAGGATCGGTCGCCACGATGTGGTAGGCGTCCGAGGTTGATCCATAGCCGACGAGCTCGGCATGGATCCGCGCCCCTCGTCGCTCGGCATGCTCGAGCGACTCCAGCACGAGCACGCCGGCGCCTTCGGCGGTGACGAAGCCGTCCCGCTCCGCGTCGAACGGGCGGCTTGCCTGCTCCGGCGCGTCACAGCGCGTCGACAGCGCCGTCGCATTGCCGAAGCCAGCCAGCGCGAGGTCGGTAACCGTCGCTTCGGCGCCACCGGCAATGACGGCGTCTGCGCCTCCGCGCTGGATAAGCTTGAAAGCTTCGCCAATGGCGTTATTTCCCGTGGCGCAAGCGGTCACTGGAGCTAGGGAGGGGCCCTTGGCACCGAACAGGATACTGACCTGTGCCGCCGCCATATTGGCGATCATCATGGGTACAACGGTCGGACTCACGCGGCTTGGTCCGCGGGTTAGTAACGTACGATAATTGTCCAGAATCGTCTGAATGCCGCCAATACCAGAGCCAATATAGACGCCTATACGTTCCTCATTCGTGGAGTCAATAACTAAAGCTGCATCATCAAGAGCCTGCTTGGCCGCGGCAACTGCAAATTGGCAGTATCGGTCCATCCGGCGTACATCTCGCCGACCAACAGCTGCTTCAGCATCGAAATTTCGAACCACTCCAGCAAAGTTGGTTTTATAATCCGTTAGATCCATATGATCTATTTTGGTAATACCTGATTTACCATCCGTAAGATTCCCCCAAAACGTATCCACTTGATTCCCAATGGGTGTAATGACACCCATACCTGTCACAACTACACGTTTCATTTGTTATTCCTCCTAATGGTTTTCTTTCTATTAGATTGTCACATTATTTATCCTATTACAAGTTAGGGTTTATACTGGTATAATAGCTTCTATGATAAATGGTAGGAGGATTAAGGCGTGGATACAAAGGAACGGTTGCAGGCGCTGTCAGAGTTTTTAACTACTCATCGTGCTAGAATCCAACCAAGTGAAGCTGGAGTACTGGGTGGGAGTCGTAGACGAACACCAGGCTTACGCAGAGAAGAAGTGGCGTCAATTGCAGGTGTCAGCACGACCTGGTATACCTGGTTAGAGCAGGGAAGAGATATCAAAATGTCCGTGCAAGTACTGGACCGTATCGCATTAGCTTTGCAGCTTAATGAGGATGAACGCCAGTATCTATTCATGCTGGCTCTGGAGCAGCCGGCACCGACCACATTTGTAGATAAGATACCTACGATCAGCCCAGCGTTAAGCAGAATCCTGACAGAACTTCACGATTGCCCTACGATTATTTCAGATCGCCGATGTAATATTGTTGGATGGAATCAAGCTGCCGCGGCTATATTCCTAGATTTTGCGATTATCCCTGTAGAACAAAGAAATATGATATGGCTGCTTTTTACACGTAAAGAATTGAAAGCACTGGCTGTAAACTGGAATGATTTTGTAAAGGGATTCTTGGCGATGTTTCGATCTTATTATGGGCAATATGTGGGAGATAACTGGTATAGTGAGTTCATCGAGCAGATCAGTGAGCAGAGCCAGGATTTTAGAGCTTTTTGGAACCAAAGTGATGTGAGTTCAGCCCCTGAAGTGTTCATTGAATTCAGGCATGCTAAAGTGGGGAAAATGCTGTTCGATTTGACAACGCTTCAAGTACAAGGGCGTACCGATTTGAGATGCAGTGTGTATACACCTTCTCCTGGTTCGGATACCGATTCGAAAGTGAGACTTTTGATGAGCAAACTAGCGGATCAGGACCATGACTAATGTGTTATAACAATTTGCTAAGTATATCGCGATAACGGTTGTTCAATGAATGGAAGAGGTGTTAAGAAAGCAGTAGAGAAGCTATCCGCGGGACTGCGTCTAAAGTTAGAATGTTGTGATCAGGTGCTGCTATTTCGTTATTTACGAAGTAGCGGCACTTTTTTTATATTGGACATGACATTTGTCATACCCGCTACTTGACGTTTATGACTACAACGAAATGAAAGCGATATCTATAATGAAGATAGGATATTGCGACTTACGTTTACAACATGACTCGCTTACCATACCCGAGGAGGAACTATTCGATGACCCAATCTACGCTATCCAATTTAAAAAAACAGGTTGCCCCTTATGAAAAATCAAGTACGAAGGCGAGTGTTAAGCAGCTAATCAACACCTTAGGACCTTTATTGCTGCTATGGTATGCTGCGTATCTAAGCCTATCTGTCTCTTATTGGATAACATTACCGATTACGTTCATTGCTTCCGGGTTCGTTATACGGACATTTATCATTTTCCATGATTGTTGTCACCAATCATTCTTCAAAAGCCGCCGAGCTAACGAAATCATCGGTACGATAACGGGTATCCTTACGCTCTTTCCGTATCAACAATGGAAGAACAGTCATTCCATTCATCATGCAACAAGCAGTAACCTTGAGAAACGCGGTACAGGTGATATGTGGGTATTTACTGTCGAGGAATATGCGGCTTCTTCATTATGGCGCCGAGTTGCCTATCGATTATATCGGAATCCATTTATTATGTTCGGCCTTGGCCCCATCTTTTTATTCCTATTTACGAACCGTTTTAATACAAAAGGTGCGAAGCGTAAGGAAAGAATCAGTACTTACTTGACTAATGTTTCCATCATTATTCTATATGCATTTATGTGTTGGGCTATTGGATGGCAGTCGTTTGTTATGATCCAAGCTCCGCTCGTTTTCGTAGCCGGCTTGTTGGGGATTTGGTTGTTCTATGTACAGCATCAGTTTGAGGATTCCTACTTTGAGAACGAAGATGAGTGGAGTTATGTGAAAGCCGCGGTAGATGGAAGCTCTTATTACAAGCTGCCCAAGCTTTTACAATGGATAACCGGAAATATTGGGTTTCATCATGTGCATCATTTGAGTCCGAAAGTGCCAAATTATAACTTGGAGAAGGCGCATAATGCAACACCTCCGCTGCAAAAAGCAACGACGATTACAATCAGCACGAGTCTACAATCATTACGTTTCCGTCTTTGGGACGAGCAAAACAAAACGTTTGTCGGTTATAATAAAAAACAGGTGCTCCCTAATCAAGATAAGCAAACTTCTTTGGGGAACAACATAAAAGTCCGTAAATCGGTCATTTAAGGATAATAATCCTGACTATTCATGTTTATGTTAAAATAGAATGAAATCAATGGTGAAGAAAAAGAGGGTTAAGAGACCATGCAAAAGTGGCATCAAATTTTTCACAAAAAAACAGGTCTTAGTCCGTATGTATGGGTTGTCTTTTACATCCTCCCTTTTTACTTCATATTTCGTTCTTCTGCCACTTACCAAATTGTCTTAGGCATCATTATGATTGTTGTATTCTTTATTTGCTACGTTCTTTCATTTATTTCAAAAGGTTGGCTCGTGTACTTTTGGTCGAGTGTACAAATTCTGATTTCAATCACTATGACTTTACTGTTTAGCTATGTATATTTCTCACTGTTTTTAGCCTTTTTTATTGGCAATATTCAAAATCGAGCCGGGTTTATTACGTTATACAGCATTCATCTAATAAGCACCATTGTAACGATCAACTATGGACTCGTATCCCAAAACCCGGTATATATTACGCAGCTGCCGTTCGTCATTATTAGTGTGATTGGTGTTGTTCTCCTTCCGGTTACTACTTACAACCGAAACAAGAGTGATAAACTGCAGGGACAGCTAGAGGACGCAAATAAACGAATTTCCGAGCTGGTAAAGCTGGAAGAACGCCAAAGAATCGCTCGCGACTTACACGATACACTAGGTCAGAAGCTCTCATTAATTGGCTTAAAGAGTGATTTGGCGGGGAAATTAATTAGCAAAAACCCGACTCAAGCACAAATTGAAATCAATGATGTTCGGCAGACGGCTAGAAGTGCATTAAAAGAAGTTCGAGAAATGGTTACTTCGATGCGGGGGACTAGACTCGAGGATGAGATGTTTCGCGTTAAGCAGATTTTAAAGGCAGCTGAAATCGACCTCATTTTGGAAGGGGACCCTCAGTTGACGAACACCTCCCTGATGAATGAGAATGTGGTAAGTATGTGCTTAAAAGAAGCCATTACTAATATTATTAAACATAGCAGCGCTTCTACCTGTTCGATCGCCATTGAGCCATCACAGACCGATTTGGTTATCAAGGTGGGGGACAATGGAGTCGGCATGGCCAGAGAATCTGTTGTTTTACTTGGAAATGGACTGCGCGGCATGAAAGAGCGGCTTGAGTTTGTGAACGGATGCATGGAAATTGTTTCGAACAATGGAACGACGATCGTTATCAAAGTGCCGAATGTCTTCAAACCACCGGAAAGGGAGGCGGGGATATGATTCGAATTGTAATTGCCGAGGACCAACGAATGCTGCTTGGCGCACTTGCTTCCTTGCTGGATTTGGAAGAAGATATGCAGGTCGTTGGTACAGCAAGCAATGGCGAGGATGCTGTGAGACTGGTTCATCTTCATAAGCCAGATATATGTATCATGGATATTGAGATGCCAGTAAAAAGCGGATTAGACGCGGCTGAGGAACTAAAGGGGTTTGGCTGCAAGGTTATGATCCTGACTACGTTTGCCCGTTCCGGATATTTTGAAAGGGCTGTGAAGGCTGGTGCCAACGGTTATTTGTTGAAAGATAGCCCCAGTGAGGAGCTCGCTACTTCAATTCGCAGTATCATGGCCGGCCGCCGCATCTATGCCTCAGAATTAGTAGATGACGCATATGGTGAAGAGAATCCATTGACCGAGCGGGAGAAGGAAGTACTGATCCTTATCGCCGACGGTAAAAATACGAAGGAAATCGCCGATCAAATGTATATAACAACGGGAACCGTCCGTAACTACATTTCTGTAATCCTTGATAAACTCAATGTAAGCAATCGTATTGAGGCTATCATGCGTTTTAAAGAAAAGGGATGGTTCAAGTGACCACAGGGAGCTTCGAGAAATCGGAGCTCTTTTGATTTTTCATGAGAACAATCTTGATGGAGGGCAAATCTTAATTATGAACAAGCCTCTACAAGATTTTCAAGCAGGGATCTTAAACCATTCTCGGTTTTAGCATCAGTAATGACGCCTTCTTTATTAAGTTTTAAATTAATGTGGGGGATCATCATGGTTCCTCCCTCAACAATTTTGGCATTGATCATGTTCAGCGTTAGCAGAATGGAATCATGCGCCTTGTCGCCGCCCATTGGAGTGGGAGACGCTGTGACTACTGCTGTTGGTTTATTCATAAACTGACCTGAAGATACTAACCAGTCCAGTGCATTTTTCAAAACCCCTGGTACTCCATTCCCATACTCTGGTGTGCATATAAGAACGGCATCCGCTTCGTTAAGTCGTATGCGCAGATCTAGAACTGATTCAGGCCCGTCATCGACGTCAAGATCGGGGTTAAAATGTGGTAGATCACCTAAACCGTTATAGAAAGTAAAGATCAAATTTTCACGGGCTAGTCCTATAATAGCGTGCATAAGGGCTGTATTAGAAGACTTTTGGCGAAGACTTCCCGAAATAGCTAATACTTTTAATTTTTTTTCCATGCGAAATCAACTCATTTCCTTAGTAGTTTCCTTTATCTTACATTGTACAATAATCAAAAGTAAAACAACTCAAAACATAAAAAGAGCAGATGCTGCGGCAGCCTGCTCGTTGAAGAATTAATTTCAGTTAAAATAGGTTAAACTATTTTATTCTTATTAAGCTGCTTTGAAGTACTGTATCTCCTTCTTGAGGTGTAAAGGGCGCATTCGTAACACCAGTTACATTCGTTACTAACTTACGATCATGATGCTGTGTAATGCGAACCTCATATTTAAACCTTACCTTTGACACGTCGGCAAACAAGAAAACCGATTTCCCCCCTGCAACCGTTACCGTACATTGTTTTGTGTTGTTGCAAGGACTTACCTTCAAGGGAATCGGCGAACCAGTAGACCAATCAAATACTTGTACCGTTACCCTGCGGGAGCGCTCTCTATTAAAGTTAACGACATCGACAAGGGCAAACTTCGTTTTATTTGGCCTCCGCAAAATACCAGTTGATAATGTAACTCGCTTGGCAATCATCCTATCACTTCTCCTTCCTTTATTAATATAGTAAATGCAAAAGCTACAAGTGTGCTTGTACATTTGTACGTCCCGATGGGGGGAAAGGGTTGTTAATATGAGAAGACTATGGCAGTATATAAACATATAACGGATGGGGGAAATGAGATTAATGCTAGAATTGCCAAATTGCCCAAAATGTCATTCAGCATACACGTATGAAGATGGGAATCTATTGATTTGCCCAGAATGCGCGCATGAGTGGACTTTAGAATTGGAAACGGAAGATCGTGCCGATAACAAAATTGTTAAAGATGCCAATGGAAATGTCTTAAATGACGGTGATTCGGTTACAGTAATCAAGGATCTTAAAGTAAAAGGAAGTTCATCCGTCATAAAAATAGGTACAAAAGTTAAAAATATACGTTTGGTTGATGGAGATCATGATATTGATTGCAAAATTGATGATTTCGGTGCTATGAAATTAAAATCCGAATTTGTTAAAAAGGTATAAGCTTGAAAGTCGCGCTAGTCGCGGCTTTTTTTTATTTTTTCACCGCCTCGCGAGCGTGATGTATCTTGAAATTTCACAAAAATGTATGCTTATCAAAATAGTACTAACTTCTAGGTAAGTAGATCACCCGAAGCCAACTATGTTAAGGAAAAGTGCGTACTTCTGAAGCCACCCAGATTCAGGTATGATAATGAATGATGATGAGATGAACAAGTGAATGTCACTTCAAGATGGATACGAGCGTTGCTCTATAAAACTACTGGAGGAGATAATAATGAAATATACGTACTTAGGACGTTCGGGCTTAAAAGTCAGTAAATTGTGCCTGGGAACTATGAACTTTGGTGTCGATACAGAGGAAAAAGAAGCTTTTCGAATCATGGATGCGGCAATGGATGCTGGAATCAATTTTTTTGATACGGCAAATATTTATGGTTGGGGAGAGAACGCTGGGCGTACCGAGGAAATTATAGGTCGCTGGTTTGCACAAGGCGGCGGACGTAGAGAAAAAACGATCCTAGCTACGAAGTTCTATGGAGACATGCATGATGTGAACGACGGACCTAACCGCGAAGGCGGACTATCCGCTTACAAGCTTCGTCGTCACTTGGACGCGTCATTACGCCGCCTACAAACGGATCATATTGAGCTTTATCAAATGCACCATGTGGATCGAAACGTTTCTTGGGATGAGCTGTGGGAAGCTTTTCAAGTTCCCGTGTACCAAGGAAAGATCGGCTATGTAGGCTCTAGTAACTTTGCAGGTCGTGATTTGGTGAAAGCGCAGTATGAAGCCAAAGCTCGTCATCTTATTGGTCTTGTGTCCGAGCAGCACAAATACAGCCTGCTCTGCAGGCTGCCTGAACTTGAAGTACTGCCAGCGGCTCAGGAACTTGGAATTGGTGTAATAGCATGGAGTCCGCTAGATGGCGGTCTGTTAGGCGGCAACGCCCTGAAGCCAATTGAAGGCTCTAAACGAGCGAGTAACCCTGAAAGGGTAGAGAAGTTTCGTTCACAGCTGGATGCTTTCTCAGCATTAAGTAAGGAACTTGGTGAGAGTGAAGCGAATGTAGCATTGGCTTGGACGTTAGCTCACCCCGCTATGACTGCACCGATTATAGGTCCGCGTACACTTGAACAATTTCAAAATACACTGCGTGTTGTTGATATTGTACTGGATGAATCTACGCTGCAAAAACTAGATGAAATCTTCCCTGGTCCAGGAGGAGCAGCTCCGCAGGCATATGCTTGGTAAAAAGGTAAGAAAAAAACCGTTTCACTCCTAATTTGAAATGCACCCCTTAGGATAGACATTGGAAAATCGATTCCGATGAATTCTAAGGGGTGTATTTTTTATGCAAACATAAACCAGCTAAACGAGAAACGATCCGTTAAAAACCTTGACGCATGTTGGTTTGTGGGGGACAATGTGTTTGATTCCACAAAACAATAAAAATAAAAGTCTATAAACGTCATAATACCACATTATGTAGTACCGAATGAACATCTCTTAAGGAATCATTAACCCGACTATCAGGAGGAACTCTTTTGCTTCGATTGATTTTATTTTACCTGCCCATGGGAGCCTCTGCTTTGCTTGCCTCACTTACTCACGTCATCATCAGCGGGGTACTTGCCCGCTCGCCGCACCCTGATCTCACTATAAGCGGTTATGCGATTGCGCTTAGTTTGTCATTTATCCTAGAACAGGCTATCGCGCCACTCCGGCAAACCAGTGCCAAATACGTGAAGGATCAACACTCGTTTCGAGAGATGGTGCGTATGATCGTTACGATTGTTGGCATCATTGCCTTATTTAACGCTCTGATTGCATGGACGCCGCTTGGTCGGCTCTTGTTCCACTATGTTTTCGGGGCACAAGACGGCTTGTTGGATGCCACAGTCCATGCTTATCAAATCTTGATGTTCGTGAACGTGTTTTCCGCTGCCCGCAGCTTGTACCAAGGCATTATTATCCAGCATCTGTTGACCAAATGGATGACTATCGGCATTCTGATACGCTTATTCGTCATGGGCCTCATGTCTTGGGCAATGGTCTCCTGGAATCTAACTAACGACAGCAGGTACGGAGCGGTGTTGTTCTTGGCAGGGATGGCCATCGAGAGCGCGGTTGCTTGTTTCGAAGGTCATTCCCTTGCCAGACGGTTGCCTGACAAGCTGCCTTCCCATCCGATCAAGCGCTGGAAGCCGGATATATTCCCGTTTTACATGCCACTGCTGTATGGATCGATCGTTTCTATCGTCATCGGTCCAGCAACTAACGCGGCTATGAACCAAAGTCTTGATCCGATTCAGGCGATCGCCGCTTTTGCGGTTGCATCCAATCTAGCGGGACTGATCGCCGGATTCGCCAGCTTTTTACATCAAGCTGTGCTTAATTTCCATGAACAGCAGCCACGTCATGTACTCGTGTTGACAACAGCGCTCTCGATAATTTCTACGGCCCTTGTCGCTTCTCTAGCCTGGACGCCACTGGGTCACATGGTACTCGAGAAAGGGCTCGGCATTCACGGCGAACTGCTTCGCAACTGTACACTCATCTTGGGTGTGCTCATCATTAGATCGGCGGTCTATCCTTGGATCGACTATTTGAACGGACTTGCTATGTATCATGGCGTAAATAAGACGATCGCTTACAGCAAATTCGGCAATGTGATTTTATCAGTGACGTTACTTTTCCTACTGGTGGACTACAGTCCTGGGCTTAATGGGCTGATCGCTGGGATCACTAGTTCCGTCGTCGTCGTGTTCGAGCTCAGTTTATCCGTTTATTTGTTCCGTAAAGCTGTACAGCGGAAAACGATACTTACTTTCGATGCGGCGTCATTAAGCTGAAGGTCTCCAAATTCGGATATCGAAATGGAAGAGGCCTTAGGAAATTCATGTGGAAGAATGTCCAAGCCGGTATTGTCCGGGAGTGATGTTTTCGAATTTTTTAAACACTTTGAAAAAATGCCGCGGATTTTCATAACCTACAAGCTCGGCAATGGTATTGATCGGCCATTCCGGATTCTCGTGCATGATTTGCTTGGCTTTGGTAAGTCGAAACGTATGCAAGTAGTGAAGAAAGGTTAGTCCCATCTCTTTTCGAAACAACATGCTGATGTAATTGGGATGCATTTGCACATGATCTGCAACGGCATCTAGTGATAAATCCCGCTTGTAATTTTGTTCCACGAAAGCGATGATTTTATCGATTGCCTGTGTGTGCGGCTGTTGGCGATCGGTGCTGCGTGCATATCGAATTAGCTGTGCGATAATCTCCGATACACTGGCATTCTCATGCGGGGTGCTGCTGGGTGAAAATAGTTTGGTTGCCGCATGTTCACCCCAAATGGTCTCAGGCGTTAAGCCAACACTTTGCAAGTAGACACCAACACAAACAAGAAACTGCTCACGCAGCTTGTTATTGCAATCCGCATGGCCTGAGAAATGAGGGAGTATGGATTGGATATCCTTCTCGATCTGCTCGATAGTAATCTGTTGGGCTAGCGAATGTTCAATATATTGAACAAGATTATCATAGTCACTATGTATGTTCTCTGACTCTGGTCTATATATCGTCAAACTGCAATTTGAAAAGTACCGATTGAATAACATCGCAGCCATCGCTTCAATATACAGATCACGCAAGTTATCGTTATCGTTCTTCCTCATACTGACCCCTATGCAATATCCGCTGCCCTGTATCCTCTTCGTATCGAACAACTCGCCACATGCACGCTTAAACTCTTCGTGTGTCGGTTCATGCACACCGTTCACAATGAGGACAGTTTGCCTTAAGAAACGGGACTGGACGGTGTAAGTTTTCTTGCAAATGTGCGACAGAAGGGCACAAATAACTTCCAGACGATCGCCAGTCAAAAGGGGAACACTCTCGTATGCCTGAAATACAATGATCGACGTATATGGATCGGGTAGTAGGGTGTGCAGCTGCTCAGGCTTGAGCGGCATTTCCTCAATTGGCGTATTATAAAGGATATGTTCTTTGAGAAGCAGTAGGTCATGCTCGATGGTTTGCTGCTGTTCCTCCCGAATCGATTGCTCAACTTTCGTGAGTACAGTGAGTAGTTCTTCCTTATTAATGGGCTTCAACAAATAATCGATGACTTTATAGCGCAGAGCTTGTCTTGCATAGGAGAAATCGCCATAACCAGTTAAAATAACGAAACGATTGCAAACGTTCAGATTTTGAATTTCTTTAATAAGAGCGAGTCCGTCCATTTCCGGCATATGAATATCCGTAAGGATCAAGTCGGGCTGAAAATAGGTTAGCTTTTGGAGCGCATCAACGCCGTCGGCAGCGCCGACGATCTCGATAAACGATGTATTCGCTTTCTGGATCATGCGGATAATCCCGTTTAAAATGATAGGCTCATCATCGACAACCATCAGCTTCATTGTTTTGCCCCCTTAGCTAACTTGAGTATACATGTCGTCCCCTCGTAAAGCTTACTCTCCATTTGAATGCCAGAGCGTTCGCCAAAAAACATTTTTACGCGTTCGTTTACATTGAAAATACCAAGACCCCCGCCGCCCGTCTGCAAAAGATGGACATCCATTTTACCGTTTAAGACGGCTTGAATGAGACCTAGTCTTTCTTCGTCAATGCCTGCACCAGAATCCTCAACGGCAATGAACATAAACGCGGAATCTTCCCAAATGCGGATCGAAAGTGAGCCATGTTTTCTTACATTCGCAATCCCGTGAACGATGCTGTTTTCAATAATTGGCTGCAGCATATAGTGAGGACAAATAAAGTTATCGATAACTGCGTTTATATCGAAAGATACTTGCAGCCGGTCACCCAGTCGAATTTGTTGGATTTTGATATAGTCTTTTACATTTTCTACTTCTTCCCTCAGGGAAGTCTCGCTTTTCGTTCCCGACAGGCTGTAGCGAAAAAGTTTGCCAAGCGTATAAGACATTTCAGCTGCTTCCGGGTCATCGTTCGCTTCCGCGATCATGCGAATCGATTCGAGGGTATTGTACAGGAAATGAGGTTTGATTTGCGCCTGCATCATGAGATAGGCTGATTCCTTTCGCAGCATTTCCGAGCGGTGTACGGTATTTACCAACTCATCCATGCGCCTAATCATCGCATTATAGGCGGAGGTCAGATGTCCGACCTCATCCTTATTAATTTCCCCGTGATAGAGTGGAAAATGATTTTCGTCAACTTGACGCATATGTTTGGAAAGCTTCAAAATTCGCTTCGTAATTGAACTGGCGATCAGGTAGTAGATGCCGGAGAGTAGTAATAAAAGGATGGACACCGTTAATACGAGTACGTATTTGTTTTTTTTGATGCCAATAAAGACGTCATCGACTTGCTCAATCATGACAAACTGCAGCTTAAGGCTTTCGGCATAAAACGATTCAATAAGCATTTTATTTCCGTTTACCTGTTGATACGAGTATTTTGCGTTCGATTGGAAGACATCGGCAAATAAGGCTTGTTCTGATTCCTGAGATAAGGGGATTTTTTCTACAAGTGAGATGACTTGATGATCCTGATCGAGCACATATAAATTGCTTCTGTTGTTCAAATTTAGCGATTCTAACAAAGGTTTAATTAATTTCGAAGTGACTTTGATATCGAGGAGACCGATATCCTGTTCAAAATTCCGGTTTCCAATTTTATGGACAAAATGTAGGTTAATGTCTGTACTCGACCCGTTGTTTATCGTAATCCATTTCCCAACACCAAGCGGGAGTTTTTTGATGCTCTCGTCCAGCTTGGACTCGTCCATCTTGGCCATTTCGGGCCGAAAAACCATGCCGTTCTGCTGCTCCATGTAAATAGTCATACTGTCGATTAGTCGATTGGATGACAAAATATAAGAGAATAGGGGTCTGATATAGGTTAAAAAATTAGAGACCTGATCGAAATCGGTCCGGTAGTTCCCACTTAAATAAGCAATGGTATTCGAGTTATTTTGAAACAATTGATAAGCGGATTCGATTTGCACCGTGCTAACATTTAAGTTGTTAAGCACCTGATTAACTATTTTCTGCCTGCCTTGCGCATATTCTTCGAGAAAACTGTTGTAATTCTGATTATACAGAAATAGGCCGAACGAAATAATCGGAATGAAGATGATGACGATATAGCCTATCGCCATTTTTTTCACAATCGACAAGTTTTGAAAGGTAATCGTTGGCTTCGTTATGACTCATCACACCACCTTATAAACGGACACTACTGCTTAAGAATGATCCCTATAAATTTAATTCTAGCTCCTTTATCATAGATCCTGTAAGCGCTTAATAATAACTTTAACGTAAATGCAGTGAGGGGGAGTATCATGAGTATAGCACTTAGAATGGTAAAGAAAAACTGGCAACTCTATCTGATTATCTTGCCGTCACTCGTATATTTGATTATTTTTAAATACGTACCTATGGCAGGCGTGCAGATCGCTTTTAAAAATTATATGGTTACCAGAGGGATATGGGGAAGTGATTGGATTGGTTTTAAGCATTTTGTAGACTTTTTCCATCTGCCCATTTTTTGGAGGGTTATCAAAAACACGTCGCTGCTTAGCCTTTACTCGCTTCTTATCGGGTTTCCAGCACCGATTATTCTTGCCCTAGCCTTGAACGAATTGAAAAACGGGATTTTTAAGCGGACCGTACAACTGGTCACGTTCGCGCCGTACTTCATTTCAACAGTTATCATGGTTTCGATTATTATGCTGTTCCTTTCCCCGCAGCTTGGCTTTGTCCATCTCTTGGCTGATAAGTTCGGATTTCCAGCGGAAAATATCATGTCTAAGCCGGAATATTTCAAAACCGTGTATGTACTTTCCGACGTTTGGCAGTTTACGGGATATGCCTCGGTCATTTACATTGCCGCTCTGGCAGGGGTTGATCCGCATTTGTATGAGGCAGCCAAGGTGGATGGTGCGTCAAGGTTTCAACGGATGATTCATATCGATTTGCCAAGCCTTATGCCGACAGCCGTTATCTTGCTTATTCTAAATGCAGGGCAAATCATGAATGTTGGATTCGAGAAGGTGTACCTGATGCAAAATGCGATTAATGTTGGGGCGTCTGAGGTTATTTCCACCTATGTTTACAAAATGGGCTTGGTAGGAGCGAATTTCAGCTTCTCCGCAGCAGTCGGACTGTTTAATTCCATCGTTAATTTGCTGCTGCTCATTGTGGTCAACTATGTGGCCAGAAAAAATTCTGAGACGAGTTTGTGGTAGGAGGTAGAAATTATGGCTAATCCCGAACAGACATTGACGTTAAAAGTGCGAAAGTCACCTACCCGCATACTTGAAAACAGTGTGGACAGATTGTATTTGTTCTTTGTCTATTTGTTTTTGATCATATGCTTGATTATTGTAGCCTATCCGCTCATCTACATTATTAGTTCATCATTCAGCTCGTCATCAGCTGTTATTTCAGGCAAGGTTTGGCTGTTCCCTGTTGAGCCTACCCTTCGTGGCTACCAAGCCGTGTTTCAAAATCCGCAAATCTTGACGGGATACGGAAACTCTTTGTTCTATCTTTTCTTCGGGACATTGCTAAGCGTTTCGTTGACGATAACAGCTGCATATCCGCTTTCTCGAAAAAACTTTTATGGACGTAACGTCATTACTGCACTATTCGTTTTTACAATGCTGTTCAGCGGGGGATTAATTCCCTATTATTTGACCGTGAAAGGGATGGGCTTGCTCGATACGAGATGGGCGATGATTATTCCAGGCGCGATTTCGGTATGGCAAGTCATTCTGGCGAGAACGTTTTTCCAGACATCGATTCCTTCGGAATTAACGGAGGCCGCACATTTGGATGGCTGCAGCGACTTCAAGTTTTTATTCCAGATCGTTATCCCGCTTTCCAAGCCCATCATTGCCGTTCTGGTCCTCATGTACGCGATCGGCTATTGGAATTCCTATTTTGAAGCCTTAATATTCTTGAAATCGGCTAATTTGTATCCGCTCCAGCTTATTTTAAGGAACATTCTGATTCTCAATTCGATCGATCCTACGATGATTAAAGATGTCAGAGAACTTGCGGAAAGACAAGGCTTGAAGGAGCTGCTTAAATATTCGCTGATCGTCGTCGCAAGCGCACCCGTTCTTATTCTGTATCCATTTGTGCAAAGACATTTTGTGAAGGGGTTATTGATTGGTTCTCTGAAAGGTTGAATCTAGTAACATACGGAGAGGAGGGATGCGAGGCACGAACAGATCGGGTTTGCCCCCATGGGAATAATTGGCTATAAAAAACAAGGAGGGTTTTGAATATGGTAAGTAAACGAACCAGAAAAACATGGTTATCGGTGGTCCTCATTTTATTCATCACTTTGATTGTAATCGGCTGTACATCTAATAGCGATGAGCCGAAGGATAGCGCTAGCCCTGATGGGGGTGGAAGCGCAAACGGGGGAGCGAACGTTAATGCAACAGGCTTTCCTATCGCCAAAAATAAAATTACGATGAGTGCTTTTGCACCGCAATCGGCTAATATTGCAGATTTGAATACGAACTGGTTTACCAAATATTTGGAAGAAAAGACAAATATTCATTTGAACTGGCAGCTTGTGCCGGGAGAATCAGCGGCATTGAATGAGAAGAAGCAGCTGCTGCTCGCAAGCGGTGACTATCCCGATATTTTCATGCAAGGGAATCTAACGAAAGAGGAGCAACTGCTGTACGGTCAACAAGGCGTCTTGATCCCGTTAAACAAGTTAATCGATCAATATGCACCGAACATTAAGAAAGCATTTAAAGACATTTCATATTTGGAGAAGGCGATCACTGCGCCGGATGGCAATATTTATGCGATCCCTTCCGTAAATGAATGCTATCACTGCCAGTTTTCAGCTAAAATGTGGGTGAACACGAAATGGTTGCAAAAGCTCGGTCTTAGCGCGCCGAAGACAACTGACGATTTCTATAACATGCTCAAAGCGTTTAAAGAGAAGGATCCAAATGGCAATGGCAAGGCAGACGAAATTGCGTTAACGGGTTCACCGACAGGTTGGCATACGGATGTTGAGACGTTCGTGATGAACGCGTTCGTCTATTACAATGCGGATAACAATTATTTCATGATGAGCGGCGGCAAGCTGGCAACATCGGTCGACCAACCAGGCTTCAAAAAAGGTTTGCAATTTTTGAACAAACTGTATGCGGATGGCTTGATTGATAAGGAAGCATTTACGCAAAAATCGGATGCGCTAACCCAAAAAGGGAATAGCCCGGATACGGCGATTGCCGGCGCTATTCCGGCAGGTTGGTTCGGCGAATTCACGGATGCATCGCCGGCAGCAACACGCCACAAAGACTATGATCCAATAGCGCCGCTTACAGGACCGGATGGAGCCTCGTTCACGGCACATTACATCGGCATCGGGAACTCGGTGTTTGCGGTGACGAATAAAAATAAAAATCCAGAAGCGGCGATTCGTCTAGCTGATTATCTGTACTCCGAAGAGGGGACGACAACGTCCAACTCTGGGGAAGAAGGCCGTAACTGGGTGAAGGCGGAAGCGAACGATAAAAACACGCGCGGAACTGCAGCCAAGTTCAAGGTTAAGGAAACGTCTTACGGGGTAGGTCAAGTGCAGAACGATCATTGGAATCAAATGGGACCGAACCTTCGTTCGGCCGAATATCGCGAAACTTCGTATGCAGCCAGTCAGGAAATCTATACGATGGATGGCTTGGAAACTCGCTTGTACAAGGCCACCAAGGAATTGTACGAAGGACATCAACCGAAAGAAGAGTTCCCGACGGATATTTTCTTGACGAACGATCAGGCCAATCAAGTGAAGCAGTTGAAGCCGATTATTACGGATTACGTCAAACAGTCCATGCTGCAGTTCATCATGGGGGCCAAAAGCATCGACAAAGATTGGGACGCTTACGTGAAAGGCCTTAAAGATTCCGGTATGGATCAATTCATCAAAATCTATCAGGATGCCTACGACAAAGTGTATAAAAAATAAGTAGTTGCCTCTGATCGTACGAGTTAGTAAAGAACTTTCAAACCTACAGTAGGCTTGAAGGTTCTTTATCTTTGGAGACTTAATAATGGAAGGTGAGAGAGATGGAGGAAGTAAATAAAAGCGGATATTTAACTAAAAAGCAAATTGAATTTTATAATGAGAAAGGTTACATCGTACTTGATCGTTTATTATCAAATGAGGAATTAGCGCCAGCAAAAGAAGCGATGACGTATAAGGTTTCTATGATTGCCGATGAATTGTATCGTGACGGACTAATTGAGGATAAATTGGTTGACCGCCCGTTTAAATATCGACTAGCGGAACTTTTTGAACATTTAACCGCTGATGAATTTTTGAAATACGGACGAAGTTGGCGTGACCGGATACCAGGTTATTTCCATTTAATGAGCAATGATAAAATTCTTAATGCCGTAGAATCTTTGATTGGCGGCGAGCTCTTTTCGAATCCAGTTTATAATGTAAGGCCGAAGATTCCGAGGGTTGCGGCTGGGGCAGTGCCTTGGCATCAAGATAAATCATACTGGCCGGATGCTAATTCCAATCCTGTGATTACAGTATGGATCCCTTTAGTTGACGCTAACGAAGTGAATGGCTGTTTGCATATTAAACCGAAAACACACCGAAAACCTCTTTTGAAATGGCACCAAGAATCTGATACTGGAACTGGTTACACGGTATTGAAGGAAAGTCAATTAGGGAACACAAAGACTGTTGTTTTGCCTGTTTCCGCTGGCAGCGCAATTCTATTCAACGATCGCTGTCTCCATATGTCAACACCGAACCGATCTGATGAAGTAAGGTGGAGCGTGGATCTGCGTTATCAGCCGACAGACCAAGATCCAATGGTGGCGCACGGAGCAGGCTTCTTGGCTAGAAGCTATAAATATCCGGAGCTAGTTGCAACTCTTGAAGATTGGTTAGAGGGTCGTTCAGAGCATGGCATATAGTGTGCGTAGATGTTGATGTGAAAATGGCTATCCAAAAAGTAGTCGAAGATGTCTGAGAGATAGGCAGTACACGCAGAGTTTGCCGACCTATGACGCAATGATGAAAAGTATCGTTACAGCATAGAAACGAAGATTTAGCTCCCTTGCAACAATGAAAAACATCGTTCAATCAATCTTTTAACGATGTAAAACATCGATGCAGCAATCGCAATGCTGCCTCAACTTGAATCTAACGATGAAATACATCTTTGCAGCAAAAGTGGCTGTGCAAAAAGTCGCCGAAGATGACTGTGAGATAGGCTTTATGACAAAACAAGAGGCTGTCAAAGTGAGACAGCCTCTTCATTATTATTAAGCAAATCATTTTTTGTCAATAATAGCGACCGTACAGCGAGAAATACATATAAGTTGATTATTCTCATCGGAAATTTTAATTTCCCAAACCATTGTTTTTCTGCCCTTGTGCAAAGGGATTGCAACAGCAGTAACGATACCATCTCTCTTACTTTTGAGGTGGTTGGCATTAATTTCAAGACCTACCGCTGCATATTTCTCTTTATCGATATTAATTTCTGAAGCGATAGAGGCTGCTGTTTCCGCCAATAGGACAGAAGCCCCTCCATGTAAAATCCCTGCTGGTTGGTGAGTAGCCGGTCCGACTGGCATTGTCATCACAACGCGATCAGGAGTTAGCTCTTCTATTTCAATGCCTAGCGTACGGATAGCGGTGTTCTGACTTCTTTCTTTCATAAACACAATAAAGGAATCTTTATCCATGCCGTAGGACTGATAAATTTCTTCGGATACGATCATACCCATAACCTCCATAGGTCTAGAAAATTTTACGGATCCTTCCGTTAGCAACAGAACAACTTCGGATAAATCGATTATGATAAAAAAAAGTAGGGCTGTATTTATTTTATGTCCAACGATACAAACATAGGCTCATAATCTCTGTTGGAATAGGCGAGGGAGGGGCTCTCCACGGCTCATCTTATTTATTTACCTCTGCCTCGGTTCTGGCAAGCTCCTGTCGTACAATTGGCGCTACCCTAGTGCCGAGCAATTCGATGGACCGCATGACCTCACGGTGTGGCATTGTGCCGACATTTACATGCAGGAAGAAACGACTTATCCCCAAATTTTTGCGCAGTAGAATGATCTTTTCTGCGACGTATTCAGGATCGCCGACATAAAGAGCGCCCCGCATACTGCGTGCGGCATCAAAAGTTCCGCGGTTGTAATTCTGCCCCCAACCCCGCTCACGCCCGATAACGTTCATTTGAGACTGCGTTGAAGGGAAGAATAAATCGGCAGCCTGCTCGGTAGTTTCTCCGACAAATCCGTGCGAGTGAGTCGCAATTGACAGCTTGTCAGGGTCGTGCCCAGCTTTCATAGCAGCCTCTTTGTAGAGTGCGACTAAGGGAGCAAAGCTCTCGGGCATTCCGCCGATAATAGCGAATACGATTGGAAGACCCAGCATTCCTGCCCTAACAGCGGATTGTGCATTCCCGCCGCTTGCGATCCACACCGGCAATGGGCTCTGAACGGACCGGGGATAGACACCGAGGTTATGGATGGCGGGACGATGACCGCCGCGCCAAGTTACTTTTTCGGAAGATCTGATTGCAAGCAGCAGTTCCAGCTTTTCGTCAAACAATTCGTCATAATGATCCAGACTATATCCGAATAGCGGAAAGGATTCAATGAACGAACCCCGGCCCGCCATAATTTCGGCTCGGCCGTTAGAGATGCCGTCAAGTGTAGAGAAAGCTTGATACACGCGAACCGGGTCGTCTGAGGACAGCACGGTTACAGCGCTCGTGAGCCTTATCCGCTTAGTCATGGCAGCCGCAGCTGCCAGTACAACAGCAGGCGAGGTGCCTGCGTAATCGGCACGATGGTGTTCTCCAATGCCATAGACATCCAGCCCGACCTGATCGGCTAGTACGATTTCTTCAACTGCATTGCGTAACCGCTCGGCATGGCAGATCACCTCTCCTGTCACTGGATCTGGTGTAGTCTCCAAGAAAGTACTTATTCCTATTTCTATGTTGGTTGCTATATCAGCCATCATGTTTCGCCTCCTTCATTATCTATATTAACTCATTTATTTATGGTTTCTCAAATTTAGTAAGAGAAGAGAGGGAGCAACGAAGACATTAGCACAATTGTTTAAAATACTTAGGGCTTGCACCCTCGAGCTTCAGACGGTATCGTAAAGGGCAGGGAGGCGATGCAAATCCTATGCTGGAACCGGGGAAAACGTATAATACGGCTGTGGAAGTGACGCTCGAAGTGATCGGAGGCAAGTGGAAGCCAGTCATTTTATTCCATCTCACGTTCGGTACGAAACGTAACGGTGAGCTGATGAGCTTGATGCCAACGGTTACACAAAAAGTGTTAACCCAGCAGCTGCGAGAACTGGAGGAGGATGGGGTTGTTACCCGGATTTCGTATAACCAGGTACCGCCAAAAGTCGAGTATGAGCTGACCGAGTATGGCTGGAGTTTAAAGGAACTTCTTCATATCATGTGCAGATGGGGAGATAGGCATGTTGAGCGTGTATACGGTGATAAGGTCAAGATCTTGGAGAATACACCACGCCTGAATGAAACATGATCAGTGATTGAACAGAAACCGGTCTCTGGATTTCAGAGGCCGGTTTCTTATGTGAGGTCACGGAATTACCTTGCGTTGGCGCAAATCTTCGAAGATGTTCAGGAACATTGCTTCTGTATCAATGAACTCGTGAAAGCCGAAACGACGTGCTTTCGTACCGTCAGCAAAAAAGTCGTAATCCCAAGAAAACACAAAGTCACCGAACCGCCAGGAGGAAACGTCACTGTAACTGTTATCCACCAACCCATGCTTCTTCACCATCGTGTTCCATAACGGCTCCTTGTCGGCCATGACTACATCCAAGGACATCTGCAGCGGAGGTGCTGTCTCTAAACCGAAAAACGCAGCAATCTTAGGCCAAAGCTCGTTCCACCGGAAGAGATCTCCGTTCGTGATGTTGAAGGCCTGATTCGCGCAACGTTCATCTGTCGCTGCCCAAACGGTGGCCTTGGCCAACAATCCAGCGTCGGTCATCTCCAGCAGGCTGTTGTAGGCTCCCGGCTTACCGGGAAAACGGAGCGGCAACCCGAGCTCCTTCGACATGGAAGCATAGATTGCGATAACCATTGCTAGGTTCATTGGATTGCCCAATGCGTATCCGCATACGACGGAAGGGCGAAGCGCCGACCAGGTCCAACTGCTCCCTTTCTGCCGATTTTCAAGGAATTGCTGTTGGTCGACATTAAACTCAGGCGGCATGTGATAGGCATCCGTTTCACGAGCTGGTGTCTTGAAGGGACCGAGGTGCGCGCCATATACTTTGTAGCCCTGCATGAGACTGATATGCTTAAGGTAAGGAGAGATAGGCTCAATCGCATTGACAATGTTGACGAGCATGGCTAAGTTTGGAGGGACCAATTCGGCCCAGGTAGGACGATCTTGATAAGCAGCATAGAAGATATGGGTGACTTCTGTAAGACTTCCTAGTTTCTCACGGGTATTATTTTCATCAAGTAGATCGACGGCTATATATCGAACTCGATTGTTGGATTCCCCGCCTCGCCGTGACACACCGATGATTTCCCAGTCGTGGAGCTGCTCCAGATGTGCGATAAGGTTTCTTCCAATAACGCCATTAGCTCCAACAACAAGAGCAGTTTTGCGTTGCGTGGCTTCATTTGTTTTCATAAAATATCCTCTCCTACTCCTTGGTGGTTTCATGATCATTGTGCACTTTGAATTGTTGAATGAAAAGTACGCACTTTGAGGTCATATAGTTACTTAGAAGTAATATAAGGCAGTGGAGAGGGAATCCGGGGAACAATAGCAAACAAGCTGGATCGAGCGAACAAAAGCAAACAAGCAAGCTGGATCAGGCGAACCCTATGCAGCTTGCTTGTTTGTATTCGGTTAGTTGGAGTTTAACGCAATGTTTTTAAAGCGCTGCTCCAGGCGACGACTTGATCGAACAACGTGTTGGCGGCTGCTTCCTGATGAGGTGCGGGCTTCACAATGCTATAGTTTTCAAAATCTGTGAAAAGCGAAAGGGTGACCTGAGCACGTACGTCAGCCACATGCAGTTCACCCAAGATAAGTCTCAGGTTTTCTGCTGCACGAGCGCCGCCTGTGCCACCGCCATAGCTGACGATACCTGCCGCCTTATCTTTCCATTCATTAAAAAGAAAGTCAATGGCGTTTTTGAGCGCTCCAGAGATCGCATGATTATATTCGGGCGTTACGAAAACAAAGCCATCATACTTATGGATTGCTTTCGACCATGCCACCGTATGCGGCTTCGTGTATTGAGCCAACATAGGCGGCTTTGGTTCATCATATAGCGGTAAATTAAAATCGGCGATATCCACGATTTCGTATTCAGCGTCACTGCGTTTTTGTGCGATCTCGTGAATCCATCGAGCGACGGCTTCACCTCTGCGTCCTGGACGCGTGCTGCCAATAATGATTGCGATTTTCAGCATGTTATTTCCTCCTTTATGATGGCGGTATTTTTATTTCAAAATGAAACCATTGCCTGGGCTATATCCCCCATGGAAAAGCTTAACAGATCACTTCATTTCATTTCCAACGAAACAACCGTTATAACCAAAGTTTCCGTTACGTTGGGCATGAGGCGACAGCAAGAGGAAGCTTGGTTTTTTTGAATAAGCCGGTTATTTACCGTCGGGGAGGTTGAGTATTTTCGCTTTGCTTACTGTGTACGGGATCAGCGGCATGTAAAATCGTAAAAAACTCCATGTGCATCATAAATTAACTAATACAGAAATTTCAACGATTCATTATGATGGTAGTTGAAAGCGTTTACTAGTCTTGCGAAAATGAGGAAAGAAGGGGTTCATAATGAGAAGAAGGTAAGCCTGATTTTATCTGTTGTAAGCAGAATCGTTTTTAAGTACGGGATCGAGTGAGATGCCGCATTTACTTCTCAGCAGACGGTGCCATGCGCGATTGACGATTAAGCTCAGAACACGCGCTTAATCGGGCGCCTCCGAACAATTAAGCTCAGAAACCGTAGACGTTTAATATTACGAAAATAGGAGGCTTTTAAATGTTTAAGCAAAAAGTTCAAAAAAAGATAGTAAGCTCAGTTCTTTCATTTGCACTTGCATTTTCGTTTGTTAATCTGTCCGTTCTTCCAGCATCAACGGTTCATGCCAATACGCAAGATATCAACGAACCCAACTCTTCAGTAACGGATGCTGTTTATAATCCCTCAGCAACCGGTTCAGTCAACCTGTTGGCTCCGTCTCGTTTTACACCTCAAGCAGGCGTGAATCTCAAGGTAAGTTCAGAAACTGCTGATCATCCTGGGGTAGACGCTTTGCGATCGGGAGGCAGCGGCTACTGGCGAAATTCAAGCTCAAATGTCTATATGAGTAACTATTCGCCATCCTCGCTGGCATTAACCCTCGACTTAGGCGCTCCTAAAACGATTGATAAACTTTACCTTGAAATACCCAATACAATTGCAAATATCCAAAGCAATGCGACAAGATTTGAGGTTTATTACACAAATGATCCTAATTCTTGGGCAAGTGCACCCACGGCCTCCGACACAGCGAACAATTACAATTGGAAGGCAAACGGCTGGACGCTGGCCGGCGGGACGGAAACGGAGGGGTTATGGTCTTATGTCACTTACAAAGGACAAAAATGGGGCTATGATACGAAAACATTCCTATATCCGTTTACAGCCCGATATGTGATGATCAATACGGTACTAGTTGGTCCCAGCGATAAGCGCGCGAATGATACCAGTTCGATGATGGGTATATCCGGCTTGGCTATCTACGGCAAAGATTCGGTATTTAACGCAACCGCACTGGTACCGGCTAAGGATACCTACAGTACATGGGATCAGGTCGCACCTAAATCTACTAATATAAATCTTGCTAGCGGACAGACGCTAACGAGCATTGCCAGAGGCGATACTACGCTACGTCCGAATATCGATTACACGTTAAATGGCAGCACAGTTACATTCACACTCCCATACCTTGCCAAACTGTCACTCGGTACGAATGAATTCACCTTCCATTTTAACAACGGCAACCCATCCATATTTGCACTGAACGTAACAGCCCGCGGTTATGGCGCAAATGACAAGACGATCAAGATGAATGCAATTGAAGGCGTATCACCATATAACATACTAGGCGGCGCAATGGGGACGGATGAGCCGGTAGAAGGCGTGACCAAAAGGATTAGAGACGCTTACCACGAATTTTACGGAAATCAGCCTCAGGCGACTGCGGCCGACGACCATATTAAGAGCATTGGGGACAGTACCTTGCAAAAAAATGTCTTCAAAGTCATTGCCAATGGTAGAGGTTTGAATAATGAATTCCTTGATAAGGTTCGCGACGGTGAGTATGCCCATAAAGGTGTTTTTGACCGAAATTTTGGTTATGTGGTTGACGGTGCGGCTTTCACGGACAGGCAGCGAATTGAAATTCGCCCCAGCGAAGATTCAAACGGCGATTTTGTAGCCTATGAAGGCGACTTGGTTTCCTATGAATGGCTCTGGAATATTCCGGATGGCAACCAATGGAATCAGTCAAATTTCCGACATATCTTCCAGTTGAAGGCTGTGAATCGCCAAGCAGCTGATACGTTACCAGGCGGAAACAACGGCGGAGAAAACGGCGCCTATATCCTAGCGATGTCGATTTCGGGCACGAACAGCAGGGATCTGGTCGTGAATCATAACCGATATGACGGCGATAAGACCATGATGCGAATTCCGTTAAAAGAAATCGATGGCCATTGGATTAAGGTAGAGCTTAACGCGCTTATTTCGGATAGCGGCTGGTTCACCATTAAGATAACGGATAGGGTAACCGGTAAGGTATACACTTTTGACAGCACGGATGTTTATCAAGTGTTTACAAACAAAGGTGCAAGCGATGGTACGAAAGACATATGGAGAAGACCGGAAAGAGTCGGCGGCTTCGAGACAGAGTATCCAGCTGCATTTGATCAATATTTGCGTCCCAAATGGGGCATTTACCGCAGCTCCGCTAACGGAACCAACTCTGCCTATGACGCTTCGCTTCAACTTGCCGATATCACCATCAGCAAGGTGGCATCAGGTTTGTCTTCTGTAAACCTTGCACTTCATAAAAAAGCGTATAACGTAGGCCGGGCAGAAGGCGCCAACTCGATTCAGATACAATCTGCTATGGCTAACGAATACGGCAATGCAAACAAACTGGTGAGCGGTGTATTGGAAGACCCGACAAAATGGCATGTTACCAACGTCTCCAATCTGAATCAAATCGGAAATTATTCATGGCTGGGTACCGATGGAGAGAGAAAAGGCAGCTTCGTCATTGACCTTGGCCAGGACATGGATTTTAGCCAATTAAGACTATTTGCAAAATCCACCAGGTTAAAAGGTGCGACCGTTTATGTATCTGATGATTTTGGAAACCATACATCGGCCGCTGAATTTGACGCAATGACGTTTAAACAAGTGGATAGACAGACTGCTCAAGGTTATACGTATGCAACAGGCAACAATAATGGAGGAACTGATTCAGAAGATGGTTCCTATCCAATTAATCTCGGTAAGACCTATCATTCCAGATATATCAAAGTAACGGTAGAGAACACATCCGGTGGCAATTCCGGCACGGATCTAACAGGACCTCCACGCCTTACACAGGTTCAAGTGTTTAATGCGCCAACGCCTCCACAGAATCTTGTTATTGAAACTAACGACTCAGCTAAAATGGTGAAATGGGATGCAAATGACTTAAGCGAGGGTTATACAGTTAATAATGGCACAACGGTACTTGTTGACTTACCGGCAGGCGCAACAAGCTATACTTTACAAAGCAGCATAACCGATGTATCCAAAGTTGCTGTAAAGACAAAGGGAACAGACCCGAACTCCCGCAAGTTTATGATATCGGCACCGGCCTTAGTAGTAGATCCGCAAGATGTGACTCCTCCTAAGACAGAAGCGCGAATCGAACCCGAAACGCGAAACGGCTGGCTAAACACGGATGGGTCCGTCGCACTGACGGCACATGACGATCTCTCCGCTGTAGTGAAAACGGAATACAAGGTGGGGGATAACACGGAATGGCAAACCTATGCCGGGCCTATCTCCTTCAAGAATGAAGGTGTGTATCGTCTGCAGTTCCGTTCAGCTGACGCTGCAGGTAACATGGAGCAAACGAAGGAGCTAAGCGTCCAGATTGATAAAACGAAGCCGGCCTTTGTACTGACGGCAAACGGGGAACCGCTTGCGGATGGCGCTGTTTTCTCCGACGACCGTTCGATTACGCTGCTTTTGAATGCGAGCGATCCACTGTCCGGCATAGCGAGTCAGGAGCTCACCCTGGACGGAAAGCGTTTGGACAACGGCGCTTCCATTGATTTGGCCGGCAAGCTTGGCCTCCATACGCTGAAAATCGTTATCATCGATCAGGCCGGCAATAAGACGGATGAATCTGTCCGATTTACCATTGCAGCCACCCCCGAAGGATTGTCCAGCTTGATTGACCGCTATGCCAAAGCCGGCGAATTGAAGGGACCTCTAGTTAACCAATTGCGCAACAGCTTGGATCAGGCGCTGCATCAATTGGACAAAGGCGACAAAGACAAAGCGGTCAAACATATGCAGGATTTCCTGAAGCATCTGAATAACAAGTCGATGGAGGATAACGTCTCCGAAACAGTAAAGTCCATCCTCACGGCTGACGCTAACGCTTTGATCGAAAGTTGGTCCGCGCAGTAAAGAACATTAACGTATTGTAGATGCAAAAGCATCCGGCCATTGATAAAGACCACACTGGTTGCCAATAGAACCTCAGTTGGAGGAGCTTGGGAATCCTTTGTTATAACATCCGTACCTTAATAAATAGGAAAAAAATGGGCAGGGGATTATTCCTGCCCATTTTTTTATAGTCGGAGGAGCCGCGGATCAGCAGTTCAGAATCCACTTTTAAAACACGATTCTTTCGTGAAGATCGATCAGAAGACCGGGGCAATTTCCTATAACCCGGAGTATTATGCATTTGGGTATGCGAGTAAGTTTGTAAGGGCAGGAGCGTATAGGATTGATTCGAATACGCTCGGCAGTGGAAATATCGAGGATCTCATACACGCTTCCTGCAGGAGCAGCAGCTACATTTGTATGGAGGGGAGAAAAGAGAAGCACGAAGTAAGGTGAGATTCATCAGTCATTAATAAATAAAACCGCCATCTTAGGCGGTTAGAGAATTAAGGTTCATCGATATATTCTTCTTCGTTCGGGATGCTGTTCAAAAGGTTTTTGTCTATTTTTTTCTGATCTTGCTCGGTGTTGGTGTCGCAGTTAACAATACAATTCATTATTTCTTCGGAGTTGTCTTGAATATTAGTGTACTCAACCATGTTTGAACCTCCTTTCATTGACTTAGAGTTTCCAAGATCAAGCCAATTATTCGAGACGTGATTTGGACGCTAATGCAGAAACGTCGTTTGCTAAATTGCTATTATTAATCTCTAGTGAGTGTTGACCCAGTTTCAAGTAAAGTCTTCATTCCTGAAAGTACAATCGGCAAACCCATTTCAAGAATCTTGGCAGTGTTTAGTGCCTGTTCAAATTCATCATGCACGACTGTTACGAGGGTCACACCGTTTAACTCGGTATGAGAATCAATTTCCCACGTAATACGTGATGGGCTCTCTGAGGCCGTATCTGGAAAGGAAGGGAACTGCCAACTCATCACCAACTTATGCGGAGGAGCCATTTCGAGAATGATCCCAGCTGCTAGTTTTTTCTCCTCTGGGTTCCATAGTTCGAAAGAGGATCCGATTTCCCAATTGGATCGGATCGAGCAATTGTACCAAAACTTTGATGTCTTGGCCGGATCTGTAATGGCTTGCCATACTTGCTCGGGTGTCGCTTTGATGGCAATTCGGTTTACATGCCGGGGTTTGTTCTCCATGTTCGTTTCACGCTCCAATTCGTTTTTAAGTGAGGTTAATTCGATCGCCCAGGGCTCGGCGTATTTGCTCACCCATCGGTCGTATATTTGCCGTATGGGCACTGAATTTAGATAATGCAGCTTTTCTCTGCCTACTTTTCTGGTGGTAATGAGGTTAGCTTCCTCCAGAATATGAAGATGCTTCATTACACCGAATCTGGACATTTGCAAAGGGGTACAAAGATCGTTCAACGTGCGCCCATCAGTTGCGTGAAGCAGATCTAAAAGTGTGCGACGGCTGGGATCGGCGAGTGCCTTGAATATATCGTTATCTACTTGGAACGCCTCCTTTTAAAAGTATGCTTACAAGCATGCTTTTTTCACTCTTGACATGTTACTAAATGGTAACGTATTATAAAGGTGACAGTATAGTCACATATTATCATAAACAAGTTTGTTTGTCAGCCGGAGACAAATAGACCCGTCTAACTCAACTAGTTATTTTAACATAATCGCCCAGTTTAAAAATTACAAAAAAGGAGATGTTTGATTATGAAAACGATTGAACAAAAGAACATTGAAACGGTAACAGCATTTATTGAGGCTTTTTCGAATCATAGTGATTTAGATCATACAGATCAATTCTTTTCTAAACAAATAGGGGAGGCATTTCCTGATAAGCACTACTCCGTGGAAGAGGTCATAGCCCAAGGGGAGAAGGTAATAGCAAGAATATTTATGACTGGTACACATAAAGGTGATTTTGCAGGAAATCCACCAACGGGCAATTCAGTTAAGGCCACTCAGTTTCGTGAATTTCGTGTAGTAGAAGGTAAGATTATTGAACATCGTGGTTGGTTCGATACAGCGACACTTTTGCCACAAATTAAAGCTAATTAATTAGTAAAAGCAAACATATAACAACAAAGGAGATGTTTTATTGTGATAACGATTGAACAGAAAAATATTGAAACGATAACAGCGTTTATCGAGGCTTTTTGGAATCAAAGTGATATGGAAAGTACTGAACGATTTTTGTCAACCGATTATCAAGAGCACTCTTATCAATCAAAAGAAGGGCTGAAACAATTTGCTGGAAAAATATTAGAAGCATTTCCTGATAAACAATACACAGTGGAAGAGATCGTAGCCCAAGGGGAGAAGGTAATCGTAAGAATGGTTGTAAAAGGTACGCATAAAGGGGTGTTTTTTGGAACCTCACCAACGGGCAATTCAATTGATGTCACGCTGTACCGTCAATATCGAGTAGTAGATGGTAAGATTGCCGAGCACCGTGGTTGGATCGATATGATGACAATGTGGCGCCAAATACAAGGAAAAACATTTCCGAATGCAGTCACTTAACAGATGAGAATAGTTGCAGAATCGGATCATAAGCTCAAAATAGGAATTTATGAGGAGGCTCTTTAAATGCTGAAAATTGGAATTATTTTAGGAAGTACTAGACCTGGACGGGTGAGTCCACAAGTGGGAAATTGGCTCAAAGAAATTGCAGATAAACGTGGAGATGCAAGCTACGAGTTAGTGGATATTGCAGATTACAAATTACCCTTTTTTGGTGAGCCAGGTAGCGAAGAACAAATCAAAAATTGGACTGGAAAATTGAATAGCCTTGATGGTTTTGTATTTATTACGCCAGAATACAACCACAGCATTACTGGTGCTTTAAAAAATGCACTCGATTTAGCACGCGAGGAATGGAATAACAAAGCTGCGGGTATCATCAGTTATGGGTCAACTGGCGGGGCACGAGCGGCGGAACATCTGAGAGGAATATTAGGAGAGCTGCTAGTTGCTGATGTGAAAGCACATCCAACTTTATCGATATTTACCGATTTTGAGAATTATAGTACATTTAAACCAGCTGATTTACATCTCATTAATGTTAAACTTATGCTGGATCAAGTGATCGCATGGAGTGGAGCGCTTAAAACACTACGCAATTAGATACTAGATTATTGCCAGATAAAAAACGCTTGGTCCTTTTAAATTAAGGGATCAAGCGTTTTCTATTAACGTTAACAAATATAAAAGGATTCCCGCATTGCAATTTAAACGGAATAGTGATTTGATACTTATACGATTTATAAATAACCTTATAGGAACGATGATGATTATGAAAATTGAATTTGAAAATAATACGATAGAATTTAATGTTCAATATGGAATTAGAAAAAAGATTTCGATTCATATTGATTCTATGGGTTTCATTACCGTTAAAGCTCCTAATGATACAAGTAAAGAGATGGTAATGAGTGCTGTGAGTCATCATGGGAAAACGATTTTGGAGAAATTACAACTCATTGCGGA
Organism: Paenibacillus sp. V4I7; assembly: GCF_030817275.1. NCBI lineage: Bacteria > Bacillati > Bacillota > Bacilli > Caryophanales > Paenibacillaceae > Paenibacillus > Paenibacillus sp. V4I7. Next base: position 3,302,540 of record NZ_JAUSZD010000002.1, on the reverse strand, counting down.
AGCTCGAGAAACCCCTAAGACAAGAGAATATCAAGATAAGGGAAAGTTCCTTCATCTTGGAAAATATTATTATCTCCATGAGTTAATTGAGATTAATGACCTAAATGAAGAAGAATTGAAAATGAATCTTAAGAAGTTCTATTTCTCAAGCTGTAAAAAGATTATAGGGGAACGAATCAAAATTTATCAAACACAGCTGAAAGTAAAACCCAAAACGATTGAGGTAGATGAGTCCAAAACCAAGTGGGGAAGCTGCAGCTCGGATAAAAAAATAACCTTTAATTATCGGTTAGCCATGGCTCCAGTTGAAGTGATTGATTATGTCATCATCCATGAACTATGTCATCTCCTTCATATGAATCATGATCGATCATTTTGGAGACGCGTTGGAAGCATTATGCCGGATTATAAAGAAAAGGAAGCGTTTTTGGCAAGGCATGGACATGCTATGACTCTTTGAGAAACGAAAATTCAATAACAATTGGAAAAGTCAGCCGGTCTAAGTGGTTCGGGTGATTTTTTTCTATTCAACATTTAGCCGAGTGTAAAGCTTAAAAAATGTGAATTTACTTCGAAAAATACGTCAACTTTTCATGAAATTTAATTGATATGATAAGAATCAAGGAACAAGAATGCAATGCTTTGGATAGAACCAAAGGAAGGGTGGGATTTAAATTTTGATATTGGAACGACTGGGTGTTTTAACGGATGAGGTTTCAGCTAATTTCGAGGAAGCGTTAAATTGGGCAGTCGAACAGGGTTTAAAGCATGTTGAAGTCCGAGTCATTAACGGACGGAATGTGGTCACTCTAAATGACGATCAAGCCATGGAAGTCCGGCGTCAGGTCGAAGCCCGCGGGTAATTGTGCGCAGTGTCGATTCATCCGCTTTAAGGGGTTTGTGGGACCCGGGGAATGAGGCATACGGTGGTCGTGAGGCATTTTCGGTAGGTTTCGGATTCATGAAGGATATATTGGCTTGTTCACCTTAAGGATGCTTATGTATGTGCAGACGGAACTGCCCGTTGTGTGCCACTTGGCTCAGGCAGTGTACCTGTGATTCCACAACTCAAAGCATTGTTGGCAGACGGATACGATGGACTCTTCACGATTGAAACGCATTTCATTCCTGAGGGCGGCAGCCAGATGACGGGTACTCGTATGATGCTCGATGCGCTGCGTGCGCTTCTAAGTGAGGCATAGCACAATGACCACGTGGAGATTTGGCATTATTGGATGCGGATCCGGCGCTGACTTTCATATCGAGGCAATCCGCGAAATTGAGGACGCAAGCTTAACCTTTGTTTTTCAGCCGTAATGAAGCAAGAGTGAAAGCGATTGCGAAGCAGGAGAACTGCGCTTGTACGACAGTTTATCAAGAGTTGATCCATAGTCCGGATGTAAATATCGTCTGTGTGACGACTTCAAGCGGAAGTCATGCCCGCATTGGGCTAGATGTTTTGAACGCTGGAAAGCATCTAGTTATGGAAAAACCGATCGCGATGAACACGCTTGATGCTGAAGAACTTGTACCACGGCAAAAGAACGTGGAGTTACAGAAAATGCGCAAAGAAAGTATATCTTTTTTGCGAGAATGGTTATAGAGATCCCCAAATATTGCTGATAGAAAAACCACTCCGTTCATTCTGGGTGGTGGACGGTGTAGGATTTGTGATGAAAGCGCCTTTGGCGGTTTCAAACATTCTGGTATCGGCCGCGAGTATGGGATCCATGCTGTAAATGACAAGCAAAATGTATGTAGTAACGATTATGAAAAATAACAATGTTGATTTGGCCTATATTTAATTACATTAATAATTAATATTGTTAATCAAATAAAACCGCAGCCGTTTACCGGCGATGTATTGAGGCCAACTCCGACCATCAAAGATTCGGAATTTAGTGTAAATAGGAGAAGACGCCGTTACTTCAAACGGTGTCTTCTTTCTTTTCAAGTCGAAATGGACAAAAAGGGATCGTACCTGAATACATATATAAGCAAAAACATAAAGGGGTGATGTACATGCGCCCAGGATACGGAATGTTCCAACAGCAAACCGCCAAAATGCGGTTAACTCCGCAATTGCGAAAAGCCATAACGATTCTCCAGCTCTCGACACCGGAATTGTTGGAGGTTATCCAGCAGGAGATGAATGATAACCCGGTATTGGAATTCACCGGAAACGAATGGGATGCGTATAATGGCACTCGTAAATTCCCTAATGCAATAGGGAGGAATGATCAAATCTATGACCCCTTACAACATGCCCCGTCGAATGAGGTGACCCTGGAAAGGCATTTAAAGGAGCAGTTGAGCTTTGCAAAAAAAATCCCGCCAACTATTCGTAAAATTGTCACGTTTATGATCGGAAATCTGGACAATAATGGCTACCTTGGATCCTCCTTAAATGAAATTTCCGACGTATTTAAGGTTGATCTTGCTCAAGCAGAGCTTGCGCTGAGGATCTTACAGGGCTTTGAGCCCGTCGGCGTAGGAGCAAGAAATTTGAGAGAATGTCTGCTTCTTCAGGTTCAGTCCTTGTCGGAGTGCTTTCCGTTAGTATCCGTACTCATTCGTAGTCATCTGAAGGATGTGGCTGATTATCACATTCATAAATTGTCGACGATACTGCAAGTGACTGCTCAAGAAATTAAGACTGCGATTGAAGTAATCAAAGGATTGAATCCTAGACCTGGGGCAGCATTTCATACAGAAGCAGTGCCCTATATTATTCCCGAGGTCATCATCGAAAAGGAAGGTGAGCAGCTCGTTGTGCTGATTCATCAAGCAGCATCGCCCCGCCTCTCCGTTAATGGTTATTACGAACGAATGGCGAAGGATGGCAGCGACAATTACGAAGCAACAAAGTTCCTCTTTGGTAAAATAAACTCAGCGATGTTCTTCCTGAAGTGTTTGGAGCAAAGACGAAAGACCATATTCCGCGTAGCGCAAGCCATCGTGGAGGAACAGACCGATTTTTTTTGGAAGGGTGCTTCGCATCTCAAACCGATGACTTTGAAGTATATTGCCGATAAACTCAATGTGCATGAATCGACGGTCAGCCGCGCGACGGCTGGCAAATATGCCCAAACGCCATGGGGCATCTTCGAGCTGAAGTATTTCTTTCCCTCCGGTTTGCAAATGGACCTAGGAGATCCAGCGTCCTCGGAGCGCGTAAAAGCGAGAATAAAGGAATGGATCCATGGGGAAAACCATGCGAAGCCTTACTCCGACCAGAAGCTGGCAGAGCTAATGATGAAGGAAGGCATTCAAATTTCTCGCCGCACTGTGAACAAATATCGGGAGGAGTTAGGCATTTCTTCTTCCCTGAGAAGGAAACGCATATAGTTTAAAGGGGGCAAATTCACTTCAACATCTTGGTCCACAAATTCATGTCCTCAAATTTATCGTAAATATCGCAATTTTTCGTTAGTCTGCCGTAATAACGGTATCCCATCTGGAAGAAAACAGCGTTCATACCGAAAGATAGGGCTCTGGATAAGGAGTAGGCGCAAGTAATGTTTCGCGCGAGTAATTCATCTTCCAAGGCATGCATAAGCAATCTCATGAGTCCTTGATTACGATAGGCAGGGAGAGTGGCGCAATCCGTCATTTCCGCATTGGCGTAGACCGAATTGATCTCAGCGGAGGCGGCGCTAATCAGTTGATGCGGCGATTCTACGAGATAATAAATCGTTCCATCCCGCATTGTTTTTTCAACGTACAAAGGATCATTCATCGGTGTCGGGTACGTTTGAAATATTTGATCGTATAAGACAGCAAGCCGCTCAGCATCCTCCGTCCGAGCTATACGCAGTGTACATTGTTCCGGAACCAAGGGCCGACCTGGCTTGAGGGGAAGAGCTAGCACTTGTTTTAGAATGTGATCCTCCTCCATCCAATAATCGCTAGTCCGCCGCTCAAGATCATCATACAGTGCCATACAGTAAGCGTCGCGACCGTTGAAATATCCTTTATAAATTCCCTCCAGCATGCAGCCTTTGGATAGAAAGGTTTGCCAGTCATCCTCTCGCGATTTAATAAACACTTTGGTTAATGCATTAGCTTTGGCAATTTCGGCTATTCGCTTGCAGAGGGCATCCACATTCCCCTGATAGTCATCCACCCGCAACCTTTTATTAAAAAAATCGAGGCAAAAGCTTACCGTGTAATCGTCGCCTCTTTCAACCTGATTCGTGTACGTTGGCAGATTATTTGGCATCCTGCATTCCCCTTTCTCCCTAAAATCGTTCCATTCATCTATTCGCAAAAATGGTGCCAACTGTAAACCAAGACCACGATAGGTAAAGTCTGTGAGCAATACCGTATGAATTATTAATTTTGCTGCCAAAAAAATAGCAGCTGCAAAATATTTGGCGGCTTTTCCCGCGAAAACTTACCCTGATAGAAGTCTGGATGCCTATTTCGAAAAGTTGGCATCTATTTTGCATAGTAATCAGGTAGAGATAAGAATGTTCTAAACAAATATAAAGGAGGAAGTGTATGAAATGCATGTGGTGTGAAACGGAGGATATCCGTGAAAGCGTGAAAGATTGCTACTGGGTTTTGCCGGATGGGCGAGTGGCAGTTCAGATTTTGGAAGTTCCCGCTATCGAATGTTCCAACTGTCGTACTTACGTATTGGAGAGCACCGCGCAGCAAATCGAAGAGACACTTTATTGGCATGATGTGTCTGCTCTTGGAACTACATTTCGCTATGAAGATCTGTTGAAGGCTCCGCGGGTTAAGAATATGTTTCTCAAATAAAACCGTAGCGATGGTTAACAAAGGGGGGGGCTTAATGAAGCGGGAGCATTTAATCAAGCCGGTTTTGGACCACCATTATCCCACCATTCAATATGGAAAAGGTGTTTATTTGTACGATGATCAAGGCAAAGCCTATATAGATGCATCCTCGGGTGCTGTGACAGCCGGAATCGGGCACGGGGTTCATGAAATCATCGATGCGATGCTGGAGCAAGCGGGCAAGGTCTCTTTTGTCTACCGCTCTCAGTTTACAAGTGAACCAGCCGAAAAGCTGGCAAAGAAGCTGAGCGATTTGGCGCCAGGCAATGATTACTGGGCTTTCTTTGTGAACAGCGGGTCCGAAGCTACGGAGACGGCGATGAAGATTGCCATCCAACACTGGCAGGAGAAGGGGCGCCAAGGTAAAAATAAAGTGATTTCAAGACGGATGAGCTATCACGGTATAACGATGGGCGCTCTTTCGATGTCAGGCCATGTACTTAGAAGAAGACGATTTATTCCGTTATTGGAGGACTTTCCGGTCGTCGTGCCCCCTTATTGCTACCGATGTCCTTTGAACAAGACCTATCCAGATTGCAAGTTAGCGTGTGCGGACGATTTGGAAACCGCTATAAAGCGGATCGGCGCCGAACATATCGCCGCATTTATTGCAGAGCCGATAATCGGAGCTGCAGGCGGTGCTATTGTACCACCCGAAGGATATTTCACGAGGATCAAAGAGATTTGCGAGCGGAATGAGATCTTATTCATCGCCGATGAGGTCATGACGGGGATTGCCCGCACAGGAGCTATGTTCGGTATGGAGCACTATGGCGTCGAACCGGATCTGATAGCTCTAGGAAAAGGCATGAGCGCCGGATATACGCCGATGGCGGCAACGCTTGCCAAAGATCACGTGATGGAACCTATTTTGAAGGGATCCAAAAGTATCATGTCCGGCCACACCTATAGCGCAAATCCCCAATCGGCGGCAGTTTCACTTGCGGTTCTTGCCTATATCGAAAAGCATCAGTTAGTTAGGGCAGCAGAGATCAAGGGCAGCTATTTGCTGGGAAAGATGCGCCAAATGGCTGACCAGATCGAGACCATCGGCGATGTAAGGGGTAGAGGACTTCTGCTGGCTATAGAATTTGTTTCCGATCGGACCAACAAGCTGCCGTTTCCATCTGGGCTAGGTGTCACCTCTCGAATCGTCGAAGTAGCTTTCCAAAAAGGCCTTCTCGTGTATCCTGCGGCAGGCGCGGTGGACGGGGTAGGGGATGCCATTATTGTGGCCCCTCCTTTTGTGATTACAGAAGAAGAAATCGATCAGCTCGTGCGGATTTTGGATGAATCTATTCGGGAAGTCATGGCTGAGGTTACCCGATCCGTATTGGAGGAGATTTGATGGAGCCATATGAGAACACACATGCGGTCGCATCCGGCAAAGTAAGGACCTTGGAAGAGGCACTTCAAGTGATAACCGATGGCTGTACGCTGATGTATGGCGGGTTTGGCGGCATTGGAACCCCTCCAACGATGATCGAAGGTATGTTGCAAAAGGGGATTAAAGATATCACGATCATTGGCAATGATACTGGATTTCCGCACATCGGCATTGGTAGATTAATCACAGCAGGCAGAGTAAAGAAGGTGATTGCCTCTCATATCGGCTCCAATCCTAACGCTGGTCTAAGGATGGAGGAAGGCACCATGGAGGTGGTGTTTTACCCGCAAGGAACTTTAGCGGAAAAAATCCGGGCAGGCGGCGTAGGTCTTGGCGGTATATTGGTGGATGTCGGCGTTGGAACGATCATGGAGCTGGGAAAGGAGACCGTTTCCATCGACGAGAAAAAATATCTGGTGGAGCCGGCATTGACGGCGGACGTTGCCATTGTTCATGCGAAAAAAGCCGATCCGTACGGGAATCTTGTCTATGATAAAAGCGGCAGAAATCTAAATCCATTGGTCGCCATGGCTGGGAAATTTACGATTGCGGAAGTCGATGAGATTGTACCGCTAGGCGAGCTTGACCCCGAAAACATTGTAACACCGGGCATTTTTGTAGATATGGTGATATTGAGCAGAGGGGTGACTTGGGAATGGGTATGGGAAAAGAAACCCGCGTCCGTATAGCAAAGCGGGCTGCTCAAGAATTAAAGGACGGCATGGCTGTCAATCTAGGAATCGGCATCCCGACCCAAGTTGCAGATTACGTTCCTGAAGGCATTCACGTTGTTTTTCATGCGGAAAATGGGATATTGGGTGCAGGGGGTGCCCCGCTTCCTGGGGAAGAAGATGCTTTTCTCTGCAACGCAGGAGGATACCCCGTCACGATTACCAATGGGGCTTCCTACTGCGATAGCAGCATTGCTTTTGCCATGATACGCAGGGGATATATCGATATCACAATACTTGGGGCGCTAGAGGTCAGTGAGCGCGGGGATTTGGCCAATTGGATTGTACCGGGGAAGCGGGTGGCAGGGATCGGAGGGGCGATGGAGCTTGCGCAAAAAGCCAAAAAAGTCATCGTGCTTATGAATCATGTCAACCGGCAGGGGGAATCCAAAGTTAAAAAACAATGTGACTTGCCGCTAACAGCGCGGGAATGTGTCAAATTGATTGTTACGGAAATGGCCGTGATGGAGGTCACGGATCAAGGATTGCTTTTAAAAGAAATCATGCTGCCTTATACGATAGAGGACGTTGTAAATCACACGGAGGCTAAATTGATCATTCCGGAGAACATCTCGTACATTCCATAAACGTGTGTTGTAGACGCGTCTTCATATGCCTATCTGAAGGAGGGAATTCCTTTGCCCAATCTGAACGCTGAGCTGCAAAAGCAAATTCATGAGTGGATTAGGCTTCATCGCGAAGAAGGAACCTGTTTGCTGCAGAATATGGTCAGGATACCTAGTACACAAGGCAATGAGAAGGAAGTCCAGACCTTAATTGCCGATAAATTTCGTGAGTTGAGACTAGACGTTGATGTATGGGAACCGGATGGAGAGACCCTTGAGACACATCCTTATTTTTGTTCTCCTAGAAACCGTTTTACAGGCAGTCCCAATGTAGTCGGTGTCATGAAGGGGTCCGGAGGTGGACGTTCTATCCTACTAAATGGTCATATCGATGTCGTTCCGGAAGGGAATCGGGATCAATGGCAAGATGATCCTTTTAGCGGCAATGTGGTGGATGGGAAGCTGTATGGACGTGGGGCAACGGATATGAAAGGCGGAAACGTCTCTCTCCTTCTCGCTGTGGAGGCTATTCAGAGTCTTGGCATTAGTTTGAAGGGCGACGTCATAATTCAAAGCGTCATTGAAGAGGAAAGCGGCGGAGTAGGGACTCTAGCTGCGATCGTGAAGGGATATCGAGCAGATGCAGCCCTCATTCCTGAGCCTACCAATTTACGCATATTTCCAAAGCAGCAGGGTTCTATGTGGTTTCGCATCGAGGTCAAAGGCCGTTCAGCACATGGCGGAACCAGATACGAAGGGGTTAGTGCCATTGAGAAAAGCATGATCGTGATGCAGCATATCCGTGAGCTTGAGGAGCAAAGAAATGCCCGTATCTCGGATCCTTTGTACGCTCAAAACCCTATTCCAATCCCTATTAATATAGGGGTCATTCATGGAGGGAATTGGCCTTCCTCCGTAGTGGACACTGTCAAGTTAGAGGGAAGAATGGGCGTTGCACCTGAGGAAAAGCTTGATGAGGCTAAGGAGGAAATGGCCCGTTGGATGGAGGAGCTTAAGGGAAAAGACCCTTGGTTTGAAGAACATCCGCCTGTAGTTGAATGGTTTGGAGCCCGTTGGGTCCCAGGCAGCGTCGATCCTGGGCATGATTTGATAAGGGTTCTTAAGGAGCAATATAGGGAGGTTAAGCAAGAAGAAGCTAGAATTGAAGCATCGCCATGGGGAACAGACGGCGGATTGCTAACGCAGCTTGGAGAAACGCCTTGTATCGTTTTCGGTCCAGGCATCACTCAAGTGGCCCATTATCCGAACGAGCACATTGTGCTGGATCATGTGTTTGAAGCAGCGGAGATCATCGCATTGACCCTGATTCATTGGTGTGGTTTTGATGAAATGGAGGCGTAGGGATGGATCGGAACCCAAGACTTACGAAATATATTGATATGAAGACGGCGATCCCGGGTCCTCAGGCTCAGCTTCTGCTAGAGCGGCGCATGGCGAATATCCCGAGAGGTCCTTTCCATACAGTTCCTACCTTTGCGGCTAAAGGGGAGGGGGCGCTGTTCACGGATGTTGACGGGAATACCTTTATCGATTTTGCGGGGGCGATAGGTTCCTTAAATGTCGGGCATTGTCCGCCTAAAGTCGTGGAAGCGCTGAAGTCCCAGCTGGATCAGTATCTGCATCCCTGCTTTCACGTCATGATGTATGAGCCATACGTGGCATTGGCTGAGAAGCTCAATGCGTTGACCCCAGGGGATCATAAGAAGAAAACGTTCTTCTTGAACAGCGGTGCAGAGGCTGTTGAAAATGCGGTGAAAATTGCACGTAAATATACGGGGCGAAGAGCCGTGATTTCCTTTGAACGCGGCTTTCACGGCAGAACCTATATGGCTATGTCTTTAACCAGCAAGGTAAAGCCTTATAAGAACGGCTTTGGCCCTTTCGCTCCTGATACGTACAAAATGCCCTATCCTTACTACTATCGTGCCCCTTTAGGGATGTTACCGGATGAGGTGGATGATCAAATATTGCAGAAATTCGAGGACTTCTTCTTGTCGGAAGTCCCTGGTGATGAGGTTGCTGCTATCATTATGGAGCCGGTTCAAGGAGAAGGAGGCTTTGTCATACCATCCCTCCGGTTTATTCAAGGTGTGAAGGTGTTGTGCGAGAAATACGGTATTCTGCTAATTGCCGATGAAGTGCAGACTGGATTCGGACGGACAGGGAAGAACTTTGCGATGGAGCACTACGGAGTTGTGCCGGATCTGATGACAATGTCCAAATCGATTGCCGCCGGGCTCCCAATTAGTGCCGTGACCGGACGGGCGGAGATCATGGATGCACCCGATATCGGTGAAATCGGGGGTACTTATGGAGGCAGCCCGCTTGGCTGTGTAGCTGCATTAAAAGTAATTGAAATGCTAGAGGAGGATCGGCTGGCTGAACGGGCTGTATCGATTGGGGCAGCGGTTAGCGAACGGTTTCTCCGGCTGCAGCAGGAAGTTGGTTGCATTGGCGACGTACGAACGTTGGGCGCGATGAGTGCGATTGAGTTGGTGAAGGATCCGGTGACGAAAATACCAGATAAAGAGCTAACGACTCAGATTTTAAAGGAGGCGCATCAACACGGGGTCATCGTGATGGGGGCTGGTCTATACAGCAATGTGATTCGTATTCTAAGTCCGCTGGTCATCACGGATGAGCAGCTTGCTGAGGGATTGGATGTTCTGGAGCAGGCTGTTAAGGCGTGTATTAGTAAGAATATTCCTTCATAAGCCTATGCTTACGATGTCAGTTTTCTTAAGCAAAACGCTAACAAGGAAGGGGGCGCAGCATGAGGAAGCATCTATTCATCGACGGGAAATGGGTGGAAGCAAGCGAGTATCGTCCTTTATTCTCTCCCTACAGCGGTGAACAAATCGCTGAGGTCGCGTATGCAGGAGCAGCCGAAGTTGCGCGTGCGATTGAGGCTGCTGAAAGAGCCAGGCCTATAATGGCGAGTATGCCGGCGCATGAACGGGCCTCGATTTTAGAGAAGCTGGCTACTTTAATCCGAGAGAAGTCGGAAGAGTGCGCCCGTCTGATTGCGCTAGAAGCAGCTAAACCGTTAAAAACGGCGAGGCTTGAGGTAGAGAGAACAATCGCAACCTACAAATTTGCCGCAGAAGAGGCGAAGCGGATCCACGGTGAAACGATCCCTATGGATGCTGCCCCGGGGGGAGAGGACCGCGTAGCGTACACGATCCGCCAGCCCTTGGGGGTTGTTGCGGCCATCACACCATTCAATTTTCCGATGAATCTGGTTGCACACAAGGTAGGCCCAGCCATCGCTGCGGGCAACACCATCGTATTGAAACCAGCCGGCCAAACGCCTTTATCCGCTTTGTTTTTAGCAGAGCTTTTGCAGCAGGCGGGTCTTCCGGCAGGTGCTCTAAACGTAGTTACTGGCAGTGGAAGCGTGATTGGGGACTGTCTAGTGAGAGATGATAGAATAAAGGCCGTGACTTTCACTGGAAGTCCGGAGGTTGGGATCGCAATCCGCAACAAAGCAGGCTTGAAAAAGGTGATTTTAGAATTAGGGTCCAATTCCGCTCTCATTGTGGATCAAGGGGTTGATGTGGATGCCATGATCGCAAGAGCGGTCACAGGCGCATTTTCCTATGCAGGTCAGGTTTGCATTTCGCTACAGCGCATTTATGTTCATGAGCAGCTTTTTGATGAATTCGTCAGTAAATTCGTCATACAGACAGAGACGCTTCATTTAGGTGATCCTTTGGATCCCGCTACGGATGTTTCGGCTTTAATCGGTCTTCGCGACTCTGAGCGTTCTTTGCAATGGATCGCAGAAGCTGAGAAGCTTGGCGCTACAGTCGCGACCGGTAATAGGAAAGACGGTAATATCGTCCAACCTACAGTATTGCTTCATGTTGATTCTTCATCTAAAATATCTTGCCAAGAAGTTTTTGCCCCGATTGTGATGATCAATAAAGTTTCCACGATAGAGGAAGCCATACGATTGGTTAATGACTCCAAATATGGACTTCAAGCGGGTATTTATACAGAAAATATCCGAACGGCCTTTGCCGCTGCTGAAGCTTTAGAGGTAGGCGGCGTCATGATTAATGATATTCCCACCTTCCGTGTGGACCACATGCCGTATGGAGGCGTTAAGGAAAGCGGGACTGGGCGTGAAGGTGTGAAGTATACCATTCAGGAATTGACGGAGCAGAAATTGATTTGTTTTAAAAAGTAGGCGACACATGGGAAAAGACCTCATCCACGCAAATGATGTTTGGCGTAGGCGAGGTCTTTTTGACATTTAAGATTCTGGGCTTTCTGTATTCGCAATACTTTCATTATCCTCCTTATTAACCCTCTGCTGAGCTTTCATCAATTTGTCTTTCATTTCATCTCTCTTTGGCCGACGATCCTTCAACGACGCGTGCTCTGGTGTATCTTGGTAAATTTTTCTTCTGCCGATCCGGTGCAAATTTTCTGGCACTAGTGTAAATTTTTCATCTTTCATGAGAGCAATAATTCCAGTGCTTTCCGGCTGTTTCTCGATACCGAATATTTCATTGAAATATTCGTCTGCACGGCCCGGTACATAGTTTTTCGGCTCGGGGTAACCGACGATGACACCTTCGTAATTACGCAGAATGACCTTATCTTGGCTTTGTGAGATCAAATAGTTAGGCTGAAGTGCGATTTTCCCGCCTCCTCCTGGAGCGTCAACGACGAAGGTAGGTACCGCATACCCGGAGGTGTGGCCGCGAAGCGATTCGATAATTTCAAGACCTTTGGAAACGGGTGCCCGGAAATGACCGATCCCTTCAGATAAATCGCATTGATAAATATAGTAAGGACGAACACGAATTTTCACTAGATCATGCATAAGCTTCTTCATAATATAGGTACTGTCGTTGATACCAGCCAGAATCACCGACTGATTGCCTAAAGGTACACCGGCATTCGCTAGCATTTCGCAGGACTTTTTCGCTTCGTCCGTCATTTCCAAAGGATGATTAAAATGGGTATTCAGCCAAACCGGATGATATTTTTTGATAATGCTGCATAAATGCTCCGTGATCCGCTGCGGGAAAACAACTGGAGCTCTCGTACCGATACGAATGATCTCAACATGGGGAATCGCCCGCAAATTTTTCAAAATATACTCCAAAATATTGTCGTTAATTAATAGTCCATCCCCGCCAGAAAGCAGAACGTCGCGCACCTCTGGTGTATTTCGAATATAAGCAATCGCATCATCCAATTGTTTTTTGGGAACCCCCATGCCCACCTGACCGGAGAAACGGCGGCGAGTGCAGTATCTGCAGTACATCGAGCATTGATTCGTTACTAGAAATAGAACCCTGTCAGGATAACGATGTGTTAACCCAGGGGTAGGGGAGTCTTCGTCCTCATAGAGGGGATCCTCGAGATCATACTTTGTTTTCAATAATTCGGCGGAAATGGGAACAGATTGCATGCGAATCGGGCATCTCGGGTCATCTGGATTCATCAATGATGCGTAATAGGGGGTAATATTTAATGGAATGGTTTGCGTTGAAATCCGAACCCCCTCTTCTTCCTCGGGTGTTAAATTCACTACTTTCTTCAGATCTTCCAAAGTACGAATGGTATGTGTCAGCTGCCAAAGCCAATCATTCCACTGCTCATCCGTTACGTTTTTCCATAGCTCAACTTGCTTCCAGTCACGTCGTTCCATTATTGCACCTCCAGTAATGATGCCTTCTCATAAGTAGTAAGATGCAAAAAGCGTGCCAACATTTCCACGCAAACAGAAATGCAAAAAAGACTCCTGTCGGAGTCTTGAACTGATTGATCTGATAATGTTTATGGCTTTTTGACGATGCCGTAGCGGCTCAGTTTATATTGTAAAGCTTGGCGCTTGATTCCTAGTGCTTGTGCGGTGTGCGTGATGTTATATTGATGATTTTCCAGTGCATCAGTGATGGTTTCCTTTTCCATTTGCTTCATTTTATCAGTCAATCTACCGGCAGAGTTAGTTGTCATTTGGTCACCCCACGGAGCGGATTGAAGAGAGAGAGAGGCTGTTTTTATATGATTCCCTAAGAAGTAAGCGGGAAGGTGATTTTCTTCAATGATTTCACATTCCAGCTCCATCATATTGTATGTGGATTCAATAGCATGGCTTAATTCTCGTATATTGCCGGGCCAATGGTAGTTCATTAAGCTATTCATTGCAGCTGGCGTAATGCCTGTTATTTTCATGCCGAATATGTGATTAAATGTATCAATAAAGTGGTGGGTGAGGAGAGGAATATCTTCTTTTCTTTGCACAAGAGGAGGAAGGTACAGACTCACGACATTTAGCCGATAGAAGAGATCGCTGCGCAGCAATCCTTTGTCTAATGCTTCCTTCGGATCTATATTCATGGCGGTAATGATGCGGACATCGACATGCTGTTCCTGGGTTCCCCCGACTCGGCGAACAATCCCGTCTTGAAGTACCCGCAATAGTTTGGCCTGCAAAAATAAATCCAAACTGTTTAACTCATCCAGAAAAAGAGTTCCGCCGCTAGCTTGCTCAAATAATCCAGCACGGTCAATAGCGCCAGTAAACGCGCCTCTCGCAGTTCCGAACATAATACCTTCCATAAGCTCGTTGGGGACTGCCGCACAATTTTGGGCAATAAATAGACGGTTTCGGCGGGCTCCTGCGTTGTGTATGCTCTGGGCAAACAATTCTTTACCGGTACCGGTTGGTCCGGATATCAAAACAGGAGAGCTAGTACGTGAAGCCTTCTTGGCGAAGGAGACTGTTTGTAGGAAGGTCTCGTTTTTGCCAATTAAATCACTGAAATGGTAACGAGCGGAGCTGGCGTTTTTCTTATCTTTTGACGGTGATTCGTAGATTTGATGCCTGAGATCAAGGATTTGGTCGTGGAGATGAACAATGCTTGTTATATCCTTAGCCACTTCTAAAGCACCAATGATTTCACCATTTTCCAAAAGAGGATACGTACTGTTAATGGTAGTGATCCGTTTCCCGGTTACACTTACGTATGTTTGAATTTTTTCTCTTATTTCTATGCCTGTCTGTAGAACTTTAATGAAGGTGCTCGTTTCATTCGTTAGGGAAGGAAAAAGGTCGAAGAAGTTCTTTCCAACAACTTGTTCGCTCTTAAAACCATCGGTTTCTGCCATCTTATCATTATAAAAAATGGTTATTCCCTTGTTATCAATTAGATGAACACCGACATCAATGATATTCAACATTTTCTCAAAATATTTCGATCCATGATCGTTCTGCTCGAACACTAAGTTCACCCGCCTCACGAAGAATGGTTCAATGGTTCAATTAACACCATATGATATTTTGTCTGGAAAAATGACCAGCGGAAGAACAAAAGGCAAATCGTTTTCCTTTATTGGATGATTGGCTAAATAAGTGACAAGTTAGTGTATATTAATCTTGACACGACGTATATTATAAATTACATTGTGTATATAATACTTTACTTTTAGTAAAGGTTAACGTACAGGAGGAGTAAAATGAAAGCAATCGTATGCACTAAATATGGATCGCCTGATGTTCTTCAGCTTAGAGAGGTAGATAAGCCAACCCCCAAGGACAATGAAGTACGGATCAGAATATGCGCGGCAACAGTAGGGCCAGCGGACTGCGCCTTTCGAAAAGGCGACCCGTTTATTGTTAGACTTTTTTACGGTCTTAGCAAACCGAAAAACCCCATACTGGGGTTTGAGCTTGCCGGGGAAATTGAGGCAGTAGGTAAGGATGTGAAATTATATAAAGTAGGCGACCAGGTTTTTGGTTTAAGTGCAAAGATCTCTGGTTCTCATGCCGAGTACAAATGTCTGTCTGAAGACGCCCCGCTAGCAATCAAATCGTCCTCTATGTCTTATGAAGAAGCCGTAGCCGTCTGCGATGGGGCAACAACTGCGTTGACTTTTCTTAGAGATAAGGCAAAGATACAGAGCGGACAAAAAGTCCTGATCAATGGCGCTTCAGGATCGGTAGGTGTTCATGCGATTCAGCTTGCCAAGTTCTATGGGGCAGAAGTTACAGCAGTATGTAGTACTACGAATGTAAGTTTGGTGAGGTCATTGGGAGCTGATAAGGTAATAGACTATACCAAAGAGGATTTTACACAAGCCAACCAGTCCTATGATGTTATTTTCGACGCGGTAGGCAAACGTTCATTTGCTCAATGTAAAGCATCGCTAACTCCGAGAGGTGTCTATCTTTCTACTGTCCCTAAGCTGTCCATTGTGCTGCAAATGTTATGGACTTCAAGGATCGGCGGCAAAAAAGCAATGTTTGCGACAGCTGGCTTAATGCAGAGTAAAGAAAATCTAATCTTCCTTAAAGAACTGTATGAGGCGGGTAAGATAAAATCAGTCATCGATCAACGATATCCGTTGGAGCAGACTGCCGAGGCTCACCGATATGTAGATAAAGGACACAAAAAGGGAAGTGTAGTCATCACTGTGGGACATAATAGTAAGAGCTAACAAAGCGTTTCAGTTGAAGGCGGTTAACTGTGATAATATAAGTCTAACAGGTTAGAAATACTAAAAAACAAAAGACAAATGAAAAAGGAGCTATGATGACAGAGAAAAAAACAAAGATAGAAACAGGATGGAACTTCGATAACAGTTATGCTCGTCTACCGGAATCACTTTTTACCAGAATTAATCCAACTCCTGTTCGCTCACCGAAGGTCATTATTCTTAATGATCAGTTGGCAACATCCTTGGGGTTAACGGTCCAATCACTGCAAAGCAATGATGGTGCAGCGGTGCTGGCTGGCAACCAGATTCCTGAAGGCGCTTTGCCTCTTGCCCAAGCCTATGCGGGGCATCAATTCGGGCATTTTAACCGGTTAGGGGACGGCCGGGCTCATCTGCTTGGCGAACAGATCACTCCCCAAGGTATGCGGGTTGATATTCAGCTTAAGGGATCAGGTAGGACGCCTTACTCCCGCGGGGGCGATGGTCGAGCGGCACTTGGTCCGATGCTGCGTGAATACATCATCAGTGAAGCCATGCATGCGCTTGGTATTCCTACTACACGCAGCCTAGCGGTGGTAACAACCGGCGAGTCCATATTCCGTGAAACCGAGCAGCCCGGTGCCATTCTTACCCGCGTTGCTGCCAGTCATCTGCGCGTCGCAACTTTTCAGTATGCTTCTAAATATGGCACTGCCCAGGATCTCCAAGCCCTGGCTGATTACACCTTGCAAAGACATTTTCCAGAAGTTGAAGCTGCTGATGAGAACCGCTACCTTTTCTTACTTCAGGAAGTGATCAAGCGGCAGGCCGTACTCATCTCCAAATGGCAGCTCGTTGGCTTTATTCATGGAGTGATGAACACCGACAATATGGCGATTAGTGGAGAAACCATTGATTACGGTCCTTGCGCCTTCATGGATGCCTATGATCCGGCAACCGTATTCAGTTCTATTGACAAGCAGGGCCGCTATGCCTATGGTAATCAGCCCTATATTGCCGCATGGAATCTCGCCAGATTTGCTGAAACCTTACTTCCGTTGCTTCATGACGACGAGGAGCAAGCAGTCAAACTAGCCGAGGGAGCGATTGCGAGTTTTTCCGAGGTGTATCACCGCAATTGGTTCGCGGGCATGAGGGCAAAACTGGGAATGTTTCATGAAGAACAGCAGGATGAATCTCTTATTAAAGACCTGCTCACGATGATGCAGAAGTATAGTGCGGACTATACCAATACTTTCCGCGCATTAACTTTTGATAAGCCGGAAGAGACAGCCCTGTACGGCACCACGGAATTCACTCAATGGCAGGAGCAGTGGCAGGAGAGACTAGGCAGGCAGCAGGAAACGAAAGACTCCTCACATCAGCTGATGCGCAGCAGCAATCCTGCGATAATCCCCCGTAACCACCGGGTAGAAGACGCTTTAGAAGCCGCGGTAAAACAAGGTGATTACAGCGTGATGGATAGGCTTCTTGATGCTCTGTCGAGACCCTTCGCGCACTCCCCTGAACAGGCTGATTACTCTACATTGCCTGCGTTATCAGACTGTCCTTACCAAACCTTTTGCGGTACCTGAGATAGAAGGTGAAAATAACCTGATTAGCAGGTTATTTTTTTTGAAATTGTAGCTTTCTCAGTAATTGAATCGTTAATTTCGTTAAATAAAAATGCTAGCAGGAAGGGATAATTGTTTACATAATAAATGTTATGAAGTCTTTATTCGACATCGAACTAGCTTAAGAATAATTTTGACGTAAATTGGAAGAATAGTTGAATCAGTGTTTTCTTTTGGGGGTCTATTTAGTGAAATGGTTTAGGAAATGGATGCACATTAAACCTGAGTTTCCAAATATGCCGGAGGCTCATCAAACTGATGATGAAGAGAACCCCAGCTTAAGCTCGGATTTAGAACAAAATGAGATGATTTTTAAGCGTATATTCCAAAACAGCTCTGATATGGTATTCCGTAAAGTTCGGCTGGCTGGAGAAAATCATTGGCTTATCATATACCTTGAAAGTCTGGTTGAAGAAAAATTGATTGACGATCATGTATTGAAACCATTGATATTTAATTTTACAAAACAAGATACTTTGATAAATGAAACAACAGAATCTCTGGATGACCAGATTATCTCTATAGGAACGACGAATATGACATCCAAAGTAACTGACATTGTTAGTCATGTGTTAAAGGGTCATGCAGCCGTTCTTACAATAGGAGACAGCAATGCGTTGATGGTCAAGGTTTGCGGTACAGCACAACGAAGCCTTGAAGAACCTTCATCTGAACCTGTCATTCGCGGTCCTAGGGATGGATTTATCGAGAAGATTTCAACGAATATTGGTCTAATACGAAATAGAATTAAAACATCTCGACTAAAAATGGAATCCATTACGCTCGGGGAGCTTACTCAAACCCAAGTAGTCATTAGTTATATAGTTGGTATTGTTTCCGAATCTGTAGTTGAGGAAGTTCGAAAAAGGGTATCTCGGATTCAAATCGACGGGATCCTCGATTCAGGCTACATAGAGGGATTTATTGAGGATTCACCTTTCTCTCCTTTTCCACTAGTGCATAGTACAGAGCGACCAGATGTTGTAGCTGCAGAGCTATTGGAAGGGAAAATAGCCATTCTTGTCGATACCACTCCATTTGTATTAATTGTTCCCATGACATTCTGGAGTGGACTCCAGGCAAGCGAGGATTACTATATTCGCTGGCCCATTGCAACTTTTGTGCGGTGGATTCGATTCCTTTTCATCAGTATCGCCATATTTGCTCCTCCCCTATATGTTGCGATTACGACCTTCCACCAGGAAATGATTCCGACTAATCTCGTTCTGAGTATTGCCTCCTCTAGGGAGCCTGTTCCTTTCCCGGCTGTGTTCGAAGCCTTAATAATGGAAATTATATTTGAGGCATTGCGGGAAGCAGGGATTCGATTACCCAAACAAATCGGGCAAGCGATAAGCATTGTTGGGGCATTGGTCATCGGCCAAGCAGCTGTGCAGGCGGGAATTATTTCAGCTCCAGTCGTCATTATCGTATCGATTACTGGCATTGCAGCGTTTACAATTCCACGATATAGTTTTGCAAATGGAATCCGAGTTCTTCGCTTTCCGATGCTATTCTTGGCGGGTACGCTTGGACTTTATGGCATTGTACTGGGTTTTTTAGGCATCTTGTTACATGTCACGTCACTTCGTTCTTTCGGCGTCCCTTATTTCACTCCGGCAGCCCCGATGACCATCACGGATTTGAAGGATGTAATCATCCAGGCGCCAATATGGGCTAAAACTCGTCGTCCACAGGCAACAGGATCTAATAATTTGGTCCGTGAACCGGCAGGTCAAAAACCAAGTCCAGAATCTGCGAGGAAAAGGAAAGGAACTTCAGAATGAAACCATTCCTATGCATCGGCTTACTATTCACAATATTAACCACAAGCGGTTGTTGGGATCGTACGGAGATTAATGATCTTGCGTTCATTGCGGGTACGGCATTTGACTTAACGGATAATGGGGAATATTTATTATCGCATCAAATTGTCATCCCTGCCTCCGCTCAAGGGGGACCAGGGAGTGGAGGAAGCCAAAAAGAGAAGTTTTTTGTTATATCGGCTGTTGGAAAGAATATTAATGAAGCGTTCTATAGGCTTCAGAAAAAAAGTTCGCGCAGGTTGTTTACCGCACATCGCGTCGTTATTTTTATAGGTGAATCGTTATCCAAACACGGGATTCAAGATATTCTCGATGTTTACACCCACGAATCGAAGCAACGATTAAAAACCTACATGATGGTTGTAAAGGGGGCAGAAGGGCGGAGACTTCTGAAAGTTAATTACCCTTTTGAACAAGCTCCCAGCGAAGCAATCAAGGAAATGGAAGCTTTAAGAAGCGAGTTGGCGGTTACACTGCGAGACTTTTTTTTAGCGTCATCAAGTGATGGGATCAGTCCTATTTTGGGAGTCATAATGCCTGAGGGTTTATCAGAAGGAGTGAAAGAAAACCATATATTTAAGCTAGCTGGAACTGCCATTTTCAAGGATTTCAAGTTAGTCGGTTATCTAAACGAGAATGAAACAAATGGATTTCTTTGGGTTACAGGTAGAATGAAGAGTGGTAGAATCAACGTCAGATTACCAGAAGGTGACGGAATAGTGGGGTTGGTTCTGGACAAAGCAAACCGAAAAATCACCTCGGAGATAAGTGGTGATAAGATCAAATTCAAGATTCAGCTGGAAGGGGAAGGAGCTATCTGGGAAAATAATACCCCGTTGGATATCAGTTTGCCAGAGAATCTTAGACTTGTACAGAAAGCATTAGAGAAAACGGTCGAGAAACAAGTCCTGGATACATTATCCAAAGTCCAGAAGCGGTACAAAGTTGATAGTGTGGGTTTCGGCCAAGAAATTTACCGTGATAAGCCAAAACAATGGAAAGTGTTGAAAGAACAATGGGATCATAAGTTTCCGGAGGTAGACGTTTCCGTTGCAGTTAAGTTAAATATAATCGGAAGCGGGATGGCAGGTCCTCCATTACATTTGAAGGAAAAGGAGATCATAAAATGATCGTCCAAATCGTGGGATATGTATGTATATTGGTTGTATGGTCTTTTTTTAGAATCCAATCCTTGCTGAGTATGCAAAAAAGCAAGGAAGCAGCGATATACGGCGTTTTAATGGGAGTATCATCCATTTCCGGATCCCTATTAATTGCCCGTGTTGACATACCGAGCATAGTTTTCCCGTTCAAAATTATTTTTGAACCCATCGGAAAAATGCTTTTAATGCATTGAATGGTCCACTTTTCTTTTTATAGTGTCTATCATGAGAAGTGACAACGGTATGAGGCTCTGTGTGATAAAACCCACACTCGGGTAAATGAAAGCAAGATAAGCTTGAAGCTCCGCGGCACTTTTGAAAATGGAAGCCGATCCAATGATGGTCAAAAGTGTTAGCGGAGCTACGATATCACGATAATTTCGGATCCCGAAAAGCTGGCTTACACAAAGACATAATATAAACAACGATACACATACCTTCACAAAATTCCCCAACACCCACACCGCAACAGCGATGGCCTCCAGACGTTCAAATGAACCTTCAATACCTATATATTGCATGAGACTTAAAAATGAATAGGTCAGTTTACCTGATAATGTACCGAGGACCATAATCGTAAGTAATATAATGGTAAATACAATAATGGAAAGGCTGAAATACGCAATCAGCGAGACCTTGAAAGCCTTTTTCGGCTGATTCAAATAAGGAAGGAGCCATCCTAATATAAATACTTGATTCATGAATGCTCCTGCTGGAATGATAGCTCCTTGCAATACCGGCAGTATTCCCTCTCCTAAAAAAGGCTTTAGCCGGACGGGATCTGCTTCCCCAATCGCCAGAATCAAGATCGGAATCAAAAAAACCAAGATCAAGGGTGTAAGAAACTCATTACATCTTCCTATGACCTCAATCCCAGCAATAACGGCTATGCCGCATAGGATCAATAATGTCAGACTTCCTACTATGGTCGGACTTTTTGGTAATAGAAGCGTTTTAATAAAAAAGGTATGCTGTATGGTCATAACCGAAATAGCATTAAGCCAAAAATAAATGTAAAACAATCCCAAACATTTCCCTAACCATTTCCCTAAGATTTTTGAACTGTATTGTATAATCGTCAAACCAGGATAACGATTGGCGAGTGTAATCAGCGCCCACAGAGTTAATAAACCTGTTGTAGTAGAAGGAATAAAGGATATCCAACCATTTTGCTTTGCAATCATCACCATCCATCCAGGAATGGTTAAGATGACGGTGGAACCGATAAAATTCATTATTAAAAAGCCTAGCTGAGTTCCCGTGATTTTTTCTGTTGACTGCATCTTCACACTCTCTCTCCTTACCTCACAGAGGTTGTTCCAAGTATTGACTTATCGTTATCCACTTATACGTTTAAAGAGAGATAAAACAATGCATAAGAACATCGCCTATGATGTATAAATAATTCTTTACCTATCGTTCTCAATATGCTAAGATCTAATCGAAAGGAGGAATCATTGGAATGGCCAGAACCAAGGAATTTGATGAGGATGCGGTGTTGCTCAAAGCCATGCTGTTATTCTGGGAACAGGGTTATGAGAAGACTTCCATGATGGACTTAGACTCACATTTGGGGATCACAAGAGAAGCATGTATGACTCCTTTGGCGATAAGCATTCCTTGTATATCAAGGCGTTAATACGATATAGTGAAATGATAGGTAAATATATTAAACACATTATTAATGGATCCATTTCTGCAAAGGAAACTATTAGGCTGGTGTTAGAAACGGCAATTAGACGGGATGGGGAAGAGTTTCCTAAAGGCTGTCTGATGGTAAATACCGCGGGCGAGTTGGCTCTACTTGATTCTGAGTCCATAGCTTGGGTCAATGAGAGCTTGACCTATATCGAGAAATTGATACGTGAGCTTATTGAGGCAGGTCAACAATCGGGCGAACTTGACAAAACGCTCAATGCGGAATGGCTGTCGTGTTATTTTAATAATGCATTTACTGGGCTGCGGGTTTTGGCGAAGACGACAGTCGACAGAGAGAAATTAAAGCAAATAATTGAAACAACAATATCAAATTTAAAGATCAACTAAATTTATTTATTTATTTGAGAATGATCGTTCTCAAAAAAAGAAATGGAAGAGACGAAAACTATAAATCACAAAGGAGCAATAGAATATGGGAAAACTGAATGGGAAAGTTGCATTAATTACTGGGGGTAGCAGTGGTATTGGATTGGCAGCCGCAAAATTGTTTGTGGCAGAAGGCGCAATGGTCGTTATTACCGGCCGTAATCAGGTCGCGTTAAACTCGGCAGTGGAGGAGATTGGCACCACCAACGCTATTGCTGTTCAGGCTGATGCCGCCGATCCAACTAGTGCGGAAAAAGCTGTGGCCGCAGCGTTTGAAAAATTCGGCCGTCTGGATGTCGTATTCGCTAATGCAGGCATTTCTGGTCAAACGCCAGTAGGTGGGACAGAGCTTTCCGTTTTTGAGGAGATCCTCAAGGTTAACGTTACCGGAGTCTTTTTTACTGTTCAAGCCGCTTTGCCTCATCTGAAGGCGGGGGCATCGGTGATCTTAAACGGCTCGATTCTTGCTAAGGCTGGAAGCCCGGGATGGTCGGCCTATGCGGCGAGTAAAGGGGCGGTCACAAGTATGGCGAGCGTGCTGGTTTCCGAATTGTCACCGCGCGGCATTCGCGTGAACACCGTCGTACCGGGAGCGACGCGGACGCCAATTTGGGGGCAACCTGAAGGAATTGCACAAATGGATCCCATTCTTTCGCGTATGGTTCCGCTGAACCGCATGGGTGAACCGGAGGAGATAGCAAAAGTCGCACTGTTCCTGGCCTCAGATGACTCTTCCTTTGTCCAGGGTGCTGAAATTAGCGTAGATGGAGGGGCTGGCTCATCCCCGCTTGGCGCTCCAATTTATCGTTAAGAAAAAGGATATCATAAAATAAAGGTATCGGCTCTGCATGTGGTTTATTTCGCCAGTTATGCGATGTGGTTTTATCTGACTCACCCCTTTTTATATACGTATCCCGGTTTCGTTACCGAGGAACTGGCCCCGTGGCAGGAAAACGGCGAAACATGGCGCCGTTTAAAAATTACATTCCCTGACCATATCGCCAGTCATAGCCGCGAGCAGATTTCTTATTTCGGGGAAGACGGCTTATTGCGTCGGCATGACTATACGGTCAATGTGATGGGTGGCGCGACCGGCGCCAATTACGCATCCGATTACCGCGAAGTCAACGGCAGCATAGTGCCGACAAAGCGGCGGGTCTACCCCCAACAAGCCGACGGGCAAAAGGCACAGGAGCCTCTGTTGGTAACCATCGACATAAGCGACATTTCCTTCACATAAACCCGTTGGAACTGTCGGTCTGGCTAGATGGCAATAGAAGCGGTGCCGTTATTTTTCTATTAAATCGCATTTATAAGCAGAGTGGATGGCCTAATATAGGTCAAAACGAGTTAGTAGGATAGTAATCCCAAAGGGGACAAGCTGAATCAGCTTATGATTCGCCTGTCCCTTTTGCATGCTACCCATGATACATATGGCGGATTACAATGCTAGAGATTATTAAGAAGGAGTATACATTAGACTAGCGCTAAATGAGAGTTGGGTGATATCAGCTGCCGAGGGATCAGTCTCATCAAGCGTCCTTACACGAATACCAATACGATCGCCCGCAGCGACTACCAATGTTCCCCCAACATTTTTATTCGTTGCAGTACGGAAACCGGTTGGGTTACCAGGTGTAATGGTCGTATTCGGAGCCCCGAATCTAACCGAACTAGTCAGCGGAGTTGTCAAGTAAGGTGAAGAAGCATGATCAATCCCACTATTAGGAAATGACGGTGCACGGAATACTGTAAAATCATATTGAAGACCGAGAGTATTTATAGAAACCTCAGAAGCAACCAATAAATCTGCACTTATTTGTAAATCATGAACGGTACCATTAAAGGGAATTGGGAAAGCAAAGCCACCTGCTTCCGGTGGACTAGTTGATTCTCCAGCAGCGTTAATAACTTCAACCGTGTGACTGCCAAAACCCATTAAAATTGGAGCAGCTGATACTACTGTAGCACCACTTATGATAATACCCGTTGAAAAGGGAATTAATCCTCCACCTCCTGGTACACCTTGTGGCCCTGTTGCCCCTGTAGCTCCCGTCGCACCTGTCGCCCCCGCTGGCCCCGCTGGCCCTGCTGGTCCTGCTGGTCCTGCTGGTCCTGCTGGTCCTGCCAGTCCGGCTGCGCCAATTGCTCCTGCAATTCCTGCGAGTCCCTCGGGTCCAAGTGCTCCCGCAATTCCCGCAAGTCCCTCGGGTCCAAGTGCTCCTGCAAGTCCAGCGGGTCCAGCTTCACCAATTGCTCCTACAAGTCCTGCAAGACCAGCTGGTCCAAGTGCTCCTGCAAGTCCAGTGGGTCCAGCTGTTGCAATTGCTTCTCCAAGTTCTTGAAGCAATTCGGGTCCTTCTAGTCCTGGAGGTCCTTGTGGCCCTCGTGGTCCTTCTGGTCCAGGAGGTCCTGGCGGACAATTACATCTTCCCATAGTCTCATCTCCCTATTATCAAGCGTAATTTATCATATTAAAAACCTAAAAATATACACACAGCAAATACCTATCAATTGAAATTTAGGCTAATAGAGTAATAAATTCGCTGATTTTCTACTCATCTATGTTCTTGTCCCATAGCATTATGTCTATTCTGGCATTAGATAATAACAGAGATCGAAGGCTAGGGAGTGATGAGATTGGAGAATAACCCATTAATAGGTATTATGGTAACTAATAGGATCAGTAGAAAAAGAATTTTGGAGCTTTATCAACGTTATCACAATCTAAACCTGAAACTTTACGCTTTTACACCGGCCGATATACGTTGGAAGGAACAACGAATTATTGGACTTAGCCTGAAAAAAGGCATATGGAAACAAAGTTCGTTTCCTTTTCCTCATGTCGTCTATAACCGCTGTTTTAACAAAAAATTAGTAACTATTGAACGCCTAGAGAAGGCGATTGGTAGAAATAAATGTTTCAACAATATCAATTTTTTTAATAAATGGGATCTTCATAACCTATTAAAAGAGTCAAATCTTAAACCCTATGTACCAGACACATTTTTATATAATGAAGAAGTGAATATATCAGAACTATTAGAGAAATATAAACTAATATACATTAAGCCTTCTTACGGATCTATGGGGAAGTCTGTGTATCGGGTTAAACTAATGGATAATGGTGATATTCACATTTCTTTGCACTGCTTGGCTCCAAGATATATTTGTAGAAAAAATGAAAGCATTCAGGAAAAGTTGGATGGACTCCGTCTAAAGAAATTCATGGTTCAGCAAGGGATTCATATGAGTCAACTTGATCATCAGTATTTTGATATCCGGGTCCTTGTCCAAAAAGATATTCTTGGAGAATGGACAGTTTCTACCATTACATGTAGAGTAGCTTATGAACAGTACTTTAACACGAGTATGTGTGAAACCATTTATGATATTGTTGACATTCTTCCGCGATTAGTTTCGCCCGAAAAGATTAATGAAATCCTCCGATCACTGCATGAGATAAGTATAATGGCCGCCAAAGAAGCAGAAACTCATATAGGTTCATTGGGAGAGTTGAGTGTCGATTTTGTATTAGATGAACAAAGAAAGTTATGGATTATTGAACTTAACGGAAAACCCCAAAAAAATATATACGAAAAACTTAAGTGTTATGAACGCAAAATTTATAGTAGACCGTTGGAATATGCTTATTTTCTCTCTCAATTTGAGAGAGAATAAACTACACAAAAACCTCTTGTTTAACAGTTCTTGTTAAATAAGAGGTTTTTTGCGCCAATCGACACCTTCAGCATACTTTCAGTTAACTTTCATATGCCTATCAGCCAAACTTAAGTAACACTTCAGGTTAGCGCCCTATACTTCTATCTATCAACAACAATAAAATTAATCGCACAAGAAAGGCGGTAATCGTATGAATGAAGATATGAAAAAATTGATTAACTTAGATGATATAAAGGTTGAAAACAAGATGGGGAGCAGTAAATTAAGATCTATGTTTGCAGCTTTTATGGCTGGCGCGGTTGTTGTCGGTGGGTTGATGTTCACATCGGATAAAATGAATCTGTTTGGGTATGATGCCGGGCCCATTCAATCAGGCGTCGCCGCAGCTGCAGCTAACTCGGCAACTGCTGGTGTCCAAACTGCATCGTTAACCCCTACAGGGACGAAAAGTGTCTCATCCATTGCAAAAGCTGCGAGTCCAGCCATTGTTAAAATCGAGACCAAAGTAAAACAGACGAATATTGGACAGAATAGAAGAAACACACTTGGGCAAGGTACTGAAAACGGAAACACCATTGAAAATGGAATTGGATCCGGCTTCATTTTCGACGCGAGTGGTTATATATTAACGAATGAGCATGTTATTAATGGCGCAGACGAAATTAATGTCTATGTGCAGGGCTACGACACACCTTTTACGGCAAAACTACTTGGAAGCAGCTATGATCTAGACTTGGCAATACTCAAAATTGATGGGGATAAAGCTCTCCCTGCTCTGAATATGGGTAACTCCGACAATACGCAAGTAGGGGATTGGCTTGTTGCGATCGGAAACCCGTATGACTTTGATTACTCCGTAACCACGGGCGTCTTAAGCGCCAAAGAGCGCACGATTAGCATCGACGATGAGCAGGGTACTCGAAATTACAAACATTTGCTGCAAACTGACACAGCGATCAATCCAGGTAACTCCGGCGGTCCGCTTTTGAATTTGAATGGTGAAGTTATCGGTATCAATACAGCTGTAAACGCTGAAGCGCAAGGAATGGGCTTTGCAATCCCCGCAAGTACGATTAGTTCTGTTGTAGAAAAACTGAAAAATAACGAAACGATTCCAAAAGAGCCAGCACCATACATTGGTGTAGCTCTACAAAATATTTCGGATGATATGCTAGCAGACTTAAAAATCAACAGCACAAAAGGTGCCATAGTTGCTGAGGTGCAGCAAGGCACACCAGCTTTTGAAGCGGGCATTCGTCAGTACGACGTTATTTTGGATGTGAATGGCACAGCAATTTCAAGCACTGCAGACATTACAAAAACTGTGCAAGCCGCGGCCGTGGGAGACGAACTGAAAATAACAATCTCTCGTGATGGTCAAACGATGGATGTTACTGTTGAAGTAGAGGATAGAAACGCAATGACCAGCCATCAAGGTTAATATAAATGGTTGAGAAACCTCATCATGGGTCAAGAAAATAAGATTGCCTGCTATCCTGCCAATCTGGCTAGGTGGTTGGCAATCTTTGTCATGTTACAGCTGCTCCTCGTTTTATTGAACGGATAGAATAGTAGTGGTTGCCCCAAATCGGAGAACGTGATACAATCTTCCTGACGAACGTTCGGAAGGATGGATCAAATGACTGCAACTCGGATCAAAGAGGTGGCCCTCAGACAGTTTGCCAAAAACGGATATGAAGGTGCGTCGCTTGCAGATATTGCTGCGGAGGTAGGCATCAAAAAACAATCCATCTATACACATTTCAAGGGGAAAGATGAACTTTTTCTTGATCTGTTTAACGATGTGCTAGCGAAGGAATTAAATTTTGTTGTCGAGTATCTCGATCGCCATAAGCATCTATCGATTGATCTGCTTTTTTATGGCTTTCTTATCCAATATAAAGATTGCTACGAACAAGATGATAACACCAAATTTTTCTTGCGGGTTGCCTTTTTTCCGCCTACCCATCTCTATGATGAGATTGTTAAACAAGGCTATAATTATTTAGATACACTTGAAACCATGTTAATCCCTTTGTTCGATCATGCGATAGCAGACGGGATCATTCATGCAGATGTCAGCAGTGAAATGGCGGCAGTTGCTTTTCTTGCTGTACTGGATGGCATGTTTGTTGAGTTGTTATTTGGAGGAGCTGAACGGTCGCTTAAGAGGATTGAAGCTTCCTGGTTCGTATATTGGCGTGGCATCAAATCGTAAAACAGCAGGAGGATCATACACATGAATCGTAATTGGGTTTATATATTTGTCGGCGCTTTATTTGAAGTGATGTGGGTTACAGGATTAAAACATTCGGATACGACAATGATGTGGATAGGCACTATTATTGCGATGTATATCTCTTTTCATCTAGTTATTAGCGCGTCTACCAAGCTTCCTGTGGGGACTGTGTATGCTATCTTCACCGGAATGGGGACAGCCGGCACCGTATTAGTGGAAATGCTGCTGTTCGGAGAGCCGTTCAGATTTCTTAAAGTATTCCTTATTTTGCTGCTTTTATCCGGCGTATTTGGGCTCAAATTTGTGACAAAAGAGCCAGATAAGAAAGGAGCTGCCGTCTAATGGGTTGGATTTTTCTCATGTTTGCCGGGATGTTCGAGATCGTAGGCGTCGTTGGCATGAACCAAATAAATAAAGCGAAAACCATCCGCTCCTTTAGCATTTTCATCGTAGGCATTGTTATGAGTTTTGCGCTTCTGAGCCTAGCGATGAAAAGCCTGCCGATGGGCACATCTTATGCGGTCTGGACAGGGATCGGTACAGTTGGCGGCGCAGTCGTTGGGATGCTGTACTATGGCGAATCCAGTGATTGGAAGCGGATTATGTTCATCGCGATGGTATTAAGCGCTGCAGTTGGTTTAAAATTAATTTCATAACCACAAATCGCTCGCTGAAAGAACAACTAAACCGTTGGTTGACAAGATATAATAAAAACAGCAGTTCAAAGACTATTGGACTGCTGTTTTTGTATACAATTTAAAGGAAAGAATTGAAATTCACAGCTCCCTAATGATCTTATTTTGACCTTCCATACATCTTGGAAATAGATAAAATACGATGATACATTTTTTTATCCTTCATATGTTTTAAGGGATAAAACTGGGGTTTTGTGTTAACCTCGAGGATCCAAGGTTTTCCTTTTGCATCTAAAGCAACATCCAAGCCTAACTCCCTAAAGCCGTTCTTATAACAATCGAAATGATTTCCAACGGTAGATCCCAACCATTCTAGTTCTGTTTTCTTTCTTTGGATAGATGCGCTTTTATATCCTGCTCCGGCCATTGTTTGAAAGAAATAACCAAGTTTTCCGCCTTGATGATAGTTCGTAGCGACCTTACCCGTCCTGCCTATTTTTGTGAATATTGCGCTGCTTACCCATTTTCCTTTTGTCGTCTTCTGTACCATAACACGGACGTCAAATGGTCTACCCTTCGTTGTGGCCAAGTGTATACCCTTCTGAAGCAAAAATGATCTTCTTTTTGAAAATCGGCGAAGCTTCATGTATAAACTTTTCCTGCTTGAGTAGTACGATTTAACTGATTTAAATTGAGTTTGATACCCACTATCTTTTCTTTTGATCCGAATAATGTCTGCTCCACCTGTACCGTCGGTAGGTTTAAAGTATATGGTAGAAAAAGACGACAGCATCAAATTTAGAGTTTTACTGTTGAATAACATCGTACGAGGGATGTATTTTTTTAGCTTTCTATGCTTAATTAACCATTTCGTTTTAATCCATTTGCTTTTGACTGATTTGCTCCTGTATGTCATATTGATAACCTCCCATGTCTCAGAATACGCTTTATGATAATTGCTTGTCACTCCATTTGCCTAGACGTGATCTTTTATCGAATTAACTAGAAACGATAGTTGAAAAAAGGGCAGCGGCAGTATAAGACATTATTTTCCGTCGGATACTACCACTGCCTTTTATTTGAGATCACACGTCAATGATCTCCGTAATCTTCATCTGACAATTGGAAATGATTGGGCTTTCTTAAGCAAACTTATTTAGTACTTGCTTGTAGGCTTGCTATTCCTTCTTGCATTCGCACATTCGGTCCATCCAGCGTCACTCCGTAGGAAATCGACTTCAGATATGTTTGCTGCTTTTTGACATATGCATCCCCCTTAGGAACAATCTGGTTTTTCTCGATGTAATAAGGGTGAAAGGACATATCGATACGGTCGCCGTTCAGCGTTAGGTAGAGCAGTCCTGTATCCGCCTTCGGACCGCTTACATAGTCAGGAAAGAGGAAATTGCCAATGGAATAAGCGATAGGCTTCCCTTTGTAAAATTCAAACCCTTGCAGCACATGCACATGACTGCCAACG
Source organism: Paenibacillus sp. V4I7 (assembly GCF_030817275.1). Classification (NCBI taxonomy): domain Bacteria; kingdom Bacillati; phylum Bacillota; class Bacilli; order Caryophanales; family Paenibacillaceae; genus Paenibacillus; species Paenibacillus sp. V4I7. Next base: position 3,271,844 of record NZ_JAUSZD010000002.1, on the reverse strand, counting down.
ATCGCATCCGCTCCAGCATCGATCATTTGGCGAGCGAAGTCGCGCTGCCACTTTTCCGGTTGGTTTTTCATTTCCACCCCCCAATGGATGTAAGCCAACACATAATCAGCGTCCTCACGTTCACGGGCTATTGCATCCAGCACCGGTATCCTGTCGTAGGCTTGGGCGATCCCCGGCGTATTCGGACCAGCGAACCAATCACCTGTTGGTATGAAGCGAGAGAATGCCAGGAATTTTACCGTTTTTCCTTTTAAAACGATGCTCTTCGCACTGTATGCTTCTTTGGCATTATGACCGCCCCCCACATAGAGCAATCCCGCGTTGTCAAGGTTATCAAGTGTATCCAGAAAACCTTTCAGTAAAAAATCCATCGAATGATTATTGGCGACCGAAACCATGTCAAAGCCTGCATTTTTTAGCCCTATTAGTGATTCCGGATTGGATTTAAAATTATAAATCTGGTTGGTATCTTTGTCATTCTCAAGCGTAACTGCGCTTTCCAGATTGACGAATGCGAAGTCGCTTTTCTCTACTTCTGCTTTAACATGAACGAACGGAAAATCAGGGCCGTACTGGGCGATTGCTTCTTTAACAGACCAGTCAAACATAGCGTCTCCCGCAAACAGGATCGTTATTGGTTCTTGCGGTAAGGGTAGGGGTTGAGGTTCTGGTGAGGTAATTGAAATTGGAAGTAAAGTTGGTATAGGAGAAGACACCGGCGTTTGTGATTCAGCTGGTGTTGTAGATAAATGGTCAGCAGTTAACAGTTCGGAAGACAATTCTCCTTGACAACCATACAGCAAAAATGCAGTTAATGCGGTTAAAAGGAAAGGCATATACTTTCGGGACATCTAAACCCACTCCTTCAATCGATCGGTACATTTGTTGTTATTTCTTATATATATTAATAATTAGTAAATGCAGAAGTTATCGAACGATGAGTTAGAGAAAATAAAAATCGGCGTACACCTATGATGTGAGAGTGATGAGAATTAGTCGAAAGAAGGATTAAACATGAGAAAGCTGCTAATATTGTTTCGATTGGGGAGATTATATGGGATTTATAAGCGTTCTTCTTGTTATTCTGGGATTAATAATGTTACTTAAGCCGTCAATCGTGTGGACAGTTACAGAGAGTTGGAAGTCTAATGATGCAACAAAGCCATCGGAGTTGTATGTATGGTCAACACGTTTTGGCGGGATTATAGTTACACTTGCAGGTTTGGGCGGTGTATTAGCGTTTTGGTTTTTATAAACGGGAAATTATAGTTCGATCAACAACAATTTTAAGTTTTAAGAGGGAATTGTTTATGGATAAAGAGATCTTGATCTAAAAAAAGTAAGTTGAATAATCTATCTTGGGCTTTAAGCTAACGAGAAATGAGAGTTTCATAATAAGACAATTTGGTTGTCGACCCGGATACGGTAGGCTGTTTAAATTAGATAACTATAGAGATTAGTAAATAGTAACTTATAACTTTTTGATATATGATAGTGATATGTCAAACATTGAGAAAATGACTCGTCGTGGTTTTTTAAAGAAAAGTGTCCTGGGGATGGGTGGTTTACTATCAATACCGCCTTTGAGTTACGGGTATGCCACATTGGTAGAGCCCCGCTGGTTACAAGTGGAGCGTGTATCGTTGGTGTTTCCTACACTGCCGGAAGCATTCAAGGGACTACGTGTGGTGCAATTCAGCGATCTTCATTTTGGATTCCATTTAGATGTAAAGCAATTAACCAGCGTAGTAGAGCAGATTCAGGCGGAACAACCGGACATCGTGTGCTTTACTGGCGATCTAGTTGATTATGCTCTCGGTCACCATAATAAAGATATTCGTGATGTATTAAATACGATAAAAGCGAAATACGGCTGTTATGCAGTGCTCGGCAACCATGATTACTATGGGAATGCTAATGCAGTTGCGGGCGTTCTAGAGGATGGTGGTTTTCACTGCCTGCGTAATAGAGGTATTAGGGTACAAAAAGGCACCCAATCCATTTGGATCGCTGGGGTAGAAGACATGTGGGAGGGCGTACCTGATCTAAAGACTGCTATGAAAATGGTGAAAAAAGACGAGTGGGTATTATTGTTATCCCATGCACCAGATTTTGCCGATGTTGCTGCCTTAGAATCCGTCCATTTGCAACTCTCGGGTCATAGCCACGGCGGTCAAGTGAGGCTCCCGCTAATCGGACCACTGTCTTCGGTTCCTTATGGCGTCAAATATCCATCCGGACTGTATCATGTTGGGAAAGACAAGCCTCTCACCCTTTATACAAATCGAGGTATTGGTGTGTCGGTACGACCAATTCGGTTCATGTGTCGACCGGAAATAACTGTTATAACACTAGTTTAAAGATTAAATTTGAAATCGAATCACCACATCTAATAATCAGAGTTTCATTAAGCATGTTTTGTTATTAAAACATTGACCTAACTCAGAACGATAGTGAAGGAGCTGCTCGCCGCAGCTCCTATTTTTGTTCAGCGTGCCCAGAGGCACGCATTATCTAGTTGGTGCAAGTCCAACCACGGGAAGGACCAAGCCACCCTTGTAGCTAGGATGCTTGCGTATGGCGAAATCTGTGCGTAAAAGCGCATCGACAAAAGTACTTGTCAGAGGCAGGGCGAGCAACATACCAGGCCGTAACATCAAGTGAATCCTGCCGCATCGTCAAAGAGGCCTCGCAAGAGGGACAAGAGGAAGCTGAGTCTCGTGAACATAGACGAAGGCCAAGGAAGCTGCGTAGATCTTGGAACAGCAGTGAAGAATCCTCCGGTGTAAAGGGATCGGCATGGTATGAAAGATAATGCAGTGAACTGGGGAGACCCTCCCCTGCACGTTTTTTTTTTTTTAGAAACCGTAAAGAGACACTCTATAAGCTCGAAAAGCGAAGTGAGCCGTCTGTAGGAAGGGAGTCCGAGGGGCTCATAGTACCAAAGAACCGAAGGACAACATAACCTTCGGGAGGGAAGGAGCCCTGCTTTGTTTATGCTTTTTAAGGAGGTACGAGTGAGTGAATGCCAATCGGCTAACGACACCAAAGGAAAAAGTTCAACAACTCCAAGAAAAGCTAGGTCATGCAGCCGAGGAAAACAAGAAACGTAAGTTCCACTCCTTGTACGACAAGGTTCACAGATGGGACGTTCTATGCGAAGCATGGAAAAGAGTGCGTGCTAACAAAGGCGCGGCTGGTATTGATGCCGTTACTCTTGCAGACATCGAAAAGCACGGGGAGATTTCGTTCATCAAGGAATGTCAGCGTGAGCTACAAGAAGGTACATACCATCCTGATCCAGTGAGACGTCGATACATTCCTAAAAAGGATGGAAAACAAAGACCGCTCGGAATACCGACGGTTCGAGACCGAGTCGTACAAATGGCAACAAAACTAATGATTGAACCCATCTTTGAAGCGGATTTTCATGAAACATCCTTCGGATTTCGCCCGAAACGTGGTGCAAAGGGAGCACTAGACCGAATCCGTAAAGCCTGCAACCGTAAACAGGCGGATATTGAAGTTAATTAGGAAGTGGCTACAAGCGGGAGTTATGGAAGAAGGATCGGTAAGACGCTCCGACTTAGGCACACCACAAGGTGGCGTCATCTCGCCGTTACTGGCGAATATCTACCTCAACTACTTCGATCAAATGTGGGAGAAACATGGAAAAGGAGTAGGTGAGTTGACACGGTACGCAGACGACAGTGCGCCACGAATGCATGGCGCGTAAGAAAGCCAAAGCAATGCTGAACAAAAGATGAAGGCGGGCCCTTCGGAGTCGCTGTGCAGGCGGAGGCTTCAAACTACCTTAAGCTGCTGCGGTCAAAAGCCGTCGGTGGTGAGCGTTAAGGAAAAGGCAGAGCAAGACTCTGTCAGGTGAGTGTTACGGAGACGAACACAAGTCAATGGCTGATAAAGTGTCGAAAGCGTAGGGATGTCATCAAAACCAGGAGGGAGTCGTTGGCCTGGGATGAGTCTGGAGGAAACCTGTTTACTGTCCAGATGGTGACCGGCATGAAGGCGGCGTGAACGTAACACAGGCTTTTGTTCGGAACGTGGGAACCTACGACTCCGATGCGAATGGAAAAATCCAAGCGGAAATCCCGCAAGGATGAAAGTACAAATGCGGAGTATAGGGGCGGAATAGCCCGTAGTAGCGATGAACCCACTGAAAAGGTGGCGGAGCCAAGGGGCTGTGTTATCCAGTTTTGAAAATACGTCAACCGCGAAAGTGGGAGGAACAAATGGACAAAACAAAGTCGTATGAAATTTCAAAGCACATCGTATGGGAAGCTTATGAGCGAGTCAAAGCGAATAAGGGAGCGGCCGGAGTCGATGAAGAGTCGATTCAAAAGTTTGAGGAAACCCTGAAAGACAACCTCTTTAAAATCTGGAACAGAATGTCCTCGGGAAGTTACTTTCCCCCGCCAGTTAAGGCGGTAGAGATACCGAAGAAGAATGGCGGGGTAAGGATATTGGGGATTCCAACCGTCTCAGATCGTATCGCGCAAATGACAGTTAAGCTGGTCTTTGAGCCGATGGTGGAACCTATATTTCACTCCGACTCCTATGGGTACAGACCGGGGAAATCCGCGATTGATGCGGTTCGAGTAACAAGAACCAGATGTTGGAGATATGACTGGGTGTTGGAATTTGACATTAAAGGTCTATTCGACAACATCGATCATGGGTTGCTTATGAAGGCAGTAAAGAAACATACGGACTGTGCGTGGATCATTCTCTACATCGAAAGATGGCTAAGAGCTCCGTTCCAAATGAAGAATGGAGACATTGTAGAACGAACCTCCGGCACGCCGCAAGGCGGGGTCATCAGCCCAGTACTTGCGAATCTGTTCATGCATTATACATTCGATAAATGGATGGGACTCGAGCATTTCAATAATCCGTGGGCAAGATATGCGGATGATGCAGTGATCCACTGTCGTACGAAAGAGGAAGCTGAACGGCTGCTTGAGCAACTCAAAGGACGGTTCACGCAATGTAAACTCGAACTGCATCCGGATAAAACGCGAATTGTGTATTGCAAAGATGATGACCGAAAAGGGGAGCATTCCGAAATTAAGTTCGACTTTCTGGGGTATACCTTTCGGCCAAGACGATCGAAGAATCGGTTCGGAAAACACTTTATCAACTTCACGCCAGCAGTGAGCAACAAGGCGTGCAAAGCGATGAGGCAGACGATTAGAGGATGGCGGATGCATTTGAAGCCGGACGTGGCCATTGATGACCTGTCGCGGATGTTCGATGCCTCGATTAGAGGGTGGATCAACTACTATGGGCACTTCTACAAGTCGCAACTATATCCCGTTTTACGCCATATGAACGAGGCACTCATCCATTGGGCAAGAAGGAAATACAAGAAATTGGAGAGGCACAAGACACGGGCGATAAATTGGATGGGACGACTTGCAAAGAATCTTCCTAAACTGTTTGCACATTGGCAGATGGGAATACTGCCTACGGCTGGATAATGGGAGCCGGATGAGCCGAGAGGTTCACGTCCGGTTCTGAGAGGGCCTGAGGGTGTGATTCCCTCGGGCTACTTACCTGGTTGTAGTTTGCAAGACGAAGAAAGAAGCGGACCATGCGTACAAACTCATCGTTACGATTATGGAGCGTTTAGAACTCACCTTACACCCCACCAAAACACGCATAGTAGGCTTGTGGATAGGAGACGAAGGATTCGACTTTCTAGGCATGCACCATCGGAAAACAAAAGCAGAAACATCCCAAGGCAACGTGTATTTCACAACGCAACAGTGGTTAACGAAAAAGGCAGAAGAACGCATACGGGAAGTGGTTAAAGAAAGACTTGCACCACCGAGTTCACGTTCACGCTCTTTTGAGGAACAGGTAGGATGGCTCAATCCTAAAATTCAAGGATGGAGAAATTACTACCACACGACCTACAGCCATAGGAAATTAGCGAAGTTGGACTGGTACATACTGCAAAGGTTAACCCGCTGGTATGCTAAGAAAAGACAAAGAAATAGATGGATGCGTTCATTTCAAGAAGTTAAATATATTGCCAGACAAATGGGGCTTAAAACGTTGTTGTAATCCGCATGCTCATGATTGAAGAACATCGGAAAGCCGTATGAGGGAAAACTTCATGTACGGTTTGATGAGGAGGGGCTGAATATTCAGCCCTTTACTCTAGTTCAAGTAATAGGCAGGATAGCTAAACACGCACTGCAAGCACAATCACTTGACTTGGAGTTAACTCCAGAGAGTAAACTACATATGAAGGAAAAAATATCTAATGGAAAGTGGGAAACAACCAAATGGACTATGTGAAACTTGGAAATACAGGCTTGGATGTATCTCGGCTTTGTCTTGGCTGTATGAGCTTTGGTGTAGCAGAGCGGTGGACTCATCCATGGGTACTTAATGAAGAAAGTAGTCGTCCTATTATAAATAAAGCTCTAGAGCTTGGTATCAATTTTTTTGATACGGCGAATATTTATTCAGACGGAACAAGCGAGGAAATTGTTGGACGAGCGCTAAAGGATTATGCGAATCGTGATGAGATTGTCATCGCCACAAAAGTTCATTTCCGTATGCATCAAGGTCCTAATGGTGCTGGTCTTTCCCGAAAGGCAATCATGAGTGAAATTGATAAGAGTCTTAAGAGATTGGGAACGGATTATGTAGACCTTTATCAAATCCATCGCTGGGATTATAATACGCCTATCGAAGAAACGATGGAAGCCTTGCATGATGTTGTGAAGGCCGGGAAGGCCAGATATATTGGTGCTTCTGCTATGTACGCATGGCAGTTCCTAAAGGCATTACATGTAGCTGAAAAAAATGGGTGGACCCGGTTTGTGACGATGCAAAATCATTTAAACCTCATATACCGTGAAGAGGAGAGGGAGATGATGCCACTCTGTAAGGAAGAGAAAATCGGTGTGATCCCTTACAGCCCGCTAGCTTCAGGAAGATTGACGCGTGATTGGTCGGAAACAACGTATCGTTCCGAAACCGATCAAGCTCAGAGATTTAAATATGCTGCGACTGCAAGTACGGATCGTTTGATAGTAGATCGCCTTGCAGCAATCGCAGAAAAACGTGGCGTTCCCCGGGTTCAAATCGCTCTTGCCTGGTTGTTTCAAAAAGAACCGGTAACAGCTCCCATTATTGGTGTTACGAAAATGTCTCATCTCGAAGATCCGGTAGCTGCTCTTTTGATTACATTAACTCCTGAAGAAATGGCATCACTGGAAGAGCTCTATGTTCCCCATCGGGTAATTGGTGCAGTTTGATATAAGAAACGACAAGAACGTCCTATCCAATTTCATGGACGTTCTTGATATGAAATTGGTAGGTGAAATCTGAATGCAGATAGCCGAAGTAAGTGAAAAATATGTTTTGTCACAGGATACACTTCGCTATTATGAACGAATCGGACTAATTCCACGGGTGAACCGCAATAAAAGCGGAATCAGGGATTATACGGAAGAAGACTGTAGGTGGGTTGAATTTATCAAATGTATGCGTGGCGTAGGTCTTCCTGTTGAAATTTTGATTGAGTATGTTGGGTTGTTTCAACAGGGTGATGAAACCATGGAGGCTAGAAAAGAACTCCTAATCGAGCAGCGTAAGCAGCTCATTACAAAAATGGAAGATATGAAGAACGTGTTTGAACGTCTTAATAATAAAATTTCTAGATATGAACAGACAATTGTTGAAAAAGAAAAACTCTAAATAGACCATAACATTAATTATGATAAGTGAAGGAGCTTGCCTCGCGGCAGCTCCGTTTTTTTTTTTATTGAAGTAACGGACAGATTTACTCCAAAATAAGAAGTGCTAATGTTGAACAGAACCTGCTTTGCTACGTTTCTTGAAGGTGGTTGCATAAGGAGGGATTCTTTTATTCACCAACTTTAAAGTGATTTCAATTTTGCTAAAAAAAATAATTCATGGTATAAAAAGCATTTTCGAAATCGTTTTATGACCTTACAGTCATAATCGTGATCTCGAAACAATCCAATATATTCTTGTTCATTACGAATATACTCACCGTTGTCGTACCATTTCATAAATCTGTTGCATAACGGTTTTTTCATAAATAAGCACGGTTCCATTACAATGATGGTTCCGTTAGGTGTTAGAATTCGTTGAAATTCTTTCATGTAACTTGATATTTCATTCGAAGTAATATGATGTAACACAGCGATGATGAGCAGGTAATCGACCGATTCATTCTTGACAGGTAAATTATCACTTTCCAAGACTTGAAATGTATGGCGGGGATATATTCGCATTGCATAGTCAATACGCTTAGCATCAGGGTCAATGCCTAGATAATTTAACGGATGGAACATAGAGCAATTCGCTCCAGTTCCGGAGCCGAAATCCAGTACGGCCTGACCCTCAAATGTAAAATGGGATTGCAAGTGTTCGTGAATATATTTTTTGGTAAACCATTTCGGACGAACAAACCAATGATAGAGCCTAGGCGAGATTGAAATGTTAATGGCAATTCACCATCTTTCGGATTATGTCACGAAAGATAATTTAACCTGCGAAATTGAAAAAAATTCAGGTTAATATTTCCTATATTTTAATAATATTAACAAAAATTGGGTATATTTACTTTCAGTTGATAAGAGAAGGAGTGAAATTTCCCTCAGAAAAACAGGCTGGAAAAATTGGTATGATACGTAAAACCTTTGCTGATTCAAAAGTAAGAAAAATATGTGAATTAATAATGAATCAAAAAGCATACTAAAAGCATATTACCTGAAGGAGTGGAGCTAATTGTTTAAAGGGATTACATTGCTTTTCATCATTTCGGTTATTATGATGGGTTGCACGACGAACAATAACCAAGCGCAACAGCCAGGGATTCAAATGCAGCAAGCCCAAGATCAACCGCAGAAGAATTTGGATACCCGAGTTCATATCGCCAATCAAGCTGCAGAAAAGATTAGACAATTAAATGGCGTGAGGCAAGCGAATGTGCTTGTGACGCGAAGAAACGCCTATGTAGCTGCCGCAGTGAACGATAATCAAGGCCAGCTCTCCCGTGAGATGGAAGATCAAATCGCCCAGCAAATTAGGGCAGTCGATCCAAGTATTCAAAATGTATATGTTTCCACCAATCCTGAATTTGTGGATCGTACTAATAGGTATGTAACGGATGTAGGACAAGGAAGACCTGTTACCGGATTTTTCGAAGAATTTAACGAAATGGTCCAACGAATTATTCCAAACGCCCGATAAATGATACGCTTGAATCCCATCCTTATATTAACGAGGTGGGATTCATTTGATTTTTTCTTGATTAAAAGAAAGGGGTAAACAATTGAAAACAAAAGATAAAATTGCCATTCTGCTAATGATAAGTCTAAGTTTGCTTAGTATCGGTTGCAGGGCAAACCCCAGCCCACGGCTAAACCAACAAAGCGTCGAGTCTCCTATCACAACAAATCAAAATACAAAACCTGTCATATGTATCCTTATTGATTCTTTAATGGATAAACCTTTGCAAGAAGCGATTGGGCAAGGTCATGCACCTGCGATACAATTTCTGCTTAATAACGGACAATACTTCCCAGAGATTGTGAGTTCGTTTCCAACGATGTCCGTGACGATCGATAGCACTTTATTAACGGGGACGTACGCAGACCGGCATCATGTGCCCGGACTTGTTTGGTACAGTGGTAAAGAGAACCGCATGATTTTCTACGGAAATGGTGCCAAAGAAGCGTTGAAAATTGATCAATTGCAAGTATTAACGGATGCTATTTATCAGTTAAATCAGGTTCAACTAAACAAAGAAATTAAAACGATTCATGAAGAGTTGGCCGAAAAAGGAAAACACTCTGCGTCAATAAATGCTATTGTTTTTAGAGGAAAAACAGAACACACCTTAACAGTGCCCCGCTTGTTATCATTCAGCACGCGTTTGCCTAAACAAATGAAAATAACAGGACCTACGTTGTTCTCCTATGCAGCTCTTGCACAACTGGACTCGAAGAATGACCGGAACGCTTCTATGTGGAAAAAATACGGAATGAACGATGAGTTTTCTGCACAAGACACCGCTTTTCTAATTAGTCAAAAAAAGCTTCCGAATGTAACCATCACTTACTTTCCGGAGAATGATAACGAAGTACATAGAAAGGGTACGGATCATTTTGGTGGGATTAAAAAAGCGGATCAAGGACTTCAAGTCGTGCTTAACGCTTACGGATCGTGGGAGCAGGCTGTAAAGAATGCGGTATGGATCATTATGGGTGATAGTGCGCAAAGCGCTGTCTACGATGATCGGCAGGCAGCCACTGTTGAAATAAGGCCGCTATTGAACCGTTACCGCATTGCGAAATTAAATCAACCGGTAAGGACCGAAGACCAAATTGTGATTTCCACAAATGAACGGATGGCCTATGTCTATGCGATCGATGCGAATGTGCAGTTATCTGACGTAGTGAAGCTTTTGCAAAATGAGGAAAAGCTCGACATTATTGCAATGAAAGACGATGAAAATGTTCGTGTTATAGCAGGGAAAAACGATAAAATGTTTTATTATCGTCCTGGTGGTGATTATACGGATGAATATGGACAATCGTGGACTATATCGGGCGAGCCAGGTCTCGTGGATATTACGACAACTAATAACAATATTAAGTATGGGAAGTATCCTGACGTTTTGGCGAGGCTATACGGGGCTATGCATTCTCATGAAGGAAGATATGTTGTCGTCACGGTCCAACCTGGTTATGAACTCGTCGGTGAAAGCTCCCCTACCCACATCGGCGGAGGGGCACATGGCTCGTTGCATGAAAAAGACTCACTTGTCCCATTAATTATATCCGGAACGAATACCCGGCCAAAAACACTGCGAATTGTTGATATTAAAGACTGGATCCTACAATTGGTGAACGAATAAGTTTAACGAATTACGGAATCAATGTTACGTTGCAAAAAAGGGAGTGCCTTAGTGCGGAATTTAAGACCTATCAATTGAACTAAGCAATTGGTAATACGGAACCGCTTTAAATTATTTATTAAGAAGTATCGCCTAAAATCCAACTTCCGATGTGTTACCTAAGCCAATATATCGGGGGAATTCAAAAAAGTCCGAACCATTGCCAAGGACAGACATGAATTATCTAATCATGCCTATGTTGATAAATCGTCTTTATAATCACTATGAATTTTTGGTAAAACATATTTCTTCCGAAACTCCTAGGAAATGATCAGTTTTATCTCTGGATAATTAACCAACTCGAAAAAGGTACACATAGGAAGCTTCCGAATACGGGAACAATCTACACAATCGAGGAATCCAGAACAAAAAAACTTTTGGATATCTTAAATAAAGCATACGGTAGTCATTGAACTAAAGAAGAACAATACGAGGCTGCCGCGTGAATTAATCGGTAGCCTTGTTACGTTAATGGGCAGAATAAAGCAATTACTTACTCTTACTAACTCCATTGTCAGAAGTGGTTTGTTGTTATAATTTCCCGAAAAACCCGGTCAAGTACCCGGGTTTGAGATGTTTTGATAGTATTTGACTGGTACGTCAGCTTTATTTCGATTTTTTTTGAACTCCAGTTCTTCCTTGATCGTTCGGATTGTTCGATCGTGACGTGGCATGTTTTGGATTGTTGGTGTCGTTAGTTTTGCTCATGTTTATAGTTCACCCCCTGTCATATTCCATAAAAGTATTTCTCCAAATCACAATCCTTATTAGAAAAATGTTCGCATTCCGGAATACGGGTTTTTGCATCCCCGATACTGCATATCAAGTTCTTGTCAAAACCAAAAGACAAGAACTTGATCCCGACCCGATTTTGACAAGAACTTGGTCTCATAAAGCTAAGGGTTTATTAATAAGGACATTCGAGCTACCATCCGAAAGCATGAGGGACTATCTTAGAAGAACTAATCGGTGAATGGTTTAAATGCAACTCTAACATACAAACAGTCGACATTAAGTTCGTGAGGCTGCCCGTCCCTACAGAATAGCAAGAAGCATGGGTCTTTAACAGCGTTTGAGAAAAACGACCTTTTTCTTAGGCAGGTATTAAAGCCCATTGAGATCACAGCTTTCGATTGGCACGTTGGGGGCGAAGAGTCGTATTTTTAAGAAGAAGCTTATCTCTCTTGTAACTGCAATTGAAATAGCCTTTTCAGTAAAAGCATCAATTACGATACGTTTGCTCGTTTCCTCAGCGTTTGCCTCACAATGGTATACGTCCAAGCAAGCACTATGTACCGAACATATATTTATACCGTAGTGAAAAACCACTGAAGGGAATGAGTAAACATGGGAGCAGTAGGTTATGGTGAAGGTTATGGTATGGGCAAAAACGTAGCATTTATTTTGGTTCTTTTTATTCTTTTGGTAATCATCACATCAGCTTTTGCAATTTAATCCAACAACATAAAAATATCTTAAATACAAAAACGGCCCTATCGCGAAATAGATGCGATAGGGCCGTTTTTTCTCGTTGTCTTATCATAAGGGCTGTCGGGTGGCAGCCTGCACTCCGCTAAACGTTCATGTTAGGGCAGGCATGACGGTGAAGCTGGGCGAAAATACTGCGGCCAAAAATGCCGGGGTGCTTGCGATGACGGCAATAATCGAAAATTATAAGGCAAATGCGAAGAAGCTGGCGGTACGCAAGGGCCGAGGCGGTACAGCTACGGAACGGCTGACTGCACTGGTCGAGCAGACCAGAAAACTGGATGAGACCGTGCAGAAAGCAATTACTATAATAAATATAATGTAATGCGACTTCATATGAGAGGACATAATTTTTGAAAGCCAAGAATGTATTAAGGCAGAATCAACAAAAATTCTTTAAGATGAATAACAATGAATTTATTGAAAGGATAATTGATATTTACTACCAGGGTAGTTTGAGGGAAGATTTAATTAACGGAATTGAAGAAGTCGACATGTCTGTTGAAGGAAAGGACAGGCTCAAGAAATGAAAACAAATTGTTCTGGATAAAAATACAATAATCTGATAGTATAAGGAAAATTTAAGTGGGGTGGTTATTAAATGAAGAGAAAGATTGGTTGTTTGCATGCCCACTACTCTAATATTGAGTATATTCAAAAAGCTATTGCTTCAAATGATTTGGAGTTAGTACACTTTGTCGACCCAGGCTTAATGAGTAGAATCGCATCAGATGAAACTTTTGATTTAACAAAAGCCCAAAACAAGGTAAATGATCAGATTGAATGGATAGCCAGTACCAAGGTTGATGCAATTCTAATTACATGTACTAACTACATTGCTCTTCTCGACGACGAACAACTTAAGACATCAGTTCCTATCATAAAAATTGACGAGCCGTTTTTCCATTATGTTTGCAGTATAACAGAGCCACAAGTGCTACTATTTACTAATCCAGCAACAGTCGAAGGAACGATGAGAAGGCTTAATGAATTTGCAACTACACATGTTAAACCAATTAATATCGACGTACAAATCATAGAGAATACATTCGAGCTAATAATGCAGGGGAAAAAAGAACAATATGTTAACGAGTTATCTAATTATATTAAGGGTTTGCTTATCTCTAATCAAAACAAGATCGTCTCTGTCGCACAATTATCTATGGTCGAAACTGCCGAAAAAATTGAGTGTGAAATGGATGTGAAAATCGGAAATCCCTTGAATACATTAGTAACTCATATTGAATCGAGTCTACAAGGTTTATTCAACGGTGAACTATAGACAAGACAAGGAGCAGTTCAGCGGCAGCAGGCTAGGGCAGGGGATATTTGGACAAAAGCCTTTGGAATAAAATCCAAAGGCTTTTTTGTATGTCCAACGTCGTACCAACATGCTGACAGCTAGAGTTGATGAGGGGATAGGCTTAGGCCTAGCTATTCCGATACTTATTCACAAAACCCGTATTTTATACATATGTCCTGAAAGCGAATCTAAGCCTTGATATATCTAGATTTCTATTGTCCAGCGACATTAAAAACAAAATGGATGATGGATTTCCTGCCATTTTAGGAGTAATTACACGAACACTTACTTGTTTGTTCCCATAATCAACCGTAATAGGTTGCGTTCCGCATCATGTAAATATAATTGTTCAAAGTCCTTGTAGTTAGCTATTGTATATTCCATTCAAACAACCACCATCTCAAAATAAAATCGTGCTTTCATCTATTTATGTGCTTAACGAATCCTTCTATCCAATCTGTTTTTGAGTTCAAATTATTTTTATGCCATTCCCACACTTGCCTTGTTCCTTCTTCGCTTAGAGTATATCGGATATTCCTTGAGCCTTACCAAGACTATTCCATTCAGTCACACCGTGCCGGATAAGCCCTACTGTGGTTGCCATTCCTGTCCCCCTCAATGAATGCTCAATTTCCCATTTGTGCTATCCCAATAGTACCATATATTGTAACTATCCTGCCTGTTAGCTCAATCGTTGCCCCTTTCCAGCTTACGTTCTAAATTCATCTAATTTAACCTGTTGTTGAGAAAGGTTTTCAATTGCGCATAACAATACAAGTTCTTGTCATCATTCGGCAAACGATATATGTTCTTGTCATTGGCTTTTGACAAGAACATATATCGTTAAAACAAAAAAAGCCGCAACTACGCGACTTTTAAGCTTATATGTTCTTGTCACCCGACATTAATTAATTGATTGTTGTTGAAATTTTATAAGTTTTATGCAAAAAGATTTTAGGCGGACGGACTCTAGACAAATTAATTACGCAATGTTACGTAATTAAAATGAAAAAGCCAGCCGTTAGTGGCCTGTTATGGGTGGCAGCGGCCACGTTTACTTTACTGGTATCAGTTCAACTACTAAATATTACGTCAAATTCTCGGGTACCCACTAACTCAAATACATATTCGTTTAGTGGTTCCATCAGCAGTTACTAAACTCGTCTTCAAATCAAAGACTACAACTCCTAATAAGGGTTTTAGTCTTGATTTTTTTAGTATGTGTGCCTAATTCCGCGTTGCTTATTTCTACTAAGAAAATAAATAATATCGATCATCCAAGGCGGCGTGAAGAATGCGTGCAGTATATGGAAATATATGGGTTGTTAACCTCGCCCTCTATTTTTTTGCCATCATTAAACTAAACAGAAGGACGGGCAGACTTGCGGTATAGAGATTTATATTGGATTCTAAACTATGTATATTATGGTTTAGTGTGATAGGGCTGAGTTCAACCGCTTCAACTTCTTTTGCAGCAAATGCATACGAAGGTAACATCAAGCAGCATGCCAAGATTGCCATAAGAATTCTCTTCATTATGAGGGCGTAAAAGAAAGACCTTGAGGATTTCCACCCCCAAGGTCTAATCACTAAGTTATATTTAATTCTGTTTTCATAACCTCAAGTGATTCAATAATGTCTTTTATTTGTTCAGACGATAGTTCAAAAACATTAGCACGATAATGTTCAAGAAATTCGTTAAAGGACGTAATGTTTTCATCCTCAGTAGGTTCTACATAGTGCCATCTATAGCTTGGACTAATCTCAATATATGATTTTTCATTTTTTCGATATATCCATGTTTGGAAATCTCTTGTTGACCACATCCAATAGTTGCTGAATATATCTTTCTCATCATCTTCTGCCATATCTGCTAAGTTATTTGTCCAAATATTCCAGTCCTCCCCTAGATTACCTACCTCCATATCTGAATTTAGTTCAACTTGATTTTTCAATCCGTTATATAAAGTAATTATCGCTTCTTGAATTACATCGTTAAAAACACATATTTTCCCATGATTACCTTCAAAGAACACAGTTACATTATCAAATTTATTAGTTACTGACTTTTCCGATAGAAATTGAAAACTGGCATCGTTAGTAAAATGAATAGAAAAATAATTACTCATTTAATATTTCCTTTCTTATCAACCAATCCTGCTTTTCTAAAAATAGCTTGCATTTTTTGATCGAGTTCGCCCCATGACCTAGCGTGACCATGGTAAATTCCGTCACGAGTCTTATCTAATACGACGAACTCCTTATTACTTATCCCTATTCTTCGGTCAGTATTTGGTCCTATTGATATTGAATTATCTAATGCTGTTTGACCATCATTCGGTGCTTTATTCTTTTTACCACTATTTGTTGCTCCATGATAATCTGCATTTACAAATGTTCCATTTGGACCACAACTTGTGTTATGAACCCAAATCCCTAAATCAGTCACATAATACGTATGATAATCAGCAACCGTAAAGTTATAAACCGTAACTGGCTCATCAAGCTTAACGAACTCAACCTTATCAATCGTAAGATTGCTTCCATCAGCCTTTTGTAGCTTATCGCCCACAAGCAATTCATCGGCGTAGACCCACCCTTTTCCTTCAACCCAGAACGGATGATTATCTGTCGTCTCGATGATCTGCTCCCCAACGTATAGTTTTATAATATCATCACGTTGGTTGCGATATAAAGCAGTTACTTCTTTGTATGCCAACTCTCCATTAGAATCATACTCAGACTTAGCAAGAACCATATCTCCGACTTCAATGACTTCGATAGGTTTCTCCCCTTCGTCTGTAAGGACCTTAGTCCCAGCGGTAAAACAATTACACGCACCAATTGCTTTACCCTTTCCAATCTTAGCAGCCCTTGCAATCTTAGTAACTTTAGATCCTAACTTAGCACTCGGATTAATAAAGCCAGCTGCGTTAATGGCAACGTTCACCGCGCTTGGATCCTGTTTAATGGACCTGTAACTGTCATAGAGCGACCAGGCATAAAAAGCGGCAAAAATAATCGGGACGATAAACTTGCCTTCAGGATCTGCATGCATGACAGGATTATTATCGGCGTAGCTGTAAGCATTTAAGCTGAGCTCGCTCCCGATTCTGATCGCAATCGGGTCTTTGGACAGAAAGCGTCCAATCTGCGGATCGTAATAACGCGCATTCAAGTAGTATTTCTTGGTCGCTTCATCGTACCAGTACCCCGCATATCGGTATGGGTTTAGGCTTGCAATGACGCTATTCGTCGATGTTGTTGAAGTAATATTGCCCCATGCATCATATTTATACTGTACCACGGTCGTACCATTGCTATCCGTCATCCGAATGACGTTCCCATGCTCATCATAGTGGTACCAATACTGACTGCCTTGATAGCTCATGAAGATCGGGCTTCCGTTGTGATCGTAAGCGAAACGATAGATTTTGCCGTCGCTTTCCTTGACATAAGTGACGAAGTTCCCATCGTAATGGTACTCCTTAGTTATGCCTCCTGTGGAAAGTGTATCACGATTACCTAAAGCGTCATACGTGAAGGCAGCAACAGAATTACTTCCTTGCTTGACTTCCTTGAGCTTGTTATCGTCACCCCATACGTACGTATACGATCCGTCGCCGACTACGTTACCTGTCGCGTCATAAGAATAATTATTGCTACCAACAGAAACAAGGCGGTTTTTCTCCGGATTATACGTGTACGTGGTGGCCACACCATTCTTGATGGCCTTCGTTCGGTTCCCTAGTTCATCGTACTGGTACTCGATGATTGTTCCGGCAGAGTATTTCTCCTGCAAAAGCTGGTCTAACGAATCGTAAGTGTATTCTACCCACGAGCCGTCCATGTCGCTCCAGATTTTCGTGATTTTGCTTCCCGTGTCGTATTCGTAACGGAACTTATCTACTGTCGCGCCCGCAATTTCTGCTCGAAGCTGTATGGTACGACCTTCTTGGTCATATTCGTTGAAGGTTGCACTAGTGTTGCTGTTGTACGTTTTCACCGGCCGACCTGCTTCGTCAAACAAATACCAGGAATCGCGGTTGTATGAGGCATCATGGAACTTTTTCGGTTTGCCAGAGTTATCATACGTGTAGTCGTAGTTCCAATCAAAGCCTAATGTTCCATTATACACGCGAAGCTTCGTACGACGACCTTCGTCATCGTAATTGTTTTCCAAATAATTCGACGTGGTCGGTTCAGCCACTTTTGTTACACGATTCATTTTATCGTAGTTCGCTGTAAAATTAGAAGCTCCAGTTCCATAAGATGTTAAATTTCCATTCAAATCATAGTTGTATGCGAAGCTTTTGGAAACCGCTGCGCTGTTGCCAAATGATAAATCTTTCAAACGTTCTGCATTATCATATCCCATTAGTGCAAATTGTGCAGTCGGGAAACCGACTCTGTTCAGGAGACCGGATTTATTATCGTAACCAAACGTCCATGAGTTTACAAATGGAGTCCCGTTCCATGTAACTGTTTCGTTCAATTGTTTAATATCGTCTTGTTCATTGTATTGGACTGTTGTCCAGGTTTTTGCGTTCGGATCGGTAACGGCTAATAGGTTCCCGTTTTTATCGTAGCTGAATGAATTCGATTTATTGATTTTAACCGCGCCTAGCGAACCTTGAAATGGGAAAATGACGCTCTTGATCCGATCCATGATGTCGTATGCATATGAATAAACGTTGCCTGCTGTATTAGTAACGGATTCGATATTCCCTGTTGCCCAATCTCTTGACAGGGTTACCATATTACCTCTGGTTTCAAGAAATTAATCCCCGTCAGAAAATGAAGCAAGGAATTGTTAAGTTGTTCGCCTGTGAAGCGCGAATGAAGAAAACCTTCAGGTATTAGGCGATTCATGACGTTCGATTTCTTCTTGATTTTCGCGGTAGGTGCCGGGAGTCGTTCCCGTGTATTTTTTGAACACCTTCGCGAAGTAGTGCTTGGTATCGAAGCCGACCTGCCGGCTGATCGCGCAAACGGTCGAATGAGGCTGCGTTTTCAGCAGCTTTTGCGCTTCCCGGATTCGTAACGCATTCAAGTAATTGACGAGGGTGTCTCCCGTCTCCTTCTTGAACAAGCTGCTAATATAATTCGGATGCAGACTCATGCGATCCGCAAGATGGTCGAGGGACAGATCGTTCATATAGTTCATTTGCAAATAGGCCAATATCCGTTCGGCGTGCCGACTGTAATCCGAATCCGATGCGGCGGGGAGCTCCTCCTTCACGCGGCTCAGCAGGGACGCGATTTCCTTTTTGTCCAAAGGCTTCAGCAAGTAATCTACGACGCCCGAGCGAAGGGCCTGACGGACATAGTCGAACTCGTCATAGCCGGTCAGGATAATAAATCGATCGCATAACCCCTCAAGCCTGGCCTCCTGAATTAATTCGAATCCGTTCTTCTCCGGCATATGGATATCCGTTATCGTCACATCGGGCATAAAGCGCTTCATTGTCTCTAATGCCTCCGGGGCATTGAGGGCCGAGCAAATGTCGGAACCGACAGGCGCGACTTCCTCGACGATTTTAACTAACCCTTTCAGAATCAAAGGTTCGTCGTCTACGATCAAGATCTTCAACGTCCGCCACCTTCCTTTTCACGATGATAATGCGCAAGCAGGCTCCTTTGCCCGACTCGCTGAGGATTTCCAGTCGGGATTCTCCTCCGAAGAAGCTTTTGACTCGTTCGTTGACGTTTTTCAAACCTACGCCGACCCGCTCCTCTGCCTTTCTAGGCTCGTCGTGCCTGGACAGCCGTTCGCGAAGCGCGAGAAGCTTCTCCGGCGTAATCCCGTTGCCGCTGTCGGTAACGTCGATCGTAATCTCGCTTTCCGTTTCCGTCGCCTGCAGCGAGATATGGACGGGTCGAAGGACGGCGGAAGCTCCATGCACGATCGCATTTTCGATAAGCGGCTGCAAAAGGAATCGCGGACAAGCCAGCCGTTCGGCATCCAGCGCAACTTGAATTTCAAAAGTCAGCCTGCTTTGGAGCCTCATTTTGTGGATGTTCATATAAAAGGAAACCATCTCGATTTCCTCCGCAAGAACCGTTTCTTCCCGCGCGGACGACAAGCTGTACCGCATCAGTTTCCCGAACCAGAAGGAAATATCGGCGACTTCCTTGTCGTCGTTAGCCTCGGCGACCATGCGGATCGTCTCGAGCGTGTTATAGAGGAAATGAGGCTTGATCTGCGCTTGCAGCACCTGGTATGCCGCTTCTTTGTTGCGCATTTCAGCTCGGTGGACGTTGTTGATGAGCTCGTCCATTCGCCGGACCATCGCGTTATAGGTGACGATCAGGAAGCCGATTTCATCCTTTTCGAACTTGCCGTTTTTGATCGTCAGCTGCCTGAGGTTATTGTCGTTCAGCGTACGCATATGCCGGGCCAACCGAAGAATCCGTTTGGTAATCGTCGAAGCCAGCAGGTAATAGGCGATGGATAAAGCGATCAACAGCAGCACGATCATCGTCACCAAGACGATTTCCTTCTTCTTCACGGAACGGAATACGTCTCCCACCTGACCGGTGACGATGACGCGAACGTCCAGCGGCTCGAGCTTCAGCTGATTGACGATCGTTTGCCGGTTGATAAAAAATTTCCTGTCATCCGCTTGCAGAAGACGCAATGTCTTCTTGTCCAACGCCGGCGCTTCGTTCGTCAACGGATCGCCCTGTCCGGACAACAGCAACGCTCTCCAACTTCCTTCCACACCCGCGGCCGCATAGAAGTTATGGATTAAACTTTTGCGTACCCGAATTTCAAGAAGGCCGATTCGCTCCGTAATTTGCGTATTGTAAATGTACTGGTAATAGATCAGGTCCGGATCCGACGCCGCGGGATCGGCGCGCAGCCATTTCCCCTGTCCGGCTTTCAGGGACGAGACGGTTTGTTCCGTTTGCGGATCCAGCATAGACCGATCGCGAAACAGATTGGTGATGGGCAATACCCGATCCTTCATCTTATAAATGACGATGGATTCGATCTCCGGATTAGCGAACATCGATTGCGTGTTCAGCGGGAGAATATAGCGGGTCAGCGCGTAGATGCTGTCCGCGTCGGATTCGTATACGCCGTCCAGATAATCGGTCAAGTAAGGATTGTATTGCAGCACCCGGTGGACCGACTGAATTCGGGCGAAATCCGTTTTCAGATTGGCGTAAGCCTGCTCCAGGATTTTCTGCCTGCTCTCCACGAATTGTTGCGTCAGGTTGCCGTAGATTTGCGTGTAATAGTGATAACCGAATGCCAGAACAGGGATAAAGATCATAATCACGTAACCAAGCACGATTTTGCGCATGATGCTCAAGGCGGCGTTTCCCTCCGATGTGGAATCCATATATCGTTAACATATCATGTACTAAAGAATTCCGATAGAGGCGCATCCCTTCCAGATTTGCAATTCCGCAAACCCCGGTTAACGTGAGAACGGATCAAATTGAAACGATTCGCCAGCCTTCACGGTGTATCGGATCGATCGCTTCCTATAGCGCAGCGTACAAGGCATTCCGCAAAGGGAACGGATCTCGGCGCCGATTAAGCTTCCTTCCGCCCAAGTCATGCCGACTTCGAATCCCCCTCTGGCGCGAAAGCCCGAGACGGAGCCTTCCGGCCATGTTTCCGGCAAGGCAGGAAGCAATTCGATTTCGTATTCGGCTTTTCCGTTTCGATAGCGGGATCGGCTTTGCAGCAGCATTTCCGCAATGCCCGCGGTTCCGCCGAAATTGGCGTCGATCTGCATCGGAAACGGCTCATGCTGATTGAGCAGATTCGGATTGGTCGATCCCGCCAAGAGATCGACGAGCCGCTTGCGCGCGCTCTCCCCGTCTCGCAATCTGGCGTGCAGCGCTATCCGCCAAGCAGCCGGCCAAGCCAGGATTCGGTCCTTGCTCCGATGGCGAAGCTCGAGGCTTTTGCGCGCCCCCTCGAACGTTTCGGGCGTATCCTCGGATATCTGATTGCCGGGATATAAGCCGTAAAGGTGAGAAACGTGGCCGTTCGAATCTTCCGGTCGATCCCAATCCTCCGGCCATTCCTGCAATTGGCCGAATCGTCCGATTTGCATGGGGGGATCCGGTCCAGAACCTTTCGGATTTCGTGTTCGAACGCCGAATTTTCGCCCAGCAGCTCGCTTGCGATCAAACAACGTTCGAGCAAGTCTCGGATCAACTGCACGTCCATCGTGGACGAGATCGTGAGATGCCTTCTTCGATCGTGGCCGTCCCGATACGCGTTCTCCGGCGAATAGGAAGGATTGGTAATCAGCAGACCGGCGAATTTGACGCCTTCGGGAGCCTCCACCAGGAAGTCCATCACGAATCGGGCGGCTTCTTTCATGGCAGGGTAGGCCCGTACCCTCAGAAAGTCAAGGTCGGGATTGTATTCGTAGTGATCCCATAAGTGCTGGACCAACCATACCCCGCCCATCGGCCATATTCCGGCATGGATGTCGACCGGGGCCGCGGCGCGCCATAAATCGGTATTGTGGTGGACGACGAAGCCCTTCGCGCCGTAATAGAGTTCCGCCGTGCGCGCGCCGGTGACGCGAAGATCGTCGATCAGATCGAACAGCGGCAGGTGGCATTCCGGCAAGTTTCCGACCTCCGCCGGCCAGTAATTCATCTGGACGTTGATGTTGGTCGTCCATTTGCTTCCCCATTCCGGCCATTCTTCTTCATTCCATATGCCTTGCAAGTTGGAAGGCTGATCGCCCGGTCTGGAAGACGCAATGAGCAAATACCGGCCGAACTGAAAATATAACGCGGCGAGCGACGGGTCCTCCGTCTCCCGAATGTCGTGTACGCGCCGATCCGTCGGACGCCGCTTGCCGCCAGTTCGCTCGTCCGCCCCGGCTCCCCCCAGCCTTATCGAGACTCGTTCATACAAGGCTTTATGGTCTTCGACGTGTTCGTCCAGCAACTCGCGATAAGGTCGTTCGGAGACGCGCGCCATATACCGATTGTTCAATTCCGAAGGATCGCCCCCCATGTCCCGGTAGTTCAAGAAGCTTGTCGCTCCGGAAAAAACGAGGGTTACGGCACTCGCTTCCGCTATGCGCAGGCCGCCGTCGCCGGCCGCGCACGAGCCGCCTTCGCAAAAAGCCGTGAGCCTCCCTTCGAATCGGAGTCCCGGACCTTCCCAAGAGCCGCTCCAATTTCTTGGACCCTTGCGCGTTCCGGTCCATCCAGTCAGCCGAATCGCACGGCTGCCGTCCGATTGAACGGACGCATCGGGGTGGACGCTGGACAAAGACGCGTCTACGGCGATACTGCCCCGCTCGCCGCACGAAAGCCGAATCACCAGGCAGCCGCTCGGGCGGGAACAGAAGATTTCGCGCGTGTATTCGCATCCGTCGGCTTCATAGGATACGGTCGCCACCGCCCGCCGCAGATCCAATTCACGCCGATATCGCGTAACCTCGCGATGCCCGGGGAACGCCAGATTCAGCTCGCAAAAAGGCAGGTAGGCTTGCAGATGGATCGGCTCGCCCATCATGCGGTCCAGAAACAGCCGCTCCGCCTCCTCGATCCGATCATTGAAAATCAGGCTCCGGACTTCTTGCAAATATTGCCCCGCGTCAGGCCGGTTATAATCGTGCGGCGCCCCCGACCACAACGTCTCCTCGTTGATCTGGATTCTTTCCGTTTCCGCTGCTCCGAACACCATTGCTCCCAGCCGTCCGTTGCCAATCGGAAGAGCCTCTTTCCATGCCGTACCGGGCGAATCATACTCCAGCTTCATCATTTTCCCGCCTTTCCGTTCTCCCATTTGCCTTCACCTGCAATATAGCGTGCAAAGTCCGTCAGGAACGCGCAGCGCTCCTGACGGACCCAGTCTTATTTTTTAAACAAATCCTTCTTCTTCTGATAGGTTTGGTTAGCCCAATCCACCAAGCGATCCAGACCGATCTTCTCGGCGTTCTTCACGATGCTCTCGTAGTTTGCCACGGCTTCTTCCTCCGACTTCGCCAAGTAGATTTTAACCTTCTCGTTTTTGATCATCTCGTCGATCTTCGTTTTGATCGTCTTCTCGTCCGAATCCGGCTGCAGCTGAATCAAGCCGAGCTCCGGCTTGTAAACCGTGAACGCCTTTCTTTCCATCAACGCTTTCGTCTTCTGCGCTCCCGGTACGTAGCTCAACATGCCTTCCGTAACGCCGTCGTTGTACAGGTACCACCATTTGATTCCGTTGCTGTTGACGAAATCGGCGTCGGACGGATCGTATTTCAAATTCGGATACCCTTGGTCGTTCCAGGTCCAATGCTCGCCCTCGACGCCGAACATCGTTAACTTTTTGCCTTCGTCGCTCGCCAGATATTGAAGGAACTTGATCGACGCCTCCGGGTCCTTGTTTTTCTTCGTGATAAACGTACCTGCAAAGCCCAGTCCGGAGCTGACCGCTTTCGCATCTTTCGAAATGGAGCTAGGCAGCATTTGGAACGTATACGAACCGCCGGCGTTTTTGACCTTGATATTGTCCGAGTCTGCTATGCTGACCGTATGCATATGCGCGAATGCCTTCCCGCTGGTCGCATACTGATCGTCGATCTGATCGTTCGTATAGGCGAAGTTCTCCGCCAGAATGTCCCCTTCGCGGTACAGACGGTTCATAAACTTGAAGAAATCCAGCATTTTCAGCTGTCTGATCGCATAGTCCACTTTTCCGTCCCGCTCATACCAGCCGTCCAGAAGGCCCTCGACGCCGAACTGCGTCAGGAAGTATTGCTCGATCCAATCTTTGTCCATGATCAGAGGGATCATGTCCGGATATTTTTCTTTGACCATGCCCAAAACCTTCATAAAGTCGTCAATGGTGTCTATTGACGGATTGCCGAGCTCTTGCAGAATATCCTCGCGCACCGCGATACCCGGGTTGCCGTCGCTGCCGACCGAGTATTTGTTCTGCGCCATTTCCTCCTGCGTCGCGAAGGAGTTGCGCACCGTATAGAAATTGCCGTCATCCATCGTGTGGATCGCAATTCGTATCGGATCGATCTTAAAGTCAGGCGCGTATTTCTCGATCAGCTCGTTCCAAGGATAAGAAAGCTTCGAATCGGACATCCGTTCGATGTTCGCGTTAGTAAAAACCAGATCCGGGAGATCGCCGGACGCGATCATGAGCGGAAGCTGCTTGTCGTCCGTGGCTACTGTCACTTTCAGCTTGATTCCCGTCTTTTCGGTAATTTTCTCGGCAACCGCTCCCGTCCATTCCTTCACCGGATACCAGGAGGCATCGATAAACAGGGATAGCTCCTTCACCTCGTTGCTTTTGGCGGGCGGTTCGCTCCCCACCGAGTTATTGACTTGACCATCGTTGTTATTTCCGCATGCGGACATCAGCGCTATCGTCATCATTAGGATGAGCGATAAGAGCAGTGCCTTCTTCCCTTTGTTTCTTTTCAAAATAACCCCTCCAACAAGTGATGTTTATATTAAAGCAAACGCTTTAATATCATGCCAACAAAATCAACCCTTCACGGAACCCAGCATAATGCCTTGAATGAAAAACCTCTGGAGGAACGGATAGACGCACACGATAGGCGCGATAGATATAACCATAGCCGCTACCTGAAGAGAATAGCTGGTGACGCCCGCTGAAGCGCTGTTCGCAACGGCTATAGCGTCCATCGGCGCATTGCTCTTGTTGATAACCTCCATCATCCGGAAAGCGAGCGTCCGCAGACCTTCCGACTGCACGAAGTAAGCGGAATCCAGCCAAGAGTTCCATTGACCAACCCCCAAGAAAAGCGACATGGTTGCGATCAGCGGCATAGAGACGGGAAGGATGATCCGGTAGAAAATAACGAGCTCGGTAGCCCCGTCCATGTAAGCCGACTCCTTGAGTTCACTCGGAATTTCCTGAAAGAACGAAATGGCTATCAGCAGAAAAAACGTACTTAACATGGAAGGAATGACATAGACACCAAACGTGTTCAGCAGCCCCAGTGAGCGCAGAACGACGTAATACGGTATCAAACCGCCGGAAAAGTACATCGCGAATATAATGACCGTGAAATAACCTTTGCGAAACAGAAGATCGCGGTGAGACAGCCCATAAGCAACCAAACAGGTAAAAAGGACGCCTAGGGCGGTTCCCGCAAGCGTTCTCATAATCGTGACCAAAAAAGCACGGTACCAGTGGGGGTCATCCAAAAATCGCGCGTAATTTTCAAAGGAAAAGGTCCTTGGCCATAGATAGACGCCCCCAAGAAGCGAATCGGTTCCTTTATTGAAGGAAAGAATCAGGACGTAATAGAACGGATAAAGCATCGATAACGTCAGAATGGCTAGTAATGCATAAATCATAGCGTCCATGATACGATCTTTTTGTTTTTGGCTGAGCTGCATGCACGCTCCCCTTTCCTAGAATAGACTTGATCCCGAAGTGCGTTTGGCAATGTAGTTGCTGGAGAAAATCAGGATGACGGAAATGACGGACTGGATCAAATCAATCGCTGCCGCATAGGAAAATCTCCCGTCTCTTAATCCGACCTTAAACGCATAAGTTTGCACGATCTCCGAGGTCGGATTGTTGATGCTGTTGCCGAACAGAAACGCCTGCTCGAAGTTGGAGCCCACCAATCCTCCGCCCAGAATGCTTCCGATCGTCAGAATAAGTACAACGACGATCGTTCCTTTCATTCCAGGGAACGTAATATGGCGAATTCGAGCCAAGCGGCCCGCTCCGTCGATCTGCGCGGCTTCGTATAATGACGGGTTAATGCCCGCTATGGCGGCCAGGAAGATAATCGTCCACCAGCCCATCTCCTTCCAGACGGCACTTCCAGTCGCCAGTCCCCAGAAATAGTTGGGGTTCGTCAATATGTCAAGCGGCTTGTCGATTATGCCTAGCCCTAGAAGCGCTTTATTGACCATCCCGATATCCGTCGACAGGAAGGCGAAAGCGATGCCTGCGACGACAACCCACGAGATGAAATGGGGCAAATAGCTGATCGTTTGGACAAAACGCTTAAACTTCAAATTTTTTACTTCGCTTAATAGAATGGCCAGCAATATGGGAGCCGGAAAAGCAAAAAGGATTTTTAGCAGACTCAATGCCAGCGTATTTCGAACGATTGTTCCAAACTGATAGTCATTAAAGAACTCCTTGAAATGCTTTAATCCCACCCATTCGCTTGTAAAAATGCCCTTAATTCCGGTAGAGATGGAATACTGCTTAAATGCCATTAGAATGCCGAACATCGGCGTATAGGCGAAGACAAGCAAAAATATCATGCCGAGCCCAACGAACAGGTGCAGCGTTTTTTGTTTTTTAAACCGCTTCCAAAACTGCGTTCGCTGTTCTGTTTTTCCCTTAATTCCGGTTACGCGTGTATCCAACTCCATATCTGCTCCTCCTTTGTTTTCAGTATACTCTTCGAATCAGAGCGTCGAAAGCCAACATTCTTAAGAAATCGTTGTCATTTTTGAAGATCGGATGGCAAGGTGCCCGGACAATAGCATCCCGTTGCCGCCGTTCAAATCGGTTTGCGATCCGCATAGAACGCGGCGATATCGTCCCTCGTACGCTTCCGTTTCTGGACAAAAAATAGATGACCCCCGACGAATTGACGAATTCCGAGGGTCATCTACCGGCCAATGCTAGTGCGGCCTAGTTCTGCTTTGATCACGGATTAAACTGCAGCGACAAGCGGTTTTATTTCACTCTTCCCTGCTTGGGCATTGGCGTTGACGCAAGCAATCGTTTCAATCCGGAAGCACGGTGTAGACGACGCCGGCATCCGCATGAAAGCGGAGAAGGCCGGCCGGCCTCTCGGATTCGACCGGTTTCCCTTCCACTGTAATCGAACAACTGATCGCGCTTCGGATACAGCATGGTCCACTGGCAGTAGAGGCAATTACGGCCTTCGTCAGACTGCCGTCCTTCCATTCCAAGTCGACCGTATAGCCGCCTCTAGCGCGCAGCCCTTGAACGAAGCCCGTTGACCAAGCTGCCGGAAGCGCCGGGAGCAGATGAAGCTCGCCCGCATGACTCTGAAGCAGCATCGTAAAATTATTCCTACCCACTAATGACGATAAAAATCACCATTAGTTGCGGTTAACTGCCCGTAACGAAGGCAGCCGAATCATTCATTAGGCTGCCTTCGTGTAGTTATTTAACTAATGTTCTATGTTAGCAATACATTATTACTTAATTTCGTGACTTAAATAATTTAATAACGACTTCTATACTACTATATACCATTAATAGTATACCAAATATGTTTAATGTGTTCTTTAAAAAGGTTCCTAGAGCATGAGTACCATCGAAAGTTAACATTTCTGGAGTAGGGAAAATAAGTAAACCAAATCCCATTAAAAATGAAATTGCCAGTAAAAGATTTCTCTCCATGAAAATTTCCACCTTTCATCGAATAAGTAAAGTCCTCATAAGAACCTCACCAATAATTTTACCACATTTTGTAAATCAAACCACTCGTTAAAATTATAAAAAACGGCAGATGACCATTGAGTCATTTACCGTCCTGTTGAATTAATAAAATCTTATTATCTGTATAATCCTGCCCTGGCTTACTTATTTGAATAGGTTGCTAATTTCAAGGAGATTCGTGTCATCTATTACGCTAATCTGCCCGTTACTTGAACAGGCTGCCAAGTATACCGGCAGCCTGAGTTATTATAGTGCTATCGTTACCCGTAAGTTGAACAAGATACGCCTAAATATAAATGGAGTATGTCGGTTCACCGTATGTAAGAATATTCTCATCGGTAAATCCAAGCCTCGTGTAGAATTTTTTGCCTGCATCGTTTTCAGGATGTACAGTCAAGCGAATGCGATGGCAAAAAAGATGGGTGTCTTTGATGTGCTTAATCAACACGTCTATCGCAGCAGACCCTAATCCCCTTCTTTGAAACCTTTTATCAATAAAAAAATGAAAAAGCCAATAGTCTTCTTTGCTATCAGGTGTATAGTGCAGATTGAAGAAACCCACCATGATATTCTGCTGGTATACCCCATAAGGATCGACCGTCTTGCCGTCTGGTCTGATGTACGCCTTGGCAAGAGCAATTGCAACAGGAGGTGTGACAGCGGCAACAAACTTTTGCTGCTCAACATTTACAGAAAGTCCAATTGCTTCTCGCCAGTTTTCAGAAGTTATTTTTTTCAGAGTTACTTGAGACAAGAGTGGTACCCTCCATTTCTTACATTAGGAATTACTTTCATCTTTACACGAATCATTCTTTTAATATAATACATTAAACTCTTATTATTTTTTTCCTTCTTCTTAAACAAACCTGCCAGTTACTTTAATGAACAAAAAAAAGGAGCTGCTATTATCAAGCTCCTCCACTATCGTATCCGTTAGTTGAACATGGTTATTTTTGAATTTTATTACTTCTCATTAAGATGATAGCATAGTTGAACAACGCCAGAGGTAAAATTTCTTGTATTTGCTAGTTTCAAATTGAACCTCTTTTTTATGTCAATAAATAAAGGCTTTCCATTTCCCAAAATAACAGGGTGAACAGATAATCTAAATTCATCAACAAGCCCTAAATTTATAAAAATTGTAATAAGACTTGCTCCGCCATATAGCCAGATATCTTTACCAGGCTTATTTTTTAATTTGTTTACTTCTTCAAGAATATTATCATTTATAAATATTGCTTCATTATCAATGCTTTTTTGCGTTCCGGAAAACACATATTTTTCTTTGCTATGAACTAATTTCCAAATTTCTTTTTCAGTATCAGAATCTTCAGTTTTTGGAGTATATTGTCCCCATAAATCGTAGCTTTTTCTTCCATATAAAATAGTATCAATTTGATTCAAAAAATTAGAGAACCCCATATCAGAGTCCATGATGCACCAATCTACTTCTCCTTTTTGCCCTTCAATAAATCCATCTAAAGTAACTGCTAAATCTAAAATTATTCTTCTAGGGCGTACATTATTGGACATAATTTTTCCTCCTTGAAATGATCAACTTGAATCGCTATTCCTTGACCACCCGCATCACTTACATAGCATTCCTCTGCCACGTGTTGTGCCTGCTACCAAAGCTACTTTTCCATTTAGAGCTTTCATGATTTCTTACTCCTTTCGTTGATCTACCACCAATTATAGAGCTTAATTATGTCAATTTGTGTCATATATAAAATATCGTTAGCTTTTCAACTATACTGCCCTTTAGCTGAGAACAGGGCTACCACGTGGCAGCCCTTTCGGTGTTAAACTAACGTTTTCCGTTAACTTAATGATCACAAATGATCAGGTAGACCATGGAGATACATATTTATGCAGTCAGTATTACTTTTTAACGCTCCAACGGTCTTAGCATTGGGGGACTTGTATATCGTCAAATAATCAGCCTCGTCATAATCTTCTCGGATCGGAAAAGCAAGTTTTTCTTCATCCAATGAGAACTCTGCGTGAATTCCAGGTTTATTGCCTCGTGGGTCCAAGCGAATCCACTTTTCAAAATTCTGAACATAAACACCGTTTAATGCATGGATGCAATAGCCTGTGTCTGGTGTGTCCCCTATCGTAAGACGCTGATAACAGAAGCCAGTGGGAATGCCTGCTCTTCGTAATATTGCACAGAAAAGGTTAGCTTTTGCGTAGCAAATGCCTTCCCCATGAATCAATGTTTCTGACGCGGAACAAGTTATTCTAGAACTCTGGATATCCCAAGAATGATCAATCTCGTCACGGACAAATTCATAAGATTTTTTAATAAAATCCACTTGATCTTGTGACGAGGCTACCAATTTGGAAGTCAATTCAGCAATCAAGTGATGATCATAATCAATCTCTTCTGTCACGATCAAGTAATCGTTAATGAATTGCGATTCACAAACAAGATTCATTGCAACCAACTCCTACACGATTATTTGCATGTGCAACACGACTAAAGTTTATCTGATGTGCACAAGCAATCCCTATTTAGTATGTTGGAATAATTATGCACAGAAATGATAATATATTCAATGATTTTCATTCTGCAATACTGCCCGTTAACGTAATGAAGCTGCCGATCGTGCCGGCAGCTTCGTCCATTGATGTTTTATTCAACTATAGTTTCCGTTAGTTTAACAATATAAATATAAATGCCTGAGTAATAACAGAATATCTTTATATATACTTTTGATAAAAACCAAAGTTTGTCCAATACTCAATTTTATCTACAATTGCTTTTGTATTCCTACTTTCAAAACTCTCTAATGGTTTTTCCCAATTATAATCCTTAATTAATAATAGTTTAAATGTACCGTTTTGATCGCTATCTGGATACCAACCCAAGTCGAGAATAAGATTATAGTTACTATTGGTAAGTTGCAATAAATCTTCAACAAAATATTTACCAAAATCATTGCAACTATCAGGTTCGCATTCATAAAAGTTATTACATTCTACTGCCCATCCTCCCAGTAATCTTAATGGTTGAAGTTCATATGGTTTATTCATAAACTACACCTCTTTTTAATTCTTCCACTATCCTGCCAGTTACTTCAAATGAAAAAGAGCAACTGCCGGCTGATATGCTCCATTATTTTTTAACTAACGTTCTCCGCTAGTTTAATCCTCCTTGCTTATTCTTTCCAGTGCTTCTTCAATGGTTTCATACTTAATGTTATCGTATTCCCAACTCAAATAGCGGTTAATGTCTAGAGCCACTTCTCTCCATGTTGAACGAACCGAATCTCTTAAGACTGTATTTATTTGTTCTTCGAATGCAGCATGATGGTAAAGAAAAAATAAAAGCCTGATTGATCCTTAACGAAGGAAAAACCGGGATTTATATGAGAAAAATGTCTTAATGATGGATAAAGTTTAATTGCCCTTTTTAGTTGCCTCAGGTGTAACTGGTGCTGGAATTTCTTTTGGTGAGATTTTTGAAGTGTCAAAAACTGAGTCATTGTCACTCTCAATACTATATTCCTCTGTACTAACTAATTCCTCACTTCCATCAACTACTTGATATGTTTCTTTCTTTTTTGGGAATGATGTCTTAGAATCTGTGTAGACTTTCACTACATTATTTTCATTGTTGTCCTTTTTTACTTGCTTAAAAACAATTACCTGTTCTTTAGTTTTTACACTTTCATCAAAAGTCCATGATTGTTGATCGAGATCTTTTTTTATTTCACCCAACAAAGAGGCCTTTAATAATCCCTTATTTTCTTCAGCAATATCCTTTGGTAATGTCCAAGTATATGCTTCCCGTTTTCCATTAATCTCAGGGCCAACAACTATTACCCTTTCCCCAGCCTTGTCCACAATGGTCTTCTTTATTAAAGAACCATCAGACCTATATTCTATCGAAACTTCTCTCGATCCTTTAACATCTCTGTAATGATCCGTTTTACTAAATTTTGAAGTCGTTTTAATGTGTTCAACACCGCTTACCTTTAATTTATCAAGTGCTTTAGAAGCAATCTCATTAGCATTTGCTTCAACTTGTGTATTTCCACCAAAAAATCCGATATAAATTGCGCTTAATATGCCAACCGAAGCGATACTTGAAACAAGTATATATTTTTCGTTCAATTTAGTGTCCTCCTTTTATTAATTAATAATCATATGCATTCATATGCCAACCATTCATGTGTACTAAGCCGGAACTAGGCGCCCCGGCCGAGCATAGCGTGCGGATCAGTGGGTGCATTGCAGACGCCGGCGCCGATGACGGTCACTTCTCGGCCTGCCAGTGAATGATTATATGTCAACAAAAGCAGGATTTATAAGTATAAATATCACCAAATTTAATATACCACATTTTGGAAGTATACTGCCCGTTACTTGAGAAAAGGCAACCAATCCACCTGGACCGTTTGCCTTTTCATATTGTTATTAAGCTATAGTTTCCGTTAGTTGAGCGAATGAATTTGTTGGGTTTCACTTAATATTTTTCTTTGCATGGAACAAAACAACTACTTGAGGTTTTATAAGAGTACCACCATGTTCTTCAATCGCTGCTATGATTTCACCAAACAATTCAAATCGCACATCTTCGGGAATTAGTCTATGTCTGGAATTAGTGTTTAATAACGAGATATATTCATTTGCAGTATAGCTGTGGTTACAATTGTATTGCTTTACTTCCAATTCCTTAAACAACCCATCCTTTAGAGTTAAAACTGACCTTTCATCAATAATTTTTTCAATAGTTGGGTTTTTCGAATCATCTAATTGAGGTGCATATCGCTTGTAACTTTCTCTGATTCGATTAGAAACATCATCATAAGATGGAACATGGACGGTCCAAAAAAATGCTATAGAACCTTCATCGCTGAGCAAGTCGAAGACCTTACGATAGCCATCTTCTTGTGGCTGAATAAAGTGAAAGGCTGTACCTGATATAGCCAAGTCAAAGCTACTTTTTTCACTTTTCCAAGTTTCAAATGGAGAATTGATTATGTTAACATTTGGGTTGTTTCTAAATTTTTCACGAGTAAATTCAGCTAGATTTTGACCTAATTCAATGCAAGTCAAATTATCAAAGCCTAACTCAACAAAACCTTTCGTTGCCTGACCTGTACCGCAACCAATCTCAAGTATGGAATCGCCCTCCTTGATAGCCGCAAACTCAAAGATATCAGTAAATAACTGTTCAGGATAGCTTGGTCTGTACTTATCGTATTCTTCTGCAATTTCATTAAAAGTGTTTTTTCTTTCCATTTCAAAAACCTCCCATATTACCCCAAAGTTCGATTATGCCAATAATAGTGAATTACTGTTTTGGCTTCAAGGGATAGGATTAATAAAACAATTCTGCCCTTTAGCTTAATCAAGCAAGTCAATCTAAAACTTTATTTTCTGAGAGCCATATTACCCTTATTGATTCAAAATATTAGGAAAAGGGTAAACATACGATAAGTGGGAAGTGGTATTAAAAAACAGCGAAAACGGAATTCAATTTTAGTTTTCGAAAGGTTGTTGATTCACCATGAAAACACGAAGAAGGATAAAAAGATCGAGATTTCTGCTTCGATACTTTTTGAGTAAGACTTAGCATTAGAAGTGCATTTTTGAAATAAACCGCTTCCCACTATAAGAGGACTCTGCGATATAATTCGCGGGGTCCTCGCTTTTATGATGTTATCAATCAATTTCTCCTTTGTTATTAAGCTACCTAAGCTAACCTGCCAGCTATCTTAATAAAATGAGCAGGCCACCGCAGTGCCTGCTCATCTAATGTGTGTTATTCAAATATCGTTTCGCGTTAGTTCAATAATTAAGAAAACATATCAATGACTATCAAATATAATTGAAGAAAATCAAGTAAAGACAAGTGCAGACAGCACTTAGTGGGATTGCCCATAAGTAATTAACATAGTGGATTCTCATCATAATAAACATATTGACGTCAAAGAACGCTGACCACCCAATACTCCAACCATGAGAATAAGTCATTCGCCCGAATTTCCAACCAATCCATTCGACAATACTAAAAATGAAAACCCATTTTATAATATGAAAGATTTGTTTCTTCAAATGCGTTGGATACGTGGATAAGAAAGTAAAGGTAGTCATTGGAAAGATTATTAATACGTACATAAAGTAAGTCGCCATATGATTTAAAACAAAATCCTCTTGTAATCTCCATAAATGATATTTATCTAATGCAAAAATCTTATACAAAAAATCACAAGCAATAACGTAAAGTAATGTAGGGTAATATCGTTTGAAATTTTTCCAATCACCCCAACGAATAGCGGCAAGAACTGCCCATAAAGCAAGTGCAATGTGAATATTAATCACTTCCTAAAATGCCTAATTTATAAAAGTTAATATTCACCATTCTTAAATTTATATGTACCAAGAATGAGGAAACATACAATACTATTTAATTATGCACTTATTGAGCATTTCTGCCCGTTAGTCATTCATGCAGCGCAAAAATCGCGCTGCACCACAGATGATGAAAATGAAGAAAAAAGATTAAAATCGTCAATACTGCTACTACGGCTGGGAGAGGAAGGTCGATGAACTATGGTGCCTTTGAGCCCATCCGTTAGTCTGACTCCACCGACCACGGTGCATCACAGAATGTCGCTCCTTCGGGAAGCACTCATGGTAGATTAATCCTATTTTGGTTGTTGCACCAGCCCCCAATATTCAAAGCCGTAGAAAGGACTATTTCAATGGATATACTCATTGAGCGCGCATGTGGCATGGATGTTCATAAGGATTCCATTACTGCATGTACAATGACACCTGAAGGAAAGGAGATTCAGACGTTTTCTACTAAAACCGTATTTCTAATCCAGTTAATTGACTGGATTAAAAAGCATGGTTGTACCCACGTAGCGATGGAGAGTACAGGCATATTCTGGAAACCAATTGTTAACCTACTAGAAGCTGAAGATATTGAATTTTTAGTTGTAAATGCCCAGCATATGAAAGCTCTACCAGGACGGAAAACGGATGTCAAAGACGCAGAATGGATCGCCCAACTTCTTCGCCATGGACTTCTGAAAGCGAGTTTCATTCCAAACCGAATTCAACGAGAATTACGTGAGCTCGTTCGTTATCGCCGAAGCATCATTGAAGAACGTGCCAGGCAACATAATCGGATTCAAAAAGTGCTAGAGGGAGCAAACATCAAACTGGGCTCTGTGGTTTCAGATATTATGGGGGTCTCGTCTAAGGACATGCTTAACGCCATCGCAGACGGTGAAGAAGATCCTGAGAAATTAGCAAGCTTCGCTCGGCGCACTATGAAAAAAAAAAAAGATGAACTCGAACTCGCTCTTCGAGGATACGTAAATCCTCATCAACGCATGATGCTTAAAACCATTTTAACCCACATCGACTTTCTCACCGAACAAATTGCAATGTTAGATCAAGAGGTTGCCCAGAGAGTTATTTCAGATCAGGAAGACATAGAGCGATTAGATTCTATACCTGGAATTGCCACTCGAATGGCTGAACAAATCTTAGCTGAAATAGGAACAAATATTAAAAACCAGTTTCCAAGTGCGGCTCACTTTTGTTCTTGGGCAGCACTTGTGCCTGGACATAATGAGAGCGCAGGCAAAAGAAAGTCTTCTAAAGGAAAGAAAGGAAACAAATATTTAAAATCTGCATTAACAGAAGCCGCACATTCCGTAGGTGCCTCTAAAAACTATCTTGGTGCTATGTATAGGCGAACATTAGCACGAAAAGGTAGGAAAAGAGCAGCCATTGTAGTGGCCCATGCCATGCTAAGAATCGCTTATTATCTGTTGACAAGAAAAGAAATGTATGTAGACTTAGGTGAAGATTACTATGATAAACAAAAGCTTGGAGCTATTGTACGGAATTCGGTTCGAAGACTTGAGACCTTAGGCTACAACGTTACAATCTCGGAAGTCTCTTGATCTACGGATCACCAAAATCCTAGGCGCTGCAGATTTTTTAAAAAATGAATGAGCCGCGTTTTCTTTAGTGATGTCTTTTTCTTCGACTGCCTGCTTTTTAATTTTCATGGTAGTTCAATCTTAGGTATCCTTTCCGAGGTATTTCCATATCCACCTCATTCACTCCACACCATCTGTCGGGAATGAGATAATGTTCTTGTCACCCGACATCCGACTTGTTATTTTTTGTTGTCGGAAAAAAAATCTAACGACACAAATGTTCCTACATAAACGCGCTTATTTACTTTTAAAACAAACATTTACTTTTCTTAATAAAAATACAAAAAAAGGTTGATCTACGTTGCATCGGTAGATCAACCTTTTATTATATGATTTGTGAATTGCTCGTATTTTTGAACAGGTCTTACTTTATTCCCGTCCCAAAGCATATTGACGAGCCACTTGCGCCCATCATCGTCGTGAAACAAAGACGGATCGAATCCACTACTGTTTAGGTAAATAGGCTCTGACCAATGCCCACTAATATCTGTAGCTGTTACCAAATAGTTATGGGTATCCTTGAAAGCTCCAATTCTGCTTTTTACATCCGTGTAGATCAAATAATAAACACCGTTATGATAACTTAAACATGGCGCCCAGATTCCACCGGAATCCAAGTTGCCTTCCATATTTATTTGAGACTTTCTTGATAGTGGGTGACGAAGCAGCTGCCAATGTATAAGATCCTTTGAATGATGAATTTGAACACTGGGAAACCATTCAAACGTGGATGTGGCAATATAGTAATTATCATCTACCCTAAGAATAGAAGGAACAGGGATTGAATCCGGGCAAAATTGGGTTCGTAATATGGGTCATCTCATCATTCCCCTCCTAATTGTTCTGCACAGCCAATGCTTTTGTACCTGCTTCTAATACAGCGAGAATTCGATCCACATCATAAACACTCCCTGCCCAGGTTCCACCGCTGACAGACTGTAAGGCAGCCCATAAACGAGTATCTGCTGGTAGTTTTTCGTCTGAGGCGAGCTCTGGGTGAGGGTCGCGGGCAGCAAGCACACGGGCTCCTTCTTCTGGGGGCAGCAATTTGCCACCATCGCCTAGAAAATGGATGCTGCCTTCCAAACGATTTCGGTCAACTACGATGTCGATTGTATCTCCATCCCGCAGTTTACCAATCGGACCGCCAGCTAGCGCTTCAGGTCCAACATGACCGATGCAGGCACCTGTGGATACGCCCGAAAACCGGGCGTCGGTAATTAAGGATACGTATTTGCCGAACGGCAAATGCTTTAGTGCTGAGGTTAATTGATAGGTCTCCTCCATCCCGGTACCCAATGGTCCGCGCCCAATCAACACCATAATATCTCCGGCTTGAATGCCGCCTTTCTTTATTGCCGAGATAGCCGCTTTCTCCGAGGTAAACACCTTGGCATTGCCCCGATGACGGTATACCCCATCCTCTCCAATAGTTGACGGGTCAATCGCCGTCGATTTAATCACCGAACCTTCCGGAGCCAGATTCCCAGTAGGAAACGTAACCGTCGAGGTCAACCCCCTTTCTTTGGCACGTTCTGGACTCATAATTACGTAGTCCGGATCGATGCCATCCATTTCCATAAGCAGACTTCTCATTCGTTGACGGCGCTCGCTCGTTTCCCACCAATCCAATACAGTACCCAGCGTTTCACCGGTTACGGTCAACGCATTTTCTTTCAGTACCCCCAAACGTCGGAGATGCAGCATCACTTCCGGTACCCCTCCGGCCAAAAACACGCACACAGTCGGATGATATTCCGGACCATTCGGCAATACGCTGACTAGCCTTGGTACGGCTTTATTGATACGAATCCAATCTTGAACAGACGGAATGGGCAGCCCTGCCGAATGAGCGAAAGCAGGGATATGCAGCAGTAAATTGGTCGATCCGCCGAAGGCCGCATGAACAACCATCGCATTGTGGATGGACGCTTCGGTCAATATATCCTTCATCCGGATTCCCTTTTCCTCTAGCGTCATCATCGCGCGGGCCGACTGCCTGGCCATCTCTTCCCATACGGGCTGTCCTGATGGTGCAAGCGCAGCGTGAGGCACCGTCATGCCCATAGCCTCTGCAATAACCTGCGAAGTAGCTGCCGTTCCAAGAAACTGGCAGCCTCCGCCCGGTGTGGCACAAGCTCGGCAGCCGAGGTCGGCAGCATCTTCTAGGCTGATTTCGCCATTAGCATACCTTGCACCTATAGTTTGGATTTTCCCGGCATCTTCGCCCTCCGTGGGAGGTAATGTCACTCCGCCGGGCACAATTACGCAAGGGAGTTCGTGCATCCCGGCGAGAGCAATCATCATGGCAGGCAGTCCCTTGTCGCAGGTCGCCACACCGAGCACTCCTTTGCGAGTAGGCAAGGAGCGGATAAGTCGCCGGAAAACGATCGCTGCATCGTTGCGGTAAGGAAGAGAGTCAAACATGCCTTCCGTGCCCTGGGACCTACCGTCGCAAGGGTCGCTCACATATCCGGCGAAAGGAACCCCTCCGCTTTCTGTGATCACCTCTGCAGCAGCCTGCGTCAGCAGGCCAACCTCCCAGTGACCGGTATGATAGCCGAGCGCAACTGGACTCCCGTCTTCCTTACGTATGCCTCCTTGCGTGCTTAACAACAGATACTGTTTACCCTTCAGGCGAGACGGTTTCCACCCCATCCCAACATTTTGGGTAAGTCCGAACAATTCTCCGCTTGGAGCATCCAATAACATTTCTTTTGTTAGTGGCAGTGAGCCTTTTGGGCCCTGCGTATGCGTACGGATTGTAAACAAATCGTTATTTTCATTTGCCATAATCGATTTTAATTGCTCTGTCATCAACCCTCACCCTTCCGAATTAGGTTTCATAGCAAAAGTGATACGCTTACGCTTTGAGAAATACCGTTTTTATCGATGTGTAAAATTCAATGGCCGCCTGGCCTTGCTCGCGCGAATGAGAGCTAGACTGCTTCATTCCGCCGAACGGAGCCTGCAGCTCCACCCCGGCTGTCTCGGAATTAATTCTTACTAAACCGGCGTCCATAATTAGTTAATCTATTATTCATTTGTTTCATCATCCACAAATACTCATATGGGTACATTACATGCTCTTTTGTTCCTTCTAAATATCCTTGTTTTTTAAATTGCTCCCAAACCTCTGCTGTCTGAAGTGTCCAATATGTAGACATCTATACCCCCATGAAAGCTATTGCTGCAATATTACCTGATATCACCTATATTAGTAACCAGACCTTACCGATATACCCCAAACTCTTTTCGAAGTTGTGCATATAAATTGTTATAGGCCGTTTGACAGCTATGCAAGGCATGTCCCCACATTTCTAAAGTACGATTCCCGGCAGCTTTCCCTCCTGCAATATTAAAAGCCGCGAATTGCGTCTCCAAACTACCAATAGCCTTAATCATTTCAAAGCGTCAAATTGTTTGTTAATGAGCAATTGTTTTATTCCGAAGAGAATGTCAACCTGTTTAATCTGCAGAAAGCACGTCAGACCTATTGGTTCAAGCGGTTGATGGACAGCGGCAAAGGGATTCTATGGGTCCCCAGCTCTTACTTCACTGATCAGGATCCAAACGGCAAGAGTTTCTTGGCGGTTCTCCAAGGGGATATCGTGATTATCGTTTCTGATGATGGCGAAGGGATGTCTCCGGATATCGTATCGAAACTGCTCACGAATGATCTCAACAATCGAACGAGAGGAAGCGGATACGGCCTGCGAAACATTAATGAGCGGATCCATCTGTTTTATGGTCCGGGTTATGGACTTGCTTTTGATAGCAAACCAGGAATAGGTACGGCTGTTACAATCCGCATACCTGTACAGAAAATGCAAAATGTATAGAGGATCGGAAAACCAGGCAGACCAATTGTTCTTGCGCATGAAGCCGGCATCATTAAGAACGATTCGTCAACCTTAAGATCTGCAAGTTCCGTTGATCCCACAAAAAGCACTCATCCCTTGGGGCGTGAGTGCTCTGTTATTTGTTATGTTTTTTGTATTCTTAGTGCAATATATTGCTTTCCGGGAAGCTCCACGTTGCTGTTTGCATCATAAATTCCTTCTAGTGGAGTGACCGTCATCTCCCACGTATTGATAATTTCGATTTTATACTTTCTATCCTTCGTGAGTTCTAAGTACTTTACTGCAGGCCTGTGAATTCCAAAGTACACCAAATAATACTCTCCTTCTTTACCTATGCAGGGACTGTTTTCCCAGTGAGGCTGAAAGGTTACGGGTTCGCGGTATTCTCTGGGCACGCTCTCCATGATTTCTTTCATGAAAGCGATTCTATCAGGGCTTTGACCGTGCAGCTCCCCACCCTTTGACCACCATAAGATTTCATCCGGATGAACATAGGTCTCTCCGTGTCCCACATATCCGCCGCTCAAAAAACCCTCCCAGAATCTGCGCGTCATTTCCTGCTCTGTTACATTGCCCCATACATAGCCGAGGTTCCCTTCATAGGCACATTCGTCCACGACCACCGGTTTATTGTATTGTTCTCTCCACTGAAGAATGCCCCTCAGATTAGAGTTCTGGACGCTTACATGGGTGAGCAAAGAATGGTTGTGGTCATAGAACGGTCCGCAGTTATGAATCGAACGAAGATGATCGTAAGGATCGTACTCCGCCACAGTTTGTATGATCACGTCCCAGTCATCTATACTCATATTCCCCATGAGATCATATTCGTTGGCCATGGACCACCATATGTTTCGGAAAGCCGACAAACGAGCGATCAGGTAACGCAGATATCTGATATTGACTTCCATGCCCATCTTATCAAAGCCCCATCTGCCATTATCATAAGGGTGGAACAGGATGATATCCGCTTCGATTCCAAGATTTCTAAGATCATCCACTCTCTTTTCGAAATGCCGGAAAAATTCGGGGTTGAATCTCGTAAAGTTCCAACCCTCTTCCCTGGAACCTTCAAAGGGATACGATAAAGGATCGTTATTATTATAAAGGTAATGCTTCGGAAACACACACATTCTCATTTTGTTAAAAGGAGCCTTTTTGAGCGTCCTAAGCGTTAACTCTTCAAGTTCATCCCCTTGATGCGTCCATACGTAGCAGGTTGTTCCTACAGAATCGTGAGGTGTGCCGTCGGCGTAAGCAAAATGATAGGTATCACTCACTTTCACCGGACCATGATTGCCCTCAGCAGGCGCGACGCATTCGAATTCACCAGACAATCCCTTCAATTCCGAAAGGTTGCCGCTTGTCTCATAGGTCCATACTCCCTGTTCGCCTGGCATAAATCTGACCTTATAAGTCCCGGCACCATCATAGAATCCCGGCACTTCAATACTTCTTTCACGTTGCTTGAATGTGGCGCTGAAAGTTACATCCGTAAAAGGATTTCCTTCCGCAGGTCCTTTTACGCTGAGTTCAAACATGTCCCATTGTTCTACTTTACGGTTCATCCTCTTTACTCCTTCCTTTTTAGATATGCTATGGTATCGCCAGTTCGGCTGCGATGGGACATCCTGTGGTATTGGTTAAACCCTTCTAACGTTAACCCCTTTATAGCGGACTCTAGGGCGGTACCGTAAGTTTACTCGATGATCTCCAATGTCATCCTGTAACTATAGATCCCTTTTTTAATTTTGTATTCATCATGAATATTTTTGCTCCAACCATCCTCACCGCCAAGACCTGTATGTTTGTAATCGATAGATAAACCGCATCGGATTTGCCAAGTTCACCTTCATAAGCGGCATTGTCATACTGTTTAATGCTGTGATGATGAATATCAAAATGGAAGTGACCTTCTGCAGTAATTTTTACTTGACGATGATCTGAGGATACATATGGATAACGGGCATCTTCCTTGCCGCCGCATTCAACTGGAACGATATATGGTACATGTTGTTGTGCAACGGTGCTTTCATAAATACCGACTAATGCCGAAGATTTACGGTCTGCGTAGTTTTCCCATGGCCCGCGTCCATACCACTTGATATGATTCCAAGTTACAGGAAATTTGAAGCTTAAACCATGCCTTTGCTGCCCACAGCATATTTTGTGCGTGTTTCAATACATCCATGATAAAGACAATGAACTTGAATGATAATGGAAGCAGATGCTGAATAAACCTGGATATTTTGGATCTCTTTATGATGGGCATCGGAGTGCTTCTGGGCAACTCCCCTTGCAAGATTCCACGTTGTTCGGCTTTAGACCGTAAGTCCGATGGGAAGCAGAGTCGGTTTCTCGCAGGTACTCTTCATAAAATAATGGGTTTCTTGGACGGAAGCATCGTGGAAACCATGCATTGCCTCCAACACGTGGAAAGCCATCTCCCCGTTCGCGCGGCACTTACGTCCAGTTGCGATCGCTTTCACCATGTCAGCCGCACCAATTCCGCGCGAGTTCTCGGAGTAACCGTGCGTGAGCGGGATTTCCGACCACACCTGCCCGCCCGCCCTTTGAATGATCACCGGTCCTCCGAAAGTATTCGGATCCGGAACAATTAGCGTTCCTTGACTACCGTACACCTCGATGCGCGGAAGTTGGGTACCGCCTTTCACGTCGAAGCTGGTCAATATCGTTCCGATCGGGCCAGAAGCGAACTCCATGACGCCGGCGATATGTGTCGGAGTTTCCACAAGAAT
This sequence comes from Paenibacillus sp. V4I7, assembly GCF_030817275.1. Classification (NCBI taxonomy): domain Bacteria; kingdom Bacillati; phylum Bacillota; class Bacilli; order Caryophanales; family Paenibacillaceae; genus Paenibacillus; species Paenibacillus sp. V4I7. The sequence goes on along the minus strand of NZ_JAUSZD010000002.1, from coordinate 3,229,085 downwards.
CTTTTGCCCGACGTTCGGCCCGCTTCCGATCGTCCGCTCCGGGAAGGAAATATTCGTCATACCGGTTACTTTTTTAATCGGTCCCAGCAGTGCGATGAGTGCAGTCAAGTAATATGGCCCCATGTCGAACATCGGTCCGCCGCCGGATTTATAGAAAAACTCTGGATTTGGGTGCCAGCCTTCCGGCCCATCGCCCACCATGAACGCCGTTGCGCCAATCGGAGTGCCGATCCAGCCGTCCTCAATTAGCTTTATGCAAGTTTGGATACCCCCGCCCAAGAACGTATCTGGAGCGCAGCCTACCGAAAGTCCTTTGCTTTTCGCCAAATCGAGCACTCTTCGTCCATCTTCACGTGTTACCGCCAGAGGCTTTTCTACAAAGACGTGTTTGCCCGCTTCCAACGCTTGAAGACTGACATCCGCGTGAGCCTGCGGAACCGTCAGATTGATGATGAGCTTGATATCCGGATCGCTCAGTATTTCGGAAACAGAGTACGCCTTGACCCCGTGTTCCGCAGCTTTCGCTTTCGCGCGCTCGATGTCCAGGTCCGCACAAGCGACGATATCCATCGATTCGAAGCGCTTTCCGTTATGAAAGTAAGCGTTACTGATGTTTCCCGTTCCGATAATGCCGACTTTTATTTTCTCCATTTTCGATATCCCCTTAGTATGTTGGTTGGTCATAAAATAATTAACCACGCTGAGCTGACAGCGATCCGGCTTTACTGCTACCACATTGTTGTTTCGTTCCATCCCATTACACATCTCGGTACTCTATTGGTTTATCAAGGTATCCTGCCGTCCAAGCGCTCTACGAATGCTGGTTTCAAGCGGAGAGTAATAAGCTGTACTATCTCTGTTTAGGTTCAGTCTTTCTCTCAAAGGTGTCGTACGGTTGCACATGAACCGAGGAATGCCGTTCAAGTTTTGCGATGAAGCATGGTACAGGAACGGGTGACAAAGAACCACGTCACCAGGTCCGCCGGTCGTCTCCAGGACACACAGCGTAACGCCATTGGCATCGACATAGTCATTATTCATGAACTTGTCGAGCCGCTCCTGGGCGAACGCTTCGGAGTTCTTCCCTTCCGTGCCTCCGGCATCTTGTAATTCCATGTCCGCATAGATGTCTCCGCCCTCCTTGTTTGCCCTGCGTTCGGCACCGGTCAGTTCGCGCAGGTACGGATGCTCGCGGTTTAGCACGCGAATCGCTTCGCCGAGCTCCATTCCTTCCGGGTGGCGTTCCAAGAACCGGGAGACAACCTTATGCGAGCCTTCGACGATAAATGTTCCGCCGCCCTGATGGGCAATGTCGGAGAACAGGCACAGGCACAGCAGTCCCTGATCCGGGCTGTCGATGTAATGTCTGAAGTGGACTCCGTCCCAATGCCAGCCGTTTACCGGAACCGTCCACGGCTGGTCGGCGTTTAGGGAAAAGTTGACTGGCCACCAGCCGAACGCGCTCAGCTGCTCCGTCTCTCCGAATACGGAGCGGTTCGCCCAACGGCCGTGTCCAATCAGATCCTCGATGGCGTCGCCAAGCCGCGCAGTATTGCAACGGGCGAAGTCCGGGGTCAGGAACACTTCGTTGATCTGTACCATCGGTTCCGTCCACGTCGTCCGATCGTCACGGCGTACACCACTGCGCTTTTCCACCTCCGTCCACAAATATTCTTGCGCCGCGAGTGCGTCTTCACGGGCATAAGCACCTTCCAGCTTAACCCAGCCCTTCTCGATAAAAAGCTCGACCTGCTCATTCGTCAGCACTTTGTAAGACATCGTCAAAGTCCTCCCTATATCGTGATATGTAGCGTTTTTGATAGAACTTTTTATTCTCCTAATCTCATTCGGCCAAGATACATGCCGATTTCCGCTCTCGCGCCAATAACTTTCTCTCTATATACCAGATCGAGCGGCGCGCGGTCGGTCTAAGCATCCAACTCGAATGAACTTCATTAGAAGGCGATTCCGTCAATAACTTCACATCAGCGTTTTGTTTCGTGACAAGTTAGCAACGATTAGTTTTTCCTCCGGTGTACTCCTAACTTTCTTATTGGGTTTCTTCGTGCTTCTATTATGCCGGGATGGGAACTGTGTGCCTACCCGATTATGTTTCTATTTAGCCAATAATATTGTACTACCGTCTGACTTACGTTGATGGAGCAACATCCGGTCGCTATTCGTCCCGCTCAGTGTAATGAATAGGAATATGACTTGTCGGCATACAAAGTGATTCCGGATCGGGTTTTGCGTCCAAGCAATCAATCGCGCCGACGCTTGCGAATCTAGGCAATTTCTTTTTATGCCTTCAGCTTTTTTGCCGATATTACAAGCCGCTTATAAATATACTCGGTATTGCCTGATTACTGTCATTTTATTACCAATACTATGTTGCCTCTACCGTTACGCCGACTTCGGAATGACACTTTGACGACTTATTCTTTATTCCAGAGTAAAGGGCTATTTCAGCCCCTCCGGGTAAAATATAGTTAGGCTTCCTTTAGCGCATGAGTTCGGTACTGTACCGGGCTCATGCGTTTTAGTTTTGCCTTTATTCGCTTGTGGTTGTAATAGTGGATATATTGATCAAGTTCTACTTTGAATTGCTCAATGCTATCAAATTCTTCTGTATATAAAAACTCGGATTTTAGGATCCCAAAGAAATTCTCCATAACAGCATTGTCGTAACAGTTCCCTTTACGTGACATGCTTTGTGTTATATGCAACGGAAGGGTTCATGGTAAGGGCATTCGATCCGAATCCACAAGCATATGATACCGGAGACACGGCATCGAACTCGGCTCTGAGCTGAAACACCTTCAGCAAAGAAGGAATGGACTTCGGTGAATTTCAAGAGCGAAGCCTATAAAAATTTTGCAGACACCATGTTCCGCTGGCAGAAAGACGGCATTATCCCGAAGAACGCATTGTCACAAAAAGAAAAATCATATCAGTTGTTTGAGGCAGGGAAATCCGCGGTGGCTATCTCGTCGCTCGATCAGATTTCAAAGTGACCGTAAATTAAGCATCCTAATTTGATTATCACTAGTTGATCCCAGAGACTCTGCTTCGAAACCTGATAACCCAAAAACGAGTTGATCCCATTGCTGAAGTGTCCTTGAGGCAAATAACGATTCCAAGTTCCACTTATCGTGATGGCCTGAAACTTCGAAATAGTCCATGCCGAGTTCCCTCATCCTTGGCGTGATACTCTTTGTTAAAAAGTGATCAAGCTCGTTGATAAAAGCATAATTGTTGTGGTCACCAATAAGGTAAAATCCCTTCATTCCCTTGCTCCAAATTAAAGCAGTCCTTGGTGAGTCCATTTGATCGTGAACGGATCTCGGTCGGAATTCGGACGGAATGTCTGTAAAATTCCCGCCTGCAGGAATATACTTCATGCATTCCTTGGTTTCCGGATCAGGCTTCGAGTAATCCTGTTGATTCGGCAAACTCCATAGCAGATATTTCAATTTCTCTCTTACCGTTACATGGTTGCTCTTCTTATGATTCGGACTAGGCAGGCAGCTGAGTATTGCGACATCTATCGGCAGTTGATGGATGAACAAGCCGTACGAGATATGGCCACGATCCAGCAGAAGAACACCATTGGCGAGTACCACTTTTGGACACAAGAATCTGTTGTCTTTTCCATGCTGGACTACACATAATATAGACATTTTACCTGAAATACCTCCGAACCACTCCGGTCGGAGGTATCCAGTTCCTGAAGATGCTTATTTATTTTCCTGACTGATCATGGGGAACCGTAACGGTGACATCTGCTTCCGTAACATTCCCTGCTTGATCTATCGCTTTATAAGTTATTGTATAAACTAGAGGCTCTTTACCTTTTGCTTTTTTGGCCAACAGCTTGAATTCCGTATCGAATGTGCCGAAATCGGCTTCTTGTACCATGGATTCATAGCTGCCAACGGCTACGCTCGGCGTAATGGACAGCAATTCCACCTGAGAGAGCTCATCCCCGGTTTCAACGGTTGCCGTTACCTTGACCAAACGGTTGTTGGCCGGCCACAATGTTTCCTTATCCAGGACAACATTCAGAACAGGAGCAACCGTATCTATGGTCAAGCTTCTGTACGCCCACTCCGACCAGGCGCCCCGATTATCCTTCGCACGAACCCTGATCGACCAATCTCCGTCCGCCAATCCATTCAAGGTGTATGAACCGGATGCGCCCGCCAGTTCGCCGCTGTCCACATCAACCGTCTCCCAATCGTTGCTGGAAGCTTGAACCTGATAGGCGGCTTGAACATCCGCATCGTCGGCGTCAAGGAACGTCCAGTTAATTTGCGGACTATTCAGATTGATTGCCTGGCCATCCTGATACGAGGTGATCGAGGCGGTTGGAGCCGAATTCGCCTTGACAGCCATAAGCTGCTCAAGCAGCACCTTATCATTCATTTCAAATATATCTCGGTTGTAATGTAGATTTGTAACATCCCATAAAACCGGGGTAATTCCTCGGGAATATGCGGCACTGTTCACCGACGAAAGATAGAGCCGTATCATTTCTTGCGTCTTATTTTTTGTAGCTACACCAAACTCCCCCATGATAACGGGGATACCATTGTCGATGAAACGTGTTTTCACCATATCCATGAGCCTGTTTAGCTCGGCGAAGTCTTCATCTGTTCCCCACTCCGTACGCGCTGTTCCCCAACTCACATCCTCTTCTATGAGGGCGAATGTTACAGGAGTGTAATAATGGACCGATACTGCACAGCGATTTTGAGGATCGTTTGGCAGCTTATAGAGTTCATCAACGGTCTTCTCAAAATCGGTTACATAACCGCCAACCAACAGATGTCGCCGTTCATTGTTGCCTCCAGAACCACGTACAATATCTACAAATGTCTGATTGATCTCGTTTAGCAACGCATAGGCTTCTTCCCTGCCGCCGACTTTGGCTTCGGTACCGCTGTGAAAGTCATATAAATCAGGCCATATGCCTTCTTCATTGAAAGACTCGAACATCAGATGATCGTCATAGTTTTTAAAAGCTTCTGTCAGTTGTGTCCATATGCGTGTATATTTGTACATAGTTTCTTCTTTTTCTGACGGAAATTTCTCAAACCAGCCGCCGTCCCAATGAATATTCAGAATAACATACATACCGCTATCCAGTGCCCAATCCACAACTTCTTTTGCCCGGGCCAGATAACTAGGATTGATTGTGTAATCCTCGCCCATCATATTTGACCACGCTACGGGAATTCGAAGGACGCCAAAACCTTCGTTTGCATAACCTTTAATCATTTCCTCCGTAATAACGGGACTGCCCCAGGCAGTTTCATAATTTGTAACACTGGTGCCATTAATCCAGCTGCCTGTGGCTTCAAGCGTGTTGCCCAAATTAATGCCGATTCCCATTTCTTTGACAAGCTCCATTGTTGTGATCTCTCGCATTTCGGCCGTTGCTTCGCTTCCGGTCGAATCCTCTGCGAATGCCTTATCGGGGATCGCCGTCAACGAAGAGCCCATGCTTACTGTCAACGCGGCGGCCATCAGCAGAAGTGAAGCTGACTTACATAAGGAAATGATTGATTTGGTGAATCCACGCGACTTTTTACTTGTTTTCATCAACTAGTCTCCTTTATTAATTTTTCTTTGAAAGCGTATAGATTTCTGCTTTCTGATTGATTATAAGTCATCGTTTGATTATTAAGTACCCTTCATATTATATAGAATAGCACGATAAAGACATGAAAAAACGGCGTATTTTTAAGCAACTCCCATTCAATACCATGCCAAGAAAGCCGAGGCAATAGCAGATCCCGCTTTACCATTCGGATGCGCATCGAACTCGCTCGACATATATTTTTTGCGATACCTATCCCATAACGCGACAAGTAATCGGAAGCATAGATGACCATGGCAAATAAGGCTCGAGCGCCTCTGGATTTTGTGAATCCGGAAGCTGCGGAAGCTGCTCGAACAGGTACTTTAAATATTGAAATGGAAGAAGTCCGTTTTCCTTCGCCGTCTCGATGACGCTGTAGATCGCCGCACTTGCCTTCGCGCCGCGAGGCGTATTCGCAAATAACCAGTTCTTTCTCCCGATTACGAATGGCTTGATCGAGCGCTCACTGCGATTATTATCGATCTCGAGCCGACCATCCTTCAGGAAGGCAGTCAATTTCTCCCACTGATTCAGGCTGTAAGCAATCGCTTTTCCAACCAGACTCTTCGGCAGTGTTTGAGAGCGCTGTTGCTTGAGCCATACCGAATAAGCCTCCAGGATCGGAAGGCTTCGCTTCTTTCGCTCGGCATATCGTTCTTCTGGCGAAGCATCCTTCAGCTCGCGCTCAATGGCGAAGAGAGCATTGCAGTAAGCCAGTCCTTGACTAGCTACCGAATCCTTGTTACCTCTCGTCGCTGGCGGGGCTGCTTTCAACGCTTCATCGTATTTACGCCGCGCATGTGCCCAGCACCCCACAAGAGTCACACCAGCAACCTTATGATAGCCCGCATAACCATCGACATGCAGGTAACCTTTGAACCCGGATAAGAAGATTTGTGGATGCTCGCCGCCACGTGTCTTCTGGTAATCGTAGATGACCGCCGGCGCTACACCGCGTCCGGTGCGATACAGCCACAAATACGAGGACGATTGAGCAGACTTCCCAGGCTCACGCAGCACCTGTAGCGTCGTCTCATCTGCATGAAGCACATCCTGCCTTAGCAGATATGCTTTCATCACGGAGACCAATGGCATTGAGCCATTTCTGTGCACCATAGATCATCCAATTGGCCATCGTCTGACGAGATAACGTATATCCAAGACGCGCGAAATGCTGCTCTTGCCGGTATAACGGCAAGCTGTCGACGTATTTCTGGCTCATAACGTAAGCCATGCTCGACGGTGATGCCAAACTTCCCGGATAAACAGGTTTTGGCATCGCAGCTGTGACGATCGGGGTTTCAATATCTTCACGTTCACAATGACGGCAGGCATACACATTTCGCACGTGACGGATGACCTTCACTTGTGGCGGTACAACGGCAATTTCATTGCGCGTCTCTGTACTCATCTCGTGAAGGAACCCACCGCAGCACGCACATACTTGCTCGCCTTCCTCCAGTGAATAGGTGATTGTTTCTACTGGAAGCTTGGAGAGATCCTCTGTTCGCTTGCCGGATGATTTGCGCCGCTCGTAGGTAATTTGTTCAGACCGCGGCTCTTCACCAGCAGGTGCTGCAATCATTTCGGCTATGTTGAACAACGGGAGTTCTAATTGATCCGGATGCGTCTGCTCGCTGGAAGCACCGAAACGCTTCTTCTGTGCTAAGCGGAACTGCTCTTCGTACCATTTGAGCTTGGCCGATAGTTCGATGATTTGTTGTTGTAGGGATTCGATGGTTGGCGTATCTGCATGTTTTTCCATACTTTACTCATTAGATAGAAAAAACCCAATCCCTGTAAGTGCCTATGACGAAATGATTACAAAGATGTGTCTAAATGACGGTAACGGCATTAACCTTGGGATGGGCTTGCCGCTGGCTAAGTGAAAGACCATCCAGCAGCCAGCGAAGCTCCCTGCTGGAAATGGCTACTACTTCTTCCTTGCCTGCAGGCCATTGAAATCTGCCACGTTCTAGGCGGCGATAGTAAAGCCAGAACCCATTGTGATCCCAATATAGAATTTTGAGCTTGTTGCATGCCCGGTTACAGAATACGAATAAGCAGGAGGAGAACGGATTCAGACCAAAGCTTTCCTGAACGATGGCAGCAAGTCCGTCGATCGACTTGCGCAGATCGGTGGAACCACAAGCAAGAAACACACGCTGATTGCTTGGAAAGGTCAGCATGGTGAAGTAAGCGCGTGAATCACTTCGCGCAAAAGCATTGGGTCAAAGCCGGAATGAAGCTCGATACTAGCTTCACCGATATGAAGGATTAGAGAAGGAGCAGGAGAAACGCTGCCAGGTGGATCTACAGTGGTGGCAAGAGGTACAAACTGTACGGGAGAAGTCTTTGGATCTGGAGTAGCTGAGGATGATACACGCTTTATTTTGTACAGCCAATATTTCAATTGTTCGACAGAACAATGATTTGCGTAGCACCAAGCTTTCATCGTGAGGCCACTTGCCCGATAGGCTTCGATACGTGTGTGCCAATCTTGTCTGCGTTGTTCTTTGGCATTCATGAGTTACCCTCCGTATTCAGGTTAATCTCATGATCTCATAGCTAGGTTAGTAGTTGAAGGTGTGGAGAGTTTGACGCTTACGAAACAACCAATTGGTTTTGGGCAGCTGCTTCCGTTTTTGTACTTCGTTGGATTCAGGGCTTTGTCTTCTGCTACCCAAGCAACATACCCTTCAATCCGTTTCCGGTCTGCTTCTGGAAGGTCTGAAAGCTTCTTCTTCACCAATTCCCCTGTAAACGGTTCAGCAACGGTAACTTCCCCTGTCCATACGTTGAACGTTTCCCAATCCGGTCTTCCGTGTATACCAGATTCATTGCTCCACGTTCCCCTTCACGTTGGTTTGACTTACACCAAGCAATGTTGGACGGGAACAACGTTTGGGACATTTGCCGAACCTGTTTTTTATTTACTTTGGATATTGTTTAGTTGCACATAGGAATTACCCGAAATTGCACATAGGTGATATAGCGGCGGCTTACCGATATCCTGCCGCTGTACCTGTTGGAATTACGTTGGTCTATATTCCCAACAAACAACTAGCCAACTTTTGACCGTTCAGTTGGCTATATAGTGTAGGGCTAAGGGGTTGTTACTTTGAACAAAGCAACTGCAAAGTGTATGGAACTTGGTCTTCACGACATTCAGAAAGTCTTGGAAAACAAGAACTTACCGGAACAAACGAAGGTTCGACTGATTACCCTTATCGTTGAAGGTGACCCTGCCCCGAATAGATAGACACATAGAAAACCTCTATAATCGAGCATCTCTTTCACCAGTTCATACAGACGGTTCCGCTTCTTCGGGTCATCCGTTCCATAATCGTTAATATACAGCTTAATCCCGGGTCCGCCCGCCTCCCTTGCAGCACGGAAGGCTGTCGCAATATAATCGGTTCCCGTAATTTTATACCAGTTGCTGTTCCGCATGCCTTCTGGATCAGAAGGCTCAATAACTTCATTAACAACATCCCAATATTTAATATCCTCCTTGTAGCGACTAACAATGGCCCGGATATGAGCATCCAGTCGGTCCAGCAGAAGCTTCTTATTCGCTTCCCGCTTTTTGGCATCGGTCTCATCCACCATCGGTTTGCCATTCGCGTCCAGAAAGAACCAATCCGGTACTGGTTGTGCCATACAAGCGTATGGAAGCGGACAGCCATGCCATTCTCCTTGGTGAAAGCTACAATCTGATCCGCCTGATCCCAATTGAAATGTCCCTCTACCGGTTGGATAGAAGCCGGCTTCATCGCATTTTCGGCGACTAGCATATTCACTTGCTTCTTCATCAGATCTGCCGATAATCCGCTCGTCTGGTTCGGCTCCAGGGCAGCTCCAATGGAAAAATCATTCTTGAAAGTTTCCGCCAGCAACGGTAAATCCATCTGCACAGAAGGCACTACGGCTTCAGCCGGCTGCTTCGATGGCTCCGTACTGCGTTCCGGCTCTTGTGGTGCTGTTGATTCTGTTTGATGCGTTGTTTGAACAGGATCCTCTGTGGTCTGACCGGTTTCTCCGGATTTGTTCAACGCCAGCATTATTATGATTACAGCGAGGAGAGCCACTGAGAGGATAATAGTGAAAAAAACTTTCTTCCGCACTTGCAGCATAAGAAACCCGCCTTCTTGTGAAATAAGAAACACCTAGTGAGAATGCTGTGACCAGCAAGTTCTCACCAGGTGAATCGCGAGCCCAATTACCCAACAAGTCCTGTCCGCTCGATACTTTCGACGAAGTAGCGCTGCACGAACAGATACATAATGATAAGAGGCAGAATAGCAAGCAGAATCCCTGTATCCTGCACCATACTCAAGTAGAACGGATCCTTCGCAAATGCGTCATTCCCCAGGAATATAGTCAGATTGTAAGGCAAGGACGACAGCTGCGTTGACATCACATGGCTCGATGTCAGATAGGTTGTTGTAAAGAAGCTGTCATTCCACTGCCAAACGAAGGAGAAGAGCAGTACCGTTATAATGGAAGGAATCGCGTTAGGCAGCATGATCCGCAGGAACGTCTGACCAACACCTGCTCCGTCTATATAGGCGGCTTCTTCAACCTCCCTCGGAATTCCCCGGAAGAACTGCCGGAATATGAAGATATATAATCCGGCTTTCAAGGAATTTGCCGTGATGGATGTTAAGATAAACGGCCAGTAGGAATTCAACAGATTCACAGATTTCCCCGTAATAAGCGGGATCAAGCCCATCAGACTGAAGTCTTTCAGATTCAGATACATAGGAATAAGTATCGTCGTTGGCGGTACCATAATGGTCAGAATGACACCTGCAAACAGCAGATTACTGCCCTTGAACTTCAATCTTGCGAACGCATAGCCTGCCAGTGCGCAAGATATCGCGGTCAGAATCGTGGTTGTTGACGACAACGTGAATGTATTGAGCAGCGTCTTCCAGTAATCCATGATGGATATGGCGTTCTTGACGTTTTCAAACGAATAATGCTCGGGTATCCAAACGACAATGGGTGAATATAGATCCGTTTTTGCTTTTATTGCGGTAGATATTTTTTGAATAATTGGATACAGGATAACAAATGAAAGTCCGGCAATCAGTACTAGTCGAACGAACGACCAAAGCCAGCGCTTCCAGCTTTCAATCGATAACAATCGGGCCATGATCAACGAAATCACCTTCTTTCTATTCCTGGTAGAAGACCTTCCTGGAAACGATATAGGAACTGATGAGCAGGATCAGCATAATCGAAACGAAATAAAGCCAAGCCATTGCCGAGCTTAGTCCAAAGTCAAAGTTGGCAAACCCCGTCTCTTTAATCAGATCCGTCATCTCATTCCTGGAGAAGGAATCAATAATGGTATAGATCATATTAACAAGAATAAGAGGGCTGAGCATCGGGAAGGTAATCTTCCAGAACGCCTCGTAGCCTGTTGCCCCTTCCATCTTGGAAGCTTCATACAGCTGCGGGGAGATGGTCTGAATGCCTGCCAGGAAAATCAGAATTTGTACCCCGGATTGACTGACGATCTGGTAGATTCTCTCTACCGCACTGGTCAAATAATTAACGATACTCTCACTCACGCCTGCATCCAGCATGAGTCCCGCCAGCTCATAAGCGCCTAAAGCATGAATAGCACCGCCAGAGCCTTGGTTCTGATCGTTAACCGCTTGAACCAGGCTCGATGTCTCCAGCGTCATAATGACACCGGAAGCCAGGATAACGGGAAGGAAAAAGATGGAGCGCGCAATGGAGCGGCCAATAAACTTCTGATTAAGCAGAACGGCCAGGAACAAGCTGAATATAACGATTAACGGGACATTAACAACCATGTTAATGATGGACTCCGTCAGCGTACGGTTAAAGCTTGTGTTCACGGTCAGAGCATTGATATAGTTCTCAAAGCCGATGAAACTGATTTTCATGCCGGAGGAGTTTGCTTCAATCTTGCTGAGACTATATCGGAAAGAGTTAACCAGCGGAATAATAAAGAAAAAGATAAACCCGAGCAGCCAGGGCAGCACAAACAGAAATCCCAACAGCGCCTTCTGCTCTGCATAGGTTCGATGCTTCATGCCGAGCTTTGATATGAGTTTCAAGATTGGTCACCACCCGTCATGTAGCTCTCGGCTTCGATGGTCTTGCCATCTATCGTCACTTGTGAACGGTTATAGTTAACAACGACATACATGCCATTTCCATATACCGTCTTATAGACGCCTTGCTGCAGCTTCTCATGCCCGATAATCGGCTCATTCCGGACATTCTTCAGTACCTTGTTCACTTCCTGATACAAGCCGGCAGCTTTTTCAATCCACAGCTTGTAGTTCACCGCAAATAATTCGTTATGATCGGTATCCTTCACCGTATAATTTGGTTCGTAAATCCATTCGAAGTACACATTAGAGCCGAATTCCAGACACTGCAAAATATATTGTTTCTCATTCGTATAATTCGATAGATTATAAGGAGCTCCCGTATACTCGGCATACCCACGGACAACCATCTGATAGAACGGAATTTGCTCATCTTCCAGCTTGAAGCCGCTATTTCCCATAGGGGCATTTGTTATGTCGGACAAGTAGGAAAGCGCATAAGCATTACCGCCGTTACCCATCACCTGCAAATTTCCGCCCTGCAGCTTCGCCAGCGCCGCCCGGGATATCTCCTCGGACTCCGTCCTGTCGATCTGGTTGTGCTTCCGGTAATCACTGTTCAGCTGATCGGCAAGATCCCTGACCGAAATACCTTCCGTATTAAATTTGCTGATACCTTTCAAGGTTGAATCAACATAGCTCTCAACAAGCCGAGGCGAAACGATATAAGATGGCGGCTTGTTCCTATCTCGCCTATTCAATGCCAAATCAACCGGATACAACGCTGCCGGATCCCCTCTTAACGTTCTCGATGCTGATTTGGATTCATCAAAATCCGCACCGGTATTCGCGGTTAGTACCGCTACGTCCGGATAAAGCGCAACACCGTTGCCTGCTGCAAATGATGCCAAATCCTTCAGCCCTTTGCTTCCGCCAATCTTTCCGTCTACCGAAATGGATTTGGGCACTTTATGATCAAGTCCCCCGTTAAACCACCCGGCATACTTCAGCTTAATATTATGAATATCCAGCTGCTTCATCTGATTGATAATCGTCTTGGCTTCACTGAAGGTTGTCAGTGTCTCAAGCGCTCTGTACGGTATACCCATAAAATGCTTTTTATCTGAAATACTTCCGTCCAGCTGGAGATAGAACGGGATATTATCCTTATCTGCAGCTTTCTCCTGAACAGGAAGCGCCTTGTTATTAATCAGATATTCTTTATAGTAGCTGGCCATTCCCTGATAGGTGGCATCCTCCCCGTTCAGGAAGGCATACCGGACAACAAAATCAGACTTCATCGGATTTTCCTGGAACTTCGGAAGCGAACGCTGCTGGCCATTGGCATCCAGCGTTACCTGGCCTTTATTGATGACATAAAAGCTTGGATAAACATAGTTATAGCTGTTCAGCCTGCCGCTAATATCCGCATGAATCGTTGCAGCAGACTCGCCTTGCTCAATAATGCCAAGGAAAGCACTGTTCTCGCGGATGACGCCAAATACTGGAAGCCTGACTGCTTCTTCTCTTGCAGCATCTTCCGTTCTTGCCATCGTGTTGTCCTGACCATAGACAAGCTGCTGATAGGAAGGGTATCTGGTTTTCCCGCTGTTAAAGTTAATAAGTGCACCTGAACCGTCCGGAACAAGCATCGTCCCTTTCTCGTCTTTCCCGCCGGCTCCAAAGAAATTAAGGAAAGAAACACTGTTTACCGGATACTCTTCAGGGTAGTGAATATCTTCCACCGGGACGGCGGCAACCAGACTGTTGCCATCCAGGGTGTACTCGATTGTAGCTTCAAATATTCTCGGGACTGTTTTCTCCTGGGAGAAATGGAGTTCCTCCATATCCTTCTTCAGATCTTCCTCCGAATAGCCAGCAGCTTCGATCGCTTTCAGAGCTCGGTCAAGCTGAAGCCCGTTTAACGCGCTGTCATTTCGTTCATACGCCGTCTGTTCCTTATTTTCTTTATAGGCGATTTTTAACGCACGTTGTCCCGTTTTGTCCAGCTTCTTGTTTAATGCCTCAAACCGCTGGGCACTCATCATCTTGGGCATATCTTCAAGCGTCTTCTCCGCCTTGCCGAATTGATAAGTAACGCTGAGACCATTCGGAAGCTTCTCCATGTTGATCTGTTTGTTAACAGCGCTGTCCGAATAGGAATTAATCGAGTTAAGCTGTCCGAAATTATTGTAGAAGTCCAGCTTGATCTGGGATGATAATAAGTCCTTATTCACGCCGGCAGCAAGGGTATCCCCGCTGCTGCCTGGCGGGTTGCTGCGCCAAACATCTCCGCTTTGCTTATTAAGAACTGCGATAGCGCCGGTCTGATCATCTGCGAATAACCGAAGTTGATTATTCTCGGCCACCCCTTTCATGTCGACAAAGCGGGGATCAGTGAAGGACGCGCTCAAAGCCTTTCCCTGCTTAAATGTCATTGCGGCTTGATCCGCTTCTCCCGCCTGTTTACCCGGTGTGGAATCCGAGCATCCGGTAAGCATGATCCCAACCAGACAGCATGCGGTCAGCAGGGCCATTCTGGCCTTATTCATCTTCTTGCCTCCTCCCTAACTCCTGAGTACGATTTCTTGGTGAATAACTTGCACGAAAGCAATCATCTGCTGAATCAAACTAAAGAATAATAAGCATAAGAAAGCCATAAACGCCATAGCTACAATGGTGAGAATAATAGTTCCGATTGTCTTCGACGGTGAATATTGCTGCACCGTCATATTGCCGACAAACAGGAGATAGGCACACCAGAGCAAGGACAAACTATTGAAAAAATGATAGAAAGACGCTTCTTCCAGCGAAATGAGGTTACTCAGCCCGATCCAAGGCAGCTGAATGACCAGGAGAGGTACCAAGGCAAAGCAAGTCGAGGTAAATATCTCGACAAATTTCCCTTCCCCGTCCATTAAGGTTGTCAGCGACCAATTCGCTACACACCAGAACAGGACAGGCACCACGACATATAACGTCTCCATCAGACTGTTCATACTGTCTGGATATACAATGTTGACAAGAAATCCGCTGTACTGTGTCTGCATAATCTTCATGACAATCAGCAGGATCAAGATGACAAAGGAGATAATCAGATTCAGCTTCCGGCTGCGTTCATATTTTAATTCCCAGAAGCCATTAAAGGGATGCAGTATCAAATATAATGGATATTTGTACGGCTCACTGTTCCATGAAGGCAATCTTCTTCCCCCCTTTCCGTTTCCGGTACTTGCTGATCCCAAACCAACTAACAATGAATAGAAGAACGCCTGTCATAATCCAGCGGAAATACTCGCGAAGCACTTCTTTACGGTAAAGCAGGAAGGCCTTGGAATATCCCTTCTGATTCATACTCTCCTTGAAATATTTCATGGCTTCGTGATAATCGCCTTGGCGCAGCAGCGCTTTCCCAATCCCCGCATACGCGAATTCCAGATTGGCGTTCATGCTGATTGTCTGCTGATATAAGCTATAGGCTTTATCTTCATCACCGTTATAGTAGCTTGTGACAGCCTCATTCAGCGTGCGGCCGTATTCGGTTGTCTGGAATACGGTAATCTCGCCAAGCGCCTTATCAAGTACGAGGAATTCATCGCCAAGCCGCTCAATGGCAACCGGCGTATTGAATTGACCCATTTGATTGCCCATCCCGCCGAACACATACAGCAAATGGCCATCTCCATCGTAAGTGAAAACTCTGCCGCGCTTGCCATCCAGAATGGAGAAAATCTCGCTGTCGCCAACGTCAATATCAATTAACCGGGAGGGTCCGTCAGCATTCATATAGCGGATGTCGCCCTCCGGAGCAAAGTAACCATCTCTGCGCAATATATCATTGCCCTGGGCATTCAGTTTTTTGACATTCTCGCTGTCCTGGCCGTTTGTTGCATAAATAAAGCCTTCCTGATTAATGTCCAGATTGGTAAATTCAGTTGGCGTAAACATGACCATCTGGCTTCTCTGCGCTTTGGTCGACAGCATCTTCCATAAATAATCCGTCGGATTAAAGGAAACCCGGTTCGCGCCAACAAATGAGGTAAACGTACCGTCCGGACTAAATTCCATAAATCCGTCGTACACGCCGGCGGACATGACATAAATCCGCTGCGCCTTATCAACAGCAACCCGGACCGGCTGAAAATCAAATTTCCCGGACAGCATATCGGATTTTGGAGCTTCGATAATCTTCACCAGATGGTTGCTTTGATCAAGCTGAACAATCCGTTTATTGCCTGTGTCCGCTACTACAAGCTGTTTATTGTCGGTTACGAATAACCCTTGAGGGTTATTGAAGGTCTCCTCTTTGCCGTCATGGACAAACGAGCTGATCGTCTGTACTAGCTGAAACTTGTCATCCAGCACGACAACCCGGTTATTGCCTGAATCGAGCACATAGATTTGTTGATCATCTGTCACATGGAAATCGCTCGGCTCTTTAAAAGCTCCTGCCCCTATGCTTTCGCCGTTCCACAAGACATTAGCCTGGTATGCTGCAGGAGCTGCGGTTGTTAACTCCCAATAAGAATAGTTATAGGATTCTGCGCCATCTGCTGCCTGAACCATTGTTCCTCCTGCGCTTGTGCCAACTAAGCAGCATAGGGCAATGAGGAGGTATATTTTTTTTTGTACCCACATCATGCTTCGGCTCCCTTCTACTCTTTCATCCCGGACGTTGCCATCGTCTGGATGACACTGCTCTGGGATATGATGAAGAGCGTGATTGGAACGACCATCAGGATGAGCGCAACGGCAGCCCCAACGCCAGCCCTGGCAATTCCCCCAAGCGATATTTGCCCCAATGCGTAATGCAGCGTCTTCAGATTTTCGCTGTAGATAAAGTTGCCTCCGTCAGAGCCCCACAGCATAGGGAATTGCAGAATCATAAGGGTCAGCCAGGCAGGCTTTACATTGGGCATTACAATCTGCCAATAGATCCGATACTCGCTTGCTCCATCAATCTTGGCAGCTTCCACTAGTGCATCCGGGATCTGTTCCATGAACTGCTTCATTAGGAATAGACCCAGCGGGAAAGCAAGCGATGGAATAATAATCGATAAATGCGTATTAATCCATCCCAGCCAAGACATCATCATATAGTTCGGGATGGCAGTAACCGTGCCAGAGAACATCAGTGACAAGACTACGGTGGAGAAAATGATTTGAGAGCCCGGAAACTTATGCTTGGCAAGCGGATAGGCAGCTGCTGACGCAAGAAGAATATGCCCAAACGTTCCTACAAGCGTAATAACAAGCGTATTCGCAATATAGCGGGACAGCGGAACCCAGGAATTGCCCATTAAAGCAAATAAGTCAAAGAAATTATCCAGCGTCGGATTATTTACCATTATCCTAGGCGGGAAAATAAACAGCTCATCAAGCGGTTTGAAGGCATTGTTCACTGCGTACACAAGCGGAATGGCCATAAAAAGGCCGAACACGGCAAGGAGCAGGAAGAGTAAAAAACTGACGGTAAAGGAGCGGTTAAGTTTTTTCTGAATACGGAAAACCGCCGTCCAACTGTTCAAAATCACTCACCGACCTTTCTAAGCAATTTCTGGGTCAGCTTGTTGGCACCCACCATAATCAGGAATAGAACCGTTGCAATGGCTGAGGCATAACCCATCTCAAAGCGGATCGTGCCATAATCCATCAGATGCGTGACAATCGTGTGCGCCGCGTAGTTTACACTTGGGAAGCCCGCCAAGGCAATTGAAACATCCGCAACGGCGAACGAAGCCGTAATTTGCAGGACAGCGCCGAATAACAGCTGCGGCCTCATCGATGGAAGCGTAATGAACCATAGCTCCTGCCAACGGTTCCGGATTCCGTCAACTGCGCCTGCTTCTACAAGCGTTTTATCAATCGTCTGAAGCCCTGCGATAAAAGCAAGGAAGCTGGTACCGAGGCTCAGCCACAACTGAACGATAATGACGATAGTCAGAATATACTTCTCGTTCGAAAGCCATTGGATCGGCTCCAGAACAAAGCCGATTTTGATCAGGAAACCGTTCAAGTAACCGTAACGGTCTCCCGAAAATACGATCAGCCATATAAAATACACATTTCCTGATATCGATGGCGCATAAAAAATCAAAGTCATAATCGCCCGGATCTTCGGAGACAGCTCATTAATAATCCAGGCAAACAGGAAGCAGGCGAGATAGCTGATTGGTCCTGTAATGACAGCGAACATGAACGTATTCCGCAGGGCAATCATAAAGACATCATCATTCAGAAACAGCCTGGAATAATTGTCCCATCCTACGAACCTTGGAAATTCGAGCATATTGAAATAGAAAAAGCTGAGACAGATCGAGAATACAACCGGAATAATGGTAAACAGGATAAAAATAATCATGTACGGGCTCATCAGGATATAATAGTGCTTGTTTCTCTTGATCTCTTGGATCGTTTGCGCCAATCTTGATACCTTGACAGGCTGCCTAATGAGATCAGGCACAGGCACGGTTACGGTTTGACTCGTTTCAGGCATCGGATTTCACCCCCAAGCTAGTTCGATAAATTAAATTCTTTTCGCTTAATTGCGATTTCATCATTGATATACAAGAGATAATCTGATAAGGCTTCGCGAGGATTCTCATTGCCGTTGACTACTTTTCGGAAGGCGTTGTCCAGATGGCGTCCTGTGAAATACCCGCCCGGAACCTGAGGAATTCCTTCCACCCATTGCCACTGGCTTTGAAGATTTTGATAATCCTTCACCGGCCATGGTAATTCTTCAAGCGCTTCAATATTAGCGGTCGGATAACGAGCGGCTTCTCCGAGCAGCCCTTCCATCTCACGGCCATAAGCAATTTGTGCCTCCTTGCTGGTCCACCATTTCATGAACTCCCATGCTGCAGCTTTATCCTTGGCATTCTGGAGCATCATCACCGAGGTTGTATGGCTGGCTACTTCATGATTGACAGTACCGTCTGGCATTTCTGTTCCTGGCACCATCGTAAAGTCCCATAGTCCTTTAATCTCTGGTGCCATCACCGTTAAATTGTTGTAAGTCGTATAATCTGCGATCCCGATTGGCATCTCACCGGTACGGAACCTGTTCGGGAAATCCGCCTTCAGCGGGAATTTATAGTTGGTATAGAACTGCGTCCATTTCTTAAAGACTTCCATGGAGATATCCGAATCTAATGCGCTCTTCTTATCGTCATCTGAATAAAACTTTCCACTGTTCTGATAAAGCAGCATAGAGAAGGTTGCATTCGGGATAAGATTTGCGTTGTTTGTTACATCGTCGTTTGGCAGGAAGAACTCCATATTATGCTTCTGGAGTACCGAGATCATGTTGTACACGTCCTGCCAGGTTTGTGGCGGTGTTAATCCGATTTCGGCTAGAACGTCTTTCCGGTAGAACAGCATCGGGAAGGTCTGCTGCTCCGGCAAGGCGTATATTCCATTGCTGTATTCATAAGGAACCAATGCGCTTTCGTTAAATCTGGAGGCAACTTCCTTGAAGTCAGGGAATACAGACAAATCCGCCGCAGCTTTCCTCATCGCATAGTTGACAGGTACATCTTCACCAATCTGCATGGCAACATCAGGTCCCTCATCAGCAAGCGTTGCAGGAAGCAGAATATTCCCTGGTACAAGTCTTAGCTTCACGGAAATATTCGACTCCGGTGTAAAACTCTCATCGATCAAGCTCTTTAATACTTGTGCCTGATCCCGGCCGGTCGTAATCCATACGGTAATGGACTTGTCGCTTTGCTTCGTATTGCCGATGCTGTCATAGTCCTCCGTATATGAAGCAGCTAGCCCTCCCAGCTCATGCTTAACCTTTTGGAAAAAGGTCGCCCCTGCCCGCGGAAGCTTCGCACCGGGTGAAGATACAATTAAATAGTCCAGCGTCAGCGGCTGTACGCGTACGTTCAGAATCCATGTACCAAGTCCGCCTACATTGGTCTTGAAGGAGGTCAACCGTTTAGCAACCGTCTCAGGTTTGGCAGCCATCTCTTCAAGTTGATTCACCAACATATGGAGAACCGCTACTTTATCACTTTGCTCACCTGTCGTTTGTTTGAGATAATCGGCAACACCTTTTATCGTGGCTGCCTGTGTTTTGAACACTTCCATCATCTCCGGAACCCGCTTCTCTAACTGGTAATCACGGTACGGATCAGGCGAATTGGAGGTAATGATCAGAATCTTTCTGTATATCTCATTAAGCTGCAGGACGCTTGATTCAATCGTCTGTAGCAGCGGAGCGATCTCGCCCAGGGATACGGACAAACGAAGCACATGCTTGCCTTTGGTCAAATGGAACAAATAGGGCTCATCGCCGCCCATGACGTCCATCTTCCAGTCCATATCGAAATTAAACGGAATCTGCTTCATTTCTTTAAACGGATATTCGCCGTCAATCATCAGACTGCGTGTGCTGTATACACCGCGAAGCTGATCCTGTTTTCTCTTTAATGCGATCTGATATAATCCTTCCTGTTGTACATCCACTTCCCACTCGAGCCACTGCCCCGGCAGCTTCCAGTTCACGCCGCCAATTGCGTTAATCCTGATCTTGGACACATCATACGGGATTACGGCAGGGCTTGACTTGTCAGACAATGGATATAGTGTGGGAGATGATTTAAGCACCGCGTCCTCCGCCTGAATCATCATATATTGATCCTTGGCAGGCTTTAATCCTTCAACTTCATAATCCTTCTTCAAGTCCTCATAGGATTTGACCGTCTGATCCTGATACAGCTCGATATAGTCGATGGCCATCGGCTCTCGGGAAGCCGTCAGCGTAAGCTTCTGTATACCCTTGTCGAAATGGAACAAATAAGGTTCTTCATAATACTCTTCACTATCCATGAATGGCTTGAGCTGCCAAGCCGGCTTCTCAATCTGTCTTGGACGAAGATCATTTCCCCGGTCATCTCTTTGGATCTCGGCATCACGGTTGCCCCATAACCGGTCAAACAACAGATTTTCAGCTCCTGTAAACGGCTGCTCATCATTAATAGTGAGCGTACGTTCAATGGCTGAGCTTTTCCCCTCAATCGGGTAGTAATGAATCCGAAGATTATAGAGTCCGGCTTGCTCAACAGGAACGTTCCAGCTGATTGAGCCGGCATCCGGCGTAATAATTGCTTTTCCGTCCAGTCCTTCCGGATGATCGGCCACCTCAAATCCTTCTCCATCGCTATGAGCGAAGCTTTCGCCTTCTATACGAATGACTTGAGAGGGTCTGTCATCAGCTGAATAACTTTTCAAATACTCGTTATAGCCGCCATTGTCATCTGAATCTGTAATCGCCTGAAATCCGCCCATCGCCTGCGCGTGTCCGTTATGCAGCTGACCCGAAGGGTAGAAAGTCCAAATGGACAAAAAAAATACGAGTAGAACCAGTATGGCAATTCCGTAGCGCTTTCTTCTTTTGTTGCTCAACTCTTCTCCCCTCCTGCGGCAAGAGATTTCACTTCAGCGGGCAGTCCCCATTGCAATATTCCAAATGGGGACTGCCCGGCATCAACTTCAATTGTTACTTTTTGTAAACTTCGTCAATAGCAGCTTGAGCCTTCGCTTTATAGGTATCGACCACCGTAGATACCGACTTGCCTGAGGTCAGATCGCCGATTATTTCGTAGTAAGGGAATTTCGGGAAAGTACCGCTGTCAAGCACCAGCATGCCTGCGTCTGCATCACGGGCGTTTTGGATATCGTTCTCATCCGTGAAGTTGCTCTCAAGCGATGCTTGATCCGCATAGTCGTAGATCGAATCGATATCATTGATTTTTTCCCAGATGTATATCAGTTGATCAGGATTCTCGACACTCTTCGGAATGGTCAGAGCCTGGAATGCCGCTTCACTGGAATGGTAAGCCGTTGCGCTTGGACCTTTCGGGAATGGCACAAAGCCGATATCGTAGTCCTTCATATCCTTTTTCAAACCGCCAATTTCCCACATGGCACCTGCATACATAAGCGTATTGCCTTGACGGAAGAATTGTCCTTGTTCTGTCCAGTCTCCGCCTTCTGTTGGGCGGGCGGCTTTCTCTGTTGCCAGTTTGGAGAGGAAATTAAATACCTCAACGGTTTTTGGATCGTCCAGATTTTGCTTATCTCCATTGGTCAGGCTCGTTTCATTGGAGACAAGTGCATTATCCATAAATCCGGCTGATGCAAGTCCCCATGTATCCAGCTTTCCGTCATTATTCGTATCTTTGTTCGCGTCTTTAGCAACTTGAGTGAATGTATCCCAGTTCCAGTTGTTCTCCTTCACATAGTCTTGAGGAGACTTAATACCAAGCTTGTTAAGAAGAGTACGGTTATAGAAAATACCGGTAATCAAGTTACCTTGACCCTCAGTAAAGGCGTAACCGCGGCCCTTATATGACATGTATTCGGTAACCTTGGGATTAAATACTTTCGTGTTTTTCGTGTATTCATCAACCGGCCATAACAGGTCTTGCTGCACGAGGGTAGGAATGGTGTAGTTTTTGCCCAATCTCACAATATCGCCAAGCGGTTCGCCTGCAAGCAGGGATGCGACAACTTTTTGCTGGTATTCGCCGTAGTCAACCGCTACGAATTCCATCTTGAAGTTATGCTTCTTCTCAAGCGCCTCCAGGTTCTTCTTGCGCTGGATATTGTCAGGATTGTCTTCTCCAATTGTCATATCCCACCAGGATACAACCTTGATCGTTCTGCCGCCCATGTCGAAGTCCATTTCTGGCGAAGAGGTATCCTCTTTGGTAGTGCCGGTATTATTCGGCGCCGCAGCGTTATTGGGGGCTGCTGCTTTATTGTTTGCAGTCGCATCCGGATTGCTGCCATTGACGTTCCCTTTCCCATTGCCGTTGTTGCCGCCACTTTCACATGCTGTTAATGAAGCAGCTAACATCAAAGTCGAAAGCATCATAACCGTCTTTCTTACTCTCACATTGGTCCCCCCTAAATTGGTTTACAGGAAAAGTGTAGCGCTTACATTTCTGACCAACAACCTGCCTGTAAATAGGACAATGACCTGTCAATTTATAGGTTTCGCGGAATAACGCGGATTGTCAGGCAGCTATTAAGCCAAGAGGTAAACAAATGGATGATGGATAAAGAAATGCACATTGTCACCTGTCCACAGAATGAACAATAATTAAAACTATAACTCATCAGTGTGACGATTCCTATCGAAAGGGAGGTTCATCCTTTGTACAAGGCGTTGCTAGTTCAACCTGACCATTATTCCGCAGCAGAAACCAGACTTATGTTTCATTGGGAGCAGCATGGCTTCATGCTTCAAGCCGATGCGGATTCTCTCGTTGACGCTCAAGCCAATATCCGTACACAGCCAGTCGACCTTATTCTTATCGATCTTAAACATTCGCAGGCCAGCGGGATGCTGCTCTGTGAACGGATCCGCGAGCATAGCCGGGTTCCTATTATTCTTCTTGGAGGCAGGCATGATTTCCAACTGCTGCGGGAAGCGATGGCCTTTCAGGTAAGCGATTACATTGCGGATCCGGTACAGCCGGAGGATCTGGCTTCCAGCCTTCGCAAGGTCAAGAAAGAGCTCGACGTTCAATCTGTTCACTCCCATCGGCTAATCTTAAATCATGAGAATAAAAAAAGTCAGAAACCGTCCAACATTGATCTTGTCAAGCAATATGTACAGGAGCAATTGAATCAGAACATTACCTTAAAAAAAATCTCAAGCCTGCTGCATTTCAACTGTGCCTATCTTGGCCAGAAATTCAAAGACCAAGAGAATATGTCGTTTAACGAATATCTTCTTCAGCAGCGAATGGAGAAGGCTAAAATTTTGCTCGAAAGAACAGATATGCGGATCTATGAGATTGCAAATGAGGTAGGTTATACGGAAATTGACTGGTTCTATAAGAAGTTCAAGGAATACACCGGCGCGAGCGCTAATGAGTACCGCAAGCAAAGCTCGGTTAATGCGCAATACGAAATGTCATTTTGGAAAGCGCTTGCAGTCGCAAAAAAATAAACCGGCTAAAGCTTTGGACTTATTCATAAGTCCCTAACTTTAGCCGGTTTCCTCCGCTTGAGCATATGTCAAAGCGTTAATATGGCTTCCTTATTTGACCATACTGTGAGCATCTCAACCGTCTGCCAACAGAGATACGACTACTCTTCCGTTACCCGACCCTGCCGCATTATTATGCGAACTCTATCTCCCAGCCAGCTTCAGAAGTCCAAAGCCCGAAGTGTTCGTGTAGGACAGACCGGAACGGTCATTCCATATCGCCACACGACGGCCCATAACGTCATAGCCGTATGCGGTCACGCGGACGGATCCGGTTGTGCGGTCGGTCTCCTGACTTTGCTGAAGCCGGCCGTGCTTATCGTACGCGTAGTCCGTAACGAGGCCTGACGGATCAGTCGTTTGCAGCAAATCACCCTCTGGCGAGTATTTGGAAACCGTAGTTGCCCAAGCCCCATCGTTCAGCTCGCGCTTCTCCTGCCATACGTTACCCCATGCATCGACGCTGTAGGCAATCGTTTGCGTGCGTCCGGTACGATCAACTTGCTCGACGCGCTGCTTTGTTCGTCCGTAAGCGTCGGTAACGTAGCTGATTTGCTGACCCTCTTCGTTAATTGTCAGCTTCGTATGCCCGAATGCATCATAGGTCACACTCGTCGTTCCGTTCGCTTCATTCACGGAACGTACGACATTCCCTCCCGTGTCATAAGTAGTTTGGCTCGACACAACCACACGGTTTCCGTTAAGTCCGATCGTTGGCGTCAATGTCTTTACCGTTCGACCCGAGTAGCTGTATGTTACCGTTTGCCCGTTACCGTCTGTCTCGGACACGACCCGACCAAGCTTATCGTACAAATAGGATTGGGAGCTAATCACTTGGTTGCCCGGATAAAGCGGATCGGCAGCACCCGAAGCAAGCGGGGTACCGTTCCAGCTTGGAACCAACCCGCCTTGCGACTGCTTCACGACTTGGCCATTGCCGTCGTAAACGTTACGCATCCAAGCCCCATTAGGGCTTTTCTCTTCCACGAGCCGTCCGACAGAGTCGTATCTGCGCTCCGTCACGGCAGTTTGCGCTTGCTCCGCGAGTCCGCTTAAGTTAATGGGAAGACCAGCGGGCACGTGCGCGCGAATCGTTGCTTCCTCCCGGATGACCCGGTCCCATGCGTCATAGGAATATACCGTGCGGCCGCCGTCAGCCGCTGTAACGGCCGATTGCCGGCCAGCCGCGTCGTATTCGAAGGTCGTTGTGGTGGGGTCGGGCAAAAAACGAGTGCGGATGTACGGATTGCAATCCCGTATCGACGTCCCGTGCGGCCAACGGTGTGTTTTACTCTTTGTTCGCGATTCTCTGCTGCTGGGATTACTTCTGCCCGATGTGGCCATGAAAAGCAATTTGGCTGCCAAGAAGGGAGTCAGCCTTACGGGGAACGTCAATCAAAAGGCAACTGCCCTGACAGCATCCAATAAAACGGATTCCGTCTCTGTATCGATTGATACCGTGACACCAGGTTCTCCGACACCTGCTCCATCTGTCATTGCTTCAACTGAGCAAACTGCGCCTTCTTTGAAAGCTGCTGATTCGAACAAATTGCCAACCTCAACCGTCTCAGACCCGCTGGATACGTTGTTTCCGCATGATGAATACTCGGAGGATCTCGCGAAACTGGGTAAAAAACTGTATAAGAAAGATTTCATTTCTATCGGGGAAAAAGGATTCATGGAAATCATCTCGTCCATGGACTTTTACATGGAGAATTTCATGGGGAAAAAGGTGGATATCAGCGGCTTTGTCTATAGGGAGAATGATATGAAGGAAGACCAATTTGTCGTATCCCGATTTGCCGTTCAGTGCTGTTCCGCTGATGCAGCCCCCTACGGTTTGATGGTCGAATCTGCAGCAGGAAAAGAGCTTAAGAAAGATACCTGGGTAAAAATCACCGGAATACTTGAAAAGACGAACTATAACGGAAATGAAATCATGAAAATCCATGCTAGCAAAATTGAGAAAATTCCAGCACCTAACTCTCCCTATACTTATCCGGACTTTGACTATTTCGAAAAAAGTTCCTGAAAATAAAAAAAATTGCTCGGCGAAAATGGAAAAGCCCGCTAAAATGGGACTGTTGACAAAGTGAGGCTAGGGAATTATTTCCCTAGCCTCACTGCTATTTCCGTATTTTATTTTGAATTAATGCGACTTTCGGTGTGTGTATCCTTCGCTTTTATACCACCTTTACTATACGTTTTATGTTTAATGCCAATGCGGAAAGAAGGAAATGCTCGGTGGCGTTCCGAATGCCCTTCTTGTATGTATAGGCTAGGTTATGGCATCTTTTCATCGTTCCAAAACTGCCCTCGCACCACACACGCCTTGCTTTCTGAATCGTACGGTATTCGGCTGTCTTTTTACGCGCTACATTTCGTTCTTTTGCTTCTTGAAATAACGGACGCCGAATTGTTTTATTGGCCCCTGTTTTACCAAAGCAGCTTGAACGCAACGGACATTGCTTACAATCCTTACTTTGTGAAGCATATATCTTACTGTAAGTTTGCTTTTCCGTATGCCAGCTTATGTATGAAAATCGAAGGGATTTTCCTTCAGGACAGTTATATGTGTTACTGATTTTGTCGTAAACAAAACCGAGTTTTTGTAAATGATTTTCATCAGAATCAATAGTCGTTATATATCCTTCGATTTCAAGCTTCTCAAGCGCATGATGAACAGGAGAACGATCATAGCCTTTATCTGCACCAACCTTTTGAATTGGTAAATTAAACTTTCTTTTTTGTTCTTTTAACCGAGCGGCAAATGGTTCGTGATCATTCATATTTGCTGGAGTAACATGGATATCTGTTATGATTCCATGTTTCGTGTCAAAAGTCGTATGTGCCAAATAGTGAAACCCTTTCGGTTTATTAGACCTGCTTAATAATCCTGCTTCAGGATCGATTTTACTCTGTATGATTTCTTTTTCAGAACGTTCCTCTTTTGGCTTTCTCCCGCGCTTCTTCTTATTCGGATCATCATCCAATTCGTTTTCGATCCGGCGAGCTTCTTGTTCTAACTCCTTGAAATATTCCGAAGGTTTCCTTTCCACTACGACTTTCTCTGCTTTGCTGTTGGAGGCATTGGCCTTTAAATGAGTAGAGTCTACAACGACAATTTCACCCGTCACGATACCTTTCGTGATACACTCCGAAACAATGTGATCGAAGATTTCCTGGAATATCTGACTATCCCTAAACCTCCTGCGACGGTTATGACTTAACGTAGAATGGTCCGGTACTGCCTCAGTCAGGTCCAGACCAAGAAACCAGCGATAGGCAAGATTTACAACGATATCTTGTTCTAATTTTCTCTCCGAAGGAATTCCAAACAAGTATCCAATAAGCAGCATCTTCATCAAAAGAACAGGATCAATGGATTTACGTCCAATAGGTGAGTAGAGGTGTTGTACTTTTTTGTAAATGAATGAAAAGTCGATTTTATTTTTGATCTCTCGAAGCAAGTGATCTTTAGGCACAAGATCATCCAGACTTATATACATCAATTGATTTTGTTTGTCCTTATCTACACCCATCATAGCTTAACCCTCCAAATGAAAGACCGTATAGAAATTAATTCTATACGGCCCTTTAAAAAACCTATTCAATTGGATAGATTGTCAACAGTCCCAAAATAGCGGGCTTTTATTTTCAACCAAAATACATACTATCTTTTCGTAGTGTCAGCACTATTCCACTGTTGAATCAACTGCTGGGCATCTGCATTCAGAACCGTTTTCACTTGATTAGCCGAATCATTACCAAGGGCCTCGTTGTTCAAGTGCTTCACGAAATCCTCCATATGCTTGGCGGCCTGATCCGGCTTCCCGATATCCAGCTGATGCTGTGCCTGATCCAGATTATTGGAAAATTGCGAGGTCAGGGAGCCCTTCAGCAGCCCTTCCTTCACGTAACGGTCCATAAGCTGCTTCATGTAATGAGCCAACCACAATATAAAATTTACCTTTATTATATCTTATGGCGCTTGCCCAGGAGCCTTGCCCATATTCGTTTTCTCCATTTAATAGAGCTTGTTTGTCATTAGCAGCAAGTATATCATATGCATAATTAACAATTTCCCAATTTACGAGATCCGTAGATTTCATAATCGGAACTCCCGGATTCATATGCATTGTTGTACTAGTCATATAGTAGGCATCACCTACCCTGATGATATCTACGTCCGGTACATCTGCCCATATGACCGGATTCTGAACAGTTGTACCAGTAGCAAACACAGATATACCTGGTCCAAGGCTCAGTAATAATGTAAATGTTAATAAAAATGCAATAAACTTCTTATACATTGACAATTCCTCCTCAATAATTTTACTTCCATTTACACACGTTTTTCTATAGACGTCCTGCATCCCACAGCGTTCTAACCTTTGCTTTTGCCCCATTGGTCCCTTGCACCCAGCGGTCAGTTGATAATATATTTGCCTTGCTCCATAGGGAATCCATATTGCCGTCTATAACTGGCGTGCCCACCAGAGCCTCCGAATATTGTGGACCCTCAATCAGGGTTAACACGCCATATTTTGACGTATCCGTATCTTGTGATCCCGTTCTGTCGTTCCAGGAAATATTCGTTACCGTGCTGTCAGCCTTGTTTTCAATACGGACATCAAATCCAAGCTTGTCGTTCAGCGATACGCCATCAACCGGAATTGCCGCTTCGATCCGGTATCCGTCTGCAAGCTTAACCACTTTATATGCAGCAGCCTTGCCCGGATTTGCTCCACTCCGGCGGAAGGTATATTTCTTGTCATCCGCTTCATATGCTGATGTCTTACCGTTATTGCCGTCGATAAATACTTCTACTGCATCATTTCCGTTCGTGCTTGCATCCGATACATCAACAGTAATATAGAGATGGTCTGCATCCCATAACGTTTTGAACTTCGCGACAGCTGCCCCTTCGCTGAGTATGGATACGGCAGATGCCTTGCTCCAGGCATCCTCCAGCTTACCGTCAATGTCAGCACCGGCATTTGCTGCTGTTGTATTCTGAATATCCACAGGCAGCTTGCTTGGATCTACCAAAGCCCAATAGGCGTATTTCGCCTGAAGCCGCTCATCAAACAGCAGAGGCCAGTTGTTGCGGTTGACCGGGAAGGTGCGCAGCCAAGTATTCAGATCATCCTTGCCCCAGAAAATAACAGCCGTTAACTGGTCCGCATGCTTCCTGAACACATCAAAAATATCCTTATACCGTTTCGCCTGCTTAATCTGCAGGTCAAGCGGGAATGTCTCATAGGCATCATTATCATTCGTGTACACGCTCATATCAAGCTCGGTAATCTGCTGTTCAATGTTCAGATCAGTAAAGGCCTGAATCATATCATCAAGCTCTTGAACCTGCGGATACGCAATACCGATATGGGTCTGATGGCCAACGCCGTCAACAGGAATCCCTTTATCCTTCAGCCTTTTTATCAAATCATGCAGGTCCTGCCGCTTGACTGGCATATTCGTGTTGTAATCATTGATATAGAGCTTCGCATTCGGATCTGCTTCATGTGCATATTCAAATGCCTTCTCTATAAACTCTTCGCCTGCAATCTTGTACCATAAGCTGTTGCGGAGACCGCCCGGCTGATTATCACCTGGCTCAAGCACCTCATTCACAACATCCCAGGCGTAGATTTTACCCTTGTACCGGCCAACCACGGCCTCAATATGATGCTTCATCCTAGCAAACAGCAGCTCTTTGCTTGCAAGGTTACCCAACTCATCGTAGAACACCCAATTCGGGGTTTGAGCATGCCAGATCAGCGTATGACCACGCATGGCAATGCCATTCCCAACTGCAAAATCAACGATTTTATCCGAACGTGTGAAGTTGAACTGTCCTTCCTGCGGCTCGGTAGCATCCCATTTCAGCTCATTGCCAGCCGTCAAGCTGTTGAAATGCTTCTTAATCAGCTGTGCATCCGGTCCGCTCGGATCTTCAATCTCATTGACGAGAAGAGCCGTACCCAGCTTGAAATCATCGGCAAATACATCCTTCAGGGATGGAATATCCTGCTGAATGACAATCGGCTCCGGTTCCGGAAGCCTCTCAATCGAAAAATCATCCATGTAAAAGTCCAATGCAGGGTTAGAGGAAGCTTCAAAATATACATAGAGACTTTGAACCGGCTGCTTCAATTGATATTGACCGCTAAGCTTCACCCAGCCGTCCGCTGTTACATTCCCGGCATTGACCCCTTCATAATAAGTTGTGCCATCCGTTGTACGCTGAACGGTCATCGATATCGAAGCTGCCGGCACACCGGCAGGAAGCTTGACCCATGCGGTAAGCGAATAGGTTTTCCCTTCCGTCATTATGGAGGTTACATCCAGCTGCGGGCCATTCCAGCCTTGTGTCCTTTCTGTAACCTGCAGGCCGTATGCCCCAGTGCGGGCAGCAAGCCCCAAAGTTGTCAGCACTTCATTCCCTCCGCGTCCACTCCAGCCTTGAACCGTGCCATCCTCAAAGTCCGTTGCAATCCTCTCTGTTCCCGCTTCCGCCCCTGCCTGTTTCGGCAGTATACTTAGCGACAAGGACGCCAGCATCAGGACGGCTGCCAAAACACCTGATAAAGAGCGCTTCCAACCTAATTTCTTCATTAAATACACCTCACCTATCCCTTCTTGTATATTCTATAAACGCCCCTTGCGGGGCGGATCATGGCGCCATTTCCTGCGGATAGAGGATAATACGGCCTTCCTCCATTCCCACACGCACCTTATTGCTATCCTTAAACCCTTCTCCGTCCAGATAGCATGCTGGAATCTGAAGCCGTCCGGCTTTGTCCAGGACGGCATATTCAATATGGCTCTCCTCCTGAAACGACTTCTCATCCGCGGCATCAAGCCTTGCCAATTCGTCAGCATAGGATTCCTTGCGGATCATCTCGGCGGAGGTTTTACCATCCCTGATCTGGACAACCCGGTCCACCTTGCGGGCCAGCAGCGGATCATGCGTAACGATCACAATCGTTATCCCCATCGTCTGATTCAGGGTCCGGAACAGATCCAGCACCTGATCGGAGGTCTTCGTATCCAGCGAGCCCGTTGGTTCGTCCGCAAGAAGGAGCTTAGGCTCATTCGTCAAAGCGATGGCGATAGCGACCCGCTGCTGCTCGCCGCCAGACAGCTCGCTGAGCTTATTCTTAATACGGTGGCCTAGTCCTACTGCTTCAAGCAGCTCGATGGCGCGCGCCCTGCGTCTTCTGCCCTTCAGGAGCACGGGCAGCTCCACATTCTCTAGCGCTGTCAGATAAGGAATCAGATTCCGGGCATTATTCTGCCATACGAAGCCGACCGTTTCACGCTTATATTTCACAAGCTCCTTCTCACCGAACGCAAGCAAATCCTTACCATCTACAAACAGCTTGCCTGCAGACGGCTTATCCAGTCCGCCCAGCATATTCAGCAGTGTAGATTTCCCGCTGCCTGAATTGCCGATAATCGCCATCAGCTCGCCATCCTCCACCTGCATATCCAGCCCTTGAAGAGCAACGACCTCGAGATCGGCCGTTTTGTAGATTTTGACAAGTTCTTCGCATCTGATCATGTTTTACTCCTCCCCCAGCTTTAACGCCTGATCAATCCGGGTCCGTGACAACCGGTAGCCGAGAATAAGCAGACCGATTGTAAGCGTCAGGCCAACGATGGTGTACAGCTGCACATAATCGCTTAGCTTATAAACAATCTCGAATGGCGGAACCTGCTCCGCCGTCGCAAATGACATTTCAAACAAGGGCACGAACAGCTCGCTGGTCATGTTGCCGATGAGCACACCGATGATAACCGCTGCGCCGGAGGTAAGCAGCTGCTCACTGAGCAGCATCCCGATAATTTGCGGGAACGGAATCCCCATTGCCCGAAGGACGCCATACTGCAGCGTTCTGCCTGACAAAGCCAGCACCCAGAACAGAAGGAATCCGAAGAAGCTGATCAGCATGGAAATCACAAAGCCCAGCGTCAAGACTCCATTGATCGCCATGCGGAATGGATCGTTCCTCGACGTAATCAGCTCCTGTATCGCATCTTGAAGTTCGGTCACATTGATTTTGGCAGCAGTTAGCTGATCGTAGATGGACTGGCTGGATACGCCCTCCTTCAGTTTAAGCCATACTTCATAAGGCTCAACGGCCAGCCTGTTCTGAATGGTGTTCAAATTGCCGACGATCAGATTGGGCTTGGAGACCTTCTCCTCTCCATCCGCTGCAACCGGCAGCGGATTCCAGCCCGGCCAATAATCGATAATGCCGTAAACGGTAAACATGGCTTCATCCAGTCCATCCCAATAGATACGGATCGGATCACCCGGCTTCACCTTGGCTTTATTAGCAAGCGATCGCGAGATTAATACCGCCTTCGGATTAGTTGCCATGAGATTCAAATAACTGTTGATCGAATGATCCAGCAAACCGTCCTTCATCCAGGCGGTTTGACCAAACGCCATTGTGTCTATGCCTACCAGAGTAGCTGCTCCGGATGTATTTTTACTGCCTGCACTAAATCTTGCCCCATCCTTCCGGAATACCTTAGCCGTTGCTTCAACACCTTCCAGCTTCTGGAACGGTTGAAACGGCGGTTCAGAATATTGCACCCGCTTCTCGCCTGTGCCTTGCGCCGTCTGTGTCTGAGGCTGGGCCCCTTGCATGCTTGGCGGAGGAGCATCACTCTCCCAACGAGTGGTCAAGGTTATATCTGCACCAATGTTATATTGGATTTTGCTCTCCATATTATTGTTGATTGTCCGAGCTGCATTGGCACTGAACAAGCCGGTCGACACCGTCAGCACCAGAAACACTTTGATCGTCAGATACTGCCTTGATGAACGGCTGATTTGTATAAGGGTGTTGTACAGAGCAGGCGGCCACCACTTGTGCCCCGCCCAATAAACAAGCCGGATAAACCATGGATAGACCCGCAGTACCAATAGTCCGGCCCCTAGCGCGAATAACGCAGGCATCAGGAACAGCAGCGGATCCACCTGCAGGGCATCCGAATCCAGTGCCAGACGCTTTAAATCCTCCTGCCGGTTATTGAAATTATAGAGCAGATATAATGCTAGACCGACAAGCACAATATCTATTCCCGTCTTATGCCAGAAGGACATCCTGGTGAGCCTTGCCATCTGCTGCTTGTGACTCACTATCGATACCCTGGTCGCCAAAAAAGCCGGGATCAAGATGAGTACAATGGCTCCCGCCACCGCTGCAACCGCGACCTTGTATGCACTGCTGGTAAGGCTGACCTCCAGTGCCGAGCGCTGCACAAATTCAAGGAATCCATTGGATGCTCCGAGTATTTTGGTAAAGGTAACCCCAATAAACGGCCCTGCCGCAAGAGCGCTTGCACCAAGCAGCAAGCTTTCCAGCGTATACGCAGTCATGATCTGCAGCTTACTGGCACCGCGGCTCCGCAGCACCGATATTTCCGTTTTCTGCCTCTCAATGACGAGATTCGCCGCCATAAACAAATAGAAAGCCAGCATGAGCATAACCGGTGAATACAGCGACAGCATCATGACATCAAGCTTCTCTTTCTTGCCCTGATAGGAGGCAATAGTTTCATTCGCAGGAATATTAACTTCTGCTGATCCAAGCCGTCCGCGGAAATAGCTTCGGATCGCCCGATTGGCCTCGGTAAAGGCTGCTATCTTATTAATGCTCATCTGTTTGTAATCCATTGCATAACGCCATTCCAAATCAGATACCCTTACCTTGCCGTCCTTCGTAATAAACTCACGTTCGAATTGCTGGAAGGGGATAATAAAACCGTCTGGTTCATCTGTCACCAGAAATGGCAGGTAAGCATCTGCTGTCGGATCGGTGTCGATAATCCCAACCGGGATGACCCGGAACAATTGCTTATCCGCCGATTCTGCCAGAAGCTCCTCTCCCAGATCGCGCTTGGCAGAATGAAGAAAATTCTGTGTCACCAGCGCTTCGAACAGGCCATCTGTACGGTCAACCGGCATCCGGCCGTCAATGAGACGAACCCGCTTTTCCATTTCAGACAGCGATTTAAAACCGCCTGTCGTTTTCTGCGTTTTAATCTCCTGCTCCGATGCGTCCGCTCCGTATACCTTCATTTTCTGGGTGAAGCGCTGCTGATAAAAGGACAGAGCCTCCAGCCCCAAACGCCCTGGAACCGATTGAATGAACCGGTCCGCACGTCCAATCGCATCTACTGTTTTCTGATCCATCTTGGAGGAGGAGACCGATGTACTAACCCGTATATAGCCCGGATACACGGAGTTCTTGCTTTGGACCAGCTGAAGCTCCTTCTGTAAAGTCCTCTGCAGGATGGCATCCGAATAAAGCGGCATTGAGCTGAACAGAGCTACACATACGGTGAGACCAAACCATAAATTCAACTGCAGCCATTTGTTATTTGCCATCTTGCGGAGAATCATTGTCCATAATGCCATGCGTACACCTCATTCTTGCGCCCTGTCGCCAGGGCTTTCTTAGTACCGTCAGTTGTTCAGAATAACCTGCTGTCCTTTCTCCAGGCCTTTCACAATCTCCACTTCAGTTGGCGTTGTCAGGCCAACTTCAACATCGACTTCTTTTTTGCGCTCACCGTCTGCAATTTGTACATAATTGCGTCCCATATAAGAGCGGATCGCTTTTCGTGGCAGCACAATGACATTTTCCCGCTTTTGAAGATCAATTATCATATCGGCGCTATGTCCGATTTGAATCCCTTCAGGCGGATTGTCAATCCCCATTACAATCGTTACAGCTTTGCTGTCAGCCTTAGCCTTATCAGTGCTGACAGGTGCACTTGATGGAGATTGCAGTACTTTTCCGGTATAGTCCTTCCCCTTGTACTTCAGGCTTACGGGCATGCCGGCTTCTACACCAAGAACACCCTTGGCATCCGATGCCGCATAAGTCAGCTGCATGCTGGAAGGGTCAGCTACCGTTACAATGGTTTGAAAGGCATTTACACGGTCACCGGTTTTAATCGAATCGACATAAATAACCGTTCCCGAGATCGGGGAAAACAGCTGCGACTTGTTAAGCTTGCTTTCCATCGCCTGCAGCGACATTTGTTCCTTTTCAAGGTCGATTTCCTTCAGCCGTTTCACAATGCCGGACACTCCGTTCTGCACGGCTTCACTATACAACAGATGCACCCGCTCAACGCTCAGCTTTTGCTGTCGAACCTGCAGCGCCAGATCTTCTAGCTCCAGCTCAGCCAGCAGGTCGCCTGCCTTCACTTCTTGACCAAGCTTAACGTTAACGGATTTCAGCTGTCCGCCTGATTCGGTGAATGACAGCGTCTTCACGTTCGAGGAGACAAAGATTGCCGTACCCTTCAGCGAGGTTTGAATATTGCCGCGGGTTACATCCACCAGATCCAGCTTTTCCTGAACCGGTTGGATTAGAGGGGGCTGCAGCGCTGTTTCTTCACGGGGAAGAAGCGAGCAGCCGGACAAGGCAATCACTGTGAACGCTGTAAATGTCACGACCGCAGCCCGCTTTGCGTACGACTTCCAACTAGAATTGATTCGTTGTTTTTGAAACAATTTTTCCATCCTCCAATGCAATAACATAATCGACGAGCTCCATAATTCCCGGGTCATGGGTGGTAAGAAGAACTGTCATACCGGAGTGTCTTACCAGATCCCGGAATACCCGCATCACCTGCAAGCCCATTCGGCTGTCCAACTCCGCGGTTGGCTCGTCTGCAATTAATAGCGCCGGTTCATGTGCAATCGCACGGGCTATGGCCACGCGCTGCTGCTCACCGCCCGACAGCTCCATCGGACGATGCTTCATCCGCTCGCGCATCCCTACCCGTTCAAGCGCCCGTTCGGCAGCTTCACGGCTGCCCTTGACCGGTGTCCCGGCAATTCGAAGCCCGAACTCAACATTCTCGTAAGCAGACATCAGCGGGATCAAACCAAAGGACTGGAACACTAGCCCGATCTCTTTACGCCGCAATGCATTCCGCGCCTGGCCCGATAATCCGGTAATTTCCTTGCCCCGGAAAAAAACCTGACCTTCTGTCGGCTCATCCAGCGCACTTAAAATATTGAGAAGCGTTGTCTTGCCCGATCCCGACCGCCCTTTCAGGGCCACCATCGAGCCGGCGGATACTTCAAGCCCGATATCAGTCAGAGCGGTAACGGCGGTATTGCCCTTTCCGAATACCCGCTTAATTCCCGCTGCCTTAAGCAGCGCCTGACCGCCTGCTTCTATTTGTTCTTCCTCCTGTGCCAGCATAGCTATTTCCCTTTCCTGTATGCTCTGTTTCCTAATTGCCAACACCCCCGCAATTGCTTTCTTAAAAAGTGTAGCGCTTACAGAAAGAGGCAGCAACCTGTCGCTCTTTGGTAGAACACCCGCCAAGATATAGAATTAGCCATGCATGGCACACAATAAAAAAACGCGCTCCCGCAGGGAACGCGCTTCTCTTCATTTGTTATTTGCCCGATGAAACGATGATGGTCTTGACTGCTTCCTTTGGGCACTGCCCGGTATCGAATAACAGCGGCCAGTTTTTCCGGCCTCTAACCGGAAAGTGATCCAGCCAGGTATGATCATCTGCCGCCCCCCAGAAGGTTACGCCGGTCAGAACCTCTTTATATTCCCGGAACAGCTCAAAGAACTGCTTGTATCTCACTTCCTGCAGCCGCTTCATTTCCGCCGTAGGCTCTGTCAGATCAATCCGCCTATCATCAAAGGCAAATACGGATACATCCATCTCCGTAATTTGCAGCTTTAAGCCTAGTGATGCATAACGCTCAATGGCTTCACGGATTTGGTCCAGAGACGGATCATATAAATTCCAGTGCGCTTGAAGCCCGATCCCATGAATAGGAGCACCCTTCTCAAGCAGCGATTTGGCCAGAAAGTAGATTTTTTCCCGTTTGCCAGGATTGCATTCATTGTAATCATTGTAAAATAACAGTGCCTGAGGATCGGCCTCATGAGCAAACAGAAAGGCCTGATCGATGTAATCTTCACCAATCCCATGCAGCCATTGAGATGGACGCATCCATTCTGCTCCCTCATCCGTTACCGCTTCGTTCACAACATCCCAGCAATAGATCGTATCCTTGTAACGTTTTACATCTCAATATGGGATCTCATTCGGGCAAGCAGCAGTTCGCGGCTGGCCATTCCTCCGTTACCGTCCTCGAACACCCAGCCTGGCGTCTGATTATGCCATACAAGCGTATGGCCTCTCAGATTCATACCGTTCTCGCGCGCGAAGCCGGCAATCTGGTCAGCCTCCTCAAAGGTAAAGCGGTGCTCCTCCGGATGAAGTCTTTCGAACTTCATTTCGTTCTCGGCGGTCAAGCTGTTATAATGCTCCTTCAGAAGATCGCTCTGGCTGACAATCGTCCGTTTATTTACTGCTGCTCCAATAAGGAAATCGTTCCTGAAGGCTTCAGCTAACGAAA
This sequence comes from Paenibacillus sp. V4I7, assembly GCF_030817275.1. Taxonomy (NCBI): domain Bacteria; kingdom Bacillati; phylum Bacillota; class Bacilli; order Caryophanales; family Paenibacillaceae; genus Paenibacillus; species Paenibacillus sp. V4I7. The sequence goes on along the minus strand of NZ_JAUSZD010000002.1, from coordinate 3,191,904 downwards.
ACCCTGATCGCTGCTGTTCTTGTTCTGCCATTATGCCTGCATCTCTTCCATCGCCTCGTAATCAAACCAGTCAAAATAAGCCGGTGTTCCACTTTGCACCCCGTTACCCGTTGCATACATGGCCAATAATACACCGGTGAAGCCGCCCGCAACCTCCGTCGCTAGCATCGCACATTCACCGGCTCCGAACCATACCGGCTCCGCTTTCTCATCTCCTGAGAATCCAAAGTTGTATTGCCATTTGTCCGCTTTTATCGTCAATACGACCGTATCCGAGGACCATGGCAGCTCATTCTCCACTTTCCATAAGCTGCCGAGTCTCCGTCGGAAAATCAGCTTACGCTTGCCCATGATCCTCATTACTGCGATCTCATAATGAAAACGGTCATTCATATATACAGCAAGACCTGCTTCTTCCCCATCCTTCTGCGGTGCAAATGTTAAATGAACAGCAGCCCGGCATTCGAAATGCTGCTGCCGCCTGCCCACAAAAGCCGGTGCATCTAGATCATTCAACGTATAAGCATTGCCGCGCAGGGTTAGAGCTCCGGTCTGCTCTGTAAGCGACCAGCTTTCCGGATACGCCACCCTTAGAAAGTTCCAATGCGGTGCAAACGTGTTCGATTCGAATTCCTCCCGGACGGGCTGTTCTCCAACAGGTTGCAGCTCTAGGCTGCCTGCTGGCATCGTTTCGCTAACCATCCCGTTGACTCCGATCACCGGCCAGCCCTCTTCGGACCAGCTTACCGGCGCAAGGAAAGTCTCGCGCCCGAGATGATGACAGTTCGGATAGCCTACGGGACGAATACCAAGAAATACGGACCACCAGCTTCCATCCGGCGTTTGGACCAGATCTGCATGACCGGTGGCATGAATCGGATTGAGCATACTGCGGTGAGTCAGTATCGGGTTTGACGGGCAGCTCTCGAACGGTCCTTGTGGACTGCTGCTTCTTGCGATGGTTTCCATATGGCCGTATTCTGTGCCGCCTTCCGCCATCATCAGATAATACCAACCGCCTATACAGTAAATATGCGGAGCCTCTGGGTATTGTCCCCCGGTTCCGCTCCACAGGAACTTTACCTCCGATAACCGCTTGCCAGTCGCTAGATCAAGGCGGCTCTGATAGATGCCGGGTCCATTCTCATTGCCGCTCCAGGCGGAGGAGACATAGACGGCTCCATCCTCATCGACAAACAGATCGGGATCAATTCCCGGCTGATCGATAAAAATCGGATCAGACCATTCTCCTCTCGGATCGCGGGTATGGACGTAAAAGTTGCCTCCGCCAGATACATTGGTCGTAATCATGTAGAAAGTGCCGTTATGCACCCGGATTGTTGGGGCGAAGATTCCTGCCGAGCTCCGCGCTTCATCCAGATGCAGCTGTTCCTTCCTCGTCAAGCAGTGCCCGATCTGCTCCCAATGAACCAGATCCTTGCTGTGGAATAACGGAACCCCCGGGAAATATTCGAATGAGCTTGTCACCAGATAGTAATCCTCGCCGTCTCTGCAGACGCTCGGATCGGGGTGAAAGCCGCTAATAACGGGATTGCGATAAGTAACTGTCATAGATGATGAACCCCTTTTCGTCAGGTTATTTGCTGTAACGGAAGTAATCGAAGTCGACATAGCCGCCGGATTGCTTTGTTGCATAGTTAAACAGACCGATCCGGTAGCCCATGAAATGATCCAGTGTGTACCTCATCTGCAGAGGGCGGCCGATCGGTGTCCACTCCACTCCGTCAGTCGAATAATAGAAATAGGCAAGGTCAATGCTGTTACGAAAATCAAAATCTATCTTCACATGAATCTGGCTGCCTTCATACCGGTGCTTTTCCACAGTTTCCATACCGCCGTCGCCGCGGTTCATCCCTATCACGACATAACGCTCTCCGTTATCCTCTGCCTGAACGCCAACCGTACCATATCCGCTTTGCAGTGCGACAAGACCGGCATGATCGCCAGCTTTCATATTGGACAGATCCAGTACCGTATTTCCGCTGCATGCCGGACCTTCCGTCCGCTGGGTAAGGGTATTTCGGGCAAGCACGAGACGATCAGTGATTTGCCCAGTCTCCAGACGCAGATAACCCGGCCGGGCTGTAACTGACCACCGCGTGTTGTCCGGATTATGGTTCCATTGCCAGTTCAAAGCCAGCTTGTTCTCTTCATAATCGAATTCATCACTGATGACAATCGGCTTGGAAGCGGACTCCGGCAGATTCGCGTCGAAGGAGACCGGTGCTTTGCCGCCATTGCCGATAACCGGCCAGCCGTCCTGCCAGGACATCGGCAGCACGCATGGAATCCGGCCAACAGCATCATGATCCTGGAATAAGAAGGTGTACCATTCACCGGAAGGCGTGTCGATAATACCGCCTTGCGCAACCCCCTTGTTGTGATAGCCGAGATCATCATCGAGAATTACTTTATATTCATAGGGTCCTAGAAGCTCTGTCGAACGGTAACACAACTCCCTGCGGCGTCCATGCCCGGTTCGCGGCCAATCAATGAAAAACAAATAATAATAGCCATCCAGCTTATAAGCATGGCAGCCCTCTATGCGCAGCCCCATGCCTTCCCGCTCCCCTTCCAGCAGAAGCTGACGGATTCCGTCAGGCTTGATCCGGGCAGCGTCAGCTGTTAATTCAGTTATATAGATGTCCCCGTTGCCGCTGAATACAAAGACGCGATCTTCATCAAACAGCAGCCCCGGATCATGCTGAAGCCCGTTAATGACCGAACGCTCCCATGTGCCGTTCTCGATATCCCGTGTCCGGTAAATATAGAACTGCTGACTATCATTACAGGAGAAGCAAACATAAAAGGTTCCGTTATGAAAACGCAGGCTGGAAGCCCATGAGCCTTGCCCGTAAATGCCTTTACCGTCTGAAAGATTGTGGGCATCATTGTCTTCGATCGTATCAAATACATAATTCACGATCTCCCAATTCTTCAGATTAACAGATTTCATAATCGGACAGCCTGGCATCGAATGCATACTGGTGCTGACCATATAAAAGGTATCTTCTACGCGGATCATATCAATATCAGGTACATCCGCCCAAATAATAGGGTTTGTTATAACGGTGCTGCTCATATGCAGTTCCCCTCTCCATTTAGCTCAACAAGGAAAGTTTAGCTCTCGCAGTCGGCTCCAACAACCCGCCGGATTGCGGCTTTATTACCCGTCAAGCTATAGATTACTAGCTATTATTTAACAGAGCTGCTGCAGAAACAACAACTGTCCATATATAAGCAACGTCAGGCTATAGTCCGCTCCAAGCTTTATATGTTTAAATACAATCTGACAACTCATATTTCAAATCCAGCTCTTAAACGGGGTCACGAACATCCGCAGCCGGGCACAAGAAAGGATGTATATTACTTGTGGACAAGCAGCTTGGACATACTCCCGCCATGGGATGGAACTCATGGAATACCTTCACCTGGGACATCAATGAACAGTTAATCCGGGATGTTGCCGACCTATTCGAATCGGAGGGCTATAAGGAAGCAGGGTATGAATATATCGTAATTGATGATTGCTGGACAAAGAATGCTACACCGGCTCCTTCTGCCATAATGATATGGATATGTGGTTGTAGGCATGTACGGCGGCAGCAATAACTCGTTTATCGGTAGTAAGATAGGCGGCTGCAGCGACAATGAATACAAGACTCACTTCTCATTATGGTGCTTACTGGGTTCTCCGCTCCTGATTGGCTGCGATATTCGTACGTCTAATCAGACGACTAAAAATATGCTATTGAACCCGGATCTGATCGCCATCAATCAGGATACCGAAAGCCGCGGAGCTTACCGGATCAAGCCTGAGCCACAATGGTTCCATACTGAAGATGTCTTTATGCTGGTAAAAGTACTTACGGACGGCGACGTGGCTATCGGCTTCTTCAATCTGAGCGGGGCCGATGATAGAGCGATCTACATGAAGCTTGTCTCCAGAACGGCTCAGCAATTTTTATGCATCGATTGCCTGAGGGTAAAGCTGGACTGCGGACGGGAGCCCATTGAGAAATTAATACGCTATTTCAGGTCATCCGGCAACTGCGTCCTCTTCCGCTAATGTTTCATGTCTTGGACATGCAGCGGCATATATTCGGAAGGCGTATATGACGTTGCTTTCTTAAATACCTTAGAGAAATAAAGCTGATCCTTGTAGCCTACCGAGCATGCGACCGACTTGATGGACAAGCCGGATGACTTCAGCAGCTCGCGGGCTCGTTCAATCCGGTGTGCGGTCAAATAGCCGGAAACAGACATCCCGGCCGCTTCCTTGAACAAGCGGAAGCAGATAGCTTCGCTCCAGGCTGACAGCATTTACAATATCCGATACCGTCAAGGTTGCCTTCCATAATTAATCATGATATATTCCTTCGCCAACCGAACATAATCGATAAAATGCGATTCTCTCGGATAAAACCCCACATAATAGGAGAGCAGCATACGTAATTGCGCCTCTGTTCTCATTTTCTCAAAAGGCCTCGCATCAGCACCTTGCACCACAGGGAAATAAGGCTTCAAATCAGCCGGACATGCCGCGGCTGAAGGTTTATCCGGCTCAAGCTCCGTCATCGCCACCAGACGCTCCGCTTCATCCCCTTTAAACTCAATCCATACATACTCCCAGGGATCCTCAGGATCCGGATAGTAGTAAATCTCCGTTTGCGGAAAGATCATGAAGCTATCGCCTGCTGTTAACGGATACCGCCGATTACACGTCTGCAGTGTTCCCTTCCCGCTTACAATGAAGTGCAATCACGAACGCCCGGCCCCCACTTATGCCTGTTGGCAGGCTTATAGCCGCTGTAGGTGCAGATCAACTGACTGCTGTTAAAGGTATCAAGTTTCTTCACGAAACCCACGCTTATTGGTTGAACCGCCAGCTATGCAGCTTGAACAGCTTGCTGGCAGGCTTGCCTTTGAACACCAGGTACAGGTCATGAACGCCGCCGACACCAGTAACCTTGGTTTGATATTCCGCTGCCTCCGTCCGCGCAGCAGGAATCTGCAAGGACCCAATCAATTGGCCGTCTGCCGCATCCAGCCGCAGCTCAATGACAGCAGCCGAGCCTGCCTCCGATACAGATGCCGTAAACCCGGAAGCGCCGCTGCTGCCAAAATCAACCTTGGACAATGCGAGCCAATCGCCGCTGTCAATATCGGTGACGGCCACGCTGCCATCCGCAGAAGCTTCAGCTGCAATTCCCGCATTCCATCGGATCGTTGCCGCTTCTACACGCTCATAGGGATTGAAAGATTGAATTTGCGGCACACCTTCGTAATTTGCCGTAATTTCTTGAATGGACTGATCGGCATCCTGGAACTTAAGCTCATTCAGGTGAGTAGAACGATAACCCTTCGGAACCCCCATCGCTTTCGATAAAGTCTGGGCATGGTAGGCAATATACCAAGCATCCTTAAACTCGAAGATAACGTGATGGTTGTTGCCGCCTACCCCGAAGAAATGTCCCGGATTTTTCAGAATCGTCCCCCGGTATGTCCATGGTCCCATCGGACTGCTGCTTGTCATATAGGCGATCTCTCCTGCTGGAGGGCTTCCCTCCGGACGGACGCCGTTATAGAAGTTCGAGCAATACGTATAGTAATAAGTACCGTTATATTTGTTAATGCCTGCATCCTCGAACATAAACGGAGCCGGGATTACCTGTGCTTCGCCCATTACGCTGGTCATATCATCCCCAAGCTGCATGACCCGTGCTGTATCCGGTCTTTCATCCTTGCCTTCCGGCACCCCGCCGCCGAAGTAGATATATGCCTTGCCGTCATCGTCCATGAGCACAGCTGGATCGAATAACCAGGTAACCTTCTCAACACCGGGAGTTGATCTTAAGATCAGCGCTTTCCCAATTGGATCCTTCCAAGGGCCAGTCGGGCTGTCGCCCTCGAGCACACCAATTCCACTCGCATTATTCGCAAAATAAAGGAAGAACTTGTCTTGTCCGTTAATGACCTTATGAGCGATAGCCGGCGCCCATGATTGTGTTGCCCATTTAGCCGTTCCTTCAGGACCTGCAGCATTTATAACGCCATGATCCGTCCAGTTCACGAGATCCGCAGAGGAAATAATGCCAATCTTATTAATGTTGCCGAATGTATTATCCTTCACGCTTCCATCCTCGCTGTATTCCAGTACGTCATTCGTCGTATACAGATAGACGCGGCCATCATGTACAAGAGCGTATGGATCTGCTCCAAACTTGTGCGAGACAAGCGGATTGCCTTGTGGCGGTATTTTACCTACTGCACTAGCCAAATTAACTTGTAAATCTTCCATTGTTACTTCCTCCTGATTCGTTATCGAATGATGGGATGTGAAATATAGAGTTAGAACGGCTGCAAGGCAGCCTAGCAGTACGGCAATCTTCAGATTAATCCGTTTCATGGATCAACCTCCTCAAGTCTGATTGAGGGCGTCCCGATATTCCTGCGGTGTCATGCCGATAGCCTTCTTGAAAAACCTTGTAAAGGAGTGAGCAGCCTCATAACCCACCAGAACGGCAACCTCCCGAACCTTCAGGTCATCCTCTCTCAGCAGTTCCTTTGCTCTTCTCACACGACAATTGTCTATGTATTCAGACAAATTAATGCCGCATTCCTGTTTGAAAAACCGGGATAAATAGGAAGGATTGAAATAATTGATCTCGGCCAGCCGGACAAGAGACAGATCTTCGCTTAAATGATCATTGATATACTCACAAATGTTACCAATGACGCTCGATGCATTTTCCCTTCTCTCCGAGCTTTTGACCTGAAACAGCTGATCACTGACCTGCTTTAAGCAGTGAACCGCCTCTTTTATCGAAGAGTGCTCATCCAGGCGCATCAGCTTGCTGTAATCTTGAATCTCACGGCATAGCCCCGAACGGTTGATATAAGAGAACAGAACCAGCGCAATAGAATAGTAAACTTCAATGATTCGTTTTACAGGACTGTTAGCCTGCAGCATGATCATACTCAGCTCTTCGAATATTTCCCCGAATTTGCCCGATTTGCCAGCTTCCAGAAATGCAGCAAGCATCTCTGCTTTAGAGGAGATTTGCCCTTCCTCTTTCCTTAGAAGCTGCTCTATGGAGTAATCTAGCTGCTCACCGCGGTCTGTCAAAATAATGGTCACTCCATCTCCGTCAATCTTCATCAGCTGCAGCTGACGGAGCCGCTCGTACTGCCGGTTCATCGCATCCCAGGCGCAGGGAGTGCCGCTTATAGTAAAGGCGACTGGCAGTCCAAGAGATTGCAGGCAAGTCTCTTGAATCAATTCCAACGTGCCTTCCAAATAACGGACCAGATGATTGTAGAACTTCTCATCGGCAGACCCGGAGGGCTGCAACAGCCACAAGAGATCCCCATGCTTATCTACGATACCGATATGCCTGGTTTTCTCCGACAAATACGAATTCCAGACCATTCTTGCGTTTGTAAGCAAGCTGCTTCTCTCAATAAAAGTAGTACCCTCCGGATAACATAAATGTCCGATGACCAGAAGCACAGGCATTTCCGGATCAAGACCGATGTTCATTTTACGGAATTCATCCGTCAGCCTGTTCTCTTCTAGATTAAAGCTTTCCTGAAGCAGGTGGCGTATGTAATCCCCTTGTGCCATCTGCTCCAAGGCATAGAGCTGCTCCCGTGACTGCTCCAGCATTTTGCTTATCTGATTCTCATGCTCGATCTCCTGAATCACTTCTTGCACCGTTGCCGTAACCTTATCGTAGCCCTCTGTCTTCAGTAAATACCGGACGTCCGTCATTTGAATCGCTTTATAAGCATAGTCGAACTCACTGAATCCCGTCAGGAAGATGACCTTGCATCTTGGCCAGAAGGCTTGAATTTCATCGGACAGCTCGAGACCGTTCATGCCTGGCATGCTAATATCGGTCAATACGATATCTATCCTTGTCCGTGACATCCACTGCAAAGCTTCCTTGGCCGAATAGGCTTTGCAGACATCCAGCTTCTCCGGCATCAGCCGGTGAAAGACCTCGTACAGCGAGTCCGTAATAATATCTTCATCATCAACGATCAGCAATCTATACAATGTCACCGGCCCCTTTCAGCCTGATTCTAATCTCGACCTTCAGGCCATTTAACTCGCTTCTGGACAGAAACAGACCGCTGTCTTCCCCATAGGTTAAAATAATGCGCCGATGGATGTTGATCATGCCGGTCATTTCACCGGATTCTCCTCTGCTGTTTAATCTTGCTTGAAGGGCTTCAATCTGAGCGTCGCTGATTGGATTATCGCCGTTATTCTCTACAACAATTCTTGCTTCCTCTTGACCCCTATCGAAGGAAACACGGAGCAAGCCCTCATCTGTCATTTTCTCGAGACTATGCTCATAAGCGTTTTCGATTATCGGCTGTATAATCAGCCTCGGCACCCGTATCCGCCCCATGTCCTTAGACAGCTCGTCGAACTCTACCTTGATTCTTCTGGAGAAACGGAGCTTCTGAATTTCAGTATACATTCTGGAATGCCGGGTCTCTTCCGATAAGAGAACGTTATCCTCTCCGTTGCGGGTAATGAACCGGTAATACTCGCCAAGCATATTCGTGAAGAGCTCAACACGTTCCAAATCCCCGGTTTTCGCCAATGAGTTCAGAATAAAAAAGCTGTTGTACAGAAAATGCGGTTTAATTTGGGATTGAAGCTGCTTGAGCTCTGCCTTCTGCATCATCATCGTTTGCTTGAAATCCTGGTCGATCAGCGTCTGCAGCTTCTTAATCATCTGGTTGAACCGGTTATACAAATAGCCGAATTCATCCTTCTGCTCATGGTCAATTTGAATGTCCAATGCACCTCCTTCCATCTTTCTGAAGCTCTGTACAAGCAGCAGCAGCGGCTTATGAACAAACTTATAGGTAGATAACGCATAAATAACGATTGCGCAGCAAGAGGTCAGCGCGAACACCCAAGCCCAGTTATTAAATCCGTTCAGCGGCTTCTTCACAACCGATTCTGGCAGATAGGTAATGACGGACAATCCAAGCGACTCGGAATACGCTTTATCGAGATGATAATTACGATTATTAATCCGCATGATCATTGTATTATCTTTGGAACGAACCGTAGCAAATACATAGCTCTGCAAGGCGTCTGAAGTGCCAGCGCTGCTGGCTAGTGTAAAGCCGGTTTTATTCGAGATCAGAAAAGAGCCGCTTTCGGGATAGACACTGATCTGCTGCAGTGATTCCTTAAGCTTGTCCTTATCCAGCTCAATCTGAACAATAAATAAAGGAGCTCCTTGCTTGCCGCCATATTTGGCAGCGCTTAAATGAAGCGAATCATCCCAGCGGATCAGGCGTACCTGCTTCTTATCCACTTCTGCACGGAAATAGTTAAAGCTGAGCTGATTAAAATCGTCAACTCCATTGCTCGATGAGATGGTCTTCTGAATGGTACGTACATGCACATAAATATCTTTTATATAAGAGCTGCTGTTTTTAATTGAAGTAAAGCGGTGGAGCAAATAATCAATGCTTTCCTTCCTGTCGGCATTGTCCATTAAATCCCAGGTAACCGCTAGTTTATTAAAGTCCGTGTCCTGCAAAATATCAAATTGCTGAATTTCCAGCCATTCTATCTCATGATTCAAGTCTTCCAGATAATAGGAAAGCTGTGCAGCTGTATTTTTCGATATTTCATTGCTGGCATTTGAATAACTCCAATTATACAAATAGACCCCTAGTAAAATAATCGGCAGGATCACAATCAGATTCATTATAATCAACCGGACAAACAGTGCATTGCGCCATAAATGAGCTGGCAGTCTAAACAAGAGAATACCTCCGTTGTTCTATTTTACGAATATATAGGGCACTCGTTGACCGGCATTCACTGTTTCCCGCTTTCGCGCTTCGCATACCACTGATTAACCTCATCTGTAATTTTGTCTCCACCCAGCTTGTACCAGTTGTTTACAAATTGGGCGAATTCATTGATAGGTCTGCCCAAAATAATATTAAGGTAGGTCTCATTCTGCAAATCACTTAGAATCAGCTGCTTATCAATCATTGTATCTGTAGGAGCGCCAACAAAACTCTCGTACAGCAGCTGATCTTTTTTTTCATATTGATCGATAATAGAGAAAGCTCCCGTAGGACCGTAAGTTTTCAGCCAGCCCCAGCCACCGTAATCATTACCGGACAAATATGTATCCATTCTCTTCTTGATATACTTGGCTTCATACTTCATCAAATCATTATTTCCGATCCTGCTCGCAGCCTTAATCTGACGGAACGCCTCCAGATTTTTGCGGGTTGGGGACGGCGTAACCGGTGATAGCAGCCATACTGGATAGGTCGTATTGTAATACTTCTCATACTCCGCTGTTTGTCCCCAGTTTTTCTCCAGATGCAGATTAAACAGCTTGATAATGGCCTCCGGATGCTCATAACCTTTCTTGACCGCGAAGTAGGTGTTAGTATTGAATTTAAGCGGAACTTTGGCCGCATCTCCAGCAGCAGATACGATCGGATAAGCCTGCCAGTCAGCGTTCGGATCATTATCGCGGCTTGTATTCAACAGAAAGGAAACCCATTGCTCACCGTAGATCATGCCGATCTTCCCGGATGTTATCAGCTTGTTAGCCTTCTCTCCGTCCTTCAGAGCAAACTCGGGATCAATCTGCCCTTGCCGATACATATCCTGAATGACCTTCAAGGCTGTTTTGACCTCAGGCTGGATCCCTCCGTACACGAGCTTGCCCTGCTGATTCTTAATCCATATATTTGGAAATGCATCATACCCGGCCATAAGATCCACAAGCCCCATAACAGGGTCGCCCAAATTTTTGGTTGCCCCAATCCCGAAGGTATCGTCTTTGCCGTTGTGATCAGGGTCATCCTCTGTAAACGCTTTCGAAATGGTCAATAATTCCTGCATCGTTGTTGGCGGTTTCAGCCCCAGCCTATTCAGCCAGTCCGTTCTGATCCATAACAAGTCGGCATCGTCAATGGAGGAACTTGTCTGCGGAATGCCCATCAGCTTGCCGTCAATCGTTGCCGTCTCAAATGGACCGTCACCTTCCTCACTGAGTACTCTCTTCGTAAGAGTGGAAGCATATTGTTCATAGACATCCGTCAAATCCTCGATCAGTCCTGCATTGCTGAGCTCCCGGAGCTGCTGGACATTCACTTTGACTACATCCGGAATATTTCCTGAAGCAATGGAAGCGCCAAACTTCTGACGGTATAAATCCCCTTTAGCTGTCCAGTCGTACTTGATCTTGATTCCGAGAACCTCTTCATCCAACCTGGTCCAGCGGTTATCCTCCAGGGTTTCCCCGGGCAGGCTGTTGATCAGGCTCTCCAGTCCTTCATCGGTTTCTCTTACAAAGGATAGTTCAATCGGAGGCTCGAATCGGCTGAAGGACGGGTCACCGTTCGTTACTGCCGGATTGTTGACCTGCTCCTTCGGCAGATTGGCAGCGTTTTCTTTGTCGCATGCAGATAAGGTTGATAGAAACATAAATGCTGTAAGCATAAGCTTAGCTTTGTTTGACCATGGCCTTGGTATCCGCAACAGGATTACCCCTTTTCTCTCGGGCGCAGCTGCGACGCACGAGCTGTATGATATTCATTATCTTGGTTGATACCTGATAATACAATACACATCTCTTTATGTCGTTACCCGTTGTTTACTTATTAATATAATGAAATATACAAGAGCCGGGCCGAAGTTTCAAGTCATTAAAAAAATGAAACCAGCACTTTTGCGTGCTGATTTCATTCTTGGAACTATCGATGAACGATGGCTGCTCCTTCACGCTGCCAAGCTGCACACCATGAACAACATATTTCTGCAGGAATGGATAGGTAACCAGAATCGGTAAGGCCACCAAGCAGCTCTGATTCGTATCGGCGAGCAGCGATTTCGCGGCATCCATCCCATATCATTAAGCAGGCTAACCCCCATAATTAGACAGGTGTTCACCACCTATTCCTCAGTAGTATACTCATTCTTGAAAGCGCATTTAATTACAACCCCCACTTGAATCACCCCTTCATATCCCTTATTTTTTTCGCACCAATGGGCAGCAGGACTTGGATGGGATCAATTCTATCAGCTGTGCGCTTCCTACCCGCTGACGGACCCGCTGAACAATTACGGCTATGCTGTTCACTGGTACCCTGGTTATGGTGCCCATGATAATTATGCAACACTGCAGCAGATCTGGGATGATACAATTAAGCCTTGTGCCAACAGTTATCCGATCAATATTACCGAGACAACCTGGTTCAAGACATTGCCAGGAGACTCATCCTATTGGGAGCTGTTCAACGGTTCCAACGAAGGCTTTGGCAAGAATACGAAAGCGATCTTTACTGCGGCGGGCAATATCAGCATCGCCGTTCATATGAACGGCTTCCTGCTGAAGTCTGGTACAAGAAGTTCCTTCGCAGATCCTACTGCCGGCTTGAAGTATGACGGCAATACGGCGAGGGACGGCATGACCCGATTTATTTTCGAATGGTATTATGAGCGGGCACATATTTTTAGGCATCATTTTCATCATTGCCGGTCGCTCGTAATAAGCGTTATGTCCGCTATTAGTGTCCACATGCTTTTCGTAATCTTTGGCTAGTTTGTCGTAAGCTTCACGAATTTTCTCCTGCATCCTGACTCCCTCTCTCCGTTAGTATCCAGAACTTTTTTTAATGCCAATATAGCACCACACCATAATACCACATATTGGGATTAAACTGCCCGTTCGTATTATGAGGTTAACCAGTTTTTACTGGTTGACCTCTTTTGTATTTAAGAGGTTTAGTAAATGGTAGCCGGGGTCGAACGTAACTGCCCGTGGGACCGTGATCCCGTGCGCTAAACTGTTCACCCCCTACTTGTAGAAACATGTTTGAGGCTGGTTGAGACACGATCTCGAATAACAAGCGAAGCTATGACACTGCAAGAAGGACTAGGGGCTGCCGGCAAATTCAGTATTAGGAGGGATTGAAGTATGAATCCAGTAATTGGACTGGATATTGCAAAAGGAGAAAGTCAGGGCCAGGCCTTTTTGGATAAAGGAAAGCCCTACGGCAAGAGCTTTACGATCATTCATACACGAGAGGGATTGCAGCTTTTCCATCAGCTTTTAAAGGATCTTGAAGCCACGACTGGACAAAAACCAATGGTTATTCTAGAGGCTACGGGCCATTATAATGCTCCTGTCACTCAGTTTCTAGATGATCAGAACTACTTCTACATTGTTGTTAATCCGATTCTGTCTTATCAAGCGAAAAAGGCTTCGAGCTTACGTAAAGTAAAAACAGATGCGATTGACGCCTATGCCTTATGCGAATTCTTTTACAAGGAGGAATTCGAGCAGCATAAGACTAGAGGTGTGCAGTTACTAAACCTGCGCAATCTCACGAGACAGCATGAATCGGTAACGGGACAATTCGTTCAGATCTAACTTCAATTCCAAGCGGTATTAGATCAGGTATTCCCGGAGTTTAGGAGCGTTTACGGGGCTTTGTACTCTGCGGTGTCTTTGCAAACCTTGTTAGCCTTTCCAACGTCCGAGGACGTTCTCAGTGCCGGTGAATCTAAATTAACCGAGAAGATTGCGGTTTTATGTACAGGTCGTTCCGAAAAATGGGCTAGAGAAAAGGCTCAGAACCTCATGGCAGCTGCAATTCGAAATCCGTTTCGCAAAGCGCCATATCACAGTCACTTATTTAGTATGAATATGTACATTAGCATGCTGCTCCATTATAAAGAGCATCTATCGACCCTAGAAAAGCAAATAGATGCTCTCGCTAATGAAGTTGAGGAATATGAGATTATCCAATCCATCCCCGGCATCGGAGAAAAAATCGCGGCAACGATTATCTCTGAAGTTGGTGAGATTGATCGGTTTAATCACCCTAAAAAGCTCGTTGCCTTTGTTGGCGTAGATCCTAGTGTTCATATATCAGGCAAGTTTACAGCTACGATTAATCGGATCACAAAACGTGGCTCCAGCAGACTCAGGCATGCCTTGTACATGGCAGTACTCTGCGGGCTGAGGCGTACTGGGAGTAAGAAGCTCAAAGCTTTTTACGACAAAAAAATGGCCGAAGGAAAACCCCACAAAGTAGCGATGATCGCTTGTGTGAACAAGTTACTACATTGGATTTTTGCCATGCTTAAACGAAAAGAAGTATACCTCGAATTAATTTGATTGGCAATCAAACGAAATCCATGAAAAACTCTCCAAATCCATATTGGAGGGTTATTTGGCATGCTCAGTAATTAGTAAGCACCATCTTCCCCATTTCCTATTGAAAAATCTTGACAAGTTATTAGCTGGTTTAGCACAGTAAAGGCTGCGGGAAACATTTAGCCGGCATCCTGTTGACGATATGAAACTAACGTGTTCCTTAGATCAACGAGCATCAATATTTATTCGCGTAACTTTTTGCACTTGTTGATGGGGAAAAACTAATTTTATATTTATCACCAAGTTCTTTCTTTACTTCTTCAGTTAATTTTTCCCCTTGTTTATTGTGTTCTTCTTCCAGTTCTATCCCATTAAGAACCAGTATATCTTTATCCCAATCAATCCATTTCCCGTACCTCGTTCCCCATCCAATAAGTTCATTTTTTAAATCAACTGAAATTGGAATGTCATCTAAATCTAAATTGTAGCCACAATGATTGCACCATATAGGGTTAGTCGCAACATCTCCTTCTATTTTTAAATCATACGATTCTTTCTGTTCACCAAAACATTTCATTTAACCAACTCCTTTATTTCTCATGTCCTATATTCCTTTATCCCTGTATCGGTTCAACACTTCGTCAACCCAATTCCGAAACCGCTCATAAGCTTCTTCGTTGGTCTTAACATTACAGATGAAGACACCCATAAATTCGTCATAGTGATGTTCCTTATCACTAAATAAGGCTTGATACTCCTTGTCATCTGCAAAATCATTAAAGAACAAATCCATTGTTCCGTCACTCCTTTCCCAAGCTATCGCCTCAATAAAGAGAGTCAACTCATCTTTCCAGTCATCAACGTGTAAATGATTCCCAGTATAGTTCTCCGCTTCGAAGTAGTCGTGCTTGTTCATAAGAAATCATCTCCTTTATTGTCATTGTCTCCAACTCAGGGCTTGAAGAAAACTGACCGTTAGCACAACAGGCTACCGAGTTTATCACCGGTAGCCTCTTTGCTCTTCGTCATGAAGTTATCGTTCTGCGCTAGTTCAATGATCATTTTTAAATATATACCTACAGATCAAATGAAGGCGGAATAATTCGATCAAAGTCTCTATGTACAAGTGCAAATTTATCGTCTGAACCCCACAACGGTTTAGAAAATGAAATAACCTCATTCTCTCCTCGAGGGGTAAACTCGACGGATACTTCCACTTTAATTTCATGAATTATCACATCAGAATTTTTGTCGAAATAACTTTCCTTTGCTAGCTCGTGATCTTCATCTACATCATAATAAAGGGATGTAGTAGTTCCTCTGACATGTAGTAAATTAAGAGGATCGATATTCCAAATAAATTTTTCAACAATATTTTGGGACTTTATCTTAGTAAATTTACTCTTCAATTGTCAATAAGTGAAATCAGCGTTAGCCCACCCTGTATTTTACAGATGTGCTAACGCTGTTTATCACAAGAAGAGCTAGTGAGGTTTACTTACACAGATGCCGTCTGAACAGATCTAATATATTTCACATAATCAATTTTGCTTTTCTCAAGTTCCTCATCGGTCACATTAGATACATCGCTCAATGTAAACGGCGGCAAGAATCGAGCGCTGATATAATTACAAATGGCATCGATCGGCTTGACTAATTCCTCGATCGTAAATCGGTTAGCCCCGCCTACCTGATAGGATTCTTTTGAACCGTAAGTTGAGATCGCAATGCCAATCTCTTTGCCTTGCATTTTATCTCCACCTGGACCATAAGCCCAACCATATTGCAGTACGGTGTCAAACCATTTTTTCAATAATGGCGGTGTATTGTACCAATACAACGGGTATTGCAAAATGATGCGATCATGCGCTTCCAGGAGCGCTTGCTCCTTAGCCACATCAACGACTTCGTTCGGATAAGCTTGATATAGTTGATGAATTGTAATGTTGCTGTGCTGCTGTAATTCTTGGACCCACGCCTTATTGATACGGGATTCGTTAATGTTTGGATGTGTGACAATGACTAATGTTTTCATTTGGATTTCCCCTTTATTTTGGATTTTTTATTTTTCGAAAAATGGGACCGTCTTTAGATAAACAATGTCAATTTTCTCATAAAGAGGTCCATTTTGTTCCGTAACGCGTTTGAGCTCTATCCATTCCGGGTCATTTTGGAAATTCTCAAAGCTTTGATTCCGTGTTTCCATATCTGGGTGCTCCATGACATAATACAGGCGGTTATTCTCTTCATTAGCGTCTTCCCAGAACTCGGTAACTTTCATTCCATGATTTGCAAATATTTGCAACGTACGATCTCTAAACCTTGCTTGGATCTCCTGCATCTTCCCCGGATGAATATAGTAGATTCTAAGTTCGTATATCATATTTCACCTCCATGTTAGCCTCCTTGAAACGGTTTATGTGGTCCACGTGACTAATCATACATAACGTGCTAATTAAATGTAAGTACGCACTTTTTCGGTTAATACTCACCAGAAGGAAAGTATGGCTATGGTGACACATGAAAAAAGTGGCAGTCCAGAACATGAAATATCGTTCCAGACTGCCACTTCTTATGATCTTATCTTTTCCTCGACAACGGGTTGCGATTCATCCAGATCATCGGATTTGAAGTGCATACCCCATTGTCTCAGATGCTCGACAGCAGGTCGTAAGCCTTCACCTAAAGCTGTTAACTCGTATTCAACCTTTGGTGGAACTACAGGATAGACATATCTCTGAATGATTCCGGCGGATTCCAACTCTCGTAATTGTTCTGCCAGCATTTTATGGTTAATGTTCAATATATTTTTCTTGAGTTCACCATATCTTTTTTTTCCTTGAAGTAGTTCGCAAATAATGGTGGATTTCCATCTACCAGCAAGTATAGAAACAGAAAGTTCGATGGGGCAGTAAAACTGCTTCCCGTTTAATTCATACATGCCCTCATAAGATCCCATACCCATACTTCCCTTCTGGTAAGTATTGACCGAAAAAGTGCGTACTTACATTTCTTTAGTATATTATGTATGATCAGCCTTGTAAATCATCATACATCAACATACGGAGGATCAGAACGTTTATGCGGAAAAAATTTCTCGTCTATTTGGTATCTATCGTAGCCTTTTTCGGTCCATTCACTCAGACTATTTATACACCTATGTTGCCTGAGATTGGGCAGCAATTTCAAGCGTCGCAGGATGCTGTCAATTTAACTGTATCTATATATCCGCTTTTTTTCGCAATCATGCAACTCGTTTATGGACCGTTAATCGATAAGTATGGTCGACGTAGAATTCTGTTAATCGGATTTCTGTTTTTTTTGTTGGCAACTGTAGGCGCGGCTATGTCACATTCTGTTCAAACACTCATCTTATTTCGTGCATTGCAGGCCTGTGGAGGAGCTGTTGGATCCGTTGCTGCCCTCACTGTAATAGGGGATTTATTTGAGGGGAAATTGCGAGGTCGAGCCATGGGCATTTATCAAATGCTTGTCGCACTTGGACCGGGATTGGGGCCAATATTCGGAGGATTTGTTGGACAGCATTATGGTATCCATCATATATTTTGGGCTCTTTTTGGAATCACTGTGGTGTTATGGTTCATTTTGCTTCTATTTTTGCCGGAAACCAAAACGAAATCTAGCGGTGTTGATCGATTCCGTATCCAACAGTTATCCAATGTGCTGACTCATCGGATAGGATTGGCTATTGTCGTTCTTGGCTCTGTACAATATTCCGTCTTCTATTTGTTATTGATTCTACTGCCAAGTATCCTTACTGATCTTTATCAACTAAGTCCTAGCCAAACTGGATTGATGTTCCTTCCTATATCCTTGTGTGTTGTTATAGGAAGCTTAGTGGGCGGTCGTATTCAAGAGTATTTTGATTTGAAAAAATTACTACTTACAATGGCATTTTTGAATATGGCCACTATTCTGTTTTTTGCAGTAGCCGCTTCGGTTTCCTTGCCTATATTAACCATTAGCCTTTCTCTCTTTGGCGTTTTTCTCGGGTTATCTCTTCCTTTGCAAACAACGCTGCTCGCGAATGAACTGCCACATCATCGGGCTACATCAACAGGTGTATACAATTTCTTTCGTTACGTCTGGATGACAATCGGTCCCGTCGTAGGGACGTATTTCTACCGCTTCGGTTTCCACTTGGAGTTTTATGCTTGTGTGATCCTATTCGCATGTGCCCTCGTATTCATATATCGTCAATTTTTTTTCGTAGAGAATGCGTTGAAAAAATCTAACGGCCAAACTGCTCAAAATACAAAATCCGCTCCATAATCGTCGGATGCGAACCGCGAAACCACTGAACCAGCTTCGGCCCCGTGACAGGGCTCAAATTTTCTTTCGCGATGCGTTGAAAGGCGCGGATCGCGGCATCGCCGTCTCCTGTCATTTTCATGGCATAAGCATCGGCACGATGCTCGATCACTCTTGAGAATACATTTTGCGCAGGCGCCGAGGCAAAACTCATGATCGTCACAATAAGCAGCAAGATTGGCAGAGCAGCTAAGTCGTTCTCCCCTCGGATGCCCCAATGGGAACCCCAACGCCTGATGAACAAGCGATAGGCATGAAAGGCAAGCCAGAAACCGAAAATTTAATTCGAGATTCCTTAACAGACGAAAATTCTTTATGTTAATCTGGCTAATTTTCAAGTTTTCTGCTCCATTCTACTTCAATTGCACACCGTATCTGTTTTTGGTTATTTTTAACAATCAATAAATTCGACAACTAAATTCGACATCATTCTTTTTACATTTTTATCTTAATGCAATCTACTAACTTGTTTCGTTAGAAAAATAGAATAAACCCGCACCATAATCCATCCAAGTTGACATCCTGTATTCCTTAGGGGATAGTCCCGTGATTCGCCTATTATGGCGATTCATATACGAAAGTAATCAAAATTGCCCATCTATTAGATATACCCCAGCTTGTCGGGGTTCCGAACGATATATATCTTGTGGCTCTTCCCTTCTTCGATGTGAAAGAACACCGCCGCATGTACTGCGCTATCTTCCGAACGAAGAATTATGGCTGGTTGTCCATTGACTTGACCCATTTCGACGACATGTACTTCTCCAATCATAGTTGCTTTACGCAAACCACCAAGTAGGAACTGACCAACCCGTTCACTCGAAGCCACCGGATTGACCGTAGCAATCACTTTGCCACCACCATCGACAACTAGAACGACATCCTGATCCAGCAACGATAAAAGTTTATTCATGTCCCCATTCTTAAGCGCCCCCATAAATCCATGAACCCATTCCTGGCTCTCAGTATGGATATGAATTGGTTCATCGGATATCCGTCCCATCTTTGCACTCGCGCGACTAAACAGTTTGCGGCAGCTCACTTCGCTTTTTTCCATGAGCTCGGCTATCTCGTTGTAATCGAAGCCTAGCGCTTCACGAAGGACGAACACAACCCGTTCAGAGGTCGTCAGCCGCTCGAGCAGTACAAGCATTCCGTAAGATAGGAGATCATCCCTTTCAAATGTTTCGATTGAATCGTCATTCAGCGTGAGAAAAGGTTCTGGAAGCCATTCCCCGAAATATTGCTCCCTTTTTTTTCGTGCTGATTTCATCATGTTCTTACAGCGATTGGTGACCATTTTACAAAGATAAGCCTTCGGCTCCTCCAATCGCTCTAGCGGAACACTATGTGCTTTAACGAAAACATCTTGCACTGCGTCTTCTGCATCGGAAACTGATCCTGTCAATTGATAAGCAAGCTTGAATAACAGTTTTTTGTACTGCTTGTAAAGATCCTGCATCGACTTGCTCCTTCCGTAACTGATTTTCTATCTTCAGCTTAGAGGAATCTGGACCTTTAAACAAGAGTACAACGGGGAGCCAGGCAAGGAAACTCAGATTTATCTGCTTCGTAATGACACCAAAGCTCGCTTAAAATAATAAAACCTCCAATTAGAGCAATTAATTATATTTTGCTTCTAGAAGGTTTTAAACTGTGTATTCAACTATCGTTTCCATTAGCTTAACGACGATACGATTATTGATTTGGTTCTCATTCACAACTACCTAATTATTCCTTTTGTCTTTCTATCTTATCAGCTACAATTTGAGGGGGATCAGATTGCATCACAGCATATTCGCCTTTATCATTTGTTTTGGGAGTTACATTAACTTTTTCGCCTACTCTTAGTTCGTTGTAGAGTTGGGAATCTTCTACAATATAATAGACTAATTCAATATTACTCTTTTTGAAGGTAGTAAAGGTCTTACTTTCTGCATCCTTCTTAGAAATTTGCTTCGCCACTAAGATTCTTTGCTCTTCCTTTGCAATAATGTAATTTCCCTTTTCAGCTTCAGACGAAGCACTACAACCACTAAATACACATACGGCAAGTGTTAAGGCTACGCCTAAAACTAACTTTTTCAATATTTTCACTCCTCCTGGTAAAAAAAAGTCTTTATCCTACCCACTTTATTAGACGGATCTCTGGTAATAATTTGTTGCGTTAAACTGGACGTTACTGTACAGGCTGCCAATGCTGGCAGCCTGTTGTCATGGTGCTATCGTTCTTACGTTAGCGTAACGAAGGTTCGGTTAGATTCAATTCTGAATTGAATAACCTATTTTTCTTTAGAAAAGTCTTTAAATTGTGGTTTTTAACATAGACTGCAACAAAACCATTTTCTTTCGTAAATACCAGTAGAGTAGGAAAATATGTTTTGGACGGACTAATAAACATTACTACTTCTGTAACTGTTCCAGAAATCAAATCGTTATTAACCTTGTAAGGAGGCATTAGCGGGATCTTAATTGCTATGCCCTCGCTTGGTTCTATTTTTAAAGATCCTACGGTACCATTTGCTGAAGACAACCATTCTTTAACCTGGTTTTGTAAAGAATTTGAGTTTTTAATTGTAAGGATTATCTCACCATTTTTAATATCGAACACTTCTGCGCCATCAGATGCCCCAACTGTTTGAGAAAAAAAGAGACTAAATGCAATTACAAGGAATAGCATGCGAGCTACCGTTTTCAAGTATAATCAACCTCCATTCGAAAGTAATATTCCCCAATATAAAAAGAACATTTACATTTACATTCGGTCAATTGAACTATGCTGCCCGTTAGCGGAGCAATCAGACTAAAAAAATAAACCATTAAAAACTGCTACAAATAAACCCGCGATTATGCGCATATGTTTGTGTCGTAAAACGATTATGCACCTATGTTTGTGTCGTGGCTTCGCGACACAAACATAGGTGCTTTCAAATAAAAAATCCCCAATTAATGGGGATCTCAAAGCACATATGTTTATGTCGCCGGACACTAATGACACAAATGTGCCTACATTAATGACACAAAAGTGCCTACATTGAGAAAATGCTGCAGCTGCCACTCCAAATCAATCCAATAAATTAAATATACCTCCAAATAAATAAGTCTTTTTTTACTTCAAATTCCTTTTCCCAATTAGAAGATCTATCGATCATATTACTCGAGAAAATGCTGCAGCCACACCATGGGCACTGATAATGACTATTCTTAAACAAATAAAGTATTGTTTTGTTACAATTTATACAGACGTCTATTAATCTTACTAAGTGGTATGGGCAATGATCGATAGCTCGTAATTGATGAAAAATACTATGAAAATGATATCTTAAGCACTCCTCGCAATATGCTAGGACACGCATTTATCAAATTGGTTTGATGAATCGGACAGTTATGAACCAACGCAAATTGATGTAACCAGCTATGATATCCCATCTTCATACAGTCTGGGCACCAACTCATGAACTGTGGAAACCAGGTGGATACTGCTGCTTGAAACTTACGATTTAACAGGTTATCGGCTACCTGCTGAGGTGTCGAGTGTGCGTATTTCTTTTTCTTTCTACGTATCACGGACTGAATTCCCTTTACCTTCATAAGCCGGTACACACGCTTATGATTGATGACTTTTCCTGTCTGTTTGCGCATATGCAGGGTTAATTGACGATAGCCAAAAGATACGCTCAACTTTCTCGTAGATGGTCATCATCACCTGCGCCAACTGCTCATTTTCCATCTCACGAGCACTAGGTTTGCGAATTAACCACTTATAATAGCTTGAGCGTGCAATTCCTGCAATTTCACACAGGAGTTGAACGCTAGTTGATGTTTCTTTCTGAAGCGCTTGAATGACAAGATAGACATTCTCATGGCGATACTGACTTAACTTCGCCTCCTTTGTAATTCCTGTAGCTTTTTTAGAAATGCATTTTCCGCCCGAAGCCGCTCCATTTCATATTCCATCTTCTTCATCTCGAGCTTCTGTTGATCGGCCTCCGTTAACTCTTCGGAAGCTTTCTTGCGTCCTCGACCATCCTTTAACGCCTCATGACCGCCAGTTTCGAACTTCTTGACCCATTGATACACTTGCTGGTAAGAGACCTGAAACTGCCCCGCTGTCTTTTGGTAATTATGTTGGTGTGCCAAGCAGTATTGAACAATATCGATTCGTTCTTGATATGTTGTAGAGCGACCATCGTCATAGCTTTTGCTTCCCCTTTGTAGGCTTTTAAGCTGCTATGACCATTATACTTCTTAATCCAATCGTATAGCTGTTTTGTATTAGCAATCATGTATTTATCGATGATCTGGTACTGAGACAATCCCCCCTCAAGGTAGTCCTTCACCGCGCCCAGTTTAAGCTCAGCGCTATAACTTCGATTATGAGCACGACTCTCGAGCCCTTCGTAACCATACAGCTTGTAACGACGTTGCCACTTCATCAAAGTCGTTTTATTGATCTCATATTTCTTAGCTGCGGCCAGAAAACCTATTTGCCCACTTGATACTTCATTAAGGATAATGAGTTTTTCCGCAGCACCACATTTTCTTTTTGACATGAAAAAGCCCCCCTTACAGCAACAGGTTTTATTATTTCACCTGTCTACCGTAAGGGGAGCATATCAAAGATCGGCTGCCTTGTCTTTTTAACTCTCTCTTTTTAATGTCTTTTGGCTCCATGTATCTTATAACGGTACGACTCGGTTAAATACAAGACGGTCACCGGTTTTATCTAGACACTGTTGTTTTCAATCAACAACATCTCCACGTCATCCTCCGGATAGTTGGTTATGACTACCTTCAACGGTTGCATAACAGCCATGACGTTAACAGTTTTTTCTTTTAGATCCTGCCTGAGGCAATGATCCAAGAGAATTATGTCTACCGTGCTTTGGGTTCGGATGCTGCCAATCTCCTCTATAAAGCTGTGTATACTTTATGGCGTGAAGCCTCTTCTTCTAAATCCTCGTAGGGTAGGAAGTCTGGGATCATCCCAACCTTTCACGAGTCCCCCATCTATCAGTTGCCTCAAAAACCGTTTACTTGTACCGACACCTGTTAAGTTCAGCCGACCGAACTCCCTTTGCCGTGGAGGTTCAGGAATCTCAAGCTTTTTTAAGACCCATTCGTACAGGGGCCGCTGCTAATGCTTTAATGGTCGGCTTCATCCGCACCGATTAGATCATAAGAGGTAGGGAAATATGCAGTCCAGCCAGACATATATGCATACATATTGACGCCTATGCTATTATAAATATCGTTTAAACCAACAGCATGTCCAAATTCATGCGTAATCACCCCACGTCGTTGAGGAGATGTATACTGATCTGTTAGATATTTATTAATATTAATAGACCAGTTGTATAAATGACCTGAACTATCAGAGGCAAACATCCAAAATTCGGCCGCTACGTCTGAGTTACTGTCCGAAATCTGATTTACATAACCGGTATAGTTTCCAGTTGATTCGGTAAATGTGACTTTAGACCATCGAGAAGCCGCGCTAGTAACATCACTAACCATAGTAGAATCAAGTGTTGGACTATTATAATATAATACGTTTGTAGCACCTGCATGATTATAATTATCTAGCATCCATTTAACAGTTTCACTACCTGTTTGTGCAGTTGTATGTGCAAAAGCTTGCGTTGGAAAAATGGTAATTATTATAAGTGTTATTACTAGTAATAAATTATTAATGATCCTTTTCATATAAAGTGCCCCTTTCATTACGAATTTTGTTCTTTTACCTTATCCTTGATCTTCTTCGTAAACTTCTCGAGATCCATAACTTGCACTTCTTTATTATTTAGCTTTTTTATTTCTATTTCCACATCTTTTAATTCAACATCCATAATTGCTTGTTTAGTTACCTTGTTATCAAGTACTTTGTAAAAATTTGTTTCTTCTCCGACTAACCAGTAAGTATTATCGAAGCCCTCTGCTTCCCTTAAAAATAAAACTAGTACTTCATCTTTTTTAAAAAGATCATTGTCATTAAAGGAGAATTTACTGTTGCCATGCTGCATCACTTTAATGCTTTGTTTCCCTGAATTTTTAGCATCTTTGTATATTTCTTGAATATCTGCATTAAAAATGGTTTTTGCAACAGTAGGTGTATCAAGTTCATGATCCTTATCCTTAATTTTAATTTTGACAATCAACGTTGCCCTTTTTACAGATTCACTAAAAGGGTAATCTTGTACTTTACCGTGAATATGTCCAGTTTGAGTATTATTTTGAAGAGTCGAAACTTCTTTTGAATTGTTCCCAAATGACAGAACATAACTGCCAGTACCCACTGATAAAGCTAGTACAACTGTAAGGACCAGATATCTCTTTTTCATATGCTTTCCTCCTCAATATTTCATTGAATGGTGATTATTAAATAATCATTGACAGTTTTAAAAACTAGGAAAGCTTTTCATTCCAAACCATATAGACCTCCTTTTTCGTAGGATTGCCCGCTACTATGACATTTACAAAGTAATATCGATGAGTGATAATAAATTATAACGCGATATTAATTTTGTGAAATATCAAAGCATGAGCGTAGTGGCCGTATGCCAAGCTTCCAAATCTAAACTTGGATGCGGCTTCTATAATGGTTTGTAGCAGTTCTGTTTGGTTTATTCATAGATTACAATAATAAAGTAATAATTGGTATAGTCTGGAAGTTGGGTGTTAATTTCAAATAACGACACAAAAATCGCTCTGATTACCCCTTTTGGTAATAGCAAGTTATTCTTATTGATGAATTCCTAAACATAGACAGCGGTTTGTCCCTCAATCATGCGATGACTGAGGGACAAGCACCTGCTTGTCCCGACCACTGTATACAATTGCTAACCTTTGGAGATGAACATTAAAAGACCAATCATTAAAGATCGGTTCTTCTTCTTTAATAGAAGCGAACAAACTCCATGTTGTGAGACGAATTGTGATGAACCTCACTACTAGGGGGAATATCATCAAACGGACAGTTGGCCTTCATGACAGTTTCGCTGGTACTGGGCAATTGTATTTCTCGAAAAATATTCCGGACCTATCGCAGAAAGGAGTCTATCAAGGAAAGTCCACTATTAAAATGAAGCATCTGGAAAGTTAAGAAAATCCACAAACAAGTTTTGGAGAACTCCTAATATCACATCAGTAAAGGAATTTGGTCTATCTAGTAAGTAACAATGTGCAAATAGCCGCCTACTGATAATAAAGAGGCGGCTATTTGCTATGTTTGGGGGTACAGCACAGTCGTTAAGAATGAGATAATGTTCTTGTCAAAATCGAGAATGGGAAAAAATTCTTGTCATTTACCTTTGACAACAACATTATCCCATAATATAAAAATGCCTCGATTTACACGGCAATTAATGAGATAATGTTCTTGTCACCAGACATTTATCTCATTCCCGCATTAACCCCGCGCGAACTTAAAAAAACACCACCTTTTTTTAATGGTGATGTTTATAGAGACAACCTTTTTACATATTGATCAACGTATTTACTAATAGCTTTATTGTCATCTGTTTGGATTATCAAAAAATCTCATCGCTACACTTAGCGGTGTGAAAGATTTCATTTTTCGTAGGGATTTCTTCACGCTTTTTGAACTGATGGCACAAAAGATATTTATCGTTCTTGCTTCTTTTTGCAAAATCACTTCAATGACTTGTTTGTTACCAACATCTGAATAGTGTTTGAAAATATTTTGGGTCTCGATGACAGACGCTGAGGGTTCCGCTAATAGACCGGCTTCTTTCAAAGCTTCGCATATTAGACTTTATCTCATTGCCTCCCAGCTGAAAACAAATGAAAAAACACCGCCTTTTTCGTGGCGAAGTTTCTCCCAACTATTAGCGGTTTGCATGTATCCATATAAAAAAAGAATGCCGGAATCCCAGCAACCATCTAAATCAAGTTTGTACCCTATTATAGTTTATACTTTTTCTTAGCGTTTTCTATATCTAAGTCATTATTTACTTCTGTTATTCCATCATTATCTCTAACAATTCCATAAATCTCGCCGGTATCGGACTTTTTAAGATTAATTACATATTTCTTATCTTTTTTTAATTCGTTATATTCGTCTTGTTTAAGCAATTTTTTACCTTCCTTAGTATCTATAACCGCTATTGGTTCATATACTTTAATCACATCGGATTCTGCAAGTGATAACGTAACTGTTGATTTTTTTAATACTTTATCAACTTTCAACTCCGTTATTGTATAGAAATCTTCAATTGCTGGTGATTTACCTGAATTATCTCCCGGATCTTTAGGAAAGTATTTGACAACAGCTTGACTATCAAATATATCTTTAATTGGTTCTGCTACTACAACTGCATCAGCGTATTCACCAATTTTATCAATAGTTGTTGCATAAACCGTATTCGAATCCCAATTAATAGAAGGAATTGAAACCGAGTTATCGTTCTTTATTCCACATCCACTTACTAAAACCATTACACCAATTGTTACAATAATTATATATCTCTTTGTCATATAAATGTACCTCCTATTATTCTCCCCATGCTGAATATACATCGTTCTTGTCATATGTAGTAGGTGGAATACTCTGTACACCTGAATTCATAATCGAAGATACAGAAATAGCTGGATGATCTAATGAGATGCTATGTCCTACTTCATGTGTCGCATTACCAATAATTTGTTCGGGTGTCATAGATAATTGTCTCATGCTATTATCATACAACGTTACAGTTGAATAAGCCCATGTTTGGTAATTAGCTACTGGGGTTCCTGTGGAATCATAAAAAGATGTCAAGCCGAGATTAACTTTACCTGGTGGGTTAGTCGCTATCCCAATATAATAATCATCTGTTTGTGAAGTGCTGCTAGCATTCTTCCACAAATTTACTTGTGTTGATAAAACATTCCAATTATTGCGAGCTTGATCAAAATGAGTTCCATATCCATAACTAGAAACAGAAGAAGAATAATAAATAGGATGATCAGCTGAAATTCTTCCACCGTTATATATGGTAGCATCACTTTCTTTAGATAGTCCTAAGGTTGTGACTAATACTAGTCATTTAGACTAACAAAAACAAGTCGTAATTATTTCCATGAACAGAAAAATTGATTAGTTGGTCTTTCCAGGAAGCAACAGGGACGAACTCGCCATAATAAGACATCCACACAGCAAGGGATTTTCAGACGCTTAAGAAAACGCCGTCAAGGCGATGAGCATAACCAAAAAACCTGCTGTTAGCTTGAAGTTCATGTTTTGTCTGACCCCTTCGTTTTTGAATTTGCATCTTCTAGACGAAAAGGCCCGTCAGATTGTTGCAATTCCTCTGGTGAAAGATTTCCAAGTTCTTGTCTTACAAAAAAGACAAGAACTTACATCCTTAAAAAATAAAAACCGCGCTGTGTGCGGATCTCTATAGATGTATGTTCTTTTTCTCTTACAGATGATGTCAAGAACATTATCTCATAAATGACAAGAACTTTATCTCATTCCCGCGGCTTGGATCCATCCCGATCCAGACAAAAGAGGGAAAAACCGAAGCTGCCGAATAAGTACCATGTTCAGCCTTTGGGACAATCTTTCTTACTCTAGTGATTAAATTTTCCCAGAGTAAAAAAACCGATTGATAGATTGCTAAATATTGCTTAATTTAACCTAATTATCTTTCTTAGGAAGCAGTGGTATGAACAAGAGTAGAAAAAATAAGATAAATGAGTCGCGACCTAATCTGCCTCTTCCTGTTCTCCAGCTCCATCGATGACCTCCATTGTTTTTCTCGCGCCGTTTCATCTAATACCTCAGCTGGATACGTATATCAAACAAATGTTCCCTAAACAACTTTCAACAAAACAGACATTTTGTTGAAAGTTATTGAAGAACAAAAATTGAGCCGTTCCCTCGCCTCGTTGTTTCGTTCGGTGATATGCTGGCAAGCCACTTTTTGTCGGGTCTCATTAATAGCCGTAAATCGCTCGCAGCTGTCATTATCAATTCGTGATCTGTTTCTATAACTGAAGCGTCCCGATGTTTTTAATGCCGTTAGTTGTTTCAGAAGCTGACAACAACAATGTTGGTGTCGTCGTACATTATATTGAGCTTCTTTTTCTATTTAGAAAAATAAGTTGCTGTAAAAAACCTGATGGTTGTAATCAGCGGAAAATACGGAAGCATTAATTTTCGCAGCTGCTTGAGTCGTTTCTCCTTTTGTTATCGCTGAAGTATAAGAGCTTGTCCATAAAGTTCCGTTAGGTAAGTTCAAATCATTATAAATATATACATTTGAAAAAGTAGCATATCTCATGTATGATCCTGATTGTAGATAACCATTGTAAGTACCATCGCCACGTGCTAGATAACATATTGATGCCTGTTGAGCTAACTGAACATTTTGTCCTTCATTGGTAAAATATCTACCAGGAGCATACATGCTAATACTTGATATTTCTGAATATGTAATGCCATTAAAAATCGAGAGAATTAGTTGATCATCGTTTGCTTCTACAATCATGTATAGTTTCTGCACTTGATTTTTGTCAATACTAACCGTTGGAGATTGGTACCATCCGTCATCATCTTCCCCTGGTAGACGTTTACCGTCCCACCCGGGCAACCCTAAGTATATAACCGGGAACCAATATCTTCCGCTCGAATCTTCAGTACCTACGCCTAGATCTGCCCCAGAATAGGGCATACCTGTGCTTGGATTTTTAGTATACGCTCCGCCAAATACATATGAGGAACTATCATTTGTTTTATTTAGATATACAGAAGGTAAATCTATTTTCATAGTTGTTGTTGAATATCCCCATTGTGAGATAACATTTCTAATTACACCAGTTGAGTGTTCTTCACTAGGTGACGATGCAAGCGCTGAAACCTCATTTTTTAAATCTCTTGATTTTATTAATTCTTTAGGCTTGTACATATTAAAGTCATGCTTAGGGAGTTCTTTATAACCATCCTGCTTCTTCATTGTACCCTTTTTTACTTTTTCATCATCAGTTTCTCGATCCAATAAACCATTTACTAAATTTCTCAATTGCTCGTTGGATAGATCTTCAGACTGCAATACGTTATCAATAATACTAGTGTACTTTTTCCCAAGATTAGTAATTTCCTCTTTCGAAACTCCTTTATTGATTAGTTTCTTCTCAACCTCAGAGATTTCTTTGTTAGTAGATGTAGCAAATGAAGTAGGTAAAACCACAGAAAAGGTTAGTGTAAAACCTAATGCAACAGCTAAAAGTTTTTTCATTTTCATTGTCTCCTTTTTTTAAGATCCGAATTTTCATTACCTTTATCTCCCACTACTATATTGTAGACGATTATTTACATTTATTGGGTTTATATTTTGTAAATTTTTTCCTTTTTCTAGCTATGTAGGCTCTAAGATAATCAAAAAAAATGGATAAATCATAGAAAACTAGTCCTTATTTGGAGGCAACTGCAAAAGTACACTTTTTTAAAGAAAATAAAAAGCTGAAAAAAACAAGCCTCTAGAATCGCTTCTAAGGCTCGTTTCGCGTTTAAGGATATTCCCAAAAACTACTTCTGCAGCTGTTTCCCTTTAGAAACAATCTTGCAAATTAATAATGATTTATCTTGCGTTTATTTTCTCAGCCAGTTTTGCGCTATCAAGACTAGACATGTTCGAGGTTTTAATAATGTCCCAAAGTATACTTCTTTTAACTCCTAATTTCTCGACCTGGTTGACTGGTATACCAATTTTTAATAATCCATTCTTTGCAATCTCGTCTCTTTGCTGATCAGTCAATTGTCCAGGTTGATAATTTTTACCTAGGTTCATACCAATTCTTAAGACCACGTATTTATAGTTTGAAACATCCTCCTCAGCAAATCCTTCAATTTTAGAGGTTCCCGCTTTATACTCTCCACCGATAGAAATTTTGCTTAATAAAACAGCACTGTCATCGTAAAAATAAAGATTCCCACCTATCACATTATCCAAGTCACTCTGTAACATAAAAGAAACTTTGGTCTTATTTTCTGCTAAGTAAGTAATTAGGTTACCAAATTTCATGTTATTTTCAGCAGTGAACTTTAAACCTTCGTTATTAATAAGAATCTTAGTTAAATTAGAATCATAGTCAACATTTGCGCCGAAATTCTCACTAACAAACCTAACTGGGACGTAAGCATGACCATTGTAGTTTAGACTAGTATATTCTTCTGGTAAGGGAACCTGATTATTATTAATGACATATTTAGCTGGAAATAAAGTAACATCTAATGAAGCCGCAATCACAGTGGTACTGGCTGTAAGCATTATTCCAGACAAGAGACCTAAAGTGAATTTTTTCATTGTATTCCTCCTATATACATTATTAAATAATTAGTACTTTAAGAATTTTTAACATTATCTTGATGAGATTAACCAAAAAAACACTAGGAGTTTCAAATTTCTAATTAACTCATACTTTGAACAACTGATGACTATATGATTAATTCCCCCTCCCTCTGTTTTTTAATTCATTTTATTATAAACCAAAAAATCCCTTTTTCATATAAAAATGGATATTAACTTTTTGTAATTTTTTATTTAATAGAGCCTGTTCAAAAAACTCCTAATATTGCGTAAAAATAAGGTGTTGCAATACCTTGCAGAAGGGCTGAACATGAAATAGGTATTTGTAATGCCTCGCATTAATGTGCATCCCAAGTGAATAACGTAAAAATCCACAGATTTCTCTATGTTTCTAACGGGTATGTTGATACGAGCTACTCCTGTAATTCTCTTAATTACCTTTTGCTCAAAATTCTTACCAACTTTTTGTGAGACAATGTTTCTTGAACCATCTCAAACAACTCCTTTTTTAATATTTTTTTTGATCGCCTTAAGCGGCTTTCCACAGCGGTCTGAGAAATATTTAAGAAATGGCTAATCTGGCTTCTGATAACAAATCAATCCTATCTTCCAAGTCTGACTTTTCGCGCCCCGGTATGATGGGATGGGTTTATTGACGGGGGTTAAATCCCAATACATACCATCTAAGAGGCGCTCAGATTCCATGAACGTTGCAACTAAAAGCATTATAAGTATTAGACAGTGTAAACGCCAATATAATAAAATATTGTTCCAAATTTGCATAGCTGATTACTTTGCTTTAATCTAAAAATTAGAAATCTTGGAAATATACATCTAATTAGAGGAGGTTGGTTATGAAAAGATGCTAGGTATTGCAATTGCAGTCTCGGTAGTCGTCTGTCTTATAATAGGGACAATAATTATTTTCAACAAACCGGATTATCCAACTCATAAGTTTCTCTTACCAAAGGAATATTCGGGTGGGTAAAAGTTATATTTGATCAATCTGAATATCCTGCTTTGAAACATGAAGAAGGAAATACATTGTATATGAAGTCCCTCCCTCTGGAAAAATTAGAACTCAAGCAGTAACATTACAGGCCCTATGGTTTTTTATTATATTGAGAATAATGGACAAAAAACAAAACTTCCTGATACTGTGATAATGATACATGGCTTAGGAACTTCAACTGGGGAAATAAGGAACACTGATGGCACAACAACTAGACCAGAAAAACTTAATTTTTTGTTGGGACAGAAAAGCAATGGGAGCAAAGCCAACCTCATTAAATCTTTAAGACCCACGGCACTTAGGCCCACACTTTCTATCGTTTGAAATAAAGACCCCTGAAGCCCACATGACAGAACAGGTAATAGCACATCTGAAATAGGTGAGCGTATACGGCAACCTGCTACGCCTTAGCACTTATTCGAATGCCCTCCGATGGCGCTCAGCGTTTGCAGCAACTGCTGGGAGGTATGTCAGGGGGTAAAAACATACTTCAGCGGAAACGATAGCTCATTTAACAGGGTAGTCTTCGTTCAGGTTACAGCGATAAGTTGCTCACCATGAGTCCGGCGTTGAAATTCATTATACGAAAGGAGATATTATAAATGTTCACAAAAGTTGCGATTGTAAGGAAGATTATATCTGGTATTCTAATGTCGTTAATTCTTTCACTAATTCTATTGCTTATTCATGGGTATGCCTCATTTTTCGCTTATTTTATGTACTTTTCAGTTGGTTCCTTAATTATTGGTGTACCCTTTTCAATTGTGACAGATCTGATCCTATCCAAAAAGAAGAAGTCAATAAATTACCTTCTGATGGGACTTATTTTACATCTTGTGTTTGCAGGAATTATTGTTTTTTTGTTTACTTTTACCGAATCCGACGATATTCTTATTTTCTCAAATGTTCTGATAAATTCAGTTTTTGGAGCAGCAGCAGGATTATGGTTAGTTGATAGTTTTTTGAAAAAAATTCAGTTACTTAGATAAAGAAAAAAGGTGTTCATCCTAAGTCAAGTGACTTTGGACGAACACCTTTTTATTAACCGCTAATATCGAATGTCCAACTTGGATAAGGGGGAGCTAGAGCAGCAAAATCAACATCACCGTTTGCTTTTCGTGCGGCATCATGTTGGAAAATCGTTATATAATAACCTAGCGAACGATCATAGAGATAGAATTCGTGTGAAGGTGCTTTATCATGAGAGCCTTTGACCCTCCAATCCCCATCTCGTTCCATCCACGCATCATAATAATAAGTAATATCTGGAGATATGGAATCATAGTACGGGAGACCACAATCTCCTCCCGCACCAAATTGTTTCAAATCTGTTCCATAACTATTTGGTGACAACAAATATAAATCGTAAGCCCCATTGCTGGAAGTACAATTTGCTGTTTTTGAGCTAATAGGGTTGTTATTTGCATCAACAACATGTGTTACACCAGTTCCTGTTCGGTGACCGTATGTACTATAGTATGGTTGATCGAAAGTGACGTCAATGTTTTGTAAAGTTTTGTACTCATTAGACAATACATCATATGATCGGTTGTTACCCAAAAAATAGGTTCCTGACGAGAATGGGTTTGCAACTCTATAGTCAGGAATAAAAGTCATATACCTGAAAGAAAAGTACGGTACCGAACTGAAAGATACAACGTTTGATTCCTTAAGACGGTTTTCCTCCAGATTCGATTGCAAATTACTATCAAGAGTTTTTACAAACTTAATTGCCTCGAACGTATTTTCTAACTTAAGGAGCTCTTCATCCGAAACAGCATTCGCATTATTATATTTCGAATCCTTTTTGATTTTATTAATATCCTCAACATTGAGCTTTTTCTTCCCAATCACGTTATAACGATATTTGGTGCTAGGAGTTACATCTTGATCGGAAAATTGCCTGCCAGAAACACTCGCGATGTGCGAACCATCCCTATAAACTTCGTAAACATTGTCATCATCAGGAATTTCTGGCCAATTTAAAGTGACAGAATTTGAACCAGCTATACTTTCTATAGTCATGTCTGGTATTGTATTCTGATTTTCGTTTTTTAACGACACATTATCAGTGGAAGATTTCGCTTTTGTAGATATCCTTATGGTATCAATTAGTTGGTTTCCATTGTAAGCGACAATAAGATACTTATAAAGCTCGTCTGCTTTAATTGCAGAATCAACAAATGTGTTTTCTGGGGTTTCACCTACAAGTTTACCATCTTTGTATACCTTGTAATTTGTCCCAATCTTTTCCCAACTCAATGTTACAGATGATGCAGAAATTTCAGTCTTAGCTTTAATTTGACCTTTGGCTGGAGCAGCAAAAGAAACAGATGATTGACTAAACAATGTTACTACAATAAATGGCACTGCTAACAAAGATATTGTTTTTTTAATGCTCATTCTATTTTTTCTCCTCCTACTTATATCAATTTTAATCCATACAACCCGTATCCAGTACTCATTGAACATTCAAGTTACTTTAAGAATTGATTGATGTAATGATACCTCCTTAAACTAGAACTATATGATCATTTTTTCCCTCCAATTCCACATTTTAGCATTATTTCAATAGAATAGGATGATCACCTAGACTTATTTAATTGACATATTTTGCGCTAGTAACAAGGCATGCACAGTAAGACCATTGGCCTATTGAAGACAGACAATAAGAGGTAATTTTATTAATCTCATGCCAGCCACGCTGGGGATGCAACGACGCTTAACGTATATTTTCGTTAAAATGTTGTCGGGACCCCTATATGAGTCAAGGCTTCTATCTTAAAAGCTTATGATATTTTAAAAATGCTCATGACTATTGTCATTAGGTATTGTGATAATGAAACTGACATGGTGGGCATTCTTAGTAAGTTAAGATAGATCATATAATTTATTACAAGGGGGTATTTATATGTGGAATAGAAATAAGTCTACTGGACCACGCGGGGGCTATCAACGGGACCTGATTGGACTTTCAACGGGGCCTCGCGGAGGATTATTATCGACAGGCCAGACGGGGGACTTTCAATAGGGCCTGGTGGTGGTCTGTCAACTGGACCAACAGATTATTATGAGTAATGTCCCACCATGGCCTATTTTTTTAAAATAATTGAAAAAATATGGATTAAATCAATATGCTGAAATAATAAGAAAACATCAATTTGTAGTACTCTTGAGTATTTAAAAAAGCAACAGTGGATGTAAGTTCTTGTCCTCTCACACACTATATGAGAACATATCGAACTTATGGATACCATCGCTCCAGCGTTTATCATCTATCCATTTATCCAATGACAACATTAACGATTTATATTCTGTAAGCGCTATCTAAAAGAACTTAAAGTTCACTCACTAGATAATTTTATGGCTATTTATATGTTATGACTCGCATTATCCATATGAACATTCAAACGAAATAAGGTTGGCAAACGCCGATAACTTGAAACTAATGATATTATATCCACAATCAATCTGATTCTTGAATTTAATTATAGGATGCCCCCCTTCGAATATATATATTGTTTGTTTTGTTCTATGTAATAGCTGCGTAAATTAGTTTAAATTACCCAGTGAGAAGCGCGATTAATACATAATGCCCTTAAATTTACACAATCCTGCATTCTAACAACCAAACACAACGTTGCTTACTTTTAGATGGAAACGATCAAAAGTAAATCCCACTTCTCAAAGAGAGCGGGATTCTTTATTTCATCCAATGATGGCTTTGTCCAATTCATGCGCAATAAGTAACCCACCCCTCTCCTATTTTAACTACAACACAATAAGGCAGTGGTGCATCAAGGTCCCCTTTCAGGTTTCAAAAATAAGCTGCGTGTCGCTCAGGCATATCATATAAGTTGGACAAATTTCCTTTCATTAACATAGTTCTTGAAATATTCAGATTCCGCCAATACACCTTTTTAACTATTTGAGATAATGTTCATGTCAAAATCGGGAATGGGATAAAGTTCTAGTCAATTGGCTGTGACAACAACTTTATCTTATAAAACAAATAAACCGCGATTTTACGCGGTATTTAATGAGATAACGTGCTTGTCACCCGACAATTGTTATTAATCTCTATATGCTATATCGGTTGTTTATATTCAAGCAAGATAAAACTTATTGGAGCTAAAATTAGAAGTGCTTATTCAGTAACATATCCTACTACTTTACCTTTGATATATGAATGATCAATAGGACCTATACCGCTGCTGTCAACTGAACCTCTCCACCATTCATCAGGCATGACAAAAACATGATTTTCTGGAACTTTAATGTTTTTAGCCATCGTCAAACCCTCTTCCGACGCGACAGGTTGATTATGGAAAGTTTGATGCCCATAAAAAGTATCTAGTTTTTTATTGTTTATATAAATTTGTCCTTTACTTATATGAATTACTTCTCCGGGCAACCCGATCACCCTCGAAACTTTTCTTTGATATAATTGGATTTGCTCTTGGTCTGTTATAGAAAAATGCTCTTTGATAAAACTATCCGAAAATTCCATATAGATGATATCTCCCCTATTTATCGCGCTTTTCTCATAGTACGATTGACTAACGACTAGTTTCCTTGGAAAAGTAGTGTCTCTATTCATTGCATCCTCTAAATACTCAAAAATCATATGTTTATCTGGCAATTTGATTACATTGTACTGAGT
This sequence comes from Paenibacillus sp. V4I7, assembly GCF_030817275.1. Classification (NCBI taxonomy): domain Bacteria; kingdom Bacillati; phylum Bacillota; class Bacilli; order Caryophanales; family Paenibacillaceae; genus Paenibacillus; species Paenibacillus sp. V4I7. The sequence goes on along the minus strand of NZ_JAUSZD010000002.1, from coordinate 3,155,394 downwards.
CTGAGGTTTTTGAGTTGAGATTGTATCTGTAATGACGTTTGAATTAATCGAAGTATTACAAGCACATAAGCATAGAAGTAAAACAAACGTTATATACTTTAATTTATTCATAATCCACTACCCTTCATTTCTAATAAAAATGAAGTTGAGAAATCCTCAACTTCATTTTTTCGCTAATTCATATTTATGATATGAGCATCATTTGGTTCTACTACTAAAAGATTTATATTAAAGTTTTTTATTTCTTCGTATAATGTAATTTTAAGTGAATGCAACAATTTCCCGTCATATGTGAAACTAGACTCCATAATAATTGAGTGTTTTTTGTCAAAAATGACTTGAGTGCTGTTTTTTCCATCTATTTTTTCGTACTTTACTTCAGTTCTTTTTTTCAACTTGTTATCATTAACTTCTTGCTTTATTTTTTCAGTAGTATAGGAACTAAACAATTTGTGGGGAACCACTACATCAGTTCCTTCATTTTTAAATTCTCTTACCATTAAGTCATTTGTTACTTTTGTATATTGATATAAGTTAAGTCCATCCCACACCTCATAGTCACCAGAGAATGGTCCAGTCAATGTGTTCATTCGGTACTCACCATTTGAATTAAACCATACTTCATAATTCGATTCAACTAACCTTCCTTCTGGATCAAGAACATTCTCAGAAAATAAAATATGTTTCATATACTTCTCAGTTTTCACTAATTGTGATGGTGTACCTGCCTCAAGAGGAGTGCTTTTTTTGTCTTGAGAATTATTCTGATTGGTGGAGTCATGAGCAAATACATTAGTACCTATTAATAAAAAAATAATTACTGTAAGGATACTTAAAAATTTAGTGTTTCTTTTCATAATATTCACCTACCATTAATTAAAATTTTGTCTATACCGTTTTGGGAAAAGATGTTCCTTAAGTGGGCCGCTAGGCAAAGTTTTATCATAATTTTTAAGTTCAAAGTAACCAATTACGTAATTGTCACCTAAAGTTACTTTGGCATTCGGATAATAATCCTCTAGTAATGAAGAGTTACTGTTTGTATGTAAATGCCCATTGTGAGCACTGCTATCATACACTGTTGTATATAATAATGATGTAGGGTTTTTGTTAGTACCAATCCAAAGGCGTTCTTGTTCCCATTGATCATATACAGGATAAGTGCCGCAGCCTGTGCAATACGTGTATGTCCCATCAGTATGAACAATATTTGCTGAATTAACAAAGATTGGATCGGGATTCCAGTAGATACTGAAGCTAAAGTGTGTATCTGCATAATAATATTCACAAAATTGACGACAGGACACCACAATAAAAAAGAACTCAGAAAACGTAATATTTTCAGCTTCCATTTGTAAGAAGCGAATATTTGTTTTATTTGATTTTTTTAGGTTTTCAGTAGCGGACTTTATCATTCCTTTTGAATGATCAATGCCAACAAGAATTAATGCAGCATCGGCAATAGATAATAAAGCTTCCCCACCGCCCGTACCAATATCAAGTAATAAATCGGACTTTTTACATCTTTGAGTAACTTCATAAAGAAAATTCCATTGTTCTCCTTCAGAAGTAGTTCTTAATTTACTAAAGTCCCAACCGTTCAATTGCCCAACCTTGTCGTAAAAATCCTTGTACTCAGACCTGTTCATATTTTCTCCACCTTTAAAATGAGATAATAAAAAGCCAAGGGGGTTATGGGGCTGTGCATGAATAAGAGCAAATGAAAATTCATCTGTTCCGTCATTCAGAAGTCCGAGTGTCCTTGACTTTAATATTTTAGATATCAGCCCGACACCATTCAAAGTTCTTAGTTTCACGAGACCAAAAGGGCAGAAAATCCCTTTGGTAGCTGGCACGCGTTTTCTCCAGCCCGAAAACTAATTACTTCGAACGATAAGGAATGACATCCATTTCACCTCATTAAGAAAGATATTTCAATTTTAAATGTTATGAACCTGCCATTCAAGCTTTAATTTATTATTACTGCCCGTTAGTTTAGTCATGTTATTCTCTAACATCATGTTTCTCTCAGAGAAAAGGAAGTATCATTTATATCAAATTTATAAAGTACTGTAGAGTCTGCTATCTGAAGTGATATACCAAAGTATGCTAAAAAAAAGACAGTCAATGACTTTTGTTTAAAAGTCGATGACTGTCTTATTATTAGGCTATCGTTCTGCGTTAGTTTAACTCTAAGCAGTCGTGTACCAAGTAAATAAAAAATAATTATCCTCGTTTCTACCCATTATCTCGAGCAGGTTCCAGTCATCGAAAATAATAATATTACTCGATTCATTGGTTAATTCCCTATAAACATCAATATCAATGTCTACTTCAAGAATCTTCTTAGCTAACATCTGAGAGTCAATGCTACTAAAAACACCTTTATCTATACGATTTAAAATTCTATTAAGTACTGCGTCCCTGGAAGATAGAACTAGTTTTTCACTCCAATTCCATTCCTCTTCATGATATTCAAGTCTCTCCAAAAGTAGGATATATGCATTTATCTCCGATTGAATCATATCTCTCTTAACAGTAATGAGAAATGAACTAACCTCATCCGACGGGCGCCGATATTCGTCAATATTGAAATGTTCGATAAAAGGAAGCCCCTTAATAAGTTGTTCAGATAGGTTTTCAAACTGTTCCTTATGTATCCCCATTTATTTCACCACCTATAGGATCTTTATAAACTACAAACGCAGTGGAATGAAAATATCTCCCACTTTAAGCAGTTCGACAAAAGATAAACAGCACCCATTTTTATGTAGGATTCATTAAGGATAACTGCTAGTTATTGCAACAAAGAGCTGCAACGCGGCAGCCCTTGTGACATTAAACTATTGTTATCCGTTAGTTCAATGCACTCTTCCTCGTGAGACTCTTTCTTGTTCTTGTGATCATTGCCAATAATATCAGTGTAATAATTATTAAAAATGAGTTGATCCCATAATACAAGTAAGTTAATTTCATTCTCTTAAGCCATTCACTTACCAAATAACCAGACATAGCAATTTTTTCTACGTGAGATTCTAATTGTGGGAATGAATTAAACTTCGAATTTAATAATGGAAATTCCATTGCTGATCCAATTGCAAGGGGTGGGTAGAATTCAACCCAATCTTTATTGGTCCAACGATCAGTTTTGTATCTCATGTCACCTTCAAAATTGTTATAATTCCATCGGAAACTTGCAAGCACATTTAGCAAGACAATAATAATAGTAAGGGCAAACAAACTTACCTTTCTTTTATCCAAAATATTCTCCTCCTACCTATGTCCATGTCAGCTTTTCTGGTATTTAACTATCGTTCTCCGTTAGCTTAATCGATTGTTGCATTTATTTTCCGTATTCAGTTATTTTAAATGCCTGCTTTAAGCAATCAAGTTGATCTAATTTAACCCCCATTTTTTCGTTGAACACACTGTAAATAAGTATCGCTAAGTCTCAATGCACGCCTTTTGAACGTGCCCTCTACATGGAATTTCATCAATACACACGCCCCGGTTCCCAATCATCCGCTGGGTTATCACCGGTTATCTCCTCGATCTCGTCGAGGGTCTCATTTATCAGATAAAGCGCGCCGTGACTCTGTGCTAAGTGGTCTCCGGTAATAAATGGACCAGTCGGCGTTACCTCGATCGTTTGGCCGGCGTAAAATGCCGCAATCCGTACTACCGCTTCGATCGCTTCGGCGTCACCAGTGAGCTCGCCGTCTTCTGTCCACGATACGGAAACGCTACGATCTTCTAACGTACCGTGTACTGTAAAACTGTTCATTCGCCGATCTCCTCCATCACGTTCTCTTAGTTTCGTTTAACTAACGTCTCCCGAGGGAGTTTAACGAAGTCTTATTAGATTGACGCTTGTAAAAATCCTATTTTTCTATTTTGATTTTTTAAATTTCAATAAGTTATCAATAAAAATAGCAAGGATTACTGTAAAAAGTGGGAAAGGTGGTAATAAAACAGGGTACAGATAAAGCGTCATGATAAAAGCTTCTATGCTGTCTGTTTCCCATAAATAATATAAATACCAAAGGAAACAAACTATACCAAAATAGTAAGTTACCAAATATCCATGAAAACCGAAAAAGGATACAACTAAACAGAATAGGCTCAAAAAAATATAGGGGAATATTGGAAATCCAACATCGAATTGAAAAATAACACTATTCTTAATCCACAATATTAAGGTGGTTAGTATAACTAAACTATTTAGATTCAAAAAATTTATTTTGTGTTTTTTAGGCATAAAAAAAGGTCTGATTAATTTTTTCATGATTCCCCCAACTGCTAGCTACTATCAGATGAATATATTGCGTAAAGGTTTAAAATAGACGCTATAACTCTTATTATAGTTGCGTTATACTGCTCGTTAGCGTAATAATTTGCTTATTAGCCATTAAGTGAATAATGCATTATTAGTTCAATGCCATTTCTACCAACTTTACTGTTCCCTTTGTATAGAAACCCTGATTTTTCATATAGCCGTTTTGCTAGTAAATTGTTCTCATTAACAGCCAGAACTATCTCATCTACGTGAGGAAAATGATTTACCACAAACTTAGGTAAACTATTCAATGATAATCCTGCAAAGCCTCTTCCTTGATGTTTTCTGTCGATAGAAAATGCCCTCAGTAAAATTGCATTAACATTCTCGGTAAAAGTTTGAATTTCTTCGCTATGGTGTAAAACAAAAAATCCGACAGGTTCATCCTCAAAAAGAATAACCACAGGATAACGATTTATATCTTGGATGGACAAATCAATAACTGCACTAGGCAAGACAACAAAACTTTTTTGTGCTTCATCCAGCGTAAAATTCCTAATTCTGGATTCCCATTCTGGACTATAAAACGCAAGACGGCAATTCATCGTTATACCTCCTATAACAAACCTCTTTGGGTTCATTATATCATTTATGTCTATGAGCAAATGTTCTTCATTGCCCGTAACTTGAGCAAAAAAAATGGGATCTGCTGCTCGGTAGGCAGCGATCCCATTATTTTACTATCGTTTCCGTTAGTTCAATCTCTACCTGTAGTTATAGCCGCCTTTTCGTGGGAGTAATTCTTCAAAGTCACAAGCCGCAACTGCCTTAAAGCCTTTTGTCCAAAGGCATTCAAGAAGTAAAGAAATAGACGCCACATAACTATGGGGATTAAATTTTTCATTCGGTTCAACCTCAAGATAATACCTTGAAAAGAGAAAACCAATACTCGTATTGTACATCAGTATCAATAAAGATTTTACAGAAGAAATTGTTTAGATCCATGACTTTATTCACCACTCTTTAGAGAAATTCCAGCAATGATTATTCCATAATAAAAATTCACTAACTTACCGTATTATCCTGCCCGTTAATAAACAAAAGAGGGGCTGCCGCAAAGTATACCCCCTCAACTATCCTTTAGCTTAATAATTTGTAGATCTGGGTTGAATAATCAAGAATTAGTTCTTTCATTATAAGTGAATCCACCCAACGCTCTGGTATACATTCTAAACCGTATAATGCACCAGCTAATTGACCGTATACGGCACCGGTTGTATCAGCGTCGTTACCAAGGTTAACTGCTAATAGTACCCCTTCTTCGAAACTTTTCCCATGATAAAATGCCCATAACGCCGCCTCCAACGATTTTACAACGTATCCGCTGCCTTGAATCTCTGGAGGTTGCAGTCGTTTGTATGACCCCTTATAGACTTCATTAATATTAGCAACTAGTGGATCCTGTGCCCATAAGAAATCGAATGTCTCTGGATGTAACAACTCATCTTTATTCATTCCTTTAGCCGCAGCAGCAATCATAACACCGAGCAGCCTACAAGCATCAATACACTCTTTTGCTGAATGCGTAGTTCTAGAGCTGATACCAGACCATTTCGAAACCTCATAAAGACTATTAGAAAAAAATAACGGAACGGGAGCAAGTCGCATGATCGAACCATTGCCTGCTGAGTAACGGTTTTCAGACCCACTAAATGGTTCACCTGTACGTTCGAACCTTCGAAGAGCCTCAGCGGTAGCATTTCCAATGTCAAAGCATTCTCCAGTTGAACTTAGATGTCCGGTACGATACCATTTCAAATACCGCTCCATTTGATCCATCGGATCAAACCCCATTTTTAATATCAGGCTTTCAGCCAAGCATAAGGCCATGGAAGTGTCGTCGGTCCAACCACCTTTCGGTAGTTCGAATACACCTCCGCCAATCATTTCTGTGACTTCCGAAAATGTCCCGGGTTCCTTAAACTCGACGGTCGTACCGATGGCATCGCCAATTGCTAATCCAATAAGGCTACCTTGAAAACGGTTGGTCATAATGAACCCCCTAGAAAATGCTTAATAGTCAGATTGTATCATAAACATTGCCGGTTAATCGCTCGTTAATTCAACGAAATTCAAAAAGGAGCTGCTTCAAAAGCAAGCTCCTCAACTATCGTTTCCGTTAGTTGAACGAAGTCCATGGTTTTAATACCGTCCGTACTTTCGATAAACTATCAAATTCTAGAAGAAAGGCAAAGTAAAACCTGCTTCTTTAAGGTTCAAACTCTGCCACTGAGACCGTGTGTTAAGGTATTGACTACGAAATGAGTTGGGGTCTTTCAATGTCATGCTATCAAATTTTTTTGAAAAGATGACAAAAGCTTCATTAACGATTTGAAGGGATTTCTCCTTATCCTTTGAATTAAGGGCGTCATTCAACAACCAGCGCATTTCATAAGGTACTGTTTGATAGATATCTCCTTGGTTATCAAGATGATATTTATAATCAATTTTTCCCAATAATACTGCCGTGTCAATTGCTATTGCTAAATTTTCCCTAGCCACATTCAGATACTGGTCACTTGTTTTGGGATCTCCATGAACACTTGCATTCAAAGCTTGTTGAGTGGTGACCAAAGAAAAGGAATATCTTTCTAAAACTAACTCCGTATGTTTGACTAAGGTTTGATGGTTAAGCCAATTTATTCTCAGACTCCACGTAAAAGCAACAATGAGTACAATGATTATCCATTTCGGTCTAACTTTAACTTTTTTTATAAAATCTGTCATGTATAAGCTCCTCTAGTGTAGTGCTACACTGCTTAATACGAAATTATAACACTCCTTTATTAGCATCTATATATGCAAAATATTCCAATATCCTGCCCATTAGTTTAATAAAAAGAGCAGGCTACGTAGCGCCTGCTCATCCATGTGTGTTATTCACTATCGTTCTCCGTTAGCTTAATGACCTGACCTGTCGTCTATGGTACGGTTCACCGTAGTTGTATCTAAACACAAAGAATCATTTAACCATAAAATATATGATTCCATATAAGACAAAACCACTCCTAACATTGGAGTGGTTTCTTTATAGAACTGCTCTTTTCGTTAGCGTAACAATTAACATTGACTCACATGGAAAAGTCAGTTGCAATCTCACTCCATTAATTTAGCTAATTTCATCATTTCATCTTTTGTTAAATAAAAGCTATCCATCGTGATATAAGTACCGTCTTGCACCCAAGATAAGTACCCACCATTCTCTCCTCTAGTTTTCCACCATGGACTAAATCGCCCCTCATGATTATTGACAAAAATCTTTTCTACAATGTAATCAGGACTCACTGATTCTTTCTCAAGAATGGTATTTCTTGTTGCTTTAAACTGTTGGATACCTACCATATACTCATCATCTTGACTAAAATAATGTAGTCTGATATCGTTTATTGGTTTTGTGATATCCAACGGATAAGGAATTTTGACTTCTAGAGTCCACTTTGGTGGTAATTCATGTGGGACGAACATTTTAAAACTCGCCTTGTTCTTAATTTTGGTTAGTGTACGAAAATCTATCTTTGGATAATTTGATTTTGCAATCGCCGAAGGGATTGAAACTCCAAAGAAAAGAACTAAAATCAGTATAAGTTTTGTTTTCATTATATTCACCCATACTTAGTTTTCCTTTAATGCCAATTATTATGTAATCCTGCCCATTTTTTGAACAGGCTACCCAGTATGCAGGCAGCCTGTTTTATTTTTGTGCTATCGTTATCCGTTAGTTTAGTAAGTCACTTTTCCCAGTCATTTTCGTCAAAACCCTTTTGCCAAAATATTTCCTTGTTCGTCTAAACCTCGAAAAACAAAATTTCCAGCATCTGAGGTAGGCAAATTAATGTAATGTACAGCGTATCCATTTATTACATCCATCTCTACGTAAACTGTTGATTGTTTCTTCAATTCGTCTAACGACGAAAGATTATTATTGGATCCTTCATTAGTTACAATCACTTTCTTGATGCGTTGATCAGCAACCTCAGCCGCCAATATGGTGTCATAACGTTTATCTTTCGTTAAATGGGCAGACCATGTGATGTTAATTTTGTCTTGAGGATCACGTGCGTTAATTGAACTAGTCTGATTCACCCGATAAAGGACACCCCAAGCCTTAGATACTAAAGTGACATAGTGTGCATTTCCCGTATCCAATATCACAATTTTTTTGTTTCCAAATTGTTTTTCGTAAACTGCCTCCCCATCTTTGTAAGGGGTAGAACTGCGGATGGCATTCTGTTCCGTATAAGAATACCCCCCCATAACAGAAGGGATGAAATATAAAACTAATAACAACAAACAAAATAAGAGAAGACGTCGCGCTTTCATAATTTACCTCCCGTAAAAACAGCTCTTATAGATTAGACGGAGTGGACTAGTTCTAAGTTACTTTTACCAACGGACTTATTTGCAAACCTTATTCAGTACTCCACAAAACTGCCCTTTAGCTTAATGATAAAATCAACATCGAGTTTCAACAGAGCCAAAATCAAAAAAAGCCTTGCAGGGATGCTTTCCCATACAAGGCTTGTTCGACGTTATCGAACTGTTAAGGTATTAAAGATATCCGATACTCCTCTCGTCTTCAACATACATATCTACGTATCAAATAATCAAATTGTGTGTGGTTATACTAACTTTAGCCTTAGGAGGCGATTAACTATGATAAGAGTGCTCAATGTGGATGGCCAAAAACTAACCCCATGTTTACTTCACCGGGCTTGGAGGGAAGTTAATCGAGCCCGTGCCGTCTGGATCGACGAGCAGACAATCCAATTACTTTACAACCCATTCTCATTTCGAGAGTATAGAAAAGCTGCATTAAAACGGGATCATTACACTTGTTTGTGGTGTGGACGTCCTCAACGACTGTAGATCATATTGTCCCTTCAAGCAAAGGAGGCTCAGATCTTCCCCAAAATTTACTCGCTTCTTGCATTGAATGCAACACGAAACGAGGAAATCGTTCAGCGTTCTCCTATCTTTTAGAAAAAGTACTTTCCGTTCCGAATCCTTTAAAGCTCTGTTACCGCATCATTAAAGCTAAACATAACCATCGTCGAGCGAACTGATGTAAGTATTCTTCGCCGCCTTGAGGCGTTTTTTATTCTTTGCCTGTTTTCGAGGAATTTATTGTTTAGCAGATCGAGACCTACCTTTAAATTCAAGGTTTTGTTATTCTATAAATTTGGTTTTCAACAAAAAAACCGCCTCTTGAAAAAAAGGCGGTTAATTGAACTATCGTTCCTCGTTAGCTCAACTTCGGGTACGCCTGAAACGGTAGATAAGAAAGAAAAGAAGTACAATCAGCACGAGCGGCGCAGCGATCCACCACAGATATCCGGCATCCCTAGTCACCCCAGTGGATTGCTTAGGCATTTTATGCACCGTAGAGTCGATAAACGCCTGGAAAGCCTCACGCTCTTTTTCATCATGATGCTGTACTTTTCCGTCTTTGATTCGGACCATCCCGTTCGGCCCAGCGATAGGCGTCGGGTAACGTACTTGCTCCGCTTTCTCCAGTAACAACAGAAATTTTCCGTTTTCCCGTTGATACTCATCCGCCCACCCGGTATCGAAGCCGTCAATCCCTGCCACCAAACTAGTCGCAACGTCCCCTCGGTAGACTTTGCTCACTTTGAAGTCGTAACCTACCCACATCATCTTAGGTTCGCCGCGTCTCTTGGAAAAATCGTACGTGCCTTCCACCACGATAGACGCCTTTGAGATAACATCATCGGCAGGTAAATCGGCCCAACTTGTCGCATAAACGGGTTCAGCAGTGTTTCAACCTAACAGCAGAAAAAGTAATATTATACGCATTCCACGTTTTATATGGATAAGCATTAAATTAGTTATATCAGTCATCATATATGCATTCACGCTTTTCAACTCCGTTGACTTTTTCTCTTTCTTTTGATCAAGACGAAACAAAATTTGAATTGTTTCCACATGATACCCGTTACTTTAACGAAACCAGAAGCAGATGCTGCATGGCGAGTTGTTGCGCTATCGTTCTGCGTTAGCGGAACAGGCTACCTAAATTAAGTTCAGCGGTAACCTGTTGTGGTATTCTTATTCATCTATCTTTTTTCGTTAAAATGAAACTCGTTCATGCCACCTATTAATATCAATCCGTGGAAATTACAAATTCATTTCGAACCTCATTTGGAAGCACGAGCGAAATCGTTCCAAAAGACTGCATCGCATCTTCGCGCACATTTCTGTATCCAGTTTCTGTATACTTGCCATTGATATCAATTCGGCCTGATCTATGGATCGTTTTCCCGTAAGGTTCAACGTAGTAATAAAGGAAGGGCTTATTGATTTTTGGTGTCGATCCTGTATGATCCTTAAGCTTGTCCGCAAATAGTTGTTCAATGGCGTTGCCTTCAACCTGTTCGACATGAGCCTGCCAAGTGGCAACGAAAAAATCATCCTTATATTCAAAGAAGGTTATGGTTTCATTGTTTTCAATCATGAAAAACCGCAGCGCCTCTCCCTCTGGAAACAGGTACGCCACTTTGGAAGCAGGTTGAATAGTTTTCAACGGAGGGTGCTCATAATTGCTTAAACCATATGCGCCCATATTGCCTACTAAGATGCCTCTGCTTCTCTCCAAATCACCTGAGAGGATCTGAGCGAAATAATTCTCCGTGTACCGACCTGCATACGGCGACAGGATCGAGATGGTATTGTTATCGTAGTCCACCTTATATCCGAGCTGCTCAGAAATGAACCGCAAAGGTACATATACTCGACTATTAATAATACTAATCGGAATATTAAGCCAATAGTCGTATGATTCATTAGCCGCGTTATTCTCAACCCGTGCTGATATTTCTCCGACAGTCAGCGAAATTTTCTTTGACCATTTTGTAATGATCACGTTATTGTTTTGTTGATTCCACTCCACTGACGCACCGAGTGACTCTGAGATGGAACTAAGAGGAACCAACACCGTGCCCTCCACGATAACAGGTGGGCTGTCTGTTTGCAGCTTTTTGTCCATTACCCGAATACGCATCGATTCATATTTTTCTTCGATCAAAGGACTTGATTGAAGTGTGTTCACTTGCTTTTTCAATCGTTCAATAAAGGTAAGTGCTTCTGTTCGTGTTACCTCATCACCTTTTTGGAATCCGTTTATGCTCTTATCTGTCTTGCCTTCTGATAGTCCAAGATCAAGCAAGTATTGTATGGAATCATCTGTACTGTAATTTTTACCTGTAGCGTTTGCAAGATATTGTGCCACCATACCCCTATTTAAATATACAGGACTATAACCACCTAAAGATGAAGGAGTTACAACTTTCCATCCCATTTTATTGGCATATCTCATATATGGTGCTGACCATTTTCCCGTTTCTGATTTAGGATCATACTCACTTGGTTGGTATGCACGGATTAGCATAGCTATAAATTCTGCTTGTTCAACTTTTTGATTAGGCTTAAAAGAGTAATCTGGATATCCATCTACAATCTTATTTTCGATAGCCCATTGAATGTTAGAATAACCCCAGAAACTAGGTGACACATCGTTAAAAGAAATAGAGACTGCTTCTGCTTGGTTGATGGTAACTCCAAGTAAAGCTGCTGATAATATGGTAGTAGTAATTCTCTTAAAACTTTTTTTCATTTAAGAATCCCTTTCTTAGGTTGCATAGAGTTACGAGAAGCACCATTATTTTAACATCCATGGTTCACTTGAGCATAATGTTAAAAAATAGATAAAATATATCATCCTTAATCGAAATGATCCCTTTTTTAAGTAAAATTAATTTATGTTGCAGCAGTTGCGCAAAATAATAGTGTCCACGTTCTACTGCCCGTTAACATTCCTGTAGGTGTTAGTAGATTGAACTTGCAGAAAAAAGGACGCCTCGCTAGGATGAGTATGTACTGGGTTGCAGCCCTCAGAACTCACCTTAGGAGGCGTTATCATGAAGTCTAATCCAATTAAGTCTCAAAATCAACGCGTAGAACGAATCTCCACTACCACTCTGGTCATAGGCATCGACATTGCCAAGGAGAAGCACGCTGCACAAGCCATTAATTTTCGAGGTATTGTCCTCACTAAGCGGCCTATTCTATTTTCGAATGACCTAGCTGGCTTTGAGCATTTAGAACACAGTATTCGGAAATACAGAAGATGCACGGCATGAATGACCTCGTTGTAGGAATGGAGAGCACCGGTCACTACTGGTTCAATATTGCCAACTGGTTGGTGGGTCAAGGAATTGATGTGGCTCTTGTCAATCCAATGACAACCAAACGCAATAAGGAAAACAGAGATAACTCACCTTCCAAGAACGACCCAAAAGATGCTCTGGTCATCGCCGATGCGGTGAGTCGTGGGTTCTACACGCCCTTCTCTCCAAAGGATGAAGCATTCCGCCGCTTACGGGTTATGGTTACAAACAGAGAGCACTGGGTTGTTAAATCAGGACGGATTAAGAATAGAATCCACCGCTGGCTCGATATCCGGTTTCCAGAATACAGACAAGCATTTGATGATATTTTTAGCGATCGTTCCTTGGCCACTTTGCGCCGGTTCCCAGCCCCTTCTGACCTATTGCAGCTAACTCCGGAGCAAATGGTACAGATCTGGGGTGAGTATATGGCCAGACCTGGCGGGGTGCGAGGTAAGAACAAGGCGATGGAACTTCAATCACTCGCTAGACATAGCGTGGGAGACACTACTGCCCTTGAAGAAGACAAATGGGAGCTGAGGCACCTCATCGAAGAGTATGAAAGAATCTGCCGAATCATTGATGAAGCGGACGAGATGATTGAAAAGGTACTGCCTGAAATTCCTTGTTCAGATCTCGTTCGATCAGTCGGTGCTTCCGTTCCTGCAACGGATGCCATATTGGCATTTGGCGGGGATTTACGTAAGCTGTCTCGCGGAAATCAATTATTGCGCAAGGCAGGATTGAACTTAGCAGAACGAAGTTCAGGCAAGTATAAGGGGCAAATCAAGCTCACCAAACGAGGCAACTCACTACTGCGCAAGCATCTCTACTTCACTGTGTTTCACCTGTTATCTTTCAATGAAGCGTTCCAAGCCTTGCATGCGCATAATACCGAAGTGAAACGAATGACGAAAATGCAGTCCATGATGAAGCTGATTGGGAAACTAGCCCGTATGCTTGTAGCCATGGCAAGAGAAGGACAATCATTCTCCATGGATAAGGCCCAGCTACCATTAGCAGCATAAAAAGCGAATCGTAACCCTGACACGTAGATTGGCTCATTCGCAGGATCTAACAAAGAAAGCACCGAGTACCGAGATTTTTCAGCTTTAGGGCATAGACCCGTTCCGTTAACGTTGATCGGACTCCACACCTTGGGAAGATAGGACGAAGGAATGTGAGGGCATAGACCCGTCGAGATTTGGGAGAGTGAATCCCCAAGGACCTTGTGGAGAGAAGCGTGCAGTATAACTTTTTCATGGAAGATGTTGTAAAAATAATCAGCACCTTCTGTTCCCGCATGCTCTCTAACGGAACTGCCTGCCACACACTACCCAAACACCTGAACTCCTATTTAACATGCATATTGAAATCCTGCGAATGAGCGAGAATTCGTGAGAAAAACCTTATTCTCTGAGGGAGCTTAGTGACAATCGTTAATTGTAGCGGAGGAAAAACAACACGACTCCATAACCATAAGGGTAGTGTATTAAGGGTTCAGTTTTGAGGTGGAAAGTTATTAAATGTCACCTAATTTGACAAAGGAATTGGATATCAAATAGAAAAAAAGCCTAGTCATTAGACCAGGACATCCTTCGCATAAATCACAACCTGCATTTCCTACAGGTAATTACCTCATTTCACCCCGATTCCAAGCCATATCGCTCAAATGACCTGCATGTTGTGCAGAACAACTGCCTTCTGCCATCAATTCCTTAAAAATGACATGCACTTTTTGCATCTAGATCAGCTATAGGGCGCTACGATCCCCTAAGCTCAATTGGCACATTCACCGGAACCTTGAACAGCACCACCCAGAAGACCGTAAGCACAGCTGAAGCTAAATACGCCAGCAGGGGCTTCACCGAGAAAAGTCTCAACATAGGAAACATCGTGCAGTCAAATAACAAGGACCACCAAAACCCCCAGCCATATTGATACTGAATTCGCCCGAACATATGCAAAACGTATTCTGTACCGCCGTAAATGAGTACCCATTGGATATAGTGAAAGACGACCTTCATCCGACCCTCTGGATAGTCGTTAGGAATAGCAGCGCTGTAGCCGGGAAAACAATAAAGGTATAGATCATTTCGGTTATACTATGACTAAGGGAAAAGTCAGGCATTAACTGCCATAACAGATGGTTGGCACAGAGATAGTGGTACAGTAAGTTCCCCAGCGCAAAGTACATCATGGTCGAATGATACTTCTTCCAGTTCCGCCAATCCCCCCACCGATAAGCTGCCCCAATGATGATGAAACCTATTACAAAGTGCATAGAAGTTCCCCTTGTCATATCAAATTTACACAAAGGTCATTATTACCATAATTTACCTATCTATGCACACAATAGAAAAGAGAGCTACTTGCCAGCCCTCTCATCCTAAACTGTCTTGCTGTTCGTTGAAAATAAAGTTTTAGACTGGAGTTGCTGATCCCACGCGGGTTTTAGAATTACAAAATCGGCAGCCTTCGTAAAATAAGTTTTAGACTGACCCCAATAAAAGAAACAGCGGCAGCCTTGGACGAGAAAATAAAGTCCTAGACTACCACTGTTTTATTGAGCTATCGTTCTTCGTTAGTTGAACGACTTGAGCATTCTTGATTCATGGTGTTCGCTTGAATAAACGGTAATATAAATAAACGATAATGAAATAAATTGGGAATAAAATTAGCCCAGCAAAAGCAGAAAACAAAACAAATTCAACCTTTTTACTTTCATTATCTGAATCAAATTTATTAAATCCGTAAGCAACCAAGAAAAACCAGAATACTGTTAGTAAATATCCAACTTTATAAGGCAGTTTCATTTTTCACTTCCTTTAGAAATAAACAGGAGTATCAAAGGACATCGGCTGCCGATTGTGTGACAGTTGCCGTCGTTAGTTCAATGAACCCTTTGTTTAAGTACCATGTCCAGTATGAAACATATTCTCACCTTTCATTTCATCAATATATCCTTTAATTTCCACATAAGGGTGATCTAAATCCAAATTACTATTGCCTTCATACCCTTTTTTTAGAGCAAAAACATTAACTATTAATTCCTCATTGTCCTTTATGTTTAGCTTGTTTCCAGTTGCTTCAATTTTAAATGTATTTCCTAATATTCCATTATCCTGAGTCTTTAAAGGGAAACTCAAATATATGTTATTTTGTTTAATTACGTGTCCTGATTCATTTGTTAGCTTTATGGAATAACTAACGCCTTCTGGCTGATTTGTTTTATTAACTATTTCTAATTTAATATTATCTAACTGAGCAACAGATATTTCATCATTTTGACAACCTGAAAGCACCAATATAATGAGTAAAGATAAGAGTTTACTTTTTATCATTTTTCCATTCCCTTCCAATTATAAATTTAGAACCGAGGTAACTTCCATTATTATACATATATAGACGTACAGAACCAATAAAGTTACGTATATAATTTTGAACTATTGCGTAAAAATGCCCGTTATTTCAACGGAAAACGGCAGCCGATTGCCGGCTGCCGCGGTGTCTCTATTCAGCTATCGTTCACCATTAGCTCAATGCTGGTCTACATCCTCATTTCTGAGATATCTTTGAATCCATATAATCCAATGCTTCATTTAGACTGTTAAATGATTCATCGTGACCACTGAAGTCTAAGCCCTCTGATTCCTTCCATTTTGATATTCCTACCCCATCTTTTGGGGTTACTTGTAATATAAATGAATTGTACCCATCATTCATATTTATCCAGATTGCCACTCCAGATTGGCTTAAGTATATATTCCAGAGGGGGTATCTTCTTTTGACTAAATCTCTGATTTCATTAATATTCATAAATTCAATGTCTCCCCACAATTTCTTTCCTTGAGCTTAACATTTTCCCACTTTAAGGAAAATGATTTATTTGAATTAATCTGCCCGTTAACGTAACGAAGCTGCCGATCGTGCCGGCAGCTTCGTCCATTGATGTTTATTCAACTATAGTTTCCGTTAGTTCAACGAAATAAAAACACCCACCTTTACATGTCCACAAAACTCCCCGTTAACCCCACCAATATTGCTCCTAAAATAAAAGCAGCAATATGTATTAAAATCTTGTATCGTAATTTAGTTGTTTTTAAAGAAGAATATAATTTAAACGTAAAATATAGTAAGACACCATTTATTAATGTCTCAATTAGTGCTGGAATATATCTATTATTAAAAAAGGACGAATCATATATAAATTCTCTAAACAGAATATCAACTGAAATACCGAGAAATGAAAGTAAAACTTGATAAACAAAAAACTTAAGGTTGTTCATCTAAATCAAACTCTCCTTCAAAATTATTAAAAACTTATTCTCTGATTACACCTGATATTTGAAGTTTTTTACCCTAAAGAGTACCCAATAATTGATTAAACTATTCTCTGAGGGAGCGGAATAGGCCACCGAATTCATCACCGGTAGCCTGCTAGATCTTGTTATTAAGCTATCGTTTTTCGTTAGCTTAACGAGTTGTATGTTCGTAAGGTTTGTTTGCCTTGAAAATCATAAGGAATTACATCTGATTCAATCAGTTTCTTTAATCCACATTTATAGTAAGGCATTTTATGATTAGCCTCATCAAGATCTACCCACATTACTTCAGCTATTTCATGAGGTCGTGTAATCATAATATCTGTTTTTACTGTCTTTGCTTTAAATGTTACAAATACTACGTGTTCATTTTTTTCTTCAAAAAAGCATTCGTTTACTGCACAAATACCCAATAATTCAACTTCAAAACCTGTTTCTTCTTTGGTTTCCCTAACAGCTGCTGAAGACCACGATTCTTCAATCTCTACAGATCCACCTGGTAACGACCAACTCGAAGTATGTATATTTCTAACAATTAAAACTTTATCTTTCTCTTCATTTGTAATCAAAGCATATGCAACATCAACTCGGTACAAGGCTCTACCCCTTTCTTGACCTATTTCAATCTAATTCTAAAATACTAAAGCGTTGGAGTAAACTCCCATTAATTCAACAAACAAAGGAGAAGCCTCTTTGAATGAGCTTCTCCACTATCTTTCTGCGTTAGTTAAGTCCAATGATTATGTGCTTATAATGTGGAGGCAACTCATAATCCTTAATATGTTTGTAATCTACAACAGACATATTCCTGCCCTTTAGTTCAACGAACAACGGCATATCAGTGCCGGCTGCCGTCGTGTTGTGATTGAGCTATAGTTTCTCCGTTAGTTGATCTTTGAGAGATGCTCAACATATTCATCCTTGGTTAGCCCAAACAAAATGGAATCAAAATATCGTCCATTAGTATAGAATACCTGGCGACGAACCCCCTCTTGAACGCATCCGACCTTTCTCATCATTGCAGTGGATGCTTCGTTTCCTTCAAGTACGTAATCATTGAACTTATTTAGTCTACGTTCAAAGAAAGCGTACTTTAAAAGTATGTTTACTGCCCTTGTGCCGTAACCCTTGCCGCGGTGGTCTCTGTCAATTTGAATACCGATGCTAAACGTTCCGTTTTTTTCGTCGATGCTGTTTAGGTTGATCCCGCCGACATTTTCACCGTTCAAGTTTTCGATAGTAAACATAAGACGATTCGATGAGAAGTCAGAAAATGATTCTGCAAATGATTTTGCCTCTGTAACTGTAGGAGGCAATTCAACCGCACACTCTAAAAGGCGCCGTGCAGGAGTATCAAAACGGTTGATATAGTGATTCTCCCAATCTTCTGGTTGTATTGCACGCAATCTTATTGCTTCATCCTGCCAGAAATAATTGCTGTAATCTATATCTCGCATATGTGCCTCCAATAATTTTATGTGTTCAGACAATTTTAACCCTCAAATCAAACACGTAGGTAGTATTTTTTCGTTATAAGTATTCTGCCCTCTTGAATCTCCTTTTTTTGCTCAAAAAGAGCCTATTTCTAGGCTCCGTTCATGCAAGAATTACATTTAATTACTGACTTCAAAACTACATAATGGTATAATTTTCCTATTAATTATAGGGAGATGATGATATTATGCCAGATGACATCCAGCTCTATATTCCAGTCAAAAAAGAATCTGTTGAAAAATCCTTTAATACACTCGACGACTTAACAGAAGACGACACCAATGAAGAACTTGTTCCCTTTACTCAAGAAATCGTTGAAAAAATCGCAGCCAAGTTTACCAACTTTGAATTAAACAATCTTCAAGTATCTGTAAGTGCAAAAATAGGATCAGGCAACGCATTAAAATGGGTTGTGAGTCTAGAAGGCACTGGTGGACTTGTTCTTAACTTTAAGAAATTGTAGAGTTACCTACCTTCGGGTAGTTTTTTTGTATTACTTACCAGTGTGAATCCAATAGGGCCTATCCATCCTTTCGAGAATACATTGCGTCATCCCCATCAATAGGTCAAAGGACTCCACAATGGATCTACAAGAGTAGTAAATCTTACTCTTGAACTAATTACAAGAAAATCGATAATGAGGGTTTGCTAAGATTGGCAAAATCTTAAAGGTATAGTCCATTTTCATCCAAAAGTTTTCCAAAGAGCAAGCCCTTCACCTTTCAGGCATGGAAGCAAAACCGGTTTGCATTCCCCTTTTGTGAAGCAAAAGTGGTTGCAAACAAAATAAAGCCCTGAGTACCAAGGGCTTTATTGTAACCTATTTATGTTCACCGTACAGTACGGTGAAGTGTTTTATATATTGTTACACACAAGCCATGTGCTCTCTTAAAATAGTTTGAAGTTCTAGTTATTTTCTTCAAACGTCTGTGGATCAGCTGACTATTAACTTATTTATTATCAAATAGCAATATTGGTATCTATTTCTATTTTAGCTTCTTCAACAACTATGATGGCTGTTTGCTTTGATGAACAGCAGTATCCTAATGGAATTTTCTTACCTCCGAAGAACATAAAACCAGTTTTGAAAACTTCCCCATTACAGTCCGACAATTTATGAGTTTCTTCACAGGATATACAATAGTACAAAAGGAATCACCCTAATCTATTGTTTATATTACTATCATTATATCAGAATAATCAGACTATTGCATTAATTTAATGTTAAGTTTTCTTACATTGGTTAGTTATTCGATTCCAAAATAATGACACAAAAAATATAAGGTAACATCTTTTGTTATAATTGCGTTTAGTTTGGTTCGTGAACGTACACCTATGCTTCAAGTTCCTCGATCCGCTTCCTTGGCGCAAAGGTATCCTCAATTTTACATATTCATTGATAAATTGCATAAATTCTTCACCCCGAATTTACTTTTCTTGTTATTATTACCACTCAAAGAAAATGTGAAATAAGTGCAGTTTAACAAGGTACCTCATCTTATTACTTTGTGTTTGTTCTCTTCTATATACGACATTGGAACTTCCATTAAGTCACCTTCATCTTCCTCATTGCCTGTAGATAAGACCTCAAAAACAATTGATTTATCTTTGATTTCAACTACTTTTACTCTAATGCTTTCGAATGTTAATGATTCTCCTACTTTGAAATCCATCTTTTTTTACTTTCTCCTTCTGATACATGAACTACTTCAAGTTTTGTCCTATTTTCGAGAATATAAAACCACTTTATTGAACTATGCTGCCCGTTAGCGGAGCGAACAGACTAAAAATATAAATCATTAACAACTGCTCCCAATGAACCCGTGATTATGCGCATATGTTTGTGTCGTGGCTTCGCGACACAAACATATGCGCTTTCAAATAAAAAATCCCCAATTTATGGGGATCTCAAAGCACCTATGTTTATGTCGCCGGACAGTATGTAAGCGCACACATCCTTAATGTACGTAGAGCTGTTTCGAATGGCATTGAGCCGCTGCTGGAGTTTTAGAATGCTTTGCATTTTCTCGATATCATTCAATGAATCAGGAATAGCTCCGAGCGCGTTTAAATTGTCGTCGCTTAAGACATCGTACTGCAACGTTTGAATTCGTCTGAACTCCTCCTCCAACCCGCTAAAATATTGGGATACTTGCAAGATCATGGATTTGGATATTTCGTCTTGTAACGTACGGATCCCCCAATTGTAAATGATCATGCTGAGGATATAGAGCGGTAGAAGAATGCAAATAAACGAGAGAATCAGTCTTCTTAGCGTATTTTTTTCCACGGATGTCTCGTTAGATTCATAGTAGTCCCCCTTGACATTTTATTACCGATTCCTGCAATCCTATCGATTCCAAAATAAATTGAGGCTATTATAAACTTATGTATTGAAATTTTACTAGTGATAAAAAAAATAAGCTAGAAACCCTTATTTACTAAGGATTCCCGGCTTTATAGTTGGGGATGGATTAAATCTACATAGATGAAGACGCCGTTCAAATTTCATCCAAATTTCCTCCGATGCGAGGAATCATAAGCGTAATTCTTGTAAACGCCCCGATCTCGCTCTCCACTTTCACTGTAGCCTCACTACCATAATGAAGTTCCAATCTTCGCTGAATATTAAAGAGCGCATAGCCCGACGAATTTGCACTTTGCTCCCGTTGGACACCCGATGCACCGACAACCATCCCCTCGCCGTTATCCTCAACGGTCAGAATTAAATAACGTTCGGATTGCTTGATCGCAATTTTGATCTCTCCGCCTACATGGCGATTTTTAAATCCATGTAATATCGCATTTTCAACCAATGGCTGAATAATGATTTTTACAATCGATTGCTGAACGTCGATGCCCTCATCGAGCTCAATAAAATAATCGAATAAGTTCTCATAGCACTCCTGCTGGATCAGTAAATAGTGCTCCATATGCTGCAGCTCGTTCTTTAACGTCGTAAGTTCCCCCCCTTTATTCAGTCCGAGTTGAAATAACTTAGACAAGTCCAGCACCATTTTTTGAACAGCCTCAGATTGCTCAAGCTGACTTTTCCAATAAATCGTATTTAATGTGTTGTATAAAAAATGAGGAGCGATTTGCGCCTGCAGGGCTTTCATTTCAGAAATATGCTTCTCTTTTTCGGCAACGGAAACCTCCTGAAACAAGCGGTTGATTTCATCCAGCATCCGATTGAAGCGAAAGCCGACCTGTGTAATTTCATCCACATAATCACTTTGAAACCGGACGCTCCAATCATTATTTTCCACCTTTAGCATGACATGCTGCAAATTCAAAAGAGGCTTCATTAGGAACCTGGTCATGAACCTTGCAAAAATAAATCCGATCAGCAGGCAGGAGATAATAATCGTCATGATCGTCCATTTCAGGCTTTCCAGTTGTTCGAAAAGCTGCGATTTTGGGAGAATACTGAAGAGTGTCCAATCGCCGGCAACTTTAAGCTTAGTAAAATTAATCATGTAGTGTTGACGATTCGCTTCATACTCAAAAAAGCCGTCCTGTTGCTGAAGCGCCTGAATAAAATGGGGGTCCGCTTTTAATTTCTGCGAAAAATTGGCATCCGCATCCGACTGAAATACATCCAAGCCTTGCTGATTCACCAACATATAGCTGCCGTCACGCCAATTTAAATTGGTATAGACGAACCTCTTCAATTCATCTTCCTTGATGTTCGCTACCACGAAAACCTCGCGAGACACATCATTCAAAATACCTTCTGTCACAAAGGTGATAAATCGTTTGCCACCTTCAAAAATGGCGTCCTCATGCCCTTCGACCCAAACCTCTCGATGTTTCCCCTTTTGTGCCATGATGCGCTGATACAGGTCAGACTGATAGAACGAGTACTTCGGCTTCAAGGCCTGCGTAATTTGATAATAATTGCCGTTCGGAGTCGCCACCAGCGCGGATACGATCATAGGCTCGATTGTTCGCAGTTGAACATAGACGTCCTGCATGCTCGATAAATACGTATAATAATTGGCATCCTGTATTGAATTGGCGTTAAACCCCACCGCTTTCTGGTAATCGGGATTCATGATCATGGAAAAAATGGAGGTGCGAACCTTCCCCAACTTCTCATCCAGTGCTTGAGACGTCTTATTCAAGGTATCCTGGCTCAGCTTATAGGCGTTGCTCTCGGAGATATTCGCCGCGATACGGTAAGACAGCAAACCCGTAGCGGCTACCGCTACGGTGACGACAAAAATGAATCCGATCCAAACTCTTTGCTGAAACGATATGCGATAAATGAGCTTCATTTTTGCCCCCGGTTCCTTCTATGTCTTATGATCATTGTAACGAATTTCACCCTCGAATAGTAGACTCCTCGCTTTCTTCACATCCCTGGTAAATCTGGCCAACTCTTAGCCCTTTAGTCCGCCAACGTTCATTTGCATGAAAGTTTTATTCGCCAGCACATAAATAATCAGCATGGGAATCATGGAAATACAGGCGCCGGCCAGCATGAGGTGGCTCTGCATCGCTCCCGCAATGCCGTAGCGCAGGTTCACAAGTCCGACCGTTAACGGCTGCAGCTTCGGTTGCGACATGGTAAAGACCAGCGGAACGAGATACGAATTCCACCCACTGCGGAAGGAGAATAAGCCGACAATGCCGATTGCTGGAAGTGTTAGCGGGAGAATGATTTTCCGATAAATATGGGCAAAGCTCGCCCCATCGATCATCGCCGCTTCATCCAGATCTTTTGAAATGCTTTTTATAAAGGCATACATGATAAAGAAGGAGCTTCCGCCCGCACCGGTCATCATGATGATCATCCCGATAATAGATTTGTGCAAATGAAGGGAGACCATAAGCTCGAACTGCGGTTTAAGCGTCAAAGCTCCCAGGGAGATGAACATCATGGAGGTGTAAATACCGAGCATCAGCTTCTTGCCAGGAAATTCTTTACGGGCAAACGCATAAGCAGCAAGCGAAACGACGATAAGCGTGGTGACGGTCCCCCCTAAGCTGTAAATCAAGCTATTCACAACGTAGGATGAAAACTTAGCCTGCACCCAAGTCGTCGCATAGTTGTCAAACTGCCAGCTCGCAGGCAGGATCGACGTTCCGGCATTCAGCTCGTGGTTGCTTTTCAATGAGCCTAGAATGGCCATAACGACCGGGAATAGGATCAACACAGCGATGATGAGCAAGAACAGCCACATCGCAGTTTTGGATATCAAACGAGAAATCATCCGGATCAACTCCGTTCTGTCACGATTAGTTAGTAAATATTGTTAATTTTCCTGGATACCCAGAGATAGAGTCCTGTAATGGCGCCAACGACGAGAGCCAGAATAAAGGCAACTGCCGAGCCATACCCAATTTCCTGCGTCATCGATTCACCCGTTGATACAGGGAACAGCAGCTTAAACAAATATAAGTACATGACTTCCGTCTTCCCCGCAGGTCCGCCGCCAGTCAGCACCATGATCGACTCGTAGCTTTCCAAAGCGCTGATAATAGCAATCATCATAATGATATTTAGCACAGGGCCGAGCATGGGAATCGTAATATAAACCAGCTTCTGCAAGCCATTCGCGCCATCGATTGCTGCGCTCTCATAGACATCCTTGGGAATCCCCTGCAAACCAGCGATAAATAACAGCATGTAATTCCCGAGCCCGCCCCAGAAGGCAATAAGGATGGTCGTGAGCAACGCATGCTCTGTCCCCAACCACTCAACGGATGGCAGTCCGACCGATTTTAAGATCTGATTTAAGAGCCCGTTATACGTATTGAAAATGATATAAAACACCGTCGACATGACGGCTGTACTTAAAATCGTCGGCATGAAGTAGATGCCCCGGAGGAAATTTCGTCCTTGAAGCTTCCCATTCAAGATGACGGCCAGCAGCAGCGCCACCGGAAGCGTAATCAGCACTTTGCCCGCTCCATAGATGAGCGTATTCTTAACGGCGTGCCACAGCTGTTCATCATGCATCAGCCTTTGGAAATTCTCGATCCCGATAAACTTCGCCGCACCATATCCTTTATAGTCGTAAAACATATACCGTAATGCCCACAGGATCGGATAAATGCCGAGTGCGGCCATTAAGGTCGCACTCGGTAAAATAAACGTATAGGCCTCTGTGTAGCTTCTCCATCTTCTTGTCACAGAAAGTCGCCTCCACCAGCAGCATGCTTCGCCGCTTCGCTTACTTATTTGCCTTGCAAGGAACGCGGGTCAAAATTCGGATTCGCTTGCACTGCTTTAATCGAACCGTCTTTTACCCCTTTGTCATAAGCCTCGTTGTAGCGTTGGTTCAGACCTTTAATGAACTGATCAAGATCGCCGCCGACAAGAATGTAGGCGTTAAAATCTTCCGCCCACGTTTTGCCCTGCGGCTTCACACCTCTTGGCGGGAGCGGCCATGCTGCATCATATTTCGTCGGAAGAAAATTTTGGATTCCCGGGATCGACGGCACCTTGGCGCCTTCAAGCACATGTTTGTTCGTTGCCAATCCGAAGCCGTTCTCATGGTATCCGCGCATAATGTCATCCCCGTACATGTACTGAATGAACTTCCAAGCTTCCGCTTTATGTTTGGATTTGCTGCTTATCGACAACCAGGTTCCGCCATTGAAGTTAATAACGCCCTTCGGATCTCCGCCGCCGATGGTCGGAATTTGTACCGCATCCCATTTGATTTTCGGAGGGAATTGGTTTTTGTATACGCCAGGCTCCACGGAGTAGGACATGTACATGCCGATTTTACCTTCCGCGAATTGTGCACGCATCGGGTCCATATCGAGCGCTTCGGCGCCTGGCAGTGTACTGCCATCCGCTTTCATTTGACGCAGCGCTTCAACTGCAGGCTTCCAGCCGGTGAAATCGTACTTACCGGTTTTAAAATCAAAGCCGCTCGAGTGCATGCCGTTCAGCTCAACCATTTGCTGCAGAGAACGCGTAAGTGAGCTGGACGGATTTTTGTAAGGAAGCGCCCAGCCGTAGATGCCGTCCTTCTTGCCGATCTCTGTAATTTTTTTCGCTGCGGCCACCATTTCATCTAACGTTTTCGGCGGCTGCAAGCCGGCTTTTTCAAACATATCTACGTTATAGACAAGTCGTACTGTCGATCCCACATTTGGAAGCGACACGATATTTCCGTCGAATTGGTTGACGCCTTCGTTGATCGTAAATTTCTTTTTCATATCGTCTGTCAAATACTTATTGAGCGGCTCGAAATAGCCTTTGGTGTAGTTGTCCAGTGCGCCGTTCGGCACAAACACGTCCGGTGCTTGATCGCTGGCAAAAGCCAAATCCACGGATTGCGGATAGTTCTCCGCCATCATGGTCATTTCCACTTCAATGCTGTCTTTGTTCGCTTGATTGAACGCCTCGATTTTGGATTTAATGTAATCCGCATCGTGACGTTGATATGTCCAGTACGTCAATTTTACTTTTTCTTTCTTGGCGGCTGCCGTTGCCGAGGAAGTGTTCGTGGCTCCCTGATCGGAACTGGTACCGCATCCTGCTGTTAATCCCGTAATGATAGCGGCGCTCATCAGAACGGTCAGCGACTTTTTCATGTTCATAAGTGATCCTCCCTTTGTCTCTTGCGATCTTGTTTACACTCTCATCTTAACGGGTTTTCCCAGGCAACACAGTGTGGAGAAACTACTGTGAAGGGCGAATATCCACTTTTATTCGGAAAGAGCTGATATCGGTTTTCCCGGTATCAGCTCTTGTTCAATTTATGGCTGGATAATAAGAACAGGTCGTACCGATGCATCCGACTTCTCTCGGGAGCCATACGTAATATCCCCGGCAGAGCCCACGTCGGTTGGTGAAGAAATACGCAGCGAAATGAGATGATCTCCGGCTAAAGCAGTTTGAACCTGGCTGGTGACATCGATTTCAACAGGAACCCCCACAACCATCCCGCTCCAAGTGCCCAGCATTGTGCCAGAAGCCGGTTTATTATTCCACGTTAAGGTCGATTCTCCCCAGCTGTTGTCGCTGACGAGCTCCGCCTGATTCGTCGTCAAGGACGAACCGACGCCTGTCGGCACCAACCTGACTTTAGCGCTGGAGATTGTGCCAGTGATGGCGGATACATCAAATTTAACATAGCTTTCCCGTGTGAATCCAGATGTGCTGTTCTTCGTCACGAGTCCGGTTGCCGTGCTGTAGTTAACTCCCGCATAGGTTCCGTTGCGCACATAGCTGTCGGCTGCCGCAGCGACGCTAATCGGCTGCACGATGACAAGTACGGGACGTTTCGCAGGATCAGTCTGCTCTTTCGAACCATAAAAGGCGAAACCTTGGGTCCCCTGATTAGTCGGCGCATAAATACGCAGTGAGAGTTTTTTATCGCCGCTCAAAGCGCCCTGTACTTGAGAGGTCACATCCAGCTCAATGGGTATATTTAGCACTGGCGTCCAGGTGCCAATCACAGCGCTTGAAGCAGGCTTGTTGTTCCAGGTGAGCAGCGTTTCCGTCCAGCTGCTGTCACTTACAACCGCTGCTTCATTCGTAATTCCTGCCATGCCGACATTCACTGGCGTCAACTTCACCTTCGCGCTTGCAACAGAGCCCGAGAAAGCAGAGAGATCAAATTGCACGAATCCCTCCCGTGCATAAGAAGCGATGTCATTTTTCACCTCAAGTTGGACACTCGAGCCATAGTTATTAGCTACATAGGTGCCATTGCGCACGAAGGCATCGGACGACGGAGCTATGCCCAGTATTAGCTTTGCGTGCAGCGACTTTCCCTTTTGGCCATTCACCTGTACAGATAGCTTGATTGTAGGGCTAAGCTGAACAACCGTCACGCCTGAATCGGCAGTGACAACGGCGGCTGCGCTCTTATGAAGCTCCAGTTCTATCGTACCTGTATTGGCTTGTGTAGGATCCGAAACGCCCAGCTCAATTTCGCCGCCATTCTCTACAGCCATGACCGAAGCCTTCTTGTTGCTGGTCAAATACGGGGCGCCGTCAACGGAAACCGTTGTAACCGCATCGCTCCAGAAATTGGCGCCTACCGCACCGATCGTCGTTTCTTGAACAGCCTGCACGTCGGCCGTGTTGGCCAAAATCGTAAAGTCCGGATTGGCCGCATAACTCGCAACCTGAGCACTCGACTGATTAGGCAAGATCGCATACGCATATTGTCCATTAGTCGGGTTAGCGCCATGATCCTGCCAAAGCGTTAAGAAGTTTTTGGTGAGCACCGTAGTATCCAACGTTTTGGCGTACGTATTGACGCTGTCCCAGCCTCCGGTTCTCGCTTCACGAAGTCCTTTAATCGTCGTACCGCCTGGGAAAAAGTAGCCGATATCAGAGCCTGCCGATTGACCGGCCAGATGCATCCAATTCACGCCAGTCATCATTTCCGACCAGCCGAGCGCCGAGGATTTCGCACTGCCGTTTACTGTGAGCGCATTGTCGCCGGCATCGTTGATTTTCCGATTCTCCACAATCGTTTCAATCGCGCGATTGTCCGTGCTTGTAATACCCGAACCGAGCGCTACAACTTCATTGTCAAACATAAACCAGGATTTTTTAGCTGTGAGCGTACTGCTCCACGCGTCTAACTCCATGCCGGATACGCCATATTGGTTCGCTGCGCTTGTGCCGCCGACCCAATTATTAGCGCTTTTGTAATTGCTCCCCGAGCTGTCCGCACGCGTTCTGACGTCCACAGTTGTTCCCGGCAGCCGGTATTTATCCACGAGGGCCCAATACTCGTCACTGTACTGCCCCAAATCATTGTTATATAAATAGGTCATGCCTTCGCCGGTGTACCAGCCCTTCAGGTTTTCCAAGTTAATCGATTCATAGTTGTATATCCGGCTCGAGGACATGCTAAGCGCAAAGCCAAAGCCCGGACGCAGCTGAACCGCACGATCCATGGACGGATACTGATTATACTTAATTAATTCCCCTCTCGAAATTATGGATGTATCGTTGAGGATCTGCTTGGCTAACCCCAAATGATAAAGGGTCGCATTGGTATTGAAATTGTAGTACGTATCCTCCTGCAGCCAGTATTTGACCATACTTTTCAATCT
Source organism: Paenibacillus sp. V4I7 (assembly GCF_030817275.1). NCBI lineage: Bacteria > Bacillati > Bacillota > Bacilli > Caryophanales > Paenibacillaceae > Paenibacillus > Paenibacillus sp. V4I7. Next base: position 3,127,015 of record NZ_JAUSZD010000002.1, on the reverse strand, counting down.
TGCTGCATCCGCTGCCGGGGCGAATTGCGTCATCTGAAGGATCGGTGCCATCACTTTGGCACCTAGTGCATGATCTTGGGAAGCCCGTCTGGATATTTCTCTCCCCCGGGACATATCCATCATGGCTCCCTTATAGATGAGCGGTTCAAACGAATCATAGATCCAGTTATACAAATTTTGTGCAGCGGGAGTCACGACCGCCCACGTCGAGCCATTTAACAAATAAATAAAAGGGACGATCGTTTCCAGCAGCGATTTACCATATCCGCCTGTATATGGGTGAGCCGTGTGCTGGATGAACGAACCGTCTGCATAAAACCCGTCGCCCGACGTCACATAAGTAAAGACATCCGTCAGCGCATCACGCGAAGAAGCCAATTTGGCACTGTCTTTCACAATCATTCCGCGAATGCCGACTGCGGTCGCTTTCCACACCCGGTTTGCTCCCGTCGCCGTGCTTCCGTTCGTTATGGTAGCGTCGGGTGCGAATTGATTAATCGCTGCCATATAGTTCGTTTTCTGCGCAGTCGTTAATTCGGTGTATAGGACGACAGTCATATTGTTCAATGTTAACGGGACGTTAACTTCCCAATCGAACCAATTACCGACTATGGAGGCGGAAGCATTATATTGGTTCGTATACATCCAATCAAGACCGCTGATAATATCGCTGAGCAAAGCAGCGTTCTGATAGTAAGCCGATCCATGCCTCGCATACCCTAAAGCCAGTGTATATAATCGGCTGTACGTAATCGACATATAGCTGGATTTCGTCAAATTATCGACCGAGGTGTCATTGAGATCACTCCATAAATACGTTCGGCTGCTCGACTTTTCCATACTGTCCCATGTCGATTGCACAAGGGTCGATTGTTCATTCAGCTTCGTTATGACATCGGGATCCGATTCCGAGTAGGCTCCCCCGAGTAGATAGGATCTCCACTTTTCCCTTAGTCCGTCATACTCGTCATCCGCATAAGCCTTGCCCACTGGTACGACCGAGGTCACCAAGAGGCTCACGAACAACAAACAACTCAACACAGCTTTCAGTAAGGTGCTGCTCTGCAATTTCATGCCTTTTCCTCCCTATATGTGTAATTGAAAACAGAAAACGTTTTCATCCTCAGCATACATAAAATCATGACGAAAGAAAGGAGAAAAAAGCACGATTAAAGTACGGAAATTCAACTGTGTACGGCTGAAACGATGGATAACTCGTTTGAAATTGTGTATTCATGACAGAATTGGAAGTTTCTAATGAAAAACTTCCAATCCTCAGTGCCCGATTCAACTTCAAGCTTCAGAGTGTCTTGCTGAACCTGCTTCCCATAACCAAAAACATTGATGATCACAACCGTTCCCTGCGTCTTAATTCGCTCTACGATAGTTGTGCGCCGCTTCGTCGGCGGGTTATCAGGGGTTTGCGCCATATAAAGCCCTGCATCATGCGAGCACCAAATCGAATGGCACATAGGACCAGCTTTCACTGTCCAAGTCAGCGTTTCCGATGAAAGCAGCGGTTTCGACCGCTTTTCCTGAAAAAGCTCGGAATCCAAACGGCTTAGCGGTTCACTGGCAGGCTGCCATTCACTTGTTTCGTTCAGCTTCCCGCTTACGTGATAAATCAAATCGATTTCTCGTGCATCCGGTACGTGAATGGTCACGAAATCGATCAAGTACTGCTCATGCAGCAGATTCAGTCTGCGAATGACGGCGCCCTGATAAGCCTTTTCGTCCCATGGGCACATTTCCTCCGGCAGGATTGTTTTCTCCTTTAAATAATAATCGCTTTGACGCCAATCCGCTTCACTGACAACCCAGCTTCCCCAAGTCTCTTTCTGAAAGGCCACTCGGGTTGCATCAACCGGCGACTGATCGCAGCCGTCCAAGCAAATTGTATTATGCGAGTAGGTATGCTTGTACCAGGCATAGTGCATCGGCACACCATAAGCTGTCGTCCCGATATCCTCGAAAATCGGCGTATCCTTGCACCCAAAAGATAAGCCCAGCCGGTCCATATGATCATGCTCACCGCCAAAAGGGCTGTGCTTAACAACCAGATAGGCGCCATTACCTTCGACTAGCATGGTTAACCCGCTTCCTGAGAAGGAGCAGCTTGCGGCTATCGTATACGCTAAAGTCCATTTCCCAGTTTCTGTCGCATCCTTTTGCAAATCACACCCATACATCAGCGCAAATAGGGAATTGCGAGAAACAGCGGCAAACCGTTCTCCTGCGAGAAGCGGCTCTTGTATGATTCCATAGGCGCAGCGTAATAGTTCCAAATAGCGAGGGTCCCCATACCAGTTATAGGCAAGTTCATAGTAAGGAGCATAAGTAAACAGACTGCTGACGGAGCTTGCATCATTTAATCTCGGAAACGATCCGTCCGGTAAAATAAAATCGAGCGGAAAGTCAAACATGCTCCGGAGAGCAGGATGCTGATGCAGATCCCATTTGGTATTTTCAACAAGCATGCTGTAGTAAAGAATCGAATCAAAGGCATAATAATGATAGGTAAAAGCCCCTTCGTACCAGAAGCCATCTGGCAGCACGCCTCTTTCTAGCTGATCCAGCAGACCATACTCGCCCTGTAATCCTGCATTCGTAACGTCCTCATCCTGCAGCACAAAGCCCAGCATAGCGATCGCCGATGTAATTAACACGGCGTGATTGTGCAATTGGTTTTCCTTATGCGCAATGAGAAAGGCTGCGCAGCTCCGAAATAGTCTGTTCTGTATCGTTCTTCGATCCTCTTCGGAAATGCCTTCTTCTATACATCGGTAAGCTAAAATGAGATCAATAATCCAATGCGCTTCATCCAGCGTCTGGGCAAAAAGTTTTCCCGGACCATTATAGGGGATGTCACCATGGATCTCATAGCATTCATAATGCGCTGCATATTGCAGCAGCACATCTTGGACAAGCGTTCGCCATGCTTCGTGTCCGTCCATCCGGCTCGCGAACGCGACTTTTTTCATACCAACGCCGATCCCAGCATGACGGAGCGAAACCCAGGCGCCGTTGAAGGGCTCGCCGGTCCAGACTTTACCGCAGACCGGACATGGATGCTGAAGCGGTCGCTGCGGGTCGAATGACAACCGGGCTCCGTCCTCCGGGCAGTAATAGTAATGCCCCCAATTCCCCCGCTCGACAGCTCGAATTTCGATCGGCAAGCCTGCGGCTTCCTTCGCTGCCTGTCGCAACGCTTCGGCTGCCGCCTTGAGCTCCGGTTTTTCTGCATTCTCTCTTCCTATGCTCCAGCGGATCTCGTTCATGAACTCGACACCTCTCCCTGATGATTAGTGCTCACGGGTTTGCCTAAATAATGCTGTTTGAATTCGGAAGGGGTCATGCCGACCTGCTTTTTAAACACATCGCTGAAATATCTCCGCTCCACAAACCCCAGCGTATCGGAAATTTCTTGCACATTCAGATCATCAAGCAGCATCGCTTTCGCCCGCTCCATCCGCTCTTGTGTAACAAACTGATTGAACGTCGTTCCGGTATGCCGCTTAAACAAATTAGCAAAGTAACTTCCGCTTAAATGCACCTGCTTCGCGCAATGATTGACGGAAAGATTCATATGCAGGTTGCTTCGCATGTAAGCGACCGCTTCGTCGATGACCTTCGCTGATTCCGTCGAATACTTACCTGCGATTAATCGGCAGCCTTCCTCCCCCAGCTCCTTGATCTGTCTTTGCAAGTCCTTCAAGGAAGCATGCTGCGCCTGTCTCATTTCTCTGGCGTTCGATTCAATGGCCGACAGCTCGTCTTGCTGCAGCTTTTCCTGGAACACGCGGAGCATCATATAGCCAAGCTCATTCAACGTTTTTTCAATCGTTTCCGGCTCAGGTAAAGGGATTGTCCCCATCAGCTCGGCAAAGAGCTCTTCCAACATCGCCAAGGCTTGCTCGCGATTTCCCGATCTTAACGCATAAAACAGCTCTTGCTCTTTCGCTAACGCATAGCGTGGCAACTGAGGCTCTGAACACGCGATGTCTCCATACACAATCACGCCGTTGCCTCCCGTATAAAAATGGTAAGACAATGCGCTAATCGCTTGCCCATAGGAATCCGGCACCTCATGAATGCCATTTACGCATTGTCCAACACCGATCGAAACGGTGAATTTCGTATATTGGGCAATATGCTCACAGCACTTTTCAGCCAGCGAAGTCCCGCCCAAGTCTTCAGTAGCATTAAAAATCGCCACAAAGCGCGAATTCGTTTCACGGAATACAATGCATTTTGTATAGACTTGAAGGGTCTCCTCCACGATATTTTGCAGGGAAAACCGGATCAACTCAACGTCGTGCACAGGAAGCTTGCCCAAATTCTCATGAAATTGATCGATCTCCATGACCATGATGACTAGCCGCTCCGGCGCTACTTGAATTTGGAGAAAATCCCATTTCTCTCTTATGTTTTCCTCACTTGTCCGATGATGAATCAGCAGATTGAAGTACTCCTGCCGCAAAACAGGCATGCTGTCTTTCACGCGCTGCTCTAAATATTGCACTTGAACCGCCTTCACCCGCTCCACATCAAGCGCACGCTTCGCTTTCAGAACCGCTTGTTCAATTTGCTCCAAAGAGAACGGCTTTGTAATAAAGTCAAAAGCACCCAATTGAACCGCTTTTTGTGCATATTCGAAGTCATTATAACCGGTAAGAAGTATGATTTTGCTATCAGGATTCATTTCTTTCGCTCGTCGGGTAAATTCGAGTCCGTCAATGATCGGCATTCGGATATCGGTGACAATGATACCGGGGCGATGCTGTTCAACAAGCTTTAGCCCCTGTTCGCCGTTTAACCCCGTTCCGCACACATGAATGTTGTGACGTTCCCAATCAATCTTGGTCGAAATGCCTTCGATCACACTTGCAATATCGTCGATGATGCACATATCGATCGTTGATTTTATCATCTGTCTGAAGTCTCCTCGCGAAAAGTAGTATAGCCTCATAAAAAACTTCTTCTCTTTAATTTATCAAGTTTAGCCAACCCTGCGAAAGCCAAAAAAGAAAGCAAAAGGGAAGAAATGCAACTATTTTTGCATTTCTTCCCTTCTCGCGCTTGCTTAATCAACTCCATCGCCTTTGTCAATCCCGCCGATCCGTACTCTTCTTGCTTTATACATCTGTAGAATTTGCAACATCATCCTTACCCCGCCTGCTCCTCTAAATGATTCGCACATGTCCAAAAGCAAGCGGAGTATGATCCAAGTTCCCATTTGATAGCCGCTCTCAAAGAGAAATTGCGATTCACTGCCGTAGTAAGACAGGTTTGCTTCACAAATAATAAAAGATATTCAATTATTCGCGAACCAATGACAAATTACCTTTAACGCTATTCAACTAAGCTGCCCGTTAGCACAGAAGGCTACCGAGTTTATAATCGGCAGCCTGCTTGATCTTTGTTATGGAACTATCGTGTCCCGTTAGTTTAATCGCTTCATCTCATGGATTCCGCAATTTTAATTAAATCGTTAACTGTAAATTTTTTCTTCAAATATTTCTTATTACCGATTGCCACAGTGTAGTGCATTCCTTCTTTTTGAAATCTTATTTCATAACCTAAGTCGAACCTTGTTCTATATAGAACTCTTGTTCCATCTTTCAATGTATGAAATTGATCGTCTTTCCCTTTATACCTCTCCAACCCCAAAGTTACAGGTTTGATATGTATCTGAAGAAAACCGTTTATAGACTCGTTTAGGTATCGCAGTACCAGTCGCTCATGTTCATATTCAATGTTTCCACTAAAATGGGTAATTTTGAACGGAAATTCTGATGGCACTAATACTTTTCGTTGATACAAATTTTGGTAATTTTTGATAAGCCTTACTTCATCTATTAAAGGATTTGCACCATCAAAAACCGTTCTAATTTTTGTGATTTTATTGTCTTCAACCGTCAGTTCCCAAACAAGTGCAAGTCGTTCACCACCTAGTTCTTCATCCCAGAAATTTGCCAACAAAACCTTTACATGATTTGTTGGGGATGCGACTAGTTGATAACTCTTTATCGGGCTATTTTCTCTAATTTCAGGTAGTTTGACTCCATTAGCCAGACACGTTTGTGCTAAAATATTATCTTTCTTCCAAACTGCTTGTGCGAATTTTACTAACATCAGAATCGTCAAGAGCCTCTGCAATCTCAGAGGAGAAAAGAAAACCTGCAAACACCAGGAGAAATAAAATCAACCTTTTTATATGCATTTTCATCACCCATGGTTACTTTATCCAAATTTATGGGTACGTATGTACATACTCTTCAATTCTGGATACTTTTCCATGCTATTTTGCCCGTTCAACGAACAAGAGCAGGTCGCTTCCGCGCCTGCTCCTGTTGTTATCATTTCACTATCGTTTCTTCGTTAGCTTAATTCGTCAAGCCTACATAGACTAATCCAACGCTAAATAGCTTGCTTCATTAGCGTGGTTACTGTTTTTCACTTTTGAACTTTTCAACCAGTTTTAGAAATTCAGGTGTCGTCTTTACACTAACAATACCAAGATCCTTGGGTAGATTTTCATCCTCTTCTATTTGAAAACTTAGGATAAACTCCGAGATGAATTTGCTATTAAGTAAACATTATTCCATAATTCTTCTTCTGTGGGGTCGAAGTGTTCTTGGTCATGATCCCAAAAGTAAATTTTTCCCCATCCATTCTCAGTAACTCCAATGCAAAGTTGATCCCCACCTGTAATATCCGCAAACGGTATCATGCTTTCAGGCATTCGCCCTAGATAGCGTTCGATATTAGTAATTAAATCATTTTTGTCATTTTGCAAGTTATAAAAATACCCCATTCTCCCTCGTTCATTGTGCTTTGGAATGTTGGTTAATTGTGAATAGCTTATTTGATGGTTATAGTTTATTATCCCATATGTCAAAAGAAATTCTTTATAATCTTGAGGCAAGTGAAACCCATATTTCTGCTCAAATGAAATAATTAAATTACCAGAGTGAATACCACTTTCACTAGTGATGCCTACCTCTAATAATTTCTGTTTTACTTTTTCAAAACTACTCTGCATCTTTATTCACTCCACCCATATAGAGACATTTACTGGGAATATCTTACCACAAATTACTTATACTTAACTACGTTATCCTGCCCGTTAGCGCAATGACGGCTGCCCCGCGGCTGCCGTTTTGTGTTGAACTATCGTTATCCGTTAGCAGAGTAAACTTTAACTTTACCTCAACTATAATTAAAGTCCCTTGTGTCGAGACCTACTATATTCCCTAATCATTAAAATGCCCGATATAAGATATAGAACTGAAGTAATTCCAAACAATTTAAAAATACTCGGGGTCATGGCGGTATAAATGCTGATAGGAAGTGACCAGACAAATGCAATCAACATAAGGGAAGGCTTTTTGATAATGGACGCAATCAGCGCTACACAAGCTGGAAAAAAAAGCGTAAATAATGTATTTATCAAAACGTCATTATCAACATTCTCATGAGTGTACGGATTATAAAAGGTAAATATAAACCAAAGTATCATTGAACAAACTGAAGATGATAACCCAATGAGCCTCGTTATTTTCATTTTCCATCCTCCTCCTTTTAATACATTACCATAATATAGGAAATAAGGAGTTATAAATTCTTTGAACTAAACTGCCCGTTACTTCAACAAATTCAAAAAGGAGCCGCTAAGCAAGCTCCTCCACTATCGTATCCGTTAGTTTAATGCCAATCCCATTCCGAGTAATGGTGATTATTAGGCCCTGTTAGAGCCTCGCGAACGTGATGTAATCGACTTGGACTGGCTCTGCCGATTCGATCAGAAGTGCCCGGTTGATCTGTCCCCGGTGATATTGCCCATGTAAGAGGACCTGCAACAGGATGTCCCGGACGGACGTTCGGAACGGAACCCCGCTCTGGTTCGCATAGTCGATCATCTCGTCCAACTCGGATTCCTCGAGCCCTTCGATATAGACGCGATATTGCTCGGCGTTTTCTTCGAACATCGTCCGGATCACCGTCATGTCTTCCGCTTCCTCCCACAACGAATATTGCGCGCTGCCCTTGCCCTGCAATCGGGACAGCCAGACTCGTTCCGCGACCGCGACGTGCCGAACCAGCTTCAGAAGGTCCTTGCTCTTCGTCTCACTCTCCTCGAGCGCGTCCAAGATGCGTCCGTCCGCCCAGTACAGGTGGTCCATCATGCACTTGATCGTCTTCATTTCGGTTTCCCCCTCTTCGTCTCATCGATTACTTGAACCTACTGTTTTGCGTTAGTTTAACGATTTTTTGGCATCAGGTTTCAATCCTGTTTGCAGGACATGAAAATACTCAGCTAATATTTCGTCAAAATTGGGTTCAGCAGGTAACTTCTCAATATATCTCCATAAAAGCATTTCTTCCGTTGCAATGTGAACAACCTCATACTCCATCTGTGCAGATTCCCAGACAGTAACCTGACCCAAACATCGTTCAGATTCATTAATTATGCCAGTAGACGGGTCAGGAACACTGCTCTCAGGAGTATTATGCTTCACATATTCCGTAGAAATAGATAAATATGCTAAATCACTCTTATTCGATTCCACCCATAGCTTAAATTTATCTCGAATCATTTTACATTCTCCCTTACCTTATGGAGTAAACATATCAAATCGAGATAACAACTGAAATACATTGACTGAAAATATGGCCTTGTTTCACGGCGCTGCCTGTTAAAGCAACTTCGGCAACTGATATCTTGGCCGGTTGCAGTCGTGTTAAGATTGAGCTATCGTTACTGTTTACTTTAATAAGCCGATTGCTTATTTGAGAAATATTTCAAGCTTTGTTTTAAAGACTTCAATATCGTGATTAGCCTTAAGTCCATTTTCCCTTCGTAAATCATTTATTTCTGCCAGTTTAATAATAAGTTGCTCAGCAATGAGTCGGATATTTCCCCTAGAAAATAGATGCTTTTTATAAGTGGACTGTTCTGCACCCCAAATTACAATATCATCTTTATAATGAACATCAATATAGAATCCTCCACAACCAAAAATGCCACAAGAGCAAGTGAACATAGGAAATTTCCCTTGGCTCGTTAGAGAATTATAAAACTCCGTGACGACAAATACTTCATCCTCATCTTCATTAAGCCTAATATCATTGATATAAAGATATATTCTTTCGTTTATTACAGGAGTCAATATCCTTTTGTGTTTAGATACGTTTATATACTTTTTTGATACATCCACGAAAACTTTAACTGTTAATTTATCATAATCTTTTTTCTTGAAAGTCCACACATCACTTACCGCCCTTAATTTAATACCCAATATATTCAAGGCATTTACCACGTTATCCTGCCCGTTAACGTAACGAAGCTACCGATCGTGCCGGCAGCTTCGTCATTCAACTATTGTTCACCGTTAGAGCTCAATGACCAATGGTGATACTTTTGAAATGTCCAATCTTAGCAATCTACCTGTCGTTGTATCAATATAGGCATAGCCCATAAAAAAACGGAAACAAAGCAAACCATCACACCATTTTTCTGAAAGGTCTATTCCCTTGTAGTTATAAGAATTTAAAACACGAAAGTAATACAACTTTGCCCTATCTCCTGTTTTTAAATTATTGATAAATACTGTTCTTGAACCCTCACTATTACTTAAATTATCCATTTCCGGTTGTGAAGTTTCGTCTGTGAATGTTATATTTCTGATTTCAGTTCTCACAATATTGACTTTTGCATTAGGCAGATATGGTGAAATGGCTCTAACGACAGTATGATTAACATAATATTTGTATCCAACATAACCAAACCAAGTAATCGCAATTGCCACTAAAAGTATCAGTATCTTTTTGTGCTTCAAAGTTCGACTCTCCCAAACTACATAAAATCATTCTTTCATTAAAGCAATAATACCATATACTGGAACAAACGTCTTTATCGTATCGCTTCAAATTTCACTCATAGTCGAGCGGTTGAAGTGCTATGACCCTTTCATCATTCAAACAACTTCATTTTGATGAAAACCACTCCCCCACCTCTAACTACATAACAACATCAATAAGCGTTCCACCACGCTAAACTGCCCGTTTGTTCAACGAACAAAGCAGACTGCCGCGACAGTCTGCCTAATTTCACTATCGTTACCAGTTAGCTTAATCAACGTTGCAATCAAGATTAGCTCCACGGATTACAGGAAGCCTCTCTCTAAAACAACTTGTAATTTGAAGATACTAAGTCAATATATTGTTGCCGAGTATAGCCATTGTGCTGCAGATTAAAAGTATCGAGATCCATCTCTTCCGGAAATCCAAACCATTCATAGACTTTTTGTCTCTTCTGAAAATTATTCGGGTGAAGCAGGTCACTCCACTCACCAAATTGTGGTTCACAATTAAGCACCCTTAACAGCTCATACATGGGAAGACTTAATGCTACCCCGCGGTTGCTGAAATCACACTGCGGCCTATCCTCTAAAGTTGTTTTAATTTCTTCCATATCTAAGGGCTTGTCCGCGATTGCTGTACCGAGTCCCCATGAGAAGCGCAGTACGTGGGGACCATGATTTTTTCTTAAGAAACTCAGGTGCATGGGAAAATCAATATCTTTCTCTTCGAGCTGCTTATGGCCCACAATGTCATGCGTTCCCCAAATAATATCCCCATCAGACATAAATTCTGCACGCAATAAAGGGTAAGAGCATATGTCTTCAAAGGGTAAATCTTTATCTGTCGTCTTTAGTTCGTAAAATCGAAAGAGTATTGGCACTGTCATCAGAGAGTTCCAGTTGTGTTCAGCAGGTAATAAGGGTGACAATTTCTTTTTCTCACCTATGATTAAAGCGAATCCGTAATGCGCGCGATCTATCTCGAATCTAAAGATATCTCCGGGCTTGTATTTGATCGTTCGATGTGGCATTGTTCTCATCCTCTCCACTTTATTGAAATAATCAGGCGGACAGGTTTCAATATAATGTGTAATCCAATGCCGAAGCTCGTCGAGAGTATGAAGGTTATCGTCCGAATCAATTGGCAGGTTGATGTGATTTCTAGGATTATACGCATGTATGCCAGAGCCTAACCTTTCACTTGTCAGACGGAAACTAACTGTACATCCAGATGGGGTTGGAGCAATGATATTAGTTGGCGTAATTTTCTTTTCCTTGCCTTTTTCTGTTTTCGGTAAGATGGTGGTCCGATTCTTCGTAGCCATGACCGTATCGAACTCCGTGTAGTGAAACCGAAAAAACGGATCAAATTTGATCACTTTTCGTATTACGTCCTCTTGATCATAATAAACGGTCGTTCCAGATTTAACTTCAACCTCTTCCCACTCGTCACGCACCGGATCTAAGCCGAAATAAGGCCGCTGTTCATTCGTTAGCCGAAAGGTTAAAAACTCTTTCATCTCTAATTCGTCCATGCTGATCTTCATCTTTACTCCCTCTCATCTGTTAAGGTAGGCTAACTAAGGCAATCATACAAACCTCACCCGATGCTTATAAATCACCCGCTGTTCAGCGGCAGTGGTAGATCCATATTCCGATTTACTACTCAGGATAAATTCGATATGCTAGCCACTTCTTATCCACCTTTTCAGCCTCCACCCAAGCTCGATAAACCACTACACTTATTTTACCATGATTGATAACTAAACTGCCCGTTACTTGAATAGGCTGCCTAATTGCCCGCAGCCAGTTTTTATTATTTCGTTATCGTTCTCCGCTCGCACTTACTGAGCAAAAACGACTACACTAATGAAGAGAATAGCTGCAAAAAAACTGAAGTCGTGAATATGAGTATGTCACTCTTATCTTTGTTTAGAATTGCTCGAATTGTACTTAAGAAAAACAACATAAAGAAAAAGGATAATAAAGCTAAGGCAATATCCACTTATTTCATCCCTCCGTTCTAAGTATTCTTTCTACCAATTATATAAGGATCTGCTTCCATGTCACTCTTGAACTCTCGTTTCTCGTTAGTTGAATCATAAGTCTTCATCGAAAGAATATTGACTCCAGCTCCAATGACCTATCTTTTGTTCCTATAGATAACTCTTCCGTAATTTCCCTCCATTGTTGTGGATCAGGAACGGATTTACCTCCGCCTAATGCATCTATCCACTGCTTATGAATGTCATGCATGACTTGGATTTGTTTTTCTAGTCCTTTAATCTGAAAAGTATCGGTATCGGGTAGCAGTACCTTATTATCTAAGTATTGTGTCATCGTATACGCAATCACCGCAGGTTCCATTGAAAACTTCTCTGAAGGTTTTCCCGAGCGTTGGATTACCAAACCATGTAGATCACTGTACGATTTCGAAAAAGTAAGGGTCCCTTCCCGTAGTGTACGCATTTCCTCAATAGGCAATGTTTCGCCAGCGACTAACCGCTCAATCAATTTAACGTTATCGTGGGCCGCTTTGAACAAAACCGTTACTTGATTTCCTAACATCGCGTCGTAATTGCCTTCGTATCGGACAACCTCCTGCCGGGTTACAATCAACCCCCACGACACAATTATTAATACAATAAATTCTGATAAAGCGATGAATAACCAAAATCGCCGTTTCCTCAACATTTGCAAAGTTCAACACCTCCCCTTGATGGGAATTTTGATTTATTATACCATAAATTGGATCTATCTGCTGCCCGTTAGTTGAGAAAAGGCAACCAGTCGTCTGACCGGTTGCCTTGATGCTAACTTGTTTCCCGTTAGCATAATAAGAATATATTATCCTTCACGCAAACCTAAATATCGTATTTCTTTGTTGTCAACAATTGCGATATAGATATCGCCTTTTTCAACTGGTTTATATATTAAAGTTCCGACTGGTAGTTTGGTAGCAATATAATTCTCGAATTCACCACTTTCTTTAGTTTGCTTCTTAATCTCCCCGACTTCTTCACCTAATGTTAATTCCAGTTCATTTACCCACTCACTATCTTCTGCATTACTATATATAATGCCATTTAACATAAAAATATCTGCATCTTTATTATTTGTTAAAATATCTTTAGCAGTTGGATTTCCTATATATCGAGAATTACAAGAAGCAATTATAAAAGTGATGGACAGTATTCCAAAAAGTAAGCACAATTTTCTCATTTAAATCCCCCTTTTATTTTTTGACGTTATGAATATTAAAAAAGTTTCTCGCTTTTCCACTATCCTGCCCGTTAGTTCAATCGTTGCCCCTGTTTAGCTTATGTTATAAATTCATCAAATTTAACTAGCTGCTGAGAACGGTTTTCAGTTACGTTTAACAATACAAGTTCTTGTCATCATTCGGCAAACGATATATGTTCTTGTCTTTGGCTTTTGACAAGAACATATATCGTTAAAACAAAAAAAGCCGCAACTACGCGACTTTTAAGCTTATATGTTCTTGTCACCCTACACCTGTCTAATTGTTCGGTTTACAAAACTACTTTTCAATTCAAGTCAGCAGATCATGCGCAACATCATCTATACCAAGCTTTTTACGAAAACTCCATTGGATATCTCTATTCTCTGGATTATTAAAATCCCAAATATCGTCGTATAAAGTGATAACAACGGAACCATCTTCTAATTCTTTTGTTTCAAACCCATCCCGAAATGCAAGTAATGATTCTTTCGAAATGAAATTGAAATACTCATTACCAAACCACATTGTCCAACATGATCCAAACCACAGCCCTCTTTTGACATAATGATTATGTCCTGGTAAACATTCTTTATCAACAACTAGTTCTTCTTTTTTAAATACATTTGTCTTAAGTTTAAGAACCAAGTTTTCCAATGGCTTATTTGCATCTTTGTATCTTTCAATATTAGTGGTGTTTTGCCATTTTTGATCCTCATCTGAAACGGCAAAACCAACAGTTCCATTGTACGATTGAAAGAATTTTGAGAACTTATGTTTTATTTCATACATTGTGTACTCATCTATAAGAGACTTCTGGTATATACAAAGAATAGATGGAAGCGCAAGAGCGCCTTTTGTTAAGGTAAATGAACTAATCTCATCCTTTAAATCTAATTGAAAAATATCCTCGTTTGAAATTATCTTCTCTAGCTCTCTATATAGTTGTTTTTGATTGAATTTGCGTTCGGTTAGCTGTGTCCTCAATTGGGAGTAAACAAAACTAACTCATCGATCCAGTTCTTTATGTTTTGGAGAGTAATAGCCTCCTCTGAAATATAAAACTTCACAAACAATCGATCTTCCAACTAGCTCACCCCTTGCTTGGAAAAATGACTACAATAGACTAACTAGAAAGTCACATTTACATATCAGTGACGTTAAATTTCGATATAAACATTACTTTATCCTGCCCGTTAACATTCCTGTAGGTGTTAGTAGATTCAACTTGCAGAAAAAAGGACGCCTCGCTAGGATGAGTATGTACTGGGTTGCAGCCCTCAGAACTCACCTTAGGAGGCGTTATCATGAAGTCTAGTCTAATTAAATCTCAAAATCAACGTGTAGAACGAATTTCCACTTCTACTCTAGTCATAGGCATCGACATTGCCAAGGAGAAGCACGCTGCACAAGCCATTAATTTTCGAGGTATTGTCCTCACCAAGCGCCCTATTCTATTTTCGAATGACCTAGCTGGTTTTGAGCATTTAGAACACAGTATTCGGAAATTACAGAAGATGCACGGCATGAATGACTTCGTTGTGGGAATGGAGAGCACCGGTCACTACTGGTTCAATATTGCCAACTGGTTGGTAGGTCAAGGAATTGATGTGGCTCTTGTCAATCCAATGACAACCAAACGCAATAAGGAAAACAGAGATAACTCACCTTCCAAGAACGACCCAAAAGATGCTCTGGTCATCGCCGATGCGGTGAGTCGTGGGTTCTACACGCCATTCGCTCCAAAGGATGAAGCATTCCGCCGCCTACGGGTTATGGTTACAAATAGAGAGCACTGGGTTGTTAAATCAGGACGGATTAAGAATAGAATCCACCGCTGGCTCGATATCCGGTTTCCAGAATACAGACACGCATTTGATGATATTTTTAGCGATCGTTCCTTGGCCACTTTGCACCGGTTCCCAGCCCCTTCTGACCTATTGCAGCTAACTCCGGAGCAAATGGTACAGATCTGGGGTGAGTATATGACCAGACCTGGCGGGGTACGAGGTAAGAACAAGGCGATGGAACTTCAATCACTCGCTAGACATAGCGTTGGAGACACTACTGCCCTTGAAGAAGACAAATGGGAGCTGAGGCACTCATCGAAGAGTATGAAAGAATCTGCCGAATCATTGATGAAGCGAACGAGATGATTGAAAGGTACTGCCTGAAATTCCTTGTTCAGATCTCGTTCGATCTGTCGGTGCTTCCGTTCCTGTTACCAATGGATGAAGAAATACCAGGACAGCGGGCAGGATGCCCTACAGGATGGCCGAGAGCGAAAAAAGGCAGATGAGGAGTTAACCGACGCAGACCGCCAAAAGCTTGCGATGAAGAAGCTGGAGGCTGAAAATGAACGTCTACGGACAGAGATTGCATTTTTAAAAAAGTTAGAGGAACTCGAGAGAAGGCGACGCTAAGTTCAATCCGGCAGGAGAATATCTATCTTACGATTCAAGTCTTTCAGCAGGAAACCAAATCCAACGTGAAGGTGCTATGTGAAATTGCAGAGATTCCACGTTCCAGCTATTACAAATGGCTACAACGCAAACCTAGTGCTCGTGAACTGGCAAACCAACAACTCACAGAAGCGATGCTCTTGTTGCACGAAAAGGTTGGCGGCATCTATGGATACCGTCGACTAACCCTTCATTTACGCCGACAAACGCAGCAACAGATCAACCATAAACGCATCCAGCGTCTTATGGGACTTAAGGGAATTCAATCGGTGATTCGCAGAAAGCGAAAGAAATATGCACCGTCATCTCCTCAGCACATCGCAGAGAATCTGTTAAACCGTAAGTTCCACGCCGAAACACCAAATGAGAAATGGTTAACTGATGTCACGGAATTCAAATATGGACATGGTCAAAAGGCGTAATTAAGTGCCATTAGACCTGTATGATAATACAATTGTCTCCTACGTACTGGGGAAATCCAATAACAACAGTCTCGTGTTCCAAACCTTAAAATTGGCGATGCAAACGGCCCCAAACAGCACGCCTATGCTTCATAGTGACCGTGGTTTTCAGTATAGTTTTCCGTTAGCTCAATGAACCAGGTTAACTTATTTATCAGATGTGCCTGGCTTCCAACCCACTTCTTGAGACCAGTTATGCGCTTTTTGTATGATATCCCAAACGATCGGACCTTTCCCTTCAACATATTTTGGGCGTTCATTTTTAAATAGTTCCATTAATCGATGTTTCTCCTCAGCGTACCTTAAGCAATCTTGAGGGTGCTCACGCAAATAATCTCTAAAGAGCAAAGTCATTTGCTCAGAAAAACTACCGACTTGTCTAACATGAATATGAGTTCTTCGAGTGCCCGGTAATTCTCGAAAATATCTCTTAGTTTTGTCCGGATTTTCTTCGCGAAATACAAAACCAACGCTCTCAATTTTGGTCTTATAGGATGTAATGTCATCGTAATTTAGAACAGATATTTGGATATCAATGATTGGTTTTGCATCCAGACCTACGATCGATGTAGAACCAACATGATCAATACGAATGGCCAAATCTCCTAATGAATTTCTCAATTTTAAAGCAATATCATTGAACAGAACCTTCCAACCACTATCGTGTTTGGATATCCTCCATTGATCTTCCATTTAATCTAATCCCCTTCAATTTATTGTTTTTATTTATCCTAATTTTACCATAACTAGATTTCCAATCTGATATAAATAATTGCCTCCTTTAAACATAACTGCCATTACTTTAATTAAAAAGCAGCCGATCGTTCTGGTCGGCTGCAGTCGTATCTTGATTCAGCTATCGTTCTCCGTCAGAGCGTAATAAGTTTATTAAACCACTTTAATGTAAATATTAACCGAAATCTTTTAGCCTATTGTCCAGAAGGAATAAATAACTTGGACATGGGGTGGGTATAATAACAATACTATTTGATTTTGACAATTAAGGGGTTGTTATCAATGGTCGGTTCTCATGTTGTTGGATTGTCTTCAACGGAACTATCCGCATTGTGGTCATCTTATATTAGTGACAGTTTAGCGATATGTATCTCCAAGTATTTATTGAAAATAACTGAAGACGACGAAGTAAAGCCACTTGTTGAATTATCGTTGACCTTAGCGCAATCACACATAGAAACCATTCAGCATCTTTTTGAAAAAGAAAAATTCCCTATCCCCATTGGGTTTACTGATGCAGATGTCAATGTTACAGTACCCCCGCTATTTTTCGATACATTCCCTCTGAGTTATGTGTATGCCATGAGCCGAATTGGTCTGACCAAGTATGCCTTGTTTTTATCTAACACAGCTCGAGAGGATGTAAGAAACTATTTTACTCAGTGTTTGCAGTCCACAACTGATTTGTACAACAAATCCGTCACACTTATGTTAACCAAGGGGATCTACGATCGACCTCCAATGATTCCTTATCCGGAGCATGCTACCTTTGTTAAAAAGAAAGAAAACTTTTTGTCTAAATGGTTTGGGCCGCAGAGAACGCTGAATGTAATGGAAGTATCCGAAATGTTCTTCAACATAGAGCGGAATTATTTCGGACTAATCCTTCTTACAGCATTTATGCAGGTAGTTAAGGACGAACATATTAAGCGTTTACTGGCAAGGGGAAAACAACTGTCTATGAATCAAATCAAATTCATCAATGATAAGTTGGTTCAAGATGATTTGCTCGGGACAATCATGGTCAATACAGAAGTCACCACATCAACGGTATCCCCTTTTTCAGATAAATTGATCCTAAATCTACTTAACTTACTTAATTCTTCAGCTCTCACCTATCTTGGAAATGCGCTATCCGTGACGACACGACTTGATTTGGCTGGTGAGTATTCCAAGCTTATGGCTGAAGTAATGAGTTTCGGTAAAGATGTAACTGATTTGCTGATTGAAAGGGAATGGCTAGAAGAGCCTCCGGTTACACCTGACCGGAAGAAACTTGCCGGCGTCTAACTAGCTAAAAGTAGCATCAATGGACAAATCCAACCATCTTTTTTTCCTTACTTTACCACAAAAATTGGGTTTAGTTACGCAATTCTGCCCGTTACTTCAACAGGCTGCCGAGTAAGCCGGCAGCCTGTCATTATTGTGCTATCGTTCTCCGTTAAACCTAATGGAGACTATTTGGCAGCCTCCATATTTGTTTATTTAATCTTTAAGGATGACTTTGTAAAAAAATACGCTGCTGTAAATATTATTACTCCACCAACTGTGTTAATTATTAGATAAGGTTCTATATAGCTGGAACAATAAAAAGGTAGTTCCTCACACAATATGTTATAACCGGATGACGGAAATGCACGTCCGTACCAAGGGAAGCCTTGAGCTAGCAAAGTTGCTAAGAAAGCAATACCTAGCTTATCCACTATTTGAGTTACAAAAAATGTATGTAACAAAATAATGTGATTTTTAGAATTATACCGAACATGATTTATATCAGCTAAGGCAATAACTAATGAACCTAAGTAAGGAATAATTGTAAACAGCACTCCATAATACAACCAAGAGATGGATCTACTTTGATCTGCTGGAACGTTTACCACTGCTGAGTAACTAATTGCTGCAAACATATATGTTAAAAAGTAAAACACAGTATAACCAATAGCTATAAGTAAAGTACGTGATATGACAGGGTATCTAATATTATTCATAGATCTCCTTAGTAGAGTTAAAATATTTCGTTGTTACCATATTTTACCACATTTAAATACGTATTCATATAGTAAATTACCACACAATCCTGCCAGTTAACGTAATGAAGGCCACCGATCATACCGGCAGCCTCGTCCTGGGTGTTCATTCCACTATCGTTATCCGTTAGTTGAATCGTGTTAGACTCCATAGAAATCTTTTAACTTTAGCCATGTCTCGAACCAAAAGGTTTTCACTTTATTGGGTTTCGAAATCTCTATCTCAACATCTTTTTTAATTATATAAACTGTACCATCTCTAGTATTTAAAGTATCGCCAAATCGAAAAGCGATATCTAGGCTGTCTTTTCTAAACTGTTCTTCTCTTGTATCTGACCACTCCGCCTTGCCAACCGAAAATCTCTTTTTCAATATTCCTTATCTCTCCCGTTTCCGATTTGTCTACACCCAGCCTGCTCATTAATTGCTACCGGTAATCTGTTATTTTTTGCGCTATCGTTTCCCGGTAGTTAATAAGGTACTCGAACACACTTACTTAGCAAAAATAACTACACTACTATATAGAAAAGCTACAAAAAAACCGAAGTAGTGAATATGAGAATATCACTTTTATCTTTGTTAAGAATTGCTCGAATTGTAATTAAGAAAAACAACATAAAGAAAAAGGATACCAATAAAGCTAAGGCGACATCCACTTATTTCATCCCTCCATTCTAAGCAAAGATTCTTATAAATATCATAGAGTATATTATTCAAAAAAGCAGCGGACAAGGGGGTTAGCCCCGTAGCCTGACACGGTGTTATCTGAAGTAACCTGACATCCTTGAGTACAATCTAATTCTTGCTCTTGTACGGCACTTCGAACAGGATTTTATTGTTCTTGTCATAAGCATTAATTCTCAATTCATTCATTTCAACTAATCCGTAATATACTCTCTTCCAATTAGTTTGGATAATGTTCGCCTCGATAACCTGATTGTACTTATCGATTATTTCAATTTTATTTATTTCGGGATCATTAATAAAACCATATATTAAATACCTTCTAACATTATCTTTAAAGTTAATTCCTGATTGATCTATTAACAATTTAGTTTCATTATACATTGCATTTGATGAACTCAGTTTCCATCCTTTAACTTCATCACCCTCAAACACTGCCAAGCCAATACCAATATTTCCATTATCAAAAGGGGCTCTAAATAAAATGAACGGTCTTGTCATTATGGAGCCTTGATAAATTATTTCCTGTCCTTCTTTT
Organism: Paenibacillus sp. V4I7; assembly: GCF_030817275.1. Classification (NCBI taxonomy): domain Bacteria; kingdom Bacillati; phylum Bacillota; class Bacilli; order Caryophanales; family Paenibacillaceae; genus Paenibacillus; species Paenibacillus sp. V4I7. The sequence continues at coordinate 3,107,001 of NZ_JAUSZD010000002.1, read as the reverse complement.
TTATGTGTTTTATAAAACTCTTCTTCAATTGTCTTGCTTTTACATCCAGAAATAACAAGAGAAATAAATAATAGGATTAAAATAATTCTATAAACTCTCATGTTCCCTCCATAATCTCAGGTTATTTCAGATACCGTCTTTTTGGCGAAATTCGGTTAATAGCCGTGTTAGACAGGTTTGCTTCATAGATAACAAAAGATATTCAATTATTAGCGAACCAATGACAATTCCCTTTAACGCTATACAAGTATTCTGCCCTTAGCGTAACAAGGCTGCCCATCGTTCCCGCGGCAGCCTTATTGATGTTCGTTATTCAACTATCGTCTTCCGTTAGTTTAATCACATACTGGGTTATATTTCTTTATCCTGTCTAAATATTACTTTCTGTCACCTATCCCAATAAGGTTAACATCGGCATTTATTTTTATTTTTATATTCGGATACTGTTCCTCCCATATATTTTCGTCCCAATGTCTAGTTCTGCTTCGTACAAAGTTACCAAGACCCAGTGGATCGATTCCTAGTTTTTGAAATCTATGGATTAAATTCTCTCCTTCATTAACAATTTCTTTACTAAATGTAGCTTCAAGGTGTTGTCTGTCATTATCTGTTATTTCGAAACCTGTACTTTCCAAAATGCTCCCTTCCATTTTAAGTTGAATGTCAATTTCAGGATTAACGGTATTAAATGACACTTTATATCGAAAACTGGATTGTTCGTTCTGTACAGAAACGTATACATCTTTCTTTAATTTCGTTTCATATGTACCGTGATTCTTTTTTTCAACAAGCAATTTAAAAAATTTTAATTCCTTATTGTTTAAGGAATCAACATACTTGTCCTTTTGAAATAAAGCTAGACCCGTTATTTTAAATTTACCCTCTTCTAATTTTACAAGCGGCAGATACGGATCGATCCCTTTACCCAACAAGGCATATTCAAAAGTATGCAAATTTGTCCTTGGTAAATGTCCTTCTTTAAGATTACTATTGAATTGTTGAATCAAATAATTGCCTTTTTCCACAGAATGATTATATTTAGCCTCTAATAACTCTTTAGCTTGTCCATCTACCACTGCTATTTGCAAACGTTTAGATACTCTTGGATTTCTCAAGGTCATATCTATAGCTTTTTCAAGTCCTTCTTTAGCAAGCTGACGACTACAAAGTAGGACGGATAGCTTTCCACTTAATATGGGCATGTTCTCCTCTTCCAGAAGTATTCCTCCTGCATTTATAATGGTTTGACTAACGGCGGTTGCCTCGACATTTGTAATCGTGTCCTTACCCTTGTACTGAGGTTTTGAAATCGTTAATATCATTGTCGTCTCCGGCCCTTTATCCAAACCTATAACAAGAGGGATTGATACTCGATCAATTATTGATTTATTTACGCAACCTATCAGAGCAACGATAGTAATAAAAATAACAATTACAATCAGAGCAAATCGTTTCATCCAGGTTTCACCTTCTTTATCATCACAAGTAAAAACATAATGGGAATATAAGCGTAAACAATCGTCATGCCGGAATAAGACAGCAAAAGATGCGCATAGTCTGTAATTTTAGGATGAGACAGTAAGGTCACAAAAATAAACAACAGCACTACATAAATAGGAACCGTGGTAGTTAATCTGATATTGGTGATTATTTTAGTGATTCGGCTCACGGACCATAAACTTAAACATAGAACAGGTAGAACGCGCATCAACTGAGAAGCAACACCCACAAATTCAAAACGTTCAACATACGGAAGCTGTACGAATTGGAATTGAGATAATGTTGGCCATATTAGTTTAATTAATTGGTCTTTACTAAAAAATGCTAATGATGTTAGTATTTCGCTCAGGTAAAATAAGGTAACGGTTAAATTAGCTAAGTGCACCCAACGTTCAGATTTTTGAGGCTGTTTAAAAAATGGATAACAAATCAATATGACTTCCACGCCAAGGAAAATAAAGGTTGTTTCCCCTAAGCCTTTTGCTATTTCAACTACTTTATGATCCATAATGGGTAAGAAATTGCTAAAATGAAAATAGGGTGCAAGAAATACATAAATAAAAAGTAGCAGATATTGAAATAAACTAAAGAAGCAAACTCCGATAACTATTCTTAAACCGCCATATACGGCATAGCAGGCAAGAGAAAGTAACACCAGATTAAGAATCCATCTCTCCAGATCAGGAAACATCCATACCTGAACGATCTCTATAAATGTTCCAAGCACAGTGCCACCGAAAAGAAGCAGATATCCGATAAGCACCAGGTTCAATAAATTACCAATCCACCTCCCGAAAAAAACTTGGTTGATGGATATAATGTCTTTTTTTTCTGAATTTAATATCCGATACATCATCCAAATGACGAAGTGAAAAATAAGACCGTTTAATATGACAACAATCCACGCATCCTGTCCAGCTATCTTTGTAAGCGCACTTTGGAATGTCAGGAAGCCTACTCCTAATTGCATACAGTGTGCTGCAAAAAATGCCATATAAGGTGAAAGTAAGTATTTTTCACTGATGTTATTGCCCATAATTTACAACCTCATTCTTCATCTAGATCTGAACTTATTCTGGAAGGATTTTGTGTACGTAGGGAGCTTGGTCTCTTAGAAAAACTCGAAAAGGGAAGACGAACCAACGAATCATTTAAATCAGAACGTCGAAACGGGTAAATGGGTGCCAAATAAGGTGATCCCAACGTCTTTAACCTCAAAAGATGTATGAGAATGAAAGCAGAAATGATAAATATACCGAGCAATCCCAGCCATTGTGCAGCTAAAATCAGTGGGTATCGAAGTAACCGAATCGTCGTGCTCATTCTGAAAATCGGAGTAGTGAAAGAGGCCAAAGCAGATAATCCAACAATAATTAACAATATATTGCTGGTGAGTGATGCTTGGACAGCTGCAGTCCCAATTACAATACCTCCTACTATTCCTATGGTTTGTCCAACTCTAGCCGGTAATCTCGCACCTGCTTCTCTCAAAAGTTCAATGGTCAATTCCATAATAATTGCTTCGATAACAGGCGGCAATGGAATCGTTGCCCTTGACGAAATCAGCGTGCTTAATAAAGTAGTAGAAACTACTTCGTAATGATAAGTGGTTACGGCTACATAAAGTGATGAAGCACTTATGGAAAAAATAATTGCAAAAATCCTTATTAGCCTAAAGAAAGATGCGATATTCCAAGGCAAATAATAATCTTCATATGACACAAAAAACCAATTTAACGATACTGGACCGAGCAATGCATCAGGAGAACCATCCATTAAGATAGCAACCTGTCCTAATCCTAAACCTGAACATATACGATCCGGTCTTTCCGTTTCCAACAGCTGAGGGAAAATCGATTTCGTGTTTCCTTCAATCATTTGTGACAACATAGTGGTGTCAAATAGAAAATCATAATCTATACCCTCAATTCTCTCTGTAACAGTTCTCACGTAATCCTCATTAGTTATCCCTTCCAAATAACAAACAACCACTTTTGATTTCGATAAGCTACCTACAGAGAGTTCCTTCATTTTAAGGTTTGGAACAGGCAATCTTCTACGTATCAAATTCAAATTAACTTCTAAGGATTCTACAAGTGCTTCTTTTGGCCCAACTACACTAAATTCAATTTCAGGTTGTTGAACGGATCTACCTTTATTTTCTGCTCCATCTACTAATACAACTTGTTTATCCTTTCCTTTGAAATAAATAACAACGTATCCTCTAAGCAATTTTCCCTCAATTATTTCCCACTCTGCTGTCATCAATTTTTCAGTAAATGGTAATAAAGCATAGAATTCGACTAACGATTGATCCCCGTTTAAATTGATGAGAGGCAAGATTGATTCATGTAAAATAGTTGGATTAATTAAGGTTTTAAAATAGCTAATAGTAAAGGGAAGGATAGATGTACAATTCTCATAAATTATAAAATCAGATGAATTCGCCATTTTTTTTAGGTTATTTATATGTTCATCATTCTTTTCCAGGTTCATTGGTAGAATTTCCTTTCTTAAATTTATAGTGATATTGTTTCAAAATTTGACGGAATTTATCCAACAAGTACTAGTTGTCTCGATTGATCCCGATTGTGAAACATCACCAAGGAAATAGAAATCCTAGAGTGAATAAGAAAAGTAAAAAAGACCAAAGGTAACTTAAAAGTAACTATCTTATTAAATAGTGCCTCCTTGAAGGACCAATCACCTTATTCTATACTTGGTTTCATAACCAGGACGAAAAAATATTGAGGAGGAATAAACATGAAATACAAATCATTCGGTTCACAGAGTTCTTCGGTTTCCGCAATCGGTCTCGGCTTAATGGGAATGTCCGATCTTTATGGTCAGTCAGACAGAGTGGAGAGTATAGCAACTATTCACGAGGCACTTGAACAAGGAATTACATTGTTTGATACTGGTGATTTCTATGGCTCTGGTCATAATGAGCTGCTGCTAGGCGAGGCATTGCAAGGTAAAAAGAGGGATCAAGCTTATATAGCTGTTAAGTTCGGAGCATTGCGTACTCCTGATGGAGGATGGGGAGGATTTGATGCCCGTCCGGAATCCGTTAAAAATTTTCTAGCTTATTCATTAAAAAGGCTAAATGTCGAATATATCGATTTGTATCAGCCTGCACGTGTCGATCCAAACGTACCTATCGAAGAAGTTGTAGGTGCTATTGCGGACATGGTCAAAGCGGGATACGTTCGACATATTGGCCTCTCGGAAGCCGGTGCGGATACCATAAGACGCGCTCATGCTGTACATCCCATTACTTCACTACAAATTGAGTATTCCTTGTTTAGCCGTGGAATTGAAGAAAAGATTCTTCCGACTTTAAGGGAGCTCGGCATATCCTTAACCGCTTATGGTGTTCTTTCCCGAGGACTTTTAAGCGGTAGTTGGTCTAAAGAACGCGCCTTAAGTCCTTATGATTTCCGCGGCTATGTTCCAAGATTTCAAGGCGAGAATCTGGATAAAAATCTGTCTCTTGTTGAAGCTTTACGTGAAATTGCTGAAGAGAAGCAAATAACTGTCGCTCAGCTCGCCATAGCCTGGATCCTCTCACAAGGGGAAGACATTGTTCCAATTATTGGCGCAAGGCGCCGCACATATCTCAAAGATGTCCTGGGAGCGTTAAATGTGAATTTGGCTCCCAAGGACCTGGAAGCTATACAAGCAGCCATTCCTCCGACTGCTGTATCTGGGGATCGATATTATGCTGAGGAGATGGCACATCTCGACAGCGAGAAATAAATACCACAACGAAAAGATCTCAGGGATTTAATCCTGAGATCTTTTCGACTTCATTTCCTTGTAGGTGCTGGCTCATTATTTTTCGGTGATGTCCTCCCCATTCATACATAGCATCAAATAATGAATCCAGCGTTTTACCGTATTTTGTTAATGAATATTCAACTTTTGGAGGCTTATCAGGAATAACCTTTCGCTGCAGCAAACCGTCCTCTTCCAATTCACGCAGTTGCTGTGTCAACATTTTTTGAGAAATTCCCGGCAATGCTCGACGCAACTCGTTAAATCGTTTACTTTCCTCGCTAATTTGCCATAGTAAGGATAACTTCCATTTTCCACCAATAACTCTCAGCGTTTCCATGACGTTAATATCGCAATCATCATCCAGCTGACCAGAAACAACATTACTGCAAGAAAAATCTTGATCCATATAAATGATCTCTCCCTTCAGATAGTACAATACCAGTCTTAGATTATCAGATATTCATTCTTCCAATGCCCTTACCAGTGAAACCTATAATCGAATGCTGCTCTTGAAGCTCTTTTAGTTCATCTTATATTTTTCTTTGTTGTGCCATTCGTCTCCGCTAAAAAGCTTTTCCATACATTTAACCTGGCTTGAAGTACGGAATCGTCGCGGTTTCCGTACGCGCTTACGAGAACGAAAGGGGCTCTCGGCTTCAGTTTATCCTTTATGGATCCAAGCAGCTTCAATTCTCTTGAACATCGTGAAGTGAAGAACCAAAATACAGTTTGCCGCGTCAATCCTAGTTCAACTACTTTATGTTTAGCGATCTTGAGCATCTCTTCCGAAGCATCGACTCCAGTAAATGTCCATCTCGGGTTAGATGGTCCCCACGCAGAAAGTTCATTGCCGCCACCATTTTGGAATTGGATGTAAGATCTTCAGTCATTGTTATGCCCCCCATCGTCTTAAACCAATTTGGTATTTGATGCCCGAAGTATATAACGAAACTTTCATTCGCCCTTGCATCGAATTTTGCCGTTCGCCTGTAAGTTTGATTAACTTCTGCAGCTCGTTTCTTCCTACCATTATTGCACCACCAGTTACCTAAAGAATACCATGAACCTACAGTATTCCACTAATCTGCCCGTTATTTGAATAGGCTGCCCAATAGCCCGCAGCCAGTTTTTATTATTTTCGTTATCGTTCTCCGCTCGCACTTACTGAGCAAAAACAACTACACTAATAAAGAGAATAGCAGCAAAAAAAACTGAAGTCGTGAATATGAGTACGTCACTTTTATCTTTGTTTAGAATTGCTCGAATTGTACTTAAGAAAAACAACATAAAGAAAAAGGATAATAAAGCTAAGGCAATATCCACTTATTTCATCCCTCCGTTCTAAGTATTCCTTCTACGAATTATATAAGGAACTGCTTCCATGTCACTCTTGAACTCTCGTTTCTCGTTAGCTCAATAACTTAATTTATGAACTAATTAACGGCAACAAGTTGACCCTTTTCATATTTATAATGATTATATAACGGCTTCTCTTCCCTGGCTTTACCAATCACAATAAAGTTACCCGCATCTTGCTTCTCTAGTAAGGCAACTTTCGGATTTGCCGCGTCAGTCTTGTCTATTACTCGGGCTGATTCCAGTTTCCCTTCTTCGAATCGGATGATTTCTACATTGGGCGGGTGTAGATGCCCCCCTTCAAAAGAAGCCACAAGTTCACCTCTTCCATCTTTGTCCAAATCAATCCATTCGGGTAGCCCCAACACTTCAAAGGTAACAATCTTGCCACTCTCATAAGCCACAACAGTCCAGGCTGTGAGGTCTGTGCCGATACCAAACAATAACTTAACGCTACCTAACGAACCCTCCAACTTTACATTCTTCACTGTACCCAAATTCCCATAATCGGCTCCGAGATTATAAGATTTACCACCATGTTCGATAAACGCATGAGCATTTGCTATTTGACCATCGGAATACAAGTGTATTGAAGTTCTCTTGCCATCTACTGTACCAAGATCTATGTTTTTGGTTTCCGACCATTCTTGCTTTGACTGCGATATTGAAATTTCGTTAGTGGAAATTGTCTTAAATGAGATTGGAACAGGATTATGTTGAACAGCAGTCACAGGACCACTTTGCTTTTGTTTTGCCGAACATCCTATCATCATAAATACTAAAACCACTAATAATGCAACTGCTGTTTTTGTTCTCATAAATCTTAATGGCCTCCATGGTGTAAACGCAATTTCTGTTAGATTAATTATAGTTTATACACGAGCTGTTTGTTGCAATTCTTAATGGTAGTTAAAAGGAATTCTGTGTATGAGATAATCCCTCTCACTGGAGATTTGAATATTAGACGTAATAAAACTAATCATAGTAGCATTATCCTGCCCGTTGCTTCAATAAGAAAAAAGCTGCATACGAGGCAGCTCATCCGTTTTCAAAGTAAAACTCCATTTACCAGGAATCATCACTCTGGGACTTCTATATAGTCCGATACTCTAGCTTTTAGTATTTCAATTAGCTCTTCATCCATATAACCATAATCGTCAGGTATATCTAGGTTCCAAATTGACTTATCATTAAGCATTGATCCAAATTTATGTTTAAGTCGGCTAAAATGCTTTTTTTCCATTACAAATATGAGATCTGCCCAACCAATGTGTCCACTGGTTACCTTAATCCTAGCACCCTCTTCAGTCCCAGCAGACCTTACATCATAACCATTATATTTATGAAATATTTTTTCGGCCGTTGGGCTTCTCCATTTGTTTCTGCTGCATACAAATAGAATTTTTATGTTATCATCCCCTTATCAAATCCACTGTTTTTTTAATCTATGGTTTATAATACACGATAATTAAACTTTAAGTTAGCATCAACGGTTACGCTAGCCTTCCTGTTAACGGAATAGGCTGCCGATCCATTGCTGTCGGCAGCCTGTTTTATGGTGCTATCGGTTTGCAATAGGTAAGCATTTGATGTGATCTCCAGCTTTTCCCCTGCTCCGCACGGAGCGTGCCTGTTTCCAAGCACTCCGCGTTCCATCTAACTGAATTTATTAAATCATAAGTTCCTCGTTACTCATTGATTTGGGATATGCTAAACTGGTTCTAAATCATATTTTTCACGGTAGTTGTTGATCTTGATCATCATCAATTCCGTTAAACCCAGTTTATTCTTGAGTACGTCAATCGTCTCTTTTTGTGTTTGGAGAATAAGTTTCCCGACCTCTTTGTGGAGGATGCGCAAGTTATTAAACTTGTCGTTTCCACCTAAGACCAACGGGATGTAGTGGTGACAGTGAACATCCGATGCGAAGAGATACATGCCTGTAACTTCGCATATTCCCATCTTCATGCTGTACCGACTAGTCCGATTATCCATGTATTCAACACTTTTATTCGGGATACTAGATTTCGTTAGCAAATGAATTTCCTGACGCAAATCTGGTCGAAGCTTTTTGTATATTTGTTCTCTGCCAACTGTGGTAAAGAGAGATAGCCCTTGACTAAAGCCCATCACATTCTTCGTTTTCACGTTGGCTAGTGGATATAAATAAACATCTGCTACTTTGAACGTCTTGTAACCCAAGCTGTAAAATTTACTGTATGTTGGCGGTGGGTTTGCAGGATGCTCATATTTCCCGATTTGTTTGAGACGATTGTACATGAAAGCTCGCAGATCGTAGGCAAGACGTGAGAACGCAACACTAACATGTGTTGCCCGATTAAAATAATTGTGAATTCCTAAAACAAAACTGTTGAACCGCGCAGCGTTTAAAGCCGTTGGCGAAGTCCTTAATTTGAGAATGTGTTTCTTGGCTTCGCTTTTGATTTTCTGCTTTATGCCCGCTTTAATGCCCGTATGCGCTACTCGTTTTTGACCCTTTTTGTTTGCTCGGATTGTAAATCCAAGAAATTCGGACTCTCGTTTTCGCAGGTTGATAAATTGCGATTTCTCTGGTGAGACGTCGAGTTTCAGACGGTCTTTGAGATACAGAACTACCGCGTGATACCATCTCTGAGCCGATCTCCAATCTCTGCAAATGATTTTAAAATCATCGGCGTAGCGCACCAGATAGCCTTCTTTCAGACTAGACCGTATTTTTGCAGACCTTTCGCCAGTTCTTGATTTGAAAGGTTTCCTCAGCGGAAAGAGTTCCCATTGACCTGCAACCCAGTGATCTAGGTCATTTAGTACAATATTCGAGAGCAGTGTTGACAGTAAACCGCCTTGTGGTACACCTTTTGAAGGTATTCCTTCCCCCTCGATTTCAGCTTTTAGCATTTTTGAGATGCATGCTAGAACCTTTCTATCTTGAATGCCCATGTTCCAAAGTTGCTTCACGAGCAAGGTATGGTTGACGTTGTCGAAGAAACCCAATATGTCGATGTCGACTACATAATGCATCGACGCTTGATTGAGAAGAAATTGGACTCTTGCCATGGCATGATGTGTAGATCGAAGGGGTCTGAACCCGTAGCTATGGTTGTAAAAATGGGCTTCTGCTATGGGCTCAAGGACTTGTTTGAAGCACTGTTGAATGATCCGGTCGAGGATACACGGGATGCCAAGTGGTCTCATTTTGCCGTTGTCTTTTTCGATAAGCTTCCGTCTGACCTTCTCAGGGTGGCAATTTTCAAGTCTGTTTTGGATTTCACTCACTAATTCGTATTCGGGTCGTTGTTCGATGTCTTTGATGGTCAATCCATCTGTTCCTGGTGTCTTTGATCCTTTATTGGACTTCATCGTACGGTATGCCAGCAATATATTTTCTCTGGATGTGACGATCTCGTAGAGATGTGAGAAAGTCTCCTTGTTTGTCGCTCTTGCGTGCAAATCCGTAAAAGATTCCGTCATGCCGTAATACTCCCAATTTCGTAAAGTTTGCACTGTGGCACCCCTCCTAAATGAAGCGATGTCCCCACGTTCCTACCTGATCGGTGCAATTCACGCATGGAAAATGATCGTTCTTTTCAATTAGACTTGGGGCTGTTCCTCCACCTCCATTACAGAGGTTTCTTCGGTCGTGCCCCTACCCTCACAAGGATAAATTCATTTCGGCAAGTGCCTTATTGCAACCGTTTCGGGTAACAGCCCTTGTAGCAACGTCCCTTGTTTTCCAAGTCCCTTACAGCCTAGCTATCTTTTCTGAACTTAGGTGCTTCCTCTGAGCCTGTGAGACCAATGCCACCATTGTTCGGCATAGCGTATTTCAGAGCAGAAAGTTTTACTTTACGCCACTCACCCCATCGTTTGATGGTACATACGTTTCCGCATGCTCTAACTTTAGACCTGTACATTCGGAAGTTCGTCAGATCGCTTCTATGCGAACATTCTCACCATATCCAGTTTTTCAGCCGCGCGACATATCCGCCCGCATACCTTTTCTATTCGAATGGCTACAGCCTTCGTTCTGTCGAATCTACCTGTACTTCACACCTCATTGTTCTGTTAAACATTGACGCGTGCAGGAGTATTGGCGGGATGGTTTCAGGATACATGGTTCCGTCATTCCCATCCTTGGTTGTAAAGTTAAAATTACTGCTGTAATTTCCTGCTTTTCGCACTGTTTGGTGCTTATAGCAGAACTTGTCGTACTTCTGCGTTAGTTCAATAATCCCTGTATGGATACAAATGAAGCAAACAAAGAATCAATAAAGCTCATATACCTCAAATTCCTTTTCTGTCCACTGATAACCAATCCAACACCTGACAGGTATCGGGATTGAATATATTGAATATTTGTTAAAGTGCTACTTATTCTTACGATAATAAAAAAAATAGTATGTTAGTTGTGAAAGTATAAAGATAGTTAAGAAAGTTGTAATATATTTTAAAAAGGTTGCATCCGAGTTAGAACTATAGGTTGAAAAGATAACAACAGGCAGAATCACAAGAAAGTCGAAATAGTATCTCTTCTTTGTTATATATACACGGAAGTATTTGCTCATTTTTCTTATTTCACCTCAATAAAAAATGATGTTCTTATTTTATTGTAACAGTTATTTCCAAATGAGTTTAGGGTATTATTCAAGTAACCTGCCAGTTAGTTTGGCCACCTGCAAAAAGAGGAGGGTGTCCCAAAAGTCATAAAATGACTGAGGGGCATCCTCTCATTTTGTAAACAAAAAGAAACCGTTCTTTGGTAAAATGGAGGTACCACCCAACCACTTACAAAAGGAGACGGTTTCTTTGTACATTCAATATACCATGGATCAACTTTGCCTGCCAATGGACTTGGAGGAAGATATTCCTCAAAATCACCTCGTTCGCATTGTAAACGCCGCCGTGAATCAACTGGATGACGTCATTTTCGAGGCAGCTTACCCTGGAGGCGGAAGAGATAGCTATCACCCTAAGATGCTAACAAAAGTGATCATTTATGCCTACACCCAGCGTATTTACTCCTCCCGACAGATCGCCAAGGCTGTCCGCGAAAACGTCATGTTCATGTGGATTGCAGGCAGACAACGACCCGACTTCCGCACCATTAACCGTTTTCGTTCTGAACGGATGAAAGCCCTGCTGGAGACCGTATTTACCGCGGTTCTTCAATTTTTGGCCGACGAGAAGTACGTTCAACTAGAGCACTATTTTGTTGACGGTACTAAAATTGAAGCGAATGCCAATCGGTATACCTTTGTTTGGGGTAAAGCGGTTGTGAAGCATAAGGCCAAGCTTCAGGAGAAAGTGCAGACGCTGTTTGCCACGATCGAAGAATCTGAGAAGCAAGAAGAGCAGATGCATGTTGGCCAAGACCTAAGCGAACTGGGCGGAGCGTCTGAGATCACAAGTGAAAAATTAGAGATCGCTGTCAAACAATTGGAAGAAAGACTGCAGGAAAACCCGAAGGACAAGTCGCTAAAGAAAGCCGTGCGCACACTTCGAAAAGATCTTCTTCCTCGACTTCAAAAGTATGAAACACATGAAGAAATTTTAGGGAGTCGGAATAGCTACAGTAAGACCGACAAAGATGCTACGTTCATGCGGATGAAAGAAGATCATATGCGAAACGGCCAACTTAAGCCGGGTTACAATGTACAGATCGGCACTGAAAATCAATTTATCCTCGGCTACAGCGTACACCAACGGCCTACCGATACACGCTGCCTCATCCCTCATCTTGAAAAAGTAAAATCGCAACTAGGCAAGCTGCCGAGCACGATCATCGCTGATGCGGGATATGGCGGCGAAGAGAACTACGACTATTTAGAGCAAAATGAAGTCGAAGCCATCGTCAAATATAGCACCTATCACCGTGAGAAAAACAAAGCGTGGCAAAAGGATATTAGTAAAATCGACAACTGGACCTATGACGAAGAACAAGATACGTGGACATGTGCGACAGGACAACCCCTCATTTTCCGCAGAGCAAGCAAAGAGAAAACGGAGAGTGGATATGAAATCGAGTACCGCCATTACCGGAGTGCAAGCTGTGAAGGTTGCCCGCTGAAACCACAGTGTACGAAAGCCCAAGGTAATCGCGAAGTTAAAGTAAGCATGAACTACTTGCGATTAAAGAACCAAGCGCGCAACAAACTCCGTAGCGAAGAAGGTTACGCGCTAGCAGTACGGCGTATGATTGAGCCAGAGCCTGTGTTTGGTGACATCAAGAACAACCGCGGATTCAAAAGATTCCTGCTTCGAGGCTTACCCAAAGTAAGTCTAGAGGTCGGGTGGCTTTCGCTTGCCCATAACTTGCTGAAGAAAGCAGCGATGGACGCTAAAAATAAAGGAGCTAAGCACGTACAAGCCGCTTAGCTCCTTTTTCATTCAAATATTCACTTTTTCTAACGATCTGGAGTGTCCTACACACCAAGACTATCATGGCTTTTGGGACACCCTCCTAAGTTTTATATTTTAAAGGGGGGTCAGGTTTATTAAAGGCTCGATTCATTAATGCTGTTTTCAATTATATTACATTTACTTAACTATCGTTTTCCGTTAGCGTAAGGTAGCTAGGGTTCGATATTTGCAAACATTATCTTTGTTACAGGATTATAAAACAACATTAGATGAGACATATCCCCAAAGATTAGGATATTGTCTGTTACAGTTGCATCCTCGTTGTTAACAACCCTAATTTGTTTATCAGACTTTATAGAGCAAATAAAACGCATAGGTGAATTTGATATTGGGCACTTCGGAACGTGTGGAAATTGATACCATAGAGGTACTCCACATACTAGAGCATCTCCCTTTTTATATTTATTAACGTCAAGTACAGGTGTTGTTTTAAAATTAACTTGCGAATATTCTACTTGGAAATCTTTATATGACTCTGCGAAAAAGTCTACAGTTTCTATAATTGTGGGGTTCAATGGATTACTATAGTCAAGATAAATCCCCGCATTCGGTTCATATAAAGGGAAAACGATATGTAGCTTGTCTATGTTAATCCATTTGAAATAAGGGTCTGTACAATCTAATGTACCAATGTATTGAAAAGGAGAAGTAAGGTCAGGGTGTGTTGGAAGCTGTAAATCTTTAGGTATAGAACCTCCAACTCGGTGAATTCCATTAGGGTCTTTTTCCAATAAGAAAACTTTGTGATCTTCCCAATCTTCTATTGGTAATTCAATGTTTTCCCATTTTAACTCTCTCTCGTCTTTACGGTGCTTGTACCCTTTAATCAACTTCTTTCCCTCAATTTCGAATTCCAGTGCAGATTGGACTTCCTTAAAAAACTTAAACCCGATCAAATCAACACCATGTGTAGATAAAAAATCTATGGTCAGTTCTTTTTTTTCAAAATAAACTTCCCATCCGCCTAAATACCGTATTTTGCTTATGGTCAACTATACCACTCCTGACTATTCCATAATGCAAAGATATTCCCGATTACATTGTAAAATCCTTCCGATTTCCAAATGTAAAAAAAGGATGATAATAGCAACTATACTGCCCGTTAGTTCAGCAAACGAAAAAGGAGCAGCCACGAAGCATGCTCCTCAACTTTAGTTACCGTTAGCTTAATGATATATCTTACCGAAAAGCCTGCCTAGAATTGTCTTCCAAACTGTTCCTTAAATAAGGCTCTGATTGGTTCTCTGAAATCTTTATTGGTCTTGTAATATACATTGTTTACATTCCCTGATAGAAACCCAAATTTTTTAACTTCGCCTTCATATAAAGTAATTCCAAATACGTCCCCAGCCCTTACACCTTGATCCTTTTCAGGTATTAATTAATATCTTTAATTTGGTTAAGCCAGTTTTGAATTATTGTCCGATCTGCTACTATTTTTCTTTCCCCTGAAGAACCATCAAACAATTCGACTCTATTTACATTTGTTAAATTCCCAGGATAAGCTTCTGTTAATGTAATTGATATTAATTGAGTAGGTTTAGTTTGTTCAGAATATTTTTGTTGAGATGAACATGCACTCAGCAAAAACAAGCTTAAAATCGCAACTATTAAAAATTTTCTCATGAAATCCCCTCTTCCTTAATTACTACTAATCATTTAGACGTTAACGTAATAACGGCTGCTTAGCGGCAGCTGTTTCAAGTATCGTTTAATTGTATAATTATAGGTTATACCCGCAAGAAGTTATTGCTCGTAAAGAGTAATTGAAAGACCCAATTCCCCCATTAATCCTTCACCATATTCAACAATAATATTTCTATTTGGAAAGAGTTCTTTCGCCCTTCTTAACCAGTTATATACCAAAATGTTCCCAAACTGTTTCAAAATCTTTTCATTGTCCATAGACTCGCAGTCTTTTCCCAAGAAAAAGTCGCCAAAACTCCAACTATTTACCCATTGTTCAATGTGTTTTTTATCAGAGTTGAATTGTGTCTCTAATCTCAATAACTTATTTATTGCTTCATCCTCTTGAGCCTCAAAGAAATCAGCGATAAAAATATAACCATTAACTTCAATAATATTGGGGCATAGAACATATGCCGCTGAAATAAAGTCCTCAATGTAATTACTATTCGTTGAGTGGTTAAATAACGTAACGCCTCTTTGTTCTTTGAACTCATGAAATATCTGTTCATTTACGATACTTTTGTATAAATTGACATTTTTCATCTTATCACCATCCCTTAAATGGTTTTTTTAAACAAATCTGCCCTTTAATAAACAAGGAGCAAGCTGCCGTGGCAAAACTGCTCCTTGTTTTGTTTCAACTATAGTTTCCGTTAGCTCAATGGCTCATACGTCCTCCGTCAGAACAAACTCCTACATTAAGAGCCAATTAACGGCATCCATTAAATCTTCTGCGATGTAATCTGGGGCAGCATCAAGCCACTCTCCATAAAATTGATTATTTCTAAATTTGGCTAGTTCCCTTTCACCGGAACCAGTTTTCACTAACACTTTTATACATCCTACTCTTTGGGCAGCAATCATAACTGTCCACCTATCACCGATTACAGCACAATTTTTCAGCACTAGTTTATAATCTTGTGCAGCCTGATTAAGCATACCTGAGGACGGCTTTCTGCATAAACACCCCTCGCCATTTTGATGTGGACATATGTAAATTTTATCAAAACCAAATGAGCTAAGTTCATCTACAAAATCTTGAAATTGTGCTTCTCCACGAGATATCCCTGGTTGATTAGTAAACGAAAAGATTGGTATCTGAGCATTCTTTAACATTTCCAAAGACTTGGTTGAGAACTTGAATAATTTAAATTCTCCTGGAATAACCACCTCATCAGACCCACCAATTGTACCATCCCTATCAATAAAAACAGCCTGTATTCTTTTCCAATTTGTCATTTAATCACCCTCCCAGAGGTAATATCCGTTATGGAAAATTGTGTCAGATGTTATTCACATTGTACCATATATTGGGAGTAAACTGCCGTTAACGTAACGAAGCTGCCGATCGTGCCGGCAGCTTCGTCCATTGATGTTTATTCAACTATCGTTCCTCGTTAGCACAATCAATAACACCGTTATAGCAATTGGGGTTCTTGTATTTCTTTAGGCATATAGTTTTTCTTTCAATTTACCAACAGCATTATTAATGGTTAATTCAAGTTCTTGAAGTGTGCTACCAACATCTTTATTTTCTAAAACCATTTTAATAAACGAATCCTTTACATAACCAACCACTTCTTGTTCGAAGATGCTTTTTCCGACTACAGGTGTAGCACCCACATTTACAAACAATGCTTTAATATTCTTATCTTTAAAATGAGGTAGTTCAGAAGCATACGCATCATTAATGACACTTTGATTTAACGAGGAAACCTCTCCTTTTTTAGAGTTATACAATTGATGTTCTTCCGAAACCAAATAAGAAATGATTTCAAACGCTACTTTTTTATTATTGCTAAAAGGGCTTAGTATTAAAAAGGAACTATTAGGTGCTGTTGGTTTTATCAATGGATATTGCCTGAACGTCGGATACGACACTATATCCCAATTTATCTCAGGTTCGTTTAAACAATTCGCACATATTACAGCCATTGCGACATTTTTATCTCTGGAAAAACCACTATTAAATTTAAATAACTTTTGGGGATCGGGAAGGTTTCCATGAATCGTATAGATATCCTTTATAGTTTCCGCAAGCAATTTCCATTTTTCATTATTTACTATGGCGTAATCTGTTACAGGGTCGAGACATGTCAATGATAATTGTTCTCTTAGTAGAACATAGTCAGCTATATCTAGTCCCCTATAAAAGACACCGTCAATTTCACCAGTCACTTTTTTTGTTAATTCAATAGTTTCATCCCAATTCATGCCATTATGTGGGTAAGAAACTCCGAATTTATCAAAAATATCCTTGTTGTAAAATAGTGGATGATCTGTTTTGTTATATGGTAATGCGAAAACCTCTCCATTATTTCCGAAACATAAAATTTGATTGAAGGCTGTTGAATCAAATTGACTTAAATCAAATTGATTTTCTCTTATCAAATCATTTAAATCGTATTGAAAGTTATTTTTAATTATTTGCGGCATTTCAAATCTTGGACCAAACATCAACAGAATATCTGGTGAAGTATTGGTTGAACGCCATTTCTCAATGTTGTTATTGAAAAATGGTTCTTCACTCGCATAAATAAGTTTAACCCATGGGAATTTCATTTGAACTGGTTGTGCGATTCTTTCTTCGAAATACTGTTCTGGATAAAAAGTATTTATTGTAATCGTGATTTGGCTTATACTTTCCATCAATATTCTCCCTTCTTTTATTAAGTGTTTGGTTCCGAGTTAAATAATTCTACTAGTATCTATATTATTCCTACTAAAAAAGAAAATATGTTCGCGTTTTTTAAAAGAAGTACGAACGGTACATATAGAAATTTGTAAAATATACAAATTTTGTTAACTAAAGTTTACTGCCCGTTTACTTTAATAAACAAAAGAGGAGTTGCCGTGAAGCAAGCCTCTCAACTATAGTTCACCGTTAGCTCAACTTCAGGTACGCCTGAAACGGTAGATAAGATAGAAAAGAATTACAATCAGCACGAGCGGCGCAGCGATCCACCACAGATATCCGGCATCCCCAGTCACCCCAGTGGATTGCTTAGGCATTGTATGTACCGTAGAGTCGATAAACGCCTGGAAAGCCTCACGCTCTTTTTCATCATGATGCTGTACTTTTCCGTCTTTGATTCGGACCATCCCGTTCGGCCCAGCGATAGGCGTCGGGTAACGTACTTGCTCCGCTTTCTCCAGTAACAACAGAAATTTTCCGTTTTCCCGTTGATACTCATCCGCCCACCCGGTATCGAACCCGTCAATCCCTGCCACCAAACTAGTCGCAACGTCCCCTCGGTAGACTTTGCTCACTTTGAAGTCGTAACCTACCCACATCATCTTAGGTTCGCCGCGTCTCTTGGAAAAATCGTACGTGCCTTCCACGACGATCGACGCCTTCGAGATAACATCCTCGGCTGGCAAGTCGACCCAACTTGTCGCATAAACGGGTGCAGCAGCGTTTAAACCTAACAACAGAAAAAGTAATACATTACGCATTCCACGTTTTATATGGATACGCATTGTATTAGTTATATCAGTCATTTTATATGCATTCACGTTTTTCAACTCCGTTGACTTTTATTCTCTCTTCAGATATAGACAAAACAAAGTTTGAATTGTTTCCGCTTTGCTGCCCGATAGCTTAATGAGGCTACCACTCGTCTTCGCGGAGGCAGCCTCATTTTGTAGTTTATTGAAGTAACGTATCCGTTAGCTTAGTTGTGCGGAGAAAAATAAACTATTGTACAGGAAGATCGAGTTCTTTACGGAGTTGATTTACGGTCTTCTCATTTTTTTGGTATTCTTCTTTTTTTTCATAACAACAGCGTTGCATCACCAACAGCAATTTCACCAGATGTTTCAACCGTTGCCCACACGCCAAATGTTGCGTCATGATTTTGAGTCAATGCACGGAGAATCCGAGAATCATCACTCAAGGCTTCTTGGGCATTGTTCACCATCACACACCTCTGTAGAGGTGCAACAACCTTTAGGCTAACAGTATTACCAATCTTGATAGTGCGCCCCAACCAGTCATCTTCGATGTACCCTGTTGAATGGATATCTATCAATATGTTTGCTCGAAAACGTCGAGGATCCACAAAATCCCCCAACTGCTTGCTTAACATTCGTAATGATGATGTTGTAATGATACTTACTGGACCCTCGTCAAAATGAGATATTGACTCTTCTCGTGCCAGCGTTACAGGAAATCCGAGCCATTTACTCAATACCTCGTCAACATCTTCACTATTGCCTCGATACTCCACTCCATCAGGTGTCGTTACAATCGGAATAGAACCATCGTATCGTGCTTTATACTTGAACAGCCCGTCCATCTTCTGAAATCGTCTGGTTGTTTTCCCGCTCCCAAACTTCCCACTACTGTTTCGGATTGCCCACATGCGGTCGCCGTAAAGACCACGACGATCAATTAACACATTTGATAATGATTCGCCTAAAACAGATTTTATTGGATACCTACGAATTTCCTTGATTCTCCCTTCAAGGTTGGACCTCACAACTTCACCTCTTTTATATGGGTATCGTTTGTGGCTTCCTGATAAGTTAGCCTGGAAAAGTGGTTTTCCCTCTTATTAACATCGATCCCCTAACTCAATAATCTTAAATTACTATTTTCTATTCGTGGATTAGATTTCCTTTTTTATTGCAGATAACTGCCCTTTAGTTTAATGAGCTTATAATTTCGATTGTATCTTTTAGTGTTATGGACTTAGAAGAATATTGTCCCAACTTATTTATAACCTTCCATGACAGAATTGGCGCGGTAGGCATTGCGCACCATGATATCTTCAATTTTCAGATAAACTATGATTCCGATCATAACCGGAACGGAAAAACTTTGAACTTTTCTCATAAAGTTCTCCCTCTCGAAGGTCATTGCTTAGAAAGCTTGAATGTCATTACACCACACCCTCAATTACCTTCCCATTAACCTATTTCAAGATCCATAGAATGCTAAAGCTAGCATGAAGGTATGTGAGTAAATCAATAACCGCCTTAACCCGATAAACAAGGGTTAGGCGGTTATAGGTAAAACTAGATTGCTCAGGATAAATTATTTAGCAGTTATTTAGAAATTTACATATAGCTGTTTAAGAAATTCTTTACTTACAAGAACAGCTTCCGCAAGTCACCTTCGTGCTACTTCTTTTCATTCAACCGCTCAAGCAATGAATCGAGAGTCTCCTCCGTCAGTCCGCCTCCACTGAATGCAGCTAAGCCACGCAGTGGCAGATACTTCAGGAACGCAGCCATCAGTTCGGACATGCCCTCTTCTCCGCCACCGGAAGCGGCAAACGGCGAATGCTTCAGCAAATCCGTTACGGTTGCAGCAGCTTGCGGATTCTCCATCAAGTCTCCTACCGTCGAATTACGCGTATAGGTTTTAGTGATTTGCACTGTTGAGTTCACCAGTAGTGTCCCTTTGAGCAAGATATCTGAAGAAGACTTACCGATCAATATATCAAATTCACCTGTCTCAACATGCCAGTCATTAAGTTCCGTATTAAAGTATGCAAAGGAACGTTTTTCAAGAGTGAAGGTGACTGTTTTCTCTTCCCCCGGATTGAGAGCCACTTTAATAAAACCTTTCAGTTCCTTTTCCGGACGCGTTACGTTTGAGGCTACATCACGCACATATAACTGCACGATCTCTTTTCCTGCGCGGTTACCCACATTCTTAATGCTAACCGTGGCGTTCAAAGTCTCTATATCGTTCATTGCGTTTTTGTCCAAGACAAGTCCGCTGTATTCAAAGTTTGTATAACTCAGCCCGTAGCCAAACGGAAAGAGCGGACGCTGCTTCTTTTTTTCATAATAGCGGTAACCGACGTAAATACCTTCCTTATATTCCACAAGGTCTCCATCACCCGGGAAATTCAAATATGATGGATTATCGCTCAACTGAATAGGGAACGTCTCGGCCAGCTTACCGCAAGGATTGGCATCGCCGAACAGCAGATCCGCAATCGCTCCACCCAGCGCTTGTCCTCCCAAGTAAGCCTCGAGCACAGCCTTTACGCCGCCGATCCAAGGCATTTCCACCGGAGCTCCATTGCTTAGCACGAGCACGGTCCGTTTCTGCACGGCCGTCACCGCTTCGATCAGCTCCGATTGATTGGCTGGGAGATTCATATGTTCACGGTCGAACCCTTCCGATTCATAACGATCCGGCAATCCGACGAAGAGAATAACGACCGATGCATCTTCTGCAAGCTTGAGCGCTTCCTTCAAAAGCTGTGGATCAGTTTGATCTCCGCTCAACACATAGCCCTGGGCGTACTCAATCTCCGCACCGCTTCCAGCCGATTTGGCAAGCTCCTCGCTGATATCCTCGAGCTTGGTTGGCTTAATATGCGAGCTGCCTCCGCCTTGATATCTCGGCTGCTTGGCAAGTTGCCCGATGACAGCGATTTTGCCGGACTTCGGCAATGGCAAGATTCCGTCCTCGTTTTTAAGTAGCACCATACTTTCACGCGCGACTTCCCGTGCCAGCAGATGATGCGCCTCCTGATCGAAGAAAGCATCCGGCTTCTTGCTGTCGACCGCCTTGAAGACAATGCTCAATATCCGCTCAACAGCCGCGTCGAGCTTTTTCTCTGACAGCCTGCCGCTTTTCACTGCTTCGACGATTTTACAGTCACCGGCGCCGTTACTTGTCGGCATCTCCAGTTCAAGCCCTGCCGACAAACCGTCTGCACGCTCGTTCACTGCGCCCCAGTCAGAAACGACAAAACCCTCATGTCCCCACTCGTCCTTCAAAATGTCCGTAAGCAGACGCTCATTTTCAGCGCAGTACTCTCCGTTAAGCTTGTTATATGCGCACATGACCGTCCACGGCTGACCTTTCTTAACTGCTCCCTCGAAGCTGGCCAAATAAATCTCCCTCAGCGTACGCTCATCCACAACCGCATTGGTCGTCATCCGACGGTGTTCCTGATTATTTACGGCGAAATGCTTTAGCGACGTGCCCACACCCTGGCTCTGTACCCCTTGAATATGAGCAGCAGCCATTTCAGATGACAAATACGGATCCTCCGAAAAATATTCGAAATTGCGCCCGCATAGCGGCGATCTCTTGATATTGGCGCCGGGGCCAAGCAAAATGGCGACGTCTTCAGCCTGGCACTCTTCCCCTAGCGCCACACCGACCTTGCCGATCAGCTCACGATCCCACGAAGAAGCAAGCCCCGCTGCAGATGGGAAGCACGTAGCAGGAACGCTATCGAACAGTCCCAAATTATCTGCCGACGCGCGCTGCTTACGAAGTCCATGAGGCCCATCCGTCATCATGACGGATGGAATGCCGAGCCGCTCAATCCCTTTCGTATGCCAAAAGTCAAGTCCCGAGCAGAGAGATGCTTTCTCTTCCAAAGTCATTTGTGAAATCAATTCTTGAATATTTCTTTTCATGGTTACCCTCCTAATGTAATAAAATTAACCTTTAACAGCACCAATGGTCATACCTTTAACGAAGTATTTCTGGAAGAACGGATATGCGATCAGAACCGGGATCACGGCAATCACCGCAATCGCCATCCGGAACGTTTCGCTGGGCAGCTGCGCAATGCTCTCGCCAGCTTGCGAGCCGATCTCGCTGTTACTAGCCAAGAACTGGATGTCGCTCATAATCCGGTTGAGTACGTTCTGCAGACTAAACAATTTAGGATTGGTAACATAAATTAATCCGTTATTCCAGTCATTCCAGTAAGCCAATCCCTGAAACAAGCCGACGGTGGCCAGAATCGGCAGCGAGAGGGGGAGTACAATTTTGTAATACATTTTAAATTCGCTTGCACCGTCTATGCTGGCCGATTCCAATACCGGAACCGGAATTGTCGTCATAAAGAACGTTCGCATGAGGAGCACGTTAAAGCCATTCATTAAAAGTCCCGGAACAATCAACGCCCACAGCGTATTCTTGATATGGAATAGTTGTGTATAAATCAAGTACGTTGGAACAAGGCCGCCATTGAACAACAAAGTGAAAAACAGCAGAAAGGCGAAGAACGTTCCGCCCGGCAAATCGCGACGCGATAAAGGATAAGCGAGCAACGATGTGATTAATAGACTTACCGTTGTCCCTATTATGGTTATGAGAATTGTAATCCCGTAAGCGTTAAAAACGAGAGACGATTGCTGCCACAAATATTCGTATGCGCTTAAACTGAACTGTTTTGGGAAAAAAGAATACCCATTCTGCAGGATTGTCTTTTCATCCGTTACAGACGACATTGCCAAAAGAACAAACGGGAGCAGGCAACTGAGTGAAAACAAGATCATCACAAGATGTGCGGCCCACTGCCAAACACGATTTTCATTATTCATGTATATCCCCCTTAGAACAGCGCGTTTTCTTTATTGACTTTTCGAACAACATAGTTGGAAACGATAACGAGCACGAATCCGACTATCGATTGATAGAAACCAGCGGCTGATGACATGCCGATGTTACCAAGCTGCAAAAGACCGCGGAACACGTACGTATCGATGACGTTCGTAGTACTGAAGAGGGCTCCTGCATTCATCGGGACTTGATAGAACAGGCCGAAGTCTGAGTAGAAAATGCGCCCGATCGCAAGGAGCGTCAGCATGATGATGACGGGAGTGATCAGCGGTATCGTAATCGTACGGATTTGCTGCCACTTGGATGCCCCGTCCAGCTTCGCCGCTTCGTAATATTCCGGATCAATACCGATGATTGCAGCCAGGTAGATGATACATGCGTACCCTGCACCCTTCCAGGTATGGACCAAGGTCAAAATGGCCGGCCAGTATTTCGGTTCGTTGTACCAGGAAATTGGCTCGATGCCTAGCGCCGGCAGGAGCGTCTTATTCATAAATCCGCTCTCGATGCTTAACATCGAAAATACGAGATAACTGACCAATACCATCGAAATCAAAAAAGGCAAAATAATAATGCTTTGATACAGACGAGAAGCAATCTTGCTCTTGATTTCGTTCAGCAGAATGGCGAAACCAACCGCAACGATAAGGCCGATCAAGATGAATGCCACGTTATAAAGTATCGTATTGCGGGTTATTATATAAGCGTCAGACGTTTGGAACAGAAACTTAAAATTTTGAAAACCGACCCAATCGCTCCCCCATATTCCTTTTGTGAAATTGATGTCCTTGAAAGCAATCGTGAGACCGAACATCGGTAAATAGTTATTGATAATCAAGTATGCTATTCCCGGAATCATCATTAGATAGAGCGGACTGTATTTCCATATTCTCTTCCTGGCATTGCTATGCGTACGTTTTGTCATTCCGAAGTTCCCCTTTCCATTTCTATCGCCTTGTATGGTATCTTGCTGTACTCTCATAGTAATAAAATCCCGTTCGTCCCACTACCGTTTCTACGACTTCTCGTTTGCACTTTGCCGACTAGCCTTCCACCTTTGATTCAAAAAATTGTCCCTGTCAACAGGCAAAGTTGACAGGGACAATACAGTAATCATTTTTTTATCACATTCAGTTCTTTGTTGATGACTACCAACAATTCCGGGACAATGTTAAATTGCACCAGTTGGGACATTTTCTGAATAGACATGACCCCTCTCATCACCTCAAAGAACGGATTATTGGTCATATCTCCGAAATATTTAAGATATACCGCTTTCGCCTCTTCATTGGCATAAAAGTCTTCGATCGTGTCAAATGTAGAATAATACCCGTCTCTCAATTCGATAGGCTCAGCATTGGACAGATCAAACTTTTCGAACCAGTTAACGACATTTTTTGCTTTTTCCGGTTTAACGTGGATATAACTTTGATCTATTTCCGCTGCATAACGAAGCACAATCTCATCCGTATGGATGACGCCATGCTCGTCCGTACCTTCAACTCTTACGCAATTCTCCCCTTCGATAAACGAAACATCCTTCACGATTTTCATCGGTTCGCCGCTGTTTATTTCGGTAAGAA
This sequence comes from Paenibacillus sp. V4I7, assembly GCF_030817275.1. Classification (NCBI taxonomy): domain Bacteria; kingdom Bacillati; phylum Bacillota; class Bacilli; order Caryophanales; family Paenibacillaceae; genus Paenibacillus; species Paenibacillus sp. V4I7. Next base: position 3,082,344 of record NZ_JAUSZD010000002.1, on the reverse strand, counting down.
GAGTCTGATTTAGATAAACTTTGACATGAGACACATTAGACAGGATCACGATATCATTGAGCTTTTGGTGTCTATTCACAAATCGGCGGCCGGCTAAATGAACGAAGGGAGCCTTAGACCAGAAAGCTTTGTAAAGATAAAAGGCATCCTTTTTGATTTTCCGGTCAATGGTAACAAGTCCCTTCAAGTTCTTTCCTGTTTCACCGCCTTCATTTCTGTTTGCACTGCCGAAATCAAACATGTTCCATACATAACCGCCTAATACAAACACTCGCTTATCGAAGGTTTCCAGGGCATTATGATGGAATAAGAGCTGGTATTCCTCCGTATAATCTTGGACTTGCGGCGTATAGGAGTGGTACTTTGTATTAGTATCTACACCGTATTCGGATACGAATACAGGAATTTTAGGTTGAGCTTGATGAAACTCATCAAGGCGTACTTGCAAGTCTTTGATTTCACCATAATACCAGCCGTAGTATAAATTGTATCCGATCAGGTCAGTAAAGCTATTTATAATACTTTCATTCTCGACACCGTTAATATTAGCTTGAACTGTTAAGCGACTAGGGTCACACTGTTTGGCCAGAGCCTCCAGTTTTCTGATAGTCTTATAAGTTTGCTCCGTCTCTACGGCAATTGTAATCTCATTTTGGATACCCCAACAATAGATAGAACAATGATTATAGGCCTGCTTAATAAGCTTTTCCAGCTGTTCTTCCGCATTATGATTTTCCGGGTCCTTGGTGGAAGGAATGCTGATAAATGGAATTTCGGCCCATACCAACAGTCCGTAACGGTCGCATAAGCTGTAAAAATAGTCATCATGCTGGTAATGGGCAAGACGAAGGCTGTTCGCTCCGATTTCCCGGATCAAGGCCATATCTTCATCCATATGCTTTTTCGTAATGGCATTGCCCACACCAGCGAAGTCCTGATGTCGGCATACGCCGTTGATCTTGACTGGTTTGCCATTCAAGAGCAAGCCTTGCTCCGTTGTCGCTTCAACCGTTCTAAAGCCGATCGCGACAAGCCGCAAATCGCAGACCTGTCCCTCGATGACGACGGATACCTCTACCGTATACAGATAGGGTTGATCTACGCCGTCCCAAAGAATCGGATTTGCGATTTCACTTCTTATCCTGAAATTTGCTTCATTTCCAAGAGCAAGTTCTGAACTTTCCTCCATGACTGTTTTTCCTACTTCATCCTTGAGCTGTATTTGAAGAATTACCTCTTTGGAGACAGAAGATTCATTCACGATTTGACCATGGACGGCTAATTCAAACGTTTCTGGTGCGATTTTCCGTTGCGTCAAGTAGACACCATCCCGTCCATTGTCCATGACGTCAAAGTGGATATCGTCCATAACAAGAAGTTTCACTTCCCTGTACAATCCGCCATAAAAGGTGAAGTCGGCCATTAGGGGGAACACTGTGTTGTCGTAGCTGTTGTCAACCATAATGGCGATAAGATTTTCCCCCTCCTTCAAGTAGGGGGTTAAAGGGACTCTAAACATGGCATATCCGCACCGGCTGTCCCCGACCGAGCTGCCATTGACATAAACATGACCCATATTCCCGGCAGCGCCGATTTCCAGGTAGATGCGTTTTGTCAAATCCTCTTGGGAAATGTTCAAAATCCGCTGATACCAGCATTGCCCCCGGTAGTACTGTTCACTACCGCCTTGACCGTCGGTATCGTTCCAGGAATGAGGCAGTGTGACAAACTGGCCGTCTTGGATGGACTCAAGTACGTAGGAGGGATTATTATTTTTCGTGAATGTCCATTGATCGTTTAATGGCATGATATTTAGCATCATATTTTACCCCTTTCGGTGTCGATTGAGATGATTGGATCCCAGTCAAAAAATTCCCCGGTCAACTGTGATATTGACCGGGGCAAATGAATAGGAGCCGAACTGATTATTTACTGCTTTTCGCCCACTCGTCGAGCTGCTTTTGCTTCTCAGCGATAATTTTATCAATTCCGGCGGATTTCAGCTTGGAGATAAACTCCGGCAAGACCTTCTCCGGATCGACACTCCCCGTCTCAAGCGGAAGCTTGTACTGTGTAACCACGTTGGTCACCGCGGCATATTCCGCCTTGACCGCATTTGCGTCGAACGTAAAGCCGAGTGCCTTAGATTTCAACGCCGATTTGTTGAATTGGTCCATTTTCTCCCATATTTTCGGATCGTCGCCTTTAAATACATAAGAGAGAAACTGATTGCCGAACATATACCCCATATTCAAGTTGTAGCCCGAAGTTTTGGAGTCAACGCCTTGAGGAAAGTCGATGACATTGTCCGATTTCACATAGTGTTTGCCTTCCACACCCCAATCGAACAGGTTGACGATATCCTTGTCTGAATACATTAGGTTCAGGAAATCCATGGCTTTTTCCGGCGTCTTGGAATTAATCGGAATTCCCCACATGACACCTGTGACGTTCGTTGTTGTAGAAACAGGCTGAAGCAAGTTTGCTGTGACCACCGGAATGCCACTGCTCTTCGTTTCCTGCTGCTCAAACCCTGGCTTCATATTTGAGAAGTAAGCGAATCCTCGATTCGACTTGAGTAAATCGAACTGGGAAGTTTTGTTCGTTGCCGCATCTTTCAGAATCAAGCCAGACGTGTACCAGCCCCTCATCTTCTTAATGAACTCGGCATACTCCTGGGTTTCGTACAAATTGACCACTTTCAGGTTATTGTCGAAATTCGGCAAAACGCCGAGCGAATCCCCGAGCATGTCAAACGTACGGTACGAATCGAGCATCGTTCTGCCGATATTGCCTGGTATCAACGGTGTCACATTCGGTTCTTTGTCCTTAATCGTTTTCAATACCAATTCTACATCATCCAATGTACGGATTTTGTTGACATCGATGTGATATTTGTCAACTAAATCCTTCCGCATTGTCAGACCATTATAGGCAGCAAAGTCGCGGACGGTTGGAATCGCGTAGACCGATCCGGCAATTTTGGCTGCATTCAGATAAGCCGGATCCATCGCTTTTGCTATGTCTTTGCCATGCTGTTCAAGCAGTTTGTTAAGCGCAACAATTTGACCTTTCGCGACATAGCTGCTGTAGCCGTTGCCTCCTACAAACATTAAATCCAGCTTTTCGTTGCTGCTTAGCATCAGGTTCATTTGCTGCTCCCAGCTTCCGAAGCTGATCGGTGTCAATTTCACCGTAGCATTGATTTTCTTCTGTGCGATTTGATTAATGGAATCCTCAACAATGGACAACTCCTTAGGCACTGCACCAAAAATCGGGAAGGCGACATTCAGTTCCGTCGGTTTTTCCTCTGGCTTAACCTCTTTATCCCCGGCCGGTGCCGCTCCTCCGCTACTGCCGCCGCACGCGGATAGAAAGAGCATAGACCCGATGATGAGTGCGCTTGCCGACATGAATCTTTTCTTCATGGTACTCCCCCATTTACAATTTGTTGTTCGCTTATGAAACCGTTTGAGGTAACCTGGAATCTTCAGCGAAGTTATCTTTATTTTACTTTTGCTGCAGATTCGGCTCTGCTCCGCTCACGACTTTTCGCTGTGCATTTGCCGACTACCTTTCACTCTGGACTTGTTGGTGAACCTGTCGGTATTCGACTGGATTCAGATCAGTATGCTTCTTGAACATCCGGGAGAAATGGGAGAAATTCGCATACCCAATATGCGATGCCACAGCGCTGATCGGCATATCGGTTTTCGTGAGCAGTTCCTTTGCAAGCTTAAGACGTTCTTGAAACAGATAATCTGAAACGGCCATCCCGGTTTCCTTTTTAAAGATCCGGGTCAAATAGTCCGGATTCAAAAACACGTGACTCGCAATTTCTTCCCTCGCTAAGTCTTCTGCGATATGCTGCTTAATGTAACTGATAACTCTTTGGACAACACTGAAGGATTGTTCAACTGTATTCGCATACTCCATCGCTTTGTTTACCACGTAATTCATCCATGCGATGAGATCGGTTACAGAGCGGGTCGCGTTTGCAGAAAACTCCAGCGAGATGGTATCGCTAAACAATTGATGAGCTTGAATTCCTTTCGTCTGGAGCATATAGTACATCATTTGTTGAAAATCCTGATAAAACTGTCGAAGCAGTTTCGCATCCAAACCATCCTGCCTCAGCAGCAGGTCCAAAAAAGAGGTTGCTTCCTCTAATACTTTCGCGTATCCCCCCTCCTTCAGCATAATCGACCACGTGCTCATGTCGGGGAGCTGTTTAATCATAGGTTGTTTCTGAAACCTGGTAAGCAGGAAAACCTTATTGTTGTAAGCCACATTGTTATTCTCATAATCACGAAGCCGGGTTACCGTCTCGACCATCTCGTGACCGTGTACTTTTTCTCCGATATAACAGGAAAGATCGCAATAAAAATACTGCCTGCAGGCATCAATGTAACGTTCGCACGATTGCCTCAACGACGATTCGATTTCGGAATAACTTTCGGTAGACAAGACAGCAAGCAATCTTCCGCTGCTCAGCGTGATCAATTGTCCGTTCTGACTGCTGCCCAGTATGATTTCCTCAGCCGAATTTTTTAGTGCATATTCCATGATCTTCTCATCGCGCAGCGTCAGTTGCTTGTGCCATCTCTGAACGCTAATGAGTACCGGAACAAATGTCATTTTATCGGCATAAGGAATGTTGCGTTCTGCCGCGGCTCGACTCACTGACTCCGCTCTGGGAGGAATCGTCTGATTGATGATATCCAGCCAGAATCGCTCAATGAGCATCGGTTGATGCTGGAACCAGAACTGGCCGTATTGGCTGAATTGGGCTAATTCCGATTCTTTATTGATTTTCTCGATCGCTTTTAGGATCGTTTTTTCCAGCTCGCTGAATGGAATTGGCTTAAGAATATAGTCCAAACTGCCCAACTGGAGAGCTTGCTGGGCGTATTTGAAATCGGAATGACAGGTTAAGAATATCGTCGCCGTGCTCGAATATCGCTCCCTAACCCATTCCGCCAGCTCCAGTCCCGTAGCTTGTGGCATCTCGATATCACACAGCATAATATCTATTCGCTCATTTTCGAACAGCTCTTTGGCTTGTTTTACGGTAAAAGCCGAGAATACAGCGGTTATACCAAGCTTCTTCCAATCGACTCCCGACCGGATTCCTTCTACAGCATGAATTTCATCATCTACAATCAATAATTGAAGCATACAAGGGAACCCCTTTCCTATCTTTCCGATTGATATGGAAGTTTGATTTCTATAACAGCGCCGCTAGGGAAACCATTGTAACAGGAAATGTCCGCATGCTCCCCATATAACAGTTGCAATCGCTTACGTACGTTCCAAATACCAATATGCTCGCCTTGTTCGTCGACCACTCGGTTTCCGGAACGAATCTCAGCTAATACATCCTCCGAAAATCCTTTGCCAGTATCGCGAATGATGATTTCGATATAAGGTTCCAATCCGTTTTCCATCAAATCGATAGCAACCGAAATATGCACGGGTTCTTCCAGCGTGACACTATGCTTGATTGAATTTTCCAAAAAGGTTTGAATCACCAAGGGGGGGATCGGAATATTTTCCAGGAAATCGGGTGAATCGATCGTACAAGTTAAGCTGTTTGGAAACCGGAGCTCCTGAATCCGGATATAGTTTCGGACATGCTGCAATTCTTCCCGCAACGTAACGAACGTCAAATTACTTCGAAACATGAATCTGAAATACTGGACAAGACATAACGTCATTTCCTGAATTAATTCGTAGTTTTTCACTTGAGCCAGATTAAACAGGATGTTCAAAGAATTCATGAAAAAATGCGGGTTAATCTGCAACTGCAAGTGCTGAAGCTCCGCTTTGTGCTTGCTAAGCTGTTCTTCGTATACATTGATTTTCAATTGTTCAATTTGCGACATCATTCGGTTAAAGGTTTGGTTGACCAATAGAAACTCATCAGAAGCCGGATATGACTCGATTCGAACGTTAACGTATCCATCATTGATCCTTCTCATAACTGCAATCATCCGTTTAAGCGGTACGAGTAGAATGTGGTGGAGAAAAAATAGACTTATCGGTAAAAGTACAATGGAGGCAAGTGAAATCATTTCTATGACACGTGTCAGAATTGGCAAATTTTGCAAAATTTGTTTGTCCGGAATAACTGCAACCAGGCTAAAGTCGCCTTTCTGAGATGGCTCCCCGACAATTAGCAAGTTATTCTTGCTTCCCGACATATAAAACTGCTGAAAGCTCTTCGTAAAATCAATGTTTTCAACCGGTATTGGATTGGTACTGACCATCAGCTCCCCTTGATTTGTTACGAATAGTGCGCTCCCTTCGCTGCCCAAATCAATCAAATTCAATGGGATGAGAAGCGTTCTAGCGTTCACCCAGGCACCAATATAGAGATCACCCGATTGAATGACGCGCAGCATGTAATAGTCTTGTCCGATTTTTTTAACGAACCAGCCGCTACCGCGGAACTCCGCGAGATTAGTACGTTCGCTCAGCAAACGCTGTAAATATTGCTCAACCTGATCCCTCTCTGGAAATGAAACCGATGCTTTAAAAACGTCTAACAAATCCTTCCTTGACTGTGAATACACAAAAAAAGCATCGACCGATTTATAAAGAACAATATCGTTAGTTAGTTTATCCGAAACGCTATGTTTGGCCAGCTGATATTCGTCCTCCGAATTAGGAGTATTCATGGAACGGACACTATAATCGGAAGTCACCATGCTGATCAAATTGCGATCCGCATCCTTCAGTTGGGTATCGATTTGCCCCTGATACAAAGTGATTAAATTTTTAATTGACGACGCCACCTGATTGTGTACGACATGAATGCTGTAGAAATTATTGTAGATCAGCAGCGTAATGAGAGGAACTATCACAAAGAGCAGCCCGGCTACCAGCTTGAACCGAATGGAATTCCATGATATATGCGGAAGCCGCAGTCCCATCCAATGTTTCTCCCTTCTGGAAGTCTAAAAGGACCGCCGAGAGTCTTCTCTGCAGTCCAACTTCATATTCTTAGTATGCCAACGCAAATCATATAGGATTCCAACCGTCTTCGCTACCGTTTTGACGACATATTGTTATGCATATAACGACTTAAGCCGTCTTTCGCTTCTATGATTAACACCACAAACATATCATAGTAAGCTGCCCTTTCGCTAAATAAAAACCACTGCCAGTAGTTGAGGAAACCAAAAATATGATGCGCAGTTTTCCGAGTTTTACTTCAAGACTTTATTTGTCACTTCAATACTTTATTGTCTACTTCAAAACTTATTTGTAAACCAACAAGGTCTTTGTTGGGAGACAATAAAGTTTTGAAGTGCAAGAAGCCAGCAAATTCAAGGGTTTACTGGCTTTTTTTGTGAAATATAAAGTACAAATAAAGCTCTGAAGTGGTTATGTTGAAAAATTAAGCTAAAATACAATTAAGTTTTGAAGTACTTCTTACAAACATCAATAGATCTCTTTCAACTAACGTTCACCGTTAGAATTCCTGTGGAACGAAAAATTTGGAATTTGAATAAAAAAGAGCGCCTCTATACGATGGGAGTATACAACGGGTCTACAGCCCTTAAAATCCCACATCAGGAGGTCGCTCTACTATGAAATTTTAAGCACAAGCAAAGCAAAATCAACTCATTGAAAACATTACTGCTAATCACCTTGTTATTGGTGTAGATATCGCTCAGGAGACTCATGTTGCCAGAGCTGTTAACTTCCGCGGTATTGCTCTTGGTAATCCATTGGAATTTAGTAATGATGAGTCGGGTTTCACATCTTTCTCTCGCTGGATTAGTGACTTGTTAGCCTCGTACAAGTTAGTTGAGGTAATCGTCGGTATGGAGCCCACAGGACACTACTGGTTCAGCCTCGCCCATTGGCTGAAGGAAAAAGCAATTGAAGCAGTACTCGTTAACCCTCACTTAGTTAAAAAGAACAAGGAAAACCGCGACAATACACCATCTAAAAGTGACAAAAAGGATGCGCTCGTTATCGCAGATATGATGAAAAACGGCTACTATTCCCCTGTCCGCTTCCATTCCACAGAATACGAAGAACTGCGGGTCCTAATGGCAAATCGAGAAACCGTCATTAAACGGCTTGTAAGTGCAGTGAATCAGATCCATCGTTGGGTCGACATTGTGTTTCCTGAACTAAGGCAAGTCTTTAAGATCTTAACTTGTAAGGGTGCTTTGGCAACTCTTCGACTGTTTCCTCTCCCCGAGGATTTATGTAAGCTAAATACGGCTGATGTTATTGCAGGATGGAAGAATTCCATGAAACGGCACTCAGGTGTACGTAGAGCTCAGTCGCTCATCGATCTTGGCAAGCGAACTGTTGGTTCCAAACAAGCAACACACGCTTACAAACTCCACCTTGAACATCTTCTTGAGGAATACGACTTAGCGAATAAACAGCTTCAGAAGATTGAAGATGAGGTCAAAAGCGTTCTCGAACGGATCCCCTATACAGGCAAAATCCTTGCCATTACTGGCATAAGTGCTATTGCTTTAGCAAGCGTTCTAGGAGAGTCAGGTGACCTTAGCGGGTATGCTCACGGGAATTCTCTATCGCGTCACGCAGGTTTAAATTTAGCTGAAGCGAGCTCTGGAAAATGGAAGGGTCAAATGGAACTAAGTAAACGGGGCCGCCCACGTCTTAGGCACTTCCTCTATTTAATCACGATGTGTATGGTTATGACGAACCCTGAGTTTAAGTCGATACATCAACAAAATGTCGAGGTTAAGAAACTTAAAAAAATGAAGTCTATTATGAAGCTAATCGGCAAGCTGGCCCGCCTTTTAGTCGGTTTGACTCGCAGCAACGAAGTCTACAACCCCAATAAAGTCTTTACTTTAGCCGCTTAATCCAAGCACATTCTACGTGATTTGGTGTATTCGCAGGATGACAAAAGAAAGCACGGAGTATCGGGATACGTTACGCAAAAGGGCTCTGACCCGTTCCGTTAGAAAGACCGACCTCCACCCCTTAGATAGGTGTGACGAAGGAATGAAAGGGCTTTGACCCGCCCCGACATGGGAGCGACAATCACTAAGGGCTACGTGGAGAATACGTGCAGCATTTGGAACAATTTGGGTGAGGCTACTTCCACCTCTGTTCCCGCACGCCTTCTAACAGATTAGCCTAGCAATCACGGATGATCCGGTTCTGCATCCGGACACTATTTGTCACCCAAAATTCCCGGTCACTCATTATCGTCCGCAACCTTTGAAAGACGGTAGCCTGTCTTGTGTATTCATAGTAATAGCCTCGACAGACAACGTCTGCGATGACAAGTGCATCCTTAGGATCACTCTTGGAAGGACAATTATCCCGGTTCTCCTTGTTTCGTTTAGTGGTTGCAGGATTCACCATGACAACATTTATTTCCTTGTCTGAAAGCCAATTGGCCAGGTTAAACCAGTAGTGTCCGGTTGGCTCCATACCGATGATTAGGGTCTTCAATTGGTGCTTCTGTTGTAATTCAGCCATCCAACGTTGTAATCTTTCGAATCCTTCTAAGTCGTTTGTAAATGATAGATGTCGCTTGGCAAGAACGATACCCCGAAAGTTAGTGGCTTGCGCTACATGAATTTCCTTCGCCATGTCGATGCCAATTACAAGGTGAGAGGTGGAAATTCGTTCAATACGTTGATTTTGTCCATCGTTTTGTTTAAACTTCATAGTAAGAGCGCCTCCTTGATGGTATTGGGTTTCTAACCCGTGCACAAACCCATCATACCGAGGCGCTCCTTTTTTGACAAAGTCCAAATCTTAGTACTTACAGCATTCCTGTAGATGCTAAGATTTTGGCTTTGAAAAAAGTACAAGCGTCCCTGTATGATGGATCATGTCACCGCCAGTGACTTACAGACCCATATTGAGGAGGACGCTTTACTATGAAGTTTAAACAACGTTACGCGGAAAATCAACGTATTGAGAGAATTACAACTCAGCATCTTGTAATCGGCATCGATATTGCTAAGGAAACACACGTTGCACGTGCGGTCAATTTTCGTGGAATCGAGATTGGACGATACATTTCCTTTAGAAATTCCGATGACGGCTTTACGAAACTGCTACATTGGTATCAGAAACTCCAAGAAAGTCACGGTTACACTTCCGTGCTTATTGGACTTGAACCAACAGGTCACTATTGGTTTAACTTAGCGGATTGGCTGACTGCCAGGCAAATCGAACTGGTGCTGGTGAACCCGCTAACAACGAAGCGAAACAAGGAAAATCGAGATAATTCCCAGTCCAAAAATGATGTGAAAGACGCTCTGGTGATCGCAGATGCCGTATGTCGCGGATTTTACTCTCTCTACGCCCCAAATGAAGCGATATATCAGCGTTTACGCACAATCATGAACAATCGGGAGTCCTGGTCGAAGGACCTTGCCCACATAAAAAATCGAATCTTTCGCTGGATAGACATCAACTTCCCTGAATATGGAAAAATATTTAAGGATTGGACAATTCCGCGTTCGATTGCAACACTCAAGTCTTTTCCCTTACCGATAGATCTCAAGGCTCTATCCGCTGAGGAGATCATTACAGGTTGGCGGAAGCATATGAAACGTGCCGGCGGTTCCAGCAGTCTACAGAAAGCGGCTCTACTTCTTGCTGTATCCCGTCGTTCCATTGGACGTACCACTTGCGAGCAGGAAGAAAGGCAAAACCTGAAGTACCTCCTTGAAGATTACGAGAAGCTTGCAGCAAGGCTGAAAGAGATTGAGCAGGAGATCCTGAAGTTGCTGGATATGATTCCCGACATCACTACTCCTCTACGCTCCATTAAAGGGCTCAGTACGCTCTTCATCGCCGCCATTTTGGCCGGAACCGGAGACCTACGTAACTATACACACGGCAACCAAATACTTTCTCATGCCGGTCTAAATCTTGCAGAGGACAGCTCTGGTAAGCATAAGGGTAAAATCGTTATCTCCAAACGAGGAAGGCGTCAGTTACGCAAGTACCTGTATCTCGCCGTAGTGCATCTAGTTACGAACAATCCGGCTTTCCGGTCATGGCATGACCACAACGTTCAAGTGAAGAAAATGAAGAAGAACCGCTCCATTTTTAAACTCATTGGCAAGCTCGCCCGTATTCTGATTGGGATTTCACGAAGTAAGGATCATTTTGATCCTACAATTGCGATGCCTCTGCAGGAGGCAGCTTAAAGTCGTTTTAATTGCTAAGTCGTCGTAACACATCTTTGTTTTTGCATGTTGGCTCATTCGCAGGATAAACAGCTATAAATAGCGCTGGCAGTACCGAGTGAAACATTCAAAAGGGCACAGACCCGTTGCTTAACAGCATCACCGGCCTCCACCTCTTGGACAGGTATAACGAAGGAATGTAAGGGCATAGACCCGTTGAGACATGGGAGGGTGAACCTCCAAGGGCATCGTGGAGAATAGCGCTCATACTGGATGAATATGGGAGATGGTACTTTCCCTCTGTTCCCGCATGCCTAAATTTCATAGAGTCTAGTAACTATCCTAGAAATTCAATCGGTATCCTCCATAAAAGGGGCAGATATCCTGCGAATGAGCGAGCATTAGCGAGAAAAACCTTTCATACAGAGGGAGGAATGTTTAGCTGAATCATTCAGACTATCTTTGTCAACACCAAATCCTCTGATTCATAATCAAATCTCGGGAAATCTTTGGGGTGAAGTTCTTTCGGAGGGTTGTTTTCTTCCCAGTCAACAGTTCGAGAAACCGCTTCTTCTATAGATACCAGTTCGCTATAGTTTAGTTCATTCCGTATGCACGAAGTGTCCACAACCCAATCTTGTCGTAAATCCAACAACGAATAGATCAGTTGCTCAGGTAAATCGCTTCTGGGAATGCTGTGAACTTTCCCATCCCACTTCATAACCTTTGCAATCAATTGAACCCATTCCTTTTCTGAAAGAGACACTTCTTCACCAACGTTATATATGCGGTTTTTGGCAACTTCATTTGTTGCTGCCAACGCTATAGCATGCGCTACGTTTTCAACATGTCCGCGAGTGCCGCGCCAGTTGGCATATAGATCATCAAGTATAACGGCATTTCGATTATCAAGCATGCGCTTTACGTATTTATATAGTCTATTGGATGAATCACCCTCGCCATATACCATCGGAAGCCTTAGGACAGTACCAGGCAATTGAAGGGGTTTACTTAAGACAGTGTTTTCAACCAATTGCTTTTCATAATCAACGCCGTAGGGATAGAGTTCCGTTCTTAACGGACCGTCTTCATTAAACGGTACTGGAATGGTCGGAACGTTTTCCAGACGAATCAAATTACCATAGGCTTGGTAACATCCATACTGCTGGAAACCACAATCCGATCCGTGATACCCTCAAACGTATTCATTGCCATCCGAGCGTCTTTTTCAGTATAAGCAATCATGTGTACCACGACATGCGGTGCGAAACTTTTAAATTTATCTTTGTAATCCATCAGTTGGCTTGTATCACCAACAAAATAAGTTATCTTGCTCGAGAAAGAAGGATCGAGTTTATTATTTCCGCGACTAAATACAGCAACCTCATGTCCCTTATTAATCAGTTCTTTAATAAGAAAAGGTCCAATAAACCGAGTGCCTCCAATAATCAGAATCCGCATCTTACAATCCCTCCCAACCGAATGTACAGTTTGAGCTCTTGTTCCCGATAGTTCAATGAACGTTCGTTATTTATGATCCTTTAGTGCTGAAGGTTTGAACATACTTATTTAGGTCTTGCCTAAATAATTCCGTGTATCTATCACCCGTGTATTCCCTAATTACATGACGCCAAAATAGAATAGCAGGCTCGTTGGAACTCTTTTGAGCAACTTTCCAATTTGCCTTATATAAATCAAAGGTCCTTACTGCGGCTTCCTTTCCTATTCCGTTTCTTCTAAATTTCCTAAGAACCAGAAAATCATAAATAACGTGTGTAGGATCTGGATCAACATCATAATTTTCAAATAAAACAACAAGGAAACCAACAATTTTGTCTGCACAATAAATAAAGAATGGGTTCCATCTAGGATCTTGCCAGTAGTGTTCCAAACTGATTTCATATAACCCAGAGCCGTTTATGTCTATCGCAGAAAATTGACTAAAATCATAATGATATAACTGATAAAGGTTATAAAGAACTTCCTTATTATCTTCCGAAACAGGGGTTAGTTGAACCACTTATCTTTCCTCCTCGAATTAGATGCCCTGTTATCAATTCGCTAGAACAAGGGATGGTTCCTTGTTTTGCTGAAACCTGCCCATTACTTCAATGAGAAAAGGAGCAGCTGCCGCGATCTGCTCCCCTTGTTTGTTGCGCTATCGTCTCCCGTTAGTTCAACAAATCGTTCCTAATAAGTTAATTGCCCACCGTGAAAAATTTTCAGAATAAATTCCCGTTCAGGAACTTGCAACTGAATATAAGATTGCAGAAACTCCTTATTGTCGTAGGGAACTTCAATTAACTCTTCGCTGATTGCTTTCTCCGTTAACGAAACAATGCCGTATCTAGCGCGCGGTTTATCGTGACAACCTAATGCACCAGGATTAAAATAAGTTCTTTTGCTAGAAACAAAATGGTGAATCATATGATGATGACCAAAGCATACCATCTTATACTTGGTTTCTTTGTAGAGTTGATCTAAATTCTCCGTTGACGGGTTCTTTTCAATAGACAAAAACCAGCCTTCTTGATTGAGATGATAATGAGTGAATAGCAGTACTTTATTGAAATGATTGACGATTAATTGTTTTGGCCATTTACTCATCGCTTCGATGTACTCGGGGTTAATTCTATCTGCCAACCATTGGTGATGGTGCCGTTCATTTTGATGTCCTTTCGGAGCGTCATCTCCATAAAAAGCGGCCAATACCGCTACATCATGATTACCCACGACGAATGAAACATCAGTTCGTGACAATAGTAATTCAAGAACTTCGTTGGAATCGGGTCCAATGCCAACTACATCCCCCAAACAATAAATGTGATCAACACTCTTGGAAGTGATATCCTGAAGCACCGTCATTAATGCAGGGCTATTTCCGTGAATATCGGTTATTACTGCTATTTTTTTCATTAACATACTCCCATTCCATGTCCCTAATAATGAAAATTCGATTGGTGCTCGGCTACTTTCAGGGTTGTTGAATCAGTATCAGCAAGTGATTACACCACAAATTTCTCAAGAGCAACAGCAACACCATCGTTATCATTTGATTCGGTAATGTGTTTTGCAAAATTTTTCAGCTCAATTATTGCGTTTTCCATAGCAATCGGAAATCCGCACTTATGGAATAGTCCTAAATCGTTAAAGTCATCCCCGAATACCATTACATTTTCTGACTTCAACCCGATATCATGAAGCACCCATTGCACGGCTTCTTCCTTTGAGGCTGATTTTTGCATGATTTGAACCAATAATCCTCCATCGGTTGCGATTACGTTCACATGGTCGCCGAATTGCTCGATAACATCCCTCCACGTGCTGTAGCCATGAACCAATATTTTTGTCGGGGATAGTGAACTAATAAAATCCTTATCAACAACTAGGGGTTTAGGATCATTTGAACGGATACCGAAATGACCAAGTTGCGAGTCAGGAATTGGTGTACACGTATACCATGAGTCATTGACCTCGTATGAAATTAACGATTGAGGTGCATGTAACTCGATGAAATTGTTAATTTGTTGGTTAATCTCCATTGGGATACTAATGTGCCGCTGAGTTTGCTTAGACTTGCAAGTTATTAGGGCACCATTGTAATAAACTAAGTAGTCTACAAAAAGAAAACTCTTTACAAATTGATCAGCCGCTCTAGGCGGTCGCGCCGTGGCAACAATAATATGAATTCCAGAATCATAACATCTTTTAACAGCCTGATAATTTCTAGGTGATATGGATTTGTCATTGCCGAGCAAAGTTCCGTCCAAGTCTAAAACAATTGCTTGTATGTCCGACATCTGCATCTCTCCTCACAAGTAATTCTTCCAATATTAACCTAATTTCAGGAGAGATGCTAGACTCACTATTGAATTAATCTGCCCTTTAGCTTAATGACAAAGCGATTATAAAAATGACATATACACACCCTTACCTGGTATTAATTTAAATCCGAGATTTTTATATAAAGTGCTAGTTGGAGTGTTATCATCGTCTGTTTCGAGCTGTAATCGGGTCGCTTTGTTCTCAATAGCTAAGTCAATTGCATACTGCATCAGCTTCCGACCTATACCCTTATTTCTATGTAATGGCGATGCATATAACGCATCTATTCGAAGTACGGGATACCCTTTGGATATTGAAAAGCTCCAGGAAAGCACAATAAATCCCACGTACTCTTGGTCATGCATAGCTAAATAACATTGTGCGAAGTTATTACTTATAAAGCTATTTAGGATTTTTTCACATTTCTCTAACTGCTCGGGCGATGTATCAGCTTCGTCTCACGCATTGGAAGAAAAATTTATGTATCCAGCTATCAAGCCTTTAACATTAGGTACAAGGGACTCATTCAAAGGTAGAATCTCTATATTCATTCACAACGCCCTCCGTACATGATTTCATTCCTCAATTATATTCACGGTATAGAGCGCTATCAGAACGTAAAAATCAAATAGCACAATAATGCACTAAAAAGCCCATTTCAGGGCTTTTTTCAATTTAACGTTGCACTCCAAGGCATATCAACTTCACCAAAGCCTTCTGCACCTTTAATCGGTTTCTGTTTTACAAGCCCGACTTTATTGGCGTAGTAATCCAACATCCCAAAAACAGTAAAACGATGAAACGTAGCGTCGAATGAGGGTTCATTACGGGCATCAGGTCTGATTGGTCTAAGAGAGATTGAAGCCGCACCTACTCCATCTCCATGTTCGTTTACTGGTACAACAAACTTAATGAACTCATTAAACCCATCTGCCACGGTAATAACGGTCACTACGCCCATTTTCTTTGATGGAAAACGCGGATCAATTGGAGGACTAATATTGACGTTCCACTCCCCTTTATTGTCTGTTATTCCATTGGCTACGATATCACCATTACTGTTAATCACAATCAGACGCGCATTAGGTATAGGTTTAACTGATTCATCACTGAAAGGTTTCTCCTTCATTCCGTATCCTTCTAATACATATGAAACTTTAAAATTCATGGTTGCTTCAACCATGCCACTTGCCGGACTTGCTTCAACGTAATCATAAGCAGACAAAATAAGAACTAGCACAATCACGCTGCTTCTAATACAACGAGAAATCAATTTCATCACTCTCCGGTGTTACAAGCTGAAACAGCACCGCTTCTTTCGGATTATCGAGCTTCATATCCACCTTATTTACAGTTAATGCTTGTACGCCATTTATTTGAGGTCTAGCAACAATTACAACTTGATTACCGCTTGTCAGCACCTTTTCAATCTTCGCTTGCATAACAACTACCATGATTTGACCGATAAATCTTTCCCGATCCGCATCTTGAGGTTGAGACTTAACATTAATCAACTCTTCGCTCAAACCAAGATTATGGACGAAATCATAATAATTAGATAACGCGGCTGTCGGAGTAGTAAACAAACGATGTTGAGCGTAGTGCAAACGGTTCGGTACATATGACCATCGACCCGAGACACTACTGTGCCAGTAAGATTTATAAGCCGGACGCTCCCAATCAGGTTTATCAAGCAATACCTTATAAGGAAGCTGTTTTCCGTTTCTGATTAATTCTTGTGGCGACTTTAACTTTGATGGAAACGCTCGTTGCCCAAACGGAGGATCAGCAATATCTTTGGGTTCATCCGGTTCTAAGCGTTTTAAGCGTTCAGCTAACTTATTTGCATCTTGCGTTTGTTCTGGTTTAGCCATGACAACCGTGGGTAGTAACAACAATGTTACAAGCAGCAGAGACAGCAACCGTGACAAAGGATCACCTTCCGTATCTTGGATGCTTTTACTTTTCCTCCAAATCCAATTATTAACCAACAAAAAAGACGATTCATAATGCCATGTAAAACAAAACTAATCTCTTGTTGAAACAGAAAAGCCGTCCAAGAAACTCTCATGAGCATAAGAAAAGCATCATCGAATGATGATGCTTGAATTATTGTACTTTAAGAAGTCTATATATTCCCTTTGAAACGAAGTTAATTAAGGAAATTATTTTCCTAATAACATATCCCAATAATTTAAAGATGCAGTCAATAATGATTTCAAATACTATCCATCCGACGAATCGACCTAATACACCTAGAAAGGTTTCCAATCTACTTCACCAACTTACTTAGGTTCTATTAAAACACGACCTAATTATCACATTATCAGCCTAATCCATGCAATGTGAATTATTGGTTCAAGTTGTAGCTTTCTTCGGTTAATCAAAAAAAGCCGCGTAAACGATGCAGCGGCTTAATCAAACTTCTCTTTCATTTCACTATCGTTCCTCGTTAGTTCAATATCCTACCTTATGTTAACAGAGTCGGATTCACAATTTTTTTAGCATATGGATGTCATAAGGTTCTCTTTCAAATAATTCCTCATCTATTTCTGAGGTAATGGCGGAACCAACTTGAATAAAACTTCACTGCAGATTCAGTTTCAGTTGAAGAAATATATAAGTATTTCGCACCTTTTTCAATCGCTACTTTACTTAGTGAGTCGATAATTTGGCTACCAATTCCTTGTCTTCGATACTTACGTGTCACATACATCAGGTCTATCTGAAGTTGATTATTCTCTCTACCTCTAAACTTATTTGCTAAGACTCCAAACCCAATCAATTTATCTCTATCAAATGCTCCAAAAGCCGTACCGCCGTTAGATAGTTCAAATTCATATCGTGAAATTATCTCCTGATAATTGTCTTCTTTCCAATTTGGACATTCATGCCTTGCTTTTATTTCTTCAAGAACTCCGTCCTTACATTTATAAATCAGCTCGATTGTTTCCGACCGGTCAATATCACGAATTTTATATGAATCATCAAGTTTCATTTGAATTATTGAAACCATTGCTAACCTCCTAAACTA
Organism: Paenibacillus sp. V4I7; assembly: GCF_030817275.1. NCBI lineage: Bacteria > Bacillati > Bacillota > Bacilli > Caryophanales > Paenibacillaceae > Paenibacillus > Paenibacillus sp. V4I7. The sequence continues at coordinate 3,064,329 of NZ_JAUSZD010000002.1, read as the reverse complement.
TAGTTTCCGATAGCGGAATAAACAATTTTACATTCGCGAAAAGTCCATATCAATATATGGTGTATTATTCAGTAAGTTGAAATAATAGAAGCGTCGAGCTTGTTCATTCCATTCACTCCAATCAGGAGCGTTAAAATCTCTGCTTCTATATAGCGCGGATAAAACTCTGGCTTGTCTTAAATCGATAAATAAAGGTATTTTCTCTAACCATACTTGACTGATAGTATTTTCTTTACAATAGCCGTTCAAGAAGTTGGAAAAAAAGCGCTTTGTTATCTCCTTCCTTATCTCACCATCCACAACCCACGGGATAGGTATTTCGTAAAATAATGGTGTAGCAATATCAGATACAAACCAGCTGTATTCCGCCTCGTCAAAGTCGATAATATGGGCCTTATCCCCATCATTTAGATAATTACCGCAGCTAATATCCCCATGAATAAGGCCGTATGTATATTTATCCTTGGAAAGAGCGCTAACTTCCCCGATTAAACGGTCGAAACTGTTATATAATTCTGACGGACAATATTTCTTGAATGAGGCTAGTAAAGCATTGTTATTCCATTCATAACGTAAATGTTGGGGGGTATAGTGAAGTGAAAGCTTATGTATCTTTCCAACAAATTGACCTATATTCTCATAAAAAGTATTGCTCTCCTCGGCAATTTTTGCATTTCTGCCAGAGACTTTCTCAAAGGCTGTCACAACAAAAGCATCATCAATTGTATGAAGAAGATCACCCGTTAAAGACTGAACCGGTCTAGCTACTTTTACACCGAACTCCGCCAAAAACATGACAAAGTCTAATTCCGCTTTCGTTAATGTTTCATTCCGATGTGTGATATGGGTAATTCTTAGAATAACTTCACGATCTCCGACCAATCCAGAGTAAACGAAGTTTTGAAACCCATTTAATTCGATCATTGAGTCTTCGTGTATACCATAACGTTCCGCGGCTTGTCTCAATATATCTTGATTGAATAGCTGTTTAATCTTCTTATCCATAGTATTCTTCGATCACACTCCAAGAGTAATGTGATCTAATTCTAATCGAAATCAATTAATTGCTGTAAATAAAAAACGTTTTTTAATTAAACTTTCCTGACCATTTCTTCAATGAAAAAGGGAGCAGCGCCGCGATGGTCTGCTCCCTGATCTGGTTGAACTATCGTTCTCCCGTTAGTTCAATCATCCTCAACAAAAGGATGACATTTCTATTCCTGCACTTTAACAATATTTCATGCGCCGGTAACGTCGTGCAGAAGCACTTTCTTTTTATGTTACTTAATATGCCATATTTCAAAAAGAATTTCTCCAGTTTTCATTTGACCATTTTAGAACCACTTTATTTTAAGTGTTGCTTGTTTATCGTTATCAGGTATCCATTGACCACTATCTCTTGTCATTCCATTAGGCTCCATTACTTTTGCCTTAGAATAGAATGATCCTAAATATACTTCAACATTCTCTAATGTAATTTCACTCATATTTATTATACTTAAATCATTTGTCCATTTTTTTACTGATGCATTAAAAACTGGGGTAAATGATATTTTGAAATTAGCTAAATTGGTCTTAGAGACCTCATTTAACTCTATACTTTTTGGTTCATTTTTTTCAGAGCAACTAGTAATAATACTCATGCAAAGTATCAACCACATAAGAACTTTCTTCATTTATTACACCTCCTAATATTTTGAAGCACTCGTTATTTGCCAAAACTAGAAGGTTCATTTTATTTACACAAAAAAGGAAGGACCCTATTCAGCTCGTTGTCCTAACTTCCTCCGAGTACATGGGGTCTAACCATAATTGATACTTAGTACGAGCCATTCCACATTATGCCTCTCACGAAGAAAGCACCTTGAGTGTTTTTTGCGAAAACTACACTATTTATTTTACCATAAATCGGAAATTATTTATTAAGCAAATCTGCCCGTTTAGCGTGGGAAAAGGCCGCCAGTTCAATCCCGCGGCGGCCTCATTATGTTTGCGCTGAACTATCGTTCTCCGTTAGTTCAACAGGCATTAAACCTTATTAACCCTATTACCCCAAAAACTCAAAACTTCCTCCCCCACTGTTGTCTGTCGGCATTGGACCGCAGTGCGTTCGTAAAAATCATGGTCCAGTTCCATCCGCAATCACACGATAACCTAACATATTTTTCTTCACCCAAATAAACGATCGGGATACATCACCTACATAGTACAATTTCGCTCCCCCAAAAGAAGTACTTCCCGTCCCTTTAACTTGAGCACTGAAAACCTTAATCGGATGGAGAGAGAAGAATAAATGCTTCCTAACCGCTAATTCCGCCGTTGGAGTGGGAAAGAAAAACAAATAAATCACTAACAATGTCGTGATAGATATAACCCAATTATGCTTTCTCTTCGACATCGACATTGTATCATCCTCTCGTACATTATTATCCTGGTTTTAAAGTCTGTGCAAGGGTCTGCACGAGACAGCCCTATTGATATTGAACTATTGTTCCCAGTTAGGTTAATGGGTTACCTGAACCGGTTTACTTAACTGCATGTATCGAAAACCATTGAGGAAGGGCTGCCATGGGATTTATTTTCCAGTTACACAAGTCATTTAGTTCTTGTTTTGAGAGCGATTTCCCTTCATCTTTTGACTCATCGATCCAAAATGAGCCATCCTCTGCATACATTTCTTCGATATGCTTAACACATAGACCTGATGAAATAATAGCATTCGCTATATCCTGCATACGCCAATGAAGTCTTGGAACCTCATCTATAAGAAAAGGTCCAATTGAGTCATATGGCTTTACTACAGTTATTTTCTCTTTTTCTATAGCAAAAGGGCGACTAAATGGGTGAATATCAAACATGATATACGCACCATTGCTTTTAAGAGTTCTTCTTATATTGTTGTACATGGAGTTTAAATCATTAATCCAAACATGGACTCCATTCGATGTATATACAAAATCATATTCATCACTTTTAATGTTACTTAGTTGCATAGTATCATCGCATATAAATTCAATGTCCCATCCATTTTTTCGAGCCAACTTCGAGCTGTTTTCTATTTGTCTTTCCGATATGTCGCACGATGTAACCCTTGCCCCCATTAAATGAAAAGCGAAGACTGCATGGTTATCTCCACTTGAAGGAACACATACTTTCTTTCCATCCAAATTCGGCAAGGCCTTATTAATCATTGAATATGTTGTACGATGAAATGCCGATTCAGGGGTTTGTATTATTTTTGCTATCGCCTTATCTGTTCTATACCTTTGATACCATGTTTCAGACCATTCATTCCATATTCCTTTTACATTATCCATTTAGGTACCCACCTTCAATAATTTGTTAATAAGATTATAGCAAGGTCGGAACTTTTTGAATGTTTAATAATCAACTAGAAAATAAATTTTACACAAAAAGTCGCACCGGATCCGATGCGACTTCTAGTATCCATTATTTTTTAGAGTAAATGATTTTTCTTATACTATGGCAAGAAAGACAGAATGTATCTGATAATTCATCAATCGAAGAACCGTTTAAATATCCTTCGCGGATTTCTTCATTTCGATCATCCAAATATTTTCTACTTCCTGAATTTTGCCCCCACTTCTTATGCGTTTCCTCGGGGGAGGGGATATATATTATTCCACCTTTTATATACTTCTGTATTTCCTTTAGTAATTTTTCTGGAAAGACGGTAACTGCATTCGCATATTTCATTTTAGCTCTGCTCCTTAAAAATTTTGGTTTTAAGGGGCAAAGTCTATACTATAAACAAAAGAGAATCATTTCACTATGGCGGCAACTTATTTCCAGCTCCATACAAACAACCGCCGTTGTTCATAGTTTAGACTTTGCACGGAGCCACTTCTTATCGTTTAGATTTTGAACGAAGCCAATCATTATCATCGTACCGCCGTAAACCTCCTTTTACGTGATTAAAAGCTAAACTTCTCTTAACTCTTTATTACTTAATTATTTCGTTAGTATTGATCAACTATCCTGCCCGTTACTTTAACGAAACCAGGGAGCAGCGACGCGTGGCGAGCTGCTCCCTGATTTCTTGCGCTATCGTGTCCCGTTATTCAGGCTATGTAACCAGATGTGACCATCCAGGGTTTGTCTTCATTTCATAGATTTTTTGGAGAGTATGGACATGCTTCGTCTTCTCGTCATCAGCCTGTGTGTGGAGATATCCCTCTACAAGCCTGTACCCGAATACGAGAAGAATTATCTCATAGACACAATGATCGGCGATTTGGGATACATGTGCATACTCCGAAAAGCCTTTGTAATACGCGGGGACGCATCGCTGGTAGTATTCGACCATGTGATCGATATCCGGTTCATCTGCGATCAGGCTTGCGAGATCCTCGCCCAGGTAGCCCCATCCGCTGGTATCCCAGTCGATGAGCGCGATATTCCCTTCAGCATAGATCAGGTTGGTTACCCAAAAGTCCCGGTGGCATAGCACGAGGGGCAATTTTTCGATACGAGCGAATATCTCGTCTGCTTGCTCATCGATGTCGATGAGCATTTGCCGCACGTGCAGCGGGAATTCGCAGTCCTCCGAGCGTATATAATCGTAGACGACCGGCCATGACCGATAATGCAGGTACGTATTCTTCATGAGATCCGCATGGCTCAGGTTGGTCAGGCTCTGCAGCACGGCGGGCTGCTCCGCATACAACTTGCCTTGAAAGCGCCCTAACTCCAGCGCGGCCTTTTCATACATGTCACCGGTCAAGTCTAAACCGGTTACGCCATCGATATATTCCAGCCACAGCTGGTATTCATTTTCTTCGGCATTGAGCTCGGCGTGATAACATGTCGGCCAGCGGAGGGCTTGCGAGAACGTCGCTCCCAAGTCAGACGAATAGAGATCATATTCCCGACGCCATGAGCCCGGATCGCCGTAACGCTCCCATTTATTCTGGATTTTCAGCACTATACGGTACGGCAATTTTTTGCCATCCACGCTTTCGGCGATCCCCGTTACCAGGTACACATTTCCCACAGTTCCGCCCTGTAACGGCATAGTTTGGCAGTCGGCATAGATGATATCCGTCTTGAACCGTTGGTTTAAAGCGTAAATCAGCTTTTCAAGTTCAATATTCATTTATTCCTCCGTTTTCTCCGTTTGCTTACTCCACATGGCGAGAGTTTTGTTTCGAGTTCTCTTGTCGATGAGGTAGCTCGTATTATCCTGGATATACTCGTTATCATGCTGCGGGGCATAGAAACTCATCTATTGAGAAGACGACAGCCGTTAAACCAGCTGCTTAGATGATTATATCAAATGTAATCCCTAATTTTGGGAAGACTTTTGTTATAACTATTCTGCCCGTTAACGTAATGAGGCTGCCAATCTTGCCGGCAGCCTCATCGTTGTAACGCATGCAACTAACGTGTCCCGTTAGCGTAATGACCTCACCTGTCATCTATGGTAAGGATAACCGTAATGTATCTAAGCACAAAGTACAATTTGAAACTTTTCTTAATGAATTAACATTCAAGCGAGAACAAAATACATTGTTAATGATTAGTAAAAAGGGATTATCGACTGCGATGTAGCCATGATCCTTTATGTCTCGTTTTCCAATAGCTGAATCTGAGAAGCGATTGATGTGATCTGCTTTTCTAAAATGCCGCAGGATGCAACTCATTATTTTTGATCTTCAATAACTTAGGATCAAACCTATTGTTCAAGGCATTCATTTGATTATTTGATAGTTTGCCTTCAATCACGATTACTTCCTCTTTTGCATTCCAATAGGCACCGTTTATATCCTTATTGTTCCGTATAGAGAATAAGTAAACACTTATTTCTGTTGCCATATCACGAAGAAATTTCGGTTTATATTTTGCTTTCTTAAAAACTACTTTTTTACCGAATTTTTCTTTTAGCTCTTTGCGAATTTCTATCATTTCTTTTGTATCTTCATTATAAGCAAGGAAGACAATTCTGGGGTTATTTTCGTCTTCATCTTCGTAATAAATCACTGCCTGCTCGGCAAGCGCATCTCCATTCTCATTATTCGGAAATTGTTTGTTTATAGCAGCTTCCAATATTGGCGTAATCTCTCTTTGGAATGCTCCCATTGGACTCTCCTGATACACAGAAGATTCTGTATCAATTTCTCCCCTACAAGCGGTTAGCATCAACACCAACAAGAATATCCATATCGTTCTTTTAAACGTCAATTTTATCTTACCTCATTCCATCCAAATACCTATCAATCGATATTAGACTCAAAACGAATCAATATGTTGCGTAATTACATACTCCAAATAGTGGAAAAGTGTATAAGCATCCTGCCCGTTAGTTGAGCAAAGGCTGCCGATTTTGCCGGCAGCCTTATCTTGATAGTGTATGTAACTAACGTTTCTCGATAGCTCAGTATTCCCCAGAATAGCGTTTCGTGATCTAGGAAGGCTTCATTCAATTCGGATTTCCCTACGATTCCTTATGTTTATAACCGTCAACTATTAAATCCAACTTTCCTGTTTCCGGGTCGATTACAAGGCCATGAACTGGAATGTGTTTTGGCAGGAGGGGATGGTTCTTGACCGTTTGCACGCTTCCTTTGACGGAATCTTCAACACTATCGAAACCGTGTAGCCACTGTTGCAAATTAATTCCGGAGCTTTCGAGGGTGTCGATAGTATCGGAAGATATGCCGTTCTCCTTCATTTTATTAATGGTTTCGCTAGGGTCAATACAGCTCATCCCGCAATCATGATGTCCGACCACAAACACTTCATCGGCATTTAATTCATATACAGCAACAATAACGCTACGCATAACGCTGCCAAATGGATGCAAAACAATCGCTCCAGCATCTTTAATGATTTTGGAATTTCCATCCTTAATATTTAACGCTCGGGGAAGAAGGTCGGTAAGCCTTGAGTCCATACAAGTTACAACAACCATCTTTCTATCTTTGAATCTAGATGCTTTATATTTTTCAAATTCCTTCTTCTCTACAAACTCCGAGTTAAAGTGTAACATATCATAAAGTCGGTCCAAGCTTCTCACCTCAATTTCTCTCTTGATATCTAATAATCTTATCATAACCTACGAAGTACCCTCAACATGCCAAACCTTATTCTTATTAGATGGTTTCGATAAATGAATCTAGTCTTGCAACATCCATGCAAAGCAAAAGAACCATCAGAAGCGCTACCAGTACGCAACTGATGATACTGTCGTAATGATTGGTAATGTATGGTTTTGAAGCCCTGTCCAAGCTGCCAGTTAGCGTAACAATAATGCTCTTACAATGGCTCTGTCGGGAATGAGATCATGTTCTTGTCAAAATCGGGAATGGGATCAAGTTCTTGTCATTGGGTTTTGACAAGAACTTGATCCCATAAAATAAAAAAACCGCGATTTACGCGGTAATTAATGAGATAATGTTCTTGTCACCCGACATCTATTTAGTGTCATACATTATATATCCCTATTTTAATGGGTTGAAAAAATAAGTTATAAAATATTCCCTGCGTTTTTGTTTTTGTGTCGTTGGCGTTTATTTTCTTCGCATTGACGGACGATCTCGTCAACGACGTGCTCGATCGGTGCGGTGGCGTCGATTATAATTCCGTTTTTCGGTATGTCTTCTTTCGTTTGGTGCAATCGCGCAATGAGTTCCCGTTCCGTTTTCTTTCCGCCCCACTCATTTTCCGGTCGCTCGTCAAGCCGCCGATTCAATGTGTCAATGTCGACCTCGAGGACAAACACGCCGTCAAATAGATCTATGAATTTCGAAAAGTTCCTAGAACCACCGCAGAAAAGTGTTACCGCCTCATCCTGGTTGGCGACCAAAGCTTTTACTTTATCTACATGCCAAATGTGGTGCTCGTGCGTGACGCCATCCGTCCGTGTACCAGTTTCCGGATCGCCTTGATAAGCCAATTCACGGTCACCATTAATGGCATAGTAGCCGCGCCGCTGCAATTCTTTGCAGACCGAAGTTTTGCCGGTGCCGGAAACGCCTTCAATCAGATAATTCCTAATGCCCATGGCTAGACCCTCCATTCAACTGGATAAGCACAATATATTGGATATGTCTATCTGTCGCTAAACTCCCGATAGGTGAATGAAAGGCTGCCGATCATACCGGCAGCCACTTCTTGATGTTTATTCAGCTATCCTTTCCGTTAGTCCAACCTTGTTTATATAAATGAATTAACACAAGTTCACTTTATCACACCTATGTGCTTTTCGTACCTTCAAAACGTACGCCTCTCATCGATAGACTATGTAGTCTTATAGACTTCCCGAATAGCATCTTCAATGTTTGGCTCCTTGACGCTCAAGTCCTGAATCGGTAGTTTGCGCGAAAGGTCTGCGATCAACTCAGCGGCAGAGATGCGGTTTTTTTCAAACTGATACCACACCTTCAGCCCTTCTTGATGAATAATGTCCGCAGACGGATGGGCAATGTCTTCCCTAGGCTCCTGCATCTCGATGACGAGCAGCCGACGCGGTGTCAGCTTGCCGATCAACTCATCGATAGGGCCATCCTCGACCACCTTGCCGTGATTGACGATGACCAGCCGGCTGCAAAGCTGCTCCACGTCGTCGAGATCATGTGTAGTCAAGATAACGGTAATCCCGCGCAGACGATTCATCTCTTTGATAAACTTACGAATGGCATGTTTGGCTTCGGCATCAAGGCCTATCGTCGGTTCATCGAGAAACAATATCGAAGGTGCATGCAGCATCGCTGCCGCCAGATCCCCCCTCATCCGCTGACCTAGCGAAAGCTGCCGAACCGGCGTGTCGATGAACTCGCTAAGCTTCAGTACTTCGGTAAGCTCCTTCAAATTTTCCTCGTATGCTGATTTGTCCAATTGATAGATTCGCCTCAGAAGTTCAAATGATTCCCCGAGCCGCAAGTCCCAATACAGCTGTGTCCGCTGCCCAAATACGACACCAAGCTGCTTGACAACCCCTTTGCGGTCCTCTTGCGGTGATACGCCGCATACCCGGATCGAACCGGAAGTCGGGTGCAGTATGCCGGTCAACATTTTGATCGTTGTACTTTTGCCAGCGCCGTTGGGTCCGATATAACCGAGAATCTCGCCGCGCTCAAGTGAAAAACTGATTCCATCTACAGCCCGGACCGTTTTTTTGTCCGGAAAAAGAAGCCCTTTGATCGAGCCCCGTAATCCGCTTTCTTTTTTTGCGACTACGTATTCCTTCACTACATCCTTGACTTCAATTACTGCTGCCATCCCTCATCCCCCATATTCGCTCAGGAGCCCGCGCTCTCGTAATTTTTAAGGCCATATTTGAACAATTGCTGCGATAGAATGAAGCATATAAGACCGATCACCGGTGTCCAGAGTGCCAGATCGAACGGGATTCGAAACCCGCTGCTTTTATCGAGAAATTCAACCGCCGGATAGAAGCTGATAAACCCAATCGGAATGAAGAACGTAAACAAAACCTGAATCGCATAGGGATATATACTCAGCGGGTACATCGTCGCCCGTTCGAGCATCGACAGGGCAAAGCCAACCATGGACGAATTCCGTTTCGTCCAGAATGCAATCGTTCCCAAGCTAATAAATAGCGCCGCACGAATCAGGACGCCTCCGATCAGCACGAGAACGAGCTTGCTGAAATTCGCAATGGACCAGTCAAATCCGACAAGATTGCAGCCATATATGAAGATGATCGTTCCCGGAATGAGATCGATCAGCCCGATGAAGTTGAAGTAGCTGGCTACTAATTGGAAGAACACATTCATCGGCCGAAGTAACAGCCGGTCGAATACACCGTCGATCACCATTCGGTCCATATGCCACGTATTGATGAACAAGACGACAAGAATGCCGTGACTGAGGAGACCCAATCCATAGATGAAGGCAAGATCGGGAAAATCCCAGCCCTTCAGCGGTTGGAATCTATCGACGATAATCTTTAGCATCCAGATGCCGGAGAAGTATTGGATTGGGATCATAATCAGCCAACTGAACAAAAACAGTGGATATTCCAATTGACGTTGAATAGCGAGCCGTGCAAAGCAGACCGCTACCGAGCCGTAATGTTTCAAGGTGGGAATCATCTGTTAGCTTCAGCCTCCTTGGATCAGTGTTTTCTTTTTCGTTACCTTCCAGAAAAGCGCTACTGCCACGATTAAGATGACAACCCAGACGACCTGTACCAGCATTGCCTGCAAAGCCTCGGATGCTCCGCTCTCGCCGATGTATATGCCAATAGGCGTTTGGTAGGTATATTGAAAAGGGAGATACTTCGATACGGACTGCACCGAATCCGGAAAGAACCACAGCGGCACCAAACTGCCCGACAGCACGCGGACGATCGCATCTTTCACCATGCCCATATTGCCTAGCTCCATCACCCAAAAGGCGATCAGTCCCACGAACGCACTAAGCAACCACAAGATGGCGTAACTGAGAAGGCAACTGGGGATAAACAACAGGAGCCCCGTCACGGAATCTGGCAGAGGTACACCGAAAAACAGCGAGGAGAACAGGAAGAGCGGCAGAACTCGGTTGACAAGTGCGCTGAGCATGCTACCGAGGTCATCGGCCAAGTAACTGGCCAGAAGAGGAATCGGACGGTAGAAGTCGGTCACGATCTGGCCTTCGCGAATCTTGGAGTAAATCGTATCCTGAACGCCGCATGCAAAGATGGAGGTCAGCATAATAGATATGACCGTATACGTGATCAGGTCCTGCAGCTCCAACGTGTTCGATTGGACGATTCCGCCACCGTATGCAGCCTTCCATAGAAACACCGAGGTAATCAATAAGATCAGGTTCGTCCCAATCGATGCGAATACCTCGAATCGATAAGCTAGGTTCGTTAGTATTCGCATTTTGGTAATATACAGGTAAGCATGTATCATTCGGCGTCACCTCATCACAAAATCAACTTCTTTAAAGTTATCCGTTAGCTTAACGATGAAAGACTACTACACCTTGATTTCCCACTCACTTTTATTAAGTTTGTAATAATTATATCTCTCCTTATCAATCTCGATAATACTTTGAAAATTTAAATCGCATTTTTGTATTACTCTATTCGACGGTTCGTTACGTAAAAGAGCTATAGCATTAAGCACCTCGACGTTCGTATTCTCAAATAAATACTTGATCATCCCTTGTGCAGCTTGCGTGGTATAACCCTTGCCTCTATGATCCTTTGATATTGCATACATGATCTCTCTATTTGGAGCCGGCAATTTGTCTTTTATTCCCGTACAGCACCAACCGATAAACTCACCCGACTCTTTCGATATAATTCCCATACGAAGACTGAGTTCACCAATGTCCCCACCTTCCGATACAGCGTTTAGAAACTGTTTGTTCCCTTTAATCTCGTAGTTTATAAACCAATCTTTCCGTTGTTCTTTAGATACGTTCCAACCTGGTAAGTATTTATGTATTTCAGGTTGCCAGGTTAGAGAATGAAACCCATCTAAATCATCAATTATGAATTCTCTTAAAATAATATCCTTACAATCAATCGTAAAAATGTTTTCTTCGGAAGTGGAATGTGTATTTGTGTTCTTCATATATCTCCCTTTTACATCTTATCTAACAAATGATCTGGACCACCCATCATCCATTCCAACATATTGACGCTTCTATATACAACGCCTTGAAAATATTGATTTCAACAGTGGTGTATGTAACTCGCTGAATTGGATGATGACGAACATCAACACCAATTGGTATGTTGACCTCAGGAATGGATTTATCATGCGATCGCTTTGCAAAATAATACGTTTGATTAGGGGAGAAACCTTGTTCTACGTAAAATTCTTGGTCGCCATCAAATTCATCCCACCCAACTAACTTCGTTTTCTTTACGGGATTACGAATAGCTTCGCAGATGTCAATTAAAGCAGGATACAAAACCATTCTAATCTCAGAAATTCGATCAAAAGCGTTTTCATTTACTTGCATCAGAATTTCCATTACATCGTAATCATCTGCTATTCCTTGACGCAAATATCCCACAGCGATTAATTTTCCGTCCTCGTTGACTGCGCAAATCATCCTCTGATGCTCATAATCTTTGTTGTGTGCCCTCCCCTGTAAAGGCAAAAAACAATTCCCACATTTAACCAGCATAAGTAATTAATTAAGCCTCAACAAGAGTATTTTCCATTATAACTAATATTCCGTACAGTAATTGAACTATCCTGCTCGTTACTTGAATAATCAAAAAAGTGACCCACAGCAACGGGCTATGGGTCTGAATTTTATATATTTTAAAGGGGGTCAAGTTGTATTATAGGCTAAAATCATTAAAGCCATATGAATATAAGATTTCAATCTTGTTACTTTTACTCAACTAGCGTTTTCCGTTAGCCATCCATGCCCCTATCGGGGCACCACGGAATAATGAAAATTAGATTCTTGGTTGACTACTTTCAGGGTAGTTGAATGTGTTACTTTTCTAATACGACCCAATCATCCAATCGTTGAACTTCAAGCAATAATTGTTCCGTCTTTAACCATTCTATTACTTGAATAACAAGAGGTGAGGAATTACCAGGTGCGATATCATTAATTGACACCCATAAAGCACCTAAAGAATCTTATCCTTCAAATTTCTCTGGATCCTTTGTCAACATTCCATCAATATAGTGAACCAAATAAAAAACAGCTACATGATGAATATGCGTCGTGCCCCTTTTGGGTAGTTCATATGGAATTAAATAATCACAAACACCGACATTCCTTTTAATGTCAACGTTGATTCCTGCTTCTTCAATGAACTCCCTCTTTACAGCATCTGATAACGACTCATTGGCTTCAACTGTACCTCAAGGAAGATCGTACCGCCCAATGTACGGACCACTCCCCTTTTGGATGACTAATAGCTTCTCTTTGTAAAAGCAAATCCCATATGCCCTAAATACCGTAAAACTTTCGTTTCTAATCGAATATCCGATATACCATTCAAATTCCAACTTAATCAGAGGTAAAGTGTAATCAATATCAATTGAGAAAACATCGTTGGTTTCCTTTTCACCGATCTTTATCGTTTCGAGAGTTAATCTTGTCTTACTTCGGCTAAAAGTGAGATAAAGTAATCTCGGGGTTCACTTATGCTATCTCAGTTAGCTTAACGCAAAGCCAACCGAGGTGCTCCTCATAGTGGCTAATTGCCGATCGCTTTGTTCGATTAATAATATTTTAGAAAAAAATGAATGTAATTCCCCATTTGGGGGAAATTGGATATTATAGCTGAGACTACATTTTCCTAGGCGGAGGTTAAGTTAGTGCACTTAGCGATCGCTTTATTCATCATTTATGCCACTTGGAAATGGGCCGACTGGAGAAACTGGAAACAGTATCATGCTTCCATGTTCTTCATCATGGCTGGCGGATTTCTTTATGAATATTTAACAAAAGATTTCCCAATGTGGGTGTTCCACCCAGATTTCCTCTACAATCACGAAATGACAGTAATCGTTTATGCTATTGTTACCATGCCTTTGAATGTGCTTATCTTTCTATCACGTTACCCCCAGCCGTGGAAAAAACAAATTACATTTATAGCCATGTGGATAGCGGTTTATGGCGTGGAGAATGGATATTGGAAATTACAGGAAGAATTTCATATCAAAATGGCTGGTCATTTTGGTATTCTGTCCTCTTTGATGTAATGATGTTTCCCGTGCTGCGCTTACATCAAGTAAAGCCGTTGTTGGCCTATGTACTTTCCGTTGGTATAACCTGCTTGTTGATGTGGTGGTTTAAGGTACCTTTGACTTGATATAAAACGAAGAAAATGCCGTAAAACCAATCGGTTTTACGGCAATATTATGCTTCAAACTTTGGCAAAGAACTGTTTCAAGTTACAGGGATTTACGGTTGGTGCTCTTTTGCTCTATGGAGCTGGGGAAGAGAACTCCGAGGTTCAGTCCGTGTGCAGGAAATGGAGTTCATGTCGAACGGGCACCTCAAGCGTGTCCGTTTTTTCATTTTTCTGTAGGTAGGGTTCCCCATGCAAAGGTTTAGTAGAAGATGCAAAAGCCAATAATATAAATGTGGAATTATAATGACTTTTAAAAAGGGGGGATTACCCTGGTACTTACCATTATGCTTATCCTTGTGTTAGTTATGCTTGTTGTAGTCGTAAAATTTAACCGATTAGATCCGCTTCTCTTCATTTTTCTTTCGCTAATCGCAGCGATTCTTCCAATGGATGCGGTTAGTATCATCTTTTCTAATCTGAATCGAATAAAACTGACTGAGCAACTCCAAATGTTCTGGTGCTCTATGCTGTTCCAAGTAGTATTTGTTCCTGTGATTACTATCGGTTTTATCAATATATATCGCAATGTCACTTTACATGTCAGCAAAGTCGTAGCCAGTGCAAGCGTTATCCTGTTGCTGGCAGGGGCGGAATATGGAGCAGACTGGGCAGGGGTATGGAAGCATGAGCGCTGGGTAATATGGCAAGCACTTCTATTATGGAGTTCTTTTATTGCGGTATGTGTGGCTGCGCAGCATGTATTTGTTAGGTATTTGCCCAGGGAGGTTAAGCATCGATGATTCTCAAACTGCCTGAACATTATAACGCCAACGAATGGTTCGTAAATATCGTTCTCGTTTTTCTGTCCCTAGTTTTTGCCTGCCTTCCTAAAAAGTTGCCGATTCATCAGATCGTGTTGACTATGCTTTTCAACATCATGATTGGAAAAATGGCCGACAAAGTGCTTGGTATAAAATACCCGTATGACCTGTATGATACGATGGATACGCCGAAGTATGATTTGTACGATTTTTTGATCTATACGGTTATTTACGGGATTTACGGGTATATTTTTGCGCATTTTTTTGTGAGATTCGAGCTTAAGCATAAGTCTGCCGCTTTACTTTCATATCTACTAATGTGGGTCGGGATGTCCGTGTTCTTTGAGAGGCTTGCCGTTGTTTTCGAGGTGTTCCAGTATAAGAGTTGGAACCTCGCTTTTTCCGCGCTCGCTTATTTTATTTTCTACTCCCTGCAAACATTTTTTTTTCTCATCGTTGATTACTACACAAAAAAAGGGAGCTCACTTGCCAAACTTGAAGGTCAGCAGTTACGTTCGATTGAAAGAAAAATCCCCCCCCGCTTAATCTGGTGGACGAGACGGGGCGAGCGCTCGGTGACATCAAAACTGTGACTACACCCCGTAGAAGCCTGTGTGGCGGTTTTCGGACAGGTGTTCGCCCCCTCCCCTCCATACTAAAAGCCGCTCAGTGAGCGGGTTTTTGCCTTTCCGAACCTGAAATTGTTTTCCAAATCACCACCGCAAATTTATGCTTCCAAAATGAAAAAGTCCTTGGTATTCAAGGACTTCTTCGCTACAACCATATCTTCTTAAATAAGCTTGATTTGTTCACCCATTGAACTATCGTGTCCCGTTAGCGGAATCACGTAAGTTACGGACTCATCTTAAGGCAATACCTTTAACGGTCTCATCATTTCATTATCCTCATGTTCGAGCATATGGCAATGCCATACATATCCAGGCCCAAGGCTAGGGTCGAATGGAAAGGGACTTCCATCTTGGGACGTAAACCGAACTCTTATCGTCGTTACTTCTCCAGGATTCATTTGTATAGTGTCCTTCCAGCCTTTCTCATTGGGTGGTGGGGCAATAGGCTGACCTTGCAAATACGGGTCAATCGGCGGTACCTTGGGCTTAACAAAATAAGGTGGGGTTCCGGGAGGTGTCGTTTGATTTAGTTTCTGCCAGTCTTTTAAATAATCGTCAGATCGGAATTTCTGGCGGCTAACAAGCAAGAACTGAATGAGATGAAGATGGATGGGATGAGTGTCCGTGGTAAGGTTTGCAACTTGCCAATCTTCTGTGGTTCCTGCCCGAGGCAGTTCAGAAACAGGATTTCCCCACAGTTGGCCATCTAACGTAACTTTCAGGGGACCATTAGGACCCTCCTGTTCGAATAAAGTCAACAATCTCGTTATTGTTGGCTTTAATTGCGGGATGTTGTTCAGAACAGACGGCAATTTTTTTGGCGGTAAGACTGTATCATTTGTGACTGTAAATTGCATAATCTGACCAACCGTTTCCGGGTCCGCCGGTGCTCCATCAGGGAAAGGGGAAGTAGCAGTATTCCTTAAAATAACGGTCGTACCAGGAGCTAAAGATGAGAAATCAATAAGGATATCTGCTCGTTCTGCTGGTGCAATCATGAGTGAGGAAAGTTCTGCAGGTTGAGGCAAATAACCTCCGTCGCTGCCAATCTGGATAAACTTCTGTTGATTGGAAAGCTGTAAATGATAAAAACGTGCGTTTGAACCATTCAGAACACGAAAACGGTATAGTTGAGGCTTGACATTAAGGTTCGGCCACACCTTTCCATTTACCATTATCGTGTTTCCAAAAAACTCTGGTGGCACGTAAGGATGAATACTTGGGTTAGCCCCCACAGGATCATAGAAAAGAGAACCATCAGTATGAAAAGATCGGTCCTGAATGATGAGTGGAATCTCATTTTCTCTTCTAGGAAGAAATGGGGTGATGGGGTCATTCATATCACGGAGCACATATAACCCTGTGAGTCCTGCGTAATTGTTCAAACGAGTGATTCCCATGGTATGGTCATGATACCAAAGTGTTGTAGGCTGTTGTACATTGGGGAAGGTGTAGTTATTCGTTATGAATGCCATGCCAGTTCTTCCATCTGAAGTAAACCAAGCATCAGGATAACCGTCAAAATAAGATGGATTCTCTCCTCCGTGCAAATGAGGGACAATAGGTACAGATTGCTGTGCTAGGGGAAATCCTGGTGGAAATGATGGAAATGGTGGAATAGGAACTGACATGGAATTTGGATTTGCCCAATCGAGTGTCGGATCAACCGGGAGAAAATGGGGACCAGCAATGTTGTTTATCCATTGAACATGTACAGGAATTCCTCGAACGGCTTCAAAAGTGGGGCCTGGAGCGCTTTTATAGTAAACGGTTCTTCCTGTGTGCGGGTCCTGTATCATACCACCGTAACCAAAAACTTTTGTTGAACCGAATCCAGGCGGTAAGATTTGCTGCTGGAATTCACTCGCATTAATTTTATATGCATGCCCTATCACTTGACCAGTTTTAGGCTGTCTTAGGACAGTAGGCATATATACCGGTGTGATAACGAGCTGATTTACGTATTTAGGAATCCTTTTAGGATCTAAAGGTTTTACCATATTCATCGTCTCCTCTCCATGTCATGTATATGAAGGAAAGGAGCATTTCGCGCCCATCTAATTCCACCTTGTTTTATAAGTTGTTTAATAAAAATTAAATTGACCTTATTAAACTAATCTGCCCGTTAGCTGAACGCGCCCTTTTAATCTTGTCGGCAATCGGACAATGTTCTTGTCACAAATCGGCAATCGGATCAAGTTCTTGACATTGCCAATTGACAAGAACTTGATCCGATTAATTAAAAAGCCCGCGATTTACGCGGACTTGATTCGGACTTGTTCTTGTCATCCGACAGGTTACCTTTTTATACGACTCATTTGTTCTATTAGTTGCATGTTCCTGCCTTGGTAATTAAAGGGGACATTTCGTCAAACGTTGTTTAAACTATCCTGCCAGTTAGGTGAACAAAGGCAGCCGAGCGATCTTTGCCGGCTGCCGTTATGTCTTTATTAAGCTATCGTTCCTCGTTAGCGTAATCTATTTTAGGAGACAAAGGTCATCTAACCGACTGGTAAACGAGACCTATGGCTCCAGAATCAAAGGTCTTGTTTTCGATAAGTTTAAGATTGACCTTCTCCTTGAGACCTTGGAATAACGGCAACCCGCTGCCGATCAGGACGGGAGAAACCGTAATTTTATACTCATCGATTAAATCAAGCTGCATAAGGTGGTGTGCGATCCTAGGACTGCCGAGGATGACCATATCCTTGCCTGGCTGCTGTTTGAGGTTCTTGATCTCTTCCTCGACATCTTCTTTCACCAGTCTGGAATTGTTCCATTCGACTTTGTCCAGCGTCGTGGAAAAAACGATTTTGGCTGTCTTATCGATCCACTCGGCATGATTCCGTTCATGCTGCGAAGCTGATGGGTTCGAAGGCACAGATGGCCAATAACCGTGCATTAATTGATAAGTCCCTCGTCCCCAAATGACGGTGTCGGCAGTACTTAGAATTTCTTTCGCGTATTTCTCTAAATCACCATCGTAGGAAATCCAGCCAATGTCCATTGCACCGTTTGGCCCTTCTACAAAACCGTCAAGCGATGCGTGCAAAAATAGAACGAGTTTTCTCATTTTCAGTGCTCCTTTGTTCATGAGGGATGTCTACATTAGTTACATTTTAGCACATTTCAGCTTGGATTGTTTCTTATGGATTGCTAAGCCTGGCCGGGACGTATTATTTTTTTAATTCACCAATGTGGTAACCAGCATTATAGAACCACTGCCACAAGGAAACCAACTCTGACATTATTGATGTAACTATGAGGGTCGATAATATAATCGAAAATAATATAAGTACCCTACGCCTGTCATCAATATTCTTCAATTAAAGCACCTCTTTGTTAAGTGCCAAACGAGCCCTTTTTCTTTACCTTCTCGGCTATCATTCACTTATCATCTTTTTCGTCAAGTTCACTTTCAATCGATGGAGCTAAAAAGAGACATGTCGCTGATAACCGCAGAGAGAATGTATCAATAATTCCTTTCACTTCAATTACGTCTCCACTTAAGTAAACAGTATAGCAACATCATGCTCGGTAATAAATGGAATTATTGCTCTTTTGTGGAGTTTTGTGATTCTAAGCTCTACTGCCAGTTAGCATAACGCGGCTGCCGATCCATGCCGGCAGCCGCTTCTTTGTTGTTTATTAAGCTATAGTCCAAGGATTAATTTTAGTGTTAGCATAGTTGCTTCTTGAGAAGCTATAATATTATCCTTCAACTAATTGATAAATTCTAATGTCTCCTCTTTCTGTTTCAGCTATTAATATGTCATTTCGCTCTTTGACACGAAAGATCTTTGTGCCGACTGCCAGTTCATTTGCTGTTCCGTTATTAAAAGCTTTACCATTATTACTTTGGTTAGTAATTTCAGTTATTTGTATGTCCCTGGTTAATATTAACTCGTCTACCAAACCCGTCAATTAAGTATGAGACGTGGAACTCCTCACGAATGTTGCTGCCTTTTTCAATTATCCTGCCGAATACTTCAAAGTTACGTGGCTGACTTTCCGCCACGCTCTACTGCCCTTTAGTTTTAACAGGCTGTCGATTATGCCGGCAGCCTGCTTACGCTATTAAGTATTGATTATCTATGAGCGGCCCATTTTGAGGTTCTTGCAGCCAAATAAATAGTTGCCGTCTCCACTTATCTAGCTCGTTTAAGTTATATATGCCGCTTAATTCATAAAGTGTTGCAGTTATCACTTGGCTTTCCACAAGATCACGCCATGGAGTTGTTCGTTTTAGGTTGAAATCATACTGATTTTCTTCAATCCATATTTTCTCTAAGATGCTTTTATCTGAACCACTTATTTCACGCTTATATTTAACCCATAGGTCATCTGCAATTATATGACTGATATACCCAAGAAGAAACATTTTATATGTATCATCTCTATAGATATTAACCTTAGCTTTATAAAAGTCGATTAGTCCAGACCAATCGGGGTAATTCCCTCTGCTATTGTGTAAATGTGCTATTGCCTTTGAGGACTTATCGCTCTCCCTGAACTGCACAGCATCAGGAGCAATACTTCCTAGCAGAAAATCTTTGTTAGGATAACCGTCAAACATTCGATAAGCTATCGAGAAATGTATCATGGGCCACAGCATATGAGGAGGCCTCCCTGTTTTGAGTATCATCTAATTTAATTTTACCAGGGCTGCACTTGACAGCCCTTCTGCGTTTAACTATCGTCCCCGTTAGCATTCCTGTAGAGCGTTAATTTTGAGCTTTGCAAAAAAACGAGCGCCTCGGTACGATGGGAGTACGCAACGGGTCATAGCCCTTAAAATCCCATCATCCAGGAGGACGCTCTATTATGAAGTTTAAATCGCAAGCAAGACAAAATCAACTCATTGAAAAAATTACCTCTCAGCATTTGGTCGTAGGGATCGACATTGCTCAGCAAACGCATGTCGCCCGTGCTGTGAACTTTCGCGGCATTATCATTGGAGAACCCTTGTCCTTCTCTAACGACGAAAATGGGTTCGGGAACCTACTTCAATGGATCCAAAGGCTACACTCAGTTCATAACTTAAGTGAGACCATTGTTGGTATGGAACCAACTGGACATTATTGGTTTAACATATCCAGATGGCTTGCAGAACGACAGTTTGAAGTCGTCTTGGTGAATCCTCATCTCGTGAAAAAGAATAAAGAAAACCGTGACAATACGCCCTCAAAGAGCGATAAGAAGGATGCTCTTGTCATTGCTGATATGGTGAAAAATGGGTATTACTCATTTACACATACTACTTCTGAGGCGTTCGAAGAGCTCCGCGTCTTACTTTCGAACCGGGACTTTGTGGTTAAACGAGTCGTAAGTGCGAAAAACCAAATTCATCGCTGGGTTGACGTTGTTTTTCCTGAGCTGCGTCAGGTATTTAATGACTTGATGTGTACCGGTTCCTTGGCCATACTTCGTCTTTTCCCAACACCAGCAGAGTTAGGTAAATTAGAGCCACAAGACCTGATTAGGGGCTGGAAGTCGCTTATGAAACGGCACTGTGGCGAGCGAAGGGCTCGTGCTCTAATCTTGCTGGCTGGATGTTCTGTTGGTTCTAGACAAGCTACGCAGGCTTACAAGCTTCATTTGAAACAACTGCTCGTAGAGTATGATCTTGCTTGTGCACAACTGCAGGACGTAGAACAGGTGATTGTTTCCGTACTAGACCGCATTCCCTTCGCAAAGTCCATGCTTGCCGTCAAAGGTATTAGTGCCATTTCACTAGCTGGTATTCTTGGTGAGGCCGGTGATTTGTGCGGTTTTGTTCACGGAAATGCCCTGTTACGTCATGCCGGACTCAATCTAGCAGAAGCAAGTTCAGGCAAATGGGTTGGGCAAATGAAGATTAGCAAGCGTGGGCGATCTCGCCTTCGTCGCTACATCTTTATGATGACCATGGGTCTCGTGAGGAACAATTCAGAGTTTCAGGCGGTTCATGCACACAATGTACACGTAAGGAAGATGAAGAAAATGAGATCCATCATGAAATTATGTGGCAAACTGGCTCGAATCTTGGTTGGAATGGCACGTACTGGTCAAGCTTACATCCCACATAAAGCTCTGCCCCTTCAGCAAGCGGCTTAACCGTAATACCGTTTCGTTACACGTAGATTGTCATATTCGCAGGATTTGAAAGAAAGCACGGAGTACCGGGTGTATTCAACCAAAGGGCACCGACCCGTACCGTTAGCAAGACCGGCCTCCACCCCTTGGAAAGGCGTAACGAAGGAATGCGAGGGCAATGACCCGTTGAGACATGGGAGTGATAACCTCCAGGGGCGGCGTGGAGAATACGTGCAGTATATGGAAATATATGGGTTGTTTACCTCAGCCTTTATTTCACTGCGTCTTCATGTTGCCAAGGTCTACAGCGGGGGCTTTCTTCCTAACTTTCTTCTCTTCTAACAAGGGTGAAATCCTGCGAATAAGCGAGTATACGTGAGAAAACTGAATCGTACCGAGGGAGTTGAATGCCTTACTTTTTTTCAATATATCTTTGCATCCTGCACTTTGTAGGGCATTATAGGAAGTTCCAATCACTTCTTAGCATGCCATATACAATGTGGTCAATGTAATGGTCATATAACCATTCGGCTTCCCGGATACGACCTTCATTAGTAAACTCTAATTTTTCTGGAATCACCCTGCTTTTTAGGTTTTTAACCCCACATCTTATTTCAACTCTGTTTAATCCTAATTCGTTAAAGCTATACTCAACTAATCTTTTGCAAGATTTTGTCATGATACCATTACCCTGAAATTTTTCACCTAGCCAGTAACCAATACTGGTTTTTTTATTAGCCCAATCAATTGAGTGATAGCCGATACATCCTACGATTTCCCCTTTAAACCATATGCCTGTATTGAATCCATTGTTAGAAGCATGTTGGTTTTGACAGAATTGTATAAAGGAATTCGTATTCTCGACACTTAGAGTCCCATCAACCCAGGGCAACCATTCTCTAAGGTAACCTCTAGAATGACTATAAATACATTTTTCAATTTTAAAAATACCTCCTAACTATCCGATAGTGAATCTGAACACATGTTAGTATAGTTTTACATCATTTCAATATATTTTAAGTAAAATATAATTCCTGCTCTGTCTACATTGGAAAATTGGAGGGGATCCTCATTCATTAGTTGTCTTAATTCATCTACGGTAATCCATCTTGGGTTCTTAGTTTCATCACCTAATTTTAATAACTCACCTTGTACTTTACAACGGAAGTACACACCAACCGAATCAAAGGGTCCACTAATGGTCTGATAAGCCCCGAAGGGTTTTATACATTCCACTTCAAAACTTGGATCGATACCCACTGTATCAATCCTTGTATCCTCACCTTCAATTTCTACTACTTCAAGCCCGGTCTCTTCCTTTACTTCTCTAATAAGTGCTGTTACTAACGATTCGTATTGTTCTATTCTCCCACCAGGAAGTTCAATCCGTTGAGATTCACCAGGTTTATTTCGTGTCTGAACTACAATTTCGATTGTTCCATCCAAAGTTCTTTCAATTATTGCACGAGAATTAACTAAAAACATACGTCATCACAGCACCCTTCCTTTTCTTCCATATAAATTTCTAGATTCTCCCAATAATCCCTCCATAAAAGCTATTAAATCCTCTCGTCATTACAGTAACCTGCCCGTTACTTGAATGAAAGCCAAAAAGAAGCCGCTTCAAGGCAGCTCCTCTTCCACTATCGTTTCTCGTTAGTTGAACGGGCATTTGACAGCAGTTTGTTCGAAAAAATCATGGTCCTCTTCCATCAGCAATCACACGATAACCTAACCAATTTTTCTTCACCCAGATAAATGATTTTGAAACTTCATTAACAAAGAATAATTCAGCTCCACCAAACGATGTGCTTCCTGTCACCTTAACTTGAACACTGAAAGCCTTTACTGGATGAAGAGAGAAGAATAAATGCTTCCTAACCGCTAATTCCGCCGTTGGATTGGGAAAGAAAAACAAATAAATCACTAACAATGTCGTGATGGATATAATCCAAATCTGCTTTCTCTTTGAAATCGACATTGTATCATTCCTCTCGTACATTATTATCCTGGTTACTATAGATATTGAACTTAGTTGAACAACTTATTATTCAATCCACTGTCTTGGTCCCACAGTATGGAAAAGATGCTGTCTTTCATGATTTAATGCATCCTCAATACGCTTACATGTGAAATCACTAATCGGTTTAGGAAGTTCATCTCTTGAGCAGAATCTGCATTCTAAAATTTCAGGCGAGCTTGGCTGAGGTATTTGATTATTATCGTTATTCGCAATGAAAACAAAATGATGCATGTCATAGTTCGGATCGTAATATATACCAGTTAATTGCCCAATTCCGACTTCTAACCCTACTTCTTCATGAACTTCTCTTTTTGCAGTTTCTTCCGCTGACTCATTCTCTTCAGCTTTTCCTCCAGGCAGATCCCAATTATTTTTGCCATAGCTATGTTTTACCAATAATACTCTTCCCTCAGAATCCAAAATAACTGCTGCTGCACCAATTAACTTAGGCAAAGAGACGCTCCCTTATGATTATTGACTACTTAATTATAGACGGAAATAAGTGGAAAAAGTTTATAGTTCACCACGCTAATCTGCCCGTTTGCTGAATTGGGCTGCCGAGTGAATCACCGGCAGCCTAGATATTTCAATATTATGGAGCTATCGTTCTCCGTTAGCGCAATGAACTAAGACTCCTAAACCCATGTATGAGAAAGGAACAATCTAAACTAAGCCTCTATGTAACTCGGTCGTTTAGCAGTTAGACACATCTAAATATTGTTTCTTTATGAGTGTTTGTGTTTCTGAATCAAATATGATAATTCCTTCGGTTGTATCATTAAGCTGATCAACTAAATGTCCTTGATTATTCCATACTGCTGATTGCCCAACACTCTCAAAATTGTCACAAGGCCCTATACAATTTGCCATCAAAACCGTCATTGAATATGTTTTTGCGATGTGCGGGTAATGACTCATTGCTTTGCCGACTCCATTTTGAGACTTAGCTACGCTCGCAAGGTAAACGTCTGCCCTCAGCTTATTTGCTAGTTCTGCATGTTCTATCTGCAGAGACTCATAGCAAATGGCTGGAGCAATCTTTATACCATCAAGAGTCAATATAATTTGTTCATGGCCACCAACGAAGTATGGGAATTCATCGACATGTAATTTTTGCTTCGAATACGTTTGTCTGGATTGGTTCGGTTGAAAGATTATCATGCTGATGAGACTACCTGAGATGGATCTCGTTGGTACGCCGATCCCGATGGTAATAAGATGTTTATCGCTAATGTGCTGGAAATCATCAAATCTAAGATCATGTTGATCTGTTGCTAAATCCTTTGCAAGTTCTGGTTCATAACCCGTCACAGATAGCTCTGGGAAAAAGATTGCAGTTGCTTGGCCAGATATTGCAAGAGAGATAAGTGCTTTATGTTTTTCGATATTATTCAAGATGCTTCCCTTTTGGGGCCTATTTGAGCCACCGCTATTCTCATTGTTATTACCTCCGTAATCACAAAGTACCCATACCAAGGTATTCGCCAGGTGACTACGCTATCCTGCCCATTTAGATCAGAAAAGATAGCCGATCAAACCTGGTAAGCCAGATCGCCAGCAGGCTCTGCGCGCAAGGACGTTGGCTATCGCGCCCGTACATGATACGATAAAAGGGAAAGAGGCAAGAGATCAAGGGACGATAGAGGTCGAAACGTCATGCAAACGATTCAAAACTTGTTCGCTCACATGGATTGGGCGAACCGCCGTCTGCACGATGCGCTGCAAGCCGCGCCAGCAGACGAAGTAGTCAAGGCAGCGACACTGTTCCTGCACTTGCTCCATGCGGAGAGCATCTGGCTGTACCGGCTGCGCGGCGAGAGCAGTGAGGGTCTCGCGCTATGGGTGGATAATGCGGATCTGACCGCCTGTGCTGTGCTGATTGAAGCGAACGGAAACGGTTTCCGTGCTTGGCTTGACGCCCTGCCCGAAGATTGGCTAGACAAACCGATCGCGTATCGTAGTCAGGCCGGAGCACCATTCGAGTCATCCGCGCGGGATATTTTGATACATGTCGCTATGCACGGCCAGTACCACCGCGGCCAGATCAACGCCGCGCTCCGTGAGGGCGGATTCGAGCCAGCCGCCGTGGATTACATCCTATATGCGCGACTCAGCGGATAACAGCTTAATAAAACAAGGGGCAGCTTCCTCGAAGATCTGCTCCTTGTTTTGTTTAAACTATAGTTTCTCGTTAGCCATCCATGCCCCTCACGGGGCACCACGGAATAATGAAAATTCGCATCGTGATTGGCTACTTTCAGGGTAGCTTAGCAATTTAACATTCAAACGATGGGAATGAGAATCTGGATAGTTGAGCATGAAATGTGCTTTCCCATATCTCCCATTGTTCGATTGTTAATTCTCCAACAATTTATCCTCCCGAGCATTTAGCTTATTTTACCTATCTCTTGATGCTTTTCTTAAATATCTTATCATTTCTTGAATTAATAAAACCAACCCGAATACAACCAGTACCATTGCAAGAAAATTGGGTACAACCATTAGTATCCGACTGCCATGATCTGGTCCCCCACTTTCCATCAAAATCGAGTCCCACCAAATGTATACATAACCCCCGAGAATTAAGCATAAAACACCGACCATAATACGTGAAATAGATATAAGCTTTCGCATTATTTTTCCTCACCCCTACCTGTAAAGACGTTTATATGTGAAAAAAGGTAAGCAATTCTGCTCGTAAACGTAACAAAGCTGCCGTTGTCCCCGAGCAGCTTTGTGATGTAATTTATTGAACCATCGTACTCCGTTAGAATTCCTGTGGAACGAATAATTTGGAGTTTGAATAAAAAAGAGCGCCTCTGTAAGATGGGAGTACACAACGGGTCTACAGCCCTTAAAATCCCACATCAGGAGGTCGCTCTACTATGAAGTTTAAGTCACAAGTTAAGCAAAATCAACTCATTGAAAATATTACCGTGGATCACCTAGTTATCGGTGTAGATATCGCACAGGAGATCCCCGTTGCCAGAGCTGTGAACTTCCGCGGTATTGCTCTGGGTAATCCATTGGAATTTAGTAATGATGAAGTAGGCTTCCGATCTTTTGATCGCTGGATCCGTGACTTGCTAGCTTCGTATAAGCTAAACAAGATGATCGTCGGTATGGAGCCGACTGGCCACTATTGGCTCAGCCTTGCTCATTGGCTTAAAGACGAAAAGATTGAAGCCGTGCTCGTTAACCCTCACCTAGTCAAGAAGAACAAAGAAAATCGCGACAATACACGATCTAAAAGTGACAAAAAGGATGCGCTTGTAATTGCAGACATGGTGAAAAATGGCTATTATTCACCTGTCCGTTTCCATTCCGCAGAATATGAAGAGCTACGCGTCCTGATGGCAAATCGAGAAACGGTTGTTAAACGACTTGTAAGTGCAGTGAATCAGATCCACCGCTGGGTAGACACTGTGTTCCCTGAACTTAGACAAGTTTTTAAAATACTAACTTGCAAGGGTGCATTGGTAACCCTTCGCCTGTTTCCCCATGAAGTTATGCGGAAAGTTGGCTCGACTTTTAGTTGGGATTGCACGCAGTCAGGAAGCCTACAACCCAGATAAAATCTTTGCAATGGCAGCTTAAAACTAGACCATATCTCACTTAAGTTGGTGTATTCGCAGGAGGACAAAGAAAGCACGGAGTATCGGGATATGTTACGCAAAAGGGCTCCGACCCGTTCCGTTAGAAAGACCGCCCTCCACCCCTTAGATAGATGTGACGAAGGAATGAAAGGGCGTTTGACCCGTTGAGACATGGGAGTGAAAATCGCTAAGAGCATTGTGGAGAATACGTGCAGCATATGGAATGAATTGGGTGAGGCTACCTCCACCTCTGTTCCCGCACACCTTCTAACGAATAAGCTTACCAAATAAACTCTCTTTCTTTCGTCATCCGATTCTCATGGAGGGTGAAATCCTGCGAATACACGAGCTTGAGTGAGAAAATTAAATCATACCGAGAGAGCTTAACCATGACTATCACATTTCAGCCCTGCTGTCTTCGAAACTATTTCGATTCAAATAAAAATATATTAAATTGTCTCTTGGTTCCAGTGCTCTTTCAAATCCTAATTTCTTCATTAATTTAATGGATTTTTCATTCTCAGGTTCCACAGTCGCATCAATCATAGTTAATCCCATTTTGGTAAAACCAAATTCGATGACTTCTTTTAATACCTGCCGCGGTGGTCTGCTCCCTGTCTGATTGAACTATCGTTTCTCGTTAGCTTAGTATTCTTTTCGATAGAATGACCTTTTAATTATAAGTTGATGCTCAAAAAACTTTTAATTGCATCTTGATAACCGTATGGGTCTCCGTTTCGTATCGTATGTCCACAGCCTGGAAACTGTTTTAACATTGTGTTAGTTCTACACATCGCCATCTTTTGCGCATGTTCCCAGCTTAATATTGGACTTTTTTCACCTTGCATCAGCAATAGAGGACATGATCTGGGCACGCTGAACAAAAAAAATGGAGCTGCCGCGAGGCAAGCTCCTAGTACTCTTTTAGTTCCTATTCCATCCAATGCCGACAACTATTCCAATATTAGTTTGCCATCGAACTTTTTATAATAAGTTTGGGCACTTAAATTCGCTCAAGTTTTTAAATTGGTTATAAAACATGTGATAATAAACCCCTTGCCCGTTCATTAAGGCTTCGTGATCTCCCTTTTCTGCAATTCCACCCCGGTCAATCACCATAATCGTATCTGCATCACGAATGGTATTCAATCTGTGCGCAATGATAAAGCTGGTGCGTCCCTTCATGATATGTAATAAAGCATCCTGGATATGAAGTTCTGTACGTGTATCAATACTGCTTGTTGCTTCATCCAAAATAAGAACGGAAGGTTTAGCGAGGATAACTCTCGCAATTGCCAAAAGCTGTCGTTGTCCTTGACTTAGATTTCCACCGTTCTCAGACAAAAGCGTTTCGTACTGAAGCGGGAGACGCTTAATAAACACATCTGCATTTGCCATAACTGCAGCCTCTTCCACTTCTTCATCCGTTGCGCCGGATTTACCGTATTTAATGTTCTCCATGATTGTACCTGAGAATAAATAAGTATCCTGAAGCACGATACCAAAGCATCTTCTTAAACTGTCTCTTGTATAATTTTTTATATCAATACCGTCAATTAAAATTCTGCCTTCTGTTACATCATAGAATCGTGTCACTAAATTAACGATCGTTGTCTTTCCAGCTCCGGTTGGACCAACGAATGCGGTACTGCTCGCTTTTCTGGATTCAAAGCTTACATCGCTCAGGATAGGAAGGCCGGGTCGATACCCAAAACATACATTTTCAAAAACGACATGACCTTCTGCATTGTCTAATACAATGGCATTAGCTGAATCTTTAGGTTCTTCTTGCTCATCCAGTACTTCAAAAACTCTTTCTGCCCCCGCTAAGCCGGATTGCATCAAATTAAACACGTTGGCCACATCTGTCAAAGGTCTGACAAATTGTCTGGAGTAGCTTAAAAAGCTAGCAATTACTCCAATCGTTATGAGGTTCTTTAGGGCTAGAACCCCACCTATAATAGCCACTGTAGTGAATCCAATATTATTAATTACTCCTAGCAGAGGCATTAGAAATCCTGACCAGATCTGAGCTTTCAATCCAGCCTCACACAATACATCATTCACCTTTTTAAATTCTTGGATTGCCTTTCCCTCATGATTGAAGGCTTTTACCACTAGAATGCCGGAAATTGTTTCCTCGATGTAACCATTAAGCTTGCCAAGCTGCATTTGTTGAGCCTTAAATAAAAGACTGGTTTTCTTGGTAATCGTGCGGGCAAGTAAACCGACCAAAGGTATCGTTATTAGACTTGCCAAAGTAAGCAAAGGACTTAATACAAACATCATAACTATCGAACCGATAATGACGATAGAGCCTGACATTAACTGAGTAATGGACTGAGATAAGGAATTACTTACATTGTCGATATCATTCGTCAGTCGGCTCATGACTTCTCCATGCGGACGAGAATCGAAAAACGCTAATGGCAGCTTTTGCAGCTTTTCAAATAAAGTACGCCTGAGATTCATCACGATGTTTTGCGATGCGCCAGCCATAAGCCAACCCTGCGAAAAAAGGAGAATGCCATTGACGACATAGGAAACGGTTAATGTGATCAAAACAATTTCGAGCAATTTAAAATTAACAGATCCGCTTGCCATGGCGTCAATGGAAATCCCAATTAAATAGGGTCCTGATAACGTAGTAGCTGAATCTATTAAAGCAAATATAAAAATAATCGTTAGCAATTTTTTTTCTTTCCCAATATACATCCATAGTGTCTTTAATGTCCCTTTGAAATTTTTAGGTTTAACGACCGTACCGCCTCTTATTCCCCTGCCCCCAGGTCTTTCTAAACCAGTCATCAAAGGAGCCTTCACTTCAGACATTCTTCTGCAGCTCCCTTCCCATTTGAGACTGAAATATTTCCTGATAAACGGTACATGTCTCCATAAGCACATCATGCTGACCTGTAGCAACGATATAACCCTGATCCATGACCACGATCCTATCAGCATCCATCACAGAGGTAATCCGCTGTGCGATTAGAATACAAGTGAGATTCTTGGCGTATTTTTTTATGGCTCCTTTAATATTAGCTTCCGTTACAACATCAACTGCGCTTGTGCAATCATCTAAAATAAGAATATCAGGTTGTCTGATTAAGGCTCTGGCGATACAGATTCTTTGCTTCTGCCCTCCGGAGACATTGACACCGTCTTGTCCCAACTTCGTTTGATAGCCATCTGGAAAGGAAGAGATAAATTCGTGCGCATCGGCCATTTTTGCCGCTTGTTCAATCTGTTCCATCGTCGCATCTTCTTTTCCCCAGCCTATATTATCTCTGACTGTGCCAGAGAAAAGAACAGTTTTCTGAGGTACGATGGCAATCTTCTCACGCAGATTGCTTGGATTGAATTGTTTAACATCTTCACCGTTCACCTTAACCGTACCAGAAACCGCATCGTAGAAGCGTGGGATTAAACTGATTAAAGTACTTTTTCCAGAGCCCGTTGAACCAATTATTCCTATCGTTTCTCCTGGATTAATGGTTAGCGTAATATCTTTGATCACGGCCCCGTCAGATTGCCCAACATATGAAAAATGTACGTCCTTAAACTCCACTTTCCCGGCAATCTGTGTGTTTTTTCCATGACCCTCTGGCCATTTCATCGCGTTTTCTAATGCGAGCACCTCGCCGATCCGTCCTGTCGAAGCTCTTGCCCTCACAAACATATTGAATACCATGGATATTGTCATAAGCGAAAAAAGAATCTGTGTCATATAATTCGTAAACGCAATAATGTGGCCGACTTGCATTTGACCATTATTGACCCTTATCCCGCCAAGCCAAATGACGGCTATGATCCCAAAATTTACGGTCAACGTAATCGTAGGCCCAAACACAGCCATTGCTCGCATAGCATTCATGGATCTTTCTTGATATTCTTTATTGGCTTTACCGAATTTCTCCACTTCATAGTCAAATTGATTGAAAGCCTTCACAACTCGAACACCGGATAAATACTCCCTCATGATGCTATTAACTCGATCCATTGCCTTCTGCATGTTTAGAAATAAAGGATAGCCTACCTTCATATTCAGTATGATTAACAAACATACAATCGGAACGATCACGGCTAATATAACGGCCAAGTTTGGATTAAGGCGAATGGCCATAATTAAGCTTCCTATACATAAAAGAGGAGCTTTCATAAAAACCCGCATGAGTCCATTTACAAAGTTTTGTACTTGGATAACATCATTAGTTAAACGGGTCACTAAGGAAGCTTTATCAAATTTATCAAGATTCTCAAAAGAAAGAAACTGAATTTTACTAAACAGGTCCGCTCTTAACTCAGCTCCAAACTGTTGGGATACCCGACTTGAAAGAATATTCCGACCCGAAGCTGACACTGCTCCTACTGTTGTAATGAGCAGCATAAGTCCGCCCATCCTTACTACATAATCCATTTGATTGCCTGCCACGCCAACATCCACGATTTTAGCCATTATCGTAGGCAGCATTAGGTCACACATGGCTTCTAACATTAAAAATACAACGGCAAATGAAAAGAGCTTCCAGTATTTTTTTCTATATTTTTTGAAAAATCGCATATGGCTCCCCCCTGTAGTGCTTCCCAAAACCAGGAAACATTATGACGGCTTTTCTGTGGGTTTCGGATCTATACCTATTGTTTTTAACTGCCATTTCATAGAGGTAAACAATGAAAATATTAGCATGGAGACCACTAGAAATCCACCTCCAGTGTAAAAAGCCATGGATAAACCCATTGTTTGTCCCATTACCCCGAACATCGTTGGGCTTATAATTTGTGAGAATCGGTTCACAATCAAGCGCAGCCCCATAAGCTTACCTCGATCGGAATCCTTCGTATCGTTAACAACAATCATGATACTGACGGGCAGATTGATCCCAACTGCTCCACCCAAAACGATAACCAGAACTAACATTCCCACTATATGCGGCCCTGCAAACGGCGTTAATACAACACAAATTGAAGCAATGAAACCTGCCGAAAGGAGGATGCGTTCCATATGGGTTCGCTTCATCAGCCAACTAAGCCCGTATCTGGACAGCATGCCGGACAACCCATTCACGGATATGATGATTGAAACGATGAGAGTCGAATAACCCAGCTGTTTTAAGAATAGCGGCATAAAGCTCATGTACATCGATTGTATATACATAATCAGAAATGTCGCTATCAAACCAAACTGAACAGAACGGGTTCTTGTCAAGTGAATACCACTCATATAGCTATCCGCAATTCCTCTTATCTTAAAAAGATCCCTTGGTTTTACAAGATCTGCATCCCCCTTAAATTGATACCCTTTGGAAATAACAAGCAGCGTTATAAAAAATAAAACGGAAGCTGCAAAAGCTATACCGAAGGTAAATTTATAACCCAAGAGTTGGTTTAGAAATAACGAAGTGATCGCACCGCCAATCAAGGGACCCAGCATCCCTCCACCAGACATCCACATGGAGTATTTCTTTATATTTTCATTCCGTTCGTTTTTAGGACCATCGGAAACCAATACCTGAAATGAAGACGCCATGATGATGATACACACACCCATAAATACTTGAGACAGCGACATTAACCATAAATTCGTCGCTATCATATTGCTGAACAATGACAATATGAGGAATATACTTCCATATTTAAGCATTTTAATCGGACCGACGGAATCAATTAATTGCCCGACTGGCATCGCAATAAAGATAGGAAGTAAAGAACGCATGGTTACCATAAAGCCAATCGCAGCCGTTGAAGCGCCGATTTCTTCTGCGTATAGCGTGAAAAATGGCTGCGCCATTCCAGTTATGGTAAAAAAAAGACCGCCGCCAAAAATGCCGAACTTCCGATAAAATTCAGGAGTAAACATGACAGGAAACCTTTCTAAAACCTAAATAGTTGTTAAGCTTAGGCTTTTCTTGTAAACATCTTTCCTCTGAAAGCGGACAACGCGAGCTAAAAGCACAGCCTGAAGGAGGATTAGCCGGGCTTGGCAATTCGCCTTTAAGTAGTTTGATGTCACGCCTTTCTTCCAACTGTGGATCTGGTATCGGAACTGCAGCAAGCAGCGCTTTGGTATAGGGGTGTGCTGGATCCATGAAAATTTCTGCGGCTGGTCCATATTCGACGATTTCTCCCAGATACATGACGGCAATCGTATCTGAGATATAGCGAACGGTGGATAAATCGTGTGAAATGAAGACAAAGCTGAGTCCCATTTCATCCTTCAAATCACACAGCAAATTTATGATTTGCGCTCGAACAGAGACATCTAGCGCTGAAGTAGGCTCATCTGCTACAACGATGGAAGGATTTAAAGCAAGCGACCTGGCAACACCGACACGTTGGCGTTGTCCGCCGCTCAACTGGCTCGGATATCGATCCAGGAAAGAGGTCTCCAAGCCAACCTTTAGGATCAGCTCGCGCACTTTCTGCTTCCGCTCTTCTTTTGTTCCTATTTTCTGAACATGAAGGGGCTCAGCAATAATATCGCTTATTTTCATTTTAGGGTTAAAAGAGGAGTAGGGGTCTTGAAATATAATCTGGATATTCCCATCCATTTGGATACTCCCTTTCGTGGGTTCATCCAATTGGAGCAGCATTCGTGCAGTTGTACTTTTCCCACATCCGCTTTCACCAACGATTCCTATCGTCTCCCCTTTTTTCAGAATCAAATCAATCCCGTTGACGGCACGAATTTCAGATCCCTTCTTCCAGGGGAGCATCGATGTCTTCTTGAAATGCTTGTGTAGATCACGAATTTCCAAAACAACCTCTGAAACACGATGATCGCCGCTTGTTGAACTCGCCTTGGAGACAGCAGCAAATTCCTTTTCCTGATTACTTAGTGTTGCGATTCTATCTTTATTTTGTCCGGACATTAAGCCCTTTTCCAACCAGCAAGCAGATGAATGACTGCCATCACGAAAGATCAGGTCAGGTGATTCATGATAGCATCGCTCTATGGCAGCCGGACATCGTTCTTTATAAGAACAACCTACAATTGGCACCTTCATATCCGGAGGAAAACCTTGGATTTGCAAAAGCCGTTCCCGATTTTTCCCACTGACGCTTGGAATGGTTTGTAGCAAGCTTTGCGTGTAAGGATGTTTAGGCTGACCGAAGATCTCGTGAACCGTTCCAAACTCAACCATCTTTCCCGCATACATGACAGCAACCTTCTGAGCAAAACGGGCAACTAATCCTAGATCATGGGTGATGAACATCATGGCGGTGCCGGTTATTTCCGTCATTTCCTTTAAAAGCTCGACGATTTGCGCTTGAATCGTAACATCCAAGGCCGTCGTCGGTTCATCCGCAATAATGATTTTGGGATGACAAGATAACGCCATGGCAATCATCACACGTTGGCGCATGCCTCCGCTCAATTCAAACGGAAAAGCTGATATTCGTTTATCTGCATCCGGAATGCCAACGCTGCTTAGGATATCCACCGCATGCTGGCGCGCTTCTTTTGCATTTAACTTAAGGTGCTGGCGAATCGGTGTAACCATTTGATTTTCTATGTTCATAATGGGATCCAATGATGACATGGGGTCTTGGAAAATGGTTCCAATCGAACTGCCGCGAAGTTTATTCAGACTCCCCTCGCTAATTCCAATCAACTCCCGGCCATCCAACTTGACGCTTCCGGAAACGATTTTACCTGGGTAGGCAATAAGCTGAATGAGAGACATGGCCATAGCACTTTTACCAGAACCGCTTTCGCCTACAATCGCTAATCGTTCCCCGCGTTGTAACTCGAAGCTAACTCCGTTCACAGCTTTAACCGTCCCCGACTCTGTAGAGAAATGCGTGTGCAAATCGCGAACTTGCAATAACGGTTCCTTGTTGATCGCTTCCATCTCCATGCATCATCTCTCCTCTTACAATGAAATGCGAATGATGATTAATTCCTTGATCTTGGGTCCAAAATTTCGCGAATACCATCCGATAAAAAATGAAACGAAATTGTAATAAACAATATGACTAAACCTGGGAAAGTGGAAATCCACCAGGCCTGCTGTAAAAACAGTTGCCCATCTTTAATGATATTGCCTAGAGATGGCTCAGGAAGCATGATGCCTAAACCAAGAAAGCTCAAACTTGCTTCAATTAATATCGCATTTGCAGCAGCAATGCTGGCTGCTACTAACAGAGGGGCGATCGTATTCGGAATGATGTGTTTGGTCATCAGCCAGGTTTGCGATGCCTTTACGGTTCTAGCTGCATCAATAAAGGTACGTGATTTTAAGCTGATCACGAGGGAACGCTGAAGACGAATGAAACGAGGGACATCCGCTAAGGTTATAGCGCATATAACGGGAATGGCCCCAGCTCCAAGAATGGCCACCATGCCAATGGCCAGTAATAGCGAAGGGAAAGCAAGCAGAATATCAACAATACCCATAATCAAACGACCGACGAATTTTCCATAAAAACCCGAAATGGTGCCAAATATAATGCCGAAAATCAATGAAATCACAGCTACACTAATACCGATCATTAACGATACCTTCGTTCCCGAAAGTGTTCGGCTGAATACGTCTCTCCCGAGTTTATCCGTCCCAAAAATATGCTCGAACGAAGGGGCGGCCAAGCTTGAACGGACATTACTCTCTAGTGGCGCGTGCAGTGGAAGCCAGGGAGCCAACAAGGTTAAAAGTATCATGGGAACGAGGATGACCATAGCCCACACTATTTTTGGGTTAGCGAAGAAAATTCGCAAATAGGGTGCTTTTATTTTAGACAATAGCGATGATTTCATGCCTGCACCAATCGGAATACTTACAGCTTTTTGCTCCACCCCTAATCCCTCCTTAGATTAAAACTGAACTCTTGGATCCACTTTCTTATAAATCATATCTGTAATAAAGTTAATAGCGACAAATACAAGGGCATAAAACAGAATGACATTTTGAACCAGCGGATAATCTCGGCTATTGATTCCATAGATTAAAAGACTTCCTATTCCGGGTATCGTAAAGATAAATTCCACGATAACCGTACCATTTAGTAACTGCGCAAAACTTAAGCCAATAACTGTAATAATGGGCAGCATTGAATTTTTTAATGCATGCCTGAACACCACAACAATTTCCGACATGCCCAAGGCTCTCGCCGTTCGAACGTAATCCTCATTTAATACTTCTAGAACAGCTGTTCGTGTAATCCTGGCTAATGTGGCCACCTGCGAAATGGCCAGAACAAGGATCGGCAGCAGCAATCGTTTAATCAGCATGGTTGGATGATCGATATTAATCGCACCGCTAGCTGGCAGTATATCCAGACGAAGCGATAGGAATAACATGAGAATAAGAGCCATCCAGAAGGTGGGCATCAGATCTACGGCCATTGCACTCCAGGTTATCGCATTATCCAGCGTTTTCTTTCCTTTGTTCGCAAAGAAAGCCGCCATGGTGCCCAAAGGAATTGCGATCATGACCGAAAGTAAAACGGTAAACACGGCAATGGTTAAGGTGATTGGCAAAGCCTTTAATAGCAGTCCGGAAATGGAAAGCGAAGTGGTGATCGTATCCCCAAAATCGAACCTCAGTATGCTTTTGATATAGTTGATATATTGTTCCCAAAGGGGGACATTCAGCCCTAGCTTTTCACGAATTTCCTCCAAAGCGGCTCCCGATAGACTGTCTCCTCCCATTGCGGCAGCTGGATCCCCAGGGATTAATCGAATGAAGAAGAACACTAGAGTGACTACACCAAACATAGTAATTAGCAATTGAAAGGTTCTTTTGAAGGAATAGCCCAGCATAACGATCACCACCCGTTTTTATTATTTAATGTCTACGGTATAAAAATTAACTTGAGCCAGCTTATTGATAACAATGCCATCTACATTCGGTTTGCTTGGCCAGTAAACATTACTGGAGAAGGTTGGAAGATACGGCAATTCGGTCATGGCGATTTGTTGAACTTCTTCATAGAGCTTTAATCGTTTCGTATTATCAACCTCCGCACGAGCTGCTTCCAATTTCTTAGTTAGCTCGGGATTGTTATAGCTTGCTCCGTTCAACCCTTTAGGAGCTAAGTTGTCGGGATGCAGATAACTAAATAGGATCATATCCGGGTTTATGGCTGGCAGTAATCTTCCTGAAATCTCAAACTCGCCTTTATTTCTTTTGGTGTTCAATGTTGGCGTATCAACCAGATCGTATTCCAGATTAATACCTACCTTTTTTAAATACTCTTGTTCAAGCTGCATCGATTCCGATATTCCCGTTGCCGACGTGCTTAACTGCTTGATGGTAAACCCGTTCGGATATCCAGCTTCGGTCAGCAGTTGTTTAGCCTTCACAGGATCATACTTATACTGCGTTGTGTTTTCGCTGTAGCCTTCCATCCAATCCAGCAAAATGCTTTTTGCTGCTTTTTGTGTTTTTGGCGTCACACTCGCTGAAATCGCATTGAAATCTACGGCATATGCCCAAGCCTGACGAACCTTCACATTAGCAAGGATCGGATTTTTGAGATTAAATACCTTCAAGCTTACGGCATAGTTATCTGTATGATTCATTTTAAAACCCGCTTTTTCCAAAATAGCTAAGTTCTGCTCTAGACTAGAACGCATAACCACATCGACTTCTCCCTTTTGCAGGGCGATGGTTGCCGTTGATTCATCTTTGATAATACTGAAAATTAACTTCTGAATGAGCGCTGGTCCTTTATAATAACCCTCGTGACGAACGAGAATCATTTCCGAGCTCGGATCCATTTTTTCCACTTCGTAAGGACCTGTTCCAATCGGATTCCACTTTAATTTGTCGCCAAATTTTTCTACAACTTCCTTCTTCACGATCTGACCTTGGTGGTAATTGGCCACCTGATTCAAGAAGTTTCCATCCGGTGCCTTCAAGGTAATGATGACTGTATAATTATCAGGAGCTGTGATACTGTCTAAATTGTTAAATTCAGCTGCATAAGGCGATGCTGTCTTGGGGTCTTTAATTCGATTATAGGAATACAAAACATCTCCTGAAGT
The DNA here is from genome assembly GCF_030817275.1 of Paenibacillus sp. V4I7. NCBI lineage: Bacteria > Bacillati > Bacillota > Bacilli > Caryophanales > Paenibacillaceae > Paenibacillus > Paenibacillus sp. V4I7. Next base: position 3,026,448 of record NZ_JAUSZD010000002.1, on the reverse strand, counting down.
AAACTCCCCATACCCTTTCTGCCACTGCACGCCTTTTCGAAGCTTAAACGTCCATACTTTATTATCTGTTGTGTTCCAGGACTCCGCCAAATCAGGGATAATTTTCCCACTCACAGACTCATAGGAAGTTAATCCGCTAAAAATGTTAAAGGCTAAATTTTCATTTTCTATTCTAAAAATGCTAGCTGGGTCGAATCCGGCTGGATCGTCATAAAAACGAACTTTAAGAATTTTGGGACTGGTGCTGCCTGCTGAAGTGGTTTTAGCTGTAATTGAGGTAGTGTCCGGTGAGTTTGCAGCGTTGTTTTTTCCAGTTTCACATCCTGCAGCTAAGATACCAAAAGCAAAGAAGATGAAGATGATTAGACCTGTTTTCCAGCTTTTCATTTGGATTCTCCCCCTCTTTTTAAATCACATTTCTTCTGACATTTATACGGGCATCGTTTCTTTTTTTAAGGTACCGATTTGTTTGAAGTATTCCTTGGTATATGCCAAATTCACCACGTCGGCGTACTTGTTGTGCATATCGTATAAATTCAGAAAATGGGATGATTCGGTTCGGTCGAAAACGCACTCTGCGACAACTCCCATTCTGAAACGGTTCGTTGCGCCATCAACGACACTTGCACGGACGCATCCGCTCGTTGTTTCACCAGCAACGATTACGGTGTCAATACCTAAACTAACGAGCTGAAATACGAGAGGCGTTCCGTGAAATGCGCTTGCCGCAGCTTTCTCAATGATCAGCTCGCCTGCAATTGGCTTTACTTCATCCACGATTTCCGTTCCCTTTTGTTTCAGTTCAGCTGACATTTCAACCTGTTTTCGTTTTCTTCTTCCCCAATGATTAACACCTGTATGTAGTCCTTTTACATGAATTACCGGAATCCCATTTTCTCTGGCCGCTTTAAGCAATTCAACTGTTTTATCCACTGCCGCCCAGCCCTCAAGACCTGTACTGCTCGGCCACTGCTTCATAGATTCGAAAATCGGCTCCCGGACCGTTCCCAATACACTGTAATAAATATCAATTAAAACTAACGCTGGTTTTTGTCCGAAACCGTACAGCTCTTTTTTCCCCCAAAGCTCATCGTGTTTTTTGTCCCGTTCACTTAAAAAATTTTCCCATCCAAACATATGACATTCCTCCTATTATTCATCTAATTGGGTCAAGCGTTTACTTTAGCTTTTGCGCCGATTTTTTTGAAATATTCTTTTGTATAATCCAGCATGACTACATCCGAATACTTTTGGTTCAAATCGTATAGATTGATCCAGTGGGTTGATTCCGTTCTATCAAAGACACATTCTTCTACAACTCCCATTTTGAAGCGATACGTTGCGCCATCTACAACAGATGCTCTGATGCATCCGCTTGTTGTTTCACCGCAGCAGATTACTGTATCAATGCCCATACTTACCAATTGAAACGTTAACGGTGTTCCTTGAAATGCACTAGGGGCTGATTTTTCGATAACCAATTCACCGGCAATCGGCTTCACTTCATCGACGATTTCAAATCCTTTTTTGCGGATATCATCGCTCAAGTTAGTAGGCCGAGATTTCCGATGAATCCAAGGCTTTATTTCATTATGCATACCTTTCACATGGATGACAGGGATATTGTTCTCTCTCGCTACTTTCAGTAATTCGGCCGTTTTATCGACAGCCTCCCATCCTTCCAGTCCTGTGCTTCCCGGCCACGTTTCCATCGAATCAAAAATAGGCTCACGCTTCAAACCAAGTACACTGTAGTAAATGTCGATCAGAACTAATGCTGGCTTATCGCCGAAGCCGTTGGGTTCTTTTTTACCTACTAACTTGTAGTGCTCTTTATCCCTTTCTGTAAAATACTTTTCCCAGCCCTTTGAGTTCATTGTTATTCCTCCTAATATTGGTTTTATGCGAGTGAATACATAGTAATGTTATGTAAATTAACTTTATAGGTCATTATTCATAACCTACACTTATCATCATATAGAGAATTAACTCTTGAGTAAATATCCGAAATTGAATGAGTTCATTGAAAATTTTAATGTTGTGGCTTTTTATTCAATTTTCCGGTTGATTTACCGTCTCATGATGATATGATTATGTTATATTACTTAACAAAACTAAAGGGACATGGAGTGATATATGATGAACCTAGATCAGATCATTACTTTTTTAACGGTCTATCAAATGGGAAATTATCAAAAAGCTGCAGACCACTTGTATTTGCCTCAGCCTACGATATCACACCGCATCACGCAGTTAGAAAAGGATTTAGGGAAGTCCTTACTCATTCGAGGAAAAGGTAACGTTAAGCTAACGGAGGAAGGAAAAGCTTTCTTACCCTACGCCCGAAGGATTCTCGGCGCTTTGCAAGAGGGCAAGGAAGCCGTAGAAAAAGTCATGTTGGGTGAAACGGGAAAGCTATCCATCGGATGTACCAATGTATTTGCAGCTCACGTTCTGCCTAATGTGCTTGACTCTTTCTCCCAATTTTATCCCCATATCTCCATCAAAGTTTATAGCTACGCCCCTTCCGAGCTCCTTCGGTTGATGAAACACCAATACTTCCAGCTTGGAATCACTAGATACACAAGCAATGATAACCACATTAAATATCACCCCGTATACAGCGAAGAGACTATGCTCTTCGTCTCCCCCCAACATCACTTTGCAAAAAGAAAATCGATCACATTAGAAGAAGTCTTAAGTGAACCGCTTATAACATATCCTAAGGAAACAGCTTACCGAAAATCGATCGACATGACGTTAAGCCAATTTAATTTAACCTATCAAGCCAAATATGAAACGAATAACTTACAATTGATCATCCATTTTTTGAAACGAAATGCTGGCGTTTATCTTTCAGGCGGTCTCACCATGCAAAAAGAGATTAAGAACAAAGAGTTAATCCAGTTGAGAATTGAAAACAACCCCTTCCCGTTAAGTCAAGTATTTATCGCTTATCCGGATGGAGAACTAAACAGTCTAGAGCATTTATTCATTAAGCATTTTGAAGAACAAATTAACAATCAATCTTTTCAAATTCAAATTTCTTAAAAAAAAAGAGCGCATCCTGTCAAGTACCAGGAGTACGCTCTTCTTTTGCTAATAGTATTTTACACGGTTATACTTTGTTTGTTTTTAGCACCGATAGTTTCGAAATACTCGCATGCAAATTTTAAGCCCACTACATCCGCGTATTTTTGGTGCATATCATATAAATTCATATAATGTGAAGCTTGCGTACGATCAAAAGAGCATTCTTCGACAACACCCATTTTAAACCGGTAGGTTGCACCATCAACAACAGAGGCTCTAACACATCCGCTCGTTGTTTCTCCACAAGCAATAACGGTATCTACACCTAGACTAATCAATTGAAATAATAGCGGAGTGCCATGAAAAGCGCTCGCAGCAGCTTTTTCGATGACGAGTTCACCAGGCAGTGGCTTGAGTTCATCAACAATCTCACGACCCTTTTGTATCATTTCTTCTGTCAAATGACTCGTACTTCTAGCAGATTTAGAACCTCTACCCCAAGAATTAACACCTGAATGCAAGCCTTTTACATGAATGACGGGAATACCATTTTCCCTCGCTGAAGCCAACAGCTCAACCGTATTGTCGACAGCTTCCCAGCCCTCCAAGCCGGTACTCATGGGCCAAGTCTTGACGGACTCAAGAATGGGTTCGCGTTTAAATCCAAGCACACTGTAATAAATATCGATTAGTACCAGTGCAGGTTTTTCGCCGAAGCCAGCCAGTTCCTTTTTCCCCCACGTTGCATCATGCGCCTTGTCCTGCTCCGTGAAAAAATGTTCCCAACTCAGTTTAGCCATTTATGAATCCCTCCGCTTTCTTATTAATTTCAACTTCATCTTACGTCAGGTATATTAACATGTAAATTATCGTTTTTGAATGTGAAAGATCATTTTTTGAATGATAACGAATCGAGCAATGCTTAGTTCAATCTTCGACTTACTTGGTTCGAGGTTTTTTTTGAATCCTTACTACATTCATCATACAGCGGGTGCTCTCCCGTTTCATGAGACATGGCTGGGAAATGCTTAGGGAAGATTATAGGATAAAATCGGGAAGTACTCCGGGAATCGCTGACATAGGTGATAAAATGGAAAACACCTCCCGAATCGCTTAGAACGATTTGAGAGGTGTTTGATGTTAAGGAAATCCTGGAATCGGCTTTATCCTGCGGCGGCGAACACTATGCTCCATGAGGTTAAAACTCCTGGGTATGGTTACCATGTAACCGATGGTTTTAAGTTACTTGACCAAAATAATTGGAGATTACATATCAAAAGTAATTTTGAAAAGTGGAAAGAGCCATGCAAAGAGATTCTCGACTCAAAATTGTATGAAAGATGTATTCTTCACTTTGATGGAGTTTTCTCTGCTTTACCGGATCCTGACGGACCATGCATTGTTCACATGGATTTTAGACCAGGTAATATATTGGTGAAAGGTAACGAGGTTGCTGGCATTATTGATTTCGAGAGTGCCCGTGGTGGATCGTCGGAAATAGATTTCACAAAAGTCAATCGATATATTTGGGAAGTCAATCCGAGAACAAAGATACCGTTTATTGAAGGTTATCAATCGATTAGACCTATGTTGGCTCTGGAAAGAGTGCTGCCATTTTATGATTTTTACGATGCTTTCAACGCAGTTGTTTGGTGTAAAAACAGAGGAATTGAAAAAAATCAAACGTTCCTTCAGGAAAATATTCTTACTTTAAGGAATTCGGTGGGTTATTGAGTATAGTTGTTTAGATTTGATAGGGCAGGCCATCCCACAAAGGATGGCCTTTAAACTTGCCGTTATAGATAGCGTGGAGACCCGATCATAAATTCAAGGTGTATTTGCTGCGTTAAACTGCCTGTTGAACAAAATCAGCCGATTATGGCCGTTCATCTTTTGTATTAGTTTGAGCCTGTTTTTCGCATCGCTATGTTTCAATATTAACATGTAATGAAAGCCGAATTTTAGGATATGAAGATGTATTGTATAATGTTAAATAGACCACTAATCTGTATCGTTTAGCAACTACGGGGAAGGTATCAACTTAGTGTCCTTTATTGGAAAACAATACAACTTCTTGTCTTTTAGAAAAGACAAGAAGTTGTATCCATAAAATAAAAAATCCGCTCAAATCGCGGATTCAAATGGATATATGATCTTGTCCTCCTACAGTTATCCGTTAGCCATCCATGTCCCTCATAGGACACCACAGAATAATGAAAATCCGATTCGTGATCGGCTATTTTCAGGGTAGTTCAATGTCAATCCCCATTCCGAGTAATGGTGATTATTAGGCCCTGTTAGAGCCTCGCGAACGTGATGTAATCGACTTGGACAGGCTCTACCGATTCGATCCGAAGTGCCCGGTTGATCTGTCCCCGGTGATATTGCCCATGTAAGAGGACCTGCGACAGGATGTCCCGGACGGACGTTCGGAACGGAACCCCGCTCTGGTTCGCATAGTCGATCATCTCGTCCAACTCGGATTCCTCGAGCCCTTCGATATAGACGCAATATTGCTCGGCGTTTTCTTCGAACATCGTCCGGATCGTCTTCCGCTTCCTCCCACAACGAATATTGCGCGCTGCCCTTGCCCTGTAATCGGGACAGCCAGACACGTTCCACGACCGCGACGTGCCGAACCAGCTTCAGAAGATCCTTGTTCTTCGTCTTACTATCCTCGAGCGCGTCCAAGATGCGTCCGTCGCCCAGTACAGGTGGTCCATCATGCACTTGATCGTCTTCATTTCGGTTTCCCCCTCTTCGTCTCATCGATTACTTGAACCTACTGTACCGTTAGTTGAATGTTTACAGTGATTCATATTTCCCCCTCTCATTACATCTGCTGCCTTCAAAAAGGGGATATCACTTTGCCTATCTCACTCCACTTTTGAGACGGTAAGTAGACCAATAGTAAGCGCCTTCCCCCTAATGAAAAAGTTTATTCCATCGATTTGAAGGGCCTTCCAGTGACTTGACCTCAATATATCTGTTCTAAACATTTACTTCTGTGACATGCAGAGTGATTAATCAATACTTCATAAAAAGGATAATTAATTCAGATTGCTAAGTATTCATTAATATTTCCCAAACCCTTTTTCGCAAGTAATGTCCAACGTGAGAATGTCATACAGGTTTTGCTTGGATTCATCTAATTTTTTTTGAGCGGCTTCAATTTCCGCAATTTTATTTTGTATCAGGCTTACATGCTCATCCTTCGATATTCCGTTTTTCGAGATCATTGATTTGATATCCTGAATCGAAAAGCCAACTGCCAAACAATGTTTAACAACATTCAGATGATGAATGATGTCTGACGCATAAATCCGATAATTATTTTGATCCCTCAATACATATTCATCCGTGATAATGCCTATTTGCTCATAATAACGGATCGTTGAAATCGGGAGATCAATACTTTTTGCTACTTCACTTATCTTCATGACCATCACCCCGTTTTTAGCGCTTGCTATAAAGTATACTTTATAGTTTACCATCTTAATAGTAATGATAAGCAACATCATTTCCAAACTCAACCAAAAAAGGAGAGAAACCTGCATGAGCATCCTTACAGACAACTACCAGGAAACAAACAACTTCAATAAAATTGCACTGGAACGTCGTTCCGTTAAAGTTTACGATCCCGAAGTGAAAATCAGTCGGGAGGAAATGACCGAAATTTTAGCAAAAGCTTCCCGCGCCCCATCTGCCATTAACATGCAACCCTGGCGTTTCCTTGTGATCGACAGCGCCGAAGGCAAAGAAATACTTGCGCAACTGGCCTCCTTCAACCAGATACAAGTTTTGACATCTTCGGCTATTATTGCGGTATTTTACGACGCTAACAATATTGAATATATGGACGAAATTTTTAATAAAGCAGTAGAACTTGGCTACATGCCTCAGGACATCAAGGATATGCAATTGCAGCAGGCAAGGCCGTATTATGCAAGCCTGACTCCATCCGCCTTGAGAGACATAAACATGCTGGACTCGGGTCTTGTTTCGATGCAACTGATGCTTGTAGCTCGCGCCCACGGCTATGACACCAACCCAATGGCAGGTTATGACAAGGATCGAATCGCGGAGGTCTTTAGCTTGGATAAGGAGCGATTCCAGCCGGTCATGCTGCTTTCGATCGGCAAAGCGAGCAAAGAAGGCTATCCATCCTACCGATTACCTGTAGATACGATTACCACTTGGGCATGATCAGACTTTTGGGAGATTAGTCGTAGAGCAAAAACAAGCGATAATTAAAAAAAATCGCTGTCCAATAAGTCCCTAAATGAAAAGTTGAGCGGAGAAGCAGAATGTTTTCCGCCCAACTTTTTGTACTCTTGTCCTTTTGTATGAAAGCAGCGAGGCCGATGCCGCTACCCTCAGGAAATTGTGGGCCAAAGCCCCACCCCCAAAGTTAGTGAGAACCTCCTTAGCGCCTATCATTAAGAACCGAGGGAACAAGCGATTGCTCTTGATCAGACCGAACGCGCTTTCTACCACCACGCTGAGCATTGAATGGAATAATGCTCTTGTCCCGTCACATATTAGAATCTGACCAATGAAGATTCGTGGCTTGCCCGTAATCCCACCTTGGCGGCAACGTAAAAAAGACCTGTACTTCCCCTTAGATATCTAATCGGTATTTGGTACTTGTTCTTGTCCGTTATGACAAATGGTATAAGTTGTTGCCCCTCGACAGTATCTGCCTTTCTATCCTCTATGCCAGAAGAAGCTGAATTTAAAACAGCTATTATTGCTGTATCAATCAGACTGACTGACAGCAGGAGGCATTGCTGTTGCTTTTCCTAGAATGCTCTAATGTTTAATTCAACTATCCTGCCCGTTAGTTCAATCTGCAAGTACAATGTAGGTTGATTTGTGTCACTGGACGACAATGTAGGCACATTTGTGCATTTTTAGATGACACAAATGTGCCTACATAAAAATAAAAAAACCTGATTTTTCAAGCTTTATAGACTAGTCTGGAAATAGATGGTAAGATGAATCTCGTACCGGAAGCACCGGACAAAGTGAAAGCCCGAGGGAAAGCATCCCCGGGCTTTTTTGTACTTTAGATGTCAAATAATAATATTTGAATCATCAATACCATTTTTGGTGTTTTTCTTACCACTATTTTGATTTGGTTTTTGGTTTTTTTGCTTTTCAGATTTTATACTTTTCTTTTGATTCGTCATGATATTAGCCCACTCCTTTGAGTAATTTAAAACATAAATATTGTACTCATCTAAGGAGTAATATAAGCAGCCACTTTGTGCCTATTATTTATAGATCGGAAGTCCCCCATGGAATTTTTATTCGTCGTCAAGTAATACATAAGCTTCCATGCATGTATCAAAAACGATAATCTGTCCATCATCGCCATAATCCATGTCGTTCACTTCTGTATGACTCAGCGTTCTCTCTTCGCCTGTTTCCTTATGCTTTACACAGTATTCCACGATGTCATCCCCTAAACAATAAATTCCTCGAACACCGGTAGCCTCATTGCTCCCGACTTATACCAGTCCCGATACTTCACTTTGCAACGCACTAATGGTTGCACAAAGACATGATCCTTGCTCTCTCCGCTCTTATACGCCTGAAATACAGGCCACATCGATTGGCGAGCAGACTGGGAAATCCCTAGCTCTAAAGCTCCGATAGGTCGAATACGGCCATCATCTGAATACCCAAGAAGCCAAGAATGCTCCTTCTTGCTGTATCCTGTTATGTAGACCTCTGCCTTCTGGTAGTTGATTACCTTTTGCCATGACCAGGAGCGCGTGTCTTTCTCGTACTTGGAGTTTTTCTTCTTAATGACTATGCCTTCTAATCCATGTTGGCAAACGATGTTAAAGAAATCTGTCGCGCTGCCATTGATTGGCCTGACAATTCTAAAGTGGTCATTTTCTTTTACAACCTCTTCAAGAAATCCCTTGCGAACTTCCAAAGGCAATCCAGTCACATCCACGCCGCGGTGGTACAAGATATCAAAAGCGAAGTAGTAACCTTGTGCTTCACCTTGCTTGACTTGAACCGTGCATTACATGCCTCGAAATCTGCTTTCCCATGTTCATCTAACACCACGACCTCACCATCTAGGATAGTTCCCTTTGGGATCGGCGGATTGTGCAGCTCGGGATATTTGGATGTAGCATTAGTGTTTTTCGTGTATAGATTTAGTTCATCTAAATTAGAAACGATCAATCTTATGCCGTCCCACTTTAACTCGGCAAATGTGGAAGAATCGTCAAACGGTTTATTATTTTTGCATATTGGAGAAGCATTGGAGGAATAAACATTATCTTCATCACCCATAATAATGTTACACCTTAGAGCTTTGCTTGACTAATGGGATTTGAAGGAATGCTCAAGGTTAGGAGGAGATTTATCCAATGGAAATCACGCTTTATAAAGGTGAATGGTATGTATGGTCTCTATTTGTTTTCTGGATTTTAACAGTCTTGCTTATGCCCAAGAAAAATTTAACATGGGTTGGAGTATTAGTAACATTCGGGGTGACTAGTTCAATTACCTGGTTTTGTGATACCTTGATAGGTTCCGCATTTGATCTTTTTGATCTATCTAAAACGAACGCTGTAGAACTAAGTGATTCTATTTTGGTTACCTTTGTGCCAGCTTGTATTGTCACTGTTTACGTTAACTATCTCGATTTAAAAAGAAAATGGGTATATGCATTCTTCTTCACTCTGTTGTCATTTGGATTAGAGTGGGTATTAGTTAAAGTCGGGTATATGAGAAATAAAAACTGGAATACTTTATATAGCATTCCTGTTTATTTTATTTTTTTTGCTTTTTTCTTTCCGTGGTTATTAAGAATGATTTCAAAAAAAGAAGTAAACTTGCGCTAAATGGGACTTGAAGGAAGAAGCCCGAGACTCCTCCCCCAGGCTTTCAAGAGATCAAAGGAATTCAGAAGAAGGTTGGTCTGCACTATGAAAAAGAAGTCATTAATATCGTCACGTTTCATTGCTTGTTCGTTGGGTATTGCAACGGTCGTATCATTTCCAGTTTACTTTGCTATGAAGGGAAGATAAATCCTTAGTGTCAGCAGAAAATAAAGTATTAGACTGGATCTCTTTATTCCACGCGGCTTTTCGAATCGCCATCCGTCAGACTCCATAAAATAAGTATTAGACTGACCCTAGAAATTGAAACAGCGACAGCCAAGGACGAGAAAATAAAGTCCTAGACTGTCGCTGTTTCATTGAACTATCGTTTCCGTTAGTTTAATGCACTTGTATTTAATTTCATCCATTTTTTTCAGTTTAGGCTTCAAATAACTGGTTAAGCATCTTTTCCTTATTATTTATAAATTCTCTCATAATCACGTAATGATCTGTTTCCTCCAAAGAACTGATTTCTATACCATCTGGCTTCAGATTGTATATAATCGAATCCGGATATGCCATAAGAATTGGCGAATGAGTTGAAATACTAAACTGGGAGTTTTGTTGAACCAATTCATGTATTCGAGTAAGCATCGCCATTTGGCGCAGAGGAAGACAATGCGGCTTCGGGTTCATCCAAAATATATAATCCTCTACCTCCAAAACGATGTACGAATGCGAAGAAAAACGACTCACCGTGTGACTGCTCATGTAATGATTTCCCACCATAAGATTCTTTAAGTGGTGGACCAAATGAAAATTGGCTATCGAGATCATCAATATTTGTAGCAAGATTATAATAACTTTCGGCTCTCTTAAGCTGAATTTGCCTTAAGTAGGAGTTATGAAAATTCATTTCTTAACACTCAAGTTCAGTCTTATTTTACTAAGAATTTTGTTTCTTTTTTCAATCTTAACATAAAGAAAACTGTAATTTATAATCACATAACAAAAACATGACTTAGAACTGCCGTTAGCTGAGAAGGCTGCCGATCTATTGCTATCGGCAGCCTTCTTCTGATCTTTATTGAGCTAAAGTTTCCCGTTTAGAGATAAATTTTGTTATTTATTTTAATTATTGTGGTGCTTTCGTCCTCAGTAAATTCGGTCTTCAAACACGCCTTTTACTTTTCAATGAGACAATGTCTATGGATTTGTTTCGTTTAAGCACAATGTCCCTAAATTTGTGCATTTTCTAACGACACAAAAGTCGGGATAATATACAACAAAGCTTGAGAAATAAAGCTTTGTTGCGATCAGTTATGTCCCCACTTTTGTGTCCTTGAACAAAGATGTCAATGTCGGACGGATGACAAGAACTTCATCCCATTTCCCGCATTCATTTTCATCCAAACAAACACACCGCCCTTTTGACGATGTGTTTGTTTTTAGAAATCTTAGTCAAGTTATTTATATAGTTAACCTGCTTACATATTGATCAACGTATTTACCTAAGTGCTTTATTGTCATCTGTTGGATTATCAAAAATTTCTCATCGATACATGGAATTATTGATAAATCAACAAACATTAAAGCCCTATTTCTTGTGAGTTGACCTTTAACTCCCCAGTGAACTCTCTGCAAGTAAAAGACGCCGTTATATTGTACACTGTATCCACATTAGAATATTCATAAAATAACTCTGCTCCAGAGAATACTTTATACGGCTCTAAGATGTTCACTTCCAAACCAGTTTCCTCATAAACTTCTCGTTTCGCTGTCCCTCGATGAAAATCATTTGCGGGGATTCGTGTTTAACATTCAAATCCTCGCAATCTTGTTTGACACCGGACGTGATTCGAGAACTTTGACAAGCGGTCCGCGTTCTGTCGATTTGGCAACTATTTCATTCCATTCGATACAAGTTATAACGAATTGACTGCTTCGGTGCCCTTAAGGCCGTGCTTAATGCACACCGCCGGATGCGCTGATTCTCTCACCCGTCAGCCATGCGGCGTCGTCTGAGGCGAGGAAGACCACTGTCGGGGTTATATCTTCCGGTTTCCCGAACCTGCCGCCTAGCGGCGTAGCAGCAGCAAGAGCCCTTCCGGCCTCGCTGGCGACGAAACCAGCGTTCCCTTCCGTATCCGTAAAGCCCGGTGCAACGGTATTGACGCGGATGTTACGCGGACCGAGCTCCTTCGCGAGTGCCATCGTCATCGTATCTACCGCGCCTTTACTCGACGCGTAAAGCATGGTAGTCGGAACCGGGTTCTTGGTTGCGATCGTGCCGATATTGATAATGCTTCCGCCTTCCGCAGGGAAATGTTTCAACGCTTGCTGCGTGGTCAGAATCGGCCCAAGCACGTTAATGTTATACTGGCGATGGAATAACTCCTCCGTCACGTCCTCTAATGGCTGGAATTCGAAGATGCCGGCGTTATTGACCAAGATGTTCGGCGTACCAAGAGCATTTTTCGTCTCCTCGAACAGCCGCTCGACGTCCGCCGCTTTGGACATATCGCCCTGAACCGCGATTGCTCGGCCTCCTCCTTTGGTAATTTCGGTTACGACACGGTCCGCCCCCTGCCTGCTGGAGGAATAATTGACGACGACGGCCGCACCGGCCTCCGCCAATCCCTTCGCGATGCCGGCACCGATTCCCTTCGAAGCGCCCGTTACTATTGCCACTTTACCTGTTAGATTTGCCATTTTTATATTCTCCTCTCATAATTAAAAAAATATGTTTTTTGTAATTTTCCGTTTAATTCGCCCAATAATCCATATAATACAGGAACTGCCATGTATGGGCTCAATGGATGCGGCCGGAAGCGTTGATTCTCTCGCCTGTCAGCCATGCTTCATAAGAAGAAGCGATTGTACTTTTCTTTCTATTCAACGAAAGGTTATTGGGACAATATAGGTGACATTCTATATCACGAATCGCGACGGCTTGTAAGTAACTAACTTAGGCAAGTTTGGATGTTACTACGATTTATGAAGCACCCGAAATCTGATTTTCCCACGACAACCGTTTCGGTTATCTCAAGCGGTTTTTTAAATAGAAGAGTTACTCCCGGTCGTTCTGAAACGGATCTACCTTCATAGAACATACGAGCCGCATTTCTGCCTTCTCTTTGGCCACCAAAGTGACTGTGCTTAATTTAAAGATGGCGGTTTTGCCTCCTACCCAGGAAACGTACCGTTCCAAATGAGTCCATCCCAGCGGCATTCGACTCGACTAGTTCAATCAGGAACTTCCATCCGATGAGACCTGCCATCAGCGTCCCTGCGGCGTGCACGTAAGATCGATGCCAGCCGGTTTGTGTGCAATATCCGACGCTGGCGCGGCGACGTACTCGGCATAAGCAGCTCTCCCCCATGCTAGGAAAGCGAACCATGCCCAAAACTTCATCGGTCGGAGAAGTCTTGTACATCCATGGCTACCGCCTCGACGACGCCCGACACGTCCGACCCCAGCCGGTTTGGGGGGGATTCCAACTGCGTGAACGCGGACAAGCACCTCACCTGGCTTCAGTTCGGGAAGCTGCGCCTCCTCTCGTAACGCTGTACCTCAGGGCTGCCGAATTCATGCAAACGAATCGCCTTCATTGTATCTGTAGACATCTTGCTTTCTCCTTACATGCAGATGAGTTATACTTACCAGAGCAGTGTTCCACACAAATGGATCACTGTTCCGTTTACGATTATACGGAGCACCGCTCCAATTGTCAAGGAGGAAGAATATGCGAGCCGATGCGAAGAAAAACTATGAGCACATACTGGCAGTCGCGAACGTAGTTGTAACCCAGCACGGCGCCGATGCATCGCTGCGCGATATCGCTCGCAGAGCTGGCGTCGGCCTCGGCACATTGTATCGTCATTTCCCGACCAGAGAGGCGTTACTTGATACATTGCTCCGCGCAGGCTTCGACGAGCTGACGGCAAAGGCACGTGAGCTCGAAACTTCGAATTCACCCGATGATGCACTTGTGTCGTGGCTACACGACGTCGTTACATTCACGGGTAACTATCAAGGTATTGTGGCAGCTATGATTGCAGCAATCGAGGACACGGAGTCCGCACTCCATGCTTCGTGCGTCACGTTGCGAACGGCAGGCACGCGGCTTCTCACTCGCACTCAGGCCGAGGGTCTAGCGCGTATCGACATGAATGGTGATGACTTGTTCTCACTAGCTGCTGCGCTCGCGTGGCTCGGTGACCAGCCCTCGTCCGCGCCACGAGCTGAGCATCTCTTCAGTATTATCGCGAGCGCGATCATAACGAATCGGGCGAGCGGTCGAACAAGCCATTTGTAATCTTGAGAAAGACCTGGCTGTTCACCAACACACCGCGGCGGCGCAAAAGCGAGTGCGACGATCTATAGCGTAATCGAGACCGCGAAGGAGAAAATATAACGACTCGAATTACCTCTTTAAGCAGTTGACGTCGATCAGCTCGATGCCGAATTACTGGAATTGTTCCTGCCCTGGTCAGCCTCGCTCCCCTCCGATTGTCGGATGAAGCAGAATTCATAGACGTATATCCCAAGTCCGCTCCCGCCGCTAGGTGGGGGCTATTTGACGCTCACCATAAACATAGCGACTCCACAATACTCAAAAATTCAGCGTACAAAAAAAAGCAGCTCTGGACATTTTCCTGAAGCTGCGTTGACCGAAATGATTTCTCTACAAAAGGACACCCACCATTTTTTCATTACATATTTTTGCATATATTTATGTGTGGTATCAGCAACGCTGGTACTACCTATTTACGGGAAAGTCTATTTATCGAAGTAACCAGCGAGAATGCTCTTGAATTGTTCGGGCGTTTTTCGTTAAAATGTTGGCGGGACCCCTTAATGACAAACAGATAAGATATCTATATGGACATCTATTAGCGGTATCCACATGATTCCCTCAAAATGCCGCAATGTTAGCGTCCACTCCTTCAATTGTTCCTTTAAGCTGCTTACCATCGTCCATATTAATTGCAACCAACTGCAAGTTTGGCCTATAGTAAGCTTATTCGTACACTTAAAGCCCGGACGCCCCTCTTTATGATTAATTTATGGGCCCGAACCCCACACTCTGCTTGTAAGCAGATAAGTATTCACGTAAAGCTATTTCTACAATATCGACCATCTTCTTATTTTATTTCGATGTCAAATAGAACCATCCCATATTGCCGCGCGACATATCCGTTGGCATACCTTCTTCTTCTTTTTTTCCTCAAAATGACTCTAGCCTTCGTTCTGTCGAATCTACCTGTGCTTCACACCTCGTTATTCTGTTAAACATGAGGCGCGCAGGAGTATTGGCGGGATGGTTTCTTTGACGAATTTAATTTTCAGGCATCGCGCCTTACGCCTCACTTAGACATTTCTCTCATCCCGACGAAATAATGTAGATTTAATGCAGGACCCGCTCAATAATGAAAGCGATCGCATCATTCAAGTCTAACGGTTGACGCAGAATGATACTGAGCCACAAAACGGCTCCGATAGTTGCGATTGAGAGGAAAACTGTAGTCTCTTTGCCGTTGTAAGTGCCGAATTTTCGCATCACATAACCGACTCCGATGGTTAAGGCATAGACGGCGACCAAAATCGTCATGCAGAGCCGTCCTTCTTCATCCGCCGACCGTTATTTCTCCATTTGGCCGCGACGATGAAGAGGACGGGAAGAGCCACGGCGAATAAGAAGTAGTATTCGAACAAATATTTTTTTATCCAATCGAGATTTTCGACGTTATTCATAAACAGCATCGAATACGCAGAAATGACCCACACCATCGGATAAATGACGCTGTTTCGCTTCTCAATTTTGAACAGCTGGCAGACGCCCAAAACAGCGCAATAGAATAGTATGCACAGCTTAATACATACTACCAGCACAATATTCACAGCCAGAATCGCTTCCAAATGCTCGATGAAGCCGGTAAATCTCATTTCGCGGAACATCGAAAAGATTGGGTAAACCAATTGTTGGCCGCGATACACGCCTAGAACCCCAATCGAAATAAAAACGCAAGCGGTCAACATTGCGCCGGCGACAGCGATTCCCGTAATAAACGCGATTTTCACTTTCCTCTGCACGAATGGAATAAGCATCAAGAACGCCACCGTCTCCATAAAGGGGAACGCCAACACATATCGGGTTTGAAAAACGACGTCGCTCAGCTGGAAAGGGTACGCGACGTGAAAATAACGCCACTTCCACTCCCGCAGCATGATGACTATCGGGACCCAGAACGCTGAATAGAGGTAAGGCACCAGAAGTTCGTTCACCAAGGCGATTGATTCGATCCCCTTCGACACGGCGTACGCACTGACGAGCAATATCATGATATGGAATACAGAAATAGGTGTGAGTGGCATGAGGTTAATATGCATGAAATCGCCAAGATTGTGGGTTACCCACGATGCGATTTGGATGAAAAAGACGATATACAGTAACGAGACGAGGCCGCCGGCCCACTTGCCGAATGCCTGCAAGGCGATCTCGACAAGTGTCTTTCCTGGATACAGCTTGGCAAGGTACAAGTAGCCGAAAGCAAGCACCAGCCCATACAAGGTCGCCCAAATGACGACAATCCAACCATATTGTTTTGCGCTCGCGATGATCGGGCCGGGGAGCAAAATAAACGCAGTACCGATGACATAGATTTGCGTCAACAAGTGAAACTGCCACGCGTTGAGCCGGACGGATTCCATATGCTCTTCACCCCTCCTTGCCTTCCTTGGTATAGGGATCACTCTTGTTGCCGGTCGTCGTAACGTCAGATGTAACCGAGAAATTCACCGACGTCCGCCGCCATGAATCCGAAGTAGCCCCTTCATCCTGCAAGCCCAATAGATCCCAGTTATTTAGCCTTCCCAACACAACCATCTTCTCCGCTTTGTCCGCTACGACGCGATTAAACGCCTTTTCGATCTTGTGTACGTTTTGTAACGTTAATTTGGTAATTTGTTGGTTGTTCAATATGCGGAGATCAGCATGAATGAGGATGTTGAGACGGTTAGCGGATCGGTCCCATTTCCGTTTCACTTGGACATTATTCGTCTCGACGTCGACGTAACTTCCGCCTACTTTAACCGTTTCTGTGAATTTCCGATATTTCGTGTTCAGGATGTGATAATAGTATTTATTCTGACTGTCCAAGCGTCCATCCATGCGTCCTTTGAAGAACACCGCGCTGTCCTCAAAAAAGGACGGCGCTTGTTTGCTGGCGTCAATCTGCTCCAATCTCTCGGTAGTTTCCGCCGGTTTGCCGCGGTAGTGGATCATCGGTATAAGTGTCGGCAATTGGAATTCCATACCTGTCACGATGTCTTTGACACGGATCGGCTCTACGCCCCCCGCAAAGGACCCCCGCGAAAGAACGCGAACAAGCGAGGTGGCATGGCGACCGGGCATCTTTTCGAGTGTCGTAAAGCTGTTCATTACAGCCTGTAGAGGGGAATCCGTCACAAACAGATAAGCGTTCATGCGCCATTCGGGAGTCGTTTCCAAGTAGTTGAGAATATCAATGATTCCATGACGGGCCACCTCTTCGGATAATATATAGCAATGCAAATGTGAGGTGAAAAGCAAACGCGGCATCATCGTGCTCGACTTCTGAATGAACCGGCCCAAGCTATATTCCTTGAAACGATACGTGTAAACCGATGCCTTGGATCCGCCACCTTGCCTCGAGGAGAGGGCCGGTGGGTTGATTACTTGATAATAAGCAATATACATGCCAGTCGATGGTTCCCGGTCGATGCCGATTGAGGTGACAATTGCCAGTTCGTTGATTTCCTTCTTGTCCCAGCAACCTGAACAGAGAAGTAATGCGATTAAGCTCAAGAGCCATAATTTTCGCATTGTTCGCCCCCCTATTTTTTAGAGAACATCTGAGGTTTTCGATTCATCCAGAACCGAGGTACGCGCAGGATAGTGTCTTTGAAGTCTGACAGTATCAAAGGCGCAATGGGAGACATGTACTTCACACCGAAGGAACGCAATGAGACTAGATGGATCAAAACAAACAGTGTTCCGCACAGAATACCGTATAATCCCATAAAGCCGGCCAGGAACATGAACACGAACTGGAGGACCCGCTGCGCAATGCCAAAGCCGTAAATTGGCGACACGAAATTGGAGATTGCCGTGATAGAAACGACGATCACCATAGCCGCCGAGACGAGTCCTGCTTCGACCGTAGTCATGCCGAGTACTAGCGCGCCGACGATGGAGATCGATTGACCGGCAATCCGAGGCATCCGCAAACCGGCTTCACGTAAAATCTCGAACGTGACCATCATAATCATTGCTTCCAGGAACGCCGGGAAAGGCACAGCTTCCCGCTGCGCGGCCAGGTTGATCAAGAGCGAAGTCGGTAGTAGCTCCTGGTGAAATGTGACCACCGCTATGTATAAAGGAGGAATAAAGATCGAGAGCATGAAAGCGAACATTCGCAACCATCGCGAAAGTGTGGCGATATCCGGCCTCTGGTAGTAATCTTCTGGTGAAGAGAAGAGTTGAAAAAATGTCACTGGACCGATCAATGCAATCGGAGTGCCGTCGGTGAGAAGCGCTACTTGCCCGTCCAACAGTTTGCCAGTCACCGCGTCCGGCCGTTCTGTCCCGATGAGTTGCGGGAACGGTGAAAACGTCTTGTCTTGGATCCAATCTTCCATATAAGAGCTTTCCAGAATGCTGTCAGCCTGGATGGCCTGCAGCCGACGACGGAATTCTTCTACGACGTCAGTGGGGGCTACGTCGGGCAAATAGGTCAAATACACTTTGGTCTGCGTCTTAGTTCCGATGGTCATCTGTTCAAAAACTAAATGTTCACTTTTGAGCCGTTTACGGATGAGAGCCACGTTCCGACCGATGTCTTCGACGAAACCTTCCCGTGGTCCGCGTACTGTGGCTTCCGACTGAGGCTCGGTTATACTGCGATAGTCACTACGTTTGACGTCAAAGCTTAGGAAATGGTTAACGTGCGTTGGAATAAGCAGGCACTGGCCCTCCAGTAGCAGGCGGACACCCTCATCGGCATCTGTCCATTCCTTGTTTTGGACGAAGGGAATGTGGCGATGAAACCAGCCCAGGTCGTCCAGATCGTATTCCTCTTCCTCTTCGATTGGAACGGCGGCAAGCATGGGTTTGACGACAAACTCATCTACGAGAGCCGATTCCACAATCGAGGATAGATAGAGGCAGGTGAATGCCGAAGATCCACGGAGAGGGAACGGCCGAATGACGAAGTCAATGGCCCCCTTCATACGATTTCGGATTTGCTCCTGCATCGGCTCGGTAACGGAATGTTTATGCACTGTTGAACCCCCCCATCATTGGGTTATTGTGTACAACCATTAGAAAAATATACCACTGAAGCTAGCCCAGATCGTATTCCCTCGAATGACGAAGTCAGGGGCCCCTGCATACGATTTCGGATTTACTCCTGCATCGGCACGGCAACGAAAAGTTTTTGCACTGTTGAACCCTCCATCATTAGTTTTAGTTATTGTGTATAAACATTAGAAAAATATACCACTGAAGAAGCCAGCCCAGATCGTATTACTCTTCGATTGGAACGTCGGCAAGCGCTACGGATCTCCAAGTCACCATGCACCACTCAGAGCAAAGATTTCAATACACAACAAAACACTATAACGAGCGATAAGAAAACTATGGGATGATAGCAAGCCATTCTAGAAGTGGAACTGTCATGACAATACAAAAGGATACATATTCTTGAAATTCGGAATCTCAAGAAAATGTACCCTTTAAATAAAAAAGTGCTAATGTCCATGTTTTTATCGGTCTAATTTCTTAAGAACCGACACTTCTCCAAATGAGACGGAACATCCCTCCTATTGTCGACAATAGGTGGTATTATTTAAATTTGCGCATTCTGAGAGTCTTCTGGAGCGAATTACATTTATAAAAATAGCACAGCATACTGGGTTTACGATCCCAGAAATTGCGGTGTTACTTGAAGGATTTGAAACAATCCCTCCATCGGAAAGATGGGAAGAAATGGCGAGAGAAAAACGCGCTCAGCTTGAAGAAAAAAAGAAACAAATCAATTCGATGATTCAAATTTTAGACGATGGTTTAAACTGCAAATGCCTTACCTGGTCTGAATGTTTTGATAAAATAAAAACTACCGGCACTTGTTCATAGCGAAAGGAGTAAATGATTTTGTTATTAACTATCTTAATTTTTATTATTGCAGGACTTGCCGAAATTGGCGGCGGGTACATGGTATGGCTGTGGCTGCGCGAATCAAAGCCCCTCTGGTATGGTATCATCGGAAGCCTCATCCTTGTCGCTTATGGTATCATTCCAACGTTGCAGAGTTTCCCAACATTTGGTCGCGTTTACGCAGCATACGGCGGCGTGTTTATTGTTCTTGCTGTACTTTGGGGTATGTTCGTCGATAAAAAAAAACCCGATATGTACGATTGGATAGGCGCAGCTGTTTGCGTTGTAGGCGTATCTATAATGCTATGGGCTCCAAGAAGTTAGTAGATTCATAAATATTCAAAATCTCAAGTTACTACCACGCTAATCTGCCCATTAACAACAGGCCACCGAGTTTATCACCGGCAACCTGTTTGATCTTTGTTATGAAGCTATTGTTTTCCGTTAGCTCAATCAGTATCAGCAGATCAATCAAAAAGTCCACTTTTGAGTAGCTCATGAGTGAACTCTGTCCATTTCCTGTTACTTCTCACTGACGCACCTCATGTTGTATTACATATCTTTCGGCATCACTTGATCTGTATTTTTCAGAATCATTGACTTTTTCGTCGGATCATATCTGAAGTGATAAACGTTAATGAAATCCTGTCCGCCCCATATCCACCGGTAACGATAAATTCTCCATTGGCAACCTTTAATGGCCGGTGCGGCAATTGGCTTATAGCAATCCAATTCACTCCGGGTTTTATCTCAAGCGATATCGGAAAAGCCTTCCCATTACTCACTCCGAATAGGTAAGTTTCGAGACCATGACAATCTGTATAACGAGGAACATAGGCAAATATATCCGTATCTTCAAAGGTAAATGACTGCATGATGACTGGCGAATCTTTTTGTTGTACAATATCGAAGTCAATTGGAAATGTCATAATTTGTGTTAAGGTTACCCCAGATTCCCATACAATTTCATAGTCCCCTGACCAACGGAGATCAGTTTCAACCCCATAACAACTAGGTGCCCCTAGAGGGGCTACGCTCGCTTTTTTCGCAGGTTTGACGAGAAGTCGCCCATCCGAATGCGTCCCTATTGCTCTTATTGATTGATCTTCTTTTACTAAGTTTGCCTCTGTAGTTGTTGGAGACGGAACTGGCATTGAGCTGGGAGGAAACTTAGATACAGATGGCATTGGGGTATCCGACAATACTATCGAAGAGGTACCATTATCAAGGTTCGCCATCCTATGACCACATCCCGTAAGCACTAGAACGAGTAATAATACCCCCAGTGGAATAACGTTTTTCACATAGATAGTCTCCTTTTCGCGGCTAGATAGCCTTTCTAACGCATGCGAAATTATAATACTGAATCTATTGATTAATTTGATAACTTCGCACAAATGAAAGGCGTAAAAAATATAATTTTATAGCTAAACTCCCGTTAACTTAACAGGCTGCCGACATTATTGGCAGCCTGTTATCAAGCATTTCAACTGGAGATTTAGGCAGATTTGATAGATTCAACAGGATTTTAGTTATCAATGAAAGGATTCGGGATAAAATCTTTTACCCGAATATACCCAATTTGTCCTCCTGGACCAATAATTTGGTATACAGTACCAATCTTATCTATTTGCGTCTCTGCCTGAATAAAGACCGAATTGACCCACTCTTCACCTTTAATCTGACCGTGTTCATCATAGATGGTCGAATGCACCGCAAGTCTACCCTCCTTGGCATTGGCCAAATGTTCTAAGTGCTCCACTGAAAGAATTGCTTAACTTTTGCATAGTGTAACCCCTCCAAAAAATACTCACTTGATTATTAACTATTTCTAAGTATCATTCGCACTATCCTGCCCTTTAGCTTAACGAAAATGGAGCAGCTGCCGCTGCTGGGTATACTGCTCCATGTTGGGTTGAACTAACGTCTCAGTTAGTTGAATGGCCGACAACTATTCTAATATTAGTTTTCCATCGAACTTTTTATAATCTTTAAATACTCTTTGATGATGTCTTGCAAAAAGCTCATTTGAAGCTTCTGGTAAATTATCCAATGCGTAAAATTCAGCATCTACACTTTCATCTGTCCCTTTTTCAAGAGTACCCGACCACTTATCCACCTGAAATAAATATTCAATTACATGATGCTTGTTCCCCCAACGGTCCGTGAATGTTTGTGTTGTTGGAGAAGAATAAATAGCAATTAATGTTGCCTGAAAAACGTCAAGCCCTGTTTCTTCTTTGACCTCACGTTTCATCGCATCAAACACGGATTCATCTAGTTCCATAGCTCCTGCAGGCATACCCCATTTTTTATCACCATGACGCTTAATAAACAAGGCACGACCTTCATTATCAAGTAAGATTGCTCGTACTGAGTTTACGATTATCTTTTGAGTGCCAACCACTTTGCGAAGTTTTCCTAAATACGAATCATGCCAACTACCGCTCATATTTATCACCCTTTGGATTATTCTGGATGATATTATAATAACGCTTGAAACTTATCTACAAAATAATTTAATTTAGATGGATTCGTTCTAATATTGGTATCAAATGCGTACCAAGGCAAACCTACTGAACTTTCTTACACGATACCTTAACGAAAATAAAAGAGGAGCCGCTCAAAGTAACAGCTCCACTAACCTGCCCGTTAGTTCAATCATAGGTATCCTTTCTAGGTCATCTGTCGGGAATGAGATAAAGTTCTTGTCACCCGACATCAAAAAGGCAGCCTTCGTTTTGCCGGCTGCCTTCATGCTAGTTTTATTGATTGAACTATCACGTCTCAAAGCTCGCTTATCCCTGGGATAATGCAGTAATAGAACCTTTTTTCAAATATATGAAGAAAGAAGAACTGAATCGTACTTCGTTAAAAGAAGTAAAACTGGCTTGTTTCGAATATATTGAAGGGTTTTATACTCCTAGAAGACCTCATTCTGCCATTGTCATGCTTTCTCCAAACATAAAAGAATACATTTTCTGGCAGTCTTCCTAAAGAAACATTCCTTTTTTCTGTCTACTTTATTGGCATTTATCCAAATATGGTAAACACTATAAAAGAGGCACTTCCATCGCTAGGAAGCACCCCAAAAATTAGAAACTTTGGAACAAAAACTACCACAAAAACATAGTTGAATATATTATTTATGCTCCTGGCGTTGGAGTGGCTCTGAATGCATTTACAATCTTGTCCATAACAACCTGTGCATCACTTCCCGAATCAAGAATCGTATTTTGAAGCGATTCTTTTTCTACCAATACTGTTGTTACGGTAAGCGGCTCTGATGCTTCGGTAGTCAACAAAGCGTCTACTTGCGCAGAGAAACAAGAATCACTTATCTTGGCATGAACCTCCGTGGCAACAACATGATTATTAGAAATATAATTTCCATTACCCGAAACAATACGTATGATTACAGGTGTTGCACCTACCGGCTTGATGTTCTGAGTATTAATTCCTTCAGAAAAATGATTAGCAATTACAGAATTATTATTGCCACTGATATATAGGAGACCATACAAATCATCTAAACCATTGTCTATTCCCAGAAAAGGGGTCCAAGGTTCATGGTCACGTAAAAAGTGATTTGAAGAAACCAAGTTTTCCGAACAATTTTCCCTGAATACCACCATTCCTGGATAAAATGAATGAAGTCTATTATTTGTGATACTGGAACGTGTCACACCATCAAAATAGATACTGCTCGCACCTCGTGGAAAAACATTATTCGCTGTAATCAAAAGTCCACCAAAATTTTGAGCGTAAATTGAATATCCTTTAAAACCGGCTCCTATCAAGTTATCGGTTATTTTTGAAGCCTGTCCCCAACCTCGTAGTTCTATACAGTTACCACATTCAGCTATGAAATTATCATGTATAGTCAGTGCATCTGCATGATAAATAGTAATTCCATGCTCTAAATACACAAACCCCATGCCTGTAATCCGAAATGAGTCACAAGCACTTGCAACATAAATACCCGTTTTCCCGTTAGTGTATGTGTTTTCCGGATTTGTTTCTCCTGAACCATCTTCAATAAAATGCAAACCATCAATACAAAAGTCAGAAAACTCTACCGAACTTATTCGGGGATTTCCACTTCGTTCAACATAAAATGCAGCTCCTTTATATTCCTCGTCATTTACTTCTAGGAGAATATCTACGAGTATGCGACTTCCTCCCGGCCACAATTCATGCAAATCCGCCCATTCATTCTCAGAAGTATTAAAACGAATACTCGAAGATGTAAACCCGTGTCCAGAACCCATAATTTTAAGATAACTGATGTCTATAACTACTTGACTGCCAAGATAATAATCTCCCGGTGGAATATAGATAACCGCACCCGGCTTTCCGCCTTTATTCACATCAGTGTCCGTTTGCCTACTTTTAATATCTGCTATAATGCTATTGATTACCTCACCAATATCCTCATACGGATTACCGACAGGCCACTCTGTTACGTCATAATAATTTTTACTAGCCATAAATAAATTCTCCTATCAATTTAGTGTGTTTGTTCATAAACTACTTTTTCCTTGATATAGCTGGAAGTAAAACCTTACGAATTCGTGCTTTTCCTGCCTACGCAAACTGCGCTTGCAGGGCCTAGCCGACGCTTACTTACGGCAGCTTCAAGATCCACGAATGAATGAACTATCCTTGGAAGAACGTTTCGGTTTATTGGTCGATTCCGTAGACTCGGAAAGTTATAAATTCTTATATGGTCAAAAAGATCGCTAATATCCTTGCCAAGAAGGCAGGATGAGGCGATTTTCTTACTTTCACAGAAACAATAGGCCCTTCGGTTTATTCATTAGATGTTTTCAACGCCTTCAAACCAAGCGCCAACGCCCCGCACAGTCCGGCATTATCCCCTAATCCCGGAGGAAGGATGTATTTATCGATATTCGTAAGAATGGCTTCCGCACTAACGTATCCGTTTAAATTTCTCTGCACCTCGGTTCGTATCATCGGAAGCAGTTGCTTCTGTTGCATAACGCCTCCGCCAAAAGTGTGTAAGTATTTTTCTTCGGTGCATCAATGGCCGTTCGAAGCAGACGAAAATCCGGGTTTGAACGCCTTCGGCTTGCAGCTTTATTAAATCCGGCTGTAACCAGTTTCCACAAAGATTACACGGCCATCTAAATTAGCAAACATTACTTGGTTCGTCTCTTTCAAAAAGCGTTTAGTATGAGTCCGATTCAATACCATGCGTGTGCATGCAGCACGCCATTTGATCCAATTTACCACCGACCCGCTTACCATCATCGCCGAGAAGATGGGCTTTCCAAGCATTCATGCATTCAGCAGCAGATTTTTTAAAATGGTAGAAGGAACAACCCCATCCTTCTACCGTACAAAAAGTTAGGTGTTCGCTAACATCCCATAAAAGCTGTCTCACATTGGGATCAGAAGAATTCCATACACATCATACTACTTATGATCACCGCCAAATCGATTCGAGTTTCCAAACGTTTAATGAAAGCATTTTAACCTTTCCTCCACGGCAAAAAATATCAATCCCCGTACTCGCTGGATCAGGATAGATATTGTTTGACATCACGGAGCGCCCTTCATTTGCATAGATTTCTATACATGTAGTATCAACAAAAATTTGCAATGCTACCAAACCATTAGCCGTTGTCTCGAGCGTGCACGTTCGCACGCCTTCACTAAACGAATCTGAACGGGATCTATCAAACCGGAGTACCTTGGAGTTGACATCGTAGGATATCAAGGTTTCTTTACCGTCTTCAGAACATCTCAATCGCAATCCGAATTCTTCCGCATCGCAATCTTCCAATGAAAACTTCACCATGATCTCCAAACAATCGCCATTCATTTCTTTGGGAACGGGTCTTCGTCCTTCCTCAACCAACACATTCTCTACTACGTAATGCTCTTTACGCAAAGTTTGCAATTGTTCAACCGGAAGAAACTTCAAACGTCCGCCTGTATCCAATTCAACCTTTCTCGGAAGAGACATGGCCCCGCACCAGTTTGCTTTTGTCGGACCGAACGACTTAAACCACGGCATCCAATCCCAAGCGTTCAACCAACCTATAATAATTCGTCTTCCATTATCATCAAGGAAAGATTGAGGAGCATAGTACTCGAACCCGCAATCCACTTCTCCACAATAATCCCAAGTAAATTTCCCACTACTATAATCTAATGAACCAGTTAAATAACTCGCTTTTTTTTCACCCATTCCCATTGGGGAGAACATTAGTACATAACGATCGCCAAGCTGAAAAATATCCGGACATTCCCACATCGTACCCATCGTACCGTCACTCTCAGCCAATACACTTACATACTCCCATACATACAGGTCATTCGAGCGATAAAGCAAAGCTCTTCCTTTTCCATCTTTACTTGAACCTACGACCATATACCATTTATCTTCGTGTTTCCATACTTTCGGATCCCTGAAATCAGAGGAACTCCCTTCTGGAGGAACAGAGATAACCGGATTTCCTACATATTTTTGAAATGTCACGCTATCGGTACTGGAAGCTAAACATTGGGTTTGAATGACACGCCCTTCCTTCATAATCGTGCCGGTGTAGATCAAAGTCAATATCCCGTTGTCATCGACGGCGCTTCCGGAAAAACATCCGCCTTTTTGGTCAAGATCATAGACTTCACTTGGCGCAAGTGCAATAGGAAGGTGTTCCCAGTGAACCAAATCTTTACTTTTTGCATGGCCCCAATGCATCGGCCCCCACTCGGCCGAATACGGGTGAAACTGGTAAAACATATGATATTCTCCGCGATAATAGATGAGTCCGTTAGGATCGTTCATCCAATAAGCAGGCGGCATAAAATGAAATTTTAAGCGCAATGGGTCTTTACCCACATGGTCATTCATATTTGCAGCCGATTGTTCGGCTTTAGCCAGCATAAGATTATGAAACGTATGGTGATCGTAAAGCATCCGTCTTTCCTCCACTCTTTTTTGCAGTATTTAGTCTCTATTCTTTAACGGCACCCATCGTCATTCCGCTAACAATGTATTTCTGCATGACGAATGAAAACAGCATGACAGGCACACTAAATAGGGTCGCCGCAGCCGTCATGGGGCCTAGATCCAAACCGTATGCTGTTAAAAACTCTGAAATTCCCACTGGCACCGTCTTAGCCGAAGTGCTTGTTAAAAGTAATGCGAACAAGAAATCATTCCAAGAAAGCATAAAGCTAAAAATTGCGGTAGTTGCTAATCCAGGCAGCGAGATCGGCAAAATAATACGCATAAATGTTCCAAACATCCCGCATCCGTCGACACGCCCGGATTCATCAAGCTCTTTGGGCAAATTGTCGAAAAAACCAATCATCATCCAAATGACAAACGGTATGTTAATGCTGGTGTAGACTAATACAAGTGCTATTTTTGTATCCATTAAACCTAATTGCCCAATAATACGGTACATGGGTATTGCAACGCTGATCAGAGGCGTCATGCGAACCACTAAAGTAAACAACAGAAACATATTCCCGAGTTTTGATGAAAACCTGGTTAAGCCATAAGCAGCTAATGATCCCAGAAAAACACTCAACAATGTACCTGCCAATGCGGTTAAAAGACTGTTAACAAAATATTTGCCGATGGTCAGTTGATGAAACAGGGCATTATAATTGGCTAAAGTAAATACAGAAGGCAACAACGACGGGTTTGTGGAGATCACTTCCCTTGGCGGTTTCAATGAAGACAACACAAGGTACGCATAAGGGAATAAAGTAACTATCAAAAAGATACATGAGATGATGAGGGCAAATAACCCGGCAACTCTGGATTTTTGTCTACTCATGGTTATAACCATCTTGCTGATCTCCTTTCTATCGAACCGCTTTCTTATTTGGATTCCAGAATTGTTTAAAAAAGAATGAACAGATTGCCAGCAAAATAATCATAAAGATTACAGCCATTGCGCTTGCATAACCTTCTTGATTGTATCTGGCTACCGATTTGTAAATTAATGTACTTACTAACGAAGAGGATCCGCTAGGACCACCTTGTGTCATAACCCAAATAATGTCAAATGATTTTGCGGCATCAATAATACGTATGATAACGGCAACGACAATGACCGGTTTTAAACTCGGCAGCGTGATATGCAAGAAGTTCTGAAACTTATTGGCTCCGTCAATGCGCGCCGCTTCATATAAACTTTCAGGAATTCCTTGTATACCCGCTAATAATATCAACATCATAAAGGGTGTGGTAAGCCATACGTCGGCAATCATACAGGAGATTAACGCGTACTTGCTGTCAGATAACCATAAGATACTTTGAGGATTCTTGATCAAACCGATTTTGTATAAAATGACATTTAAAATGCCAAATTGGTCGTTCAACATAAACTTCCATATTAACCCGCAAACTAAAGGCGAGATCATTAACGGACTCAATAGTAAAGTACGAATGATGTTGGCGCCTTTAAACCCTGTACTCAGCAAAAGCGCAAGGATCATGCCCAATATCAACTCAATGGCTACTGCACCAATCACATATTCGATCGTATTAGACAAGGATTGATAGAAGGTATCCGAAGTAAGTGCCTTCGTATAATGCTGTAAACCTATAAATTTGGAAGGGTCGTCATCGTCAAAAAAACTGTCTTTAAAAAGCAACAGCATCGGATAAACAAAAAACAAGATCATGAAAACGAAAGCCGGTAAAAAAAATAGGAAAGAAAGCTTCTGATCCCTTGAAGACATATCCATCATCCTTCTGCGAGAATTGAATGCGGTTAAAAAAGGGGCTTGAACCTCAGCCCCTTATTCCGCTTATCTGCCTTGTATCTCGTTAATTATTGCTGCTGCTCTGTTTAATGCTGCTTGCGGTGTTTCCTTTCCTGAGAGAGCTACTTGAATCGCAGTGACTAATGCTTCATTTTCGATTTCGTTCCAATGAGGCAATATTGGACGATTCTGTGTCTGACTGGCAGCCAGTGTAGTTTCAAGCGCTTTCAAGTGTGCATATTCAGGTTTTTGGCCGTAATTCTCAAAGACCGATTTTCGTGCAGCCACTCCTAATGCTTTCATAAACAATTCATTTTTTTCATAAATAAATTTCACGTATTGTTTGGCGATATCTTGTTTTGTGGACGTGCTCGGGATCACTTGATACCAAGGCCCAGGGACTACTCCTACCCCGGAATCTCCGGCTATCATTGGCGCCGCTCCCACTTTCCCCGCTACTTTCGATTTACCTGGATCGTTAGAAGGGATAAAGAAATGAGCCCACTCTAACATCATCGCCATTTTTCCATTCCAAAACATTTCAGAAATTTCAGAAGAGGCCATGTTCAGAGCACCTTCTGGCGCAGATTTATCTTCCCGCAAAATCTTTGTTTCAAATTCTAGCGCTTTTACATATGGCTCCGAGTTAACTAAGGCTTTATTATCTTTGCCTACAACGAGCGGTTTGGCTCCTGCTTGCGCTGCATGGTCCAACCAACTGGCAACCGAATCACCGTTATTCATTCCTAATATGCCTGTACCATATTGTTCAATTTTCCCATCATTATCTGTATCACGAGTAAAGAACTTAGCGACATCCCTGTATTGCTGCCAATTCGTAGGCGGCTTCAAATCATATCCATATTTAGCCTTAAATGCCTCTTGCTCCTTCGGATCATTAAACAGATCCGTTCGATACAATAAAATTTTTGAATTCGTCCACAGCGGCATACCCAAAATCTTACCGTTTACTTTACCGCCGTCGACTACATTTGGCACAAAATCATTTTTGACCTCGTCCGTCATGATGTCATCCATGGCTACCAAGTTTTTAGCAAGAGCAGGAAACCACAGGATATCAATCGTGGCGACATCATACGCTCCTGAATTCGTTTTCATTTCTATGTTTAATTTGTCGTAGACACCGATGTAGGGAACCGTCTCAATTTTCACATCATATCCGGTTTTTTGTTTGAATTCTTCCGCCGTCTGGGTGGCGACCGTATTAGCCGGACTTCCTCCCTCAACCAGAACCGTAATGGATTTATCCGACGAGTTAGACGCTCCTTTCTCAGAAGTTTGTTGTCCTTTATTGGACGCAGAGCTTTCAGGGTTCTTTTCATTACTAGAACATCCAACCAAAATCGCTGAAAAAGACATGCATAGTACAAGAACACCAGATAATAATTTACCTTTTAATTTCATAAAAAGTTACCCCCTCATTATTATTTAACAAATGGTAGTCCCCCTAAAGGACTATTAGGTTGCCAAGCGTTCATAGTAAGTTCCTCCATCATTTTCATTTGTTTTGTCATTATGCTTTCCAATACCCTCAAATATCCCCAGGCAATCCCCCCAAGTAAACAGAAAAGATTATCCAAAATTGTGTTTCTCGAAAATCGTTTGATTTTCGCAGAAAAACGTTTTCTTTTCTCAGTTAAACGTTTTCTTTTCCACAAAACCAATGATATACTAATAATGAAACATTGTCGTTGGCTTAAATTATGATTAATTTGTCAAATATTTTGGTTGGAGGTTAATACTTGAACATACACAGTTCTTCACCCAGGGCAGTACGGATTTCCCATGATGTACTTACAGTTTTCAAGCCTGAACGCTGAAGCAGCAGATGCATCTCACTCCAAATTAGCCTGTGCTTCTTGTGCTTCTTATTCCAGAAAAGCCTCATTCTCCTAAGGATGTACCAGTCTACCTTGGCTAGGAAGCCATTGGACTTCTTCCGATCGACATCCAGATGAGCGTAATAGTTACGCCATCCCTGAATCATCGGATTAAGTTTTTCCACCATCAATTTTAGTGACCATCGGAGTCGGCCTCTTGGGTACGTCTCTTCTTTCACGCGCAGACGCATCTTCTTCATCGCTTTCTTTGATGGAAAACTTTGAAGCCTATACATAACTCCGTTTTTATGAAGATACGGCATTTTTCGATGGTGAAAACCAAGGAAGTCAAACCCGTCTTCGTTCTTCCAAAGACGTACTAACTTCGACTTGCTAGTATTTATGGTTAGTTCCAGTTTCCCAAAGATGGACTTAAGGATTCGAATTGATTCGAGTGCCTGCGGTTTCAACCTGCATAGAATGACTAGATCATCAGCATACCTAACCAGTTTTCCAAGATGAGAAAACCGCTTTTCCCAAATTGTATCAAGGTAGTTCAGATAGATATTGGCGAGTAACGAAGATATCACTCCGCCCTGCGGACTTCCGATTTCCGTTTTGTGCCAAATCCCTTCCTTCATCACGCCAGCTTCAAGCCATTGCCTAATTAATTTCAGGATGCGCTTGTCACAGATACGCTCTTCTACCAGTCTCATTAGTTTGCTATGCGAGATGTTATCGAAATAGCCCGTAATATCTACGTCGACTACCCAATTTACAATTCCCCTATTGACACTATCCCGAATACATTTGATGGCATAGTGTGCCGACCTCTTCGGACGAAATCCATAAGAGCAATCCTTAAAATCCGCCTCAAAGATACCTTCGATCACCATTTTTGTTGCCATCTGCACAGTTCGATCTCGGATCGTCGGAATTCCTAAAGGACGAGTTTTCCCGTCCGGTTTAGGTATCTCTTTCCGCTTCACAGGGGATGGCTTGTATGCCCCATCCGCCAACTGCTGTCTGATTTCCTCGATAAAGGTTTCTTCTCCGTATTCTTGAACGATGGACTCAATCGTTTGTCCATCTACGCCGGCACTGCCTCGATTCTTTTTCACCCGCATCCATGCTTCCCGCAGGACGTCTTTCCGGAATATTTTATCGTACAGAGCATGAAACTTGCGCTTAGGGTTGGCCTTAGCCGCAAGATAGAGGGTATTTTGGAGTCGTCGAGCGTTTTCATTGGTGGCGTTAGCCGTCTGTTCGGCATTCACTTGCTCTTACCTCCTCAAATTCCCACGAACGAAGTGGGGTATTGCCCTTCCCTCCCCCGGGGGTTATGTTGTCCACCGGATCCACAGTAGTATGGCCCCCTCCGACTCCCTTCCCGCAGCTCGCCACTTCACCTTTGGGGCTTATAGGTCTACCGTTTACGAAAAAAAAACTTCGTGCGGGGGAGGGTCTCCCTAGTTCCAGATACAACTTTCTCTACATGCCGTTCCCCATACACCGGAGGGTTCTTCTGCGCTGCAGTTCCAAGATCTTCGCGCGTTCTATGGCCTTCGCCGAGGCAGACGTGGCTCGGCTCCCTCTTGTCCCTTTCGGGTTCAGTTTCACGATGCGGTAGGATTCACTTATTACGGCCTGCAGATTTGCTTCATCACAATATTTCGTGACTTTTCACAGGGCTTCAGCCGTTGGATTTCGCCAACGTCTGCCTGCTAGCTACGAGGCGGCTTGGTCCTTACCCCGACTGAACTTGCATCAGTTAGTTGTACCTAGCTTGGCTAGGCGCGCTCTGCCCGTTACTTAAATGAACTAAAAAAAGGAGCTGCCACGAGGCAAGCTCCTTCACTATCGTTCTGCGTTAGTTTAAAGATGAGGCAAAATGTCAATAAGTGCTTCAACTTCAAAGATAAATGCTTCAAGGTTTTCGCAGTCAAACCAATTGCTCTTTTCATTTATCTCATATAAAACCTGATAACCATGATAATTAATCAACAAGTTCCAACCTTCTCTTGAAATCATTGCTTCTAATATCTGACAGTAGTCAAACAACACTTCAACAATAGCTCTATTCAATAAATCGGTATACTGATACGTGGTTCCAAATGGCTCAGGATAGATTCGATATGCTAACCATTTCATTTCCATATTTGCACCTCTAAGAGTTTCAAAGCTTTTTTTCTGTCAAATAAGTTATTCGGTGATTTATAAATATTCTCCTCCACTATCCTGCCCTTTAATGAAAATAGAGCAGCCGCTGATCGCAAACTGCTCCATGGTGCGTTTAACTAACGTTCTCCGTTAGAGTTTAGTCGGTTAAGGAAGCTAAGTATTCTAGAAAACCAGTAAATGTGTCAGAGCATTTTGTTATTTCGTCTAGGTCCATACCTATAAAGGGAACTTCAACAATTGTTGTTTCCTCATACCTTGTATCGAAAGCATACGCTGTACCTCCACCATCGGTACCAAATATCACTAACCCATCTGCAAATTCTCTGACGGCATATCCTTCATTTAATTCTTCTAACTCGTCAATTGCCCACAGGTGTATATACGTGTTTCCCACGGTACCTACCGCACCATTATAATGAACAATAAATTCTTTGTAATCCCTCGGAAATTTTGCACCATTCTTGCTTTCCGTTTCCATAACTAAATTCATGTTTGTAGGGGGATTCATCTCTAGTCCATTAATAAAATAGTTCAAAATATTTCCGCCCTTTCTAACCAATTTAGAGTCTACCACTTACCTTATATTACCATGTAACTAATAGTTATTATTACGGAATTTTACCCTTTAGTTGAATAGTAAAAAAGAGACCCACAGCAATGGGCTGAAGGTCTGAGTATATATATTTAAAAGGGGGTTAAGTTTTATTATAGGCTTGATTCATTAATGATGCATGAATATAAGATTTCAATTTTGTTACAATTACTTAACTCTCGTTTCTCGGTAGGTTAATCAATTATATACATATAATTCAAAAGGCACGACTTATAATGACTGCCGTTCTTAGTATTATCTATTGAACTTGAACTATCGTTCACCGTTAACGCAATGAACTGGACAAAAACCTGTGTATCAGGGTGCTATCCACCAACTATTCTTGATCTTTAATAGCAGGGCTTTAACCTATCTAAGGTTCAATATTTTTTTGATATCGGCCATTAACTGCTCTCGTCCAGGTTCCGAATTCTCGCTAAAGTGTTGCAATATATGTTGGAGGAGCAATTGATATGCCTTCTCATAAGCTTCATCACTGTTGCTCTCGATATCCGGTAAAACTCCTATGCCCTCCCAGTTATCTTTGGTTATCGGGTTAATCGCACGTCCATTGGGGATAAAGACCTGAAAATGGTCATTTATGCGATGGATACTGCCTGGATTTGCTTTTCCGCCAGTCTTTTCGCCAACAATCTTAACTCTTTTAATTGCTTGTAGACTATAGGCGAATTCTTCAGCGCCGGACCCTGTTTTTTGACTGGTCAGAAGATAAACAGGCTTACTCGAGCCGAATCTTTTCCCTGGCACAAAGGGCAAACTCCAAAATGATTGTGTGGCATCGTAAAATCGCCAATAAAGATCATTTAAATGCACTGGTGGGGAACCATCCAACAAATAACTGGCGATTAACGTCACCATAAATGAAGAGCCGCCGTTATTATTTCGGAGATCAATGATTAACCCGTCTGTATTCGCTAAAAAACTCATAGCGTGTGCTGCCGTTTCACCTGCAAGCTCTGGATAAACGAATTCATTAATAACGAGATAACCTATATTACCTGGTAATCTCTCTACCCTTTCGAAGCCGTAGTTATTAAGTTTTTGGCGTAATTTGATGTCATCATTAGCGATTGATTCGTGCAATTGAAGAGGTAACGGAAGTTCACTAAAGTGAAGACCCAAATGTTTGTCATTACTTATTTTTTGCATATAACCCGTAATCTTCTGCGATAAGGCTAAGCCGCTCTCCACCTTGTAAAAGTCACCTTCAGAAAGCTTTTCAAGCAGAACCGTCTTCGTGATTTCAGCAGTGTTTGGGAAAACATAATAATCAAGCAACAGGACTGCAA
Source organism: Paenibacillus sp. V4I7 (assembly GCF_030817275.1). Classification (NCBI taxonomy): domain Bacteria; kingdom Bacillati; phylum Bacillota; class Bacilli; order Caryophanales; family Paenibacillaceae; genus Paenibacillus; species Paenibacillus sp. V4I7. The sequence goes on along the minus strand of NZ_JAUSZD010000002.1, from coordinate 2,991,693 downwards.
GAGATTCAACAGTATTATTAATAAAACCATCATCCAGTTTAATTGTAGTCAACCCGCATCTTCCTTTCCGCAGCGGCAGTTTATGAAGTACTATTAACGCCAATATCTACCTTTTTTATTATATAATACAGAAAAATATAATGTATATAACAGTTTTGAAAAATCTCCCTAAATACTACGCTTTTATTGATAATGTGCAATGAAACAGATAAGAAATTTTATATAACAGATACAGCCTGATAGACCAAAAGGTAATATCGCCACGCATAACTTGCCCGTTACTTGAATGGACAAAAAAAAAGAGCTGCCGCCAGGCAAGCTCCTTCACTATCGTTCCTCGTTAGTTTAATAAATGGTGCCTGTTTTCAAATTATAGTGTCCAATGAATGCTTTCGATGTTCCCATTCCTCACGAAGAATACCCATTTTAATTGCATCGTAATATTCCCCCCGAACTATACGCGCCTTTCGAACACGAGCTTCTTCAATCATGCCGCATTTTGCAGCTAAGCGAATCATCCGTTCATTCCCTGACCAAGTGCCAATTCCTAATCTTACCGTCTTTAATTGAGTAAAAAGGTAGTCGATCCACATTTGAAAAACTTCCGTTCCGTAACCACCGGACCAATATCGAGAATCAAATATCGCAATTCCTATTTCGAACCAATTGGTGCTCTCATCAACCCAATAACGCCCCGTTATTCCTTTTAATTCTCCATCAATCTCAATGACTAATCGATAGCGGGGCTCTCCAGTTTGGGTAATACCAAGATCGCGTTTATACTTCTCGTAGTAGTCCTCAAGTGTTAGAGGTTCCAACGGCTTATAGGGACCATTCCAATTTAAATGTTCTCGATCTTCAGCTAAATAATCCCAATAATATATACGCTCTATGTCTTGCTCCGTGAGATCGCGTAAAAGAAGTCTACTTCCCTGTATTGGAAGATTCATACTATTAAACATCCCCCCCTAAACATATTTTAATTATATAAGCCACCATTTTTCTCTGCAAGGCCGATCATAATATTAACCTATCCTTTAGTTCAATGAAAAAAGCAGGCTACCTTAGCTGCTTGCCGTATTTCAAGTATCATTTTCTGTTAGTTGAATTAAGAAGTAAATGTGAAGGACTTCCATAACATACGATCAAAAAGTTGGTTATGATGGGCTTAATGTAGAATTAAACCGAAAAATAGCTTTATCCTTCAACGAAGCTCATATAATACTGCTTCTAATGTACTCTCTGAGGCAAGGATACGGACAACCAAAAATATGAGCCATTGTTACGATAAATTTGTGATGTTCCTTCAATTTTTTTTTGGAAATACCGATGCGATTGGCTAGTAATTGTTGAACCGCTAATTCCCTTTCCAAACTTAGTTGGTTTAGTCATTGTTTTGTCCGACCGTTTTGCTTATTTCCAATAAAGTCTGTGTTTCGAAGCCTGATGGCCGATACACCAAATTGGAAAATTGAATGTCGAACTCCTCCAGCCGTCGCTTTAAGTGAAGAATCTCTTCTTGACGTTGTAATGTTTGATCTTTTCGAAAGCATGTTTAATTCCTCCTTTTTTCTCTTGAACGAAAAAAGGAAGCGAGGGAATAGAGCCCTAAAAATAAAGAACCCATTTAATGTTTCTTTCATTTTCTTTCTACGCTGACGAAGTTAGCTGACGGATTCGGGTTGAAAGTTAACCCTAACACTTACAAAGTGTACTCACCCCAGAAAACTTGGTTCCCCCGCTTCTTTAATCTAAAGAATTAAGCGTAGTATGATTCATTCTTATTTTATCAATTTACCCCAATACATATATAGAAACAATAGTAATATTTACTTATAATTATTATGTCTATTTTCAACTAATAGTTCAATTTTACTGTGGTTAACTGATTTATTAATGAAAGCAGCTCGCGATGCGTTCTTCCGAGGAAAGAATCGCCATCGCCAATAAAATCATGAGAATTCTTCCGTCTCGAATCGCCGTCACACACGGATTAGTAACAACTAATAAATCAGAAGCGGAAGCATCCCTGCATACATCCAGTACTGGTACTTGACGATCATATTGCTTCCATAGCCCAACGGGATCTTCAACCACCGCAACGCGAATTCGTTCGTCTCGAGTTCAAGAAATTCAGATTACCGACCTTTTCGGAAATCCCGTTTACAGGCTGATCAGCCTATCAAACTAATGATTGAGTGGCCAGGCGAGATCATGGGGATGGAAAATGGAGATGTGCAGCCTTACAGCTCCAGAGTGAGTAAATATTACAACATAATTTTGGACAACTGCAACCTATTCGAACCGATCTCCGTCTGATGGATTGTCAACATGATTGACGCTAAATTTCAAACATCGGAAGGAGCTTTATGATATGAAGAAGAAACTAACTGTAATATTAACTTTGGCTGGGATACTCGGCACAACAGCTGCAGTCGGAGCTGAGGATTTGCTAGAAAAGGTTACAGGTTACTTACAAAAAGACGTAAAGATTCTTGTTAATGGACAAGACAGCAAGCTAACGCCTGTCTACATCGATGGAAAAGCGTACCTCCCAGTACGCGACGCTGCGACTCAGCTTGGATATACGGTAAATTACGATGAAGCGAACAAAGAGATCGAGCTGGACGAAGCGGCTGACCTGATGCCTGCATCCGGTGTGATCGTAAGCGTACAGGCTAAGGAAGACGGTAATACCCGCATCGAGCTGCTTGGCAGCACATGGGTCATTTTAACCGTAGACAAATCGACTGCCATCAAGAGCCTAGACGGTAAAACGCTAACTGCAGCCGATCTTAAAGCCGGTACTCAAATCGACGCCGAGTTCGGACCAGCAATGGCGATGAGCTATCCGGGCCAAGCGCAAGCTGTAAGCATTAACGTTCACGCAGACCGCTCAGTCAAAGAAGATACAATCAAAGAAGTAAAACATACGGATGATGGCTGGCAAGTTCAATTAGGCGACAATTTGGTACTTAACGGCGGTAAAGAAACTCGCGTCATGACGTCTCAAGGCGAATCCGTGAAATGGGAGGACCTGAAAGCCGGCACGAAAGTAAAAGCCTACTACGGTCCATTTGAAACGAAAAGCCTACCTCCGCAAAGCCCTGTGTTCCTCCTCGTTGTTCAGGCTCAAGCGCCTGTAACAGGCACTCCGAAAATGTCGCCTGAGACAGCGCAGGGATACCGAAACTTGGCATGGGCGCAAGTGAAGGAGCAAGCGTCCCATATTACAACGAAGCAAGACGAAGCAGCCGTTCAAATCGTCTCCTCTAATGAGGTAGGCGTATTGGCTTCCACAGACGAGCAGAAGAAATTGCTCGCAGACGTTCAAGCTGCGAACGGCAATTTCGTGACGGTTACTTACAGCACAGACCAAGATGAGCTGCTTGGACCGTTGACAGTCGTATTCGATTTCAACACAAAAGCTTTTATCGGCTTTAACGCTAGAAGATAAACGATTTCTAATTAGCCATGAAATTCAGCTTCCATTGAATTCCATGGCTTTTTTTTCTAAGGGCATAGAACCCTAACGGACCACTACATATTTGTAGCCCATATAGTAAGGAGCCCCCCCACCTGTTTTCGAATGAAAACAGGCATTTCTGCTTAGCTTACTTCTATTTTAATGTAAATGTGTAATTGCCCGACCCTACAGACTGAATCCAATACGTCTGCCCCCTTCTCTGAATACGATACTCGCTACAATTCGTAGTTAACTCTCCAGAACCTACGATTGGCAAACCAATATCGGCGGCAACTCCAACCGGTATCTTTACTTCCAAACCTATTTCCTCACCATTCCGGCAATACTCCGCACTTATCAAACCGTATTGACTTAATACGCATCCTTTAACCTTTTCAACTGTCTGTGTCAAAGTTGGTTCAATTATAATCTTTCGATACCCTGGTTCTGCCATTCGTATTCCTAATACATTGGAGGTAAGCCACTCTTTTACATGCCCCATCATGGCATGATTTCTTGATCTTACCATACCCATCCATAATTCCTCATAGTTCCAGTATTCAGGCAATGTAGTTAAGTGATTATCAACAAAGAACTTATAGCTTGGCTGAGTATCATTCATAACCATTTTATACACAATATCGTTTTTCCCATACTTCCCAAGCGAAGCAAACACTTGCTTTAAGCCCACTTCGCCTGACGAAAGGTGATAATCACGGATTTGGACGGCTTCTACAAGTCGATTAACCGCAATCTCATTATTTTCTTCTAAAATGATGCCGCTGAATAGAACACATCCATAGCTTGCTTGACTACCATTACCATAAATGCGGCTTTCCGGTTGGTAGCACTCCGCATGCAGATGAAACTGCTCCTTTACTTTTTCAGCCTTAGCGGCGAAATTCATTACATCCCCGAAATGCCCTGTCAATGCTGCAATCTTAGCCATCGTGCTCAGTAAGTAATAGTAAGCGCAATTTTCTACCAGTGTTACTGGGGTGTTTTCATGTAACTGCCCCCAGTCCCCCATTTGGGCGTAGCCCGCTAACAGGCCGTTCTGGGTTTGAGTTTCTAAATACATGATATATTTATTCATCGTCTGGTAAGCCTTTTGTAATATGGAACAATCGCCATAGATCTGATAATATTCCCAAGGTGTCAAGATACAGGCCCCACCCCAGTTCGGGTCACGATTCAAACCGTCGATTCGAAAATATTCAGGTGCAATGGCAGGCATATAGCCAAGCTCTTCGGTATCCCCATTCACGTTATCTGTTTTGTTGGTCTGAGCATCAATCATATCTTGGACGATTTTTGGGATCCATGAACGGATATCATATCCCGCTGACATGGACCGAAACATCAAATGCGTGGTTTCTAGCCAACCTATTTTCTCAATCTGCGGGCAGTCCGTAAATGAGAAAAACATATTGCTTTCAATGGCACGATTGGTGATCTCATCAATTTGATTCAATACCGGATTCGAGGTTTCAAACATCCCTGTTTTCTCATTCGCAACACGTAATATGCAGCAATAAAATTGATCGACTGTTGCATCCCACATAAAGCCGGAAACCTCGACATACCGGAATCCCTGATAGCAAAATGAAGGATGCCATCTCTCATCTCCATCTCCTTTTACCGTATAACTATTCTTAATACTGCAATGATATTTCTGACTCCAGCTCTGTGTGCAGGAGGACTGATCGACGGACGTTTTTTCATCATTCAAGATCTCTGCAGGATACATCTCAATGACAGTTCCTCTGTCTGCCTCTGTCATGCCAGGGAGCATGATTTCGGGGAATCCCGCAACATTGATGCCCATATCCACGAGCAAATTCCCATTCTCCAGTCTTGTGACAGAAGCTGCTGATAATTTCTCTATGATCCGAACAGGAATAAATTCTCTAGCTTTCAAGCTTCCCAGCGGTTGTTCCATGATGACAGCCTGCTGCCAGCCTGTGCGATCAGCAAGAGGCTCGTTCCAACCGCGTATCTCCGCTCTTGCATCATAATCTTCGCCGCCATACCAGTTGTTAAAGGTGATGGGACTGTCTGTTAATTGCCAAGCATCATCTGTCGCTGCAACTATTTCTACACTTCCATCCTCATAGATAACTTCGATCTGAGCGATGACTTTCTTTTCACCGTAAAGTCCTTGTCTGACGTATTTTGAATCATTTTTTTGGTAACGATGTTCAGGAGCCTCGGTTGTTTCATCCAGCATCATCGTAGGGTTAACTCTAAAATTAACATACTGCCCATTCCCAATTAGGATACCGAACGCATTCGTGTCACTCTTCAACTGCTGGGTTATATCATACGTGACATAGTAGACGGTTTTGGAATAATCGCTCTCACCTGGATTAAAAAAAGTATCATCTAATTGCACGCCATTCATGCTTGCCTGAAATAAGCCCAATCCACTCACATAAGCACGAGCTTTGACAACATTTTTCACATCGGATACCTGAAAATCTCTGGCTACTTGTGGTGCTGCTGATTTGTTGCAATCTGCCGTATCTCCCTGTCCAATCCAGTGTGCTTTCCAATCATTCTGTTCTAAAAGCCCCATTTCCCAAGAAGCAATATCGCTCCATTCCGACTCTAGATCGTTCTTATCCCATACCTTCACCTTCCAAAACAGTTCCTGCCTTGATGAAAGTAAAGCTCCACCGTACGCAATGGCGTAGTTATTTTCATGTGATACTTTTCCGGAATTCCACAAGTCTCCAATGTTTTTATGCAGCAACTCTTTCGTTGAAGATACCAAAATACAATACGCGGTTTGAAACTGATTCTGATCTTCTGACTCGAGTGTATAACTCAATAATGGATTTTTTGTTTCTATTCCTAAAGGATTTTTCAAATATTGTACCAACATATTCGTAATATTCATTTGTGAATGCCTTCCTCTCAACAATATATAAAATGTGTCCTCTAGCATAATTATATCTATCTGATTGTAAGAAATACCCGGCAATTCGGTCATAATTACCCTGAAATAATGCCATTTCTTAAAAACATTCATTAGACTCAAACCATTTATTATTTTATAATCATGACTATGACGTTGAAGAGGAGGAACTTTAATGAATAAATCCGTTCAACTTTTTAAAAGTGAAAGTTTCGTTCAGAGTAACTTACATCTACATGTAAATCGCTTTGTTGAAGACTTTAGTGTTCCTTTCCACACTCACGACTTTATCGAATATTGTTATGTGGCTGAGGGAAAGGGCTTCCACCATATTGAAAATGAAACTTTTCCTGTACATAAAGGTCAACTCTTTGCGATCCCTGTCGGGGTGTCACATGTATTTCGGCCGTCCTCTCCCAAATCTTCAGGCGATCAATTGATCGTCTATAATTGTCTCTTTGATACCCAAATGATGGATCATCTATATCTCCTACTTCATGATTCTCCAATCAGGGAACATCTCAGCTCTCTCGCGGACGGTACTTCAACCTATTTCTCTATCTTCGATAGCGATAATTCATTTGAAAACATCATAATGAAGCTTTACCGCGAAGTCTCTGCTCCCTGTATTGGCTCTACTACCATGCTTCAAACACTCTTAGCCCAGTTAGTCGTTGCCGTTTACAGACAGAAGTTCGGAGAAGTAGATAAGCCGACAACAGAAGCTGCCGACTTTTCTAGAGTACTCCAGTACATTGAGAACCATTTATACGAGCCAATTACGCTTTCTGATTTGGCGATATTATCACAGTGGAGCAGTCGAAATTTGCAGCGCATATTCATGCGGCATACCGGCCAATCCTTCGGTTCCTATCTGCAAAATTGTCGCGTCCAAAGGAGCTGTACACTGCTTCGAGACTCCGATTACAAAATCACTGTAATTGCAGAGCAAGTCGGGTACCGTGATATCGATTCGTTCAATACCATTTTCAAAAAAATAGTTGGTCAAACACCAAGCACATATCGCAAGCTTTACCGATAGATCGATCTTTCGATCTATCCCTTTACTGCGCCACCTTTATTTAATTGCTCAGCAATCTCGATGCTCCTTTCTATCGGAATAAGTGGGTATTGCTCTCTAATATCAACCACTTTATCAGACCATGATAAAACCAGGAACGACATTCGGCTTTAGAAAGGGTATGGTGTATCCTTTCCATCGCCTCCCCCCACCCTGCTAAAAAAAGCGCTCACCCAGTAGAGTGAACGCCTTATTACTTCAAAACTTTATTGTTTACTTCAAGACTTTATTGTCCTTCAACAAAAGATATCCTTCTGTTGGGAGACAAATTGGTTTTGAAGTGCAGAAATCCAGTAAACTCAAGGGTTTTCTGGCTTTTTTGGTGAAAACAAAATGACAAATAAAGTTTTGAAGTGGATTTTCGGCCAAATTGCCTCAATTACAAATTAGTTTTGAAGTACTTCCGACAAATTAAATAAAATCAGAAATCAGACGACTTGTTAAACTAATGTTCCCCGTTAGATTAACGAGTAATATAAGTAGCTTATGAATATTTTAATCAGCAAAATGACCAAAACTGCGAGCCATCCGAAAAAGAAAAGACCTAAACACGCACTAAACATTTGTTTCCCGAAACTTCTTCTTTCATCTGATATCTTGAGTAATAGAAAACCTATAAATATTAAAAAGAATAAAGTCCAAAAGAAGCTCTTGAATAGACAGATGGCTCCGCCGAATAAAAATGATGCTAAGATAAAATAAAATATTGATTTTTTCTTGTTCATTTTTCACCTTGATTTTTTTCGGCTTAATACCTCACAGTGTATCTACTTCATTGAAAAAGAGAACAGCTGCCGGCCGCGGCGATCTGCTCCCAGATTACTCAGCTATCGTTTTCCGTTAGCGTAACAATAAAACCCAAAATAAACATCCAAACAATACAGAGGAAGCAATAGTAAGTAGTGTACTATTTTCTTCATCCTTATTTATCAACGCACGAAGTGTGCTTAGGAATAACATCATAAAGAAAAAAACCAGTAAGGAAAATAAAATATCCACGAAAATCCCCTCCTTCTGTTTTGCTAGACTATAAAATCCGTAACGGTTGGCTTCAAGAAGTTTTTCCTGTAACCCTCCCCTACATTCCTGGATTTTACGCTTCTGGAGTTGTCGAAGAAGTAGGGCAAGGTGTAACGGATTTCAAGCCCGGTGATCGCATTTTTGGTAGTATTAGAGGAGCCTACTCAGAATATGGCATTGCGAAAGTCCAGGAATTAGTTAAGATGCCCGATATTCTCACCTTTGAAGATGCAGCAACGATTAAAGCAGGAGCCGAAACGGCTTGGAAAGCGTTGTTCACTGAAGGTGAACTCCGGTCTGGCCAAACCGTTCTCATTCATGCTGCAGCAGGCGGCGTTGGACAGTTTGCCGTTCAGCTGGCCAAATGGAAGGGAGCAACCGTGATCGCTACGGCTTCAACCTCTAACATGGACTTCGTCAAGTCTTTGGGTGCGGATCAAGTCATCGATTATACCATGACGGCTTTCGAAGACGTCGTCAAAGAAGTGGATCTGGTCGTCGATTCCATTGGAGGCGAGACCGAGAATCGATCATGGGCCGTTCTGAAGAAGGGAGGCATTCTCGTCTCTTTGACTCAGGATCCATCTCAAGAGAACGCTCAAAAGTATGGCGTTACAGCTAAATTTAACACCAAATTCCCAACATACGCGAATCTGCAGACCTTAACGGAATTAATTGCCGACGGTACGATTAAAGCAGCGATTGATTCCATATTCCCGCTAAACCAAGCTAATAAAGCACTGGAGAAAAGCGAAGCAAGACATGGACGCGGAAGAATTTTGCTGCACATAAACTCAATCTAACAACAACATGTATGAAATAGAAGTTTGGATATTAAAACACGAGAGCAACACGAGTGTATACCACACTAAGTGTTGTTTTCTTCATTCACATAAAACTATTCTGGCTAGTCGTATTGTTTGGTCACTTCCCCCAAGAAAATTTTTCATCTTCACTTATGGTATGTTCACCGGAATTAATCTTCAACTAAACTGCCCGTTAGGTGAACGAAAGGCTGCCGTTCATGCCGGCAGCCTTGTTCTAGTTGAATATTCAACTATAGTTTCCGTTAGTTCAATCTGGGCATTCAATATGTTATGCATAAACAGCAGTTGTCGCGGTTATACCAATACTGCAAATTAGACCTAGACAAAAATTTTTCAAAATTCACCACTTAAAAGAAGACGAAGCGAAAAGCTATTGCAATTGGAATTTTTTACAAACATTCTTAGATAGTATATACTGATTCGCCTTTCCCCATCCGAGGGTTTACCTGTTAACAAAAAGCATGTATCCACACCATCATCTCATTCATGCACTAGCTACATTAATCGGTTTGCGAAACAAGGAACGGTTGGTTTCACTGTTTTACCATAAATACTCATGATACCTCTGCCCTTCCACTTCTCCATTATTGATAAAAATAATATGGTCCGCGCCAATGATCGATGAGAGCCGGTGTGCGATGATTATAAATGTCTTCTCGCCGGCTAGCCGATCGATCATGAAATGAATCTCTTTCTCCGGTTCATGATCCAACTGTGATGCTGCTTCGTCGAAAACAATGATCGGCGCGCCACATAGAATGACCCGAGCCATTGCAAACCTCTGCTTCTGACTACCGGAGAGTTTAACCCCCTTCTTAAAAAAAGCATACAGCCACAGCAACATGTAATACATTAGGTGATCGTGATCCTACGGTAGGTTTTATTAATTTCTCGCTATACGGTAGAAATAAACCTCTGGTAGCAAAAGATGTTGTGCATTAAATCCTCACGAGCTTAAGAAACTCTCTCATGAAACCGGGAAGATCCGGCCATAATTGTCCTGATACAAGGTTTCCGTCCACATATGGCGTTTTGTTTGTATAGATGGCACCCAGATTTTCCACATCGAAACGGCAGGCAGGATAGGCGGTCATGGTTCGCCCTTCAAAGTACCATTTTTTATTCAACGCAATCAGCACAAGCACAGCGTGACATATCGCGCCAACGGGTTTGTTCATATCGAAAAAATGACTGACGATTCTGGGGATATGTCTGTCCAGTCGGATGTATTCGGGAGCTCTGCCGCCCGGAATGATCAAGCCGTTGTACTCTTCAGGAATGACTTCGCTAAATGAGATATGCGATCCAAGTTGATAGCCCGGCTTTTCTGAGTATGTATCCCATCCCTCGAAATCATGCACGACAGTGCGCAGCACTTTTCTCTTCGGCGAAGCAATTACGGCCTCATAACCTTCTTCCAGTATCCGAAAGTACGGGTAATACACTTCTAAGGCTTCTACCGCATCACCTGTCAAAATCAAGATTTTCTTTGACATAAATGTCACTCCTTTTTAAAAAACTCTCCCTTCAAATTCATACTCCTTCCTTAGGAAGGATATTCTATGTTCATTAAATTACTGAGGTTTTGAATAGAACTATGCTGCCCGTTAGCTCAATCGTTGCCCCTTTCCAGCTTACGTTTTGAATTTCATCTAATTTAACCTGTTGTTGAGAAAGGTTTTCAATTACGCATAACAATACAAGTTCTTGGCATCATTCGGCAAACGATATATGTTCTTGTCATTGACTTTTGACAAGAACATATATCGTTAAAACAAAAAAAGCCGCAACTACACGACTTTTAAGCTTATATGTTCTCTCTGATTCATAACGTTTGTAAGGAACGATACAGTCTGGTAGTTCATGATGGATCTTAAGGCATTGCGAACAATGAAGCCTGCGAATGACCAGCAGCTTCATCCCCGCAGACCATAGCTGCCAGCTTCCGTTGCTTACGGGCAGACCTTCGTCCCAATGACTCGGCACGGTTTGGTAACAGAGCTTGTTTCCCATTGTTATGTCCCCATCCTCTCTTTGGCTACTCAGCAAGCTCGACAATCTCCACCCCGTAAGGCTCCATGACCAACGACGGTCCAACTTGCCTTTCCCAGAGAAGGCTTGTATACTCATGACCGAGAATTACCGACTGTTGCTTTCGTGTGAGATTCAATAAGAACAAAAAACGTTTATCCCCCTTCTTCCGAACCGCAATTTGAACCCCCTCAGGCAGACCAGCGAAACGGTTCACACCGGCACCATCAGCTACATCCTGAAAAAAGTCTAAATAAAAGTTCTCCTCTGCGATGGTCCCCAAAAAATACACTGTGCCATTTCCAAGAGAATGGACGGTTGCGGACGGTTTGCCGGCAAAGAAATCGTCTTCGTACCAAGCGATCGGTTCCGCGCCGGAAGGCTCAAGAATATCGCACCATTGTCTGCACGAATACGTTTTCCCATTTTTTTTCATTCGAATGGTATGAGCATCTTTTCCGATCGGATCATATTCCGACACGTACACTCCTGCCGCTTCAGCCAACGGACCGGGCAACGGTTTAATCCAGCAAACGTTGTTCATGTTTTTTACGCCGGTACGATTCGTCAGAATTAAGGTAGCTCCGTTCCTTACACAGTTCTCCAAATCATTAGTCATGCGTTGATCCAGTAAATAGAGAGATGACGCAACAATAAGTCGATAACCGCTCAAATCATCTGTTGTGTTCACCACATCTGTCATGACGCCTAATTTGGTCAAAGCGCGATGGTACATTTTCAGATTGTCGAAATAATAGGGAGCTCAACAGGCAATGACCTTCCATCGACCATCACAGAAGAGATTGTTAACAATTACTTGTTGTTTCATTTCACCTTGTTGCTTCATTTCACATTGTGGCAATAATACGTTGTACTTGTCTAAAAAATCAGCTAACGATATAAGTTCTTGACTATATTTACGGTAATTGTTATATGTTCTTGTACAATAATTCGGCATAAGATATATGTTCTTAGCACATTTTTTGTTTATTGATTAAATAATACCATATATGGTATTTAATGGTGACCCTATAACACTCCTTTAAAGTGTAATATTATGCCTCTAACTCGACCATGGCAAAGGATGTATGTTCTTGTCCACTATCGGAAAAGGATACAAGTTCTTGTCTTGCGTAAAAGACAAGAACTTGTATCCTTAAAATAAAAAAACCGCGCAGCGCGCGGATCTCTATAGATATATGTTCTTGTCCTTTTACAACACATGACTTACTTAGTGTCGTCGTTGCTCAGGACATGGTCAAAAACCTAGCGTGACTTTCCTATCGGGCGGTGACGAATATCATTATATACGTGTCAGCTCCGAATGTACGACGCGATGTGCCGCTACATATTTGTTTGTAGGACTGACACCCCATACAGCAAACGTTATATCTTTATCGATCGACGAAAATTGCACCTCGTACGCCTTCGTCTTAGAAACATCAATGAATTTAACCGCAGAAGACAACGGGCCGACTATAAAGGAGAGAGAGGCAATCAATCTCCGTCTTCCATTTAATGCATATACTTTGACGTTAACTCTTTCCTGGTCGTTCACACCACGATGATTGGCATTAATAATAATATTTTTCGAAACAATCTTGTTGCCAAAAGTAAGATTATTTATGGGACCGGTTGAAAATTTTTTCATTGCCAAAGGTTCTTCACCCCCTATCTGCAGATGAAATATGATATGTTGTGAATCATAGATTGACACGGCTAACATCTCACCTGTCTTGCATACCGATCATAATGCGGAGTTAGCTAATGGCAAGTTTTTTTAAGATTTGTATAGCTAGCTTAATGTTCGATACACTAACAATTGAAGCGTTCTCCTCACCGTCATAAAAGGCACTTACTTTGACCTTGCGAAATAAGGCTCCATATATGCTTCTTATGACACCCGGTATCCCTGCTACAATATTAAGGATCTGGATCACTTTCTTCTCACGAAACATAATACCTAGGGAACGTAGTACCTCCCGTACAACGTTATTCTCTCTGAAATTTTCGGAATCAGAGGATCCAACGACAAGTTTGACTGAATTCATTTTGTTTTTTTGGGTTTGGCAATATGCTGTAATATTTGCTTTTCCATTGGCAATACCGTTAAGTATACGATTGAGATTATGATCATTAGTATGAAAACTAAATTGAGTTCTTATTTTTAGCTTGAAATTTCCGGACTTCTTCACTAAATGATCCCTTCTTTCGAAATTTAGATACTTTAGATGTATGTTTTGATTTATTAGAGGTCACGGCTACCATCCACTACCCAAATACTTTATATTATAAAGATGCCAGTTGTTTAAATGGTTCAGTTCCCCTGCGGTTTCCCGCTGCAATTAGGGCAAGAATTCTTTTGTTTTCTCGTGTTCGTCTTTAATAGTCATTATTCTTGTTGTAGTAGTAATCAGCGAATATTACCCACTCCATGGATTGTTCACACTGTGTATCCGACACATGTGGAGTGCTATGTGTCGGTAGTGAGAGAGCACTCTCATGAAAAGTGTATTTTGATTGGTTAGGAATAGGTTAAATTCGGACAGTTAGATAAACATGCTAATAAATTCATTCACAGGACGGTGTATTCATGGGATTTGGTTGGCGCAAGAGTTTCAAAATCGCTCTAGGTTACGCTTAAACGCAAGTCAAGGTGGGTTAGGCATAAGTTTTGGTGTTAAAGGGCTCCGCCACAGTGTTCATTCTAGTGGCCGGCGAACAACAACCGCAAGTATCCCTGGCACTGGCTTATATTATCAGTCATCTCACGGCGGTGCAGCAAGATCTTACCGGAGCCCTGCATATCAACGAAAGGCTGGGTGAAACTTGCCTTTAAGGTCTTGAAGGGTGATATTGAATCATATTTTGTCGTCATCGAGCAGTTCGCGCCACTGGATGATCTCACCGAATACGAAGGGTTCGAGTTTTTTGCTGAGAAGTCATATGAACTAGAGGTAGAATTCGACGTTCGTCTAGAAGAAGTGATTCCAAAAGATATCATTTCTCTAACCAAATCCGGAAAAATTTCTACGAAAGAAATGTCCAAAAGCCAATACTATGATCTTCAACAGGAGTACGTGTGCAGCTGCGTTCTAAGGATCGCCCGGGATCTGTTCGCACTCTTACCGCTTAACCAAGTCATCATACATGCGCTGGATGAACGTCTGAATTCAGCAACGGGGCATCGGGAAAGTGTACCTCTCTTATCGGTGAAGATCCATCGCTCTGCCATTCAGGGCCTTAAATTTGATGCCCTTGATTGCTCGGACACCATTAGCAACTTCGATCACCAAATGAAGTTCAAGAAAACAGCAGGCTTCGAACCCGTTAACCGAATATCGTAGATCACATACCGAACCGATATATGTGTCCTCCCTTCCACGACTAATATACATTGAGAACATCATTAAGATACCCCGACCCACCGTCATGAACATTTTGACGGTTTTTATTAAAACCATAACGAAAACACGGCTTATATTTCTAGGCCGTGTTTTCGTAGTCAGAATCTTCATTATTAGCGATTCATCTATCTTTTTTTAATTTCTTCAGGTGTTGTTGGTCTCCTGTTTTTATGTACATAAGAAAATGATATTGATTAATAAGAGCTTTTTTCTTTAAAAGTGCCATATTAACACCTTCCTATGAAAATAGCATTCCCCGAATCTATCATTTTAACATTATGCTGCAATCTAATGTCCGCTGGAATTCTGTTTAGTTAGCGAGTGAAAATCGTATTTAGTACGCTAATATCATATAAAAAAACATGTCCCATTTCATTATTGTTTCTTCTTATTATACCGCATTTTCCAATTGATGGCCCATACCATATTCGCCCCCAAGAGTATCATCGATTTAGGATTCATGAGATTAGATAACCACCTTTATTACGATTTACAAGGAATGAATGCCCCTCGTCTTCGTTCTACAGACTGATTTCAGCCCCGGCCAAGGTCTTGAAGCGATAGAATATTGTGGTTTCAATCGGAGCGATACGGTCATATTTGTTCGTCTGCACCTATTTCCATGATGACAGGCTCCCCCCCCAGACAAAGATCTCCTCGTTTACATATGATATTTAGCAACTATGCAGAGGAGGTTGATTAAATGGCAGTTCAATTAAAAGAAGTAAATGGAACTACCGTTTTTTTTGCGAACACCAGTCTATTTGCAAAAGGTGTAGGTACTCTGAACGAATCTTATTTATCCATCACGAATCCGAATCGCGGGGTGCACCAAAATCTGAGAGATTTCAGGTTGAACGGCCATAGATTGGCGACCATTAGGACGAGGGCGATAAGCGTTAAAACGACAATTATCACCATATCTGCCGGAACTGATATTCGAGGGCTTAGAACGGCCAGATTCCGTTTAACGGTCAATGGAAACCGTGTGAATGTTAGCGGTGTCATCGATGGCAAGCGAATCGTTCCGTTTACCATTCGCTGCCGTAACGGGCAATGCAGCGGCCCGGATTCCATACGTTTTCAGAACGGAGGTATATTAACGGTAACGATCGATCCAAACTTGGAACGAGCTATTCGGCGGGTATCTGCGAAGCTGAGCAGAGAAGTCCGATTGTTTTTGAAGAACAGACCTACGCAAAGTGGTGATTGTCAGGTTAATTGCTCAATAGCTTTTTTTCAATGTAATAACATCTGCTCCATTTTTTTCCCGCCTTGCTTAATTGCCTGTAGCGTTGCAAACGCCATATGTCTGGCTAATTGTTTGCGTTAGAAAATGATAGCTTCTCTAAGAGGAAGAGACCGCAGGGACTAACTTGCAGTCTCTTTGGTTTTCAAGATTGCATTCATTTATTTGCTTGGAAAATGCAGGTATAATGGAAGTGATGTCCGCCCACGCAAACCTCTCGTAGTCGCCCGGATTGACGCCCAGGGCAGCAAATTTCTTCGGGCTTGTAAGAATCGAAATCCGTTTGCGGTAGGACAGCCCCTGCCATGACCTTGCCGCCAAACCGGCTGTAATTGGCCCGATCGGCCGTGATATATTTGCAGGTTTCCGACAGCAGAAAATCCGGTCCGCTCATCGTTCCTCTATGTCCGAAGTCACTCGTATGCAACAACTGATGATCCGCAAGCTGCTGCTGCACAAAACCGACCGCCTCTTTCGCATATTGCCAGTACTCGTCCCACTCGGGACCGCTGTATCTTTGCTCGTTTTGGGACATCGCCATTTCCAGGGATGCATATTGCATTCCCATTCCAAGGCCCACTCTCGCGCCATAAGCAGGGAAACCGGTGAGACCCGAGTTTCGCTCATCCGTGACTTGTTCCGCTCTCATCACTCGTTTTCCGTCGCCATCCAAAGACGAATAACGGACAAATCCGCGGGCATGGATGCTTTTCAGCGCCGCTTTCAAGATTTCGTCATTGATTTCCTCGTCTCCGGCGTGGTTCAAGGTTTTATAGTAATAATTCAGAACATAGTTTGCCGCCTCGCCATAATTGGCGACATAGCCGTTTTCCCTTGTAAGCCCCGCCTCCGTCAAGCCGGTGTAATGTTCATCGTACGGCTTGCGGCGCACCACGTTGCCGTTCTCGTCCAGCTTGCTCTTGGCAAGCCCTTTGCCGACAATGTGGACGAAATCGTCCGTGAACTGCGCCTGCCCGTCATGGTAGAACAGGGAATGATACAGATCCAGCTCTTCGCCGCTGGGACCGACCAACACTTCTTCACCGAGGAATGGCCTAATCCCCAATGATTCAAGCAAGATTTGATGACTTCGCTCTTTGCCTTCAAAGAACGGTGAACCGATCAAACGCAACCCTTCGTGAGCTTCCCATGCGCCTTCGTACGTATAGAGCACCTGGTTATAAATATAGGAAAGCCGTGTGCGGGCAAAGTCGAAATTGGCTTTCAGAACCCGCTCCCACGCTTCGCGGCGCGTCAGCTCGCCGCCGTTCCAGTCCGCGCCTGCCAGGGAGAACTCTCCCGCAACGGTTCCGGTGACGAACGGCTCATCCAGGAACGCGTTGAACGCTGCTTTCCCATTGATGGAATCGTCTTTAATCAGGTTCTTTACGATGTACATCGCTTCCCCGAGCGCGCCGTAGTAGCCGCCCCAGTCGCCTTGGTGTCCGCCCCGCAGCACGAGTCTCGTATTCCCGTAATAATCCTTGACATGGTTGTCGATCGTTTTGAAAATGCGCTGAAGCGCCGCCTTTTTCTCCTCCGGCGTCTTCGCCGGAGACCAGCTGTATTTCAAAGCACTCGCGTAAAATTTCAATTCATCCTGATAACGAATGATCGACATTTTGCCGCCCGCACCGGCGTCCACTTTCGCGGACAAATTGTTGAACAGGTTAATATTACCCTGCGTGTAGCCGTCGATTTTCGCCTTTTTCTCCTCATCCGTCAAATCCGGCGGAAGCATCGTATCCGGATTCTGATCGGCCTTAAATTTATAGCCCTGCTTTTCCCCATCCACGTTGATATCGGCTTGCGTGTGGGTGTAGGCATTGTAATAGCCTCTTGAGGCGGAGCTGCTGTTCCCCCACGTTTTGATTGTAATCTCGACGATTTCTTTCCCTGCCGTCGACTCAAGCGGCAGCATGATCGTATTGTAGTAGAAGCGGTTCGGCAGCATCCAGCCTTTGTTAATGGCTTCATGATCTCCGTACGCAAAAAAACCGACCTGCTCGCCGTTAATGTTGACCATGCTGGTATAGCCCGAGCTGCTTTCTTCTCCCGAGAACTTCACGGTCAGATAGTTGCGGAGAGACGGATCGACCTTCATCGTAAACGTCAAGTCTCCGCCTTGCCCTGCAGCCGGAACCCTCGGATTCGATACCCGGGCAGGCTCGCTCATAAAGCCGGTGATGGTGCTTGTATTGTGACCAATAAAATTATGTGCGCTTTCAGAAGCGGAATTGCCGAAAACAAGCTTGTCCAAATAACCATTCGCATTTGCTGCTGTAGATCCAGCTGTCGCATTCGTCGTTTCAGTCGATTCCGCAATTGCCGACATTGGCGCCACAATCTGAATAATCAATGCGGATATAAGACCGACTGCCAAAGCTCGCTTCGCATGACCGGCGATCTTCATGACTGGCTTAAACAGACCTTTACTCATACTTCTCCTCCTTCAAATCGTCTTAAAATCAACCATAAACAAAGCGGTTTCATTCGGTTCGACTATAGGTAATCCCCCCCCCTAATTAAGGACATCATAGCCCGCTGCCCCACCATATCATATGTCTGTATTTTTATATTTTGGTGTTCATTATTGAAAGGCGCTATATTTTTCGATATTTGCTTGGCGTGTTGCCGTAATGCTTTTTGAACAGCTTGTTGAAATGGAATTAATCCTTATACCCCACGCGCTCCATGATTTCTTGTATGGACAACGATGCGTCGCTCAACAAATCTTTGGCTAAATTCAATCTCTTGCTGACCACATAATCCGTATAGGTTTTTCCCGTTTACTTTTTAATCAGTGTGCTTAATATAACCGAGATTAATATTAAATTGCTTGGATAAAGAGCCGAGTAAAATGTCCTCCGTAAAGCTGGAATCGATATCGTCGATAATCTTCTTCACCGTTTCATTGGAAATCGGCAGCATATCTCCGGCTCGCTGCTCGAATATGGCCTTGATCCTCTCGAACAGCTGTTCGATGGAGCCGTAATGGCGAACGATTTGATAAGTAGCTCAAATATTCGATATCGAGATTAGCATCGCTGTTGCTGTAATATTTACAAATGAGCGAGACGATCTGATTGTAGACCGTGGAAATTTGGTCGATCAGCATGTGCCACGTGCTCTTCCCTCAATAACTCCGGAAGAAACAGGCAGATCAACTATCGCTTCGGCTAGGAGATTTTCTCCAGCCCTATTTTCGGTTACAGTCCTACCAATCTTTGGCATGCTGCAATCGTGTTGAAGCTCCGTTAAGTAACCTCGACGGTTAAGATTGTAAGTTCTTGTCTTTACTCGGGTAACGATGTAAGTTCATGTCTGAGCATTTGGACAAGAACTTTCATCGTTAAAATGAAAAACCCGCGCACCGCGCGGATCCTAATGAATGTATGTTCTTGTCCTCCTATAGTTGTCGAACAATTTTTGTTGTCGGAAAAAAAATCTAACGACGCAAATGTTCCTACATAAACGCGCTTATTTACTTTTAAAACAAACATTTACTTTCTTAATAAAAATACAAAAAAAGGTTGATCTACATTGCATCGGTAGATCAACCTTTTATTATATGATTTGTGAATTGCTCGTATTTTTGAACAGGTCTTACTTTATTCCCGTCCCAAAGCATATTGACGAGCCACTTGCGCCCATCATCGTCGTGAAACAAAGACGGATCGAATCCACTACTGTTTAGGTAAATAGGCTCTGACCAATGCCCACTAATATCTGTAGCTATTACCAAATAGTTATGGGTATCCTTGAAAGCTCCAATTCTGCTTTTTACATCCGTGTAGATCAAATAATAAACACCGTATGATAACTTAAACATGGCGCCCAGATTCCACCGAAATCCAAGATGCCTTCCATATTTATTTGAGACTTTCTTGATAGTGGGTGACGAAGCAGCTGCCAATGTATAATATCCTTTGAATGATGAATTTGAACACTGGGAAACCATTCAAACGTGGATGTGGCAATATAGTAATTATCATCTACCCTAAGAATAGAAGGAACAGGGATTGAATCCGGGCAAAATTGGGTTCGTAATATGGGTCATCTCATCATTCCCCTCCTAATTGTTCTGCACAGCCAATGCTTTTGTACCTGCTTCCAATACAGCGAGAATTCGATCCACATCATAAACACTCCCTGCCCAGGTTCCACCGCTGACAGACTGTAAGGCAGCCCATAAACGAGTATCTGCTGGTAGTTTTTCGTCTGAGGCGAGCTCTGGGTGAGGGTCGCGGGCAGCAAGCACACGGGCTCCTTCTTCTGGGGGCAGCAATTTGCCACCATCGCCTAGAAAATGGATGCTGCCTTCCAAACGATTTCGGTCAACTACGATGTCGATTGTATCTCCATCCCGCAGTTTACCAATCGGACCGCCAGCTAGCGCTTCAGGTCCAACATGACCGATGCAGGCACCTGTGGATACGCCCGAAAACCGGGCGTCGGTAATTAAGGATACGTATTTGCCGAACGGCAAATGCTTTAGTGCTGAGGTTAATTGATAGGTCTCCTCCATCCCGGTACCCAATGGTCCGCGCCCAATCAACACCATAATATCTCCGGCTTGAATGCCGCCTTTCTTTATTGCCGAGATAGCCGCTTTCTCCGAGGTAAACACCTTGGCATTGCCCCGATGACGGTATACCCCATCCTCTCCAATAGTTGACGGGTCAATCGCCGTCGATTTAATCACTGAACCTTCCGGAGCCAGATTCCCAGTAGGAAACGTAACCGTCGAGGTCAACCCCCTTTCTTTGGCACGTTCTGGACTCATAATTACGTAGTCCGGATCGATGCCATCCATTTCCATAAGCAGACTTCTCATTCGTTGACGGCGCTCGCTCGTTTCCCACCAATCCAATACAGTACCCAGCGTTTCACCGGTTACGGTCAACGCATTTTCTTTCAGTACCCCCAAACGTCGGAGATGCAGCATCACTTCCGGTACCCCTCCGGCCAAAAACACGCACACAGTCGGATGATATTCCGGACCATTCGGCAATACGCTGACTAGCCTTGGTACGGCTTTATTGATACGAATCCAATCTTGAACAGACGGAATGGGCAGCCCTGCCGAATGAGCGAAAGCAGGGATATGCAGCAGTAAATTGGTCGATCCGCCGAAGGCCGCATGAACAACCATCGCATTGTGGATGGACGCTTCGGTCAATATATCCTTCATCCGGATTCCCTTTTCCTCTAGCGTCATCATCGCGCGGGCCGACTGCCTGGCCATCTCTTCCCATACGGGCTGTCCTGATGGTGCAAGCGCAGCGTGAGGCACCGTCATGCCCATAGCCTCTGCAATAACCTGCGAAGTAGCTGCCGTTCCAAGAAACTGGCAGCCTCCGCCCGGTGTGGCACAAGCTCGGCAGCCGAGGTCGGCAGCATCTTCTAGGCTGATTTCGCCATTAGCATACCTTGCACCTATAGTTTGGATTTTCCCGGCATCTTCGCCCTCCGTGGGAGGTAATGTCACTCCGCCGGGCACAATTACGCAAGGGAGTTCGTGCATCCCGGCGAGAGCAATCATCATGGCAGGCAGTCCCTTGTCGCAGGTCGCCACACCGAGCACTCCTTTGCGAGTAGGCAAGGAGCGGATAAGTCGCCGGAAAACGATCGCTGCATCGTTGCGGTAAGGAAGAGAGTCAAACATGCCTTCCGTGCCCTGGGACCTACCGTCGCAAGGGTCGCTCACATATCCGGCGAAAGGAACCCCTCCGCTTTCTGTGATCACCTCTGCAGCAGCCTGCGTCAGCAGGCCAACCTCCCAGTGACCGGTATGATAGCCGAGCGCAACTGGACTCCCGTCTTCCTTACGTATGCCTCCTTGCGTGCTTAACAACAGATACTGTTTACCCTTCAGGCGAGACGGTTTCCACCCCATCCCAACATTTTGGGTAAGTCCGAACAATTCTCCGCTTGGAGCATGCAATAACATTTCTTTTGTTAGTGGCAATGAGCCTTTTGGGCCCTGCGTGTGCGTACGGATAGTAAACAAATCGTTATTTTCATTTGCCATAATCGATTTTAATTGCTCTGTCATCAACCCTCACCCTTCCGAATTAGGTTTCATAGCAAAAGTGATACGCTTACGCTTTGAGAAATACCGTTTTTATCGATGTGAAAAATTCAATGGCCGCCTGGCCTTGCTCGCGCGAATGAGAGCTAGACTGCTTCATTCCGCCGAACGGAGCCTGCAGCTCCACCCCGGCTGTCTCGGAATTAATTCTTACTAAACCGGCGTCCATATCTTGAATAAACAAAAGAATGTTGCTTATGCTTTGCGTGTAAATAGAAGCGCTCAGACCATAATCCGAATCGTTAGCCAGTTGAATGGCTTCTTCCATGGATTCGACCTGAATTAGCGCGAGTATCGGGCCGAATATTTCTTCCCGGGCAATCGCCATTTCCGAAGTTACTTTATCGAACACGGTGGGCTGAATGTAGAAGCCTTCGGCGAGATCTGGGTGATCCGGTGATGCTCCGCCGAATATAAGCTCCGCTCCTTCCTCTATCCCTTTCTGAATGTAGGACTGCACCGTTCGCAGCTGATTTTCGTTGGCGCATGGGCCCAGCCATGTACCGGCATCCAGACCGTGACCAACTGTTATACCTTTTAATTTGATCAGAAGTTTTTCTTTAAAAGCTTCATACACAACACGCAATACAATGACACGGCTTGTTGCCGTGCATTTCTGTCCTGTCGAACGGATTCCACCACTGATCGTCGCGTCGACAGCCAAATCCAAATCGGCATCCTCAGCGATAATGATCGGATTTTTCCCGCCCATCTCAAGCTGATATTTCGCCCCTCTGGCTAGTGCCGCTTGACCGACCCGTTTGCCAACTTGATTGGAGCCGGTAAACGTAATTCCGTTTACATCCGGATGCTCTGCAAGACCTTGCCCGATCACAGATCCGCTGCCTGTCACCATATTTAATACACCTGCAGGAAGTCCCGCTTCAGCGATGCATTCCACGACTTTGGCAGCCGTTACGGCTGTCTCCTGAGCAGGCTTCAGCACAACCGTATTGCCATAGATTAAGGCTGGCGCCATTTTCCATATCGGAATCGCCACTGGAAAATTCCAAGGTGAAATAACTCCGACAACCCCAAGGGGCACACGGGTCGTAAACATCAGCGCTTCGCTATCCGTGGAGGGAATCACGTCCCCGATTTTCCGCATCCCTTCCCCCGCATAGTAGCGCAAGATTGCGATCCCTCGTGCAGTTTCGCCCTTTGCTTCCGGCAATGTTTTGCCCATTTCCCGTGTCATCGTCTCGGCAATTTCATCGATGCGTCTCTCAAGTGCATTGGCCGCTTTAAACAAATAATCCCCTCTCGCCGATCCCGATAGCTTTCTCCAACCTTGCTGCGCCGCTTTGGCGGAGGCAACGGCTTGGTTCAATTCCTCCAATGACGACAATTGGACATAGCCCACGACTTCAGTTCTTTTAGCTGGGTTTATGCTGGGAACAGTTTGCCCAGCGCCGGCTGCACACCATTCACCGTTTATATAATTTAAATAAGTTTGCCCTCCAACAAATACGGATGTCATATATATTCCTCCTTAAATGTATGTTATCTACCAATCGGATAATTATAGATTAGCTTCCTGCACCTACAACATGATTAACAAGTTTCCCAATACCGCTAATCTCAATTTCGATCCGGTCTCCGTGAGCAAGTGTAAACTCGTTAGGCGGCACAATACACGTTCCCGTCAGAAGCACGGTCCCGTCAAACAATTCATTATCCCGAATTAAAAATTCGGTCAATTCGTCAAGCTTTCGTTTTAGCTGATTGGTATTAGCCGTTCCCTCGACAGCTTTTTCCCCATTGCGATATATTCGGCTTGTAATCTGCAAGTTGTAAGGGTCGTCTACCGTTTCGGCTAAACGGATCGCTGGTCCCAGGGAGCAGGAACGCTTCCATACTTTGGCCTGAGGCAGGTAGAGCGGATTCTCGCCTTCAATATCCCGACAGCTCATATCATTGCCAATGGTGTATCCTACGATTTTCCCCATAGCGTTTAGAACAAGACCTAACTCCGGTTCTGGCACCTGCCACACGGAATCGCTTCGGAGTTGTACTTCGCCGCCTGGACCTACCGTTCGGGCAGCCGTCGATTTGAAAAAAATCTCCGGGCGCACAGCGTCATAAACTTTATCATAAAAGGTCAAGGCATCCAGTCTGCCTTCGGTCGCCTCATAATTCCGTGCGTCTCTGCTTCGCTCATAGGTAACCCCAGCAGCCCATACTTCTGGCGCTTCAATTGGAACGAGTAGCTCCAGCTGATCTACTTGACATGCTAGCGCTTCACGGCCTTCGATCATTTTCAAAACCAACTCGAGAGGTGAAATCTCTTTTTCGTCAGCTTCTTGAATCAAAGCTAAAAAATCGCTTTGCAGCAATTCGAAAATTTGCCCTTCGTCATTAACTGCAGCTAGCTGTGAAAGCCCTTCATTTATAAAACGGATAATTTTCATAAATTGCTCACTCCTCTAAATTTGTTTTATATTATAAAACAGTGTTCTCAAATAATAGTGTAAAAAATGCCTGGACTCGACATGCTTTACAAAACTTGCCGAAACCCCAGGGTCTGTGAAATCGTTTCTGCTTCTTTCTTAAGTAAGGCAATATACTGTTTAAACAATAAATCATCTACCGTTGAAATCAATGATGATATGCTAATCGCTGCTACAACCGAGCCATTATGCTCGAAAATAGGTGCTGCAGCGCATCGTACGCCCGGTTCGTTCTCCTGATTGTCAATGGAATACCCTTGCTCCCTTACCAGATTCAGCTCGTTAAGGAATGCCTCAATCTCCGTAATCGTCGCTTCTGTAATCTTGGAGAAATGGTAATTCCGAAGGAGCTTATCGATCTCTTCCTTTGTTCTAAAGGCAGCCAGCACCTTTCCTACCGCGCTACTGTGAAGTGAAATTCTGCGGCCTATTCGGGAATAACGGATCGCAGCCTTTTCCCCTTCCACTTTATCCAAATACACGCCTTCCTTCCCATCAAGAATAACAAGATGGGTTGTTTGACCTGTCTGCTCCGACAAAGCAGCCAGGTGCTTTCGGGCAACTGTACGGATATCTAGGCTTTGCAGCATAAGCTGTCCCTTTTCCAGGAGCTTTAACCCTAACTTGTACCTTCCCGTTTCTATATCCTGATTGATGTAACCGTGTAACTGAAGAGTTTTCAATAAGGAGTGTATCGTACTCTTGTGAAGCTCCATTCTTGCGCTGATTTCTGTAATTTTCAGCTCAGTCGTATGCTCGTCGAATAAGTCCAATATTTTCAATGCTCTGTCCAGCGCTTGAATAATAGGCATGGTATCACTCCTATCTACAAGTCCATAATAATCTTTTACAACCATACAATCAAGATTAAGTTATTATTTATCACTAATAAATGCTTTTGCATTTGAAATAATTGTGTGAAGCCATTTCAGATGATCTGGATTTCCTTTCAGATCGTATTTGTGGGCTACATGCTGGAAGCCTTCCTTGGCCAGGTTAAGCACGTATTACGAGTAACGAAGAGAGCTTAGGGAGTCGAGGCCATTGAAGAACCTGTAGTTTTTAAGAGCAATCTAAAAGATACGCATAAAAAAATGACTTTCATTCCCAGTTTTTATTGGGGCGAGGGTCGTTTTTTCATTCTGTTCAGGCTTTGTCGCGCCAATCAGCGCTGAGCTTACACATGGCTGGCGAAGCACCCATGCAAGGGCAAGTTGAACGAGCGTGATGTCTAGTCCAAGTGCAATTTGCTCTAGCTCATGAACAGTAAGCAGGACGCTATTGTTAAGGTAGCTGTTGATGACGCCATTCACGGAGTTGTTGGCTGCACGGCTATCGGTAGGAAGCGGTTGTCCTAGCTTGTATTTACCGGTTAAGATTCCTTGGGCTAACGGGGAGAAAACGACCTGCCCCAGTCCATTTTGCCCAGAGACGGGAAGCACCTCACGCTCAATATAGCGCTCAAGCATATTGTAGATCGGCTGATTGGAAGTCAGCCGTCTTAGGCGCAATCGACCGCGCAAAGCTCGATCAGTTTTTCCAGTCCTTGAAATGCTATTTCTTAGAACGCTAATCGTGCATTCAAGCTGATTACTTAAATTTACAAAGCAAAAGAAAACACCCTGGCAAATAAAAGAATATACCGGAACACGGAAATGGATGTGTTAGAAATGAAATGTAAAGTATTAAACGGTTATGCACAAATCGGTGATATTATAACAGTTGTTAGTTACTGGGACCAAGAACCATTTTTATATAAAGTTATAGGATTTCAGAATTAGGAGGGGTGAATGAGGATTTCCCAGGCCTTCTGCGGTCCTTCTAAATTTGGACATATCCTTCGTCCAATTCGACGTCCGGCGTAACACATTAAAAAAACGACTGCCCTCAAACAAATCATTCGCTTTTAAAAAAATAAGTGTTATATCAAAAGAATCATACAAACGTATATTTTGTATGATTCTTTTTTTCACTACTACTCCTCGAAGAGTTGTATTTCTCACGTTTTGATGGGATTTTCATGCCGCAAGAATTTATTCGGGGTAATTACTTGTAAGAAACCTTTGACTTATCAAGGTTTCTTAATAGGGAACTTCATGTCGTTGTACTTCAACTTTTTTTAACGACAAGAAACTATACCCATTAGCGACAAGATTATCTCGACAATGCACATTCATTTTATTTATTGGACATGAAAATACCTCTAATATAAGCAGCTAGTAATGTGACCATGTGTCGCTCGCAGCGATGCTACCGAAGCTTAGCTATTCTTTCGAATAAATGAAAAGAGCAGTAGCCGCCACTGCTCCCTAATTCAATGATTTAATAGTTCAATATATTTTTGACAAATAACAAGACAGTACCAAACTCTCCGTGTCAAATGGAGTCGTATGTTACTTGGGAAAAAACATTTGGAAAAGGTTGTACGAAATCATAGATCGGAAAAAATCAGTAATATCTATATAAGAAACCTCATTATACTTCATCTCGTGTGTATGTG
Source organism: Paenibacillus sp. V4I7 (assembly GCF_030817275.1). NCBI lineage: Bacteria > Bacillati > Bacillota > Bacilli > Caryophanales > Paenibacillaceae > Paenibacillus > Paenibacillus sp. V4I7. The sequence continues at coordinate 2,964,648 of NZ_JAUSZD010000002.1, read as the reverse complement.
AAGATTTATGCCAAACTTGACGAATCAAGCTGTCGACACCAAGATGTGGTGTGCCGACACCGAGTGTAAAGGTGAGCTTAGGAAACGTTGATCACCACCTGCGCCTCTTTCATAATCGTATAGGTGCGTTGCTTCACTTCTTCTAGCATCAGCTGCTTACTCGGATATTCGTTCGATAAAACATCCCGATTTTTAAAAGGAAATTAGTTGTACCGAAATTTTACCGCCCAGATGGCCCAAAAATGTTCGGTATGGACGCCTCGAGGTTATAAACTCCTCCAACAACGGTCTCGAAGACGACGACTCCATTCTCCTGCCAGACATCGACCGGTGCTCCGTTAGCCGTTACCGATACGTTGATGCTGCTACGCACCTTGCATAGGGCAGCGGCTTTACAAGAAACAACCCGAGCGAATTTTAGAGTTCCTTCCGCCCACTCAATGTCGACCGAGAAGCCGCCTCTGGCACGAAGACCTGTCACCTTCCCCGAATGCCACACCTGTGGTAGCGAAGGCAAAAGATGTATCTCGCCGGCATGGCTCTGAAGAAGCATTTCAGCGATCGCAGCCGCACCGCCAAAATTTCCATCAATCTGGAAAGGCGGATGATTGTCGAAAAAATTTGGTAGCGTTGAATGCGTGAGAAGCGCGATAAGATTGTTCAACGCTTCCTCGCCGTTCCTAAGTCTAGCCCAGAAATTAATGATCCATGCTCGACTCCATCCGGTATGGCCTCCACCGTTCACCAACCGCCTCTCCAGCGTGCGAAGTGCCGCTGCCGCCAGTTCGGGTGTGCCATCGGGCGTGATCTGGCTGCCGGGATACAAGGCAAATAGATGGGAGATGTGGCGATGACCCGGCTCCGCCTCTTCATAATCTTCATACCATTCCTGAAGTTGGCCGTGCCGTCCAATTTTCTCCTGAGGAAGCTTCATCAGTACCCGTTGCAACTCCGGTCCTAGAGCCTCACTTTTTTGAATGCCGAGTATCCGTTCGGACTCTTGTACTGCTTTGAATAGTTCACGAATGATCTGCGTGTCCATCGATGGTCCGGCGCATAGTACGCCCGATTCTCCGTTTGGAAGGATATATGTATTCTCCGGTGACACAGATGGGCAGGTAACCAACTCACCGCCCGGAGTTTCCACGACGTAATCGATCAAGAACAACGCAGCTTCCCGCAAGGTTTGGTATGCGCTGCCGAGAAACTCCACATCCATTGTAAATTGGTAATGCTCCCATAAATGCAGCGAGAGCCATGCGGCTCCCATCGGCCAATAGGTGGAGGGTAGCCATGTATCCTGTGGAGCAGTATCCGCCCAGATATCGGTATTATGGTGAGCAGTGAACCCCCTGCAGCCGTACATGACGGACGCCGTATGCCGGCCGGGCTCGCGCATCCGGTCCAGCAACTCAAAGAGAGGCTCGTGACATTCGGAAAGCGCGCACGATTCCGCCGGCCAGTAATTCATCTGCGCGTTGATGTTGATCGTATATTTGCTGTCCCACGGCGGAAGGAATTGCTCGTTCCAGATGCCCTGCAAATTAGCGGGCAGCGAGCCAGGCCGACTGGAGGATATGAGCAAGTAACGGCCGAACTGAAAATAGAGCGCAAAAAGGTCGGGATCAGATTCTCCACCGCTGAGCCTGTCCATGCGTTGTGATAGGCTCATGCGTCCGATTTCCACGTTTTTCGTAACCATCGACAGCGATACTCGTCCGAACAGTTCGCAATAGTCGTCTATGTGGTGCCGATATAGCGCTGCATAACCGAGAAGAACGGCACTCTCCGCTTTCTCCCTTGCTTCCCCCAGCGGATCAAGGAAACGGAATGTAGTTGCGGCGGACAGAACAAGTGTCACACTACTTGCATTCTCCACGACCAGGTGCTCGCCGACTGCTTTTACCGTGCCGTCTTCAGCTGTTGCTCTCAGCACTACACCATACTGGCTGCCCCCTTCACCACCGCAATTCCCGCTCATCCAGATCGCGTTGTTTCCCTCTCGTCCGGCATTGTCAGCGTACCGCCAACGGCCACGCTCCAGACGTGAGGTGAAACCGATTGCACCAGACCGATTTGCTGTAAGCCTCATAATGATTGCCTGATCAACGTAACTGGCAAAGAACTCGCGTCTAAATAAAACGCCGCCCTGACTGAAGGTGACCGAAACGGTGCCTTTTTCCATATCAAGTGTACGTTCGTAATTATCCGGTTCGCCGTCTGGAAGAGAGAAGTCAAGAAAAAGGTGACCGAGAGGCAAATAATGCCGCTGCGATTCCGGCAAACCGGACAACGCCAAGACAGCGAGCCTCTCAGCTTCCTTCAACTTTCCTTCAAATATCAAACGTCGGATTTCCGGAAGATTTGCCTTTGCATCCGGGTTATTACGGTCCCGTGGTCCGCCGTACCAGACGGAGTCCTCGTTTAATTGCAATCGTTCCAGTTGAGTCTGTCCATACACCATCGCTCCCAGCCTGCCGTTACCGATCGGCAGTGCCTCATCCCATTTCGTAGCCGGACTCTTAAATAACAACTTAAGATCTGTCAACAACTATCCCCTCCATCGGTAGATTCAGTCACTCCATCCTCACGATATGCTCCTGGAGTGATACCCGTATATTTTTTGAAAACCTTCGTAAAGTAATGCTTGTTCTCAAACCCAACCCTCTGTCCGATCACATTTACAGGAAGATGCCAGCGAGCTTTCAGCAGTTTCTGCGCTTCTCTGATTCGCAGTGTGTTTAAATAATTTACAAAGTTATCGCCTGTTTCCTTCTTGAACAATCTGCTGATATAGTGCGGATGAAGATTCATTAAATCCGCAAGATGCCCCAACGAAAGGTCTTGCATGTAATGGCTTTCCATGTAAAGAAGGATCCGTTTGGAATGAATAGTGTAATCCGAATCCGAGTCGGGAGGTAGATCCTCTGCAATTCTCGCCAGTAGATTCGCAATTTCATTCTTGTCGATCGGTTTCAATAAATAGTCCACGACGCCTACGCGCAGCGCTTTACGAACATAATCAAAATCTTCATATCCAGTCAAAATAATAAATCGATCACACAATCCGCCTTTTCGAGCTTCCTCGATCAATTCAAATCCGTTCCTCTCCGGCATATTCAGATCCGTAACCGTGACATCCGGCAAATATGCCTGCATGACCACAAGTGCCTCAGACACGTTATTTGCCACACGAACTTTCGTACCAGGAGGCGCCACTTCATTAACAACCTTCATAAGACCCTTCAGAATCAGTGGCTCGTCATCGACAATCAGTATTTTCATCGTTTACTCGCCGTCCCTTTTATCAATTATGATGGTCAGGCATGTGCCTTTACCCTGTTCGCTTGTAAGTTCCAGCCGAGACGCGCCACGATAGAAAGATTTGATACGCTCGCTGACATTATAGAGCCCTAGTCCTCCTCCCTCACTCAATGGTTTCGTCTCAATGTCGCGATACAATTTACTTTGGATGGTGTGCAATCTCTCTTGTGGGATGCCTGCCCCATTGTCAATAATGTAGATCCGGGTTTCATCCACGGTTTCTTCTGCTTGAACCTGAATATGAACGGGCCGAATCACAGTTGACGCTCCGTGAACAATACTATTCTCAATAAGAGGCTGAAGCATGAATCTCGGACATGCAATTTTATCTGCATTCACATTAACATTAATTTCGTAGGTCAGCCTGTCAAGAAGCCGCATTTTATGAATGTTGAGATAAAAGGTTACCGTCTCAATTTCCCTCGCGAGCACCGTTTCTTCCTTTTGAGAAGACAAGCTGTAGCGCATCAGTTTCCCGAACCAGAACGAGATGTTCGCTACCTCTTTGTTATTGGCGATTTCGGCGAGCATCCGGATCGTTTCCAGGGTATTATACAAGAAATGCGGCTTGATCTGCGCCTGAAGCACTTGATAGGCAGCTTCTTTATTTCGTAATTCAGCGCGATGGACGTTGTTGATAAGCTCATCCATTCGGTTGATCATGTTATTGTATGTGTTGATGAGAAATCCTATTTCATCTTGATTGTCATGGCGGTTGACAATCAACTTCATATTATCGTCACCAAGATTGCGCATATGTCTTGCAAGCCGAAGGATGCGCTTTGTGATGGTTGATGCAAGCAGATAGTAAGCAAAGGACAAGGCTGCCAGAAAAGCGAATATTGTTAAGATCAGTACAGCTTCCTTTTCTTTTACAGCGCGAAATACTTCTTCTACCTTCCCCATAATGACGATTCGAACCCCAAGTTCCTTGATATCCAGTTGATTCACGATCGTTTGCCTAGTGATAACGTAAGCATTGCTTTCATTCGCTTCTAGCAGTTTCAGTGTTTTATCATCAAGTCTCGATGTAGCTTCTCCATTGACCAATGGCTTGCCGATCTCAGACAGTAAAGAGGACTTCCAGTTCCCTTCAACCCCTGCTGCTTTATAGAACCTATGAATCAAATCGCAGTTGATACGTATCTCTAGAAGTCCAAGTTTCTCGGTTATATTGTTATTATAAATATTCTGATAATAGATTAGCTGTGGTTCCGGAGCTTGTGGCTCGAGCAGTGTCCACTTTCCATAACCCGGCTTCAACGAAAGGGAAATCTCGTCAGCTTCTCCCCCTTGCAAGGATGTGTCGATAAACCGATCGGTGATTGTGAGTACCTGTTGCTTTATCTTATAAATTCTCAGCGATTCTATCTCCGGGTTGGAAAAAAAAGATTGTGTGAATATCGGATTGATATAACGCGTATAAGCAAAGATACTCTCGGCGTCCGATTCATAAAGGCCATCCAGATAATCAGTCACATATGGATTGTATTGTAGGAGACGATGGATGGATTGTATTCGTGTTAGATCTGCTTTCATATTTGCGTATGCTTGTTCCAGTATCTTTTGCCGGCTTTCAACGAATTGCTTCGTCAGATTTCCATAGATTTGATTGTAGTAGTAGTATCCAAAAACGATGACTGGAATAAAAATCAGTACGATGTAACCAACAATAATTTTGCGGACTATGCTCATGATCACAGATACCTCTGCCTTCAGAATTTCCTTATAACCATATCATGAGCAACCAAAATCCGGTAGAGGCATAATTGCCCCTACCGGTTACCGTTTGCTTACTTGAATAAATCTTTCCTTTTCTGGTAGGTCTCATTAGCCCAATCAACGAGTTTTTGCAGTCCGAGCTGCTCTGCATTCTTGACCATGTTCTCGTAGTTGGCCATCGCTTCCTCTTCGGATTTGGCTAGATATACCTTGACCTTCTCGTTTTTGATCATTTCATCAATCTTGGTCCTCATTGTTCTCTCTTTTGAGTCCGGCCCTGCCTGAATCAGGCCAAGCTCCGGCTTATACTTGGTAATTTTCTTGATTTCCATGAGCGATTGGGTCGTCATCGTACCCGGTACGTAGCTCCATAGCCCTTCCGTTATGCCATCGTTATACAGATACCACCATTTAATCCCATTGCTTTCGACAAATTGGGCGTTATTCGGATTATACTTCAGATTCGGATAACCTTCTTCGTTCCAGGTCCAATGTTCTCCCTCGATTCCGAACATCGTGAGCTTCTTACCTTCGTCGGTTGCCAAGTACTGCAGCAATTTGATCGACTTCTCAGGATTTTTATTTTTCTTCGTAATGAACGTACCTGCGAAGCCAACCCCTCCGCTGATAATTTTCGCATCACTCGACAGAGAGGTCGGCAGCATCTTGAATGTGAAGGCGCCCCCTTCGCGCTTGACCACGGCATTGTCGCTGTCGGCGACACTCACCGTATACATGTGGGCAAACGCTTTACCGCTTGTCGCGTACTGATCGTCGATCTTATCGTTGGCGTGTGCGAAGTTTTCCGCCATGATGTAGCCGCTTCGGTATAGCTTGTTCATAAACTTGAAATATTCCTTCATCTTCTGATGGCGAATGAAAAAGTCTACTTTGCCTCCTTGTTCGAACCAGGGACTGCCAAAGGTCGCATCCACGCCAAACTGCATCAAAAAGTATTGCTCGATCCATTCCTTGTCCATAATAAGCGGTACCATGTCTGGATACTTGTCCTTAACCATGCCCAGCACGTTGACGAAATCGTCCAGCGTCTTAATGGGTGGGTTCCCGAGTTGCTTCAAGATATCCTCACGTACGGCAATGCCCGGATTGCCGTTGTTGCCCAATGCGTATTTATTTGCCGCCCATTCTTCCTGAGTTGCGAAAGCATTGCGGATCGTGTAGAAGTTGCCGTCATCCATCGTATGGATTGCAATCCGCGTCTTATCAATCTTAAAGTCAGGCGCATACTTTTCGATCAGCTCATTCCAGGGATAAGACAGTTTCGAGTCAGACAGCCGGCTAACATTTCCATACGTAAACACTAAGTCCGGTAAATCTCCCGATGCAATCATCAGCGGCAATTGCTTGTCGTCCGTTGCTACTGTCACCTTCAACTTAACTCCCGTCTTCTCGGTGATTTTATCAGCGATCGGACCTTTCCATTCCTTGACAGGGTACCATGGTGCATCGATAAACAGTGTTAGCTCCTCCGCCGAATTCCCCACGGAAGACGCGTTGTTCTTTTCGGCTCCCTGGTTTGTATTCGAGCCACTGTTATTGACCTTACTGCAGGCGGACAACAGCATCAGAACGAGTACAAATGCCAGTGCCGTGACAAGTACTTTGTAACCTTTTGTTCTTTTCAAGACGACCCCTCCAATGTTGTTGATTTGTATATTAAAGCAAATGCTTTAATATCGATGCAAGCTTTCATCCTTTGACAGAGCCAAGCATGATTCCTTGGACGAAGTACTTCTGCAGGAACGGGTATATGCACACGATAGGCGCTATCGAGACAACCATCGCCGTCACCTGAAGCGAGAAGCTCGTTACTCCCGACGAGGAGCCGTTCGCGACTGCGAGCGCATCCATCGGCGAATTGAACTTGTTGATGATTTCCATCATGCGGTATGTGAGCGTTCGCAGGCTCTCCGATTGTACAAAGTAAGCCGAATCCAGCCATGAGTTCCATTGACCTACGCCCATGAACAAGGACATCGTCGCGATGAGCGGCATCGAAACCGGCAGGACGATCCGGAAAAAAACGACAAATTCGCTCGCGCCGTCCATGTGAGCGGATTCCATCAGTTCGCCGGGTATCTCACGGAAGAACGAGATAGCAATAAGCAGGAAGAAAGTACTGAGCATGGACGGGATGATATATACACCGAACGTATTCAGTAAACCGATCGAGCGTAGCAATACGTAGTACGGAATGAGGCCGCCGGAGAAATACATCGCGAAAATAATAACCGTGAAGTAAAATTTGCTGAATAACAGATTCCGATGTGAAAGACCATAAGCAACCAGACATGTAAATAGAACGCCCAGCGTAGTACCCAGCACCGTTCGGGAAACCGTAACCAGAAAAGCGCGAAACCATTTTGGATCTGCCAAGAATGTTTTGTAATTTTCTAAAGTAACACTTCGGGGCCACAAGTATACGCCTCCGAGAAGCGAATCGGATCCCCTGTTGAACGATACGATCAGAACGTAGTAGAACGGATACAACATGGTGAGCATGATGATGAGTAGAACCACGTAAATCATGCTGTCTAGAAGAATGTCCTTCTGTTTTTGGTTATGGAGCACGAACGTTCCTCCTTTCACTAGAATAGGCTTGAATCCGACTTTCGCTTGGCGATGTAATTGCTGGAGAAGATCAACAAAACCGAGATGAAGGATTGGATCAGGTCGATGGCTGCTGCGTATGAGAAACGACCATCCCGTAGGCCGACTTTAAACGCATAGGTCTGAACAATCTCCGAGGTTGGATTGTTGATGGTGTTCCCAAGAAGATACGCCTGCTCGAAGTTCGAGCCGACCAGACCACCGCCGAGAATACTGCCAATTGTGAGAATAAGGACGACAATGATCGTTCCCTTCATGCTTGGAATCGTAATGTGGCGGATACGTGCCAGTCTCCCGGCACCGTCGATTTGCGCCGCTTCGTATAGAGCCGGATTGATGCCCGTGATGGCCGCCAGGAAGATAATAGTCCACCAGCCCATCTCCTTCCACATAGCACTTCCGACCGCCAGTCCCCAGAAGTAGTTCGCATTGGTCAGAACATCGAGCTGCTTGTCTATGAGACCAAGTCCCAATAGCGCCTTGTTCACAAGTCCGACGTCTGCTGATAGGAAGAAGAAGGCGAGGCTGACGACGACAACCCATGAAATGAAGTGAGGCAAGTAGCTGACGGTTTGCACTAATCGTTTGAAGGCCATGTGTTTCACTTCGTTAAGCATGATCGCAAAAATGATCGGTGCGGGGAAGGTGAAGATTACCTTCAGCAAGCTCAACATGAGCGTATTGCGAACGATGGTTCCGAATTGGTAATCATTTACGAATTCGTCGAAATATTTTAAACCGACCCATTCGCTGGTGAAAATGCCCTTAATGCCGGATGAGATGCTGTAATCCTTAAACGCCATGATGATGCCGAACATAGGCGTGTAGGAAAAAATCAGTAAGAAAATCATCCCTAGCCCAACGAATAAATGAAGCATCTTTTGCTGTTTAAACCGCTTCCATAAAAGCGCTTTCTCACCTACTTTGGCTGAAGGTCTTGCTAGCTGCGTATCTAGTTCCATGTTCGTTCCTCCCTTAATCCCATACTACATCCCTGCAGTACTCACCGGTAAGCCAAAATTTTTGAGAAAGCGTTGTCAATTTTTGATCTGATCTCATCAGGTATATATAACGGACTTTGCGGAGAAATAATAACATGGCCAAACTTTTGGAACAGCTTGGCCATGCTGAAGTTGTCGGAGTTACCCGGATTAGCTGACATCGTCTTGCCTGATTGTGAGTGGCTCACCATGGTAAGAGATCGTGCATTGACCGGCTTCGCCAGCAATCCATAAGCCTCGTTCCATTGGATCTCAATTGTGACAAAAGCTCCTTCCTCGTAACCATAACTGTCTCCCTCATCCTCATAAAAGATGAATATAGCATCCTTGCCGGGATAAACCTTCAAACGAATATCCCCTGCCGGATGTTCGTCAGCATACTGGATATTCGTTCCCAGCGGAACGATGGATCCTGCACGGACATATAGCGGCATCGTCTCTAGGTTGGCTTTGGATTTTATTGTCCTTCCGCCCTCCGTACGCCCGTCCGTCCAATAATCGTACCAATCGCCGACGGGAAGGTAGACGTTGCGGTACTTGCTTACGCCGTGAAGCTTACGGGATTCCGGACCGTAATACATCGCTGTTGTGACTGGGCAAACTAGAAGTGCTGGTCCGAACATGAATTGATCGTCTACGTTATGCGATTGCACATCTTCCCGGAAGTCAAATGCCTCTATGAGAAATAGCGCCTCCAGAGAATAGATGTACGGCATTAACTTGTATCGAAGCTTTAAAAATTTGACCATGATATCGTATATCGGCATGCTCGGGGCAGATCGCAGGGTCGGCTATGATGTTACGAAGATTGAAGACGTATACGGACGCAAGCACGCTCTTTACTTGGCTTATGTTGGATGGCGGAAGGTGCAGACCGATACGAACACATATTTCCCCGCTCGGACTGCCGAAAGAGTGAAGGCGCTTGACGGTGCACTCCAGATTGGTTGGGAACCGCGCTACGGCATAGATGACGTGCAGGATGACGAATACGTCCGCCGTTTCGCACGTGAAGCCAAGGCCTCCGGCATTCCGATCTTCCTACGGTATGCTTCGGAGATGAACGGAGCATGGGTGCCATGGCACGGAGAACCCCAGAAATATATTGAGAAATTCCGTCTTATTCACGACATTATGGCCGAAGATGCTCCAAATGTAGCTATGGTGTGGTCTCCTAATTTCTGGCCGCCGGATACGATCGATGACTACTATCCAGGGGACTCTTACGTGGACTGGGTCGGTTTTCCCTTGTATAGCACCCCCTTCTCAGCAGGTCAAGAACAGCTAAAGGGCACCGTTATCGATACCTTCGCCCCTCTCTACGACCGCTATCGTCATAAGCCTATTATGATTTCAGAGGGAGCTATTGCTCACACGTATTTACCCACTAACAAAGCTTACTGGAGCTGGGCGGAAAGCCAGTTGGGGTACATGTACGGTTTGCTGCCGCGATTGTTTCCTCAGGTTAAAGCCATCACATACTTTAACTTCAGCCGATCACAGGCGGTTCGAACGAACGGAAATTACGTGTACGATATCGGGGAGAATCCATTCATGGACGGGTTTTATCAAAGACTGATAGCATCAGATTGGTTTTTAAGTAAAATCGAGCCGGGTGTGGATCCAATTCAATACCGCTATACGCCATTCCTAGGTCGTTCTCTTCCTACTGGGAAACAAAACGTTCTTGTATATCCTACGCTTGAGAATGAGCTGGGTGAACCCCCATTTGCAATCGCCATTTACCAAGGCAATCAGTTTCTTGGCGTCAGTTATGAGGCTCCTTGGGAAATAGAAATTCAAGTAAGTACCTGCTATCAGCACGGGTGCTTACAAATAGTGCAAAGTGAGACAGGGCCTTCATGAATAGCGATCCCCCTGATAAGAAAACAATAACAAAAGGTCAGTCTGCAAAAGCAAACTGACCTTTTGTTATTCAGCCTATAGTTCTCCGTTAGCGTAACGAATCATTGATTCATTCATCGAAAGCTTACAGGTTCTTTCGTTTAACGTATCGAACGACCCAGAAAATTGCTGCATAAACCGTGAAAGTAATCACAACCAAAACCGGATACACGTATGGATCAATATGTATCACGACGAAGTAAGTGCTGATTAACCAACTACGTTTGTTACTACTTCGATATTGCCACGGGTTGCTTTAGCATATGGGCAAACCAGATGGGCTTCCGCGACGATTTCCTCAGCCACGCTTGTTTCTACGCCACTTATAGTGATGTCCATATTCATGGCTAGTACATAGCCGTCGCTCGCATCCTTGCCAAGCGTAACATTAGAAACGATTGTTATACCTTCCGCTTTAATATTCTTTTTTCTAAGAATAGTACCCATCGCACCTTCAAAGCATGCGGCAAATCCTGCAGCGAAGAGTTGTTCTGGATTTGTTCCAGCTCCGTTACCCCCTAATTCCTTAGGATATCTCAAGTCCAAGTTAAGATTGCCATCATTGGAAACAGCTTTGCCATCTCTTCCGCCTTTAACGTTTACAGTAGCCGTATACAATTTCTTTTCCATTTTTACCATTTCCGAAACTCTCCTTTTATTACTGGATTATTTTATACTTTTTGTGCGCTGATAAACCAACTGCGTTCGGTACTAATTCGATATTACCACGGGTTGCTTTGGCATAAGGCAAACTAGATGGGCTTCCGCGAACGCTTTCCACAACCACTCTGATTTATATGCCCTCTGATAGCGATGCTCATATTCATGGCTAGTACATAACCACTCGCATCCTTAAATATAGTACCCATCGCACCTTCCAAGCATGCGGCAAATTATGCGGCGACAGTTGCTCTAAATTTGTTCCAACTCCAATAGCTGGTTTAACTACTCTACCGTAAATGGAGTAAATCAAATTTCGAAAGCTGTTTTTGGTTTATGAAAATCGAACTCATCATGACTGTTCATCAAAAAGCTGGACATACGCACCGTAGCCTCTTTCTTCAAGTTCATGCTTCGGTATAAATTTTAAAGCCGCTGAATTAATGCAGTATCGTACTCCCGTTGGTTTGGGACCGTTATTGAACTTGTGGCCAAGAAATGAATCGGCATTCTTGCTTTTAACCTCGGGAGCTACAGACACAAAGCCATAGCTATTTTTCACAATCAGATTGTTGGGCTCCAGTGGTTTTGTGAAATTTGGCCAGCCTACACCTGCATCAAATTTGTCCTTCGAGCTAAACAGCGGCTCGCCGGAAACGATATCCACGTAAATGCCTTGCTCGTTGTTGTCCCAGTATTCGTTGTTAAATGGCTCTTCGTCCACCCCATGTTGAGTGACCTCATATTGGAGTTTGGTCAGCGTTTTCAGCTTTTCTTCCTTATTAAAACCTTTTTGAATGTTCACGTTTCTGTCACTCCCCCAGATTCTTTCTAAGCTTGCATCGCGGCCGGAGCCGAGCAAATTGATTTTGAAACTGATCGGGTTATTCTTGAAAAAGTTTTGATGCTCTGCTTCCGCCTTGTAAAACGTCGATGCAGATTCAATCTTCGTTATAATCGGTTTTTTGAACCTTTCTGAAGCTACTAAAGCATCTCTGGACGCCTCAGCCAACTCCTTTTGTTCATTGTTTTTATAAAATATGGCGGTTTGATATTCGCTGCCGCGATTAGCAAATTGTCCCTCTGCGTCCGTTGGATCAACGTTTCGCCAGAAAATTTGCAGTAGTTTATCATACGAAATCTGATTCGGGTTATATCGAACTTCCACCGATTCGAGATGTCCCGTAGTTTGAGACCCCACTTCTTCATAAGTAGGATTTTCTTTATGGCCTCCCGTATAGCCGCTTTCAACGCCTAACACACCATCAAGCTTCTCAAATACCTCTTCCATCAACCAGAAGCAGCCACCTGCAAAAATAGCCGTTTCGTCTGGCGTGTTCGAAATTTCATTCGTTGTTGTCATCGCATCTTGAGCTTTCACGATGTCTTTTTTGTGATTTGAACTGAAAAAGGAGTAACCAAGAAAGACAAGTAGAATTATGGACAGCGCCATTAATTTGCGGTTTGTTACCTTCATGTTCCCTTACACCTCCGCGGTACATATTTGGATAGCGTACACCCTAGTCTCTTAATAGTTCAGAAAACAAATTACTTCATACAAAGTTCCAACCACTAATGTAATAACAACAACCACAAGGACGAATCGAACCGTTAAGCCAAGTATTTTCACGCCTATCCTTCTTTTGTTTTCATTACTTAGATTTTAACAAGAATAGCGCGCATGCAAACCTGTGGAAAGTCATGTCTTTACATCAAAAAGAGCACAACATTTGATCGCTAAAGCATGATAAATTTCATGCTCTATGCCAAAAGTCATGCTCTTTCAATTATAATAGATGGCGAACTGAGAATAGCGCAGCTTGCGTTCTAAAATACTCGTATTGTACATCAGTATCAATAAAGATTTTACATAAGAAATTGTTTAGATCCATGACTTTACTCACCACTCTTTAGAGAAATTCCAGCAAGATTCCATAATAATAAATTCACTAACTTACCGTATTATCCTGCCCGTTAGTTCTGAAAAGGCCACCGATCAATTCCGCCCGCTATCGCCAATTGCAGGAATGGCTATAACACATGTTAAGTCGTCAAACAAAAAAACAGGCTCTCCCACTAACTCGGAGTGCCCAATCATATAAACAAAAGGTTAGAATTACAGCAGAATCAAGATAGCGAACGCAGCGCTTCAGGGGTGAAAGGCTTCAGCTCGTCAAGCCGGCCATCGCGGACCTTAGCCGCCCATGCCGGATCAACCAGCAGCGCACGGCCGACTGCAACCAGATCGAACTCTCTATTGTTAAGCTTGTCGGTCAAGGTATCCACGTTCGCCGTACCTGCGTTTTCCCCTCTAAACGAAGATAGAAACTCATTATCCAGACCTACGGAGCCCACAGTGATTGTAGGTTTGCCGGTTAATTTTTTAACCCAGCCTGCGAAATTCAGGTGGGAACCGGCGAACTCCGGTTCCCAGAAGCGGCGGGTCGAGCAGTGAAATACATCAACACCCGCTTCTACAAGCGGCGCAAGGAATTTGGCCAGTTCATCCGGATTGGCTGCCAATTTCGCCTCGTAATCACTTGATTTCCATTGCGATATCCGTAGTAGGATAGGGAAATCGGGTCCTACCGCGCGACGGCAAGCCGCAATAATTTCAGCCGCAAAACGGGTTCTTTTCACAAGGTCTCCGCCATAGCTGTCGGTGCGCTGGTTCGTTCTCTCCCAGAAAAACTGATCGATCAAATAGCCGTGGGCGCCATGAAGCTCAATCCCGTCAAAGCCGATCCGTTTGGCATCCGCCGCCGCTTGTGCGTAAGCGGCAACAACGGAATCGATCCTTTCCTGACTCATCGGCTCATTGACTTTTTCCCCGGTCGCGAGATCCAAGCCTGAAGGTCCGATCGGCAGCTCCTCCGGGTTCGGAACGGCTCCTACCTTACGGTCCGTGCCGATATGCCATAGCTGCGGCATAATCAGCCCGCCGGCTTCATGTACTTCCGCGACGACGCGAGCCCAACCCTTTAGCGCTTCCTCCCCATGGAAATTCGGAATATTCGGATTATTGGTGGCAGCCGGATCATTGATCAGAGTACCCTCCGTAATAATAAGCCCAACACCGTTATCAGCACGGCGACGGTAATAAGCGGCCACATCAGGACCCGGCACTCCTCCTGGAGAGAAAGCTCTCGTCATTGGAGCCATGACGACCCGGTTCTTTAGGTTCAAAGTTCCAAGCTTGGAGGACTCGAATAAAGGTCCTAGCTTGGAGGCAGGTTGGATTTTTTGATTATTCATTTTAGCATTACCTCCATTATGAATAAATTCTGATTTCATAAGCCTTGCCACTTAAACTGTCATGTAAAATATTACAGTTATTGAATTTACTATACCATACTTTCTCCAAAAGCACTACTTTTTACTTACTGTTTTCTGCATACCGCAGCCGCGGTTCTTGCGTCGGTGTAGAAGGAAAACAAAGTATTAGACTGACCTTGCCGATCCTAGGCGGCCATTTTAATATTTAGAACGTAAGGTCCCGTAAAATAAGTATTAGACTGACCCTGAAATAGAAACAGCGACAGTTATGGACAGGAAAATAAAGTCCTAGACTGTCGCAGTTTTATTCAACTAACGTTCTCCGTTAGCTTAATCGACTTCTGGCATCTAGGCCCGAATGGACCGATGCGTGAATACAGTTCCGTATAGTTAACTCTTGGTTTGAGCCAGCATTTTATCAACGGTTTTACTCATCTGATTTAAAATAAACTGAGGTGCAACACGACTCATAAACTTCAGCGCACTGCTCTGGCCCGGCAGGATCTCAAAGCGATCCTTTTCCAAACCCTTGATTGCGTACCTAACCATCTTACCGGCATCCATTGGCTTTACGCCTTTGATCTCGTAACCATCAAGAGCTTTAATTAAAGGGGTCTGAATAGTTGGAGGCGCTAATTCAAACACTTTAATATTCGTATTTTTTAGCTGCATTCGCAGTGATTGTGTAAAAGAATGAATACCGGCTTTCGTCGCACAATATACCGGCAATACCGGATAAGGAACAAATGCAAGTGCGGATGAGACATTCATAATCGCAGAGGATTTCTTCGCCTTTAAATGCGATAAGAATTGGTTCACCATCCGGATCGAACCGCTGAGGTTAATTTCAATCTCGCTACTGATATCCTCTAAATCAACCTCTTTGGTATGAAAGTTCAATTTACGCATAACCCCAGCGTTATTGATCAGAAAATTCAGTTCTGGAAATTGACTGGTTACTTTTTCAAAAAGGTCGGAAATGGCCTTTGGATCACTTACATCACACTGAAATGTGTAAACGTATGGAAGTTTCTTTTTTGCTAGATCCAGCTTGGACTGATCCCGCCCGGTAATAATTACGGTGTTCCCAAGCTGAACGAGCTGAGTAGCAAGCTCGAATCCAATCCCGGATGTTCCACCCGTTATAAGAATTGTGTTGGAATCCATTTTCATAAAAATCAATCCTTTCTCTATAAATGATTGATTCCGCTCGAACGAATGTGCCCGGCGTGGTTCAAAGCGTCGATCGACAACCTTCAACTTAAATCATATCGATCGCTAATTGATCAATGGTTTGTGAGATAGGCATATCGTTCGCCGCCTTCGGTTTTGAATGTTTTTTCATGCTTCTCATCGAACCACCAATGATTGCCTTCTTTCTCCAATAATGCATCGGATTCAATCCCACTATGCATAATAGTGTATACACACTCTTATTAAGCAAAGCATTTCTCAAATTTCATCAACAATTTGGGGTTCCCTTTGATCCGAAGTTTTCTTGTCAACAATGCCGCAGCCACATTTTTTTCCTTCGCCACGATCTTAAGCCACGTTTTGCTATCCACCGTAATCTGAATATCCGGCTTGCCGTGAAAACCGTCCCTAATCTGGAGCTTATTGTCACGGATGTCGATTGTTGTTTGTTTCGTTTCATCTCCGGTGAAAGTAAAATGATAGGTGCAGTTTAAACCCGACGCCTGCTTCGGCTGGAATGCATGAGGCATCAGGGTGATCAAAAGGCGGATCGTGTTCGGCCTGAGTCCATTCCCGACGCGTTTTACCGTTTTATGGGGAAAACGTTTCATGACATACGCTTCCGCATCGGAGCCCGGGGTTACATAGATCGTCTCCTCTTTGGCCTGCAACGGCTTTAATATATCATTCATGAACCCTTTACGGTCTTTCAGAAACGGCCCGATCACATCATCGCCCGCCGGACAAACCGATAAACAATAAGCCGCTTTGTAGTTAGCCCCGAAACTCAAACTTTGCCACCAGGAAGTCGTTTCGGTTATCGGTACTTCATTCCGGTACTCTTTGAAGTTCTTACTGTCCACGACCGTTTCCACAAAGTCGCTGAAACCGCCCATAAACTCACGATAATTGTGCGTAGCGCATGAAGAAAAATTAAATTGTCCGTCCGCACCGATCGCGCCCACAGGGCAGGCAGATACGCAAAGCTTGCATTCCAGACACGGGTTGTAGTCAATCGGCCGGTCTTCCTTGTTGACCCGGGCATCGATCATAACGGCGCCAAGCAGAATGAAGTTTCCGAATTTCGGATGAATCACGTTGCGATGGATGCCCATATGGCCTAACCCTGCCGCAACGGCAACAGGCTTGAGCGATACGACCCAGGTCTTGCCGGGAAACTTATCCATCTCCATCGGGAAACCCATTGCTGCATTTAAAGCCCGTATTCCTCTCGCTTCCAACGCGGACACGATATGATGGGCTGTCTCAGCTACCTTATCGCCGGTATGATGAAATTCAATATTGGCAAGGGATCGCGCTGGTGTGCGGATCGGTTCTCGATTCATTCTGGCAACGAAACTGATCATCGTCTTAGCATGCGGAAATACGGACAGAATGTCATCACGCTGATCATCCAATTCGGAGCGTTCAATGGATATAACCCCGACATCGTCAGCTCCGGCCTCAAGACACAATTCACGTATCCACTCATAATCAAGCGTTTCGTTGTCAAGAGTGGCGGATTGCGCAGAGGATTCGTAGTAACGCACAACTGTTGGATGTTTTTTCATATCGGCCACTTTCATCTATCCTTTCTCATTAAGTGTATATACACCTTTTAGGTGAAAAAAAATTAATCTCGCCTATTCAGCTTAACGATATCAGACAATTGACCAAGCAAACCTTTATAAGGGTCATCGCCCATATAGTCTCGAATACGGATTTGCGCCTGTTCCCATAACGGCAGCGTACGCTTAAGCAGGTCCCGGCCGTCGGGTGTCAGAGCAATAAATCGTTTCCTGCGATCCTCCCCTTCCGTGATCGACACCCAGCCCTGTCTCTCAAGCGGCTTGAGATCCCGTGGCAATGTGGTCCTATCCATCAGAAGTATTTCGGAGAGAGATGTAATGGTGACAGACCCGGCCTGTTCAAGTGCCATAAGGACAGACAATTGGGTTGCCCGAAGCCCGACTGGTCTTAAATATTCATCATATAAACTGGTAATGAACCGGGACGCTTTTCTTAAATTCAAGCAAGCGCACTCTGCTGTATAATCGGTCGTCCCTGAAAAATCTGAAGTTGAATTATGTTCTCTCATAAATATGAGTATATACACATATTGTGTCGACGTCAATCTTTATAATCATCTTAAACCTGAACGTATCCTTTTTTATTATGTACAAAGAAGCGGCTGGAAATATCCCGCCGCTTTCTTCTTTTACAATTTGTTTATGAAGCATCGTACCCGTTAGCGCAATGTTTGCTATTCGTACCCTTAACCTTTTTTCTTACTTGCTCTCATGAAACGGACAGCGATCACTACGAACACTAATGCAACTACAACAATGTACACATCAATATCCTGTTCAAACATAAACCACATCTTGTGTTCTACGTTTACTTGTAGTATTGGTCGTAATCCTTCACCGAACAGTTCAGTTACTTGCGTAGGGTTGCCTTATTTCAATTGTCGTGCTGCACGAACTGCTGCTTAATTCGCCATCCACTTCGCTAATGTATATTAAGTATTTATTCCCTTCCTTGAATTCATAGCCCCAGGTGTAATCAGTTGCTACAATAATTTGCGAATCAACTTCAGTAATCCAACTTCGTTCAACTTCAACTAAAATATATCTAATTTTCTCTTTTGTCCCCGAAAACCCCTCTTGCTTCAAGTCCACCTTTATTTGCTTAACTTCACCGTAAACAGCTCCACCAAACATTTCTAAAGCTGCTTGGGGACTTCCCACATCAACGCACGACAAAGCTTTAACATCTTGTTCATTTGAAAAAAAGAAGACCATTGTAAAAGCCATTATCAGGGAGAGTAAACGTTTCAAATTATCCACCTGCTCTGATGATCTCTATTTCTTAACATCTTTATTGACTCCTCCAGCAGTCAGAAAGTTGCGTTAAACTTGCCCGTTACTTGAATGAACAAAAATAGGAGTTGCCGCGAGTAAATTTCGGTTTACAAAAACCTTTCTTCAGCGTATATTAAAATCATCAAAAGTTTCCCTAATGCAAAAATGTGTACCTATGTTTAAAGTTATTCCATAGGGAAACATAGGGGGAGTGGTTTAACAAAGTTGCAAACAGTGCACAATTCTTTTCTGGTCGAATAATGATGACCAAATACGTATTTTGGAGGGATTTTTCATGATGAATTGGTTGCGAAACAGTATGACGGCGGCAGGACTCTTGACTGTGTTACGGCTGTATGTGGGATGGAAATTCATCTCAGCCGGGTGGGGAAAATTATCCAGCGACAAGCCGTTCGATGCTTCCGGATTTATGAAGGGAGCGATTGCCAAAGCGGGTGGAGAAAAGCCTATTGTTCAACAATGGTACGGGGACTTCCTTCAAGATTTCACCCTGACGAATGTGGATGTTTTTAATTTCCTGATCCCATGGGGCGAGTTTCTCGTTGGTCTTGGCTTGATCACAGGTACTCTCACCACGTTCGCGGCATTCATGGGCATCTTCATGAACTTCAATTTTTTGTTTGCCGGGACGATTAGCCTCAATCCGAACCTGATCCTCATCCAATTTTTCCTCTTGGCAGCGGGGATGAACGCGGGTCGCTTCGGCGGGGATTACTGGGTTATTCCTTGGGTTAGGAAATATGCCCGAAAACTTTCTCGGAACGGGCAATCTTCCATACAATCCCAAACCACTTAGACTAAATAAGCTGCAAAAACTTTACCTTTATCCTAAAATATTAATACTTACTTTCTGTAATTGATCTCCAATTTCAATTATTTCATTTCATTCAGATGTATCAGGAGATTGACGTATAGGATAATAAGTTAAAAAGCCTAATCGATATAGGCTTTTTTTACTTCCTTATTTATACGCACAAGCACTCTCCTTTTGGTAAGTAAATGATATAAATATGCATACTTTAAAAACTTGTTAAATAGAGATTTCACGGCAGGTAAGCCGAATGACAAATGGGTTACCGACGTCACACCGTACCGTGTGGGAGATCAGCGACTATATTTGTCGGCCATCAAGGATCTATACGGCAACGACATAGTCGCATTTCACATCAGCCATCGTAACGACAACGAGTTAGTGTTAAAGACGTTTGACAAGGCCTTTAAACAACACAAAGACGTGACTGGAGTGATCGTTCATAGCGATCAAGGATTACAGTTAGCTAAACAAGCTGACACCGATAGAATATCGGCGCCAGCTTGCAGCATAGGGCTTTTTTTCATTGTCTACAATTTGGGGTCTTTGACCATCTTGTACAGGGGGCTTTCTTAATTATGATTTAACAGCTTGATAGATAAATCTCTGATTACCGCCGGTCGGCTTTTTTTCATCGTCAAAATCTGCGAAAACGATTACATTTGAAAACCCAACGCTCTCAAGGACGTATTTAAATTCCTCAACTCCATACCAGCGCAATGCAAAACGCTGCAGTTCCGTTTGGACTAATGTCCCATTACGCCACTTTTTATATTTCAAGTAACTTACTCGGTATTGATTAAAGAATAAATCAGCTTCAATGCACTTGCTTTCCATCGTGATTATATCACCGTTAGGCAAGTGGTATGTTACGAATCCTCCCCATCTTCCAAGCTCGGAATTGTTGTATTTGTTGTCTGGCAAGAACAAATCGAGGATCAACTGCCCGCCTGATTCCAAATGATCGTACAATCGGTGTAAAACCTGCAACGACTCTTCCCGTTGTTCAATCAACAAAAATGAGCCCGCGGGAATGATGATTGCCTCATACTTGTGCGGCAAAGAAAGTTCTTGTAAGTTTGCCTCATATAAGTTGGGAGTTAGTCCGCGTTCTTCACAACGACTTCGGCATGAAGCCAACATTTGCGGGGAATAATCCACGCCGTCTACAATCAAGCCCAATTCAAGAAGAGGAATGATCACACGTCCAGAGCCAACCATGGCCTCCAGAATGCGCCCATTGCAATGCTTAAGCTTTTCGCGATAATACTCAATGTCTCCGCCTAATGATTGCCCAATTTTCTTGGTTAGGTCATAGACCTCTGTGCATAGTTCACCGTAATTACTGAAAGACATATATGCTCTCCCTCCGTAATTTGGGCTTTGCACGGAAGAGAACACTGCTAGTGATTATCCCTTCCGCACCTCAAAAATAATTGCGTTGCCAACATATTTAATATTTTTCACGATAATCACTCGCTTTCTAAAGGATACCTTTAGAATACATCGCAGAAAAAAACTGGACAACGGAAAGTTTCTGTTTATTAAAACATTCTCCCGTAACTTCAACGAGGCTGCCGTTTTAATCCCGCAGCAGCCTCGTCTTGATGTTATGGAGCTATCGTTTCCGTTAGTTGAATGGTCAAGTTTGTATAATTCGTTTTACAACAGTTTTTAACTTCGTTTCCAAGTCCTCACTGAGTTCGTTATAGAACTGATTGTCTAGCGTTTCAAATAATTCAAATAAGTGATCGTGTTCTCCATCATTCCATGAATTAATTACTTCATTTCTTTCATCAATATTTTGGGGTGTTTTGCCATTTGGAAATAATAAATTCACTTTTTTTAATTGGTCAACTACTTGTGAGGCGTTAATTTTATACAGGTCTTCCAATGTATCTTCCATTGTATCAGCACCAGAATTGTAATAAAAACTAATGATTCCACCGTCGCTGATACTATCAATGACACCTCTTACGTTGTACCAAATTCTTTCATCAGTGGTCAAATTACTATAGCTTTCCTTATCAAGTTTTTCAAATAACTTTTGCCAATGCGGTTGCCAATCTTCATACTGTAATAAGACCATTAAAGCCCCTCTTTTCATTTAAGTTACATATAATTTCAATAAATATTTCCATCTACCTTCTTTAAGAATTCTGCTCGTTAGCGGAGCAAAGAGCCACCTCTTGGCAGCCCTTATTGATTGAACTTTCGTTCTGCATGATCCCAAAAGTTACAAACAATATAAAATGAGCAAGATCATTCAAGATTATCATCCTTTCTTTCTTTTTCCATGGTATATTCAGCACTCAACAATGGGAAAGAGATCAGAGTTTCAACAGGTACTTGAGCTAATTCTAATTGTTATAGCAAGAAGTACAGAAGTATTTCTAAACTCAATATTTTTTTCAAACACTCACCTTCACTTCTATAAAATTGCTCTTTTATTGAACTATAGTTTCCGTTAGTTCAACCATTTACCTTAATGGATACATCTGAAATTGTTATAGTAGTTCATATTTCCGTTTTGAGTTCTTCTAAAGAATTACACGGTTTTATTATGCCTCATCTTTAAAATGGCCAAAAAGACTCTTGTAGAGCGTTATCCCAAAAGTTTCCTCTTGGTTGACATTGATTGTCCTAGCCCTAGTTTTTTACGTGCCGCTGAAAAGTGGGACTAGTATAGTGTACTCCTTGATCTGAATGAATAAAGGCTCCTTCTGCAAACTTTAATCGTCTATTTTTCTTTAATTCTATCAATGTATCCGTAGCTAAATCTAGCGTATGTCCATTTGAAACGTTATAAGCCAATATTTCATTCGTTGAACTATCCTTAATAGTGGACAAATAAGTCTTTTGTCCCTTTCCGCAATATAAATAAGTAATGTCAGTAAGTAGTACCTTACCTGGGATATCTTGTTTGAATTCTCGGTTTAGTAAATTTGATAGGGACGAGTGTTCTTGGGTAGCTTTCAACATTTTTTTATAAGGGTTGCTCTTCTAGTAGGGCATTTACTTTCCAAAATTTCTTTTTTACATTTTCTTAACTGATTGATTACTGGAGTTTTACAAAACTCAGGTTTTTCTTTAACAATTGCCATTTAAACTATTACTAGATTTAAAAAATTATTGGTGAGGAGACATGTACTTTATGAGTAGTCAAACATCTAATAATGGCATGAATAGGAGAGATTTCTTAAAAGCGGGAGGAATGGGCACACTTGCTCTTACCCTTGGATCGACTGGAGTATTAGCACTCGGTTCAAAAACATCTGCGGATACAACCAATAATCCAACCAGCGGCTTTGGCGGGTATGGTCCTTTAGTACCGGATCCAAACGGTATTCTTGATCTTCCAGAGGGTTTTCATTACAAAATTATTTCCGAAGAGGGTGGTCAGCTGACAAACGGCGAAAAAATCCCTGGAGCCTTTGATGGAATGGCAGCTTTTGAAGGACCTAACAATACAACCATTCTTGTTCGCAATCATGAATTAGGGACAAGCGGAGCCAATCCGGTAGTTGGAATCAACCCTTATAATCCTGCCGCTATAGGTGGTACAACAGCTATAGTTGTTGGTCCAAATCGAGAAGTCATCAAAGAATATGTAACCTCTTCAGGTACAATCCGAAATTGTGCCGGAGGAGCGACACCTTGGGGTACCTGGCTGACTTGTGAAGAAACACGTTCCGCGACACATGGATACGTATTCGAAGTGGACCCGCAGCAGCCGGAGAACGAAATGTCCAGAACCCCAATCAAGGATATGGGACGCTTTTCTCATGAAGCCTGCGCGATTGACCCAGCGACAGGATTTGTATACTTAACCGAGGATGCTAGCCCAAGTTACCTATACCGTTTTATCCCAAATGACAAGAGCCAAAATCCGGGTGCGTTACAAAAAGGCGGAAAGCTTTATGCGGCAGCGATTGAAGCGGTAACTGATCCAGCAGCAAGCACATTTAAAACAGGACAAAAATTTCAGATTGTTTGGAAGGAACTAGATCCTCATCTCTGCCGCGAGGATGCCAAGGCACAAGGCTGTATTGAATTCAGTAGACTAGAGGGAGCGTTCTTCCAAGCGGGTGTCTTCTGGTTCGATGACACCTCTGCCGGTGACAAAAAACTTGGACGCGTTTACCGCTATTTCCCAGCAACCAATACCTTGGAGCTTTTCTATGAGGGAAGGGATGCAAATGACATGGAATATCCAGATAATATTTGCATGACTCCGTGGGGCGACCTTTGGTTTGCAGAAGATGGTTCAGGTGATGATCGAATTATGGGGATTACACCAGAAGGCAAAATCTATCCTTTTGCCCACAACCGTCTAAGTGGATCTGAATTGGCAGGACCTATCTTCTCACCTGACGGAAACACTCTTTTTGTCAATATTCAAAGCCCGGGCAAAACCTTTGCTATCTGGGGACCGTTCCAACGCAGAAACTCTGCGCGCGCAAGGGAAATGTCTTATGCTGCTCCTGCGAAGCATTTTGCACCGCAAGTTTCGGACAAACTGGCTCAAGTTGCCGAGAGTCAAGGGATGTCAATTCTAGAAGCTGCAGCATTTGAGCGCCACGGAGTGAAGATGATTTAAACTGTTTTACAGGATTCAATTAAAAAAAGAGTAAGCCAATACTTTGTATGGTTTACATCTTTTCTTTTTACTAATTTCATTTAAAAGTAAGTGGCTGGGAGAGTTTCATAGAAAACCCCCAGACCTCTTTTTATACTTCTGCTTTAAATACAGCTGTCTCGTCGGTTATACCACCTGTCAGTACCACAATCGTCATTGTAAAAACGGTTTACTATATTTTATAAAATCAGTGAAAAAACGTTTTATTTAAAAAGTAGATGTTGTGTCTGAAAAAATAGAATCTGCTTCTTAATAAAATTTTAAGTCATTGCGCTGTTTAATGTACAGCTACAGTTTTTCTTTCTGATACTTTTCAAAGTCTATTTCGGGCTGGTTTATGTTAAGTGAAGCATATTTTATAGAAGATGTTTTTGTTTCCGCGTGAAATGATAATGTATTGTAACCGATAAGATAAACAATATAATGGTTCCCGTCAGTATCTAATTTGTCTGTATTCGGTTTACCGAGCATATTAATTACATCTGTTAGTGAATATGGTAATACATTCCCAGATATTTCCATTCTATACGCTCGTTCATTTTGATTGTCCAGCTTTAGGTAATGGTACTGGTAATTTTTCCAACGGTAAGCCTTGTCATTAGGTTCAAAGCCCAATATTCTTCTCTCTTGCGGTTCTCCCCATTTGGATTTTATATTGTCTAAATTGGTAGTTAGCCCAAACTCTATTCCTGGAATATATCCTTTTTTAACGTTTTCCAAAAATTCTGCATCCAGCGTTAAGGGCTTTTCTACTGGTTTTACAGTAACTTGCTGATCCAATGCTGTAGTCTTGATAATTTCGTTTGGTTCATTAATTGCATCAACTTTGCCTTCATAACATCCTGTAAGTAACAAACTTAGAGTACAAAAAAGTAATATACTAGATTTTAGTTTCATTTTTTCCCCTTATCTTCCTTTTCTACTGCTCGATTCTTTATTGATCAATTTCTAATTAGACGAATATATTGAGATATTGTTTCAAAATAATATTAATGTAATTTAGGCAGATTGTTATCCATTATCCTGCCCGTTAACATAATGAATCGGTATAAATAGTGATGACACTCTTGTTGTATTTTTAATTCCCGCTTTCCAATTGCTCATTCCATGCCATCAGTTCAGTGCAAACCGAATGGGAATGCACGAGTGTATTGATACATTATGATTGCTTCATAAACAGATACATCTATTTACTTTAATTTCCGACAACTACTCCTTTCCGCGTCAAACTCAAAAAAAAAGAGTGAAATGACCCACTCTCCCCATGTGTGTATTCACTTGTATGATTCACTTAGTAGAGTCGTTTTGCCGTAGCCCGTCGGTTTTAGGACTAGAAAATGTTAATACCGAATAGTGAATTATGATATATTTTTGTTGTTTCGATGTAGTAGCGTTTAGGGGGTTGGGGGATAAATATTAAATTCCAGCATGTAACTGTCGCATTTTGATAATAAACACTATTTATTAACATTCATAACGTGCTAAGCCGTAGCTCATAAAAATACTGCACAATTGGATGCTTTAACTTCATCTTCTCGGTCATGTTTAAAATTCGCTTTTTTCCAACTCTTCTGTCCACCAAAGCTAAAATATTCAATAAGATATCATTGCTCTCTAGGCTTTCCTCTATAGAAATAGATAAAAACTTATTTGCTACAACAATAAAATTAGATTTACTTAATGCTGACTGTTCTAATAAAAGCTCCTTTGCATATTCTGATATTTTTCTATTTCTTGCAATTACTTTGAGACGATCCTCCGGAACTATCCCCTTGGTATCTTTTCTGACAGCTTCAATTTCTTCATTGTTGATAGGAATTTGGATATCTGGATCATTCTTTATTTCCAGCTCCGTATGATACCATCTGATTAAGGTAGTTATATCACTCATATTGAGTACGTTCTTTTTATCTACCGCAATATAACAAAGTCCTGCTTTATCAGGTAAATAACGGTAGCTGGTTGCGCGGTATTCAAACCTTCCATATAGCGCAGGACAGAGAAAGCTTTCCAGAAGTTGTTTCAATTTGCTCCAGGCCATGTAATCCTCCTATTTAATGAGTGAACTTGCCATCTAACACCTCGAATTCCATAAAGGCTTCTATATCCTATTGAGGCAAGTCGTTCTATTATCCATAATACAATAACCAACACTTCGATCATAGTGAACCTCCCCCATTTACTTATAGCACAAGTTGAAATCGGGGCTTCTTACCATCAACATCCAACTCCTATAGAAGCGGGTTTGCCACGTCTATTCCTAAAACCCTTTATGGGGTGTCATCGAAACTGCCTAAGTTGGTGTTGAAAGAAAATAAAGTATTTAGACTGGATGAGTTGATCCCACGCGTCTTTTCGAATTACAATCTCGTCAGACTTCGTAAAAATAAGTATTAGACTGACCCCAATAAAAGAAACAGCTGCAGCATGGATGAGAAAATAAAGTCTAGACTGCCGCTGTTTTATTGCTATCGTTCTCCGTTAGTTGAATGATGAATGTGTTTTGAAGTATTGATATACTACCTTTATTCCATCCTCAATTTCTTCTTTTTCATAAGGAACTACTCCATATGCTACATAGACAAAAATTTTACGGCTGGAGTGTTGGTTTGTGCCTGACTAATTGCAAATCTACTGAATTCGGATAAGTCGTGTAAATAAAATGTCATTAAATTTTTCAATATTTCTTTCCTATCGGAATTTACCTTATCTATGAGTAACTCCATGTTTGGACAAGGATGCTTTCGTTCAAGCTTTCTTAACTCGTACAACCCCTCCGGTAGACGATAAAGATCATGCTCAAAAATTTCAAGATCCCGCATCTCTGTAAGATCGCGGATTCATTCAGGTAACTCAGTCAGCCGAATGCCCACTGATGTATATTCGCATTGGTTATCCCTTTGACTTGCTTGCCAAAGGAAGCGGTGAGCCTGCTCTGCGTAGGGTTCAGCGACCGAAGCTTAATCGTGGCCAAGTTGCATGCGTTTTGCGTAATGTTCAGCAGAAAATCAAACACGCCGCGCTGTTGATTAACCACCAGTCCCAACGTTGCGCTTAAAATGCCCGCCTCTTTGTACTTCAAGCTAGCTGCGGCCGTCATGGAAGTCGTTCCACCGATCGTTCGAAATAAACCCGGCATGATCATGCTCCTTTAGCACTTTGATGGTGTATACACCATCAAAGTGCTAAAGGAGTGTTCGGAGTGGACAAATACCTATGTCGTCGAAATTTCACATCCGGAAACAGCCAAGAAGGCTTAATTTACTGGCCCCTCTAGTTATTCCCCCACTCCAAGTCTATCGGTTCCGAATATGTTGTGGGAGATCACACATTATTCGTATTGAGGGAGTGATAGCTATGCCCGGACTGTTACGCACAGTCAACGGAACGACCACCCTTTTCGCAACGGCAAGCTTGAGATCCAAGCAAGCAGGCATTTTAAGCGCGAACATCGAATTGGTCACGAATGCCAGCCGCGGCGTCTCGGACTTCTTCCTGAACATCACGCAGAATGCATGCAACCTCGCAACGATCAAAATCCAATCGCTGACGCGCACAAGCAGCAGACTCACCGCTTCCTTCGGCAAACCAGTGAAGGGCGTCTCCGACGCCAACATCCTTCTCCAAGATAAGAACGGCAAGCTCACCGCTAGAGGATTCATTAATAAAAAAGCCATCGTTCCCATTAAATTTCATTGCGGCTGTCAAAACGGGTGCTCTTGCACGGGTACGAAAAAAGTACGATTCAAAGACGGCACAACGTTGAAGATCTCCATCGACAAATCGCTTGAGTTTGCCCTGAAGAGACTATTCACGAAGCTTGAGCGTGAACTAAAGAAGCTGATTCCACGTAGACGCAGAGGCGCTGCCGATCCCGATTGCAGAGCAAGATGTGTTCAGATTGGAAACAATTGCCGGGCTGCATGCGGCATCTTCGCTGCCTTATGCGCTCCGATCTGTTTCACCGCGCAGACGGTTTGTATCATACAGTGTGGTTTCTAAGTGGATTCGATGGCATAAAAAATACAGAGCAACGGTGGTTATCCCGCCATGCTCTGTATTCGCCCTTTGCAAGCTGCTATACGTTTTTCCGGTTATCTTCATCCCCTACCACACTTGCCTACCAGCGTATGCCGCTTCCGGTCTCCCGCCCGTTACTTGAACTAGAGTAAAGGGCTGAATATTCAGCCCCTCCTCATCAAACCGTACATGAAGTTTTCCCTCATACGGCTTTCCGATGTTCTTCAATCATGAGCATGCGGATTACAACAATGGTTTAAGCCCCATTTGTCTGGCAATATATTTAACTTCTTGAAATGAACCTATCCATCTATTTCTTTGTCTTTTCTTAGCATACCAACGGGTTAACCTTTGCAGTATGTACCAGTCCAACTTCGCTAATTTCCTATGGCTGTAGGTCGTGTGGTAGTAATTTCTCCATCCTTGAATTTTAGGATTGAGCCATCCTACCTGTTCCTCAAAAGAGCGTGAACGTGAACTCGGTGGTGCAAGTCTTTCTTTAACCACTTCCCGTATGCGTTCTTCTGCCTTTTTCGTTAACCACTGTTGCGTTGTGAAATACACGTTGCCTTGGGATGTTTCTGCTTTTGTTTTCCGATGGTGCATGCCTAGAAAGTCGAATCCTTCGTCTCCTATCCACAAGCCTACTATGCGTGTTTTGGTGGGGTGTAAGGTGAGTTCTAAACGCTCCATAATTGTAACGATGAGTTTGTACGCATGGTCCGCTTCTTTCTTCGTCTTGCAAACTACAACCATGTCGTCTGCGTACCGTGTCAACTCACCTACTCCTTTTCCATGTTTCTCCCACATTTGGTCGAAGTAGTTGAGGTAGATATTTGCCAGTAACGGCGAGATGACGCCACCTTGTGGTATGCCTAAGTCGGAGCGTCTTACCGATCCTTCTTCCATAACTCCCGCTTGTAGCCACTTCCTAATTAACTTCAATATCCGCCTGTCATTGATGCGCATTTGCACCAGTTTCATTAGCTTGTCTTGGTTAATGTTGTCGAAGTAGCCTTGGATATCGATGTCGACCACCCAATTCCCTTTACGGTTGCAGGCTTTACGGATTCGGTCTAGTGCTCCCTTTGCACCACGTTTCGGGCGAAATCCGAAGGATGTTTCATGAAAATCCGCTTCAAAGATGGGTTCAATCATTAGTTTTGTTGCCATTTGTACGACTCGGTCTCGAACCGTCGGTATTCCGAGCGGTCTTTGTTTTCCATCCTTTTTAGGAATGTATCGACGTCTCACTGGATCAGGATGGTATGTACCTTCTTGTAGCTCACGCTGACATTCCTTGATGAACGAAATCTCCCCGTGCTTTTCGATGTCTGCAAGAGTAACGGCATCAATACCAGCCGCGCCTTTGTTAGCACGCACTCTTTTCCATGCTTCGCATAGAACGTCCCATCTGTGAACCTTGTCGTACAAGGAGTGGAACTTACGTTTCTTGTTTTCCTCGGCTGCATGACCTAGCTTTTCTCGGAGTTGTTGAACTTTTTCCTTTGGTGTCGTTAGCCGATTGGCATTCACTCACTCGTACCTCCTTAAAAAGCATAAACAAAGCAGGGCTCCTTCCCTCCCGAAGGTTATGTTGTCCTTCGGTTCTTTGGTACTATGAGCCCCTCGGACTCCCTTCCTACAGACGGCTCACTTCGCTTTTCGAGCTTATAGAGTGTCTCTTTACGGTTTCTAAAAAAAAAACGTGCAGGGTAGGGTCTCCCCAGTTCACTGCATTATCTTTCATACCATGCCGATCCCTTTACACCGGAGGATTCTTCACTGCTGTTCCAAGATCTACGCAGCTTCCTTGGCCTTCGTCTATGTTCACGAGACTCAGCTTCCTCTTGTCCCTCTTGCGAGGCCTCTTTGACGATGCGGCAGGATTCACTTGATGTTACGGCCTAGTATGTTGCTCGCCCTGCCTCTGACAAGTACTTTTGTCGATGCGCTTTTACGCACAGATTTCGCCATACGCAAGCATCCTAGCTACAAGGGTGGCTTGGTCCCTCCCGTGGTTGGACTTGCACCAACTAGATAATGCGTGCCTCTGGGCACGCTGAACAAAAAAAGAGCTGCCGCAAGGCAAGCTCCTACACTATCGTTCTCCGTCCCTCGGTTTAGCTTAATGCATTTGCCCGTTAGTTAAGCTATTGTTCTGATTCAATCGTTTCCCATAACGAATCCTTTGAAATATTTATGTATTTCAATTGCTTCATACCATTGAGGAAATCGGGTTTTTGACTGATCATACACATTCCTAAGTCCAAGATTCGCAGGTTCTTAAGCCTCTCTAACTCGAGCGGTAGTTCATGGATCGAGGTGTATTGAATCGTAAGCTGCTGCAGTTGCTCCAGCTCCCCAATCTCCGGTGGGATGCGGTTTAGGCTGATCTCTTCTTTCGGCTTGGCCCGCCACCCGGGAGTCGGCCGATCCGAGCTCGCACACTGGATGCAAAGCTGCCTCAGATTCTTGAGCCTGGCAATGGATGCAGGAATACTCTCCAAATCAGCCGTCAGGATGCTTAAGCGTTCAAGCTTTCTTAACTCGAACAACCCCTCTGGTAGACGATAAAGATCCTGCTCAAAAATTTCAAGATCCCGCATCTCTGTAAGATCGCGGATTCGTTTAGGTAACTCAGTCAGCCAATGCCCACTGATGTATAGCCAGTCGGATTTATGCTTTATGGCATCATCCAGTAGACGATAGTTCATCGAGCAAGACAAATACGATTAGCATAAAGGCTCGCCGTAAAATACATGAAAATGAAGATGTTTTGAGTCTTGGTATTTCCCCAAATTAGTCAGCACCCTACATGCTCCATGCTCAGACAGCACCTGCGATGCCACCTTTTTAACGACGTCAATCAACTCAATTAAGAGTTCATTGTCGCGTTCTTCCAGTGTAAGAAGTGATGAGATATGCTTCTTAGGAATCGTAACAATGTGAACGGGATAAAAAGGCCGAGTGTGATGATATGCAAGAACGTTATCCGTCTCCAATACCTTTTGTACAGAAGTACGACCACTTAATACCTCATCGCAATAAAAATCCTCAGTCAAACATATCACCTCCGCCTCTCATTCTCCTTGTTTTAAAATTCGTAAAACTTTGACAGCATCCTGCCCGTTAGCGCAACAAAGCTGCCCATTATTTCGGCAGCCTCGTCGTGGTGTGTTTTTTGCGCTATCGTTCTCCGTTTAGCATAATCCCCTAATCACTACTTCGCCAAACAATTTTGGCCTATTAATTTCAAACTGATGAATTAGATCTCCGCCAAAGATACTTATTGTTTGTTCCCATGGATGCCCTAAATAACCCCATAAGAAATCTTTATTTATAAAGAGATAATAATCACCATCTGGATAAAAGGAAATTGTCCTCGGTGGACCCAAATGAGGATTGTAATGAAACGATTCAGTCTTCAATCGGTCCTGTCCAGCGTAAGCTGTCACAACTGCCGTTCCAAATACAAGTTGCTGATGATCGGGAAGTGGTCGGATGCTTGCGTCTGAATAACGCGGGCATTCTCGCGTTCGCCGAGCATTACGTCGCTGGAAGCCAAAATATAATCAATCGTGGTGTACGGGTTGATCGAATCAAAGGTAAACGCGTTTGGTTGGTCTGCGAATTGATTCTGAAGTTCCTTCGTGAATTTGGTCATTTCCGGAACATACGGTCTCGCGTTGAAGTCCCCCACGAGAATTTTCGGCCCGCTTCGCTTCGCCATAATGGCTAAGATTTCATTCGCATGGGTATTGCGCTGAACGACATCCAGCCCCATATGAGTGGAATAGAAGCTTAGCTGAACCCCTTGAATGTCAATGGTCGTCTCGAGCACCCCGCGCTGCTCCTGGCCATAGCTCGTAAGCCAGTAGTTTTGATTCTGCACGATGGGGTACTTGCTCAAAACAGCTGTGCCATATTGTCTTCGAGGCTGCCCCGGTTGTGACGGCGGACGGTCCAGATTAGCCCCGTACGCGAACTGCATCCCAAGCATATCGGACAATCTTTGAATCGTATCTTCGTTGTTGCTGCGGCTGGAATAATAGCGGTCCACTTCCTGCAGTCCGACGATCTCCGCGCCGGACTGCCTAATGACATCGGCAATTCTTTCCAGACTGTAATTTTCAAACGCGGTCGGCACCGTGATGAATGTTATACGACATCACTTTAATTGGAAAATGCAAGTCTGTTTTCTCCTCTGTGAAATGAACTCGATATTCTTTGGTGGTCAATCCGTCATCCGCGGTGGCCGTCACATATATATGTGTTGTCGTGAAGTACGGACTAGGGTGCCATTCACTTCGATATCTGCTTCCAGAAGCTCCCTTTTCTCGGTTCCCAAATTGGAGAGCGGTTGATTAAAGGATGAAACGATAGGATATTTACTTAGCTGGTTTTTTTATTACTTTTTGTAACGATCGTATGCGGCTTGGTAAATCTTCAAATATTCGTCGAGACCCATTTTCTTGATTGTATCGACAAACTTGTTCCAATCGGATAATGGAACTGCGCCGGTAATAAACTTGGTTGTCATTTCATCCACATATGCGGTAATATCGGTGTTCAACGCCTGCATTCTATCTGTTTCTTTGTCAGTGTAGCTGAATGCCGGCCAAACTTCCTTAGGCAGCTCCGCTGCAACTTTCTTCGCGGCTTCCAGAGATTCCGGCAAGCTTTCCGCTCCCTTGAAATATTTCTCTCTCACGATGCCCGGATAACCGCCGCCCGGCCAAGTCACGTATTTGACAAGAGCCTGTTCAAAGGTCAAGCCCTGCGGGTTCTTGTTAATTTCATCCGTATATTCGACGTTTCCATCCGGCTTTTCGATGTAGCTTTTGTCTTTGAAGCCCATGAAGAATAATTTGTTGCCTTCTTCGCTGAAGAAGTAATCCATCCAACGAACGGTCGCTTCCGGATTTTTGTTTTTGTTCGTAATTACGAACGCGCCTGGATTCGCAACGGCCGGACGGAATTCGGAGTGCAGTTTGTCGCCTCTTGGACCTGCAAGTGAAGGAGCGCCGAAATATCCGGTTTGCTTCATCAGAGTGAACGGGCTGCTTACGCGAATTGCGCCAAACACGCCTTCGGCCCCTTTGGCGAAAAATTTGTTTTGATCCTTTTCGTTTACCAGGATATCCTTATCGATCAACCCTTCGCTCCACAGCTTATTGAAATAAGTGAGCTGTTCCTTATAGCGGTCGTCTGTCGGAATAAAGCGCAGCTGGTTGTTCTCTCCCATGTCGACGAAAGAATGGCTTGATCCACGGTTTTGAAGGCCGAAGTATCCTTTGAAGTGGAGAAATATATCCTTCAGTTTAGGCGCGCTCAATGGAACTTCATCCTGCTTGCCGTTTTTGTTCAAATCGGTGTTTTTGACCGCTTTCAGATAGTTGTAAAATTCCTCGGTCGTGTTCGGTTCCTTCATCCCTAATGCATCAAGCCATTCCTTCTTCAGCCAAAGCTTGGCGCCCATACGAACAGACGGGAAATCAGGAGAGAGCATGTTCGGGAAGCTGTAGATGTTGCCGTCCGGCATCGTGATCGCCTTTTTAACTTCAGGATTTTGATCCATGATCTTCTTGAAGTTAGGCGCATGCTTGTCGATCAGGTCGTTCAGTTTGATTAACGCGCCTTGGCTGCCGTACTTCATTAAATCGTCGGTGTTAAATCTTCCCAGGTAAACCGCATCGGGGTAATCGCCGCCTGCCATCATCAAATTTCGCTTCTCCGTCAGCGCGTCAAAAGGTACGAGCTGGAAGTCTACATGAATGTTGGTCATTTTGGCGTATTCCTGCCACAGCATTGTTTCATTCCAATTGTTGGCCGTTGTTGGAGCTTTACCGGCCATCATCGTCAGCTTAATCGGCTCTTTCACAATCGGAAACCCGGTAGCACTAACCTTGTCGTTCCCGGCGGGAGCCGACGAGTTCTTATTGCCTGATCCGGCGTCGCCGTCCCCACAGCCTGTGACAAGTCCGGCGGATACCGCCGTTGTCAGGATCAAATATACCCATTTTTTCGATTTCATAGATAAACCTCCCTGTTTTTAATGAAACATGATTTATCCTTTAAGGGCTCCTATCATTACACCCTTAACGAAATACTTTTGTAAAAGCGGATATAGCAAAAGCACTGGCAAATTGGCGATTACGACGACGGCGTACTTGATGACTTCGACTTCCATGAGCTTCTTCGCTAGTGAATCATCTGCCATATCAATCATGGCCGCCATTTGCCCCTGAATTAATATTTCTCTCAGGATGAGCTGCAGCGGGTATTTGGCACGATCTGATAAATAGATCAAGGCGTTAAAGAACGCATTCCAGTGTCCGACCGCGTAGAACAGAATCATGACCGCAATGATTGGCATAGACAACGGCAGTACCACACGCAGTAAAATCCGGAAATTATTGCAGCCGTCTATCGAAGCTGCCTCTTGTATCTCGTGAGGAATGCTGCTTTGGAAAAACGTCCTCATGATGATCACGTTATATACCGAAATCGCATTCGGAATAATCAGCGCCCAAATGGTGTTGAGCATGCCCAGATTTTTCACCAGCAAATACGACGGAATCAATCCGCCGCTGAAAAAAATCGTAAATACGATAATAGCGGTAATAACGTAGCGTCCACGGAAGTCCGGTCTCGATAGAGGATACGCTGCGCATATCGTTAGCACGAGGTTGATCGCCGTACCGACCAGGGTGTATACAATCGTATTCATGTACCCGGTCAATATCTCCTTATTTTGAAATACGCGCTCGTAACCGATAAAGTTGATACCCTTGGGTAGCAGCCAAAGCTGGCCTCTAGCTACCACGGAGGGTTCACTGATGGACGCGCTTAGTACAAACAAAAGAGGATACAAAACAATAACGGTAATTAGTACAAGCAATAGGGTATTAATGGTATCGAACACCCGGTCTCCCCGGCTATTATCCATGTGGTGTCCCCTCCATTACCATAGGCTGGTTTGATTCATTCGTTTAGCTGCAAAGTTCACGAGTATGAGAAGAATAAAGTTGATGATCGAGTTAAAAAGGCCGATTGCTGCGGAGAAGCTGTACTGCGCCTGGATGATACCGCTTTTGTACACGTAAGTGGAAATGACTTCGGAGCTTTCTAAGTTAAGATCATTCTGCATGAGAAAAACTTTTTCGAAGCCAACACCCATGATCGATCCCATGTTTAGAATCAGCAATATGACAATCGTTGGCATAATCCCCGGCAAATTGACGTGCCAAATGCGCTGCAGCCGCGTAGCCCCGTCTACCTTGGCCGCTTCGTGAAGCTGAGGATCGATGCCTGCCAGCGCCGCAAGGTAAATGATTGAGCTCCACCCCATTTGTTGCCACACACCCGATCCGACGTAAATCGTTTTGAACCAAGCCGGCTCCGTAATAAACGAAATAGGCTGTCCTCCGAAAAGCACGATTAACTTATTGATCATGCCGGTTTCCGGAGCGAGAAACATAACGACTATGCCGACGAGCACAACCGTGGAAAGAAAATGCGGCGCATATGTAACCGTTTGCACTATTTTTTTGAAAAATATCCTCGATTGCTTTACTTCATTAATCATTAAAGCAAGAATGATAGGCACCGGGAACCCCACCACCAGCTGATATAAGCTAACTCCCAGCGTATTGGTAATGAGCCGCCAGAAGAAATAGCTGTCGAAGAAGCGCTCGAAATGCCTCATGCCTATCCATGAACTGCCCCATATTCCTTTGGTGGCGACAAAATTTTTGAAAGCGATTTGAACACCGTACATCGGAATATATTCAAAAATGATAAAGTAAGCTAGAACTGGGGAAATGAGCAAATATAGCTCCCAGTTTCTAAGGTAAGGCTTTAAGATCGTCCGCGTTCTCGATTTGGGCTGAACAACCTTTTGCGGCTGCAATGAAGTGTCCTGCAAAAACATTCACCTCTTCCTAAAGCACAGTATAGAACATATCGTACCCTTGTCTTCATCAGGGTGCTGGAAGATCAGTAATGCTTTACCTGTATCATCTTGCCTTGCTCGACAGATTCATAAGCGGACCATGCCACCTCGGCGGCACGCAGTCCATCCAAGCCGGTGATGCTGGACTGGCGGTTTTCACGAATGCTGGCGATAAACTCCGCAACCAGAGCAGTGTTGGACTTATCGCCCCAGTTCACATTTTTATGTGAATTGGTTGATCCGTTTTCCCATAAGCTGCCCGCCTGCGCGAACGCGTCCAAGTGAATGGCGCCTTCCTTTCCAATGATCCTCATGGTTACGTCGCCCCAAGTGGAGAACGATTCAGGCCTTGACCAGCTCGTATCCAAAGTAGCGATTACGCCGTTATCAAAGATCATTGAAAGCAGCCCGCAATCGTCGACCGGGATATCATGCAGGAGAGTATCGGCCTCTGCGTATACTTCCCTCACTTCACTCTGGAGGAACCATCTCATTAGGTCTACAACGTGGACTGTATGGTCGAGAACCGCACCGCCGCCGGACAGAGCCTTGTCGACAAACCAGCCTCCCGGCATTTTTCCGTGATTCGTTGCCGCAATGGCAACAATATCGCCGATATCTCCGGAGTCGATTTGGTGTTTGACTAATTTCACCGATTCGTTCTCACGTACGGGAAAGGCGGTTTGCAGCACGAGATTTTGCTTAGCGCACAAGTCAATCAGCTCACGGGCCTCCCCCCCATTTGTCGTGATCGGCTTTTCGACCAGAATGTGCTTTTTCGCTGTAGCCGCTGCGATGGCCAAAGGAAAGTGCTTTTTATTCTCGGAAGAGATGACGACCCCGTCGATCTGCTGCAAGAGCTGTTTATAGTCGGGGTAAAAGGTTGTGTTGAAGCGTTTGGCAGCTTCTTGTCCGCGCTGCGGGTCATCATCGAAAACTCCGGTAATTTCTACGCCTTCAATAGTCTGCAGCCCCGCCGCATAGCTATTAGCATGGCCTATATGGGCGAAACTGATCATTCCGATCCTCAGCTTGTTCATCGATTGACAACCTCCAAATCGACCGGTTTGTTGCTCTGTGCGGAGTGCAATGCTGCGAGACCTATCTTAAGCGACTCCAAAGCTTCCTCGCCTGAGGTAAGTGGAACTTCCTTATTCTTTACGCAGTGAACAAAATGTTCCAGTTCAAGTGCATAAGGGCTTTTCGCGAGCGGGCTATCCGGCACGCCAGCTGCCGCTGTAGTGGCGCTGAACTGAACGACGGAATTTGATTTATCTCTATCGTATTGAACCATTCCTTTGGTGCCCGCGATCTCCAGTGAAGTCTGGAAAGGCGCGCCCTGCGGGTAAGCCCAGCTTGCTTCTACGTGCGCCATAACGCCACTCTCGAAGCGAATCAGCGTAAGCGAATGATCGAATTTTTCGTGTTTCCCGCCGAGCGTCCGGCTGAATACCCGGCGGACCGGCCCGAAGCACCAACGCAAATAGTCAATATCATGAATGGCGAGATCGATAATCGGTCCCCCGCTTCGCGCATAATCGCCGAACCAGGTTGACCATTTGGGAAATGCGCCGGAGCGGATCGTCCGAACAACGCCCGGCTTGCCTAGCCTCTCGGATTGCAGCAGCTCTCTCGCCGAGCGATATTCCGGGAAAAATCGAACGACGTGACCCACCATCAGTGTCACATCTGCCTTTTTGCAGGCTTCGATCATGGCCGTAGCGTCATCCACTGTAAGCGCAATAGGCTTCTCGCAGAAAACATGCTTGCCATATGCAGCTGCAAGCTCTACCGCCTCACGGTGAAGATCGGTGGGCAGACAAATATCGACTGCATCGATGTTAGCATTTTTCAACAAATCCTCCAGACTGCTGTATATATCGGCGTTCCATCCGCCAGCAATCTTCTGCGCCTTTTCTGTGACTACATCGCAAACCGCTTCAATGGTTACGTCAGTTAGCTGCCTATACGCCCGATGGTGCGTATTGCCCATCGTACCAGCTCCCACCAAGCCTATTTTAATCATGATGCGCCCTCTCCGTTCTGTCTCCCATTTCGAAACTGACATTTTGAAAAAAATGGTTCAAGGCTAGCGACCCCGCGCCAATAATCCCGGCGTTTAAGCGGGTCAAACATTCCTCAATTTGTACGTGCTCTGAAAACACTCGCATGTTGCGTGTTTTCACTTGCTTTTTAACCTGATCGAACAAACGCTCGTTATTTAATGCAAGCTCACCTCCTATTAGAATTAACGAAGGATTAAACAAATGTACTAGAGTCACAATCCCTCTTCCCAGCATCTCTCCCACATAATCCATCAAGCGTAATGCATGGAACTCCCCCTCGTTGCTAAGCCGAGCGAGCTCCGCTAGTGAGGGAACATCCTCACTGCCAGTCCAGCTACGCCATTGGTCCATCAACATCTCGGCCCCAATCAGCTTCCCAAGGCACCCAATGTTGCCACAATGGCAAAGGGGACCGGATTCGTCAACGGAAATATGCCCGAATTCCCCGGCGCCTCCAGCACCTCCGGTAAACAAGTTACCTGAGAGAAACAGTCCAGCTCCAACCGCTTTGCCCACGTGAAGGTAAAGAAAATTCTGTACATTCTGGCTTCGGCCATAAAGAAATTCTCCATAGGCGGCTGCATTTGCATCGTTCTCCAATAGAGTCGGAACTTGAAAATGCCTCTCCAGCTCCTCTTTCAGCGACAAGTGGTTAATATTCAAGCTTGAGGCGGTTATGACCCTGCTCTTATTCGGATCGATGATGCCCGGTACGGCAATGCCAATACCAAGCAAGCGCGGACCTTGA
This sequence comes from Paenibacillus sp. V4I7, assembly GCF_030817275.1. Lineage (NCBI taxonomy): Bacteria > Bacillati > Bacillota > Bacilli > Caryophanales > Paenibacillaceae > Paenibacillus > Paenibacillus sp. V4I7. The sequence continues at coordinate 2,925,809 of NZ_JAUSZD010000002.1, read as the reverse complement.
ATTTTCCGGACCATTTCGTGAATAACCTCAAGCAGGATCGCGATAAGGTCTCCTTGCTTGATGGCAGGAATCGGTTTAGTGATCAGGAATTCGGCATTCAGATTGAGGATGGCGGCACGGCTTTGCTCCAGATCTATGGCGACCACCATTCCGGCATCCTTTGCCAGCTCGACCAATATTGGCTTCCTTCCTCCACTGGAATCTCCCTTACCTACTTCTTTTACGAAACCAATGGCAATGAAATGATCGACGATCACTGTTGCCGTGCTCGGGCTTAACCGCAAATCCTTTGCTAATTGGGAACGGGACAAAGGCCCTTTCTCCCGAATGGCATTAAATATCAATGCCTGGTTAATTTCTTTCATTAGCTGGAGATTCCCGGTCCGAGCCATTTCCGTATTCATCAATAAATTAGCCCCTTCCCATTCACAGTCACTTTTTCCAATGAACAAATTAAGTATTTTAAAGATATTCAATGAATTTTTGAAAATTCCTTCACACATTATTCGAATTTTATAATATATTTTGAAAATTATAAAAATTTGAAATAACGTCATCAACCATGGTGATAGTCACGGAGATGGACGAGTCGCGGCTCCCGTAATTACCTGTCGCCGTGTGGATGCCGTCAACATAGGTAGATTCTTTACCTATTTTGAACTCGAACCACTGTAACCGGCATTTGAGGGAAACGGCGATTGCCTGACTGCCATATCCTTCGTCGAGCATGATGCCATGACAAAAGACAAGGAAATCCCTAAGATCGTCGTTACTTTAATCCTTTTGCTCAGCTTAGTCATAATCAATACCCTCTCCTTTCCTTGCGAATTGGGCTTTCTAGGGTGTATCCTGTTGGAGCATCCCACTTTCACGAGAAAAGCTCATCCTTGTAGTGTTCTGCGAGATCTCAGCGCGGCAGGCAAACATCCTTGCGTACGAGAACCGGAAGACCTCCACTGATGAAGAAGAAAGAACTTGATCCCATTAAATATAAAAGCCGCGATTTACGCGACTATTAATGAGAATATGTTCTTGTCACCCTACATCTAATGACACAAAACTCCCTGCATTTTTGACACAAATATCCATACATTTTCCCCATTGCTGCTGCTACTTTTTTTTGGATCATAATTCATGGATCTTCTTCTTCGTGCCCATTACTCGTTATTCATTCTACATCGTGTTGATGTCGATCACGAAGCGATACCGGACATCGGAAGCTAATACGCGCGCCCAAGCTTCATCAATCTGCTTAGCAGCAATAACCTCAATCTCAGGAGCAATGTGGTGTTCAGCGCAGAAATCAAGCATTTCCTGCGTTTCGCGAATGCCGCCGATCATTGAGCCGGCAAACGACCGACGCTGAAGGATAAGCGGAAATACGTTAACCTCCATCGGCTCGGCTGGGGCACCGACATTGACCAGTGTACCGTCCAGCGCCAGCAACGAAAGGTAGGCACTAATATCAATCTTCGCGCTTACTGTATTGACGATAAGGTCGAACGAACCCGCCAATGTCTTAAACGTCTCTGGATCGTTCGTGGCATAATATTGGTCCGCACCAAGACGCAAACCGTCTACTTTCTTCTTCAGGCTCTGTGATAAAACCGTAACCTCTGCCCCCATGGCATGAGCGAGCTTTACTGCCATATGGCCAAGCCCACCAAATCCAACAACGGCTACCTTCTTGCCAGGGCCAGCTCCCCAGTGGCGCAGCGGCGAGTACGTTGTAATACCGGCGCACAGCAGCGGAGCGGCAACGTCAAGCCCAAGGCTGTCAGGAATTCGGACCACGAAGTCTTCGGTTACGACGATATGAGTGGAATAACCGCCCTGCGTATATTGCCCGTACCTATCGATCGCGGCGTAGGTGCCGGTATTTCCACTGAGGCAATACTGTTCATCTCCCTTACGGCAGTGTTCACATTCTCTGCAGGAGTCAACCATGCAGCCTACCCCTACTCGGTCGCCAACGGCATACTTTGTAACTTCCGAACCAACCTGGATGACTATTCCGGCAATCTCGTGCCCTGGAACGAGAGGATAGTTTACCGGTCCCCACTCGCCGCGGGCTGTATGGATGTCAGAGTGGCAAATACCTGCGTACTTAATTTCAATAAGGACATCATGCGGCTCAAGATCCCTGCGCTCAATCGTGGTCAGTTTGAACGGACCCTCTGGGCTGAATACAGCACGTGCATTAGCAATTATCATCGTATTACCTCCTACAATTCATGAACTATTTGTTATTTCATTCGTATTGGTTAGATTTGTTTAAAAAATAGAGGAATTCCTTATCTTGAAACTTGTCGAGTGGGAGTAAACATGTAGTTTCTTAGTAAAATGGTTATAAAACTCAATACTAATGATAGTAGTCCCACTAATACGACATATTGTGTACCCATTTCCTCTATAAATAACCCACCTACAGCAGCACCAAATGTTACCCCTAAGTTAGCAGATGTTAAAAATAGTCCATTAGCAAAATCAGGTGCTTCAGGAGCCGAAGACATCATCAAATATTGATTCATATTCGCCCCTATACCAGCTAATATACCCCAGATTAAAGTAATGATCGCCATTGGTAGGCTAAACTGTCCTGTGAAGAATAATATGGTGTAAACAGCTCCTAATATAAAAGGAAAAGATACGACAGATTTGCTAGCATTATTAGTGAGTAGCTTTCCTGCGACTACGTTTCCAATAATATTGGCACCACCGTATATAAACAACATTGAACTAATTGTATTCGAAGACATATTCGTAACAGTTTTCAGATACTCAGCAAGATAACTATAAACTCCAAATATTGCTGAGTTGATTAAAAGAATAGCCACGATGGAAAGCCATGTAATTGGTTTTTTTAACACGGATAATTGTGCTCCGTAAGAAAGTCTTTCCTCAACAGGTATAGATGGTACAAATAGTAATGTAGCAATGAATACCATAATATTTACAGCAGCAAAGAATACCATCGCCATTTGTAAAGTAGTTACACTTGCAATGAAACTGGCGATTGGTACACCGATTACCATTCCGGCAGATACTCCAATAAAAACTTTTGAAACAGCTTTTGGAGCTTCTTCTTTATTAACCGAGGCCGCAGCTACAGTAAATGCCAATGAACAATAAACTGGATGAAAAATCCCTGGTATTACACGAGCAATTAATGCAACAGTAAAGCTAGATGTAAATATGGAGACTATATTCCCCAGAACGAAAACACCAAGTACCAGTAACATGACCTTCTTCCGATTCATACCCGAAAACAATAATGGCAAGATTGGACCAGACACTGCAACTGCAAGGGCAAAAGAACTTACCAACCATCCTGCAGTGGATACACTCACATTAAAGTGATCAGAGATGGAAGGCAATAATCCAATAACCCCCATTTCGGTATTTAAAATGCCGAAGACTCCTACGGTTAAAATGAAAATCAACAAATTATTGCGTTTAACCAAAATACACCTCGATTTATGTCCAAATAGGCTATTATAAATGTCTTCTTCTTAGCACATTGATCCCAGCTAGTGTCGGCTTTCTTTGATGTAGCACATATGTCTATATATTAAACATGTATAGGACTTCTTCAATTGTTAATTACGCTTAATCTGTCAAGTATTGAACATTCACATTAAAAGTGTTAATTATTGTGCTTCAACCACCTTAAAAAACGCTAATCAGTCATTTTTTCGTTGATGGCTACCTTCTGCTTCCGCATAAATATTAACGAATAATGAGTCCCGCCGATATAGATTCCCATGATCTCTAGTTGATCTCTAATAAAACTTAAAAGAGAACCATTACCGCCCCAACCAAAAGGATTATATATAAATAGCTTGGAACCCATATTCCCCTTAACGGAAGCTTCCACACCATAGATAACAATTAACACCACAAGTATACGTAGGATAATGAGGCGTTGGCGATTTTCAGCAGTTATTCCTGTCATTTTTCGTACCGTTTGAATGATTCTTCCCCAGGATATTCCAATATGAACAGCCATAAGAATAAATCCCCAGTATGCAGATAGAACATGAGTCTGTCTAGCGAGCATATCATCATTGGTAGAAATAGAGTCGAATAGATCACGGGATATAGGCACGGCACTAATCAGCGCCATAGTCATAGTCATCAGAAATAACAGATTTATCGCTATACCGATAATTCGCTATACATTGTACTTGCCTTTAAGGATCGCCTTATACCAGCGCCGGTTTAAGATATTGTGGACAATAAACAAGATAAACAGGAATACTCCGACTATTTCGTGGGCCCGATTTCCAGTAATCGAATAAGCCATTGCGACTATCGTGAAAATCAGCATCATAAAATCAATGACAAGCTTACGTGAAATCATTAACTTCCTGGCCTGCGTGGCAGGAGATACAGCTTGGAATGCTGCGCTGTTCATTTACCGACCTGTCGGGATTGAATGCTTGATAACGCCAATCCCCGTTTTTCTCCCCTGAGGGCTCATCGTTCCAGTCGTTGCGCTTTTCCGCTACGAGAGTTTCATCAAGCTTTCCATCTTTATATATCACAAGAGTGAGTACTGTTCCATCAGGAAAAGGCTCTCCGTTTTTCGCAGCCTCAATCGCTTCCCGACTTGTATATAGCGGTTCTGTGATATTTCCTCGCTTTATAGTTGAATAGAGAATACCATCCTCGTAATTTCCAGGAAATTTAACAGGATTATCATAATTTTTTTGATAGTTCTCGACTTTAGCTTCCAGCTGTCCAGTCATGCTCATCATGTCATTATTTTTGCTTCCACATGAGGTGACTACTAAAATTGGCACTAATCCGAGAACAAGCCAAAATATTCTTTTCACCGTTTTCCCTCCTTCGAAACATCATTTTTTTCAAATGAAGCTTTTTTCTATGCAGCAAGTGCTTACAACTGCCGCCAACTTACTAATGAATTGTTTGAAATGTCTAATGAGCGTGCTAATCCTCCTTTCTTGGTCGTTGAAAACATAACCAATAGTAGACCTTGATGTATTATTAAACATTCGTCTATAATTATATACGTGTATGGGGAGCACGCAATGGTTAAGTTGGTGTGTTTTGTCAATTATTAGACAGTTGCACGATTATAGTTTATTAACGTTAATTAATATAGAAAGTTTGGTGAATTTTGATGCCGAAAGTTGATCGAAGAATTAAAAAATCCCAACAAGCATTAAAGAAAGCGGTTCTTGAATTGATGGCTGAAAAAAACTTTGACGACATTACTATTCAAGATCTGTCGGACCGAGCGGATGTAAGCCGTGGGACCATTTACCTTCATTACATGGATAAATATGATCTGCTTGATAAGCTGATTGAAGGACACATAGACGAAATGAGAGAAATGTGCGTTGACCATGCGGACATGGATCATATTGAATGTTCTTTCATTTGCACCGAATACTTAGATAATAATTATGATTTCTTCGCCACGATGTTAGCGAGTAAGGGAGCTCCTTATTTTCATAAGCGATTCATGGACTATCAGATCGAAGAGTTTGTTAAAGACATAGATGTTACAAATGGAATAAACAAGGGATTCGATAGGGATGTTACTGTACGTTTTATTGCATCTGCTTACGTAGGTGTAGTGGAATGGTGGTTTAAGAATGACCGACCAATCCCCCACCAAGAATTAGCCAAGCAGTTAGGGGAATTGATAGTGAGGAATGTGTAGACCCATCAAGTACACAGCATAAATATTACAAACTGTTAGGCAGCCTTGCTCCTGAACTCCATCGGAATGAGGCCGTCTAATTTTGCTTGTCTTTCTGGATTATTCGATGCCTTCTACAAAGGGATAAACCAGCAAAGTATAACCATCCAGGATTTTATATTTTGTCGCACATTTTTGAATAAGGAAATTTAAATTCAACTGCTAAGCCTGTCTTCTGACCCATCCTAAAACGTACTTCTCTGTTACACTCCTTCACCCTTTCTTCTAAATTCAACAAACCAAAGCCCATCTTAATGGAACTTAAATAGTTGCGTTAACCTGCCAGTTCAATCATTAGGTATCCTTTCCAGCTATTTCTATATCCACCTCATTCACTCCCAACCATCTGTCGTGAATGAGATAAAGTTCTTGTCAAAATCGGGAATGGGATAAAGTTGATTGATGAATGAATGAATGAATGATTGAATCCAATCCACATCAACACACCTCTATATTGCTTCTTCGCTCTGATGGGAATGAGAAAAGCATCATCGAATGATGATGCTTTTCTGGTTACTTAATGCACTAACGTTGGGTTATGGAAAACGGCTCTTGACTCCAATCTTCTTAACCACATTTCTACTAATTGTGTACCTTCTATTAGTTCGATATTAAGTCCTTCTGCGTAGTCACGTGCTTTTTCTGTAAAACTGCTGGTTGTTACTACATAACCACCTTTTGCACCTTGTTTTATCATCTGAGAGTGGATTATTGCTATTGGTTCATATTTTAAAGGTTTGTCATAACACTTAACTTGTCCAAGGTATAAACCGTCTTCCCGATACTCTTCAATATCAACACCAAAATCTCCAGATTTTTTTGTGACATAGGTTCGACTATCGTGTATGTGTTCCATAATTTCTGCTACAAAATACTCAAAATCAAAAGGGTCTTCTTTATCAGGATTATCCTCATCCTTCTTAAACCTCTGGTAAATACCATGTTTTAACGTATCACGTAATTCGTGATTGATTTTCAACATTCCGATAATGTTTTCACGTTCTTGGTTTAACTTTTCTCGGAAATAATAATACATCATTGGTATTAAGCTTATTACTAGCACAACAACTACGGTCTGAAAACTCATAAACATCCCTCCATCCATACATTATTGACAAAAAGTAAGATCAAAAAACTCTAACTTAAACTACAATAAAGATAAGATGGGGAATCGCATCACTTACCCTCATGCAACATTAAAGTCAGAAAGATAAAATACTTCCAACTTATGTCCACCAAAGTCCTCACACTCAATTTCCCATTTTTGAAGTACTTACTACCCCAGTCTTTTTCTTTAAGTGGTGCTAGGTCCCTCCATCCCATTTTCCAAGAATCCAGTGCGTCGAGAATAGCCTCATTATAAGCAAGATCAACTGCGTTAGCGATCCTTTTCGGGAGACCATCGGGGCCTTGTTCGATTTCACGAAAGCCAACGCCATCACGATAATATTCAACAATGGCTTTTCCTTTCTCCTGCTGCCCCCTCCGCTATCTCAAGTCGACTTTAGCTGTTAGCTCTGTCTCGAATTTTGCTTCTAGCCTAGCTAGTCTTTCACCGTCAATAAATTCGTTTGCCATGTTTCTCCTACCTCTACAAAGTTAAAAGAGCCTATTTCTAGGCTCCGTTCATGCAAGAATTAAATTAAATTACTGACTTCAAAACTACATAATGGTATAATTTTCCTATTAATTATAGGGAGATGATGATATTATGCCTGATGACATCCAGCTCTATATTCCAGTAAAAAAAGAATCTGTTGAAAAATCCTTTAATACACTCGGCGACTTAACAGAAGACGACACCAATGAAGAACTTGTTCCCTTTACTCAAGAAATCGTTGAAAAAATCGCAGCCAAGTTTACCAACTTTGAATTAAATAATCTTCAAGTATCTGTGAGTGCAAAAATAGGATCAGGCAACGCATTAAAATGGGTTGTAAGTCTAGAAGGCACTGGTGGACTTGTTCTTAACTTTAAGAAATTGTAGAGTTAACTACCTTCGGGTAGTTTTTTTGTATTACTTAACAGTGTGAATCTAATAGGGCCTATCCATCCTTTCGAGAAATACATTGCGTCATCCCCATCAAAAGGTCAAAGTACTCCACAATGAATCTACAGGAGTAGTAAATCTTACTCTTGAACTAATTACAAGAAAGCGATAATGAGGGTTTGTTAAGATTTGCAAAATCTTAAAGGTTTAGTCCATTTTCATCCAAAAGTTTTCCTAAGAGTAAACCCTTCACCTTTTCAGGCATGGAAGCAAAACCGGTTCGCATTCCCCTTTTGTGAAGCAAAAGTAGTTGCAATCAAAATAAAGCCCTGAGTACCTGGCTTCGACCCTCAGCTGCTCCGTGATGTCGTGTAAAACATTTGGCTATTAATACAAAATATAAGCCATGCGAGGGAAATCGGCGCATGGCTTTCATTATATGTATTATTAATATTGTAAACTAATTGCCGGGCAGTTGGATGCCACGCCAGCCGCTTACTTCGCATTGGCCATATTCATTATCACCCACAGCAACCACCGTGCCGTCCGATTTAAGGCCGAGAGTATGAGCGCAACCCGCCGCAACCGCCACAATATCGCGCCAGCCACTTACATTGCATTGGCCATGCTCATTCCAACCCACAGCCGCCACCGTGCCGTCCGATTTAAGGCCGATGGTATGATTACTACCCGCCGCTATCGCCACAATACCGCGCCAGCCGCTTACATCGCATTGATCACGCTTATTCCAACCCACAGCCGCCACCGTGCCGTCCGATTTAAGCCCGACGGTATGAAGGTAACCCGCCGCTGCCGCCACTATGTCGCGCCAGCCGCTTACATTGCATTGGCCATACCGATTATTACCCACAATCGTCGCCGTGCCGTCCGATTTAAGCCCGACGGTATGCCAGTCACCCGCTGCTACCGCCACCATATCACGCCAGCCGCTTACATTGCATTGGCCTTCATTATTTCGACCCACAGCCACCACCGTGCCATCCGATTTAAGCCCGACGGTACGACGCCAACCCGCCGCAACCGCCGCAATATCGCACCAGCCGCTTACATCGCATTGGTCATGCTTATTCCAACCCACAGCCGCCACCGTGCCGTCCGATTTAAGCCCGATTGTATGAGCATTACCCGTATGAGCATTACCCGCCGCAACCGCCACAATATCGCGCCAGCCGCTTACATCACATTGGCCATATTTATTATCACCCACAGCTGTCACCGTGCCGTCCAATTTAAGCCCGACGGTATGACGATAACCCGCCGCTATGGTATCTTTAGGCCACCTTTTCACCTTTAACGCCGCTTCTTTCGGTGAAATGCAATCCATGTTTTACCTCCTCGTATTCTTTTCTTTCCATCCGATCATATTTGATCATATAACATTCATGCAAGATTTCGTTTCATATTCCTTGAACCCTTGCGCAGAAACCAAATATTTCGTTTAATATTGTTGTAGAAGTTTAAGGTTTAACTTAAAGGAAAGGTGATCAACAATGGAAATCAATTATACGCCGAAGCAGATTGCCAAGAAACTTAGCGTTAGCACGACCAACTTGCGACGATATGAAGAACTCGACTTGGTACCCGACGTACCTCGAACAGCAAGTAAAAGAAGATGTTACACATCGTTCCATGTTCAAGCATTCGTTGCCTTACATGTTTAAATTAAGGGATACGATATTCCTGTCGTCTACGATGTCATGAGGTTATTAAAGAAAGGCCACAGAGAACAGGCTCTATGGGTAGTCAATCTACAGAAATATAACATTCAAACAGAAAAGCAACGAATCGAAGAGGTCATAAGGCTGATTCGAAATACTGCAGAAGCTAAATGAGCAATTGGCAAATCAACTGTATGCATTACTGTTTAAATCCATTAACTCCTTTAGCCAAATCTCAATCAATTTCCTAAACTCAACAGTTTCTATCATTGACTCATATGGGATATCTAAATACGTTCCCGTACCAGACATGATACTCTTCTTACCCAGATAAAATCTTATCTATTTCCCTAGTTACAAGTTCATTCCTGGCGATAACGAGGCGTATCGCCATCGCCCGAGCGTAGGCAGGAGATCCTCTTCGGCCTCGTGTTCTAATAGACACATCACGAACGTACGTGCTATAATTGGAAGATTCTGAGTGTCAATTTAGATTGGAGATTAGGTATGAATTATTCGTTACTTCGGAATCGGACATTTGTTTTCATGATGATCGGAGAAGCCATTCAGGGCGCAGGTATTTGGACAAGCGTCATTGCCAATTTGCAATTTATGCAAAGCCACGTCCCGTCTGATTTAGGCAAGAGCTTGATCTTGATGTGCGGTTTATTTCTCGGTGTTCTCATTTCGCCTCAAGCCGGGGTGTGGGCAGACCGCTATGATAAGAAAAAAATATTGCTTATATCAGGGATTGTCCGCTGTCTGGCTCCGATTGTCATGTTTGCGGCCATACAGTATCAATCTGTCGCCATCATGCTGTTGTCCGTCGTCATCATGCAAGTAGCGGCTACTGTTTATATGCCTACCGTACAAGCAGCGCTGCCTTCCGTCGTTCCAGCCTCCGAACTTCTTAAAGCGAACAGCGTAAATTTTAACGTGATTACTATAGCGAGAATTGGCGGCACTGCAGCAGCAGGTATATTGGTATCCATGATGAATTTGTACACAGTCTACGCGCTATCGCTTGCTTTTTACGTCATCCTCGTGATGCTCATTACACAGTTGAGGATTCCCAATACTGCGGATACCTTGGCTGCAAGAAAGAAGGAGAAAATCCGCTTTACGGAGTTGTTTCCACTTATTCGATCAGAACCGTCTATATTCATCGCACTTATCAATAGCGGGGTTATTACTTTGTTTCTAGGCGGTTTTAATTTGCTTGTACTGAAGTTTAGTCAAATCCAGCAGAAACCGGAACTGATGGGCTGGATCTATTCTTTAGAAGGCACTAGCATTTTGATTGCAGGTCTATTCGCAAAGCGTGTGATCGGCATGCGGAATCTGGTAACCAGCTCTACGCTGTTTATGTTATATTTGCGCTTTCTTTTGCAGGAATGTCCTTCAGCGAGAGCAGTTTTGCGGTTCTCGGCTCTTTCGTTATGTTCGGTTGCGCAGTCGCTTTTTTCTTTCCGATGGTATCTACACTATTCCAAATCAAAGTGCCGAAAGAAGCACAAGGCCGCTTTTTCTCATTTCGTGGAATGCTTGACCGCGTCATGTTCCAGATTTCGCTGCTTGCGACCGGTGCTTGTCTCGATTGGTTTGGGATCTCCACATTTTTACTGACGCTCGCCCTCATTACAATATCAAGCGGGATCTTAACGTTGTTCATTGCCAAACGAAAATTAATGGACGTCCGGCAACCGATCACTGTAGACACAGTTGCGGGCGGGAAATAAATGAATCTAGAGAACGAACAAGCCCCGATCCTTGTAGGAATCGGGGCTTGCTTTATTAGTAGTGAAAAGGACTACGAAATTACCACTAATCAACTAACCCGAACCGAGACTCCTAACAAACCAAAGTCTAGAAATAAAGTCCTAGACTAACGCTGCGCTAATTGACATCAATAAAAATCACATTGTTTCACTTGCAGTTTTTAAAATTGTCTTCAATAATTTATTCAACTTTATTACCTGCTTATCATTTACCAAAACCTCTGCTACTGCTTTAGCTATCACTTCCCGATTTTCATCGATAAAATCAGAGATATGCTGTTCAATGACCATTCGCATCAAATCATCGTGACTATACTGGGGACCAACGATTAAATCCTCTTCGGAACATTTAAAGCATTCGCAATTCTGGCGATTGTTGATTGACGTGGAAAAGTGACTAATCTCATATTCCGCAAGCGGCCATCTGTCAGTGTTAATTCACCGATAGATGGTCTTTTTCATTTTCAGAGACGATAGAAGCCGGAAAATCTAAAGGAACGGTGTAAGAATTTGAATCAATCATATTAACCTCCAATGCGCTTACACATACAAAAGGGGACGCAGCAGCTGTATACCTCGTCCCCTCGCTTCTTACTTCTGGCTAGTTTGCTGCTTCAGTATTTCATACATATCTTTTGCCAAGAAGGCATTCTTGCTGTCCTTTTCATACCATTGTCTAAACCATTCCTCAATCTTCTTCCCGTTGCCTTTCTCCCATACCTCCTTTGCATCCTTCGTCGCTTGTTCAGCCGTATACGCCTTCCCACCCAAAATTCCTTTGACGAACATGTCATCAATAGGCTTAACAAGCGGGCCGGAGATAGCTTCAATATCCTTCGGCAGCTGCGGCATGTGCTCCGGGTGCGTAATTTCCACATACGGCTTATTCGGGTCTGAATAGATTTGCATTGCTTTCTTGTACATCTCGAAGCCTTCCTTCTGAACCGGTTCGCTTAGGTTGAAGCTCATCTCCAACTTGCCGCACTTCATATCGAGAACGGGGCTGCTGAGCATCTGGGTGTCGGTGTTCCACGCCACCTCCGTTTTCCGTTTCTCTGCGCTGATGGGCTCGGGGCATCCATTCGTTCCCTGCTTCCAATGCTCGCCCTCAATCCCATTCTTCAGCGTGCTTGCCGTCTCATGCTTCACCAGGAAGTCAACGAACTTCATCACAGCATCCGGATGCTTCGTGCTAGCGTTCACGACTGCCGTTGCTTGCACCGGGTTCGCGTAGGCCGGGTTGAACTGACCCGCCGGGCTCTTCGGATACGCAATCGGAGTCACGATAGCGTCCGGAACATTCTTCTTAAGTGAGGTCAATTCGTTTTGTGCGAAGCTGACCCAGTTAATCTGCAGCGGATAAATGCCGACCTTGCCATTCACAAAGTCCTGCTTCGCCTTCGCCCCATTCTTATCGTTCAAGAAATCCTTATCCACAATGCCTTCATCAAACAAGCGCTTCTTAAAATCCGTTACGGCTGTGAAGTTATCCCAATTCCGTGTCACTGTGCCGTCCTTCACGACCCAGCGTGTAGCTTGGAATATTTGATCCACAACCTGACCGGATTGCAAGCTGATAGCAATACCGTGCGTATCCTTCTTACCGTTGCCGTCCGGGTCGTTCTCTGCGAACGCTTTCGCTACCTTGTACAACTCTTCCGTCGTTTGTGGAGCCTGCAGATTTAGCTTCTTCAGCCAGTCCTCACGGATCAGCAGGGCATGTATCGGATATACCTCCGACAGCCGGGCGAACTCATAGATTTTGCCGTCCGACTTCATGCCGACCTTTTTCAGCGCCGGATACTGCTGCAGCATTTGCTTATAGGTCGTGCTGTGCTTCTCAATCATTTCATCAAGAGGCATGAGCAGCTTTTGATCGATCAGCGGATTTTTAATATGCGGGGCATATTCAAAAATCAAGTCAGGCGCGCTGGCAGACGCAAAGAGCACATTCAGCTTCTGCTGAGATTCGAATCTCGGCACGGCAACAAACTTTACATTGGCCGGCCCCTTGTCATTCAGCCACTTAGTCCATCGGTTATTTTCAATCGAGCCTTCTGCCGCCGGAACGGATCCCCGGTCATAGATCGTTGCGGATATATCTTTACGCACATCAGCCTGCTTGTTGTCGGTGTTCATCGGCGCAGTAGTACCGCTCTGTGAGCAGCCAGCAACAATCAGTCCTGAGGTCATCAGCAGCGCAGCTCCGCCTTTTAACCATGCTCTTCCAACTTTCATATACAATCCCCTCTTTTTCTTCATTGGTTTGTTCATTCGTTGTTCGATAGCCATCCCTTATTAACTCATTCACATCCCTCCCGCTCAAGGTAAACGAGAAGCTCTAGCCTTTCACAGAGCCCAGCAACGCGCCCTTCACAAAATATTTTTGGAGAAACGGGTAAGCCATCACCATAGGTGCCATTAGCGTGATAATCCCTGCAGCCTTAATCCCCTCGGGAGTAATCTGAGCGGAGTCATCGGCTTGAATCAGCTGTGAAGCAACGACCTCCTGCAGTACGGATTGGCTTTGAATCATGTTCTGAACGAGCACCGTCAGATTATATTTGTGTGTGTCATTGATGTAGATCAGGACAGACAGGAATGCATTCCAGAAACCTACCGCATTGAATAAGGTTAATGTAGCGAGCACGGGCAGCGACAATGGAATAATAATTCTGCCCAGCAGCCTCCATTCGCCGCACCCGTCAATTCGTGCCGCATCCTCGATTTCCTCAGGTATTCCAAGGAAAAAAGAACGCAGTATGAGCAGGTTATAGGTGTTGACGAGCGCCGGCAGCCAAAGAGCCCAGTAGGTGTTAATGATTCCAAGAGATTTTAAGACCAGATAGTTCGGAATGGTGCCGCCGCCAAACATCATCGTAAACAGAAACGCCAGCATGAAAAATCGTTTGCCGATAAAATATTTCCTAGCGAGCGGATATGCGGTCAGTACCGTAACGATCATGGATAGTAGCGTGCCTACTAGCGTAATAATGATGCTATTCTTGAACGAATCTACCATTCGGGTCCCTTTGAACAACGACTGGAACGATTCCAGCGTAAATCCTACAGGCCATAAGGCTACGTGTCCCGACATGATAGCGTGAGCATCGCTGAAGGATAAGGCCAGGATGTGCATTAGCGGCAGCAGACAGCTTAAACCCAGCAAGAGCAGAATGAAATAGTTAACTCCATAAAATACTTTTTCTCCCAAGGTTGCTTTCATTTTTGCTCCTCCTTACCATAAGCCTTGATTGAATTTGCGGGCAATATAATTAGCCGAGAGCACGAGAACAAAGCCGACAAGATTTTCAAACAAGCCCATCGCTGCCGTCAAGCTGTACTGTCCACGCTGAATCCCGATTTGGTAAATATAAACGCTAATCACGTTCGACACATCGGAGACAACCGAATTTTGCAAATTGTAAATTTGGTCGAAGCCCACATCCATCACCTTTCCCACGGACAGGATCAACAGCAAAATGATCGTCGTGCTAATGCCGGGAAGGGTAATGTGCAGCATCTGCTGCCATTTGTTGGCCCCGTCGATGCTCCCTGACTCGTACAAGTGAGGATCGATTCCGGCCAAGGCCGCCAAGTAAATAATCGCTGCAAAACCCATTTCCTTCCATATTCCTGAACTGAAATAGATGATGAGCCAGGAGAGCTTCTCATACATGAACGGATACGGCTCCCCGAGTATGCTTTCCAGCCAACGGTTGATGGTGCCGGATTCGAGCGCGAATAACGAGAGAACGATACCGCCTACGATAACCCATGAAAGAAAATGCGGCAAGTAAACCAACGTCTGAACTACCCGCTTGAACCACATTTTTCGAACCTCATTGAGCATAATCGCCAGAATGATCGGAACGGGGAACCCTACAACGATCCCAACAATACTGATTAGCAGCGTGTTTCGAATAATTTGAAGTGACTGTACCTGATTGAAGAGCTGGACGAAATTGTCCATTCCAACCCAAGGACTTCCGAATACGCCCTCTCGAAGGTTGAAGTCCTTAAAGGCGATGATCACACCACCCATCGGAGCATATTTGAAAATCATGTAGAACATGAGTCCGGGCAAAAACATCAGCATGAGCGGAATGTTCTGCTTGATTCGCTTAATGGTGCTAGCTTTCAGCCATCGGTTTGTATCGGTATGGGGCACCGGATCCGTCTGGCTCGATTGGACAGCCACCTACATCACCTCATCTGCATAATTGAGCTGTCGTTGTAGCCCTTGTAGTTCTATCTTACGGAGTTTTCCAAACGGAAACCTTGAATTTCAAGCACACAATCTGTAATTTTTTGCACAGAAAGAAAAAAACCGTCTCAAGGTTGTCCCTTGAAACGGCTTCGTTCAACTCTTGAGTTGCTTTCGGTAATCACTCGGCGACATCTTGAATAACATGCGAAAAACGTTCGTGAAATAATTCGGATCATCATAACCGACAGAGGACGCGATCTCGAACACCTTCATATCTGAATGTACAAGCAGCAGAACCGCCTTTTGCATCCGGAGCTTGGTCAAATAAGTGCTGTAATTATCTCCTGTTTCCTTCTTAAACAATTTGCTGAAATAGGCGGGGGTCACATGAACCCGATTCGCGAGATCCGTCAGCGTGCAGTCTTCCATATAATGCTTGTCCAAAAATTCCAGCGAGCGTCGGATGATGCCCTCCTGGTTATGCAGGCGCCATGCATCATATAGTTCGAGGAAGCGTCCTGCCTGCTCTTTCGTCCATTCCTTGATAGCCTTCTCTGTGGATAATCGCTGCAGCCGATCGATTTGCTCCGCCAAACGCGGGCTCTTCTCAGCATGCTCCAGCTGCTGCTTCGCTACCTGGTGCATAGCGAAGGCCAGCCCCAGCGCTTCCATCTTCGCATCCTCGAGCGGGAGAGCGTCATGCTTTTCTGCCAACTCATTTACTATCTGCACCAGCTTGTCCGGATTTCCAAGGAGAATGGCACCGGTTAGCTGTGTCTGCAGCTCCTTCACACGATGCCCGCTCGCGGCTGGAATCGCTGCTGCTTCTGCCTCTAATCTGTCTTTTCTTGCAGAGTCTTCTTTCCCTATCATTTTAACAAATGAATCATATAAGAAAGAGAGCTCCTTCTGATTAGCAATCCGTTCGGAGCAGTGCAGTATAATCTTGATCGCCAAATAGCTTTCCACCATTTGCTCCATAAGCTGCATAATCATCTCCTGATCTTGATCACCCTCCAGCAGGATGCAAAAGCGGTCATATTCCAGCGAAATGAAGGGACCGTGCAGCTGCTGCTGCTGAAGCAACTCTGTCAGGATATTGATTATGGCGAATTGCAGCAGGCTAAGGTCGCTCGGACGATATTTTTTATGGGAAGGAATGTAGTCCGTTACTGCAATTAACAACAGCTTATTTCCCGCTACGTTAGGCAATATTTGCTTCTCATCATGTGAAAAGCCCGGCAATCTCAGAAGCAGTGCTCGCAGCTGATCCTCTTCTCTCCTGCGCTGATCGGCCTCCCGTTCCTCCTTTTGTCGAAGCAGGTCCTCAAGCCGTACGTAAGCCTTCTGCAGCACTTCCATAAGGGCTTGATCGTTGCAGGGCTTGAGCAGAAAGTCAATGACCCCGAAACGTACAGCAGCTTGCGCATATGAAAAATCATCATACCCTGTCAAAATCACAACGTCGATGCCCGAGCGCTGGCCGTGCAGCTTCTCGGCCAATTCAATGCCGCTCATTCCCGGCATCCGAATATCAGTTAGCACCAGATTCGGCTGCAGAACTTCAATTAGCTCCAGTGCCTCACTCCCATTTTCCGCCTCTCCAACGACCTTCCAGTCTAAGGAGTGCTCCTCTATCATTTTGCGAAGCCCTTTGCGAAAAAAAGCTTGATCCTCAACAAGCATCAGCTTACCTGTCATTTGTATTCGCCTCCTCCTTGCCAGTCTGTGCCAAGGGCAAGTATACATGCACTACCGTTCCCTGTGCAGGAACACTCACGATATCCAGATGATAGGGAGACCCATAAACTAAGCTAATCCGTCTCATGACACTCTGAACACCTAGGGAACCTCGCTCTTCCGCACTCTCAGATGCTGGTGTGAAGAGTCTTTCCACCTCTTGCTTACTCATCCCGCGACCATTGTCCTTAATCTCAATCTTTAGAAGATCTCCCAGTCGATATGCTCGAATTTCGAGCAGCTTAGGGGCAGTCTGGTCTCGAAAGGCATGTACAAAAGCATTTTCCACCAGCGGCTGAAGAAGCAACCGCTGAATTTCACAGTCATATACATCGTCGTCCGCATGAATGCTGGCGTCGAAGTCATTTTCCAGGAAGGCCGCCTGGATACGCAAATAATTGTCGATCTGTGCAAGCTCCTCGCGAAGGGTAGTTCTTTTCTTGAGGCGCTCCAAGGAATACTTAAGCAGATTGGACAGCGAGTACACCAGATTCGCTGTGTCCAGATCATTCTGCAAATACAGCTTCCAGTACAGTCCATTTAACGTGTTGTATAGAAAATGCGGGTTCAGCTGTGCCTGCAGCGCCCTCAGCTCCGCCTCCCGCTCACTAAGTTGGCTGATATATACCTTCTTGATCAGCTCCTGCACATTAGCCGCCATCGAGTTGAAGCTCTCACCTAGAAATGCCCATTCGTCATTCGTGCGAGGGGTAATCCTGATGTCAAAATTCCCCTCCCGCATCATTCTCATCGCCTGGACCAGCTCCTTCAGTGGAGCCAGCAGCCTGCTGCTAAGCAGCACGATAAGCAGCCCGCTGAGACATATACTGAGCAGCCCTAGCCATAAGCTAGTGTTCAGAATGAATCGACTTTTTCGGAAAATATCGGATAACGAAACACGGCTTACCAACGTAAACTGAATATTTTTGGAATGGACGGATGTATACAAATAAGTTGCTTTCCCGCGTTCTTCCATCATGCTTGTAGTGTTGCCATGCAGGAAATGTTCAAGCTTTTCATCCTCGCCTCCATCAGGCTCATTCGTATAGAGCTGTTTCGCTTGAGGATCAAATAAATACACACGGCCTCCGTCGCCTCCACCAAGCTCTTGGAACGATCGGTTAATAAATTCCTCGTCAATGACCATAACTAGAAGTCCATAAACCTCATTTACGTTATTCTTCATCCAGCGTGATCCGATAATGACTTTCCGGTAGCCGCTCTTCTCGATTTGACTGGGGATCGATTTCCGGGTCCAGACCAGATCACCTTTGGAGGAAGCAACGCTGCTCTGGATTTCGTCGAACACCTTCTGGCTCAGCGGCTCCACTGTTTCTTTCATCAGGTTGTGATAATAGTTGGTGCCAGATCGATCGTATAAGTATAGAGACAGCAACTGCGGCGCATCGAATTTGACCTGCCGCAGCTGCTCGGCTATTTGCTCTTGCTCAAAGTGCCGATCGGCGTACGACGTCTCCCGGCCGCCTGTGGAAAGATTCGCGATGATTCTCTCAATGGTCGGATTAAACACAATATAATTCGAAATCCGGTACAGTTCCTGAATACGAAGCTCCAGTTGCGTCATGGCCTGCTCGCTTGCCTTCACATACTGATCCTTGACCTCCTCCTCGAATAAACGAAGATGCGTTTGGTAGGAAATCAGCCCGGTGAGGTTCACGGTAAAGAAAATGATAGCGGAAATACCTATCAACAGCTTGCTCTTAAAACTGGCCTTCTTTACCCACTGTCTCCACACGCAGGCAGCCCCCACTTTCTTCTCATACGATGATGACTTGCAGTGTTGACAAGTATTTCTACACCCGTGAGAAATTTCCTTCATATAACTGACTGTTACAATTGTCTAAAGCCAATACGCTGTGGCCACCAGTTTTGATTGAATCCGACATCCGACATCATCTTTTTATGTGGTTTACAAAAAGTTACAATGAATAGAAAGAGGAATTATTCCCTTTATGTGGAAAGGTTAATTGAGTGAACAACGGACATTTTCGAGTCCGGATTGAAGGAGGAACATTATGCCCATCCATCCCTACGGAGTACTCAAATGCAAAGTACACGATCGGCGTCTCGGCACAAACGAGAACCCACATTATCAGGTGCACGCTAGCGCAAATAACGAACACTTCCGAATAGCGATCAATGTCAAGTCGCAGTTGAGTCCATCCGAGCTGTTGTACTGTACGATTGAACATTTTCAGCATGTCATGACGGCCGAATTGTCTGCTATGCCATTTGGTTTTTCGCAGCTGGCAAGCAAGCCTGACGGACAGGCACTCGATTATATTCGCAGCAATCTATTCGATCGCCTCAACATGCTACCGCTTGCCTTCAATATACCGGGAAGAGACAACGATTTGAACGAGAAGCTTGACTTCTACATCAGACGCGCGATGGAAACAGATGATGCTGTTATGTACGCATTCGGTGAAAGATGGGGTCCTGAACACGGCAAGGCGGACAAAATTTTTGGATTCGAAATCGGCAACGGCATTCACAATATTCATATGAATCAAGGTAATAGTGGCACATTTACGAAAGACGACGGTGTCTACCAGGACGGGGGGTTGCTGATTCACTTCCCGTCGGAAGACAGGTGGATCGCCGTATTCCTCGCTTTTCAGTCCCAGTCATGGCACACCGACGATAATTCGGGACACGTAATTACTGACCCTGCGGAGGAACCAGTTCAGGTGGAAGTCGGCGGCATTCTAATCGCAGGGGTCATCGTACAGAATGAAGATGGCAGTTACGAAACGGTCACACTGCTGAATGCTTCCAATCGGTCAGTAGACTTGACAGGTTGGGTAATCGCAAACAAGGCTAAGCAAAAGTATAAGATTCATGGCATCATCGAACCCGGACAGTTTATGTCAATCCCAGTAGCCGAACCTGCATTCTTCCGAGACAAGGGTGATATTATTACACTACTCGACCGTAGCGGCCTAAAAGTCGCCGGAGTCTCATATACAAAGCATCAAGTGAAACCTGGCTGGACGATACTCTTTTGAGTTCATACAAATAGAAGAACCGCCTTCCAATTAATTGTTTGGAAGACGGCTCTTTATTTTTTTGCGGTTTTTTTTTCGTTATAGAAATGTCATCCTATGAAACAGTTGGAAACCTTAAAAATAGCTGCGATCGTGGTCACTATCTGCGTCTGGGTAGATTAAGGTGCTCGCAAACGCTTCGAACTCACATTAGCGACAGGCATGGCGAGTAACAAAAAATTCATCGCAAGAAAGTTAAGTGACAGTAACGCCCAACTTTTTCTCCTACTGCTTCGAAAATAGAAGAATAACGGCAAGCTTCCAATGATGCTAATGACCACATTTGCTAAATAACTGAAATGGGGGCTCCCATAATTAATTGCAAACATTCCGCCAACGATGATGAATTGCAAAAACAGGGCATTGCGAAGTGTAAAAGTTTTCATTAGCACCATTTCCCCATTCCTGACCGTTACTTGAATGAACAAAAAATGGAGTTGCCGCGAGGCAAGCTCCTCACTATCGTTCTCCGTGTGCTTAATGACTAATTTCCTTAAATGTTTGTTATTCTTAGATGCATTTAATATAACACTGATTCAGCAGGCCGTATTCCCCTAACTCCTGAATTTTCTCATCCATACCTTGAACTTTGTTCGCTGGCATGAAAAATGCACCCCCTAGAATTCATCGGATTAACAATGGGAGTTCCTATGTCTATTCTTAGGGGTGACTTCACATATGACCTAATCTCTGTTTAAAAACGATTAACTGCCCTTTCTTTCGGCGCTTGGATTATTGTCCCTGTTATCGTGATCCATTTTAATCGTGACACTTGGACCGGAAAGACTCAAGTTTCCAGTTGCATCAACCGCTTTGATCATAAACTTGTAATTCGTATCTTTTTGCAAATTGGCGACATTGTAAGTTGTGACGTTGCCCAAAACAGCGATTTCCTTAGCAGAAGTATCGTTCACTAGATAAACCCTATAACCGGTCACGCCGATGTTATCAACTGCTGCATTCCATTTTAGGGTCAAGTCGGTTTTCGTTACATTGGTTAAGGTCAAATTGCCGGAGTTCCAAAGTGGTGCAAAAGTATCGCCCGCCTGTGTATTTTCTGCACCTGCTTGATTAAGAACGATAGCTGGAACATCAGCCGTTTGATTCGTATACGTGTACAGTCTAGGCGTCCAATTTACAGGCTGCAAAGTAGCGCTACTCTTGGCAATTTCAACATTTTCGCTATTCAATACGGAGCCTTTGTCAGTGAATGCAGTTCCGCCGGATACTTGAATCAGGGATGAAGGCAGTAATCCTGCATCATTCGCAAAATAGTTATTTTCAGCATAGACCTGCGATTGGAATCCTACCCCGATTGCATAGAGGTACGGGTTATTCGGATGGTGCGCTGTTCCTTCGTAATAGTTGTTGTACACATGAACTTGACCGTAACGTACACGTGGTGCACGCTGACCTACGTTCCGATAAACGTTGTGATGGAAAGTAATTCTTTCCTTGCCGGCATCGCCGCTAAAGCTATCGCTTCCACCTACAAGCGTAGTCTTGTCATGATCATGGAAGTAGTTGTAGGATACAGTAATCATGTCGGATGCATTCGTCATATCTACGGCACCGTCGTGTTGTTGATACTTGCGTCCAAAATATTTATGATTCGGATCATCAATGCCGCCTAAGTCATTAAATGTGTTATGGTCGATCCAAACATGAGTGGATCCTTTAACCGAGATGTTGTCATAAGCGGAGTTCCAATTGCCCGAATCTCCATCCGTAGGATCCCACTGCGGGAAATAATCGAATGTGTTCTGGAATTCGACGTTCCGGATGATTACATTATCCACATTCTCTAGGTTCAGGTTGCCGCCGAGAATCTTCGCATTGGTTCCGGGCAAACCGACGATCGTCGTATTTGAACCGACATTTATTTTGATTTGTTTGCTTTGATTACTAGCCGATCTTGTACGCGCCTCTTCCAAAGCGCCACTAGGCAATGTTTTACCCCAAATGGCCGGGTCGTATGTCTTGAGATAAGCGTCAAAATCATAAAGCGGATCCTTGTAGAATTCCAGACCTATCTGGTTGTCGTTATTATCCACATTCATATTCATCGAACCATTAATGTAGATAATCTTCGGCGTACTGCCGGCCACTGCTTTCAACAGTTCACTCCGCTTACTCACGATGAAAATATGATCCGGATTAGCCGTCGATCCGCCGATTGTTCCTGTGGTATGGGATCCCCATCCGTCATTAGGCGCCAGTACTTGTCTGCCAATGTCGTTATCTCCGCTATCGACCACATTTACGGTCAATGGCACGGCGATGTCTCCGAAGTTAAAGACCAGTATTGTTGATCCCATTGGCAGTCCGGAAAGGTAATCTTTCTTGAGCGTATATACGCTGCCGGTAACGGTGTAGTCCAACGATCCAAGAACTTCTGTGCCATTCGTGATATTCGTCAACGCAAATCCGTTGCTCCTTACACTTACGTTAATATCCGCATTATTTGCCGGGTTCTTATCAAAGCTGGAGGATGTAACCACAACTTCTGGCGTATAGTTTACTTTCGGCATGATAACTGGAATGGATGGATCCCAGCCACCTAAAATTTGCGGAATCGTCAAACTTGCTTCCTGTCCTGTGAGCTGAGTGGAAATTTGACGTGTGGTTGCATTCGCTCCGAATCCATAGCTGTTATATTCCGAAAAATAGCTGGTTTTACAGGAACCCGCACAGGAAGCCGCCCAGCCCTCCGGAAGAAACTTTTTCGAATCGATTAAAGTGTTGATAAATGTAGCTCTTGCGTAATCCTTCCAAGCGCGCCCCAAGTCGTAAATCCCTCGTGCAGAAGGGCCGTCAACCACTTGAGAATTTAAAATTACATATCCCATGTCCGCCGTATTTCTCTGCGCTCCTGCCGTAATATGTCCTCCTGCACTCGCTCCGGCCGGGACATTACTCACAAGCACTATTCTCACATTGTCCATGACGACAGCGGGAGCTTCACCGAAGATGAAATCGACGTCTCCTTCAATAATGCTGTTGTGGATATAATGACGTCCCTGATTTTTGGAATTTAAGCCGTTGTACAGCGTATCCTGATAGCCTTTCAATCTCACCGCTTCCAATACGGCCATATCGCTTTTGAGCGACAGTGCTACCGCCTGTGCCACTTCATTGCGCGGTCCGGCGCTGTTCTCGATCGTCAGATTGGAAGCGTTAAAGAAGTCTGCAGTTACGTCCACCGTCTGGCTTAGGAACGTGTTTCCTGTGTGACCGGGCTTGCCCTGTGTTGCCGCTGTCCCTGCGTAATCGCCATACAAAATAGATGTTTTATCCATGCCCGCACCGACAAGACTTACATACGGACGATCAACCTTAAGCTTTTCGGTATACGTTCCGGGAGCGATAGAAATGATCGTTCTTATGGTGTTATTTGTCGGAACCCTATTAATAGCGCTTTGAATAGTATTGAATACTCTTACACCATCAGCTGCTACATTCTTATCTACCGTCAGCATAACCGACGGGAGTACAACAAGTTCATCCGAATCAGGGCTCTCGCCGTTCGAATTTACAGCGGAAACAACATAATAATAAGTTATCCCGTTTATCACGCTCGAATCGTCAAATGTTGAATGGTAAGTTGAAGAGATTACCGTATATGATCCGTCATCGGAAATAGCTCTCTTTACATTGTAAGAGGAAGCGCCATTAACCGCATCCCAGGAAAGGCTTACGCTGCCTTCTTTCGCGACTGCTTTGAAGCTTGTAGGTTTAGCCGGTGCACCCAAAACCGGAGCATTTGGCTTTGCTTTTAATTGATTTGAAATCATGCTTTCTTGCCTATCATTTACAGCAGTAACTACGTAATAATAAGTCTTGCCGTTTTCCGCTGAGGTATCCAAGTAACCGGTTTCGTTAACATTGGCCAGAGCTATGTATGGTCCACCGTTTACCAAACTTCTTTTTACGCTGTAAGTAGATGTCTTCGTTACTGAAGTCCAATTTAGCTGGACCTGGTTATTTCCAGGTTCGACGCTCAATAACGTCGGAGCACTTAACGGTGTTGCAGGGGATACCTTTTCGAGCAGTTTTGGCTGCCCTAGACCGCCGACATTCCCGGCTGTAAGTCTGTAATAATACTCCGTATCCGACCTCAAGTTCGTATCCAAATAGGAAGTGCTGGTAAGCTTTGGTTTCCCGTTCATCAGTAATGGGACAAAAGGTCCTTCCGGTGTTGTGCTTCGCTCAAGCGTATAGAAGGTCGCTTTATTAACAGGATCCCAGGCGACCGAAAGTTGCCCGTCTCTGACGGTGGCGTAAAGGCTTGTAATCTCGTCTGATGGGGGTTCCACGTTGTTAGGATAGCCGGATGCATAATACGAATACTCACTTTCACCAGACGTGTTCATCGAAGTCACCTTGTAATAGTAGTATTTATCGTTAATCAGACCGGCAGTATCCGTATAGCTGTTAGACGGCACACCTTCAGCAAGTTTTACATAGGTTCCATCCGGGGATTCGCTGCGATACACATTATAGGAATCCGCACCGCTGGTAGCATCCCAGCTCAGCTCAACCCTGCGGTTTGCGCCTTCGGCTGTCAAATTTAGCGGTGTCACCGCTTCTTGTGGATAAACGATGATGTTGTCAACATACGCATTCCCTGTCGACGTACCCGCCATTCTAAAATTTATAGAGGCGATATCTGTAACCGGGCTGGCGAATTTGAAATTTCCGGAGAATATGCTATTAATATAAAGATCTGCCGTATTTGCTTTTATATCGGCAACGTACTTCACCGTATACCAGGTTTTCGCCTGGAATTTTTGTGTGCCGCCTGTTTGAGGATTCGGAAAGGCGAAATCGGCCTTTAAGGAAAGCGCTAATTTCTTATTGCTATCTAGCAATTCCAATACATATGAATCGCTTACTATAGCGCCTTCCATAAATTCGAGCTGGGCGGTAATCCCTTTGTTGCTCGCTGCGGTTACAGGTGTAAACGCTTTATTGAAGCCGCCTCTGCCAGCGCCGTCACTGATCCATAATACGTTGGTTGTGTTTCCGACTAAAGTAGTCGATGTTTGGCCATAGCTGTTTCTAAGATTACTACTATTAATTATTGTAGAATTGTTCGTAGCCGAAAAAGCAGTAATCACACCGCTGCCAAAAGGCGGGGTATACCCTTCAGGTAATACTCCTAACGTACTCCCTTCAAAATCATCATTGACAAGTGATGTAACCGGCGCCGCCGCCGCCCTGACTTCAGAAGTACCGATGAGCGGCATGTAGGAAAAAAGAAACAGCAGACACAGAATAATTCGAAGCGCTTTCATCATGTAGTTTTTCAACCTCCTAATCTTCTTTGAAAAGATAACCAAAGTATATTAGCAGCACGCTTAGTTCCGCAATAATCATTTGCTCAGATGATGAATGATTATTGACAACGCTCGCACTTTTCCGCCGGAAGTGAAAGAGAAACCTCAGGTTAAACTTGTCATATTGCCGGTTTATTTCTCGCGATGCATTTTTTCTCGCCGCTGGTTGTGCCATTTTCAATTCTTTTCGATATGTTCGCTGGCGTTCATACATTGCTTAATGAAGAGGTTTATGCGGACTTTCTTAGTAATTCGGGTTACTACTATGTTGAAACCGGCATGACCGGGCGACATTTATTTGCAAAAGAATTCGCAGATGAGCGAACGCATCATTTGCATTTCCTGCCGATCGTGGGATTTCACGAAAGAAAAGAATTGCTATTTCGCGACTACCTCCTGAACATATCATTCCGATCCTGAGGGCTACACACGAGCAAAAACTGCCTTTATTCAACGAGTTGATGACCTGGCTCGAACAGAACGTGGACTCCCTCTATGTTAGATAGACTTGTCCTCAAGTATTCACTTCCACTATGCTGCCCTTTAGTTTAATGAGGCCGCCGGATCGATTCTGCGGCGGCCTCATTATGTTTGTGTCGAGCTAACGCTCCCCTTGTTTAAGAAACCATAAACCATTATCGGAATGGATTTATCAAATCATTGTTCACCATCACACACCTCTGTAGAGGTGCAACAACCTTTAGGCTAACAGTATTACCAATCTTGACAGCTGTTCAAGAAGGAGGTCGGCGTATACGTATAGCGCTTTCTATCAACATCCCCAGGAATTGTAGGTTGATTTGTGACACTGGATGACAATGTAGACACATTTGTGCAGTACATTTGTGTCATTGGACTGTACAATTGGCTCCACCAAACACAAATAATAGATACGCCAATTTTGCCGTGTTCAAACCTGTCGAGAAAGTCTCGACAGTCTTCTTTTATACCAAATCAAATTAACACGATCACCGCGTTAATTGGGCGACGTAAAGCCCGATGCGTGGTACGCCGGTGCCTTTACCGAACTTGTATAACTTGCATGAGCATGGGCCGTTTCAACTACATCAGAATAATTGCTTTACAGGACACCTTATGGTGTTATATTATAAAGTTATGAATTAGGACACTTATCGGTGTCGAATACAAAAAATTTAAAAAGGAAGAGGTTTCAAATGATTATACTAACCATCGTTCTTCATAGTTGGCTGCTTTTCTCCATGGCCTTCTTTGGCGGAAGCAAGATTGCAGGAGCCAAGCATCAGGTCGAGCTGTTCGATTCGATTAAACTTCCTCAGTGGTTCCGCCTCATTACAGGCTATATTCAAATTGTTGGATGCATAGGCCTCATTATCGGCTACTGGTATCCAGGGATTGCCGCATGGACTGGAATATTGATAGGCATTATGATGTTAATTGCGATCCTCTCGCATTTTAGAGTCAAACATCCGTTTGGGAAAGTGATGCCTGCCTTCCTGAATATCTTGATTGCTATTGCCGTAGTAATCTTATATGCAGATGAACTGTCCCATCCGTTTGGGTAAGTTCATAACTATGGTAGTGAAATACCCAATGGTGGAGAGCGCATCGCTGGCAGCGATGAAGTCATGGGTTCGCCCGCGCGAACGGAGCGATAGCGAAGGACAATGCTTGACATATCCTTTCAATAACGATTTATGCCGACTTATTAAAAGGTGGAGATGTTTTAATGAAATACTATTACTTCCAAAGTTTATTCCCTAAAACTATTATCGAATCTCCCCCTATTGTTGCTATTTATGGTGTTTATGACCATAAGCCCTGACCTCATAAAAGCCCACGCTCCCTCCCCGAAGGAGGTGCGTGGGCTTTTATTTTGTAAAACGTCTACGAACGAATAGCCTCTATACGCAACCGACCTTCTGGTTCACCAGGTATCCTTATTTCTATAGTACCGTCTGAAAGGCTGGTCACCTTTAATTCTTGACCATTCCATGAAACCCTATATCGGTGGCCGAAATTCATACATACAATTACGGAATGTTCTCGGGTTGGATCTCCAAAATAACGGATTTCCGCATTCAAGGAGGTATTGCCTTCGGTGAATTCGGATTTATTCACCCAAACATCATATCCGCAGGTCAATGTACCAGGACGATAATAAGCAGCAAACCAGCTCAGCACTGGTGTTGACAAGCCTCCGAAATGGTGCCATCCAGCGCCTCTCCCCGATTGAACGATAAAATGCTCGTAGCAATTGTAGGTTTGCTCAACTTC
The DNA here is from genome assembly GCF_030817275.1 of Paenibacillus sp. V4I7. Lineage (NCBI taxonomy): Bacteria > Bacillati > Bacillota > Bacilli > Caryophanales > Paenibacillaceae > Paenibacillus > Paenibacillus sp. V4I7. Next base: position 2,898,018 of record NZ_JAUSZD010000002.1, on the reverse strand, counting down.
TTGCTTCCAGAGTCCTAATGCCGTAGATGCAATTCGGTGTGCTCCCTCGGTTCTGCCATGACTGAGCATCGCCTTCCAGATAAACCATTGATGCGGCATCCATACCGCACCGTTCCAGTAACCCTCTGCCCGGTAATAAGGTGCGCTTTGGTCAACCGTTGATAAACCAATTGGGCTCCATAGCCGTGAGGCATCTAGCACTGCCGCTTTTGCCTGTACAACTCCTAATTGCTAAATCATGCTATATACGATAAAATGACCGTGGTCATAAATGACTTCGGTCATTTTAATGGGGTGAATAGGTTGTCAAGAGAAGTTAAAAAAAAGAAAACGAAAGAAGATATCATTCGCAATGCAATTGAATTGTTTAAAGAAAAAGGGTATGCAAATGTCACCGTTGAGGAAATAGCGTTCAAAAGCGATATTGCCAAAGGAACATTTTTTAACTATTTTCAAAAAAAGGAGCATTTACTATTACATTTGTCTAACTCATACATGCAGCTTATGAGCCAAATTGTTGATCGACACAAGGAAGGCTCGATTAAGGAGCGGCTACTGCATATTCAAGGCGACTTGCTGAGAATTTATTTACAACATGCAGACTTACTCCGTCTAACTTTGGTTGAAACGATCAAATCAGCATTCGAATCACCGGAATCAACAACTAACATCTCGCTATTTCAAGAAACGCTCGGCACCATAATTGAGAATGCTAAAATAAGCGGCGACCTCCGAAGTCGCAGAGATTCGAATGTGAGTGCCGCCGTGTTAGTCGGTCTGTTTATCAATTTACTTATTACCTGTTCATCAAAACTTAATGAAGAAGAAATGTTCCAAGTGCTGCGGCAACAGTTGGATGTGGTGTGGGAGGGGATTGCAGATGAATAGGTTTAAAAAAATACTAAGAAGCAAAATCGTGATATTTCTCGCTGTACTATCTGTCTTCACTTATTTGAATAACAGTTCTCTCCTTACGCAACAAAGGAAAGATGCTCCACTTCTACTCGCCCATCGAGGACTTGCCCAGACCTTTACAATGGAGGGCATTACGAATGAAACCTGTACGGCTGAGCGGATCTATGTACCGGACCATCCTTATCTGGAAAATACAATCCCCTCCATGGAAGCAGCGTTTCAGGCAGGTGCGGACATTGTTGAATTCGATATAAAACCAACAAAGGACGGACAGTTCGCTGTATTTCACGATTGGACACTCGATTGTCGAACGAATGTAAAAGGCGTTACCAAGGATTACACAATGACAGAATTGAAGAATTTGGATATTGGCTATGGATATACAGCCGACCATGGACAAACCTACCCGTTTCGCGGTCATGGAATAGGATTGATGCCATCGCTGGATGAAGTGCTGAGCTATTTTCCTGAACAGTCTTTATTAATTCATATAAAAAGCAATGATCCCAATGAGGGAGAAATGCTGGCCCAATTTCTCTCGGCTTTACCGCAAAATCGTTTAAATCAGCTTACCATCTATGGAGGAGATGAACCCATTGCTTCTTTAAAGGAAAATCTTCCTACTATCCAGGCAATGTCTAAATCAACCATGAAAAGCTGTTTACTCCCATACATAGCTGCCGGCTGGGCTGGATATGTTCCGCCAGCATGTAAAAATACGGAACTTCACATTCCAGAGAAAATCGCACCATGGCTATGGGGTTGGCCAGACCGTTTTATTAATCGGATGGATAAGTCGGGGACTCCTGTCATCGTGGTCGGTGGCAATGGCAGCGACTTTTCAAGTGGATTTGATACTGCTGACGATATAACACGTCTGCCAAAAAACTTTACCGGCGGGATATGGACGAATCGAATTGATCGGATTGCTCCTTTATATCTTAAACGGTAGGTTTAAAGAATGAGCCTAGAACGTGCAATTTTAAAAAACTGAACGATTAGTTTAATCGAGACTTAATTAGACTTGTTAATTTTCAACTGGGATCAAGGAGCTGCTGCCGCGGCAAACTTACTCCACAAACTCGATTTTTATAATTCCATTCTGTCTGACCATGTCTCACAACATATAGTTTCAAAAAATCATCTCCATAATATTGAAATAACTTACTGGAAATATCGACGGACAGATCAAAGTAAACTGCCCGAAAGTGAAAAAAGGCTGCATTGTCGGCAGCCTCAAGCGAGCTATCGTTCCCTTTAACGAGAACCAAACTTCATCGGGATAATAATTGTCGGGGTTCATTGGCAGATGACACTATTCTAAATCATTTCGGGGATGTGGATTAATCGGGGGATATAAGAATTGATTATCGAATTGATTATCTTTTTTCGGATCATGATCATCAGGATTTTCGCTTTCATTTGGCATCTCAGCAGCAGTTATAGCCGACATAGCTTCAAAGCTCACGAAGTCTTCGACTTCATCAAACTGGTTGTTTTCAGTCATTGCAAACCTCCTTAAGGTGGATTTCATTACTAGGCAATTATTCGCCTTATCTTTACTTTTTATTCAGGAATTCAAGGAAGCAAAGTCCCCCGTTTAGAGGGACCCGAGGATGACCTATGTTGGCAACCTTTGATGAGCTCTAGATATCCGTTGAAAACCCACTAACCATTTATTTCAATCATTGCCCGCGTAAGTGTTATTTGTTTTTTCTTTTCTTCTCTGTAGTGTCCCCAGGTAAGGAGCGCTATTATAACGTCATAAAGGGAAATAAATAATGTCCCATAGAAGAATACCGACAAATCCCATTTATTTCACCGTCCCGGATGCACAATAATTTTGTTTATTATTACCACTTGATTCCTTTTTCACTAAACTGCTAACGAAACGAGGCTGCCGTATGTGTCGGCAGCCTCGTTTCGTTCTTTTGAGCTATAGTTCTCCGTTGTTCAATGATGTAATGTTCATCAAACTTAAAGGTGACTTGGAACGCTTTATCTTAGTTTCCCGGTTCCTTATCATTATGAAAAATCTGCAGTCGGCTACAATCTTCCAAACTTTCCACGTCGGCGTTGTAAAAATATAGTGGCTACGGTTTCGTCCCCCGAACGGAGTACTAAACTGTTTTCGCCGTTCAAAGGGGCAAACTCGAAGTGAAGACTTCCCTGAAAATAGGACACTATGCCCTTGAACCGATCGAACAGGACTTGGGCCACGAAATCGCGCGTTTGTACCGGATGCTTGAACGCGATTACTTTTCCGCCTCCGTCGGCGACGAGCATGACGTCTTCGGTCAGCAAAGACAGCACATGATCGACCTTGCTCGAGAGATGTGAGGAACCGGCTAACCCAATCCAATTCTACCGCTTCGACCAGGACCGTCTCCTCCTCGGATATTCCCATCTTTACCCATTTGTAATCATCCCTTTACTAGTCAATTTATAATCGTATTATTCTCGATATTCTTCAACAATCCTGCACAATCGCTCAACGACAATTTCAGTACATAACTTATCTTATGAACTGAAAAAACCAGCCCGTAAAACGGACTGGTTTACACTCCATTCATTCAACTATCGTTCCCCATCCCTCGGTTTTAAGGGTTTATCTCACGTATACTCACTCATTCGCAGGATTTCATCACCTTAAAAATCAGTATTGTTCAGAAAGTTAGTTGATTAAAACCGTTGATTCATATTTTGGGCATACGGGAACAGAGGAACATATGGAATAATTCCCCAAGACCTATTCTACTGCACGTATGCTCCACTATTTCCTTAGAGGTTCACCCTCCCACGGCTCAACGGGTCTATGCCCTTACATTCCTTCGTTATACCTGACCAAGGTGTGGAGACCGATAGCGTTTAGCGGATGGGTCTGTGCCCTTATGGAGAACGAACTCGGTCCTCCGTGCTTTCTTTGTGAAAATCCTGCGAATGAGTCAATCTACGTTATCTACAATAAGTCTCAGGCAGCCTGAGCGTAGTTGGACGTAACTTTTTCTGGTAGAAATGATTCTCCTCTTTGAACAATACCAATCAGGATTCGAGCCAATTTCCCAAGCAGCTTAAATATTGATTGTTGTTTCTTCATTTGCTTGATTTGAACATTATACTCATGCATCTGTCGAAAGACTGGATTCGTTCCTACGAGTGTGATCGTCGCCAGATACATATATTTGCGCAACGTAGCATCTCCTCGTTTCGAAAGCTTGATTTGTCCCTTGTGTTTTCCTGACATTCGTTCAGCCAAATTTAGACCTGCTTTACGCAATAACTGACGTCCATGTGCATACTGTCTTAGATCGCCAGCACATGATAGTATAGCTGCTATGAAGATTGGACCCAGGCCTTTGATCGATCGAAGCTGATTGGCCATAGGAATTTCACTAAGCAATGCTAGAATGTCCTTTTCAATCTTTTCTAGTATTTCAATGATACGTTCAAACTCTTCTAATAACCGCTCTAAATCTTGCTTGGCTTCATGAAGAGCTGTCTTGTCTCCTACACTCTGCTTGGCTTGTGAAATAAGCTGCGCAGCTTTCTGAGTACCCGTAGAACCCCCCGCTCGTTTCATATGCCTTCTCCAACTTGTAATAACCTCGGATACGGACAGTGACTGAAGATCTAGCGGTGAGGGTAACTCTTTAAGAGTAGCCAAGGAACGTTTGCAGGTCCAGTCTTTGAACACCGAGGTATACTCGGGGAACCGAATATCTAACCAACGGATGATCCGGTTCTGCATCCGGACACTATTTGTCACCCAAAATTCCCGGTCACTCATTATCGTCCGCAACCTTTGAAAGACGGTAGCCTGTCTTGTGTATTCATAGTAATAGCCTCGACAGACAACGTCTGCGATGACAAGTGCATCCTTAGGATCACTCTTGGAAGGACAATTATCCCGGTTCTCCTTGTTTCGTTTAGTGGTTGCAGGATTCACCATGACAACATTTATTTCCTTGTCTGAAAGCCAATTGGCCAGGTTAAACCAGTAGTGTCCGGTTGGCTCCATACCGATGATTAGGGTCTTCAATTGGTGCTTCTGTTGTAATTCAGCCATCCAACGTTGTAATCTTTCGAATCCTTCTAAGTCGTTTGTAAATGATAGATGTCGCTTGGCAAGAACGATACCCCGAAAGTTAGTGGCTTGCGCTACATGAATTTCCTTCGCCATGTCGATGCCAATTACAAGGTGAGAGGTGGAAATTCGTTCAATACGTTGATTTTGTCCATCGTTTTGTTTAAACTTCATAGTAAGAGCGCCTCCTTGATGGTATTGGGTTTCTAACCCGTGCACAAACCCATCATACCGAGGCGCTCCTTTTTTGACAAAGTCCAAATCTTAGTACTTACAGGAATGTTTAGTTTAGCTTCTCAGGTTTTACCGTCCAAGCTGAAAATCACCGAATTTATTATCGCTTTTTAATTCCCAAATCTTCATTGTTAATGCTCCTTTGCATTACAATATTTCGATATACCCTTCTGTTCCATGCACGCGAATTCGTTGCCCATCTTTTATCAGTTTGGTAGCATTCTCCACTCCGACAACTGCTGGTAAGCCATATTCACGTGCGATAACTGCTCCATGGGTCATCAGTCCACCAACTTCGGTGACTAGACCTTTTATGGATACAAATAATGGTGTCCAGCCAGGGTCAGTAAAGGCAGTGACTAGTATATCTCCATCTTCCAGATCCGCATCTTCCATGTTTAAGATGACACGCGCTCGTCCCTCGATCACTCCGGAAGAAACAGGCAGACCGACAATAGCTTTGGCCGGGATATTTTCCCGTTTGTACGCACCTGCAACGATTTCACCATCAGACGTGATGACACGCGGGGGAGTTAATTTTTCAAAAAATTTGTAATCGTCTTTTCGTTTGCTGATGATCTGATAATCCAGTTTGTTTGTGCGTACGACTTCGTGAAGTTCTTCAAAAGTGAGATAGAATATATCTTCCTTCTCACGAATTACGCCAGCTTGTACGAGCTGTTCCGCTTCTTTCAGTAAAGCCTGCTTATAAACGAAATAGCGGTTAATCCAACCGTATTTTGGATATTCACGATAACCGATGAAATTCCGAATTCGGCGGATCATTCGTTTTGTCTCTTCAGCTTTTTGTTCACCATCCGGCAATTGGATTAATCGAGCTAATAACTCTTGTTCTTTTTCCAAAGCTTCCTGGCGCCCTTGCTCAAATTTTCGATGACCGGCATTAGGCTCAAAGGCTTTGATGTTACCCAGAATCATGGGAACCAGCATAATTGGTTTTTCACTCCAACGCGTTTTAGAAATATCGATTTCTCCGGCGCATCGCATTCCGTATTTATTGAGATAAGCATAGATTGCGTCATGAGCTTCCTGTCCACCCTCGAAATTAACCAGTTCATCCAAAAAGTTATCATCTTTTACATGCTGTAAATAATCAATGACTTCCGGATAAGGGCGAATCACATCGGCGACACCCATTAATGCCAGACCCATTTCTGAAGTAATATTGTTGGGTACCGATTGAGAAAGCGTATCTACTGCGTTTTTTTCACCTAACCACTCGTTCATTTTTTCATTGATCCATAATGAAGCATTTATGGCAGCCATAAACACAGCCGTACTTTGTGGGTCAAATAAGATCTTCTTTAATTGCTGGATATCTTCTAGAATAAAATCTAATAAATCCGATCCTGATTTCGTCTGGATGTTTTGTTTTAACTCTTCTACCGATGCGTGATTACTCTTAATCAAATCAGAAACGATGTTCGGATTGTTTTCAATTTGTGCCAGCATATCTGTATTACTTCTGCCCGGAATCGATGCTGTTTGATCATTTGGTAACAATTTTATAAAATCTCGCTCTATTATGGTCATGAGTGCGCCTTTTATGAGCGGATCGGATCCCACGGTATTTAATAAAGTTTCCCGGCCGACAGGTGTAGCCAGCCTAGGTGCAACATCAACAAACAACCTCCCACCAGCTTTACGCATAGGTGCAGGAGTAATTAACAGGTAAAAAGACAATCCCAATGGTTTTATGGGATCTGTCATCATTTGTTGATGACCAACAGATAGATAGACGTGATTTTCTTGATCATTCGCTTCAGGGATCGGGTATAAAGTAGTGATCGGCCGACTCTGGACAATATAAAATGTATCATCAGCCAAACACCATTCGATATCTTGCGGGCAGCCAAAATAAGCTTCGATCTGTCTTCCGATATGTGCCAGCTGTAAAATTTGTTGCTCAGTAAGTGTTTGAGTCGTTTGCTGATCAGGATCGATCTGCTTTGTCTCTGTTCCGCCTTCTTTTCGTCCATAGATCGCCATTTTTTTGGTTGCTATTCTCTTATCGACGATTTCCCCTTCTTGTACTTTATAACAATCGGCAGATACCAAGCCTGAGACTAGTGCTTCTCCAAGTCCAAAACCGGCATCGATGGATAGCGACTTCCGGTTGGAGGTAATCGGATCAGCGGTAAATAAAATCCCTGAAGCCTGTGGGAAAACCATCCTTTGAACGATAACGGATATATAAATTTGACTGTGGTCAAATCCATTGTGCATACGGTAGATTATCGCGCGATCCGTAAATAGGGAAGCCCAACATTTGCTGATATGCTGTATGATTGCTTCTTTGCCGATAATATTTAAATAAGTGTCTTGTTGACCAGCAAAAGAAGCATGCGGTAAATCTTCCGCAGTCGCACTAGAGCGCACTGCATAAGCATGTTCATCACCAAACTGGGAGAGATAGTGAGTAAATGCATTCACAACATCGGAAGGAATTTCTACTTCCGTAATGATTTGTCGAATCTTTCTGCTGATTTCACCAATTTGATCTCGATCTTCTACTTTTAGCATTGTTAGTCGATCCAACAAAGTACGATACGTTTCGTTTTGTTCGATGGCTTTTTGATATCCCACTGTTGTAACACAAAATCCTTCTGGTACTTGTATTCCTTCAATTTTTGATAATTCCCCTAAATTTAATCCTTTTCCGCCAACGAGCAAAAGCTGCGTTTTTTCCATTTCCTGAAAACCGAGAACCAAAGAACTCATTCAACATCTCTCCTAATCATTAAATTGAGAAAAAACATTTGACAAGAGCTTCACCGGCATGGTACACTAAAGTTGTAAGATGCAATAATTATTTTCGTGTAATCTGCGAGAGTCGTAATCAGATTATATCATCGTGTCTGTTTATATGCAATATAAAAGAACCTGATAAAACTATCCAGGTTCTTTTTTGATTTCCCGCTATCATTAGTCACATCAAAAATCATGGTTCGAGCCGAACTCCGTCACTGCATAATTCCCTAGCCGTCCTATGCAGCCTAAAGACTGCTGCTGTCTTGTTCAAGTAACGTTCTTAGTTAGCGCAATGCCGATTTCTATTCCAATATTAATTTTCCATCGAACTTTTTATAATCTTTAAATACCCTTTCGTGATGGTTCGCAAAAAGCTCGCTTGAAGCTTCTGGTAGATTATCTAATGGGTAAAACTTTGCATCTACGCTTTCATCTGTCACTTTATCAAGCGTCCCCGTCCACTCATCCACTTGAAATAAATATTCTATTATGTGATGCTCGTTTCCCCAACGGTCTATAAATGTTTGCGTTGTTGGAGTAGAATAAATAGCAGTTAATGTTGCCTTAAGAACGTCAAGCCCTGTTTCTTCTTTAACTTCACGCTTCATCGCATCAAACACTGATTCATCTAGTTCCATGGCTCCTGCAGGTATACCCCATTTTTTATCACCTCTACGCTTTATAAACAAGGCACGACCTTCATCATCGAATAAGATTGCCCGTACTGAGTTTACGATTATCTTTTGTGTGCCAATGACTTTGCGAAGTTTGCCTAAATAAGAATCGTGCCAACCACCGTTCATTTTTCTCACCCTTTGGATTATTCTGTATGAGATTATAATAATCTTAGTATCTTATCAATAAAATAATTTAATTTAGATGGATTCGTTCTAATATTGATATCAAAATTTGTACCAAGCTACTGGTATTAGTATCAATTATCCTGCCCGTTAGTATTATGAGGTCACCAGATATTTCTGTTCGACCTTTAGGGGTTGCCGGTGAAAATACTTCAGGAGTGATGTTATAAATCCAGTCATTGGTTTGGATGTATCAAAGGGAGAGAGCCATGCACAAGCTTTTTTAGACCGTGGAGTACATCATGGGAAGACCTTTAGGTTTAATCATGATCTTGAAGGGTTAGCGTCTTTTCTAAATTATATGAGAGGAGTGGAATCAGCTGCAGGAATGCGTCCCTCCATCGTTATGGAAGCAACTGGCCATTATCATAGCCCTATTGTTCAGTTTCTGGATGAGCACCAGTATTTGAACATCGTCATTAATCCTTTAATCTCACATAACGCCAAGAAAACCAATTTGCGACGGTTGAAGACGGATGCCGCTGAAGCCCATCTGTTAGGGTCGCTGTTCTATAAAGAAGAGTTTGAACCCTATAAAAAGCGGGGTCAGCATCTCATGAATTTACGCTATCTAACACGCCAACATGAATCTTTAACGGGTATGTATGTCCAAGCAAAACTACTTTTCAGGCTATTCTGGATCAAGTTTTTCCTGAATATCATGGCGTGTTTGGTGACCTTTATTCAAAGGTTTCCCTTCGATTTCTGGCTTTACACCCTACGTCTAAAGAGGTTCTGGAACTGGATGAAAGGGAGATTGCTGCAACAATCGGGTCGCCTTACAGGACGTGGCAAAACGGCTTTATGGTGTCCAGAGCGCGCTCAAATCTTAGTAGCAGCAGCAAGGCGAAATCACTTTAAGGAGACGGCTTTTCCAGGTCATCTGATCTCCATGCAGCTGCTCATCAAATTGCTTCTTCAATACAAGGACCATCTAGCAGACCTTAATAAATCGATAGAGGCCCTAGCTGAAGCGTTACTTGAATATGATTTAATCCAATCGATACCTGGGATTTGCACTAAAATTGCTGCAGAATAATAAATCAATTAACGATAAACTTCAACTCTCATTGCGTTCATTTTTACGGAGTGAGATGGAATGCTCCCCCACCTTTAACAATTGAATCAGAATGGGTTCCAAGCTTCTACCAAATTCGGTCAATTCGTATTCAACTTTCGGTGGTATCGTTAAGTATGCAGTGCGTTTAACGATACCATCTTCTTCTAGCAAACGAAGCTGTATCGTCATAACATGTCTTGATACACCAGGAATTAGTCGCAAGAGCTCACCAAATCTCCTGGTTTGTTGAAGCAATTCGTACATGATTTTCGGTTTCCATTTTCCGCTAATCATTTGAAGCCCCACCTCTACAGGACAACCAAATGATTCATCTTGATAGGGCATATTTACCTCCATTGGTTAAGTTTTTATGACTATGTAACTATTTTCTGCGTACTTAAATTATTGTGAGAAATCAGATATGCTAACAACTGTATACATCATACAGAAAGAAGTGATCTTATGAAATCCCCCATTTCAAGAAACTCAGTCATGAATCCGGAAGATATGAATGCTGCATTTGCTCAAGCTTATAATTCCGGCGACATAGACAACTTACTTGCTTTATATGAACCAGGTGGCATTCTGATTAATCTGACCGGCAATAAGGATGAAGGACTTGAACCGATTCGTAAAACCCTTGAGGAACTATTACGATTTAAAGGCACAATGGTATCCAAAAATATTTACTGCATAACATTTGAAAACATCGCTTTGCTTCGAGCACACTTTATCCTCGAAACCGTTGGAGAAGATGGAAGCCCGTTACAAATTCAAGGCCATACCTCAGAAATTGTAAGAAAGCAGCTTGATGAAAGTTGGCAGTATATTGTAGATCATCCATTTGGTGCAGATCTCCTAAAAGAAACGGAGCGTGCAGCCCCCCTACACTTTGATGACCAGCCAAACCTTCAAAGCCGTTAGCATCAATCACGCCATTAAGCTATTCTTATTGCTCTACCCCACTTTTATTCACTACCCATTTTAGCTTCGATGCGTTCTCCAGCCAGTCTTCACGGATCATGGCAACGGTAACGTCTGCTGGCCCCAGATTTTTAGGGGCCACTGAGTCATAAGCGACTATTGTCGCGATTTAACGACCAGAAGAATTTCGTTCTTAGATATTCTGATCTCGTTATACTTTCTTTCGTCCAAAAAGGAGTCTCCCGTGCGGCATGAGGTGTTGTCCCATTTGGGCTACAAGCGAAGTGGAGATGATGTCTGAAATGGGCTAACCGCTTAAGTTTGCGGATGATCCGTTGCCTGCTTACTTATAAATTTGTCCATATTCTCATTCTTGATGCCTTGCGCATCCAGAAGTTCCTTGAGTCGCTGTAAATGCATGTCGCCAAGTCCATACAGCAGGTACCCGTCACTCTGGGCTTTCTTGATATGCTGATACATCGAGAAATCACGGGCTTTTTCCGCTTTCATAATATCCGAGCCATCTTTATCGTAATCATCTTTGGCAACATGCCAGTTCTCTGCGAAGGCATCTTTATCTTTAGCCGGCGCAGCAGCTTGTTCCTGTTGAATTTTGCTGTATGCGTATTCGGATAAATCTCTGATAAAATCCGTAAACAGTTGGCTGCTGCCTGCCTGTTTCATCGCGGTAACGAGCGGTGTCTTATACATGCTTGCGCTACTTGCCGTTGCCGCCGTTTGTTTCCACATCTCTTCGTTGGCCATATAGGTCTGATAAAGAGCGGAGCCCTCTTGGGCACTTGACGCCAAACGGATCGCCATGGCTAAATAGGTAATTTCCGTCGGTGATCCTTGTACTTCGTAAAAAGGTTCGTTGACGGTAACGCCTTGCAAAGCCCTTACGATCTTAGGATAAAAGCTTTCGCTTCTGTGACTTTTACTTTCTGGGCCGACGCCAACACCGCCGAATTTATCGGTAACTTGAGCGTCTCGGTTCTGCATAGCCAGCTCCAGCTCCGGATTATCGCTTGCCTCAGGCGGATGCTCGGTGAACCCCTCATACATAAACTTATCCGTACCTACAGCCTTTACGACGTCAGCAATCGTTGTTTCCGTGTGGTCTTCGCCAATCACCGTCAGCTCGCTCGGAATCCGAATCCAGGTATTCGTTTTCTCGACATAGCCGACTTTATCGGTGGTGCCTGCGGCGTACTGGGTCATTTCCCTCTTTGCTGTCAAAATAGCGCGATTTCTCGTCACTCATCATCGAATCGACGTTTCGCTGCCCTTTGCCTTCACTTCCATGGCTGGATTTCGTCTTATTGCGGTACCCGGGGAGCAGTGTGCGTTTGATGTACACCTTGCGCTGAATACCAGGCACGGAAGATGAGCTCTCCGGCTTGCTGCTGAGCGTCTGCTGCGAGCTCTCCGACTGCGGTTGTATGGATTCTGCGGTCTCGCGTCTTTGAATGTCAGTGTTCGTACTCGCATCGCCAGTCCTCGGTGTGCTTTGATTGAACAATGCGCTGACCGAGCGGTTGCCGATGGTGCGTTGAAGGTGCATCAGATGAGCGGGGCTCAACGATTGAACACTCATTTTCTTCCTTTGAACAGCGCTTCCTGTCAGGAAGTCCTGTTCAGACGTCTTCTGTTGGTACGCTTCCTGCGGACTGGTAGTGACCGTCTGATTTTGTACGGCGTGAGTCTTTCCTGCGTGTTGTGTTTGCATCATTATGCCATTCCTGCTTTCGATCTAAAATGATACCTAAATTGTACCATCTCCCCTCGTGATAGAGAATAGGTTGCTAGGAAAAATGTCGATTGTTGTCGCCAAAAGAAGGCTGTCTCAGTAGCAGCTAAGCCACTTCTGAAACAGCCTTCCCCATTACCAACCGAAATCCAGCGTGTTCCTGTCTCCGCCAGCGTCTTGATGTTGCTCGGAAGCACCTCTTGGCTAAGATCACCGGCACCTGAAAGAATAGCTGCCGTACAGATTGGGCCAAGACTCTTGATAGATCTTTGAAGCTGATCACCCATAGGAATTTCACTGAGCAAGGTCCCCAACTCGAACTTCTCCCCCAGTTAGCACGATAGCCATTACACCAGCTTTTCGGATTAGATTCCCGTTCTCATCGTGGTCCAACACCGTACTTAATAGACCCGACTGGAAATTATAAGATTCTATTTATCATTGTTTTTGCTCTTCATCAATATAAGGTAACTGTAACTGAAAAAACTTAAACCCTACGATTTCTAGGCATAGGACTAAGCTTCCTTTGCGTCAGATTATAGGTACGGTGTATTTTGCTGATTCGATCCAGGTCTGATTGGAAAATTCTCGGCCACGAACAACTACTTCGTTGTTGTAGATCTGAACGTACATGCCTTGGGCTATATTCGGATTGTTAGCATTGCGTGTTTTGCCGACGGAGGCATTATTGAACCAGTGAAATGAGTTCTGTGTATTATAGTGATTTTCTGTCGCGAAGTTACGATGGGTGTGCCCGGACAGCACAAAAACATTCTTATAGGGCTTCAAGATTGCTCGAAACTCCTTCGCCCTGATCAACTGGTGCGTTCTCCCGTCCATATCCGGCGCCGGCAGCGGCTGATGTATAAAGACGAAGGCGGGCTTTCCGTCCTCATGGGCTTTCATAATATTCTCGAGCCAGGCTAGCTGCTCATCCGAATACCAAGCGCCCTCCCCTACCTCCGGTTTTTCCTCCACATATGTCTCCTGAGACATCATAATTAAATGAACATCATTGATCCAGACATCCTTATAAGGCTTATCCTTGTAGCCGAAAAACTTCATGAAGCGTTCACGGGCCATCGCATCAGTGTTCCCATTGGGCTTCGTTTCGGTGGACCATTCGCCCTTACTGTTGATCCAAATGCCGTAATAGTCGTGATTGCCCATATTTGCATAAAGTGGCGGCAGTTTGTAGTCGTTCAATATTTTTCGAAGCAGCTTGTAATCCTGTTCCCGACCAATGTCCGTGACATCCCCTCCGAAAACAATCGTATCTACCGGCAATTCGAAGCTACTGATATCTTTCAAAGCCGAATGTAGCTTATCGGTCATAGTAGAGACTCCGTTGGAAATATGTGCATCGCTGAGAAGGAAAAAGGATAGCAATAGCCGATTACTGCCGACCGTTTCCGGTTTTAAGGATCCTTGCGGGATTGCTTTCTGCGCCGAGGCTTCGGCTACCGCTCTGTTCGTCTCTCCGCCCTTTAGGGTTTGCATGATCAGAGCACCGCCACCGGTTAATGCGAACGCGGCTACAAGCAATCTTTTAACAAACTGTCTTCTAGAGATCATGAATCTATTTCCCCCCACTTTCTGTTATTACGTTTATTTAGTCATTCCAGAGGATCGATCATCAGTTTGTTAGAAATATTCATCTCGATCGATATCGAGAAAGCCGTACCTTCACCTATTCCAACTCCGAAAAAGCAAGTCTCGAGAGCATGACAGTCTGAATAACGCGGAACATATACGAATATTCCCTCTTCTCCCAGGGTAATCCTCCTAAAGCGAACCCATTTTTTCAGTTAAGGTTAACGACTAATCTCGGGCTTTAGTTCAAATGATTCTGTATTTCCATTCCAAGCTACCTGCACCTTAACCAAGGAATTTTGGGCTGCTATAGAGCCATTGCCTCCAGAATGACCTAGATAATAAATTCCAGCTTCCGACATATCACCTGGCAAAGTTCCATTTCCACTTCCTCCACCTTCAGTTTCATAAGCATACCTTAATTCTCCTGTTGGTTCTGGCTGCTTTCCAATATACTTTAAAACAAGTCTCGAAGTGTGTTCATCGACATTATTTTTACTCTTGTATACGTGATAAGTTGCTGCCCAATGATCGGTATGCCCTTTGTATTCGTAAACAAACTCTATATTTTTCGAATTAGATATATCTTCAATGTCATTTTTCTCAATACCCGAATAAATATTGCTATTCTCTTTACACCCGCTAAGTATAATCGCACATAACGAAATTATTCCGATAATACGCTTCATTTTCACCATTCCTCTTATTAAACAACGTATAAATGAGTCCATCAGTATTAAAACGTGTCGTCAGCAGAAAATATTTTCAATTTTATATCCATATTATAATATTTTGTTATTATAACAAGGGGATTTATTGAGCTATGTTGCCCGTTACTTTAATGAACAAAAAAAGGAGATGCCACGAGACAAGCTCCTTCACTATCGTTCCTCGTTAGCCATCCATGCCCCTCGCAGGGCACCACAGATGAATGAAAATTAGATTCTTGGTCGACTACTTTCAGGGTAGTTTAATACAATGCTTTATGAAACTTTGATTTTAAGAGGCTGTGATTCGATTTCAAATTCATAGTATTTATCAACATGTTTAATTCTGAATTTTGCCTTTGAAACGACATCATAGTTTCCTGCTTGTAATATGAATTCGTTATTTTTTGGATTAACATGCCCTTCTCCATCGTATTTATATGTCGCATCTGGCTTCAAAGACATCATTAATCCGATGTCATTAACGACTCGTAACTTTACATCTTGCAGAACAGGTTCACCATTATGATAAACAACATAAGTGAACATATCTGCACCATGTTCTACTTCCCATGAACTGTCGGAATTATTAACCAAAGTACCTTTTACAATAAAAAGTTCATCCGCTTGTAAATCTTTAGGAGCATCAACATTAATACTGAACATCTTAGCATTTGGTATCGTCTCTATATTACTTTGACATCCAACAAGTGTAATTATTATGACTAATAAACTTACTAAAACATAACGTTTCATAAACATAATAACCTCCTTCTCATGAATATATTAAACGAAATATTTTTAGAAAGTTGCTACATTCGCATTTTCTTTTTTCACTATCCTGCCCTTAATATACCAGTCCAATTGATTGACTGCAGGGATTGGTCAGAATGAGCGTATCGGCTCAAATCTTCGTCGATTTACCCAGTTCATAGAGACCACTTCCTCAGATATTTGTATTTAAAAGAAATATTCTCCAATTTAAACTGGATAATTGTTGCCGCTTGTCGGGTGCCAATATCCTGACTAATCCGGAAATTGGCTACTCCTTGCAGTGTAATACAGGCTCCGCCTAAAAAGGCAAATACAATCCCTCTCAAGTTTTCTCTCTCCTTCATTTGGACTTATCCATTATTAAATAATAATTCAGGTACTTGGGGAAGGACAGATGTCCTCAGCTAGTCAAAGATTGTGTTCTTCTTCTCAATGTGTTGATTTTGTCCGTCTGATTGTTAAATTCATAGTAAGAGCGCCTCACTGATGGTGTTGGGTTATAAATCCCCTGACAAGCCCATCATACTGAGGCGCTCCTTTTTTGATAAAATACTATTTCTTAGGCCCTATAGGAAACAGAAATCAAGGTCATTCAAATAAAATAATTCCCGTTAAAATTCCCGTAACTCCAATAATAAGGTGTTTCATAAAATTCCCCCCATCTAGTTACCGTTATCCTAATATTACCATATATCTATTAAACTAAGCTGCCCGCTAGTTGAGCGACTGGTCATTTAAGAAGAATTCCTGTGAATTTAACATGGCTTTATCTCATAAATAAAAAAAACCGCAATTTAAGCGGATTAACTTCCGTGAATCAAACGGAGTTTCATTATCTAGGGATATAATATCGGCATTCAATTCCCGAATAAAGTATCTCCACTCTTCTATGCACAGATGTTTTTGGGTGTCAGAATCTGATCGAAAGTTAGTGTCCGCGGCTCCGGGATCAAGCAGTATAAAAGCAGGCCACCGATGCGGCCTGCTATATGTCTTATACCCGATTCTGTGCTTAAAGAATAATGGGGAAAAATCCGTCTTTTATATATTGAACAAATGGAATATGTCCTCCGGTCTTTTCATTACCAATCAGTGAGACCCCTGCTTCTTGGATTTCCTCTTCAATTTCGTGGAATCCAGAACAAGCTTGGCATCCGCCTTTAATGATCCCCGACTTCATAACTTGCTTATATAACGCGTTAAAAGGATGATCCGCCTTACTGAGTTCATTTGGCCATTCAGTCCCAGCCCCGTCAAAAAGGATTTCTACTTCAAAGCCCTCATCATGCAGCTCTTGTCCATACAATAATCCATGAACCGCTTTGCCTACATCCTGTTGATTCGCTTGAACGATAATCACATACTTGTTTACTGTTGCCATCTTCAATTCCTCCTCAAATTTTAATTATTACGCTGCAACGTTGGATTTGCAGAGGAAAACTCGATAAAATCCCAACGGATTGGCGTGCCGTTTTCCGTATACAGAACCTCATCGATCTCAAATCGAACCAACCGTTCCGCCCCCGAGAAACGGGAAATTTCGTTCTCATCCCATATGATTTGGGATCGTCCGGTTAGCTGCAAGGAGTGGCCGGCATCAAAATCAATAAATAAAAGACCGGTGCTCGGATTGCTATAAATATTCCCGAGGGTATTAAACATAGAGTTGCCGAAATAATCTGGAAAAAGCAGCGTGTTTTCATCGACAACCTTTACAAATCCGGGAGCTCCTCCCCGGTGGGAAGCATCCGCGTTCCCTTCCGAGCTGATACTCCCAATAAAGAACGTGTCCGCATTGCGAATCCACTCTTGTTGTTCTGGACTTACATGATATCCTCGATGCGCGGACATCTGAGTTCTATGGAAACCGCCACTTGGCTGCAACGATCTTTTCTGTATGTACTTCGGGCAGTTTGCATACACTTGCTCCGTTGATACTGCCAATCGTCGATCCGCATCGAATTCTCCCTTTCCGTTAATCCTCATTCGAATCCTTCTGTTGAAATCAATCGCCAGCAAGCCGATCTCAGGGCTCGATAACAAATTCCCGACCAAGGGATCGCTCGTAACAGGGCTGGATGTTATGGTTAAAGCTGCCTCAGACTTTACGTCGATAAATCCCGGTTCGCCCGTTAGAAACGAACTCCATACTCTTCCATCCCGATCAACGGATGACGCTATGATGAGTGATTGCGTCCTTAGAAATGGCATCGCCCCTTTGAAAATAGTAGGCTTTATGTTCGTACCGTTATGTTGTGCAACGATATCCGCACCAGCTAGTTTTTGTACAGTCAATTCTCCTGTATGGTACACGCCGCTCATTTTTTCTCACCTCCTTTTAACCTTCATAAAGGTCATACGGGTATTATACATTAATTTATTTAACCTTCAAACATTATTTTTGGGTATTATTAAAAATAAAGCAAAAAAATGAGCCTTAGAAATAAATCTAAGACTCATACGTTATTGATTTCGACGCCTTTCCAAGAAAGCCGCCACCTTCATTCGGTTGCCGCACGTTTTTTGGCTGCACCATCGGCGGGTGTTGTTTTTGCTGTTGTCATAAAAGTGAAGCACACAATCCGGATTCTCGCACTTCTTTACGAGATGAAGATCGTAATGACTGAAAAAAACGATTGCCGCCTCTGCAATGGGGATGAGAAGATCGATCGGCTTATGGATCTTAACATGTCTTTCACTGGCAAATCGGTTATCCCTTCTAACCAGCCTAGTTGTAATGACCTGATCCGTAAGAAGGCTATTGATGTGCTCCATATCTTCCTCTGAAGCCTTGTCCTCTTCCTTACGTTTTTGAATCATCGCCAACAAACTGCTTCTGAGCGCTCTGGCAGCCGTCACGACCGGTTCTCCTTGTCCGCCACTCCCCCATCGTTGTTCATATTCCTCTGTTTCTTCTTTACTAAGAAGATCCGCTTTGGGTAACCAGGCCAGTACATCCGAAAAATTCTCCAGTAAATCTACAGGCTTTCCATCAACAACAATTTTCGTGTTTATAAAATCCAAGACCGGATGGTTACCAATAAAATAAAAAGCAGGGGCAATTTTTTTAGGCATGTTAAACTCCTTACTCCGCAACATCTTAAACAGCTTTTCGCTGCTCTTCTTCATAACAAAGGAAAAAGTACGACCTTATCCGAGGCTAATGCCTCGAGAATCATTATACACCGCGGAAGAGGAATAAAAATAGAGTTTTCACTTCTTCACCTAGGGTATTAATAATTAAGTTAAGGTATCTTTCCAATATATTTGCCTTCAATTCATCATACATATCAAATAATACCCAACCTGTAGCAACATCAAATAAGTAATCACCATACATAGTCATTAAGCCGAAATTGTTTAATCCAGTAATTTTACTTTCTTCATTAATAAGTAATGCGTTACGTTGGTTGCCTTCGATCCCAAGACCAATTCCTACCTTACGGCCCTTGCCCACTTTTGACCGGCTGCCTTCGTGTATTTATTTAGCTATCGTTCTGCGTTAGCTTAAGCTGCATTGTATGGTTCAAATCATAAAAACCACCCAAGTTTAACACGTTAATATCAAAAAAGGCAGCCAATCCCTTCTGGGCGGCTGCCTTCGATTATTTGTTGAAGTTGACTTTAATAAAATGAGAGGTTACTCATTTTTAGTCCTATAAGGATATTTTATTTTTATGCTTACTTCACTAATAAATGTTGACCCCAGTAGCAGGATAGCGCTGTATATTTGGAACACTGTCATACTAACACACGAACTTTAACTTGGTTACGCTATAAAATACCATATATCGATTCCCCGTTAACTTACCCGTTACTTGAATGAACAAATAAAGAAGTTGCCGCGAGACAAGCTTCCTCTCTATCGTATCCATTAGCTTTATCAACAGTGGTAGTAGTTTTCTGCAAACTCTCAAAAATTTCGATTTCTTTTCACTCCAAGTCCTTTTACTACATCAAAGGAGTAAAAAAGTACGACTCCCTTACTTCTTCAATCGTCAAACCTGACAGTACCGACTCGGGTTGTGTATTTAGCGGATCTCGACTCGCATCGGCTTCCTTGTCACGCATTTTGACGAAGAGCCACTGACTACCACCAGTTCTCGTCAGTGCGTAACCTCCTTTGAGTTTCTTTCCTTCAAGCCAGATCGCGATGTGCCCTTCCTGCTCAAGCTGATGCAGCAAAGAGGAATCACCAGGGTCTTTTAAGCTGTGAAACGTTCCTTTATCCCACACAATCACCGTTCCTCCCCCATACTCGCCAGCAGGAATAACTCCTTCAAAATCCGCATACGCCAAAGGATGATCTTCCGTTCGAATGGCCAGCCTTCTATCCCGTGGATTTGTGGAAGGGCCTTTCGGAATCGCCCACGATTTTAATACACCATTAAGAGCGATTCGGAAATCGTAATGAAGCGTGGTTGCGTCATGTTTTTGAATGACGAACGTTTCGTTGTCTGCTCCCAGTACCCGTCCCCTAGGCTCACTTGTTTTCCGGAAATCCCGTTTTTCGTTATATCCCTTCAGGAACGATTTACTCATAAATTCGCCCTCCATCCCGGTTTTTCATTAATTTAACCATTGACACGGTTTTCAATCACAGCTAATGAGACCATGTCACGGCGTTCACCCCTGAAACATCTGAATGTTCTTTATAGGTTGGGGTACGCTACTAATGGAGGTGTGAACAAGTAAATGAGAAAAATCATGATAATGCTCTTGTTGTTTCCTGTGGTTTTTGGAATTTCGACGGTGGAAATTTATGGTGAGTCATATGAAAAGCAAGGGGAATTGGAGCAGAAGGACACGATAAAGCCTTATAAACGCGGCGGAATTCGTTCGCCCAGAGGAAGCTATGATCCCGGAATCGGCACCCCCGGCCGTACTGCTCCGACGAGACCGGATAATGCGGCTCGCAATCCTACTCCTCCAAGAACGATACCCGCACCTCGAACCGGTTTCGGTGGATTTTTCGGCGGAATGTTTGGGGGATTGGCACTGGGGACAATCCTAGGATCGCTGTTCAATCCGTTCGCTGGTTTTTCGCTCGGTTTTCCATTGCTCTCACTGCTCAGCTTCGCGTTATGGATCATCTTTATTTTTGCCGTCTTTCGGATGTTTCGCAAGCGTAAAGGATATTAAATGGAATTCTGCGTTGTAAACCGATAAGATTAACCTAATCCTGATTTAAATCAATCTAAGAAACCGACATCTGTCCCACTCGGCTTTGATCATTCCATCGTCTCCTAAATTATTTAAAAATTTCATTATTCTATATGCGGGCGCTTCACCCTTTTTTTAAAATGAATGTCACCAGAGTTTTGAATAATGTTTGTTTTAATTTGGTCTTCAGCTAATTCAACCTCTAAGAATGAATATTAAATCCACTACCCCGTGGCTCCTTAATTGGTACATGGATATCACTTACTTCCCTCACGCAATGTCCGCATCTCCCCTTCCGCCTTAGATGATAGGCGCAAATAGCCAAGCCAAGCGCCAACCCCCAGATTGGCCATGTAAGCTCAGGAGCATAGGTAACTATATTCCCTTCTGGAAAAGCTCCTTTTATCAAAAGGCGGTTATACATCAGACCTGATATAAAGACAACAATGGATATGAACGTCGCGGGTATAATTGTCATCGTAGGCGGGACTTGCTTGCCGGAAATGAAGGGGAACCATCGAGGAAAGCCTTAACTACTTCTTCAGCCAAGTGTATTCCCCTTCCTTAGCAGAATGTCCTTATGAATCTGTCTGTAAATAAATCAATCTAGACTGTAGCACCCGTAGCATCGATCCACGCGGTGTTTGCCGCATTTCTCCAGATCGGTTTGCCTAGAGTTGAGTCTCCATAAAACTGCCACGGATACAGATTGGTCGTAGGACGTGCAGCGGTTGTTCCACTTAGGATCTGCATAGATGGAACCCATGTTAAACCCCAATCATAAGACACTTCAAACTTGCCAAGAATAGAGGCTCTTATCATCATGCCGCCCATAAGCATCTTATTAAATGAGCTGCTTCTGAAAAAGGCCGTGCCCATCGTGTTCTTAGACTGTTCGAGTAATCCAACACTGTCCGGATTCGTCACATCATTAAATGTAACCGTCCCGTTAACCATCGCTGTACCCGCTTCAAAAATGTTTAGTACACTGCCCTGTCCAGTGACGTCGATTGCTTTGGCCGCTTTCCATACCCCGGAAACCGCGTTGTTTAATAAAGTAATTCTTGATTGTAAACCATTGGTAGTTTTGATTATCCCTAATGGTTTCTCTGCGGCTGTTGCGCTTGCCGTAGACAGGAAGCTTGAATTGCTTATCGTTAAAATAGCTTGGCCGTATGCTCTAATTTGATGTATGTACTTCGATCCTTCGAAGTCGATTCCATTAAAGTCAATGTTCGCTACGTTCCCGACAGCACCCGTCAAGTAATCCTTCCCTAAAACAATAACTCCTATAGCGTCATTGTCCGCTCCCTGATTGTCTCCACCCGTTAATTGTCCGTGGTTAAAGTGGAATCCTCCTGCATCTGGAGCGACCCATACTGATCCGTCTTTCCCTCGGAACCAACAGTTAAGGAATGATAGGTCACTTCCACTTTGTAGACCTGTTCTGAGGTTAAGTGGGAGTCCTCCAAGATTAGATCGGCAATTAACGAACATGGAGCCGTAGCATTTATTTACTAAATCGAATGAGATCGGCATCCTTTGAACAGTTACGTTTTTCACTTCAAACTGTCGCATACCATCGAGCTTAAGGGCTGCCGTTGTTCCTGTAATCCAACTTGTGGTACCTTCAAAATCAATCTCGCGAATATATCCAGAAGGGTTAATACCGCTCCCTGATGCTCCCGGCCCTATCGTCAAACAATCATACGTATAGGCGTCCGGCTTTATCTTCGTGAGATTCCCACCTGCACCATAGATCATGACGTTATTGCTTATGACGTTAATACCAGCTGTTGTTCGATAAGTCCCGGCTGGAATAAATATAGGTACATTCTTCAGAACACCATCATTAAATGCGGCTTGCAGCGATATTGTATCATCGGCAATACCATCACCAACTGCAGAATAAGGTGGGTATTTGGCATTGATAATTTCACAGTGCATGATTTTTCAAGTACATTATGTTGCACCTCTCTTTCATAAAATTTCACGTCTTTACTGTTCCTTTTCTATACTTGAACACCGTTTTGCCTTGCGTAAACGATCATATTCAACCAAGCGAGCTCAGTTTGAGTTAACTTTCGAGAATAGGCTTTTTCTACCCAAGAGTATTCCGAAATTATCCCCTTGTTGTAGAGTCCATCCAGCGCATCTCCAAGCATCTGCCATTGCCAGTCATGTTCGAGAATCATAGTGTCCTCCTCCATCACACATGCGTTATATTCATTAATAACATCTTCTACAAATTCATTAAATGTCTTACCGATTAATTTAAAAGCATCCATAGGGTCTGTCTTATGTGCAGGATCAAGTATATAATGACCCGTAATCGCGGTTGCTGAGTTAAGACCGAATTTCCAACAACTATAAGCCATCACCCACACATACCGCTTGTACGCTTCCGATAGATCTACATTACCACCGTAACAGAGTTCTATCCCTCCTGCAGCATCGTTCGAATCTGCTCCATACCTTTGATTATCGGTCGTAACATCGTAGACCACATGCCATGCTTTCTCAGGTGGAGCTGTCAGAAAAGGAATACACTCAATGATCTGCTTGTCATCCACAAAGATATGCGCTGATGCTTCCATTTCATTGCGACTATTCTCATAGTATGAGACATTACTAGCTGCTGTTGATCCAGGGTTTCCGGTGTCGTGACTGACCACAAAACGGCATTGATCCAGCAACAAGCGAGGTCTTCTCTTGCTAGGTCCTGTTAGATATCGCGGGATAATTTCGTATTTCATTTTAAAGTCACTCATGCTTATTCACCTCACGTTTTAATTTACCTTATTCATCAACGGACTTGCCTGATACCATTAGTTGCCCTAGGTCATTTGCAGCATTTCCTTTATTCTTTAACGCCTAGATGACTTGTTTCAATTGAGTTGGTGAGCCATCACAACTACCACAGCCATGAGAAACTTCTTGAAAATACCTAGGAACATCGCTCCTAATACTCCTGTTGAGGTTGTTACCACTGCTTGTTGTGTGGTTGATATACCTAGTAGATAGATTAATGTTTTTTGAACATTTGAGTACACTCATCTCCTTGATATAAAAATAGCCCCAATCGGCTCGGAGGCAATTAATAAAATAAGCTAGAAAAATGGATGAAAATATATTTTACATCCATTAACAACATAAAAGGACCTTCTGAGGGCTCTCTCAAGACGGTCCTCTTTACGTTCGAATTGCTATCTTCTACAATGTGTCAAGAAATTAATAATTTCGATATTTGTTCAAGGAGGCTTAAAGACGTTTTAAAATCATCCTTACCGTTGGAAGCTGATTGCTCTTTTAATAGCAAGTGCGCGATATTTCCTCTCTGATATCCTATATTGCTACCGAATTCATAAGTACCAACAACTACGGGCACCTGCTTAAACAAAACAATAAACCGGCACCTCAATCGGGTCCCGGTCTTCATGATCACACTTATGACAATTCCACCTCGGTACTCATTTAGGTATACCGAAGTTCGGAGTTCCATCCTCATTCCAATTCAATACTTGCGCGTGTGTATGACGGTTGGGATCATACAGCGGATCTCCTACTATTTGCTTGTAGCTTCTGGAATGGTACACCAGAATATCGGTCGATCCGTCCTCCGACAAGGTGAAGCAGTTTTGGCCCGGGCCGTATTGTCCGGTTTCTTCGCTCGTCTGGAAAACCGGCTCCGGCGATTTGGTCCATGAATGCGGGTCCAACAAATCACTAGTGTCCAAAGCTGTCATCAGCCCCATGCAATAATTGCTGTCCGTGGCGCTTGCCGAGTAGCTGATAAATATTTTGCCGTTCTTCTTGAGTACCGCAGCCCCTTCATTCACCCGGAAGCCTATGGTTTCCCACGCATATTCCGGTTTCGTAAGCAGGACCTGCTGGTCTCGAATCGTCCATGGATCGGACATCTCGGCGATATACAGATTGGAATTCCCTTGCGTGTCAGGGCCCTGCTGCGCCCAAACCAAATACCTTACTCCACGATGCTCGAAGGTTGTAGCATCCAATGAGAAGGACTCCCAATGGGTCCGAAGCTGCCCTTTTTCCACCCATGTCGGTTCCAGCGGATTGGCCGCATCATTTTCAAGGACGTACATGCGGTGCTGCCATACTTCCTTCTCGTTCTCATCCGTGCTTCCGGCGGCAAAATAGATGTACCATTTGCCGTCGATATAGTGAATTTCAGGCGCCCAGATATGCGCGCTCATTATGCCCTTCACGTGTTTTCGCCAAATGACCGTCGGTTCGGCGGCCCCAAGCTCCTGAATCGTTCTTGCCCTTCTAAGCTCGATACAGTCGAACTCGGGAACGGAAGCGGTGAAATAATAGTAACCGTCCGTGTGCTTGTAAATCCAAGGGTCCGCCCTCTGCAGGGCAATCGGATTGCGGAATTGCCGCTGAATGCTTAGCCTGCCGTTCTCCTCAGTAATTGGCAAAAATAGCGGCCTCTCATTCGGAGTCTTATTCGGTCTATGAATGGCTAGCATTAATTCCCCCTCGAACGTGGTAAACAACATGCCGTGACCGCCGTCTTGCCCGAATAACGTCTCGCAGTCCTGCACCCAAGGCCCCTTAATGTCACCGCTTGCCGAACGGGCGATGCCGATCGCATAACCGTTCACTCCGTGGCTTGACCACAGCATCAGAAGATCCCCGTTTGCCGCTCGATGCAAGAAGGGCCCATCGGTTACGTAATTCTTTTGATTCCTCCCGCTCCCAACAGCCCACGGCGCATCGGAAGCATGAAATAGAAGCACCGGCTCTCCGGAAGCGGTTTTCAAGTCTTTGCTTAATGCAATAGCACACATCTCGCCGTCCTGTACCTGCAGCCATTCATGGCAAAATATCATCCAAGGATGGCCAGCCTCGTCGACATACAGCGTCCCATCCAAGCATTCCCAATCCTCAGGTGTAACAGGTCCGTCTGAATGAAGCCTGAAGGGCCCACCCGGATAATCGGATACAAGAATTTGCGTACCCCTGCACTTGCCGTTCGCCTTAAAGCTAGCAAACATAAAATACATGCCATCATAAAGGTACACTTCAGGCGCCCAGTAATGCCGATCCGCCCAGAAGCCTTCTTCCGGCCGAAAAGCGGGGAATGGTCCTTCCCAGTGGTCAAGGTCGTTGCTCACATACACATCAAAGCCAGTCGCTTTTCCTTCCCATACATTTTTATCCGTCGTTCCGTAGAGATAATATTTCTTTTCATCTTTGTCAGCCAGTACGAACGGATCACGGATTTGAATTTGTTCTTTGGTCAGCATAGCACTCCTTATCTCCAAGAGACAGTATATCGTTTCATAATTAATACCACAGAGTCATGGGAGAATCCTTTATTTCTAACCCTTAACTCCACTCGAAGCAATTCCTTCTATAAAATACTTTTGAGCGAATGTGAACAGGATGATGGGTAACAGCACGACAATGGAAGCCCCCGCCATTTGGAGCGAATAATTAGCTCCCGCAACCGATGTGAAATATTGAAGTCCCACGGTTACCAATTGTAGCTTCTGGCTCGAGATAAATATAAATGGACCCGCAAAATCATTCCAAATGTAAACGAAAGAGAAAATGACCATTGTCATTAAAGCCGGAACCGCAAGCGGGAGAATAATTCGATAATAAACACGATAATGTGAGCAGCCATCAATAATTGCCGCTTCTGTGATCTCTTTAGGAACCCCCATAAAAAATTGTCTCAAGAGAAATAAAAAGAACACATCGAACACAGCTGGAATAATAAGCGCCCAATGGGTGTTTAACATGTGCAAGTACTTATATTATAAGTATCTTGCAACAATTGTGGTATCAGAGGGTATAGCTAATGTAGATAGGGACAGGAAGAGCAGCACGCTTTTTCCTTTGAAATTTAAACGAACAAACGCATAGGCTGCCATTGTGACAACAATCCCGCGCAATAAAATAGAAAGTACTACCACTTTAAAAGGCAGTTAAAGACCATAGGTTATTTGCCATTTAGCTTCGTAATCAGAATATGTAAGTGCTCATTCAGGCAACTTCATTTTGATGTAAACTACCCCCAACCCCTTCAATACAAATAAAATAACCACCCTTCGAAGGTGGCTAATCTTTATACATTCGTTCAACTGCTCTCAGCTTATCTTCCTCAGTAGGTAAGTTATTCAGCTATTCTGACCGTTACTTGAATGAACAAAAAGAGGAGCTGCCGCGAGATAAGCTCCTTCACTATCGTTCACGGTTTACGTAAACAAAACTTGATGTTTATATAACTCCAATGTTAATCTTCTTTTTACACTTATTCATTCTTTCATTCATTACTTATAATATGAGGTTGATAGTGGTATAAAAACACCAGTTTCTTTTGTATCCTTATCAGTCGCATAGTGCACAGTAACTTCATCTAGTCCTGCGATAGTAGCTTCTATCACTTTCAAACCATCATCAACCGTTACAGTATCTTGTTTTAATAATCTTGAGTTACTATCTACAATTTTAATATCGACATCAGTTCCAATAGCAGCAACTTGCAAATAAAGGGTTTGGAACTTTTTCTTAGGTTTTAATGTGAAGTTAGAATCTGATGTGCCTATCTCTCTGATAACTTCGACATAATCTTTGTTTTTGTATTGTGTTAATTTAGGATCTTTAACAGCTTGATAAAAGACTTGATCGGCGTTAATAGGAGTGCCTTCAACTTTTTCACCAAATAATACGCTGCTAGTTGCAGCATCATAATCAACAGCCACATTCAAGGAGTTTGCTATGGCTCTGGCTGGCAAGTATGTGTTTCCGTTAAAGGTAATAGGAGTAACTACACTTCCATCTGCATCTAACAATTGTATCTGTTTCCCATTTACTTTTACTTTTAGGTCATTGTTTAAATATGCTTGGATTTCCTCCAAGTTCGCACCTGCGTAAACACCTGCGCTAGTACTGAGTAGAAGTGACGCTCCTATAAGAGTAATAATCGATTTTTTCAAGATGATTTCAATCCTCCTTAATTTTTCAATATAATGAAAACACTATTTGATAATACCACAATTTACCATATGCATGAACATTAAATTTAAAAATCCTTGTTAGGA
Organism: Paenibacillus sp. V4I7; assembly: GCF_030817275.1. Classification (NCBI taxonomy): domain Bacteria; kingdom Bacillati; phylum Bacillota; class Bacilli; order Caryophanales; family Paenibacillaceae; genus Paenibacillus; species Paenibacillus sp. V4I7. Next base: position 2,870,100 of record NZ_JAUSZD010000002.1, on the reverse strand, counting down.
AAAGTAGGCAAGATCACATTTTGCTCAAAAGGGGGAAGAGTTAGTGTATCCCAGTGATTTAGTTCTTCTTTTATGTCCTCGATTGTAAGTTCTTCTATTAATTTTGTTTGGATTTTTATTAAATCTCCATCCATTAAATCAAAAACAGTTTCTCTTAATAAAAACTCTAGTTTCTCTTTTGTAGTCATAATTTCTCCGCAATCTTATACGCTTCTTTTAAATATATTTCCTCGTCTCTACCAAGTTCCTTCTTCCGCTAAACTGCCCGTTAACTGAGAAGACTGCCCGATCTATTGTTTTCGGATGCCTTCTAAAATGGTATTTGTTAGTTCAGTTAAACTCTCGTTACTTTCAAACAAAAGAGGAGCTCCGAAAAGCAAGCCCCTCAACTATCGTTCCCCGGTAGTTGAATCGTTAAAATGCATCATAAACACCCATAAACTTACTCCAGAACGCTTGGATTCGGTCCTTTTATATTGAAATTTAGCGGTAACCAGAAGTTCAATAGAAATTTGGTTTTTCCCTTTTTCACATTAAAAGTCGCGTAAATCGCAGCTTTTTTGATTATTTGCTGGATGACTACCTATTGCTTTGCTCGTAAAATTATGTAAGCTTGTGGGAAGAATAACCAGCCACCAGTTGTAGGCATCAATATAACTAAGATCACTGCATATCCAAGTAAATACCATCCAACCATTTTCGGCACAGGACTGTTGTATTTTTTAATATAGAAATGAAGAACGTGTCCCAATACAATCCAAAAGAACCCTGACGATATAAGCCAAAAAAAAGACATCCGATCATCATGTGAGAAAAGAGTGTTCCATACTCCGCTATCGATAATGTCAAGAAAAATATCCCAACGAAGGATGAATCCAATTAAATTGTGCAGGATGCCAGTAGCAATCAGAAAAATGTCTGAGTATTTCCACAAAGATTTCATACATCTCACCTCATCAAATATATTTGATAAAAACAAACATGACCTACGGGATAGTACTTCGATGAAAGTCGTGCTAAACTCAAGGTATCCGCCTCCGTGCGTTGGTGTTTGGTCGTACTTTCATCAAAACCACGGTTTATGGCGGATTTTTCTATTTAATTGTGAAGAAACGGAGTCAAAATGATTATTCCGAACATACTTGATGTTAAGACCACCGGGTCCAACTTTTTTTTAAAACGCCCTAACTATCCTAAATTCAGATCGCAACTAAGGATGAGATTCAATCTTTAATGATGGAATATTTTCCTCTAAACACTCCCTTAGGCGCCTTTTTGGTGGGCTGGGTTATCCTAATGTTTACCCTCGCTTAAAACAAGCTGCGGCAAAGGAGCTAGAAGTTCCTACTGTCAGGCAAGGACTTCCTCTCAATGCTCTTCATTTTGCTTCTGCCGATTTGTATAGATGATAATCAAAATGGCTGCAAGCAGATTTGGCCAGAAGCCGCCTACCGGCGCCATAATGCAAGTGATCAGAGCGAACACCAGCAAAAGCCATCCGAGAAAACTCGGAAGTGCCTGACGTTTCGCTGCGTTCCAGACGATGAGACAACCAAGAATCGAAAGCGGAATAGCAAAGCTGCCGGGTTGTGTCCAAAAAGTGAGCTGTAGGGGTATATATTCATTTATCCAAGGAGGGACTATCGTATTCCAGAAACCGGACCTAGCAATCGTTGTCCATCGCTCGGGGGTTGTATTAAAGTCTCCTATGATCCCAAGGAGCAGGTGTAATGTTCCAATTACAATGAGAATGTAACCCGCGATCTTTGCAAGAAGATGTGAGGTGATTACTTTTGAATTCATGGCTTTCACTCCATTCTTTAATTTGAGCGGTGGAAGCCTGCTGGCACTCCTTGACCGAGGAGTTTCTTACATGCTGCTTCGCCTGCCGCTGCTCCAATTGCCCAAACAGCCTCTCCACCCTGTCAAAATGCTCCAGCAGCCGTTCCTCTACGAACTTTGCGCCTACACCGCACGGCTCATGAGCGACCGCGGCAACACAACCTTTCACTTGTAAGCCCCTACGTGCACCGTCAACTCATTACCGGTTTGCGTCAAATCCAAATCCGCCTTGGCGGCGAAAGAAATGGCCAGCTCGGGAATGACCGCTTCCCCTTCCTCCCGAATCGTCTCTGTGCGGCCCCGGTACATCAGCGCTGAAGGTTACGAACCGCCGAACACAATATGCCGGATCCGGTTCAAGTAGCCGACAACGTCCGCCAAACTGTGTGCCGCATTGTGCTGATAACGAGCGTGCGCAGCCCCTGCCCCGCCAGCTTAAACGCCATCGTTGCTGCGATGCTCGTCTTGACGACTCCGCCTTTGCCTCGTGTAAATGATGATCCGTATGTCGAACCGCCACTTTAGTACGATTTCGTAGTATTAGGATAAAAAATCCGACATGAACCGATCACTCCTCGATGGTGATTTTCCTAGACGACGCTTTCTTCTCTTGCGGTTTCAACGATCCATTATCTTGGAACGCACGCGCGACCTTGAGTATTAGAACCGTGAATTGTTCCAGCTCTTGTGTAGTAAGTACTTCCTCTACCCGACTTAACATCGCCTGCATGATCCCCCGCCACTCATTCGCGAGTTGCCGCCCTTCCTGCGTCAAGTTGACGAGTTTCACCCGCTGGTACAGCGGGGAAGTGGTGCGGGCGATATACCCTTTGCGTTCAAACCGCTTGGCGATGCTCGTCATCGAGCTGAGCGGAGCCCCATTTCGGCGGCCAGCCCCAACATCGGCATATCGCCTCGAAACAGCAGGATCAGCAGCGTAAACTAATCCGAACGCGTTAAAGGCTCCTTTAAGTCGGAAGTGAAGGGATTTAATTCCACTTTAGTACGAAATCGTAGTAATGTCAAATCTGAAAAATAAAGTTGTAAACAAAAGAGGAAGTGCCATTTAAGCTCTTAGCTAGTATAGTTCAAGTAAAACAAGGGTTCGTGGAGAGTAATATATCAAACAATCATTGGGAGACATCCGACGCAACGGTGCTGACTTGCCATGGGACGGTAGTGCATTTCGATGAGCAAAAACCATTCTTTTTCATTTAGTGCACCGAATCGCGGATGAGGCTTGGTATTCTGCATAGATGCCTTTTCAAGCTTCGGTATGATTTCTTTCATTCGATCGATCACGGTATTCAATTTGACGCCTGATGTGATTATATTAAAACGCTACTGACAACAGCATGTCAGTAACGTTTTAACATTTTTTCAGCTTCATCGCGAACCCGATTCCGGAAGGATTCCGGCTCCAGCACAACGACATCCGCTCCCCAACCGAGCACCCAATGCAGTAAGTCCTCGGGCTGACGAACGCGAAAGTTAACAAGTAATCCATCCGGATGATCCTCTGCTGTTTCCATGTAATAGTTGTTCGATTCCTTCACTTTATCCGCAATGTCACGATTAACCAGAATGCATACACATATGTTGCGGTCATCCTGGGGCTTGTAATCATACAAATTAAAATCGGACGGTACATTAAATCGGTACTCCAAAATGTTAAGTTCAGCCATCCTAGACAACCGGAAATGGCGAATTTCTTGCCGTAGATCACAATGGGCTATAAGCATCCATGTTCCTTGAACAAGCACAAGTCCATAAGGTGCGGCAACACGAACACTATGACGATTCCCATCGACTTCGGGCACACTCTTCGAATAACGGAATCTTACCTTCCGCTCCTCCAATATTGCGCGACGGATCGTTTCGATATACTCTTTCTCTTGTCTGTAAGTTTCGTCTTTACCAGAAGTCAGCAGCCGCATGGTCTTACGTACCCGACATGCCTCTCTGCGAACATTCTCTGGCAGGATGACTTCGATTTTCCCACGGGAAGTTTGGGCCTTGATGCCATAGTTGGCGTCAAATTTTTGTTCAATAAAATCCATCCCTATGAGTAAAGTCACAGCTTCTTCCACTGTGAAACTGATCGGCGGCAGGAAATACCCCTCCATTAAGGAATATCCCCGGCCGGTAGACCCTACCAATGGCACTCCCGCTTCGCTAAGAGCCTGCATATCTCGGTAGATGGTCCTCAGACTTATCTCGAATTTAGCTGCCAAATCCTCAGCTCGCAAAACCTCTTTACGTTGCAACTCAAGCACGATGGCTAACAAACGGTCTGTTTTGTTCATACTACTGCAACCCCCTCATGAAATCGTATCTTCTGTTACCATTCTAAACCAAAAAGGCAAGATTCAGCTCAGGTACGTGTTCTGGAGTATATTGCAGAAAAATTCAGCCGGCTACGGTTCAGGATATCTCAATTTAACTAATAACTCCCCGTTACTTCAATGAAACTAGGGAGCAAATGCCGCAGCAATTTGCTCCCTAGTTATTCCACTATCGTACTCCGTTAGTCCAATGATGTAATGTTTATCAAACTTAAAGCGGACTTGGAACGCTTTTATCTTAGTTTCCCGGTTCCTTATCATTCTGAAAATCTGCAGTCGACTACCTAAACCCGAATAAGCTTATCCAGGTTTCGTACGGTAAGAAAATTGAATCGTACCGAGGAAGCTTAATCGCAGCTGGGAGGCAATCACACTACAACCATCGCCTAATATAGATTCCTTCATCTAGAATGATCACCAATCTCCTCCACCCTGCTAAAAAAAAGCGTTCACCCGCATGAGTGGACGCCTAATTACCAGTTATCGATAAAGTACATGGCTGAGTAAAATCAAATCCATTGCTCCCTTGAATAGCAGTACCGGCAAATCCCGAAAGGGTAACATGGCCTTCCCTCGCAAGAGAGCTCAGGATCCTAACGGAATGGGGACGAGCTTCCACTGAATATTCGTGTCGGTATCAGCGGTGCCTATCAATCTAACGAGCCATTCTTCATCCGATTGCGCGTGCAGCCGGCCCTGGACGGCTTTATTTTCGATAAACTTCCACGTCGTATCCTTATCGGCCAATTTCCATTTGACGTTGTCGCTCGTCTCGGTGCCTGGCGCTTGATAAACGTCGGACCCGTCCGCTGTTGCATACAATCTCGTCCCAAATTTCATGTTCTGGATGTAATAATACCCGTCGCCTGCATCGATCAGCTGCCACCGGATATGATAGCCGCCCCACTGCGAGTCGCTAAGTGCCACGTCTCTGCCGATCGGCGTGTCGTTGTACAACCGGCGCAGGCCGTTCGTATTCCTCTTATCTCCTTCGTGCTCGATAAAATAATAGGTCGTCCCCACATCTCCGGGCTTCCAATAAGGTTCCGATTCGGTCGTCCAGTCGTTCGTGCCATCGGTCGAAAGCTTCACATCGGGTCCCTTGACGCCGTAATGCCCCGTCGTCCAATAGGGAATCTTCCGCTCTTGCAACGTATTGACGATCGTGACGGCAATGTCATGCGTACCGTTAGCGATCAAAACCTTCGAAACGCCGAGCCGATCCAGGAACTTCCCGCTGGCGGCCCACTGTTCGACGTCCTTGATCCCGTGGTGGCCGATTTTCAGAACCTGAATCCCGTCCAAATCGTCGTTTCGATCCGCTATCAAATCGGATTCGGTCAACGATTTCCCGTCGCCCATCATCAGAATGGATTTCGTCCCGTACGTGATTTTGAGCACGAGCGAAGCGTCATTGACGTTCGTATAATCGTCTCTGCCCCCGTCGATTCTCTTGGTAAGGGGTCCGATCACCTTGACGATCAGGGGTTTATCATTGTAGTTCGTGTTCATGATATAATCGTCTTCCGCGAGGTACTCGATGGTCAAGCTGCGGTTCTTGGCGGCGTTCTCCAAATTGGCGTATTCGGAGTTGGTTCGATTGATGGCCCCATGGGGATAATAAACTTTCGTGTTGTCGACCGGAAACCCGGTATAGAGGAAATCGAAGAAACCTCCTATATGATCGACATGCTGGTGGGACCCGACCAGATACTGGATCGAATCGATGCCCAGGTCGCCGAGTTTAGCCGCCAATGCTTCGCCATTCTGATTGTCTACGACCATGACTTCGCCGTTCGGGAGCTCGAAAATAAACGAATCATTTCGCCCGTCGTCATGCGACAGCATATGCACATTCAATATACCGTCTGTTTCCGATTCGGTCGAAGAAGATACGCATGCGGACTGCGCTAATAAGCCAAAGATCAGAAATAAACCAAGTATCATCCTTAACGAATGGAATTTCATAGGCTTCACCTCATCTCCCCAAAATGAAAGCCCCGAGAAAAACCCGGGGCTTTGTCCATATGTCGGCTATATTAGCCGTTCTGCAACACGAATTTTGCTGTCGTGTATGCGTATTGCAGCGCCGCGTCACGCATACCGTCCGGCAGTGTCCGCACCGAATTGTGCGCTTCATACGTGAAGTCGCCCGGGTAGCCGACTTCACGCAGCGTGGACACGACTTCCTTCCAATCGATCGTGCCCTGGTACGGCAGCAAATGCTGGTCGTAGATGCCGTTGTTGTCCTGGATGTGCAGCGTCTTCAGCCATTTGCCCAGCATGCGGATCGAAGGTGCCTGACGCAGACCCTGCCGGTGGCCGTGACCCGTATCCCAGCACGCGCCGAATAGCGGATGATCGAGCTTTGTTAGCAGCTCCGCCAGCTGTTCGGGGATCGCGCAATAGATTCTGCGGTAGAGCCCCGTTTCGCCGCCGGTCCGGTCGAAAATGTTCTCCAGCGCGATCCCGACGCTTGTCTCTTCCATAACGGGAAGCAGTTTGCGATAAAATTCGACGTTGTATTCGAGAACTTCCCGGTGCGATTCTTCCCCTCGGAGTGACAGTGGGCTCGGATGGAAGACGACCCACGGCACGTCCAGAATGCCCGCCATCCGCAGCGACCGCGACGCCATTTCGAGAAACGACTCGACATTCAGGCTCATGACCATTTCGGTAAAAGAGCCCCCATGGACAGGTCCGTGCATTTGCGTAAAGCGCACCCCGTGAGCATCGGCAGCTGCTCGGATGTTTCTCGCCCACGCCTCCTCCTCTTGCCAGGTCATTTTTGCGACAATCTCCTGATAATCCCAATAATTGAAATCCAGCGAGAGGAAGCCCGCTTCCTTGCATCTGCGAATTTGCTGCTCGATCGGATGATGGATTTCGAAAACGTTCAACGAGTTGGAAATATTCATACGTATATGCCTCCCAAATGATGTGAATGAATGTTACCGAATGTATTAAGCAAGCTGAAGGGACGTCACGAACAGGGTGCTGCCTTTTCCAAGCGAAATGGTTCTATTGCAACTCGCGTTCATCGTTTCCCCTCATGCTCAAGCTTTCTCTTCTAGCTTTTGACAGCTCCCGAAATCCCCTCGTAGAAATAACGCTGCATGAAAATGAACACAAGTATGACGGGAACGAGAGAGATCGTCGCCCCGGCGGCCATCCCGGTCCAGTCGGTGCCGTACAATTCTGTAAAGGACAGCATGCCGACCGCCAGCGTCTTCAGTCCAGGCTTCGTAATGGTCAGCACCAGCGGAGTCAGGAACGAGCTCCATGTCCAGATGAATTGCATGATCGCCGCAGTCGCGACAATAGGCATCGAGTTCGGCATCGCCACGCGCGCGAACGTCTTCACGAAACCTGCACCGTCAATGAGCGCTGACTCCTCGATTTCTTTCGGAAATCTGGAGAAAAAGGCGGCGAACAGCAGGATGAACAAGACATGCGCACCTGACGACTCCGCAAAAATCAGGCCAAGATACGAGTCCTTGATCCCCAAAAACTTGACGAGCTGGTACAGCGGAATGATCGTGTAGCCTTTCGGAATGAACTGCAGCGACACGATAAATCCGATCATCGCCGTCCGTCCCGGAAACGCCACCGTTCCGAGCGCATAGCCCGTCAGACAGCTTAATATCACCACGATCACGACGGTCGACAATGTAATGACGACAGAGTTCACGAAATACTGGGAGATGTTCGCCACATCCCATGCCCGAGAGTAGTTCTCCCACATGAACACCTCAGGGATTGGATTGATGGCAGCTTTATAAAATGTGACGTTGTCTTTCAGCGAGGACGACACCATCCACACGAACGGATAGATCCAGACAATACCGACGGCGATCAACAAGAAGTGAATGATCGCGCGTGCCGTTTTGGAGCTTGTCATGCTTCTCCTCCTCTTCCGGCGAGTTTGCTCTTCTTGCCGTCGCCTCCCGCTTTCATGCCCAGCCAACCGAAGAACAAGCTGATCAGCAACACGAACAATCCGAGATATACGCCGGCGGCCGAAGCGTAACCGACTCTAGCGCCTCCAAACTGGGTGGCAAACGCGTACTGGTAGATGAACAACTCGATTGTTTCCGTATGATGATAGGGGCCGCCGTCGGTTAACGTTTTGACCAGGTCGAAAACATGCAGGCTGCCTCCGAAGGTCAAGAGAAGAATGGTCGCCGATACCGGCTTCAGAAGCGGCAGTGTAATCTTCATCAGCATCTTCCAATAGCCCGCCCCGTCCATTTTTGCGGCTTCGTACAAATCAGCCGGAATCATTTGCAATCCCGCCAACCAGTAAATCATCACGACACCGATATGCTTCCACGAACCGACCAGAATGAGCATGATCATCGCCAGCACAGGGTCCAGCCAAAACCGGATCGGCTCGTCGATCCAGCCGAGACTTTGCAGAAACTGGTTTGCAAAGCCTTGAATCCCGAATATGTTGTTCATGATAATGCCGATGATCGACGAAACGGTCACGACCGGCAGGAAATAGAGCGTGCGGTAGATCGATCTCCCCTTCATGGAGGCGTCATTCAGCACGAGCGCCAGCAGGAACGAAACGACAATCGTCAGCGCCGTGGCAGAAACCCCGTAGATCAAGGCGTTGTAAAAGCTGTTCCAGAACATGTCGTCGCGAAGCAGCTCGGCGTAATTGGCGAAGCCCACGAAGTTGACGAGCGGCCCCAGACCGTCCCATTCGTAGAAGGAATAGACGTAGCTCATCACGATCGGATACATGGACGCAAGCAAAAAATAAAGTAACTGGGGCAATATAAAAATGTAGGCCCAAATATACTTACGGCGAAGCTGCGGATTGATTTTTGTTCGTGTATTCCCGGTCCGCATGCAATCCCTCCTGATTCTCCCGAAAAAAGAAAAACACGGCTGCCCGCAGTATCCCGGGCAGCTTAAGGTTGCGAGAAGCCGTGGCTCTTTTTTGTCTTGTTAGTCGTTACTTCTTGTAGTTTTCCCCCGGCACCCAATCCGAGAAAATAAAGTCTTCCGGCTTCACGGCACCGCCGGATCCGCCGATGGCGCGTTTCAGCGCGTTGTTGTTATCTTCGGTCAGCTTTTGGAGTGGTTTCTCTAAATCCTTGAGCTGGCCTTGGAGGTAACCGAGGAAGATCGTGCCGATGTTCTCTTTCGGCGCGTAGCCTCTGTATTGCGACATCACTTCAGTTGCGGCGGGATTCTTCTTGTAGACGGTCGGCGTCAGTCGCTTGAATTCCACCATCATTTGAGAGATTTTTTTATATTGCTCGAACCGCGGCTCTGCACCTTTAACCAGTTCGATTTTTTTGGAAGGCAGCGTTTGACCGGATTTGACCACTTCGGCATACATATTCTCGTTCAGATACTCAAGGAAGGTCTTCACTTCCGGCCAGTGCTTCGTTTCTTTCGAAACGTATAGGCTTTCACCGGAACCGCCTTCGAAATATTGAAACTGCGGACCGCCGTTTTTGGACGGGATAGGTACGACTCCCCAATCCTTGGCCGTGAAGGGTTCGGCGCCGCCTTTGTCATCCGAGCTCAGGTAATCGCCGCTCCAGTTGCCCCCGATCATGAAGGCGGCTTCGCCTGTTTTGATCAATGAGTATGCTTTACCTGTATCCGCATCGATCGTGGCGGGATGCAGCACTTTCTGGTCATAAGCCTTCTTTAAGTATTGCATCGTTTCGATATATCCCTGCGTGTTGTAGTTGTATTGACCCGTCTTGTAGTTAAATCCGGATTCCGGCGTAATCGGTGCCGAAAGCTGGTTCAGCAGGAACGTAGACAAATAGTTTGTCGCTGCGCCGAAAGCCAGCGCGTACGTTTTGCCGCCGGATTTCTTGTTGAGCTCTTTCCCGAACGTGATGAACTCGTCCCATGATTTGGGAATGTCCGCTTCCGTGTAGCCTAGACCTCCAAGTACTTTTTTGTTGTAATACATCATCAGCGCACCGTGCAGGGAAGAATACAATGGGAACGTGTAGACGGTTCCTCCGATGCTGCCGTAGCCTTCCGCGAACGTGCCGTCCGTATAATTGCCGTGGGTGTTCGCAGGGAACACCTCATTGAGGCTGTGGACTTTGCCCAGCTTGACCAGCTGCGAGATCGTATACCCGGTCGGGCGGACGAAGACGTCGGGTAATTCGTTGCCGTTGATCGCCGCCTGGAATTGTGCAACATCGCCGCCTCCTTCTGGCATATTTTCCAGCTTCACCATAATATTCGGATACTTCTGCTGGAATCCTGCGATCACGCTGTCAAACGTGGTTTTCCCCAGGCGGTTCCACATCGTGATCGTCACTTGCTGCGGCGGCGCCGCTGACCCGTCCTTCTTCGGCTCCGAGGCAGCATTTCCGGAATTTTCTTCCTTCGTGCAACCTGACAGAATAACGCCGATAAGCATGATGACCGATAACATTAAATGACCGTATTTTTTCATGACTCATGTATTCCCCCTCGTAATTCGAAATGGTTCAACCGTTGTACATTTGATTGCATTCCAATAAGGCGTTTACATGGTAAGGAACTTGAATAACCCTCCTCGCATGTTTCACTGGAAAATCAATCTGCATGCCTGATTGATATAGGTTCATTGTAACAACGAGATATGAGTCAAGTAAGTGACGAATCCGCTATTAACCTGTACGATTCTGCTGACTCTTACGGCTTTGTAAACGGATGGTAAAAAGCGTGTTAAATCGCTGTAAACATAGGAATATTGCGCACAAATAAAAAATCATTCAGGCTGAAGCCTGAATGATTTTTCTTGTTACACATCGATTCGGCTATGCTAACGAGCTCTCTTTCATCCCTTCCAACTTGTTCTGTTTCCGGTACATGCCGGGGCTTGTGCCATAGAATGACATGAACTTCCGGGTAAAGAATGCCGGCGAATTGAAGCCGACTTCCGTGCATATATCCAGAATCGATTTATTCGTGGATAGAAGGAGCCTAGCCGCCTGCTTCAGCCGATGCTTCTGGAGGATGTCCGTGATCGAGCGGCCGACCTGCTCCTTGAACAAATGCGTCAATCTCGACGGGGACAAGCATACCATTTGGGCAAGGTCGTTCAGCTGGATTTGCTGCGCGTAATTTTGCATCAGAAATTGAACGACTTCCTGAATCCGCGGATCCAGCACAGCTTGCTCTTTCTCCCTCTGATGCTTGGAGAGCAGCAATATGATTTCTTCTAGGGCATTCACGGCCAATTCTTCCGACATTGGTCCGCCAGACTGGTTGTGATGCAGCAATCGTTCGAAAGCTTTGTGCACATTGTCCCGGACAGAGGACTCGTCCAGCCGCAAATAGAGAACGCCACCCACATTCTCGGTGAAGGACAGCCAACTGTAGAAGCTCGGCCGCGGCGTGAAATGACACCACATTTTCTCCCATATGCTGTTTTCAGCGGTGTAAAATTCCTGCGGCGTTCCGGGAGCGATCAGTACGACGTCGCCGTACTTGCATTCGTACGCATGGGAAGCGCTTTCGACAATACCAGTGCCGGAAACGGTGTACATGATCAGCCAGTCCCGCGTTCCTTTGGGACGATGACAGAAGTAACCGTGCTCCTTACGGTAGAATTCCGTCGCAAGAACGCCCGGAGGCCGGTTTTTGGGAGTTACGAAATTTGCGGGATAATAAGGTTTTCCGCTCAAAGTCCTCATCCTTTCCTTACCGTTATGAAAGAGTTATTATCAGCGGTTGTTTTTATTATAACGCAAGTTTCTTAAGTTTTGCTTTAAAGAATCAGTAAAAATTCGCAATGATGCCTTGCCTGCTGACCGGCAGTTTGGTGTCATAAAGGTGGGAAACGTCACCGATGCCCAGGCAGCGGGGTACCGCCCACTGCTCGGAACGGGTATCCATTAGAATCGTCGTCACCGAGCTAGGCGCCAGCCAAAATCCAGACCACAGCAGCGGAAGCGGCATTTCCAGCAGGTGTGCAAGCCATGCGAGGGCAAAACCCATATGGCAGAAAACAGCAATTTTGCGCTCGTTCGGCTTCAGAATACGGTACCGCCCTCCTTCCCTGCGGAAACCCATTTCCTCCATAAAGCGGTCCGAATGGGACCGGATTTCTGCGAAACCCTGGCGGATGGCCGGGTTAGAGAAAGGCTCAGCCTCATGAAAATTGTCGCTCGTCAACAGCGGCATCCGGCCGCGTATAATTTCTCCATCCACATTCCAGGCCGGGATAGGGCGGCCCTTAGTATCGAGCGTTTGCCAGTTCTGAATCTCGGCCAACCAGTCTTGCGTTTCGAACGGTAAGCCTATCAATTCTCGGGTATAGTTCATCGTGTGCTGAGCTCTCTGCAAGGGAGAGCAGTAGATGCTGTCGATGTTTTCCCGGAGCATCCGCTGTGCCAGCGCTTTTGCCTCCAGGTGCCCACGAGGAGTGATAGTGTCGTTCTCGTAGTCCGGATCGGCGTGCCTAATGATGTAAATGCGCATGAGTACAACTCCTTCAATGATAACGAAGTAAATCGTTTTGTTTGTTCGGATGGGACGGCATCGATGTATCAAATTCCCAACTGATGAGAGCTGCGGTAGCATCCATCTCTTCCATAGTCTGGACAAGCGACTGGTCGCGGACGTTTTTCAGGTGAAAGCGGAAAGTACTGACAGGCCGCTCAGTTCCTCCCGAGAAGTCCTCATGCTCATGATCGACTTGACTTTGTCGATTTGAATGTCATAGCCGACAGCCTGCCTGCTGATGATGGCGCCCAGATTGCCCGGACGGTACTCCACCTGTATCTTAACCTCGCGATAGCGGCGATTGTGCAGAGTCCGACCGCGCTACTACCCATATCGAAGCTGCGATCGTGAGGCTCGAGATGTTCGAGCCGTTCCTCAGAATGGCGCCCGCGTCCCAAAAGCCAATCAGATCAAACCGTCGAGTACTGCCGCAAGCTCAATACGGAGAGGAACTCCCATCGGTAATGAGCCATATATCGTTCATCGATGCAGTCCCCCTGCCTGAAATTATATAGGACCTGGTCGGGGCGATGTAACGTCGATGCGGCTGTGAGATCTTCACAATTCCGCTAATTTTTCTTCGCGGGGTTGCGCAGAGAAACTTCTCCTTCAGCGTTATGGTATATATATGCGAAATGTAAAGGGCGCCCTACTGGACGCCCTTTGTTTTCTGATTTAAAAACGCTATCACTGCTGATTTTCGAAATTTCGCTCTAAATATGATACGGTTCAGCGCGCTGTCTAGGGGTCTGGATTTAATCCGCAAACTCCCTTATTCTCCATTAATGAAATCACTGAGTATTCCATTTTGCTTTGCTTTAACCATTTCGATGATGAATTTGATGGCGATCACAAGAGGTTCCGTTGAACCTTTTGCGCGGCATAGAATAAGTGCCCCTTCGACTGCACTGAGCAAAAATACAGAAAGCTCGTAGGCAGTATCCTTTTCGAAATTAAATTGAACAAGGAAGCCAGTGATGTCCTCGAGCCAACTTTCATATGCTTGCCGACAAACCTTTTGTAAAGCCGGAGAATCCGGAACTGATTCCAATGTCACTGTTGTTATCGGACAGCCCCGTAAATAATCCGATTCTTCTAAATCTTGAATAAAATGAGATGCCAGACGACGGATCCATTCTTCAACCGTATGACAATTGCTAGCTGCTATTTCAATTTGTTTACGAACCAATGATGTGGATTGTTTTATGGCTTCGATGGCGAGTTCTTCTTTACCACCTGGAAACAAAAAATACACCGATCCGCGCGGAGCACCACTCTCCTCAACAATTTGCGATAAACCTGTCCCCTGATAGCCCTGTTGTTGAAATAATCGGGATGCTGTCTCGATTAACCGATCACGCGAATCCGTCTTTGGTTTAGGCATATTTGTTCCCCCCTTGACCAATAACTATACTAATTGTTATAGTTATACCGAATGGTATAGTTTCCTTTTAGAATTATTATAGCACTTATCTCAATAAAGGTTAAATATGATGAGCTATGAATAGAGGAGTGTTGGAATCGTGAACATATTTGTAACTGGAGGATCTGGATTTGTTGGCAAAAATCTGATACGCCGACTCGTTTCTGAGGGTCATAATGTATGGGGACTGGCCAGATCCAAAAAAAGTGTTCAGTTACTTGAAGAGCTGCAAGTCCAGGTTGTACATGGTTCTTTGGAAGATATACCAACATGGAGCCAAGCATTGCAAGGAATAGATGTCGTCGTACACTGCGCTTCCATTATTGAAGTATGGGGAGAGTGGAATACCTTTTATACCTTGGTGACAAAAGCTACAGAGAATCTCTTGCTGGCAGCTGACAAACAACATGTGGGACGCTTCATCTACATCAGCTCGGAATCTGTTATGCAAGATCGCAAGCCGCTGCTAGGTGTCGATGAGACCACTATTTGTCCCAAGAAACCAAATTCTTTTTATGGTCAATCCAAACTTCTGGCTGAAAAGACCATACTTGCCTATACAGGTAATATACATTGTGTCATTCTTCGCCCAACCTTTATCTATGGACCCGGCGATTCCTTCTCAGATATGCTTCAAAACATGGTTGCGAGCAACAAATTCACATGGGTTGATCACGGCAAAACCCTGATCGAACGTGTCCACGTTGATAATGTGGTGGAAGCTATTCACTTAGCTCTGCAAAATGGGAAAGATAAAGGCATCTATCTTATAACGGATGGTCACGCAATTACGGCTCGGCAATTATTTACGCAAAGAGCAGAAAAAATGGGGATAACTTTACCACAGAAAAATATTCCTGGAGCACTCGCCAGTGCTTTCGCTTACTTGACCGAATTTATTTGGCGACTTTTTCATATAAAAACAGCACCTCCTCTTACCCGCTTTGAAGTCGCGTTTGTATCGATGCCAAGGCAATATCGAATTAATAAAGCAATACAAGAATTGGAGTATCAGCCACTTAAAACTAGCGACCATTGTTGAAACATAACTCAACTTTTGCAGCTTTAATCTTTGATCAAACCCTTGATGTAGCTGGGCAAACCGATCCACTCGCGGAGATGACTAAATACAGGACTCTCCTGTTTTGTCTTGGCTTTGGCCACCTATAGGAAAATTTCATCATTTACTACAACGTAGTTTGGTAATCCAAGTCAGTTCAGAGCAAAGGATATTTGTTCTTATCTTGCGAAAAAGACAAGAACTTACATCCTTAAAATAAAAAAAACCGCCAATTTATTTGACGGCCACTCCATTTTTTTGGGTTCAGTGGTTCTTGTTGTAACTTTCTGCTTTAATAGTCGAATATGCATCCATATAGTTTGTTTTTAACCAGTCAGCAGCACTGAAATCAACTTTTTTTGATATCCCAGCGTATTTTACTACTGTTGGTACAACACTGTTTAGTGGAACGGTTTTATACGCATAAGGCAATTGCTCATTGTAATCATAGGTGAAAGTAAAAGGTGTGCTTGGCGGGTTCGTTTTACTCATATTTTCTACCCCGACGATATGTGAAGACCAAGCCCATTTCCCGATTGTTGATTTGTCATACCAAGTGATTCCCTTGGTAAACAAATTATCACCATTATTATCCCAGCTGCTTCCTATATAAGATCCGCTGCTATTTGTTACTTTTGAATTTACAATTAAACTATGGTTGATCGCATCTTTAAATAACTCATTAAAAGGTGCACTCATATTTCCAATATCGTCACCTTGACGCTCTGCACCTATCAGCGGTTCATTAAAAGCATTATAAACATTTGTATCTGCTGCAATCGAAGCACCATTTCTTGCATTCACTCCACGTGATAATGTATCTCCGCCATATTTTGAGATAGCATATACACTATCCATTACATTCTGATGCGTCGAATTATCAAAATAATTATTAAATACATGGCCAGCTCCTTGACGAATCATTGGCAAACGTTGTCCAACATTCGTATAACGATTGTACGCCATAGTCAATCTAACTCTTTGATTTCCATCTTTGACCTCGACTCCAGTAGGACTAATATAGTTCGTATAATCCTTATCGCCGGAGCCTACCAAATGAACTTTAGAGTGATAGGCTGCATAAGCCATAATCTGATTTTTGGTAGCGCCTTCGTTACGCATTTTATAGTAAACGCTGGTTGATGGGTCCAATGCACCTGCTGCATACTTTTGCTCCATATATTCGATTGACTGATAAATAGAACTGCTCTCATCTGGATCTTCAGTTGCTTCTAATCCGAATTCATTCCAAGTAAACGATACATTGGATGAACCGTTTTCCATGTCAATCATTCCATCTGCCGCTATAGAAAACTTACAGTGGTCTATCCATACATTGTTAGCGCCATTCACCTTGATAAATGACCAACCTACCTCTTTATGCTTCCCCGAGTCGTCCCATTGCCACATTTCATCAAAATTGAGATTTCTAATGACAATATCGTTAGATGAACCCTGCAGTTTTATTTCCGCATGCCTAATAGTCTTGCCTGATGTTGAGAAGATGGTTAACCCATCTACATTTGAAATGCTTAATTTAGATATTCCAGAAGCGATTAACAATGGATTCGTGAATCCATTCGATGGTTTCGAATAATTTGTAATGAAACTATACTTTGATTTTTCAGTTGAATCTAGAGCTAATTCAGTCCATCCTAAGTTAATATTATCCGTAACTTCAATTACTTTAACAGTACCTTTACTCGCATCCAGAATGGCCTGTAAAAACTCTCTTCCATTACTAACTGTACGATAATAAGATGTTCCCACATAACTACTTCTATCATTTACTCCTAAAGAAGCATAACCAGGTACGGATAAAAAGCTAGTATCATAGCTCCTTTCAACCTTAGTCGTATTAGGTATTGAAGTAATCACTGCTGCCTCTACTTTACTACCTGCAACAATATAAGATGAAGTCATCAATAGACTTCCCATCACCAAACTACTTAAGACTTTTTTCATCATAATAAAATCCCTCCTTCAATTAGTAACTACACCCCGCAATCCCATTATCTATCACCTATTTCATTGTCGATTCCCCCTCTTATAAAAGCGCTTCCAATCTTCCCAATAACGATTCCTGATAATACCCGAAAAGATAAATCGATTAAGCGGAGTTATGTGCATCGTTGGGAAAAAAGGTAATAATTACTCGGATTATAGCATGGCGCATAGTATGATTCTATGGGGGGAAGCGCTCATCCTGTACATCAATCAGGTCATGTTTTAGAGGTTCATCAAGGAAATGGTGTTTGCATGCAAATTCCCTCCTAGGTTCGATTCTTTGTCTTCTCCACTGAATTAAAAAACCGCCCCAATGGCGGATTCCGAACCCTTATGATGTTTTTGCCTTGTTGCTTTTGTGAGTTCCCTTTCTCTTGGAGCCCACTAATTATCTCAGCCGTCTCGGTATTGCTGTTGAAGTGGTTGTATGAGCTCCATTCGGAAGCATCGATGCTGTAGGAAAAACAACAGGAGGAGTATCAGGAACCATCACAGCTGGTTGGCGGTGAGCCGCTAAGCTTTGTTGAAGTGCTTCCATCAGGTCAATGACTGGGGAAATTCGAGGCTGCTCAATCGCCCTGTTTTGAATCTTGGCTTGAATGAGCTGTTGGAGTGCAGCTTCATAGTTGCTTCGATAATCGTTTCGGAAAACCCCGCTGATTTGGTTGATTAATTGCACGGCCATTTGAAGCTCGGACTCGGTAAACTGCCCATCCCCTTCGAGTCCAGGCACTTCTCTCACTGCTCGTATTTCCGTTGGATAATAAATGAGATTCAGCACAAGACAATTGCGATACAATCTTAGGACGGCCAAATGCTCACTTGTTCGAAAGGAGATCTTAGCTACTGCGACCATTCCCGTTTGCCTCAAAGCAGCATGAAGAAGTTTATACGATCTGCCACCGAATTCAGCCGGTCCCAAGTAATATGCATTTTCGTAATAAATCGGATCTATGCTATCCTGGTCCGTAAAGTGAAGAATTTCAATCGTCCTTAACGAAGGAAGTGGTAACTTGTCCATGTCTTCGTCCGTCATCGTAATGTAATTCCCTGGAGTATACTCGTAGCCTCGTATGATCTCTTGCTGCTGAACCTCGCGGTGACATGAGGGACACCATTTTTTGTACTGTACGGGCTGCTGACAAGATGCATGCAAGCTACGAAAACTTGTCTTTTGTTCTTCCGACGCTTTATACATGCTAACCGGAATATTCACCAACCCAAAGCTGATTGTGCCTCGCCACATTGCCCGCATATTCAGTCTCCATTTCCATTTTTCCTTACATTTCCCTTAAGTAAGCAATATTAACCAAAGCTCGCGACAGCAGCCAGCTGGAGCAAATACTGATCGCGCTTTTTCGGATACGATATGCAAGTGAAATTCATGGGAAAACAAAAAAAGCCCCCACCAGGCAAACGCTTGACTTTATCAGGGTCATGCCCTTTAACTAAATATGCTCGAACTTCTTCACTCACCCTTACCATAGGGTGAAATCCTGCGAATTCACTTAACGATAAAAAGCCATTATCTCCATTGTCAATCTTTTCGACGGGCGACATGGAGAACAGCGCCCCAGTGGCGGCGAACCGACTTTTCTTGGCGACTATTAAGGCGAACTCGGATTTCGTTGAAGAGTTTTTCACGTTTCCATTCTTTCATAAGTATGTGTCCGGAGAAGGTTTCGAAGAGTTTAATGTACTCGTCAACATGATAAATGCGCTCCCAATCAAAATGTCGTATGTGAACAACCTCAAAAAGGCCGCTTTTCTCAATCTCATCTCTTTGCACGTGAAGTTCCCCTGGTCGCGGCCAATCGTTATTGTCTACCGATTTAACTTCGCCGATCTCATAGTAAACGGTTTGAATTTCACGGAAGAATGGGTCTCCACCGTCTGGAAAAACGTGATCTGCGTTCCAAAATGCCAGGTGTCCGCCGGGACGAAGGATCTCCCATGCCTTCATGTACCGAACTTCGGGATCAACCCAATTCCAAGCGGTTGCAGCGAATACCAGATCAAACCCATTCTCCACTTCCGGTTGCCAGTCTTCGAAGATCCCGTTGATTATGTCAATATCCATTCCGACAAGGTTTTGACGGGCAACTGCAGCGAGTTCAGCGCCAAGTTCAATGCACGTGATATTAAATCCACGCTTGGCTAACGGAAGAGTAGCCTTTCCTGTAGCACAACCCACTTCCAACAAACGATCACCAGGATTCAAATTTGTCGCATAGATTAAATCATCGAACAATTCTTCCGGGTAATCCGGACGTGCCTGCTGATAAATATTCGCGGCTTGTTCAAATGACTCGCGTAATTTTTTATTTTCATTCTTCGAGTTCATAATACCTCCTTATACTCAAGCTCATTTTAGATAACTTTGGGTTTCCAGATATAAAGTGATTCTGCGTTGTGTTGTATCCTGCACGTTAGCTGAGAAAGCTGCCGTTCTATTCTGTCGGAATCCTTCTCCTGATGTCTATTGAGCTATAGTTCCTCGGTAGTTTAATGAACAGTTCCTAAAAATGATACAAACATTTCTTTCTTCTGATGAAATTCAGGGGAATCAGAAGGTAACAAACCACATGCATACTCTATAACCACTTTCCGACCGAACAGAACTTTTTCTGAGGTTTTAACACCACAATCTTTGCAGTTGAAACCACATCCATCCGATACGTTTTTCCATTGTCCCTTAAACGTGTTTATAGCTCTGTGTTCCGCAAAGTTTACAGTTACCCATGGTGCTAATATAATTCCTGAAACGATAAAAATAAGGACTACACTAAAAACTATTTTTTTCATGTTTCCCCCTACATTGTCTTACCGTGCTTTTCATTTATTTGTTTCTTCAATATATTCAAGATTCCTGCCAGTTAACGTAATGAAGCTGCCGATAGTGCCGGCAGCTTCATCCATTGATGTTAATTCTATAGTTTTCCGTTAGCGTATTTGCCAATAAAATATATTGGATTCCATCATTTATTTAATCGACCAGGGAATGGGTGTAACCTGATTATTCTCCCAGTCTTCCCTGATTACCGCGTAACCGACGGAGTCGAACAACTGCCCGGCTAGCCTCCAAGATTTACGGTGATACGCTTCCAACACGAACAACGATTAACAAACAGTGCCTGCATAGGTAATCCAAAGTTCTTTTAGCAGAGTATCCGTATTTAATCTGGTTCATTTATTTTTTAAATTTGCTTTTTACATACATATAGAAATTTTTCATCAACGCAACAAAGCCGTCCTCTCGGACGGCTTTGATTGTTTTCACTTCTTACAGCATGCTCGCGAAGTCGATCAGTACTTGCGCTTCCTTGATCTTTCCTTCTCTTCCGAGTGCTTCGACCTGGTTGATATAAGCGTTAATATTTCCTTTACTCAGCTTCTCTTGAAGAGCGTTCACGATACCGTGAGCTCCAGGCCCTTCCACTAGCTGCTTGGTCAGGCGGCTGAGTCCGTCCAAGGTGACAATCACCTCGTAGGAAACTTGTACGTATGCCATATTGCCCGCCGCATCCTGCGCATGCACAGTCAGCGTATGGACGCCCGCGCCGAGTTTGTAAGCTTCCATGGAGACAAGCGGTTCGGTGCACGGATTATAGACGACTCCGGAAACCGAATCGGAGGCGGTGCATGCCACCGTAATCGTCTGGTCAACGCTGTAAGTGCCTGCTCCTGTCACTTCCACAATCGGAGCCGTTTTATCCAGCCGGATGACAAGCTCCTGCTCCCGCTCCTTGTTGCCGCTGTGATCAACAGCAGCGTACCGAATCGTTGTAACGCCTTCCTGGTTGATAGGAATCGCGGCAGCAGAGCCGCTTACGACCGTTTCCTCCTGTGTCATAGCGCCCTCGAGAAGGTAGACGATTTCCTTGACACCCCGGTTGTCCGTCGACACCAGTTGAACCGTCACGTCCTCCTTGAACCAGCCGGACGCATTTGTGGTGCCGTAAACCGCCGTCGTTACCGGGGGCACGCTGTCTTTCACCAGTAGGAACCGGTCGACTTCGCGCCCGCCGACGGTACTCGTAACGAAAGTCAGCTGATCTCCAACGATTTCAATCGCGGCGTACATTTGCGTCATTTCCTCGTCGATAACTTGCGTCCAATCTCTGCGTGTTAAGCCGTAGAACTTAGGACCGGTCGAGCCGGGGGTGACATAAGCGGTACCTTTGCCCAAAGCAGCAGACGCGCCATTCTTCATCGACGTTCTCAAATAAATATGATCGTGGCCGTTCAAGACGAGGTCGACGCTGAACTCGTCGAACACCGGAGTCCATTCCCTGCGGACGATTTCCGTATCGTAAATGCTGCCGTACGGGCCGCGGTGGAACATAACCACTTTCCATTTCTTGTCGGTCGCAGCGAGATCCCCTCTCAGCCATTCCTTCTGCTCCGCGTATTGTTCTTCGCTGTTCAGCATGACGAAATGGACCTCGCCGTAATCGAACGAGAAATTAGTTCCTTTGAGCGACTCAAGTCCGTTGCCCGGCTGGTTGAAATGGTTCGTAAAGTCGCTCTTTCCGTTTATTCCCGTCACTTCGTGGTTCCCGAGTGTCGCAACGAGCGTCGTATTCATCAGCTCGCGCTGCGCCGCCTCGAACCACATGTTCCATTCGTTCTCCTTGTAACCGTTGTCGACTAGGTCGCCCGCATGCACGATGAAATCGGGATCGGACATGAACTCGAACGCCTTATCCACCGTCGCGCCCCACAAGGCGTACCCGGCTTTATCCGAAGCTTGAGAGTCGCCGAAGAACAGGAACTTCACCGTATCTTCCAGCGTGGAAGCGGTCTTGAACGAACCTTGTGAACTGTAATTTCCAGCTCCGTCGCCAAGCCGGTACACATACTCCGTCCCGGGATTCAGATTTTCCACGAGCGCCTTATGCACTCGGACGGTGCCGATATCGTACGTAACGAACAGTTCGGACGTTCCCGTAAGCTTCCGTACATTAGTGCCGCTCCAGTCCGTAAATCCGACCAGCTCCGAGACTTCCACTTCGGTTCCCTGGGCATCCGGATGCGTGTGCCACGTAAAGCCGTGTGACGTTGTAGGATTTGCTCCTATCGTCGCACTGACGTTGTACGGCGTCAGCGAACCGGTCCGCTTCGAAACGGCGAACGTCATGACCGAGCTGTAGAACGGTTCTTTAAAAGCTTGCAGCTTGTACATCTTGACGGATTGGGTAAGCGTGCTCGTCACAAGCTTCCCTGCCTCGTCCGTGATGCCGACAACCACACCGTCCGCCATGACGGTTGCGCCGGCGACAGGCTCGCCGCTTTCATTCGTTACCGAGAACTCGGTCGGATACCCCTCCACAACACCGGTTGTGTTCCATCCAAGCGTCAGAGGATATTTGATCAAGGACTGGATCGGCAAGCCAAAAAATACAGCGCTCGCTCCCGGCGCGGACGCCAATGAAATTTTACCCGAACGGAACGCAATGACATTGCTGCCCTCGGCCGTTGGCTTCACACGGTATCGGATGTGCGCGAGCACGTCGCTGTCTTTGAGCGAAACGCCTTGCAGGCCCGCCAGCTTCACGAGCACTGTTCCTGCCGCAGCGTCAATATTCGACTGTACCTGACTTGCCGACAGCTTGTCGCCCGGTACGACCTGCAGGCTGTCAACCTTGGCCGGATCGAAGGCGTAACTTATCTCACCGCCGCTAATGCCTTCCATTCTAAAGCCTTTAATATCCAGGCTGTGCGTATTGCCCGCATACACTTCAGCCGGGGTGTCGAACACGAACTTGGAAGACCCCGTATCCACATTGAACGTCCATTCCTTCTCCGCCCGGTTTCCTGATAGGTCGCGAATCTTAACCATGGCCTTGTGGATACCGTCAGCAAGCGGAATTTCCGGCGTGTAGCTGATTTTTCCTTCCGGCGGATACAGCGTATGCGGAACGAGTACGTCATCGACGTAGAACGAAATTTTGTTAGGGTCGATAAGCGTCGTTCCCGGATGCTGCTGCGGATCGTAGCCGGCGTCTTCGCCGATCGCCCGGATGACCGGTTTATTCGTATTGACCGTTCTGCCTTCAGCCGGCGTCATGTTCTTAATGATCGGTGGCTCGAAGTCGTCGTTCACCGGCCCGTAAACCGCCCGGATATCGTCGACGTAGATGGCGCCCGCGCCCTTGACTGGCGGATTTTTGGATGTCGTCATCAGGCGAACGGGAAGATCCAGCGTCAGTGGAGGCGTAAGACCTGTCGGCACGTCCGCTTCAACATACTTCCAGCCTTTCCAATTGACACCCACCGTTTCCGATGTAAAGTTGATCGGCGTCGCGCCTCCAGCACCGTCCTTATCCCGCATTTGCGCACGAAGCCAGTTTCCGCTGTTGTCTCCGTACACCCACAAGCTGATCTTGGTCGGATAGCCGGGAATCCTCAAGTAGTTCGTCCGATTGATCGTTTGCAAGTAAGCTCCAGTCGTCCCGATTTTCCCGATAAAATCGTATTCCAGCTTCAGCGCCGCGCTGCCGAATCGTACGTACTCGTCTTCCGTCGTGACACTGGCGATCGCTTTGTTGTAATTAGCGCCAGCCGTACGCAAATACCGGGAAATCCCGTTCTCGAAGTTTTCCAGCATATAAGGCGGCGTTCCTACGTTCACAGTCATCGACGTCTCGACTGCGCCGTACTTCGCGTAAATTTTGCCGCTTTTGCCGCTGGCGGTCGTCGCGCTGAAGACGCCGGCCGCGCTGAGCGTTCCGATGTCCCCTTCGACGCGCCACTCGAAGCTGCCATTGTCGGCCTTGATTTCCTGTCCGTTGCGCAGCGCCTTAACAGACACCGTAACCGTGGATCCGGATTCAACCGCTTTCTCCGTATCCGGGAATTTCAGCTCTGTCAGCTCCGCGACCACTTCGACTTCGCCCGTTCCCGCAAGACCGCCGGCATTTACTTGAATCTCCGCCGAGCCTGCTGTCGAACCTGCCGTAAACACGCCGTTCGTATCGATCGAGCCGATCGCCGGATTAACCTGCCAAGCCGGCGTTCCTTCGAACGCAGCCGGATGTCCGGCTGCGTCGACCGCGGCGACGCTAAGCTGAATCTTAGAGCCGGCCAGTACCCGCTCCAGATTCGGCTTCACGACGAGCTTCGCTGCCGAACCTTCCGGCGCCTTGTTGACGAGCAGCAACGAGTTACCGGTCGCCCGTTCTCCGCCATCGGAGCCGCGGTTTAGCATTTTGAACATCAATTCGCCTGGAAGCCGCGCAACAAAGGTAGAGGAGCCGCCGCCGTCCAGATTGATCGCATTCGTGACGCCCAAGTTTTGCATCATTTGGCCGAGCTCGCTTGTTTCCACGCCTTCGCTGAAGCTCGGCGCTCTTCCGTCAACTTCCATCATGACGATCTTACCGTCTGCCTTCGTGCCTATGGCCGTGCGAGGATGAACGCCGGATGGCTGAACGTTATCTAGCAGAACGCCGTCTCTAATCATCATTATTCCGCTCATCGCCACTTTGGCGCCGCCCCAGCCGCTAGCCAGCTCGAACGCCGCGGTCACTTCGTCTCCAGCTTGCAGCCCCTCGATGATCGACCGTGCCGCGCCATGCGCCGAGAGAACGATTTTGCCTGGCGACAGCGGAGAATTCCCCTGATCCTTGCGGAATTCCGCCACCTTGAGCCGCATCGTCTGACCGCTTCGGACGTCCCCTTCCACAATGTCCAGAATGACTTCGTCACCCAGTGATGTAGTCTTGGTCGAATCGGCGTAGTCATTCGTATAGAGGACAAGCTGATTATCCGCGCGGTAACGGTTAATATGCGTAATCGTACTCGTCACGCCGCCGATCGTTACCGTCCGCGTCAGCTTGGGGGTAGGACCGATTTTTGTCGTGCCGTCTTCATTCATGACGAACACGGCATTGTTGACGTCAGGCGTGTTCAGAATTTTGCCTTCGCCCATGAACAAGCCATTCGGAACACCCATTCCATGATTGCTCAAATCGTAGAAATCTCCGTTAATGCCGGCAATTACCCTGTTGCCGGGTTGATCCGCATAGGCTGCCATTTGCGTAACGCCTTGCATCCCGTACACTTTGCCGGATTTCGTGCCCGCCTGAAGCTCTAACATCGGATTCGACGGATCGAACTCAACGGTATGTACTTTCTCAAGCCCTCTGACCAGCTTCATGTCATACCAGTTGTAAACCGCGCCAGGCGCGAGCTCCATTTGACGGTGGTCCAACACTTGCCCATAAGGATAGGAGGGCAGCTCCGCCGCGCGCGTCGATCCGTAGGGCAATAATAAGGAAACAACCATGAGAAGACCCAAGAAACCCGCGATTGTTCGTGTCCATTGTTTCATTTCGCTTATAACCTCCGAAATTTAAATTTTGTCAGGCAATCTATGAAGCTTCTACCCTCCTTCTGCCACTACTAGAATCGTAACATCCGATTGTCATCGAAGAGCAATGGGAATGTTGTCGCTTTGTAAAAACAGACCCCCGTCATGAATGTCGGACGGAGGTCTGTTCCCATAGATGCCTTATTTTTCTTTTTGGACGTTCAGCTTCTCCTCTGCCGTCTGTCCCGTATAGGTTGCCGTGAGCGTCGTATGTCCTTTCTCGAGAGCCGTAACATTGCCGGACGCATCGATGGCCGCGATATTCGGATCGCTGCTCGCAATTGTTGCGCTAGCTGTGACATCGGCGAACGTATCGTCGGAATAATGCGCGGTTACAGTAAGCTGTACCGTTTCGCCAGCCCTCATCGGTTTGAGCTTATCGATGGAGATTCCTCGCAACGAAGAGGTAACGTTCAGACGATATTCGGCTATGCGTCCTTCGAAGGATGCCGTGATAACCGTTTCGCCCATGCTCGCCGCGGTTACGAGTCCTGTTTCATCCACCGTCGCGACGACCGGATTGCTGCTCACAAACGTTACGCCCTCGTTCAAGGGAACACGTGTGCCGTCGGCATACACCGCCGTCACGACCGATTGCAGCGACTCTCCCGCCTTCATCGGCGCAAGGCCGCCGATTTCGAGGCTTGCAACGCTGCTAGCCACGGAAAGGCTGTAGCTGGCGGCGATCGTACTGTAGCTCACCGTGATAACGGTCTGGCCATAACCGATCGCCGTGACGAGACCGAAAGGGCTCACCGTCGCGACGGCCGGATTGCTGCTGGCGTAACGAACACCGGCTGTCCAGATCACGCGGGATCCATCATTGTAGATCGCGGCAACCTGAGCTTGCCGGGTGTCGCCCGGATTCATCGGCGCGAGTCCGCCGAGCTCCAACGCCATGACTTGGAACGGCTGGCCGGCCGCCGTCTGAAGCTGCATGTTGGCATAGTAGCTGTTCAGAATCTGATCGAATTTCCAGCCGTTCAAGCCGAGCATGGACGCGGCGTATTGGCTCATGCCGACGCCGTGCCCGTTGCCGCCTCCGTAGAAAGTTATGCCGGCAATCGAGCCTGCCGCACCCCGGATCACATCGAAAGTGAAAAACGCCGAATACAGAATGCTCGGGTTTCGGAGCGTGCCAGCCGGATCGTAATCTGCCGATCCGCCTTTGGCCCGGTAAGCAAGGATATCAGAAGCGCTGCCGGTCATCGCTTTGCTCGGACGGATGAGGAAGCGGATGTTGAATTCCTTAATGATCTTATAAGTGCCGGTCGTGCCCGTAATAACGAGCTCCGTAATATTGCCGCCTGCTCCGCGTTTCGCCACGGAGATGTCCGTCAGCGTCCCGACGCCACCCGGCGGAATGGGCTGGCTTGCGAAGCTTCCGTCCGGCTGTCGGGAGAGGATAAAGGCGGGATCCGCCGTGTAACGGGCCACCAGGTTGGCGTTGATCGTATTTTGGAGCTCTTGGCCGGTAAGGCCGATTTTCCAGCGAAAGTACAGCGATTCGGAGTCAAACCCGCGGTAGGACAAGTCCTTGTAAAAAGCGTTCAGCGCCTGTTCGTCGGACGTGTTGAGCTCTAGCATTTTCGAAGGATCGGCCTTGTCGTACGTGTAGCTCCTCGCGATCAGATAAGGAATCGGTGTCCCTGGAAACGTCGTCGCGCCCAAATCGGACCACACCTCATGCTTCGATGCGCCGAAGCCGCCGGAGGTGGAATAGAACCGGGCATCGACGAGCTGGCCGCCGCTCTTCATAATCAGCCCTGCCGTCGCGTTCACGGCTTGCGTCGTGAGGGCGTTCTCGGCGCTGTTGTTGAACACTTGGCTCAGCGTGCTGTCGTCGATATGGAAGCCGCGGTCCGCGAACCGATTGCTATAGTAGTCGGTCAGCGCGTAAGTCCGGGCTGCGACGGCTTGCGCCTTCAGCGCTTCCAGACCGAAGGAAGCAGGCATTTCGCTCGGAACGACTTGGTACAAATATTGTTCCAGCGTAATGTCGTTGACGAGTTTCAGCCTGTCCGGTGTCGCCGCAAGGGAGATTTCGAGCGTGTTCCGATAAAGCGGATTGCCTTGCGCCCGTCTGAACGTCATGATCTGCAGCAGCGAGCTGTCCGGGCTCAGTTGCGTGGCGTACATGCGGTTAGCTGTGCGATACAGCTCAGCACCATCCATCATGACGACAATTTGACCGCTCACTGTCGTGAACGTAACGAGCTTGGCCGCCGGAATCGCGAAGCTTGTGTTCCCTTTCTTATCCAGCAGCGTATAACCGTTCGCCGATTGGATATCCAGCTTCGCGTGGTCGAACGTCGTGTTGTCCGTAATGTCGGCGATGTCTCTGCGGATGCCGACGCGCATGCGGTCTGCCGGCGTTACTCCGTTGATAACCAGCTTCGCGATTTGGCCAGCATCGTTCGGGTACGCCGTGACGTTCTCGGCGCCGATCATCACTTGAGACAGCGAGCCTGCGTACGTTTGCCCGCCTACGACGTGCTCGACGGTGTAGCCAGACGCCAGCGGCAAGACACCCGCTAACTCCAGCTCTAACGTTCCTTGCGCCGTGTTCTTCTCCATGATCTTCTCGGTCAACGGCGCCGTGAATGCCGCAGCCGAGTTCGCATACACAGTGCTCGCTCCTCCGGTCAGAGGGAAAAGAACGGACATTAGCATTGCGGCAGAAACTAGCAAATTTGTAATCTTGCGTCTCATCACTTCCAGTTGTAGAACATCCACATCTTCTCACTCCTTTTGTTGTGGAACTCTTGTAAAGCGCTTCCATTCTTTCATTCATATCATAAAAGCTTTGAAATATAATTTCAATATATTTTTTATTTATAAAATATTAATTTATTGTGTGAAAGAAAATCCTGCGAATGAGCGAGCATTCGTGAGAAAATCCATATTCTTCGAGGGAGCGCAACAGGCCACCGTGTTTATCTCCGGCAGCCTGTTTGATCTTTGTTATGAAGCTAACTGTACCCGTTAGCAGAGCAAAGGGACGTACAACTACGTTGCGGTCTCTTTTTCGGGAAATTGTTATGGGTGGTGCAGTCCTTTTTTTTTGTTCAAAATTGGGAGTTCCTCTCCTCATGACGCTGGGGCTATGCGGTTGATATGCTGAGACCAGAAAACATGATCGGAGGCTGGTTGTTGGATGGGAATTATGATGTTTCGCATTTCAGTTGTTTATTTCTTTATCGGGGTGGTTCTGGGCATTCTCATCCATGTGATGCCGGAACTGGCAGTCGTGCATCCTCATTGGAACCTGCTCGGATGGGTGTCATTCGCTCTCGGCGGGATTGTATATTGTCTCTTCCCTAAGGCGGGGACAAGTAAGCTGGGAAAAGCACATTTTTGGCTTCATCTTCTAGGTATTCCCATTCTGCTTTACGGATTGCTGCGCGTGGGGATGGGGCAGCCGGCGGAGCCATTCGCACCTTTAGGCGGTCTGCTTTATTGTAGTCGGTGTGTTGTTATTATGGTCTAATTTATTAGTGCTATCTTTATCTAGTCCTGATTTAATACTGCAGTAAACTGCCCGTTAACTTAGTTTCCGATGAGTTCAAAAATAAGATCTTGGACAATATTAACTATTCTATTAATTGCTCATTTTTGCAGCCCTCACGGCTAAGCGCGACCTAGCGGTTGATTATACATTACACTACGGTGTGCTATCTTAGCCTGGCGTCCATTTTAAACTCTTTTTAACCAGTCCATGATTGTATCTACTGTTTCCATATATCTCTGCCCTACGAGCACACCAGTATGAGTTGTGTTCCAAAGCCCTTTATATGCAGCACGGAGGTGCTCCGCTGTCACCCTACCCCGACGGTCGTCATCATCACAGTTTACTGCTTTGATAACCAAGCACGGGCAAGAAATTGAATTGCTGTCTATTGATATACCCTCTGTTTCGATTGAAAAAGAAAAAGCGCTAAATGCCTTTGATGACTCCATTGTCAGATACTTTCTTTGAAATTCAATGTCATCTGCCGTTTCATCTATGCTTGAAAGCTCTTCACGGGCCGGGGCAGGCAATATGATACCAGGTATCATCTGAGCTAATTCTTTGTATGGTACTACTTTATGAACTTCTTTGCTTATGACTGAATCGATCAACACCAACCCTGCGATCTCAACGGTTTCAGCCAACTTCTGGCTCAGGATCCCCCCCATGCTAAATCCGATAAGAATCGGCGAAACTTCACACTCAGCGATAACCTCTTTAATATCCTCCAAATAATCCTCGAAATTTATCTTAGTCATATCCAGCAGCCTGCTTTTGTAGTGACTTCTCAAGTTCATGACATAGCATTTCCACCTTTCACTGATAAAGTGAGGAATGTATTTGCTCCACATCCAACTTCCTGAGTAGGCACCGTGTACAAAAAGCAAAGGGGGCCTTTTATTAGTTGCTTTCGGGAAGTTTTCCCCCTCGAATATCTCTAAAAATATATCGTTTTCCCCAATGTATTTCTCTGTATGATCGGGCAATTCTTTCGTAAAATCTCTCACGATGATTTCCTCCTCGTAATTTTGTTTGACATCAAACTATTTATTTAAAAAAATTTAAAAGTTGTAATAAATCTTTTTTAAAACGTTAAGCAGATCTTCTTTTTCTTTTTCAGAGATGTTTAAGTAAAACACGTCTAACATTTCTTTAGATATTAATTCAAAGATCGGTTTCAGTTCACTCCCCTTATGAGTTAAAGTGACATAAACAACCCTCGTGTCCTCTCTGTCCCTTTCCTTTGTCACATATCCGAGCCGGACCAACTTGTCAACAAGTGCTGTGACTGTAGATTTATCCTTATTAATCCCTTTTGAAATGTCCGCCATAGTGAGTCTGGGCTTCTTAAACAGCTCATAGATGATATCACCATGTGAAGTGCCAATACCGTCTATCCCATACTTCACCATCTCTGCTACAATAAACCGATTAACTTTCTCTCTAATTTTGGAAATTAATGAAATGGCATCTCTATTTTGCATAACCACATTATAGTTTGATGTCAAACCAATGTCAAATGTACTTAATGCGCTTCCCGCGGTGGGGGGTAAAAATGGTGATTTTCCGCTTAGGAATGCGCATGGATACGTTCTTGAGATTGTTTTCCCTCGCACCCGAGATTACGATATACTCCTGATTGGATTCGCTCATGCTTAACATCCTTCCGTTAGTGTTAATTTCTACTTATATTCACATTGTACCATTCATCGTGCATTGAAAGTCGGGCAGCCCGAACTTGCACCTGTTATTGTTCTAACCGGGAATTAATGATTAGAGATAGCTACCCTCTCATGCTCTCCAATCTTCAATCGATTAAATAATAATGGGAACTGAACCCCGGACTATGTAAAGAATACTTTAGCCCTTCAATTGTTTAACTATCATTCTCCGTTACTTTAATGACTTTGTCACAATTGCACATAAGCAGCCTAATATTGGGAATAGACTTACTCTGTTTGGAAACATTATATATTAAGCAACTAACAACAAAAATAAAGGAGCGGATTATGAAAAGTCCAATTCAATTTTATGAATCCAACGATATAGAGCATACGCCCAGATTAACTGCTCCTGAAGTTGCAAACCTTTGGTCGCAATACCAAAACGACACCATGGCAATTTGTATCTTCAAACATATGTTACAATTTATCATTAATAAAGACGTTAAAAATATAATTGAATTTGCTGATGACATTGCAAAACGACAAATTGAACAGATTTCCTTTTTTTTAAACGAAGAAAAATTTGCCATTCCACATGGTTTTACAGACGATGATGTTTATCCAAAAACCCAACAATTATTTAGTGATCAATTCTGTTTAATTTACATCTATATTATGAGTGTTAATGGATTGGGTGGATATTCTGCCGCTCTAGGCACGTCTGTACGAACAGACATTAGAGAATATTATGTTAAATGTCAGAATGAAACAATGGAACTATTCAATAAATCGTTAGATGTTGCCCTAGAACAAGGTATAATATCTCGACCACCTTCAATTAACCCAAATAATCAAGTTGAATTTGCTGAGAAACAAAGTTTTCTTGCAGGCTTTTTCGGAGAACAAAGACCATTAAATTGCATTGAAGTTACCCATCTCTTTTGGGATTTAAAGAAAATACAAGTCAGTAAAGCACTTACCCTTGCTTTTTCCCAAGTAGCAAAGTCAGAGGAAATTCGTGCGTATTTCTGGCGAGGGATTCAAGTTTATAAAAAACAAATTAATGTTCTCGAGGCAATCCTTGCCGAACATAACTTACCTGTTCCTAAATCTGAGGACGCAGAAATATTGGCTTCTATCGAGCCAACGTTCTCTGACAGACTAATGATGCATCATAAAGCACTTCTTGGTGCCACAACAGCGGGTTTTTACGGTACAGCAATAGCATCAGTACAAAGATCTGATGTAGCATTAGCATATACTCGCCTTGTAGCTGAAATGTTGAAATTAACAGATGACGGTGCAAAAATAATGATTAAACATGAATGGCTTGAGGAACCCCCATATCTTGAGGATCGAGAACGCTTAGTAAAAAGGAAATAATATGCATTTATGAAACGAGAACAGGGAATCAAAAGAGTTTATGGTGAATTGTATGCCCAGGATTCGACAAATTCTTAATGGACCTGTACTATTCTCGATCGTCAATTTGGAAGCCATGTTAATAGCGCTTTGAGTAGTATTGTTTATGAACAATTCCAACGTAAATAAGTCCAATGAGCTAATTGACTTTAGCCATTTGGACTTTTCTATTTGGTGAACTCAATCTTGGTTTCAGGAAGTTCATCGAACTAATAGGTTACAAGATTTAAGTTTTGTATTCGAGATAAAAATTAAAGAATTC
This sequence comes from Paenibacillus sp. V4I7, assembly GCF_030817275.1. Lineage (NCBI taxonomy): Bacteria > Bacillati > Bacillota > Bacilli > Caryophanales > Paenibacillaceae > Paenibacillus > Paenibacillus sp. V4I7. The sequence goes on along the minus strand of NZ_JAUSZD010000002.1, from coordinate 2,837,709 downwards.
TCCTTCATCCCGCTGCGCGTGTAGCAGGTTCGTGGCAGTTCTTCTTTCCGTTATCTTTCGAAGTAGGCTAGACAAAAGCAAAAGCAGGAACCGGTATCCCTCTTTCAACTGTAATGGAATTAACCTCTCTCCAAGCCTCCAGATAGATTTATAAAATCTAATAGAAATAATCAACTTTTTAGCTGAAAAACACTTGTCGTTACTTTATTATCCCTTATTAATCAACTACTTTGGCGCAGAAAAATATTTTCGGGTATCGTAGCGTATTTGTTTCGGCAGGACTCGCTCCAAATCCTCATTCAACCATTTCAGTGTCTTGCTTCGGAGAAACGACCTCATATGTTCTTCTGCCTCTAGCATAACTAAATTTATCGTGCAAGGAGGCGTATCTGCTGTACAAGATGTACACTCCTTATCTCGGTACAGTAGGCCGTTTGCAATTATGTTTTTGCATTGAAAAATAGGATTTATGCCTTCAATTGCATCGATTACGTCCAAAAAAGAAATTTCTTCTGGAGACTTGGACAAACTATAACCGCCTTTAACACCAGGAGTGGATTTAACGATACCAGCCTTTGTTAATTTGCCAAACATCTTAGAGAGGTACGTTTCAGAAATTCCTTGAAAAGCGGAAAGTTCTTTTATACCAACGCTGGAATCTGGTGGAACTTCGATTAAATATACAAGGCAGTGCAGTGCATATTCAACGCCAATACTATACTGCATAAAAAACACCCACTCCTTATTACGAACTTAGTTAATATTTATATTAAGATATAAAAGAAAAAAAATGTCAAATCTGTTCATACCCTTTCTACACTATTCCCATTAATAGGAGTTTGACAACTGATTTGTTAAGGATTATATTATGGATATGACTAATCGTCGATTAGGTATGACGACAATTGTATTTTAAAGGAGAGAAATTAAAATGAAAATGCTTATCATTAATGCCCATCCCAAAATTAAGTCCACATCTTCTGTCACCTTGAACGTTCTCGATCATTTTTTGAAGGTATATAAGGAATTAAACCCTAGTGAGACCATCGAACAAATCGATCTATATAGCGAAGAGGTACCCATGGTCGATCAAACGGTTTTGAGCGCATGGGAAAAATTGGCGCAGGGTGAACAGATCACCGCTGAAGAGCAAAAAGTGACTTCGCGTATGGCTGAAGTCTTACAACAATTTAAAAGCGCTAATAAGTATGTCATTGCCATGCCGCTGCATAACTTCAACATTCCGACAAAGCTCAAAGATTATATGGATAACATCTTCATTGCCCGCGAGACTTTCAAATACACGGAGAATGGCTCAGTGGGTCTGCTGAATGACGGCCGGAGCATTCTTGTGATCCAAGGAAGCGGTGGCGTCTACACCAATAACGATTGGTATACGGAAGTTGAATATTCTCATAAATACCTCAAATCCATGTTTAATTTCTTAGGCCTTGAAGATTATCAAATTATTAGAGCTCAAGGTACTGCTATTAGAAATCGGGAAGTCGTATTAGAAGAAGCCTACAAAGATGCTGACCAAGCTGCCAAACATTTGTCTGGTTTAGTTAGGTCATAAGGGGATGCTAAAAGCTATTGAGAGTTGTTATGGATTCTCAATAAAGAGTCTTCTTCGGGACTTAGGATACCTGCACTTATAATTCGGTGAACACATTATCTAGCTGATCAACAATAACCCCTGCATTATCATAGGCTGTTATCATCCCATACGAGGTTGCCCTCATGTGTGGTAACATTGGGACAGCCTCTTTTTCATCTACATTCAGGTTAACGATTTTTCACATGAGCAGCATCGCTCTTCTCTTCAAGACGACATCAAGAATGGAATCTTTCCAGCAGCGTTCTAACCAAAACAACTGACTTTAGTGATAGTCAATGCCTTCGGAGGTTCACCCTCCTATATCTCAACGGCTGTTATCATCTCCCCTTTGTATAACAAAAAATATTATACATATACTTCCATATTTGTGTTAATCATTTCAAGAGTGGTTGGTGGGAGAGTATAGCAGTAAAATGTTGGAATAAAAATGAAAAAACCTCCATATTAAGGAGGTTGGTTGATACAATCTATATTTCAAACTCATTGATTCCGTTCCAATTCCTTTTGTTGCGCATCAAGCTTATTTTTTATCTCATCAATTTTAGTTTGGAGCCAATCCTTCGTGTACACTTTCATTAGAGCCTCTCGTGAGGTATCAATTGCGTTCAAAATTATTTCAATATCAGCTTCAGTTAGATTGTTATTATTTAACATAAAATCACCTCCGTTGCTAATTATCTCCACAAGTTGTGAACATAATACAAACACTTCATTTTCTGACACATAACAAAGGAATGTTAGGTCAAAATAATAAATATGGAGGTGATATATAATGACGCAAAATGACAACCTAACGTCATTGGAAGTGAAAAATAACGATCGTGAGAGTATAGTACCATCAACAGCTTCCCTCACAACAGAACAAGTTAAAAAGTATAATGACCGCATTGAAGAAGAATCTAGACAAGAGATAATCCATCCTAGTGTTGATGGCAATTAATTTGGTTTAAACCTACTGAACCGGGGGCCTCATTTGACTGAGGGTGACGGCCAGACCCTTGATTCTCTCCAAAACACTACAAGAGCAGAGATGGAATTGATTTTTTATAGAATTTAATCAAGTAATAAAGCAAAGAGGAGCTTGGTCGATTGATTTCGACTGAGATCCTTTTGTATTGGACCCAGCGTTCTCCATCTTCTCTCGGGGGCCATCGTAATTTATGCTCCATATGTTCCTGCATCTCACGGGGAGACGAACCCATGACTAAAAAGAAGAGCAAGCCGCCTGAATTTGAACTGCCACATGCTAATCCGGTAAAAGTCAAAATCGAACCCTCGTCTCAGAAATAACTTTTTTATTCAGCTTTAGAAAGTAATAAAGAGCCTCCATACTGGGGCTCTTTATTATATATACAATCTATGGGATTAGATTACCATGAATTCGGAATAAATATACTTTACAGTTACAGAATCGGCTAGCTAATAGCGCTGTTGCTCCGTATGAAATGAAATTTGGAACCATACTTCATTTGGGCAAATTTATTAAATAACTTTTGTACCATTCCAATTTCGTTATCGGTTAAGTTCATAATGGATATATACTTTTGCGTATTCTGATCCCTTAAAAAATCGTCCCATCTTAACATTCGGTTATTTTGAAGAGCTTCGTCCAGGGAAATTTGGATCCATTTCTTTATGCCGCCCGTACATATTTTGAAAGGGTCTGGTATGAAATAATTCGTATCATTTACAAGCCCTGGTTTTAACATCAATAAATGCACAGCATTTAAAGCATCATCCAATGCTGAATGGCTTTGCCCTATGAAATGAAGGCCATGATCTTCTAAAGCTTGTTGCAATCCTCCTTCAAAAAAACGAGTCATGTCCAATAAATGAGTAGTTACCCATTCATTTTTAATACGATTCACTTTGCAATCAACTAGTAAAGTAAAGAAATCGCTGCCGCCCCATGCAATCAATTTAAAATCGCTGCCGCAAAATTTTTTAAATTTCTCTATAACTACCTCAAAAGGCTTACTTTTTAATAATGTTTCTTCTGTAATACCGCAAAACTGCAGTGCAAATCTATTTAAAGGAAATTTAGGACGAATAAAGCTTTGGAACGTATCGACAATTTCCAATTGCTCATTTAATTTTACAGCCCCTATTTCAATAGTCTCCATAGGATATATATCGTAGTGTCTCCTACCATTGAACTCCATATCCATAACTATATAATGCACTCGCTTTTCACCTCTTACCTTTTCTAATAAATGATCTACTTAAATTAAAAAAAGACCATGATTGATCCAGCATATGCCGAACAGACTTGGTCATGCGATTTATTATGAGAACCATCAGCCACGGCTTCTCCATGGAAAGAGTGATCCTCACCAGCTCATTCACCCATGAAATATGAAGATATCATATTCACATCGATCATTTCAAGTATTAGGTTTTTCCAGACTTACCAATGTACATACAATAGTCCTATGATGATAAGAATTGATTATAATGATTTGTTAAATTGTGGTGCCTGGTTTGGGATGCTACCATGAAAATAAAACGATTGGAGTGGTAAAGATGAAAAGTTTTACATCTGTGAATATGATCAACAATTTCACTATAGAAAACACTTTAATGCTTAAAAGAAGGATAAATTGGAGGAATAGTTCGTGGAAAAGTTAAAAAAGTTTCTAGCTTACTACAAACCTTATAAAAAAGTGTTGTTTGCTGATTTGTTCTTTGCAGCACTAGCTTCGATGACCGTACTTGCCTATCCCTTGCTGGTAAATCAAATAACCAAAAACGCAATAAGTGACGAAGGAATCGATGTTACGTTAGTTTTTAAAATGGTTGGCATCTTTTTATTTCTGATGGTCGTGGAGTATGTCAGCAACTTCTATACCGACTATTTTGGGCATGCGATGGGGGCAAAAATCGAGTCTGACATGCGAAAAAATTTGTTTCAGCATGTTCAAAAGCTCTCGTTTTCGTATCACGATAATGCCAGAACTGGGCAACTGATGTCTCGGATAACTACAGACTTATTCGATGTATCCGAACTTGCACACCATGGACCAGAAGATACGGTAATCTCTTTGGTGAGAATCCTGGGCTCGTTCATTATATTGCTAAGTATAAATTGGGTACTCGCGTCAGCTATTTTTTTGATTTTACCTTTCATGTTTATTTTTGCCTATCACTATAGCATCAAGATGAAGCACGCTCTTAAAAAAAATAAAGAACGTATCGCAGATATAAACGCTCAAATTGAAGACAGCCTTTCTGGGATTCGAGTTGTGCAATCGTTTGTAAATGAAGACATCGAAGTGGATAAATTTAGAAGCAGTAACTATCGTTTTTTAGAAAGCAGGAAAAAAGGATATTTGGTGGAAGCATTGTTCTACAATGGTTTGACTGGGTTTATTTCATTGATTAACATTTCGGTTGTTGTCGCAGGCGCCATTCTTATAAGTTATAACCAGTTGCTTCTAACCGAGTTGATTACCTTTTTGTTATACATAAACACCTTAATTGACCCTGTGAAGAGGTTAGTGAACTTTACTCAGAATCTTCAAAATGGGGTGGCTGGCTTTGAACGTTTTATGGAAATTATGGCGATTGAGTCGGACATTACCGATGCCAAAGATGCTACTGAGCTAAGCAATGTAAAGGGTTCAGTGGAATTTGTAAACGTAGGCTTCCAGTATGCCAGCGACTCGAATTATGTGTTTAAGAATATAAACATTACAGCAAGACCCGGTGAATATGTAGCACTTGTAGGACCTTCTGGAGTTGGAAAAACGACCCTTTGCAGTTTAATCCCGCGTTTTTATGACACCAGTGAAGGTACAATAAAAATCGATGGTACGGATATAAAAACCATAAGGCTAAAATCATTGCGTGACAATATTGGGATCGTACAACAAGATGTGTATTTGTTTTCGGGTACGATTAAAGAGAACATCTTGTACGGGAAGCCTGGGGCTACCGATGAGGAAATGATCAACGCTGCCATAAATGCTAATGCTCATGAATTTATTATCGGACTTCCGGATGACTACAACGCCTATATAGGTCAACGTGGCGTAAAGCTTTCAGGCGGTCAGAAACAACGCATAAGTATCGCACGTCTATTTTTAAAAAACCCTCCTATCCTTATATTGGATGAAGCCACTTCCGCCCTAGACAATGAGAGCGAAAGGGTGGTTCAGGAAAGTTTTGAAAAGTTAGCTAAGAACCGCACTGCCTTTGTAATTGCACATAGGCTGTCCACAATAAAAAGTGCAAAAAGGATTATTGTCTTATCGGAAGATGGGATTGCAGAGGAAGGTACACATACAAAGCTTATTGAAAACAATGGTATATATGCAAAGTTCTACAAAATGCAGTTTGATCAATTATAGTATAACGTTTAAAGACGTAGATACTTTTAATTACTAGAATACAACCTAAAAGACGCTAAGCAAATATTTCTTTGTTAGCGTCTTTTAAGTTAGGCTAAAATTCCTTCCGTATACTGAACAATCCTTGGTGTTTGGTTTTTATGGGTTTATTATAATCTTACTTGCATTTAATAAAAATTCTTTCATATAGTTAATTGATATTCCACTATGAAACCTTCTAATTTCAAATAATGTCCATTCTTCAATATGTTTTATTTTTGCTAAATAAGTTCGGTTTCCTTTGGATTGTTCATTTAAAAAAAGATTATACGTATCAACTTTCTCTTGAGCATCGCCTTCCATTATTTGTTTAATATTTTTTTCATAGAAGATACTTGTCCTATCCGCCCATGATATTAGTTCGCTTCGGGGTGTTGTTGAACACCGGATTTCATCAGTACCTTTATAATAAAAGGTATTGTCATTTATATCATATTCAGACAAAAACAGAAGATCTAATAAGCTCCAAAAGTAATCTGCCTCATGTTTAATGTCCCATCTTGAACAATATTTAGGATGTAGTGTAACATGAGTAGAAGTAAACCCCGCATAAAGTAAATTTAAATCATTAATTTTCTTAAAGGAATTGGGAATTAGATTTTTACTTCCTACAAAAGTAACAACTTCATCCGTAAGTATAATTTGTTTAATATCAGTGATTTTTTCTTTTTTAAAGTTAATGAATGTATCTGTCGAAGAACTAAATTTATCTGTTAATAAAATCTCTCCTTTTAGATTTGTGTTTTTTTCTTTGAAGTCTATTAACAAATTACATACAACTTCCTCAAAAACTTGAAAACCATCTATTATTTCATCAAAACTATCCAAGGTGTAGGGTGGAGATACGACTTCTATTAAAGCATTGGAATATTCAGGATGTATCTCCCAGCCTTTGCTAAACAAATAACCCACTTTTTTTACTAGATTTTCATGAATATCCGTCATAGACTTTATTTTATTTATAATCTGTTGTGATGCTAATAAGTAACTTATGAAGTCACGTTCTTTATAAACTATTGCATATTCTTTTTCGATTCCAAACTCAAACCTGTCAGGAACAATTTTCATTGTTATCCCCCCCTCAATACCTCTTTGTACTTGCCCGTTCGTATTATTGTTTGATAATCTCTATATTTCACCTTCTGCAGCAGCAGCTATCTCTTCTGCCTTTCGAACTTCACTGAAAAAATGATCTAACTCATGCTTCGCAACTTCACGTATAAATCCTAGTTCTTCGCCAAATAGCTCAGGAGTCCATGTACGCCCGAAGGAAGCATGGACCACCTCATCAGCCCAATCGTAATCCTGGAACTGAGTCATTAATGGATGCTTCACTTGATCTCTGCAGAATTCAAATTCCCCTACTTTTCCCGGTCGCTTCATCGCCCCTTCTTCAATTCCAATACTTAGCCACGCGTATTGCGCACTCGGGATTTTTTCTATATTGATATCATAATCAGACGTATATTGCGGGCGTGAACGCCAATCCAACCCTTCAGCCTCCAGTGCTGCTTGACCAAACAATGCATGGCGAACCTCATCCCACAAGTGCCTTGCTAAGTCCCGATAGAATGCCCACGGCATTCCTTTTTGTGACCATAATACAGCCGCAATCAGTTCCGCTGCCGTCATCTCTTCCTGACGTACTCTCATCATACCGACAAGTCTGTCCTCATTCGCCTTCTCGAATTTCATTCCCATGCTTGTACGGTAAAGGGTTGTTTCACCCATACGTGCTTCTCGTTGCGATTTTTTGGGCAATTGATAGACCTGAAAGGATCTTATACGTTCTGGTATTTCAGAAGACCTTTTCATTTCGTTACTCATTCCACCTGCTGCAAGGATGCATCGCTTTAATAACGTACACAATTCTTCAGAACCAGCCTCTTCCCACTCCCCTGCGTTCTTCAGGTGAGCAATTGCCGCTTCTCCCCAATTTACTTGTTCCTCCAGATCGAGAAGGATTGAGCGTAATATACGAATAGTCGGTTGATCTACAATTTGTTGTGTACGTTGTATATGGCTCCTATAGGCTTCAATAAGTGCTGGTTTAATCACTGTATACACGCCGGCTAACCATTCGGAATCTGTACGAGCATGAAGAATTTCGTCCAAAAGCAGCGTTAACGTTGGATCTGGTTCCTGCCCAACGTTAGCAAGAGGCGTACGCAGATGACTCACACGTGTACGAAGCTGATCCGCTGCTTCTGCATCCTCATAGATGTGTCGTCCCATCGCAGTTTTGACATCCCAGTTATGTCGTGCTGGCAGCTGAGCTGCACCTATAAACATAAGACGCTCATGAATGAACCGATATCTCTGCAGTATCTTAGCGTTTGCATCAACACCAAAAGCACCAATTGAATATGGATTGTCAATTCCTGTAAATGTAATTTCCAACTTTATTCCCTCCTATGACGAGCGCTGAATAATTTCATTTTCTCTTAATGTGAATTCGTTTACAATAGATAAAGAAAGGAATTCAATGGATTTATTTGATCAGAAAGGGTGCCTCCAATTGAATGGAAAATTGCCTATTTTACACTACTGCGGTGACTTTATTGTTCGACGTAACTGGAAGCTGGGACCACGTATTTTAGACGATAACGAGTTGGTGTTTTTCCCTCAGGGAAATGGAACCATCTACCGAAATGGAGATCAAGTTTATACATTGAATCAGCCCAGTTGGGTTCTTACAAAGGCAGGGGAAACTCACAGCTATCATTTCGGAGAGACTGCAGCTACTCGTCATCTTTTTCTGCATTTCAGTGGTGGTGAATGGTTTGCGCCTACGCTTTTTAGTACGATGTATTGTGATGTAATACCGGTTAGGGAAGGTGGACTACTATCGGTAATAATCAGCCAGATCCTCCACATCGCTCATGAAGAGACAGATACCAATCGGTGCAACATCTTATTGTCAGCTCTGCTTAGCGAGCTTGAATACTTGGGCAATAAAAGCAAAAACACTTCAATCCCCGCTATGAAACATTTAAAAAATAAAAAAGAGGCCGCAACCGACCCCTCCTATCCGCTCGTGGTGAGCAAAGCATTATCCTATATTCGCAATAGGCTCCTTGAGCCTATTACCGTAGCCGAAATTGCAGTCCATTGCCAGTTATCTCATGAACACCTGACTAGAGTCTTCGTACGTGTCATCGGAATTCCTTTGCGTCAAATGATCATTCAACTGCGGCTAGAACGCGCTTCTCATATGCTCCGTCATAGTACACTTAGCATTAAAGAAATCGCCTCGCAGTGTGGATATGCTGAGAACCATTATTTTTCACGAGCTTTTACCGCCTATTACGGTATGACAGCAACAGCATACCGCCAAGAATACGCTGACCCACGTGTCCAACACATCGTTCCTGACGAACGATTGGAAGAGAATTATCCGATTAATGTTTATTTTCACATTAACCCTTAATGCCCGTCATAGAAATGCCCTCGATAATATTTCGCTGGAGAACAAGATAAACGAGCAGTACAGGCATGACGGCAATTGCAGAACCAGACATCATTAAAGTCCAGTCAGTCACATAGAGTCCCTTAAACGTACTAAGCATCAAAGGTACGGTGAAGTTGTCGGTTGAGCTCAGGAAAATGACGGGCTTAAAAAAACTGTTCCAATGTCCCAAGAATGAAACTATCGCTAACGAAGCTAGAGCTGGACGAATGAGGGGAACCATGATACGCCAATAAATTTTCCACATGTTCGCACCATCAACATAAGCTGCTTCTGATAAGTCACGTGGGATACCCATAAAAAATTGCCTCAATAAAAATACACCAAAAGCACTGAACAATGCATCCGGAACAATGAGGGATAAATGCGTATCGAGCCAGCCGAGATTTTTTAAAATGATGTATAGTGGAACGATCGTAACCTGTTCGGGAACCATCAACATGGAAAGAAACAGGATGAAGAGTACATTACGAAAGGGAAAATCAATTTTAGCAAATGAAAAAGCAGCCATAGAGCATGTTAATAATTGACTCAGTACCACAATCACAGAAATATAAGCACTGTTTTTGTATGCTTTATCAAATGGCATAGCTGTTAGAGATCGGCTAATATTCTCCCATCTCCATGGATTCGGAAATAAGGTCGGCGGCACTTGAAAGATTTGGGCTAAGTCTTTTAAACCGCTGAATGCCATCCATAAAAACGGGCCAAACATGACTACAGAGGCTAGAATCAACAGAACATGCAGAAGGATGGTTGATACTTTACTACCTATATGGTTGTTCTTTTGTTTACTGGGTACTGTTCCTGCTGGAACTAATTTCTGATTTACCGTTTTCATGCGAAATCCTCCTTAATCCGCGTAATGGACCCATTTGCGTGAAATATAGGTCTGTGCAATGGTGAAAGTCAAAATGATAACAAAAAGCATAGTAGCCGCTGCCGCACTTCGTCCGAATTGAAAGTTTTTGAAGGCTAGCTCATACAAATGATACACAATCGTATAACTAGCTTTTGCTGGACCACCGCTCGTCATAACGAAAGCCATATCAAAGATTTTAAACGAGTCAATAATGCCAATAATGGTAACAAATAAGGTAGTTGGTGACAAAAGGGGCACAGTAATTTTCCAGAATTGCTGTGACCTTGATGCACCATCGATCATGGAAGCCTCATAGTAATCTCTGGATATTCCTTGTAAACCAGCCAGAAAAATGATCATGTTAAAACCTAATTTTTGCCAAATGCTCACAATCGCCAAGGACGGCAGGACGAGGTTCAAGTTGGTCAACCATTGTGGACCCTTAATGCCGAACAAGCTATGCAGCAGAAAATTGATGATACCGAAGTCACCATTGAGCAGCCACATCCATACAATCGCGACAGCGACAGAGCTTGTAACTACTGGCATGAAGAAAAACAACCGATACATAACACGATATCTCACTTTGTTCAAAGCAACAGCGACCAATATCGCAAGAAAAATACCCATCGGGACCGTTAATAAGGAATAATAAAGGGTATTCACTAGTGCCTTCTGGAAATCAGGATTATGAAAGGCGTAACTGAAATTATTAAATCCAATAAAAGTCGCAGGCTGAAATCCATCCCAATCTAATGTACTTAAAACAAAGGTTGTGATCAGAGGAATAAGTGAAAAGGAAAGCAGTCCGATTAATTGTGGGGTAATAAAGAAATACCCCCAGAATGTATTAGAACGTTTACGGTTCATGCAAGTCCTCCCATATAAATGGTTTCAAAAAAAATAAAAAGGGGGGACGGAATACAAACATCCTTCCCTCCTTCATGTCACACATTACCGTACATGCATCCTATTTTTTCGCTTTTACTTCCTCGATCTTCTTATTAACACCTTCGCTTATTTTCTTTAATGTCGTCTGAGCATCCTGTTTGCCTAACAGCAAGAGGTCGTAGTTATCTTTCACGATATCAGAAGCTCCAGGAACACCTGATTCGGAAGGCCATAGGGCATAACCAATCTCACGAGCATCGAGGAAATATTGAGCATGTGCCGGCTGTGCATTCTTATCCAATACGAGATCATCTACACCGCTAATCGAAGGAACGGCATTTCCCCCTTTAAGACGGAAGTTTTGACCATCCTTGGAAACAAAGTAAGATAGGAACTCATAAGTCTCTTTAGCATGAGCTGTCTTTTTATTCATAACCATGTACGCTGTTGGAATGCCAGCTGGTTCCATTTTTTTGCCAGTGTTAGTTGGCAGTGGGACAATGTCGTATTTTAAAGAAGTGTTTGCATTAAACTGCGGAACCCACCAACGACCAGCAATTCCAAATCCGACTTGGTTCGACATGAACATAGCATCTGGGCCTTGTCCTTTCGGAAGTGAACCTGAGAATACGAAGTTTTTGTTCTTTGTGTTTTCCGCAAGATATTGGAATGCTTCTACCGTTTTCGGGTCCTGATCTCCAATGAATTTGCCATCCTGAGGCTTATCGTAAGCTTTACCTCCGTTTAACGTTACCCATGAATAGACCGGGGATGACCAATCTTCAAGTACAAGACCATATTTATTTTTAGACTTTAGCTTTTCCGTTAACTCTTGTAGCTTCTTCCAATTCCACTCCCCTGCTTCGTACAATTTCTGTGGATCGTCGGTGATACCGGCTTCGGCCAATACTGTCTTGTTGTAGTACATAACTAACGGATTACAGTCAACTGTGATTCCATATATTTTATCGCCTTTCTTCGAACCGCCCCATAATCCTTCAGCAAAATCCTCGGCTTTGATTGGGCCATTGCCAACTTTCATCAATGGTGTCAATTCTTCGATTGAACCGTTACTAATGAGTTTAACGACAGTTTGATCTCCAGCATAAAATGCGTCTGGCGCAGTACCACCCTGCAGTTGAGTAATGATCTTCTCTTCGTAGCCATCGTTCGGTACGGCTACCAGCTCCCATTTCACATTCGGATGATCTTTGTTATACTGATCTGTCAGTTCGTAAAAGCGCTTTAACTCTCCCGGATTACCCCAAGTACTCCACTTTAATTTGATAACCTCACCATTTCCAGCCTTAGGCGTTGGTCCCTTCGTTGCATCTGCTGTCTTGCCGCCTGCCGGTGCAGAAGAGCTGCAAGCAGTAAGAATCATCGTTAGCGTCAGGACGGAGCTGGTTGTTAACCCCCACGTTTTTTTCATTACCATTCTTCCAATCGACTCCTCTCACATAATTAGATATCTCACCACTGGAATAAATTGGACTGCTATGAGTTAAACATATTTTAAATTACGATGGTAGCGTTTTCAATGAACTTTCGCGAATAGTAGATGGATTTTTTTGATCTAGAATATATTATTTCCCTTATCCTATTTTCGTCGTATTTTGATGAATAATGTGGAATTTTGGTCGTTACTATTCGACAATATCTGTGAAAACGATGTCAAAAAAGTTAACCTTAAGAAAATGAAATTGATCTATACTCAATTTACAATGAAACTTTGACCCTTAAACATCATACAAAGGTGCTCTATCACATATTCTAAATTCTGATGCTAAACTCTTATTATTAAATAGATGAGCTAATGACTTCTTAAATATCTTAAATATTGTTTTTCTTCTAAAGTTACTGCAGCATTAATATTCATAGGAGTTGCTTAATCCTCATTTTAAACTTAACTTGTATGAAGACGTTCAAAAAATTAGTCGTTGGGGGAATTCACTTGGCGAAACATAATGAAATAAAGTTAAGTCATAAGCTTCAACAAGCTTCCGTGAAAGTCGGGTCTGCGCGAACTGCAGCGGCTAAATGGGTCATGCACCACGCTAGCCTAGAAGCTTGTTTTCATGGGGCTTATTTCAGCGGCTCGACGGTAGGGCTGCCTGATGACGCTGAGTTATCGGCGACCTCCGATATCGATGTCGTGATCGTTACCACACATGCTGAGCCCCCACTCAAACTTGGGAAGTTCGTCTACGATGGCATCCTTGTGGAGGCCACGTATTTGTCTTGGAACGAACTTTCCTCGGTCGATGAGGTTCTGACGTCCTATCACCTTGCAGGCAGTTTCCGTGCGGATTCGATCATTGCTGACCCCACCGGACATCTGCGCAGATTGCAAACACAGGTATCTCACCACTTTGCTGAGCGGGTGTGGGTGCGTCGCCGATGTGAGAACGCTCGGCAGAAGATCGAAAACGCACTGCAGGCCATAGATACTTCTGCACCGTTTCACGACATGGTGACGGCGTGGTTATTCCCGACCGGCGTAACAACGCACGTCCTCCTTGTGGCCGCACTTCGCAACCCTACTGTGAGGCTTCGCTACCTCGCCGTACGCGACGTGCTTACGGAATACGGCCACGCTGACCTCTATCCAGATCTGCTGAAGCTGTTAGGCTGCGCTCATCTGACCCCCAAGCGCATCGAACATCATCTCGACAAGCTCGCCCTAGTATACGACGCCGCTGCAACCGCTGCCAAAACACCTTTCTTCTTTAGCACCGACATCACCGCCACAACACGGCCAATTGCAATCGACGGAAGCCGTGATCTCATCCGGGCCGGCTACCACCGTGAAGCGGTCTTCTGGATCGTCGCAACTTTTGCCCGCTGCCACAAGATTTTGGTTGCAGACGCCCCGCCGGACCTGCAACGTTTTTTCGCTCCAGACTTTGAGGCTATCATCGCCGACCTCGGCATCACCTCCACTGACTCCTTCATCCGCCGTGCAGAGGACGTCATGCAGTTCCTACCGAAACTTTGGGAGACCACCGAGGAAATCCTATTCGCCAACTCAGGCATCGTGTCTGAGTAGCGCATTTCAAATGCCTGACATAACTCTTCAAGTTCTTTCGTGAGAATACAGACTAAGACCACCTGCACCCGTAAGGCTAGCCGCAACGAAATAAGCTTCACCACAGAGGACAGATAAAGGAAGTACCGCCACAAAGTACAGCACTGAAGATGGAAAGCAGATCAAAAAGAGAATTATAACTAAATACATGTTTCCTAAATTTGTAAGTCTGTAATATTCCGTAGTCGTGATTTTCAGCCCTTCCATAATTTCTAATCCCAATGCTCCGACGAATACCAAGATAACAAATACAATCCACATTGCTCCATAATGCTTCGTGAGGGGAGACATCGAATATTCCTCCAATAATTCAATCACGTTAATCTGCCTGTTACTTCAATGAAAAAAGAGGAGCTACATCGCGACAAGCTCCTCCACTATCGTTCCTCGTTAGCGTAACGAAGGTATTGATTGTCAGAGTCTATCCACCGAATGAAATTCTATATCCATCTGGATCTTTAATCGTAAATTCACTAAAAAAGTCATTTAAATCAGGTCCTTTAACAATCTCTATTCCTTTTGTTTTAAACTCCTCAAGAATTCGTCTTACATCTATATAACAAAAAGCGTCAAAATATAATCCACCCTCGACCGAGGAAAAGGGCTTAACATCACTTTTATTCTTCGCAGGATGTAAAATGAAAGTAACCGCGTCTCTACTCATATGGACATGTTGTACATCAGATCCACTAATTCGTTCATACTTGAATCCAAGTTTCTTATACTATTCAATTGAATCTTCTAAATTACTGACAAGTAATACCATGGTGAGTCCTTTTATTTTCATTTCTTCCATAGCAATACCTCCAATTGTTTTTACATAAATCCTAAAGATTTATTCGAAGAGCAACCACATATACCAATAACCCCAATGACGAAAGAAACCCTCCCATCAGCTTGCGATGGAAGGGTTCCCTTGAACTGGTTACTTCGCGTAACCAAGCTCCTTCAATTGCTTATCGCCTTGCTCCAGAAGCTTCTTGTAGTTGAACTTCGTCTCCAGTGTGTTCAGGAACTTGTCGTAGTCGGCGGTTGGCGTTTTACCAACATAGAACTTCAACAACTCCTCCTGCACATAACGATTAACGTCTGCCGCGTTGTAACCATCCGGCGTATCGACGTTCG
This sequence comes from Paenibacillus sp. V4I7, assembly GCF_030817275.1. NCBI lineage: Bacteria > Bacillati > Bacillota > Bacilli > Caryophanales > Paenibacillaceae > Paenibacillus > Paenibacillus sp. V4I7. The sequence goes on along the minus strand of NZ_JAUSZD010000002.1, from coordinate 2,822,268 downwards.
GGCCGTAGTTCTTGATCTCCGGGAACTTCGCTGTCTCCTGGATGTATCTCGCCTGATTCGGAAACTTCGTCGACAAATACTCCATCTCCGGACGCCCCGTAATCTGATACAGCCACGTGTAGTTGGCTTCGCTAGCCTTCTCGGTCAGCTTGACTTTGCTGCCATCGAGCTTGTAATGCACGTCCTGCACCCCATATTGCACCAGGTTCAATCCTTCGCCTTCGGATACATAGTTCAGCAGCTCTAAGATCCGGTTCAACTTGTCTTTGTCCTTCTCCAGGCTCTTCGGGATCGCGATGTAACCGTTCGGCCCGATATTGGCAGTGCGAACTGCCTGAGCGCCTTGCAGCGGCGGAAGTACGACCCAGTCCGCATTCTGATTCGCCGTCTTCCAGGTTTTCACCTGATCATCCTTCATAATGCTGGCCCATTGATCGAAGAAGATACCGGCCTGACCCTTGAATGCCTTGTCTTGTGCAGTTGTCACTTTCGCGCTCGAAAATTCCGGCTCGAACACGCCCGGCGTCGAGACGAACTTGCTAATCGTCTCCAGCGCTTTTTTCATGTCCGGGTCATACAAACTGTTAATCATCTTGTCGCCTTTGTTGTAGAAAGCCCCCGGCAGGCCGACACCGTAATAGCCGTACAACGGCGACATGACAGTGGCAAAATCGCCGACCAGGCCGAACGTATCTTTCTTGCCGTTTCCGTCCGGATCTTTCTCTGCAAACGCTTTCGCAGTCTCGTACAGCTCATCCATCGTCGTTGGCATCTTCATCCCGAGCTTGTCGAGCCAGTCCTTGCGTATCCAGTACGAATAAGGAACAAAACTCGGCGTTCTGGAGAAACCGTACGTCTTTCCGTTCACCTTCGCCTTGGTAAAGCCGTCGTCCCCGATTAGCTTCTTCACGCCACTCAGCTGTCCCATGTAGCTGTCCAGGTCCAGAAGCAGGCCGTTCTTCGCGAGCTGCTGGTACAGTGCTTTGTTTTTAATCTCCATCAGATCAGGCAGATTGTTCGACGCTGCCAGCACGTTCAGCTTATTATCCATGTCCGGCCCGTTCGCGATCAGATTCAGCTTGAAATCAACGTTCAGCTTGCTGTCGATCTGCTTCTTGACAAAGTTGTCGGCCGGGATAGACGAGGAACCGCCTTCTTTCAGCATTTCGATCGTAAACTTGGCAGACGACTTCGCTGCCTGCGGGGAGGACGAGTCTCCTGCGGCCGGTGAGGCCGTATTTCCCTTTTCTCCGCCTCCGCCGCAGCCGGCCAGCACGATGGCGCTGACGAACGATACGGTAAGAGCAGTTTGCATCCACTTTTTCTTCTGCATGTACAGATCCCTCTTTTCGAATAAATAGTAGAATGCCTATATGTTGAAATCAGCAGGCTGGAGCAAAGAACTGGACAAGCCTGCGTCAGATCAACCTTTAATCGCACCAATCAGCATACCCTTCGTGAAGTGTTTCTGGATGAGCGGGTAGACCACGATGACAGGGGCACTAGCCATAACGACCGCTGCCATCTGCAGCGTCGGTGTCGGAAGCGTCTCTTCCGCATTGATATTCTCGTTCTGCGTAGCCTGCAGAATTTCCCGGACGATGACCTGCAGCGGCTGAAGGTCCCGGTCCTGAACATACATGATAGCTTGAAAGAACTCGTTCCAATGCCCAACCACATAGAACAAGCCAACGGTAAGCATGGCCGGAATCGACAGCGGCACGGCAATCTGCAGTAAGACCCGCCATTCACCGGCACCGTCAATCCTTGCAGATTCAAACAACTCCTGAGGCAGCCCCTCCATGAACGTCTTGATGATGAGCAGATTAAACGTCCAGACCGCAGAAGGGAGAATCATCGCCCAGATCGTATCGAGAAGGCCGGTCGACTGAACCGCGAAGTAGGTCGGGATCAAGCCTCCATTGAACATCATCGTAAATACGATTAGGAACAGGAATAAGCTTCGTCCCCGCAGGTTCCGCCTGCTGAGCGGATACGCGAGAAGTACGGTCAGAATCATATTGACCAGCGTGCCAAGGACGGTAATCATAACGTTAACCATGAACGCCTTCGGCATCGCAGGCTTGCTGAACAAATAATCGTAAGCGAATAACGTAATCTCCTTCGGCAGCAGCACGAAGCCCCCGTTCTTAATCACAACTTCGTATGGCGTCAGTGACATGCTGAGCACGAACAGCAGAGGGAACACTGCGGCGGCGCCCACAATCGCCAGCAGGGTAATGATGACCATCTCGAAGATGACGTCCTGACGGCTTCTTACCATATGTTCTCTCCCCACTTCTTGGCAAGTTGGTTGGAGCCGATCACCAGCACGAGTCCGATCAGCGATTTGAACAGACCGACTGCCGATGCGAGACTGAAATTCATCTGCTCCAGACCGGTCCGGAATACCCACGTATCAATAATATCGGCGACCGGATACACCTTCACACTGTACATGATGTAGATCTGCTCGAAGCCTGCATCAAGAATATGGCCCAGCTTCAGAATGAGCAGCAGGATAATGACGCTGCGAATGCCCGGCAAGGTGATATGCCAGATGACCCGGAACCGGCCTGCGCCGTCTACCTTGGCGGCCTCGAACAACGTTGCATCAATCGATGACATAGCTGCCAGATAGATGATCGCTCCCCAGCCGATATCTTTCCAGATATCGCTGCCGATCAGTACCGCACGGAACCATTCCGTCGAAGTCAGGAAGGGGATCGAGTTCATCCCGGCTTCCTTGATCCACTTGTTTACGATACCGGATGTTTCGGAGAAGAATGCCAGCGCAATCCCATATATAATGACCCAGGATAGAAAATGCGGCATGTAGCTTAACGTCTGAATGAAGCTCTTGAACCGCTTGAAGCGGCATTCGTACAGCAAAAGCGCCATGATGATCGGCGGAATCGTGCCGAAAACGATCTTGTACAAGCTGATGACGAAGGTGTTGGTCATCAACTGGGTAAAGTAGGGGGATTCGACAAACTGCTGAAAATATTTGTACCATGGATCCGCCCAAGAGCTTCCCAGGAGCCCTGCCCCGAAGTTGTAATCTTTGAACGCGATCAAAATGCCGTACATCGGATAATATTTGTACACGGCGTAGAAGGCAAGTCCAGGCAGCATCATGATGTACAGCATTTTCATCGACCAAATGTCTTTCCATAAGCTGGAAGCCCCCGTCCGGCACCTGTTTGCCGCAAGTCCCCCCGAAGCTGCAGCTTTCTGTTCTCTCATTCCGATCACCTTCCTCTTCCAGTTCACTCGCTAGGATGTTTCAGCCTTCTTGTTTCCACTATACCAAGACTAAGGCTGTCGGATAATGAAGAGGTTTCGCAAAAAAACTGAACGATTTTGAGTTTCTGCATAAGGAGAAATATCCTAATCGATATGGTGTGGTTGGCCACATCATCGCCATCCGCTATATTCCCGCCATGTTAGCGGATGTACTTATCCACAGAAAAGTGCGACTTATATTTTCCTGGCAAGACAATGTAAAAGTGCAGGAAGCACGCTCCCTGCACCCGAGTAAGATAGGTAAGATCCTGAAGTCAATCATCGGCCAATTTCACCCGGCGCAGTTACAGTACGTTTAACCCGAACTTTCGACTACTACTTGTCCCGCTTGCGGAACTTACCCGGCGTCTCGCCGGTCCACCGCTTGAAGATGCGAAAGAAATAGTTCTCGTTAACAAAGCCGACCTGCTCATAAATATCCGTCAGGCTCAGGTCCGTCTCCAGCAGAAGCTTCTTCGCCTTCTCCACACGGCTCTTTTGCACATAGTTGATGAGCGTTTCGCCCGTCTTCTTAGGAAATAGCGCACTCAAATAATTCTCATCGATATTGACCAGCTTAGCCATCGACTTCAGCGTAATGTTCTCGCGGAGATTCCGGTGAATGTATGCGATGATCGTGTTGATGTCGTCCCGGTCCGTCACAGCTTCCTGCCGCAGCACCGCCGTATGGATGTCGTTGTCCAGCTTGTGATGCAGCCGAACAAGCAGCTCCCCGTGGCGGGGAATACTCAGAATCGAGTGCGACTCCATCAACGCCGGCCGGCCCAGCATGCGTGCGAACTTGCGGTCCAGGCGTTCCGCGGCTTGGACGACATGGACGAACAGAACGTCGTTCACCTCCAATTGTCGCCATAGCTCTTTAAGCAGGGCGCGTCCCCGATCCCATTCCGTCAGCTCAAGTGCGCGATTCAACTCGCTTTCCGTTCGCCACGGATAGCGAGCCTCTCCTTCGGTGCGATCCGCTCGTTCATCCGTCCTGCCGTACCATTCCGCATTCAGCGCGTACAGGCAATGCAGCCACGCTTCGTGCAGCCCTTCCGCCGGGAACACCGGCTGCCGGTACCGAGGATCGAGCCCGACCGGAGACAGAGCGTCCGCATCGTCCGACCAGCCGATCAAGCTCGTATGTCCGCACGACGAAATCTTCAGCCAATCGACGTCTGCCGATACGAACGCCTCCGGGGTCTCCACCTGATCGCCGAGCACAGACAGGACCGCCGCGAACTGTGGAAGCTCGCCAGGAACGACAGGCGGCGCTAGCATGCGTTCTTCGACCAAATCTTCGATATACGACCACAGCTTCTCTGTGTAGGAGTTCAGCTGCACATGCAGATGCCGCCGCTTGCGTTCCGATTCCTGCCGGAGCTCGCGTTCGATCTTCTCCAGCATCTGTCCCAGCGCCTGCTCATCGGCGGACAGCTTCAACAAATACCCGGAAGCGCCGAATTCCAGCGCCTGCCGCGCATATTCGAACTCGTTCACGCACGTGAGCATGACGAACTTCGCATCAGATACCAACTTCGCCTGCCGAAGGAGCTCCAGACCATCCATGCCGGGCATGACGATGTCCGAGATAACAAGATCCGGCTGCTTGCTCTGGATGAAAGCCATCGCCTCGTTACCGTCCTCCGCCTCCCCCACCAGCTCAAACCCGAACTCCCGCCAACGGATCTGATTGATCAAAGTTCTGCGAACGAACGGTTCATCCTCCACCATCAGTACCTTCCACATCATCTTCACCCCTCCGAATACGGCTTCGAATACAGGAACGGCATACGAATGCGGACACGGGTCCCTTGTTCCAGCGGGATCGTCTCCAGAGAAGCCGATCCGCGATAAAGCAGCTGCAGCCGCTCCCGGAGATTCGCCACACCGATCCCTTTGCGCTTGGACAGGCGAGGCAGCTTGCCGGAGGCCTCCAGCCCGATGCCGTTGTCTTCAACATCCATGACCAGCGTAGCGCAGTCCCGGTAGATTCGGATCGTGATCTCGCCGCCGGTCTTCATAAATTGCAAGCCGTGCACGATACAATTCTCAGCGAGCGGCTGCAAGCTCAGCTTCGGAACCAGCGTATGCACGAGTTCTTCCTCATGCCCAATCGTAAACTTGAAGCGCTGATCGTATCGGAAGTTCTGGATATAGGCATACGCCTGAAGCAGCTCCAGCTCGTTCTTCAGGAAGATCAGATCCGCGTCGTCGCTCAGACTTGCCTCAAGCAGCCGTCCGAGCGCTACGCATATTTCCGCCGTCTCCATGTCATTCTTGCTTGTCACATTCCATTTGATCGTATTCAGCGTATTGAGCAAAAAATGCGGATTCATTTGCTGCACCAGCATCTGAAACCGGATTGCCTCACGCTGGCGTTCTTCAAGCTTCAGCTGCTGCACCGCCTTCTGCAGGTCCTTCACCATTCCGTTGAAGGAGTCGGCCAGTTCCCGCAGCTCTCCTTGGTATTGAGCCGCCGGAACATGCGTGTTGAACTGCTTGGACACGACCTCCGACATCCTCCGCTGAAGCAGGTTGAGAGGACGAGTAATGGCAGAAGCGGTGAGATACGTAATGACGCCGAAAACGACCGCAAGCATCGCAATCGTAAAGAGCGCTTGGTGCTTTAAGCTCTCCAGGTCACCGAAATATTGATCCAGCGGTAGCTTGCTGATTAACTCCAGCTCGGTGCCTGGCAGCTCCAACCGGTGGGTGACGAAACCCGTCTCCTCAGGAAGAGCGCTTAATCTTCCGGTCGTGGCCACGATCTCCCCCTGCTTGTCCATCAAATAATACAATTGCTGCACCAACAGACCACGGGATTTCTCATAAAGCAGCGCTTCGACGTCAATCTCCTGCTTCAGCCAGCCAATCGGCTTATTATCGATGGAGGCTCGCAAGATGGAATACATCGTTTTGCCATTCGGATGCACCCATGTGCTCTGCGACTCGTTAAGCAGGGCAAAGCCTTCCTGCTGGACGAACTTCTGCGCATCCACCTCGGCCCCCGTATTCCATTTGTACACGTTCCCATGATCGTCCGCGATGACGATCCGAACGAACTGTGTGTAGTCAATAACCTTCGAACGCCCTTCGAGCCAGCCTTGGATATTCCCTGCCCTTGTCAAGTCGTCCATCGTCTCGGGGCTTCGAATCACTTCTTGGATCGCCGGGGATCGCTCCATCTGCACATACATCTCGAATACGTTCAGCCGCAGGTCGAGGAGCATCTTCTTCATATACTCCGCCTGCTGCAGACTCTTCTCGTTCATCTCCCGCCGCAGCAACGACTCGATCCGACTGTGTTGGTAGATCTGGAACGACAGCAGAGGAAGCAAAATCAGCAGCAGGAATGCCAAAAACAACCGGTTCCCCAGCCGCTTGGGGACGAATCGGTTCCACCATGTCGACATTGTTCGATCACCTCGCCCGGAAACATCTGTTAGTGAGTCTATAATAATATCTCGGAGTAACCATATTTGCTTTCCCTATCTGGAGGTTGATGCTTCATATTACACCTCTAATGTCTTTGCTTTTATATTACCATATTCAGGGTTTTCCGATCTGCTTTTTCTTTGGAACCAGTTAGAGTAACGAAAAATGGAGCAGCTGCCAATTGGCAAACTGCTCCTTTGTACTTTGAACTTTTGTTCTCCGTAATTTGTACGAATAGTTACCCACTATTAAAATCGAACGATGTTGGTGGACGAAGGACTGAGAAATAGTAATCCTCAGCCGAGTCCCATCGAAGATGCCATTCCACATCGTCAGTACCCTCTCTAATATTATGCCTATTGCGGCGAAGTTCGGGTAATACATTCACGAGAACTGTAAGATCGACAACATCGGATAGTTCAGGGAGCGAGCTATAATTCCCTCGAGAATAATTACTTCTGAAGGCTCTTTCGTAACAAAGTACAATGCCATACCATTATCAGTTGAAAAAGGAAAAAGGGTGATATTGTGCTTTTTCACCTCTAATCATTGGTAACAAGGCCTTATTTCGCATACGTTGCCAGTTGATACAATGACGACACTTTTTCTCCGATGTATAGGAGTCCCACTCATCGTACTGGATGTACTCCCTCGTCTCGGGAAGCCCAACATAGGTCTGCCCGCAGTCAACCTCCATGAAATGCCGAAAATCTTCGGTCGTAATATCCGGTTTCTTTCGTATCACGGTCAGCACCGTGATCATAGGTTCTTCACCTTCCAAATACTCAAGTATTGTGTGAGTGTGGCTACTTCATTAGAGTCCTCTATTCAACGTTTTCTGTCCCTTGAATATGGTTTGCTTTTGCTGGATAAGCTGATAAAATATGGAGGGGAAAATTATTAACTACAGTGACTTTCAATTTTCCGCAAATCGATGGAAGGACTTTTTAACCCCTAAAGACAAACCTCTGGCTCAACTTATTAAGATGGATCACGAAAGGATCTACACTTCCGTCTTATTTTTTGCGCTTACAAGCCAGGAACTGTTTCAAGTAGTGGTCGATTTGTCCAAACGGGATAGATCTATCAGAAATAAGCTTGTTGACCTTTATCATGCTCTATCTTCGAAGGATTTACCTGAGTACGTACAGCCATTAGCACAAAATATAAAGAACTTATTTTTTCTACCTGTTGTTATGGATCTAATAAAGAATATCTCCCCATCCAAAACCAGTAAATACATGGAGAAATATATGAATAATCTAGTTTATGAGTACAAGGTGGAACATCAAGATGATAACGAGAATGCAGGGGTGTTAACAGATTTAGGCTTAAAAAATCCAACTATGTAGCCACAGCGATTTCCCTATCCTCAAATATAAAGCCCAAGTCATTCACATAACGTTCGAAACGTTCGAGAAATGCTAGGAAAGTCCTTTATTCTACTTTACTACGCCCTGCAGGACATATGTACAAAAATAATTATTTTGTAAGCAAGCAACAGGCTGCCGCGGCAGCCTGTTTGTCGTATTTCAGATAAAGATTCAGCTAAATTTGACCCGTTTCCGTACAGTCCGCAAAGCAAGATAACACAAGAACCCTAATGGACCGAACATAAGAATAAGAAATAAGAGGATTGACTGCACCGGAAGCAGCACATACCTATGTTCCATATTATCCCGATAGACGTAATGGCCGACCGCCTGATCGAAGCAGAGAATATGCAGCCACACGAGCAAAGCAAAGTCCCGGACCGACATCAGCCGGATGACTCCTTCTACCGAACCGAAATCTTGCATAAAGCCAAAGCCCGAGCTTCCGATAGCCGCAATGATCCCGACAGCGTACAGTACAGCGAGATAGATAGGAAAAATAGCCGAATTCGCCAGAAACCTTGTTACCCTCCATGTTGGAAGCAGCATCATAAGCAACCAGAACGGCGTAGCTATGCTAGCGAGAGCAAATAACTTTTCATACATAATGGAGATTCTCCTTCTTTCCGAGCAAAATTAGTTTTAAAGGGGATGCGGTGTTTCAGACACCTTCGTCGACCTTAAGAGTTCGAGACCCGCGGTAACAAAGGTGGCCAGCCAGACGATCAACGCGACTCCAGCAAGGAGTGGCAGTGATGTCCATTCAAAAACGGGACGTCCGAGGGCGGTTTGCAGGCCAATCAGTAGGATTGAAATCGACCAAAAGATGCCGCCGATATGGATTATGCGTCTCGCACGCTGCACATCGGAATGTGCCCTCTCAAGCAGCCACCCGAGTAACGGTAATGCCTGCAGCGCGTGAAATCCTAAACCGTGTAGGACGATCAAATTACCTGCTGCGCCTGTATAGCGCCCTTGCACCACAATCATCCACAGGCCTGCGGCGAAAGCAATCATGGTCGAAACAAACGCATAGCGGATACCGAGTACAACAAGCGGTCGTTCATTCGTCCGTCTTCGGCGAAAGAACGGGATGGCGAACAGTGCAGTCACTACGATGATCAACAGCGAATCGATGCCGAATAAAGCGCCAGCTATATTATCGATGATCGATCCTTCACGTGAAAAACGAGGATTAATGCCGCGAAAGTGCTGTATGGTTTCGATCCCATAAGCATACAAGGTAGCCGGTATGAAAAACCATCGAACATTTCTTCGTTTACGGGAGTTTAGTCCTGATACCGGTATTATCGCAGCAATCGACAAAATGAACATCGCAATGGCAGCATTGAACGAAAACGCTCGCTCCACGTCACCTTCCGGCAAAATGACCGATCCATACAAGCTGATGTACAGGGCGATGCCTGCCGCAAGTGCGAAGCCTACAAGACCGACAATGACAAGTAGTTTTTCTCCAGCGAACAACTTCATCTCCGTTGCCTCGGATATTGGGTTAATACTCTTTCTCATCCATTGATCATTCCTTTCTGATTTTTTCTCCCCATTCGCGCCGTAATTTATTTATTAATAAATAAATTATTAAGGAGATAAAAAGGCAGTATCATTGCTGCCTTTTTAGTGTGTATGCTGCTGGTTCATTTGCGGGAGCTAGGGTTCATTAATCTTTAAAACAAAGCATTTCAGGTAAATCCAATACTTCCGATACTGTGATCAGGAAGCCCATGCCAAAAAATTGGCTGGCCGCCGCTTCAGCGTTCGGAATCCCGGCATTTTCAAATTTAGCTACGATGGATGTAAGAATGATCTTGAATTTCTCTCTGACATGCTCCCGAATTACGGGCTCGGAAATAGCGTGTGATTGCATGACCATAATAATTTCATCCCGATGAGCGTACATAATTTGCATGAACGCATGCCCAATCGTATGCATCAATTGATCGGCAGGAGCCTCGACCTGGGAAAAGGTTTCGTAAATCCGACTAACTGCCCGGTCGATGACAGCGTTGAAGAGTTCTTCCTTATTTTTAAAAAAGTGAAATACATAGGGCTGTGTAACTCCTGCTGCTTTGGCCACTAGTGCCGTCGTTGCCTTATAATACCCCAACTCCGCGAATATCCCTACGGCTTTATCCATGATTTGTTCTTTGCGATCTTCGCGGACGACCATAGCTACCACCTTTCTTTCTTTATTTATTGATAAATAAATAATATGCAAGTATGGAGCAAAAGTCAAGGATATCATTCACAAGGCTGTCCTACTCAGAAGCATCCCAAACTTACGAAATGTGGTGCTAGACATCCACAATCCTGAAGATAGAGTTGAGAGAAAGCGCAAATCTGAGGAAGTATACGAAGAGCTTAAAAAGAAAGGTTGGATTGCGGATCTGACCGAAGGATTTCTATATGAGACCGTAGGACGCTTTCATCATCCGATACATCAAATGAACAATTGAACTATTAGTACTTTCAAATGATGCTTGGGGTAGAAAATATACTAATAATTCCCTTTCATTCTTTGTATCCTGCCCGTTACTTCAACGAGACAAAAAGGTGCCGCAACTAACATTCTTCAGTAGCGTAATAAAGTGCTCTGTATTGTTCATTTTAGACGTTAATCGCAAATAAGCGGACTTCTTCATCTGTACCCGCATATGGGATCATGCCTTCAAAATGCAACCCCAGCTTTTCTAATAGTTTGGCCGACGCATGATTATCTTCAGAGGTTATAGCCACAATGCGTTTTAGCCCTAAAACACATTGTGCATAACCCCTCACTGCGGAAGCAGCCTCAAAGGCGTATCCTTTACCCCAGAACCTAAGTAGAAAAGCAAATCCAACATCTACATCTTCTTCTAAGAAATCTCTTTTTACCAACCCACAAATTCCGATCGGAATGCTACTATCTTTCAATTCAGTCAAATAAAATCCGAAACCCAAACGGGCATACTAGCCCTGCCAACAACAATATGAAGTGGGATGGGGATTCCACCGCAGATTTTGCCAGTTTTACGCATGAAGCTCCTCAAATCAAGAAAACTTTAGGACCGTGAACATCGAAGGCTGCCGATGATCGGCAGCCTTTGCTTGAATCCTGAGCTCTTTTCGTTCATAAAATTAAAACGTATTATATACATTTTCACATTCTTTCGCGGTCGGTTCATAAAAACAATGGAGCTTGTATCGTCCTACGTGCGGCTGATTATACCAGGTCGGCGGACATGGCAGGGGAGCTTTGGCCGTTCCCGGACGAAAATACCAAAGGGAGAATCTGGCCGGCCAATTCCGCTCCCCATTCACAGCCCTTCGCGCCAGACGGCGTTCACTCTCTCTTGCCTTTTGATAGTACATACCATGAAGCAACGCTTCGAACGCATGCGGCTGGTTGATCATTTGGGGAATTGTCCGGAGTTGTTTAAAATCGGAGCAATTCGCTCTTATTCGGTTAATGCCAACATTTCCAACAAGGAGCATACCCTTTTCGCCTTCGCCCACCGCTTCGGCTCGAAGCAACCTTGCCAACATATCAATATCCTGTTTCCTAGCTTTTACGACTGCCATCGGCTCACCTCTTTAGAATTGTATATCTAGACACATCATATTGTAGGTGAAGCTGATGTGTTACTGGGATAAAATTCGTGTCAATTGTCCGTGACATTAACTTTATCCCATAAAACAAAAAAAGCCGCGATTTACGCGGCATTTAATAAGATTATCTTCTTGTTACCCTATAGCGATTACTTCCTCTTATCGGCAAGCTGTTGGCGATACTCCAACACAGGCTGACCGCCCCAACCCCAATTCTCGGTGTCAACCTCTTCGATAACTACGAAAGTTGATTCTAACGGCTTGTTCAGAACGTTGAGCAAAAGCTCGCTGACCCCTTTAATAAGCGCCGCCTTCTCTTCCGCTGTGACAGACTCACGATTTGGTGCGGTGCCCTCACGGGTCACTTGGATCGTAACGAACGGCATGGATATTCTCCCCATTCAAATTAAATTAGTTTTATATCTGCTGTTGCATTTGCTTAGTGACCAGCATTCTGTCCGCCATCAACATAAAGGATCTCACCAGTTACGAAGTTGGCTGAATCCAAGTATAAGACTGCTTCGACGATATCATGTGACTCACCCATGCGTCCCATAGGATGCAATTTAGCTAGAGCATCGTGTGATTCAACAGGGTGCATTGGTGTTTTAATTACCCCAGGTGAGACTGCATTCACCCGAATTCCTTTGGAAGCATACTCAATGGCTAATGATTTCGTCGCCGATTTCAGACCGCCCTTCGTTAATGAGGCGAGTACGGAAGGAACGGCAACCGATGGTTGGTCAACCAGACTCGTCGTTATGGTAATGATGTGTCCCGTTCCTTGTTTAAGCATCTCACCCACCGCACGTTGGGTAACGTGGAAGAAGCCGACGACATTCGTGGATAAATACGTTGCAAAGTCCTCTTCTGAATATTCCGTAAATGGCTTGGACATGAAAATCCCTGCATTATTAACTAGGGTATCGATGCGTCCATAGTGAGCCAAACTTTCGTCGATTAAGCGCTGCGCGGTCTTAGGATCTGCAACATTACCGGCAACAAACCGCACTTGTTTTCCTGTAGGATCAATTTCTTTTGCAACTTCAGCCAACGCTTGTTCGCCGCGTCCATTGATGACTACATTCGCTCCTCGATTCACCATCTCAATCGCCATAGCTTTCCCAAGACCGCTGCTTCCGCCAGTTATCACAAAAACTTTTCCCTGAATATCCATGTGTTATTTCTCCTTATGAATTTCTAATTATGAAGAATAAATTAAGCGTAATGAATCTTATTATTGACCTAAACCGTTTTTAACCCATTTAGCAACAGTTACTGTACGTTTTGCTTGATGTTCAGCGGCCGCGCGCACGTCTTCCTTCATCGCTCCATTTTGATCCACTGTTACACTTGTACCGTATGGATTCCCTCCAGCAACAAATACCGATGGATCTGTAAATCCGGGAGCTGCCACAATCGCACCCCAGTGGTACATTGACGTGTACAGTTGAAGGATTGTTTGTTCCTGTCCAGCATTCGGATTTTGAGCGGAAGTCATGGCACTCACGACTTTATTCACCGTTTTGCCTTGGAACCAAAGACTACCTGTTGTATCGAGGAACTGTTTCATTTGAGCGGGAAGATTACCGAATCGGGTAGGCATACTAAAGATGATCGCATCAGCCCATTCCAAATCTGCCAAAGACACGGTAGGAATATCTTTGGTTGCTTCAAGATGAGCTTTCCAAGTTGGACTACCATCAATAACGGATTGTGGCGCAGTTTCCGGTACTTTTAGAATTTTTACATCTGCCCCAGCTTGAAGACCTCCTTCCGCTGCCCATTGAGCCAATTGAAAGTTAGTACCATTAGAACTGTAATAGATGACGGCTAAATTCACTTTTGATGACATTTGTGTAGTCTCCTTTTTAAATAGTTTTTGAAATATATTCATTGGTATCGCTCCAAACTTTTTTTATGTTGTTCAAATCCATGCATTGTACTCAAACAAGTCTATTATAGTCATCGTGGCTTAATTATTCTCAAACAATTTAATAAATTCATCTGGAGATTGTAGTCCAGATAAACTGATCTCCTCATTTATTACAAAGTAAGGAACCCCTCTAATCCCCAACTTTTGCGCATTACGTTGTCCTAATTCAACTTTCTCAATTCCATCACCATTCATAAGCCGCTTTTTTAGCTCAGCATCATCGTTAGTGACCCCGCTTGCTTTTGCTATTTGCACAAGTGCATCCACATCTCCGATGTTAATACCCTCTTCAAAATAAGCAGTATAGATATTCTCAATTAATTGCTCTTTCTTGTCCTCTGGAGCGATAGCTATTAATTGATGGGATAAAGTCGTATTGGGCATATATTTTACAATATCCATATTATATTTAAGGTCATAACTTTCCCCGTATTCGTTATATTGCTTCAATCTTGCTTCGAATTGAGGAATCCCGCCTAATCTGCCAATCATAACCTGCCGATAATCTTCACCTTCAGGACGAATACCAGTATTAATCTGAAAAGCATGCCAACGGACGGTTGCCTTTTTATCTTTGGGCAATTGTTTCAAAGCGGTTAACAAACTAGATGTTCCCATACGACACCAGGGACACATCGTATCCATATAAACGTCAATGATCAAGTCATTCATTAACTATTCACCAATGTCTTTACAGTTTTAATATGATGAATGTAATCGATGCTGCTCTGTGCTAATCGTTCAGCTGTAACATCAGAAGTATCGTTTAGTGCAAAGTGAGGCAAATAAGAGGCACTGATAAATCGAGCAAGCGCTTCTATCGGTCGTAATATTTCTTGCAGTGTAAAGCGATTGAACCCGCTTGCTTGATACGACTCTTCCGTACCGTAAGTCGAGATCGCAACACCGATTTCTTTACCTGCTGTTTTATTGCCATCTGGTCCGTAGGCCCAGTTGTATTGCAATACGGAATCAAACCACTTTTTGAGTAATGGCGGTGTACTGTACCAATAAAGCGGATATTGGAAAATAATCCGGTCATGCGCCTCAATCAACAGCTGCTCACTAGAAACATCGATATTTTCGTCTGGATATGCCTTATATAATTCATGAATCGTGATATCATCATGCTTCTGCAATTCTTCCAACCATGCTTTATTCCAGTTGGATGCGTCGATATTCGGGTGAGTAACGATTACTAAAGTTTTCATTTTATTTGCTCCATTTCATCATTTTATTTAGAAATCTTTTTTAAATTAAGGACAGGTTTCCAGCATGATTTCATTTATTCTCGAAAAATGATACGTTTTTCATAAATATACTTTCTTGTTTGTCCACTAATGGTCCATCAAGTTCTGTAATTCGCTTTAGTTCTATCCATTCAGGATCGTTGCGGAAACGATCGTAGTTGAGGTTACGCAATTCCATATTGGCATGCTCGACAACATAATAAAGACGGTTATTTGTTTCTTCAACGTCTTCCCAAAAATGCGTCACTTTCATGCCATGATTCATAAATAATTGAATTACATGATCTCTGAACCTATCTTGTATTGCCTGCATCTTGCCAGGATTCATATGATACACACGCAGCTCATACAACATCTCTTCACCTCCTCATTCAGTAAAATGACTCCTATTTCCTTCTTTTTAATCTATCTATTAAAAGGTAGGTTAAATTTTAAAAAAATATCCGCCTTTATTTTTTAAGTTAAAGCGGATAATAATCCTTCGGCTATCATGTTAAACTTAGCTAAATCCCGAAAACTTCTTGCAAGTAACTGCGCACCTTGAAGCGAAGCAAGAAATTGATGGGCTTGCACATCCGCAGCACCTTTAAAGTTTAGATGCTCTTCTCGCCGTCCCTGTTCCATGACTCTTTCCAACCATTCTAAATTAGCGGTGAAAAGCTGAGCCAGCCCTTCTCGTGTCTTACCTGATAAAGTAGCCAGGTCAGTTGAAAGCATGACGCCTAGACAAGTACAATAATCTTGAACAGGGCCACCGTAAAGCAAAGTGAATTTTCGTAGCTTTTCCAAATTGTTCTGTGTTTCGGTATCGATTTGAGCTATTGCAGAAATAAAATGTCTGTGATACCGTGCAATCAGCGCTTCCCCTAAATCCTCCTTGTTTGGGAAATGGTAATGAATACTGGCAGTGCGTATCCCTACTTTTTCTGCAATGTGTGCATAGCTGAATCCGTTAAACCCGGCATCCTGCACAATGGATTGGGCAGTATCCAAAATAATCTCTGCTGTATTCTTATTATTGTTCATGTTTGTATTCTACCTTTTAGTAGATAGTGTGTCAACCCATTTCATTCAGGGTGGTGATTATTGTGATATACCTTTAGAATAAAAACGATTAAATTTGACTGAATAAATTAACACATAGATAACCATTAGCGCAGCAAACAAATTTAGAAGAATCAACGAGAAGTTTAAACTAAAAAATTGAGTCAGCACTCCGACGCCAACAGGGGGAACAATGAATCCTGAGTATGCATAGAAATAAAATGCCGAAATGACTCGCGGACGTTCTTCCGGCTTCGGCAACTGGCTGGCAAATCTTAAAGAAACTTGAAACGTCCATCCGGCGCCAATTGCTTGAATGAATATGCCGGTCCAAAGCAAAAATAAACTCGCTGTCTGACCAGAAATAACAACAATCCACGATCCAATGGCAAGAAATAGGATTCCTATACGCATCCGTGTAACGGGATTACGCGGCCAAGGAAAGAACTGCATCAAGGCCCCCCCGCCTAGAAGCACCAATATTAACAACCCGGAAATAGAGAGATTGGTGGTGTGAATAACATTCTTAACGAAAGATGGAATAAGAGAAAACACACTTCCACCTAACGTGAAAAGAATAAAAATCGGAAGTCCAATAAAAGACAAGAACTGGGAACGAATATTTTCGGGAACACCAAGCGAAATTTTAGTTTTAGCCGGTTTCTGTGCTTGGGAATCTTCGCGCTTCGGTAACATTTCCAGAAATACCAAGGAACTCAATAACATGCCGAGCAGAAACCAATATGGCAAACGAAGAGGCTGAAAATGCATATATTGCACAATTAAGCCTGAAATAGCTGGGCCAAGGCCAAAACCGATGTTTACGATTACTCCCGATAACTTAATTGCTGTACCCACTTTATCGTGTGAGGTTTGTTTTAATAAAAAAGCGCTAGCAGTACCTGTAAAAGCACCATAGGCGATGCCTTCCAAGATCCTTGCCGCATAGAGCATCCATACGTTGAAACTCCCTATAAAGAGTAACGTCGATGCGATGGAAACCCATATACTGAAGCGAAGAACCCTTTTCAACCCCCAGGCGCTCCCTCTGGCGCCCACAACAAGCAAGGTCGGCAGCAGGATAGCGGCATATACGGCGAACAAAATGGTGATTTCCAAACTACTCAGCTTATAATGCTCCCCATACAAAGGGAATAATGAGGAAATAAACGTAGCTCCACAGGACATCATAAGAACAACCCAAAGCATTCTTTTCATTTTAGTAATTTCCCCTTCTTACTTTCATTATTTTACTTACTAGTAGATAAGTAATATTCATAGATAAACCGCCTTTAACTTTTAATAAGACGGTTTATCTGATTCAGAACTTGGGATACTACATCCTTCCCCAATGTTCGTTTATATTGCAGAGCACCTTTTATACATGACAGAATGGTATAAGCTAGTGCTTCAACCTCTTCTGATTTTTGAACGATATCTTCATTATACCCTTCTGTAAGAATACTTATTAAAACCTTTATTTCAAACTGACTTACCTCCTGTACCTTTTGTCTAATAATATCTGGTAAGGATACAAAATCAGATTGTAGAGATGATATTGGACATATCCCTTCCCCGCATATTTCAATTTGTCTAGCAATGAAATGCATAAGCTTCTCTTCTACTGTCATCGTAGAATTATTAATAAATAGTAAGTAATTCTCTAAATTTTGTTGTATCCGCTCGATAACGGCAACACCTAAATCCTCCTTTTTTTCAAAATGATAATGAATGCTTGCCTTGGTTACGCCCAATTGCTTAGACAGATCATCATAACTTATGGCAACATAACCTTTTTCTCGAATAAGTTTTAGCGCTAGGTTTAATATTTGTGTTTTTCGATTTTCCATAGCTGTAATATAACTTACTAGTAGATAAGTGTCAAGCCTAATGGAGCAGAATTCTCCCCCCGCGAGTTAATGATTCCATTATAATATCGCTATAAAAGATGACGTACGGAAAATACGGCTGCTTGTGTCCTGTCGCGTAGCCCTAGCTTCGCTATCAGATTGGAAACGTGATTTTTCACGGTACCTTCCGTAAGATACAGCAAGCCTGCTATTTCTTTATTATTGAGCCCTTGACCCAATAATGCGAGTACATCTTTCTCTCGTTCAGTCAATAGTCCCAACTCATCCGGCTCATTTTTACTTAATGGGTGTGCCTGTTCCGGGCTCCAATCCGACATTTTTTTTAATTCTTTGAGCAGCATCGCCGTGATATCGTGTTGAAGCACCGTCCCTCCACTGTACACCGACTGAATCGCACTGATGATCGCCTTCGATGGCATATCCTTCAATAAGTATCCATGAACGCCTTTCTCTAATACTTTCATAATGAGTTCCGCGTCATCGAAGTGGTCAGAATCAATACCTTCGTCTCCGGAAAGTGCTTGAGGATCAATTCTGTTCCTTCCATGCCGTCCATTCCTGGCATTCGAATATCCATCAACACTACATCCGGTTCCCATTCGATTACTTTCGAATAGGCATCTCTCCCATCCTCGGCAGTTCCAACCACTTCCATACCCGGCTCTAAACCTATGATGGTCGCAAGACCCTCTCTCATGAGCCGCTGATCGTCGACAATCAGGATTTTCAATTTTGTCGCTCCATTTCCGTTTTAGAATAAGGAAGCTTAACTTCAACAGCAAAGCCTGTCTTCTGATCCATCCTAAAATGCACTTCTCCGTTCCACTCCTTCACCCTTTCTTGCAAATTTATCAAACCAAACCCCGGCTTCAGTTCGGCAGGCAGCTCCCCGTCATTACGTATGCTTAGAGAAAATCCGGTTTCGGCATAGGTCAACAAAATGACAATATTGGTCGCATGGCCATGCTTCTGAGCATTGGTAAGGGATTCCTGTACAATTCGATAAGCCGTCAATTGAAGATCGCCCGGGAGGGCAACGGGTGTACCTTCGACTTCAAGAACAGTATGAACCTTTGCAAATTTGGTAAACTCTTCTGCTAAGCTGGTAAGGCTTTCATTTAAAGAAGTAGATGTAATAGACTCGTCTCGTATAGCCCTTACGGATAGACGTACCTCTTGCAAGGCAGATCTAATTAAATCCTCAGATTCCAAGTAGGCTTGCTCACTGCGTAAAGAATCCAGCCTGCTTAGCTTGCGAGCCACTTGCATTTGAACCAACAATGCCGTCAGTTTATGACCAACCGTATCATGAATATCCCGTGCAATTCTCACTCTTTCCCTTGCGGCTGCCCATTCCTCCGTTTGGAGTGCATACTCCTGCAGCCGCTCGTGGGATTGCATCAATTGTGCATACAGTTGCATTGTATCCATACGTGCCCTTTGATGGAAATTAATCAAAGAGCTCACAATACATGCGAATACAATGAACGAAGAGGAAATAAAATAGCTTGTTTCATCAACCGTTGATACAAATACCAATCAATGCTGCCCATCGTAACGATATAGAGTAATAGTAATAATATACCAGAGATGATGAGCACTCGGGTATTCTTTACAAACATGAAAATGGCTAAAGCCGTAATTCCAATAAATAGATGATTGGGGAATTTGCCGCCGATATAAACATAGCCATAAGAAGCGGATACCAAGAAATCGATGATCAGGAGGTGTAATAGCCAATGCTTTTTCATGCTGGAGTAAAATAGATAAACGAAAAGGAAAACCATCAAGGAAAATATAATAAAACTTAGTCTCCAAAAGATCGCAATCGAGTTTTCAAAATAAAACATCCCAGTCAGGACTAAATCAAATATGAGCTTCAGCCCGAAAAGCCATCTCAACGAAAGAGGATTCTTCCATACGATATCCGTTACTTTCAACATCATCTATAACTCCCTTATCATACAACTCCATGTTTGTCTGACGAAAGTTGAACAAAACGAAGCTTGACCAGGACAATCAGTCAAGCTTCGGCTTCTTAGGGTATACATAACCGCCTTACAGTAACCTTTTTAAAGTTATCTAAGCATATCTCTCCATTTCGCGGATTAGTCCGCTTCAGCCGAACGCTCCCACCATGTATTAACCTCTTCAAGCCGCTTGGTATAGGCTTCGCGAATCGTATATGCCGCTTGTGAGCCAACGGCCAAGCGAAGCGGCGAATGATCGCTTTTTATAACAGAAATGATCAATTCCACTGCTTTTGCTGGGTCTCCGATCTTGATGTTCGATATTCCTTTCTCATATGCTTCATACAGGTGAGCATATTCTTGTTTCTTCTCAGTCTGCTCCAGCGAGTTACCCAGAAACTCGGTAGCGAACACGGCAGGCTCAACAATCGTCGTCTTGATTCCGAAGCTTGCGAACTCTTTCTCGAATGCTTCGGAGAAGCCTTCGACGGCAAACTTGGATGCAGCGTACAGGCTGTACGGAGGCATGGACCAGGTTCCGAAGAACGATGAAAAATTAACGAAATGTCCCGATCCTTGACGTTTAAAGACGGGGAGGGTCGCTCGAATGACGTCCAGTACACCGAACACGTTGACGTCGAACTGCTTCCGGATCTGTTCATCCGTATACTCTTCCAGCATGCCGAACAGCCCGTATCCGGCATTATTCACAACAATATCGATTTTACCGAAAACGTCAACGGCTTCTTGAACAGCGGATTCAATTTGACCCTTGTTTGTAACGTCCATGGCAGCAAGGTGAACACGATCCGGTGCCATTTTTTTAAAATCCTGAATAGCTTCAAGTTTACGCGCCGTCGCGACGACTTTGTCCCCTGCTTGAAGCAGCTGCTCCACAAATTGTCGCCCAAATCCTGTCGAACTTCCTGTAATCAACCATACTTTACTCATCGTCTTGTTTTCTCCCTTTTAGTTTTTCCAAAAAATGTGTAAAAAAATTATAAGTCATGGATTTGCTTACGCGTCTCCTAACATAACCGTAGCGACTTGTTCCGGAATATCGAATTGTAACCAATGACAGGCCGGTTGAGTAGGCAAATGGAATCGACATGCTCCGGATGTTCGATCGCATAGTTGACCGCCGCGGGACCGGATGAATCATGCCCACCGGAACGATTTTGTCGAGTCCCAAGCTTTCGACTACCGCATGGAGATCGCCTAATTGCTGCTCGAAGCTATATTTTGCTCCAGCTGGTTTGTCGGAAGCGCCAAAGCCAATGAAATCGAATACGACGACTCTTCTTCCTCCTGCAACCAGGTAGGGAACCACATCATCGTAAATATGCAAATTGTCAGGAAAGCCGTGCATTAGCACAAAGGCAGGTCCGGTACCCGCGTAATCTCGAACATAGATGCTGTTCAGACCGCGGTCGATTCGATGCTCTTGAAAGTTCGTGTCATTGTGTTTATCCCACCCTTCTAGTTGATATACTTGGATTATGATTTCCTGTATTTATCAAGAAATACAGAAGCCGTAATGGCAATATAACAACTTTACTTACTAATAGATAAATTATGTCTCAAAAAAATTTAGCTTCTTTTTTCGAAGTGGTAATGAATTCTTGCCTTTGTAACGCCTAAGTGCTTAGATATATCGTCATAACTAAATTGCAACATATCCTTTTTCGCGAAACAGATCCAGCGATAGGTCAAGAATTTGTGTATTTCTGTTTTTCATATTCAAAATACTAACTTACTAGTTGATAAGTTGCCAAGAGTTCTTAACTCCTCTACATTTTCCTTCTTATTAAAATCTTTATTAGAACCTATCTTTGCAGGAATTATCACTTCCCTATCGTTGCCCCAAGTTTTATCCAAAAATATATAGCGACCAGATCCGAGCTCACTTATCTTGTAGCTGATTGGGGTTTTTTTGTAATAATCCTGATGTTCCACTTCAGCTTTCTTCTGCATAGGTGGGATTTTCCTTATGTCCTCCCGTATAACCACTTTTAACACGCAAGACACCGTCAAGCTTTTCGAAAGACTCTTCCATATGCCAGAAACAACCACCCGCAAAAATAGCGGTTTCGTAAGGCGTGCTCGAATCTTCATTAACTGTAGTTAAAACCTCTTGAGCATTCGCTATTTCCTTTTTCTGAAATGAACTGTAAAAGGAATAACCAATAAAGACTAATAGGGCAATGGTAAACATAAATAATTTACTTTTTTTAAAATTCATTTTCTTCTTCACCTAAGTGGTACTATTGGGGATCGTACCTCCCCTGGATTAGTTGTTCAAAAAACAATTAATTTCAAAAAAAGATCCAGCCGTTAGAATAATGAGAAGAAACACAATGATTAATCGCACCGTCAAGTTAGATTTTTTCACAAGCATCAAATCCACTCTCCTTTTTTTAGGCGCTCGGAATGAACGCGTTAGTTTTTCACTTATCCTTCTTTATTTTCTTACACTTGCATTTTAACAAGAAAAGAACGGAAGCAAATCTGTGGAAAGTCATGTATTCACAAAGAAAAAGGCAGAACATTTGGTCGCCAAAGCATGATAAATCTCACGCTCTATGCCAAAAGTCATGCTCATTGAAGTTTGTCGTTACTGTTTTTACTTTATTTTTCAAAACAAATTATCGGCGATACTCTAAGGGCGGGTAGCCCACCCCATCTAAACTATGAATCTTCGTGTATATATTGGCGACATAACGATGGTGAATTTAAATGGGATGATGGTATTTTATTTACAAACTAAACTTTTGGATAGTTAAAATAATATACACGCCTTTTAAAGAAGAGCCCTTTTGAGCCTCAGTCGGGAAACAATGGAAGTTCTTGTCCTCATCAAGGGACAAGAACTTCCATTGATAAAACGAAAAAGCCGCGCATAGCGCGGCTCCGTATCAACGTATGTTTTTGTCCCCCGTCAAAATAATAAGAAAAGGAACTCAAATTAACTTCTACTCTGTTTCTAATTTGTCCATTAACACAAACTCCCCATTAATGGTGACACAAAGTTCCCCTTATTTTAAGGTTTGAGGGGAACTTTATGTCATATCAATTTAAATTATCATGTTGATTCTAAAGGGTTTGTCGACTGTTATTATCATCAGAAAATTTTTCTTCAGCTTCCCATCTTGCGACCTCTTCACGAACTCGCGGGGCGACTTCCGTTCCCAATAGTTCAATGGCTTTCATAACATCCTCATGTGGCATGGTGCCGGCAGGTAAATGTAGGAAAAATCGTGAGAAGCCTAAATGTTTTTGCATATAAATAATTTTGTTGGCCACCGTTTCGGGATCGCCTACGTAGAATGCGCCTTCTGGGCTGCATGAGGCATCGAATTGTGAACGGCTATAATGTCCCCAACCACGCTCTTTACTCATTGAATTAAACACTGCCTGAGTGGGTGGGAAATACTTCTCGGCTGCAAGCGAGTTACTCTCCGCAATGAACCCGAGTGAGTGTACGGCAATCGGTAATTTCGATGCATCATGTCCTGCACGAGTAGCAGCGTTCTTATAGAGCGGCACGAGCGGAGCAAATTGCAAGGGGCTCCCGCCAATGATCGCCAAAACAAGAGGCAGTCCCAGTTCCCCTGCTCGTATTACCGATTGCGCATTACCCCCACTGCCAAGCCATACGGGTAAAGAGTTCTGAACCGGACGCGGATACACACCCAGATTCGTAATGGCCGATCGATGCTTTCCTTTCCAGGTTACCTTCTCCGAGTCCCTTATTTTTAATAATAGTTCCAATTTTTCCGCGTAAAGCTCATCATAGTCTTTTAAATCATAACCAAACAATGGGAACGCATCGACCATAGAGCCTCGACCCGCGATAATCTCAGCACGTCCATTTGAAATACCATCGAGCGTGGCAAATTGCTGAAACAAACGTACTGGATCAACTGCAGAGAGCACGGTAACCGAGCTGGTTAAGCGTATCCTTTTAGTCATGGACGCCGCTGCCGCCAGCACAACGACAGTAGCGGAATCCGCAAATTCCTTACGATGATGCTCACCGACCCCAAATATATCCAACCCAACCTGATCGGCAAGGACGATTTCTTCAACAACCTCACGCAACCGCTCCGCATGACTTATTGTCTTGCCCGTTTTAACATCCGGAGTTGTTTCGACAAATGTATCTACACCTATTTCCATTTTCAAATCCCCCTAAATATAAAATTATAGTAAAATCCTTCTTTCAAAAAGAATCTGATCCATCATTATTCGTATTGCCTTCACGATTCTTGATACCATATCCAATTTTCTTCAGCACGTGAATAAGTTCGAGCTTCTCCCCGTCCGTTGCGAAGGACAAATTGTCGGAGAGCGTTTGAACATGCTTTGGGAAGATATTATCGAAGTAACGTCGTCCTTCCCCGGTCAATGCCACATTTGTTTTACGTCGATCACCCGGGATGGGGAGCCGTTCCACGAACCCCTTCTTCTCCAGCTTATCGACCACGTAGGTGATACTCCCGCTGGGAATCGAGAAAGTATCGCTTATTATCTGGATGGAATGCGGACCTTTATTGTAAAGAAACTCGAGAATTCGGAAGGTTTCTAAACTGAGACCATAGCTGTCAATGGCACGTTCTAAGCTTACGAACAGCACTTTCATCGCGTTATTTATAACGCGTATCAGTCTTAAATCAAGAGCCTTACCCTCAGCGTCGCGATCAGCCATTCTTAAGCCCCCTTATTTGCGTTTATCATACAATGGATATTCCACTTCTGTAGGGACTTCGATTAGAAAAATTCGAAGCTTCTCTCCTTCAGCACGGATGCTGATTTCTCCCTCCTTTTCACATTGAACGATGGCAAAGTCTTTATTCTGAAATGTAACGGGATCTTGTCCAGGCACTAAAATGGAACCACCGGCGCCTTTAAACGACAATCCTGCAAGTGTCTGGTTCGGCAATAGCTTGTGGACGTATGACGCTCCTGGCTGAATCTCTACGTCAAACATTCGCGCAACAGCCACTAATTGTAGGACGGGTGAACCTTCTCCCAATATCGTCTTTACATTCACTCCATCCTGATGTGTCTGAGGAAACTGCTCGTGCTTGAACAGAGAATAGTTTGGTGCACGTTTTACCGCTTCATTCAAATAAGGCTCAAGCCAAATTTGAAAACCCTGGAAGCCCGCTTCGACGCTTTCGGCGTGCTGAACACCCGAGCCCGTTTGCATGAGTTGAAGATCACCAGGACCAAGGATACTTTCGCTTCCAGTTGTATCTCTGTGAAGTCCTTGGCCAGCTATTCCATAAGTCATAATCTCAAACCCAGAGTGTGGATGAAACCCGATACCTCCTTCCGCTTCGGCTTTTCCCCAAGCCCAGTAGAAAAGAGGACCAAGCCTAACCGTTACAGCTCCTTGCCCTGGGAACCCTAGAGGTTTCTGAGCCGTTATTTTGCCGTTATCGAATTCTTCTTTCGCTTGATATTCGGGGCCTAAAATTTGAATGTTCATTTGAAAGCTCCTCTATTAATCTTAATTTTAAATCCTAATAATATATATCCTAAAATTATTTATTCTATCTATATTTAGAATATATCTAGTTCATTTATTTGTCAACATGTGAAAGAAGCCTGAATAAATGGATAGCGGGTAATAACATCGAGATAATGTTCGTGTCAATTTCGAAAATGGGATAAAGTTCTTGTCAGTTAGCCGTGACAAGAACTTTATCCCATAAATCAAAAATGCCGCGATTTACGCGGCACTTAATGATATATGTTCTTGTGCATCTCAGCACGCATCCATTGAACACCGGTTAAATCAAGCTCTATGTCGATTTGCGACCGATTCTTCATCCTCCAACTTTTTCGGTTCTACGCGAATTCCACATGAAGCTTACGACATTCCTTATGCAAATGAAGGGTTTAGGTAATATGGCTCTTCGAATAGCTTGGTGTCACAGTTCCATCCGCAATCAGCAGTGTCTTCATCGTTGCTCCTCCTTCAACTTGAAAAACACCTTTCCCCTATAAGGGAAAGGTGCTCATTCCAAAGTATGACTTAATGTGACGAAACTTTATCGTCCTTGATCATCGTTTGGATGTAAAAATATCCCATAAAAGAGCACAAAACAAACATAAATACTGCAACGTATAATTTTCATCTCTAAAACTTTCGTGAATCGCCAGGATAATTGGTGCTATAACGACAAAACATAAAAGCAAGAAGGATGGGATGACTAGCGAAAGCCCAAAGATCCCCTGTTTCATATTTTTATTCATTGGCCTGCAACTTCTTGCTGCCAGCATTTTTGAATTTCTTTACCCAGATCACCTAGGTTGAAAGTTCGATAGCCTGCTGTCACATCCTTAAACTCATCTCTCAGTTTCGAAGGCATTTCCGACCATTTGATTCCTGGGTACCCGTACATTTTCTGAGTAATAACGGTTTGTGCTTCAGGTGTTAGTACAAAGTCTAGGAACTTAGCGACTGAATCTAAGCGCTCGGATAGCTTAGGAGCCATGAGATACGTCGGTCCTCCGGTGAAAGACGGGCTAATTTGTGTCAACTTCGTCGTTTCTGGAAGCAGCTTTTTGCTGATTTGCTCAAGCCCTTGATCGGACCATGCCGGGATCATATCTACCTCGCCGTTTGCCATTAATTCCAAAGTGCCTTGGTTTTTCTTCGGATATACGCCTTTTTGATACATCCTCGGATGAAGCTCCTTCAGCAGCTTAAAGCCTTTATCCCATTGCTTCGTCCATTTTGGATCTTGACTCGTGTTCGCTTCCGGTGGAAGGAAATTATAAATGACCGTTTGTACAAAAGAATCCCCAGACCCGCCGGTTGCTGGATCATTATAGGCAAAGCGGCCTGGATTTTTGCTAATCCACTCATAGAGCTCATCAGTCGTTTTGGGAGGATTCTTTACTTTCTCGCTGTTGTAGGCTAATACGACGGCTGAGGCACGGTAAGGAACGCCCTTCCCGTCCAAGTTCTTCAAATTATTTTCATCAATTTTACCTAAGTTGGGAATTAATGTTCCTCTAAAGGCAAACTTGCATTAGTCAGAGCCTGCTTACAACCGCGGATACGCTCACGATTGCTGCTGTTATCCATATCCTCTACCAGGATGGCGATCCGCTTGTGCCCTAGCTCCACCAAATGATTCCCGCCGGGTTACCTCCGAGGTAGTCATCGACCATCACGGTATCCACAGCCAGCGTTGGCATTTCACCTGTAATTAAAGCCATAGGGATATTTTGCTGAATCAGCTTTTTTAAGAATTGATCATTTTGAATCCGAGTTGCGGAGGTAATGCCGTCTACCCTCTTTTGCGTGAGCAGAGATAAATATTTCACTTCTTTGTCTGGGTCATTATCTGTGCTGCAAATAAATACACTAAAACCGTATTCATGTCCCAGATCCTCGACAGACCGGGCGATTTCAGCAAAAAATGGGTTTGCTAAATCCGGTAGTGTGAATCCAATCGTGTAGGTGCTTTTTCCCGTCAAAGCGGAAGCTACCATGCTCGGTTGGTAATTCAGCTGCTCCATTACACTGAATACGTGCTTTCTCGTCTTATCGCTAATTCTGCCTGTCTCGTTAATCACTTTAGATACGGTTGCGATGGACATCCCGGCGGTTTGGGCCACATCGTAAATGGTCGGTTTCATTCCATGCCCCTCTCAAACTTAGTTCCATTTCCCTGACACTCCATGTTGGATCTATCATACGATAAGTATAAAATCAGCTATTGTATTCTTGGTCAAAAATATTCTTGAAATTCAAATTATATCCTTTTTCTCCTGTAAAAAATCGAATTATTTAATTACAAGAAGTCATTGCTGTGCTTCATCGCATTCCTTATGCCAAGCAGATGCTTGTCATTAAAAGGATTAACGCTATTTCATTAGCTGGTATTTTAGGAGAATCCGGGGATTTAAGCGGTTTTGATCATGGTAACACCTTGCTTCGTCATGCGGGGCTCAACCTCACGGAAGCCAGTTCGGGGAAGTGGCGTGGAGCTCTCGTTCTACGTAAGTTGATTGGACTTCTAAAGATACGTTCACTTGTACTATTATAAGCATGTAAAGACTGAGGAACGCCTAAACCCAACCTATTCGTTAGGGCATTCACCTACTCTAGCCACAATAATGACAGATAGATAATCATGTATCATTTCTCGGGTAACATTCATTTCGATAAGATATAAGTCTGCCAGCGTTTTCTTAAATCGCAGAAGTGTTTCTCTATCACCTGCATCTTCTGGAACTGGTGTATATTCCACCAAAAAAACAGTTCTTGCAACATCATACAAAAAATCTCCATGGCACACATTCATGAAGTCTATAACCAATGCATGCCCGTTTGAAAGTAATATATTACCCGGATGAAAATCACCATGACAAAGTGTATCTCCATCTTTCAATCTATCCAGGATTTCTAATACTGCTTCTTGTTCCAATAAATTAGTCGATGGCGCTATTAATATATTGGATTTTAAAAA